>CAYUYE010000012.1:0-80624 GCA_964449255.1 uncultured Nitrospira sp. | reverse complement strand
CCCAGTACAATCAGGTCGCGGGTGTTTGGCACGAGCACCCACACATCCGTTTAACTATCAAGGAGGCAGTCACATGAAGACAGGTGCGTTGCTAGGACTCTCAGGATTGATCGCGGCTTCCTTTCTGGCGGCTCCGCTGACCTCGTTTGCAGGTGGGACTGTGACCGGGAAGGTGACCACCACCGCCAAGGCCGAGAAGAAGGAATTCCTCTTCTCGAAGTTTCCGAACCCAAAGTTCTGCCCCAAGAATCCAAACAAGGGATTGATGGACGGTGATAAGCGCTTCCTGCCGACCGTCGAAGTTGGTAAGGACGGTGGCCTGAAGAACGCCGTGGTGGCCATCAGGGACATTGAAGATCAGGCCTTCATGGACGGCTTTGCTGGGACCGATGTAGCGGCGGACTTCTGTGAATTCCAGCCGTTCGCCGGCGTCGTTGTGAAGCAGAAGAGCTTCCGTGTGGTGAATAACGATGCAGATCCGGACGATCCCAAGTCCGTGAAGGGTGTGCTGCACAATCCGCACTCCTTTGAAGTGAAGGGCCCGAGCTCCACGACGGTGTTCAACATCGGCTTGGCCGAAAAGGGTTCCAAACTGGACAAGCCGGTCGTGTTGCGCCAGGACAAGGCCGGGTCCTTTTTCCGCTTGCAGTGTGACCAGCACGAGTTCATGCAGTCCTTCTTCCTCCCGGTCAGCAACAAGCATTTCGCGGTGGTCAATGCCGACGGCTCCTTCGAGCTGAAGGACGTGCCCGCCGGGAAGCACAAGCTCGTTGTGTGGCACCCCTTCGTCAAGAAGGGCCAGGCCATGGAAATCGAAGTTGATGTGCCTGAGGGCGGCAAGGCTGAAGTGAAGGCAGCCCTGCAGTAAGCGAGACCAAGGTCCCGGCGCATTCAACCGGGGCACTCGGAAGCGGAGGGCGGCGGCCGCCATGCGGTCGCCGCCCTTTTTGTTTCTCGCGCTCCTGCAAAATTCACATCCAGCTCCCATTGTGGCCGGCGCGGCACACGAAAGAGCAACCGGATTTTCGAATAACCGCAGAGGACATCCGCCGTGTCCTGCCATCGCCTATTCTGAGCATGCGATACCTGCCTTGCCTTTCCGTTTCTGAACTCTGTAAGATTGCCAAATTCTGAACTTGCTGGGCGTTTTGCCTGTTGTGACGCCTGGAACGGATGGTTATGGCCCGCGACCTGTCCCTCGCTGAGATTTTCCAACTCGGCTACTACTGGGAGACCAAGATCCTCCTGACGGCGGTCAAGCTGGACGTCTTCTCACAGCTCGACGGTCGGCCCCGCACCGCCGAGGAACTGGCGGGCCGTCTCCAAGCCGATCAACGCGCCCTGACGCTCCTACTCAACGCGCTGGTGGCGTTGCGTGTCCTCACGAAAACCCGCGAGCAGTTTTCCAACAGCACGGCGGCGCAGACCTATTTGGTCAAGTCCGCGCCGCAGTACATCGGCCACCTTCTGGTCTTGCACGACGCGGAATGGGAGAACTGGGGCCGCCTCGAAGAAACTATCCGGACGGGCCGATCGCCGGTGACCCGGCACGTGTTCTTGGAGAATCCGGAGCTGGGGAGCCATGTCTTGGCGGTGTTGCATCGCATTGGGCAGCAGTCCGGCCCGTCCCTGGCGAAACGGCTGCAACTGGATGAGGCCCGGACCATGCTCGACCTGGGCGGGGGGGCGGGTACGAACGCGATCGCCTTTTGTCAGACCTATCCGCACCTGACGGCCACGGTCTTCGATCTGCCGGAGACGCTGCGATTGACCGAAAGGGTCGTGAAGGACGCAGACCTTGAAGGCCGGATCCAGTTGAAGAGCGGAGACTTTAACCGTGATGGTCTTGGCGGACCATACGATGTGATTCTGATGTCGGACATCTTGCACTATCAGGATAACGCCACTAACGCTGCGCTGGTGGCGAAGACGTTCGGGCACGTGGCCGGCGGTGGACGCCTCGTCATCAAGGATCGATTTCTTGACGCGAGCGGGACGAGTCCCGCCTGGACGACCGCCTTTGCGGTGCACATTTTGGTCAATACCCCTCGCGGCGGCTGCTTCACGACCGCCGAGGCCATGGATTGGATGGCTCGGGCAGGCTATCCATCCGTGGAGGAATTAGAACCGACGGCCGTGGTGCAGGGGCGTCGCGCTCGGTAACGATCATTCAATGGCGGACTGGCTGAAACAACCGGGCTTCTTCGGGACACACGCGACGATTGGCGCCGATTTGAGCCAATTGATGGCGACGCTGTTTACGGCCTTGTTCGTCGTCGGATGGATCCAGGCCAAGAAGGGGCAGGCCACTGCCCACCATTCACTCATGCTGGGCGGCATGTTGGCCATGCTCGTCTTCTTCGTGAATTACTACTTGTTCCGCTCGCTGGGTGTCTTGGCCTATGAGGGCAAGGAAGGATTCGGTGGGCCGGAGGAGCTCTATTACAAGTTCTTCATTCCCCTCCTTATCTTTCACATCATCCTGGTCATCATCGGGATCGTCATGGCGGTGTACATGATCGTTCTGGGATTCCGCGCGCAGGTGGTCATGCCCGGTCGGCGACAACTCAGAGAGGCCACCCTTCAAACGTCCTGGCGGAAGGTCGGCCTCCTGTTTGGGGCGATCACGGGCATCCTGGTGCTGCTCTTTCTCGCGCGGGTCGCGACGGCAGGCTTTTCGATGCGGAAGCTGGAAGTGTATCTGGGGTTCTTGGTCTTGCTCGCCATCGTCTTCGGACTGGAACTGCTCATCCAGCGGATCTGGCCCAATGGTGCGCGACGCCACAGGGCTCTGGGCACCTTTACGATGGTGATCTATTGCATTCTCTTTGTGACGGGCAGCGTCACCTACACCCTGCTGTATATCTTGTATCCGGGGAAGATTGGGTAAAAGAACCAATTGTGGGTGTTGAATGATGCGTGTTGAACAACGGAGCTCCGTCGACCACTCAACACTAAACACTCAAAACTCTACAATGGGATTTTAGAATGTTGGTCTGTGGGTGCGGGCGATGGATGCATACGCAGGGAATTGAGGAATGCCTCGATGAACGTGGCGAGCCTTCGTGGTTTGTCCGGTCCGAATGCTGCGGATGTCACTGGCAAGTGGGCGTGGAGGTCCCGCCGACGCGCGCCGCAGCCCTGGTCGATCGTGTCATGTGGACCGACGAAGCCTTGCACCGAGTGGATCGCATGGCGCCCTACCTTCAGGCGCTGGTGAGGGAAGACACCGAAACATTTCTGCGGAGCAAGGGGCAGCGAGTCGTGACCTACGATCTGCTGACCGAAGCGAGGCTCGGGACGACGATCGAATGGGATGAGGAAGCCGAACGCCGACTCGATCGTGTGCCGGCACCGGTCCGAGCCATGGCGCGCGTAGAGCTGGAACGGACGGCCGCGGATCGCGGGCTGCCGCGCGTGACGGTGGCACTGATGGAAGAAACGAAGGCGAAATATTTCGGAATGGCGGCACAGAAACAGTAACGAGTGCTGAGGCCGGTGTGCTGAGAGAGACCCCCGTGAAGACTGCAGCACGGTGGCCACAGTCCGCAGTTCTCAACATGCAGTCCTGAACGAGATGTTGCATCGATTAGCCTTACGAGTCTTGCCGCAGCTCAGCCTCGCGGTGACGGAGCCGGAGATTCGCACGCGCAAGCGGTGGGTGATGTTCGTCGTTGGATTCGTGGCGTTTGCGGCCTATCGCCTCGTAAAGCCTGTGGTGCCGCTTTCGGACCCCGTGGTGCTGCTGGCTGTGGCGGCGGTTGTGGGGACCGTGACCTCAGGAGTCTCGTATTCGATCGGCCGGCGTCTCCCGTTTGCCGCCCTGCCAACGGCCGAAAGCCCGCGGCGCTGGGCCTGGCTACTGGGGTGGGTGGGAGCGGTCTACGGCGTGCAGTTGGCCTTGCTCGTGTTGGCGCTCTTGCAAATCACCGTGGGCTACGATTTCCTCCAACATCCGGACGGCCCGGCCATGATGGCGATCATCATTCCGTCGACGGCGGTCGCCCGCGATGCGATGGAGATCGGGCACCTCCGTTGGATGGAAAGCCAAGGGCGGTCGTTCTTGACGTTTCCGGATGGTGGGAGCCTTCGCGGCCTCCTGGTGAGCGCCCCGCGGCTGCTGCTCGGGTGGGCGGCGGTGGGGATGGTCCTGTCGGGGGTGGGAGCGTGGCTCGCTGCGCAGGCGTCCTTGATCGGGGCCGCTGCGCTCGCGCAGCTGCTGGTGGCAACTGCTCTTGCCGGGGGCGTGGCCCTGTGCGCCTACCTGGCCGGCCTCAGTGCGCCTGCGCCGTGGTTCGTTCGATGGCGGCAAAGCCGTTGGTTGGAGTTGGCCAAGTTTTGGTGGTGGCCCGGTCTGGCGTTTGCGGCGACGTACTTTTTGGTGCTCTATGGCGCAGCCGTCTTCGTGTTTCGATGGGCCCCACTGTCACCCTCTCATTTCGTGATGATGGCCGGGGCGGTGGGGGCGGTCATGGCCGGCTATTGCTATCACCTGGGGGCCAGGCGTGCCTTTGAAGATCGCATCCAGTCCCAGGTGCCGGCGTCCGTCTTGCGCTGTCCCTTTGTGACCGGGTTGCTCTCGATGCAAGCGGGGGGCGGGAAGAGGCCACCCATGCCACCGGATCTGATGGCGGTTCCTGAGACACACAAACCCGTGGCGGTGGAGCAAAGCTGATGCGTCGATGGCTTGCAGCAGTGGTGGTGTTGGCGGTGCTCGGGACCGTTCTATCGGGGTGGGTGTCGGCCATCGCCTCGGACCAGACAAGTGGTTTCTCTGAAGAGCAGAGTCACCGCGACGTGTTCTTTAAGACGCCCGGCACTCCGAGTGGTCCGCCGGCCCCGGCCGCCGAAGAGATCACCTATCCGCGGCTCGGCTCGTTCGACAGCCGGCTGATCGTCTGGTTCGTGACCCAGCAGCACACGTATTTCGCCGGCTTTGTCTTGGCCTTGCCCATCTTCTGTGTGCTCATCGAGTTTCTCGGATTAAGAACGCGCGACAAAAGTCTGGCGTTTCGGTATGACCGCCTCGCCAAGGATTTCGCCCGTGTATCCGTCCTGGCCATGTCGCTGACGGCCTTGGTGGGGAGCATGATGCTGGGCCTGCTGATTTTTCTGTATCCGCACTTCATGCAATACATGGGGGGGACGTTTAAGCGGCTCATGCCCGTCTATGCATTGGTGTTCGTCGGCGAAGCGCTGATGCTGATTCTCTATTACTACACCTGGGACCGGTTGGCCGGGGCAGGGCGCAAATGGATCCACGCGGCGGTAGGGGTGCTCACGAACGCCTTCGGCGGCGCCCTCTTGTTATTGGCGAATGCATGGGCCGCCTTCATGATGACGCCATCGGGGGTCGATGCGCAGGGCCAGTTTCTCGGTAACACCTGGCACCTCCTGCATTCGGCGCTCTGGAATCCTCTGAACGTACATCGCTTCCTGGCCGACATTATGTCGGGGGGCGCGGTCGTGCTCGCCTATGCGTCCTATCGATTTCTTTCGAGCAAGTCGTTGGAGGAGCGGGCCTACTACGATTGGGTCGGCTACATTTTCTTATTTGTCACGGTCTGCGCGCTCCTGCCGATGCCCTTTGCGGGGTATTGGTTGATGCGGTCGGTGTACGCCTGGCGGCAAAGCATGGGGGTGACGATGATGGGCGGGTTATTGACCTGGCTCTTTGTCGTGCAAGCGTTGCTGATCGGGGCACTGTTTCTCGGCATCAACTACTACCTGTGGCAAAGTTTGGCGCGGCTTCAAGGCGGAGAGCGGTATCAACCCTACACTCAATATCTGGTATGGGGACTGATGCTGGCCGTGATGGTCTGGCTGACTCCCCACACAGTGATGATGTCGGCCGGCGAAGTGAAGGCCATGGGTGGAGCCCAACATCCCGTCGTGGGGAACTATGGGGTCATGTCGGCCAAGAACGGCGCAGTGAATCTCATGATCTGTGTCACGGCTGTGAGCTTTATTTTCTATCGTCGTGCCAATCGAACGATCACTGTACCTTGGCAGCGCCGTGGCAACCTCATGCTCGGCGTCCTGTTCCTTGGGGGGATGGCGCACATTCTCTGGCTGTCGATCTATGGTTTCTACGTGCCGGCGAGCATTCGGGTGGCGCTCTCCGGCCCACAAGCGTTAACGACGCTGACGGTGGTGGTGGTCGGCTTGCTAGTAAACCGCGCAATGTTAAAGGGGGCCATCGTGCACGGCCCGGTTCGATGGGGGCTCATGACGGATCGCGGCATGGTGGGGCTCTTTGCCATTGCCGCGTCATTCACGTGGGTCATGGGGCTGATGGGATACATTCGATCATCCGGGCGACTCGGGTGGCACGTCAGCGAACTCATGCAGGATGTTTCGCCCTGGGCCTTTACGCCGACGTTGGGGTTTGCGGCCAAGATCGTGACGCTCAATATGGTCGTCTTCTGGGCCGCGGTGCTCCTCGTCTTCTGGGTGAGCGAGCGGAGTTTGCCGGTTGTTGAACGTCGGGCCAGCGAGTCGATGAAGGCCTCGGTCTGGGTGCCGTCGCCCTCGCGGGAGGCGTGAGGGTTGCGCATGACGACGTGGGGCTGCGGAGATGTGAGCGAATGGAGGCATGGCGGTGACTGAGCGGTTGTTCAAGTACGCGCGATGGTGTGTGGTCGGTCTCGGATGCATGACGATCATCTTGGCATTGGATTCTTCCGCCGCTCGCGCGGCGGGACAGTTGGTGCTGGAAGATTTTCAATCCAAAGAGGCCGATGGTTTTCCGTCGAATTGGGAAAATGAAAGTCAACGCAGCGAATCGAGAGCCCGCAGTGCGTACAAGGTACAGTCCGCTGACGGTGGCGGCTTCTTAGCCGTGCGGGACGCGGACCAACGGATCAAGAAGAAGAAGATCGACTGGGATCCCAAAGCCTATCCCGTCCTCACGTGGCGGTGGCGTTTGCAGAAGGCGCCGGCAACGGGCGATCCGCTCGCAATTCTCTATGTCTCGTTGGACACCGATTTCTATTTCATTCCGGTGTTCACGAAGTATGTGTGGAGCGTCGCGAAGGCCGAGGGGACGCTGACCGAGGGTGGAATGTTCAGCGGTGCTGAAATCGTGGCCCAAAGCGGTACGAAGTCGATTGGGGAGTGGGTAGAAGAGAAGATGAACGTCTACGAAGACTTCAAGCGCATTCATCAACATGAGCCAGCGCCCAAGGCTTGGGGGATTTCAATTTTCTGTCCTCCGGGCGTGGAAATCGACTTCGGGCCGATTGTCGCTTCCGCTCCGTAACGGACGATTCGGCTAAGGAAGGGAGACGGAGCGTGGTTGGACGGATCATCGATGTCGCGTTGGGCATCTTGGTCATGGGCACAGTGGGCGGTCTGATCGGTGACAACATGGGAACGGTGTCCATCCCGGGAGCTGTTGGCGTTGGGGTGGCGCTGGGCGCCGTGGTGGGGTTGCTAGGGGGGCGCCGATTCTTGGTCAGTATCCTCGTCGGGACCGTCCTCGGCGGCCTGCTCGCATGGGTGTTGGCGGGGGAAGAACGTATTTCCGTTGGCGCGGGCGCCGGTGCGGCCATGGGTGGTTTTCTAGGTGTGCAGATATCGGCCTTACTGGATACCTGGGCCGAGCGCAGACGGGCACTTCAAGAGGCCGAACCTCCAGCGCCGACCGCCTGAGGCGTCAATCGTTCGAGAGAGTTTTATTGATGGATAACGATAAGGTCTTGATTGGATCGATCATCTTCGTGTTTGGGTCGTTCATTCTTATGATCGTGGGGCTCATGAGTCAGTCCTACGACAACAAGAAGGCACGCGAACAGGCGTTGGCGATGGCGCGGGCCCAGGACACGCAGCAAGCGCAAGTGGTGAACAAGGTCGACTATTCCCTTTATAAGACGATCGTGAGCGAGGATGGGCGCGAAATGGTCGAAATCCCGGCGGGGCAATTTCGGATGGGAGGAACAGAAGGCGATCCTGATGAGGCGCCGGAGCACCCCGTCTATCTGGACACCTATTATATCGACAAGAAAGAAGTGACCCAGGGTGAATATGAGCAGTACATGAATATGACGAAGCGCGGCAAGCCGTTTATTCCGGTCTTCGAAGACGACATTTCCAAGATCACCAAGCCGGAACTGCCCGCCGTGGGCATGTCGTGGCGCGATGCCGTGGAATATTGCAAATGGGCGGGGAAGCGACTGCCGACGGAGGCTGAGTGGGAAAAAGCGGCTCGTGGTGAATCGCGCCGGCGCTATCCATGGGGAGATGATCTGGGTACGAATCGCGCCAACACCGATGGCGCAGAGGACGGGTTCAAATACCTGGCCCCTCCCGGGTCATTTGAATTGGGGCGCAGTCCTTACGGTATCTACGATATGACGGGCAACGTGGCGGAGTGGGTCGCGGATACCTACGATGAGCACTACTATGGGAAATCAATTTATCGCAATCCTCAGGGGCCTCCCGATGGTGAAGTGAAAGTCATCCGGGGCGGTTCTTGGCGGGAGACCTCCCACGGCGCGCGGCTTACCAAACGTTTTCAGGCGAAGTTGCTCCGCACCGACAGCACCATCGGAATTCGCTGTGCCAGGGATGGCGAGAACCAGACCAAGTCCAAGGCGAAATCGCAGAGTTAGCCCGTTCTCTCCCGCAGGGAAATTCATGTTAGAGACCAAATTCAAGGTGGCCCTGCTGCTCCTGGTGGCCTTCTTTGCCAGTTTCCCGATCATGGGCATCCTGCGGGGAACTTCTTTGACCCCATTCGAGTCGACGGAGGCGCCCTCTGACTTAGCGCCTGTCCCAGACAAATCGGACGCATCGACCCGCGAAACGCCGCTCGCGGAGGACATGGTCATGGTTCCCGCTGGCCCCTTTATTCGAGGTTACAACGGAGGGGGATATGATGAGGCACCCCAGGGAACCATTTACCTGGATGCGTACTCCATCGATCGTTATGAAGTGACCAATCATCACTATCAGACCTTCGTTGCGGCAACGGGCCATCGCAAAGCCGGTCCCCCTTCTCGCTATGCCAAGAACGTGGCCCGGATGCGTGGTCCCAACCAGCCCGTCGTGTACATCTCCTATGATGATGCCGAATCCTACTGCCGGTGGAAGGGGAAGCGTCTGCCCACGGAAGCAGAGTGGGAGAAGGCGATGCGCGGCACTGATGGTCGGCTCTGGCCATGGGGAAACGACGATCGTCCCGGAGCTGCGAACTGGGCCCGCGTCAACGATCGATACGAAGCGGCGGCGCCAGTGGCCGCCTTTGTAGAGGATCGCAGTCCTTTTGGGGTGATGGATGGGGCCGGCAATGTCATGGAATGGGTGAGCGACTGGTATCTGGAGACGGCATACCGTGAGCTGCCGGATCATAATCCCGTTGGTCCTGAATCGGGGACGTTCCGTGTGATGCGAGGAGGGGGTTACACGACGACGGGAGGTGATTTGCGCATCACAAGTCGGAGTAAAATTGTCCCCGATTTTCGTGACGAAACGATCGGTTTTCGATGCGCAAAGTCAGAGCAAACGACAGGAAATTCTGCGGTGGCGAGCGGTGCAAAATCTATAGAAAATCAAAGTAGTAGAGGATCAGAAACACGGCCAAAATGATATTGACAACCATTCCGGCCAAAACTATAATGTCAAACAATTTTGAGTTTTTCTGCTTCATTGAGGCCCTCGTCGTGGTGAAAACCGCGTGATTTTTTTAACACTCGCCTATCAGTGTGTCAAGGGTAACCCCTCAAAAACTGGGCATTTTTCACTGTAAAGCAAGAGGAGACGTGAGCCATGGCTGCAGAAGTTGCCGATCCTGAATGGAAGATTAAATTAGGCAAAATGATTTTCTACATTACCCTTGCGGTGAGCTTCTGGTTCTTCTACTGGTTCGCTGGAGTCCAGTGCCCGTGCTGATGCACGCGGATACGAAGAATCCCTGCAAGGCGGGTGTGGCTCATAGGCTCATTTAAAGCTCGTAGGAGGAACGGACGATGACCAGTCCATTTTTTTGGGTCGCGACATTTATCATCGGAGTGGTCCTGCTCTTTGTTGGCGCAAAGTCGAAGGCGCTGTTGAACAACACGGTGTTCGCCGTGGTGGTGTCCATCATGATCGCGCTCTCCTATTTCACGTTGGTGGATCACTACCTCATGGATGCGCAGGGGTTGGATTATTGGTACTTGTTCCGCAACTAAGACCTAATTTTTAGTTGAGCGATTTTTCGTTCTGTCTAAGGAGGTAAGCCATGGGCAGTCCATCAGGTAGGAAAATTCTGTCGATCATGGCGCTTGGCGCAATGGTGGGCCTCCTTCTTCTCCCTATCCTCTCGTCGCTCCCGGCATTGGCTGGTGGTGGTGGGCCGGCAGCGGGCGGACCTCCGCCTGAGGTAGCAGCGGCCAAGAAGGATGGCGATAAGAAGGATGCAAAAGTCGAGAAGGGGCGCGACGTCTATTACAAGACAGAGGGTATCGTCAGTGGGGTGGCTGCTCCCGTGACCACTGATGGGGAGAAGGACTATCCTCGTTACAACTTCGAGAGCCGGGTGTTGATCTGGTTTGCCAACCAGCAGCATCTCTACTACGGCAGCTTCGTGTTGGCTGTGCCCATCTTCTGCATGATCATCGAGTTCATGGGGGTGGTCTCGAAGGACAAAGCGCTCGGGAAGAAGTATGACCAGCTCGCCTACGACTTCGTGAAGATCAGTCTCACAGCTTACTCGTTGACCGCGATCTTGGGAGGTATCTTAATCTTCACCTTCTTGACGCTGTACCCGTCATTCTTCGGATATCTGTCCGGCATCTTCCGCCCGGTCATGCACATTTACGCGCTGATGTTCGTGGCCGAGAGCGGCACCCTCTACATCTATTACTATGGCTGGGACAAGATGAAGACTGGGTTCCTCAAGTGGATTCACTTGAGCATGTCCTGCATCCTGAACGTTATTGGAACTGTATTGATGTTCCTGGCCAATTCCTGGATCGGCTTCATGATGTCACCCGCTGGCGTGGACGAGCAGGGCCGGTTCCTGGGGAACATCTGGCACGTGATCCACACCGCTTTATGGAATCCACTGAACTTGCACCGGATCCTGGGCAATATGGCGTTCGGTGGAGGCGTCGTGGCGGCCTATGCTGCCTACCGGTTCCTTTCCTCAAAGACCGATGAAGATCGGGCACACTATGACTGGATGGGGTACATCGCCATGGCGATCGGCGTGGCGTTCTTGATCCCGCTACCTTTCGCCGGCTACTGGCTGATGCGTGAGGTGTATGCCTATCGCCAGCAAATGGGTATCACGCTGATGGGCGGTCTGTTGGCTTGGTTGTTCATCATTCAGGCCACCATGATCGGCATTCTCTTCCTCAGCACGAACTATTATCTCTGGCAGGCGCTGGGCCGCATGCGCGGCGCTGAGAAGTATTTCCGGTATATCAAGTTTCTTGTGTTTATTCTCTTCTGCGGATTTACGATTTTTATTACCCCCCATACCATGGTCATGAGCCCAGCCGAACTGAAGGCCATGGGTGGCCAGCAGCATCCCGTGCTCGGTAACTACGGCGTCATGTCGGCCAAGAACGGTGGTATTAACGTCATCATCACTACCACGGTCTTGAGCTTCGTGTGGTACATGCGCGGCAACAAAGTTTCGACCGTCTCCTGGTCGAAATTCGGGAACATCTTCATGGGTGTTTTCTTCGCCTTTGCGTACATCAATATCGTGTGGCTCGCTGTGTACGGATATTACATTCCGGCCAACGTCCGCGTCGGCCTCTCCGTTCCTCAGGTGGCCACGACACTCTCCTGTCTGTTCTTCATGTTCGCCTTAAATAGCGTCATGATGAAGGGCGCCAAGCAAATGGGGCCGATCGAGTGGGGCAAGATCTCTGCTCGGTCTCAATATGCTTTGATCATGCTGGCGACAGCCTTTACCTGGATGATGGGATTGATGGGCTACATCCGGTCGTCGGTGCGGCTCTTCTGGCATGTGAACGAAATCATGCGAGACAACTCACCGTGGGCCTATACGCACACGGTCGGGTTTGCCGCCAATATGATTTCCGCCAATGTGTTGTTCTTCTGGATCAGCATTTTGTTTGTCTTCTGGGTCGGCTCACTCACCAAGAAAGCCGCACCTGTGGAGGCGAAAGTGCCGGTTCCTGGTGGAGCACCGCAGCCAGTTGGCGGTCACTAGACACGGAGTCACGACTAGAGAGGCAGGGGCGTCTCCCGATGTTGGAGGAGCCCCATGCCTACCCTGAGGAGGATTGAGCTGTGGGTAATTTAATCTCGACTGCATGGGACATGGGATGGCCTGTCCTGGCCTTCCTAGCCGGCCTGTTTGTGTATTTTCAGGTCGGCATCTCCGATCCTGTCAAAAAGAAACAGGCTTCGTTCAAAACCTTCATTGGTATGATCGCGACGGTCCTGCTGTTCATCGCGATCGCCAACTACAAGGTCAATTTCTTCGCGGAGAGCCGACTCCTCCCGGTGTCCCTGGCCATGATCACGGCCATGACCCTGATGATGGGGTTGTACTTCGCCAATCTGAGCGCCTTATTCAAAATCGGCGGCATGATGTTTTTCGTCGCGGCGTTTCTTTCAGGTTACGGGAACTGGTTGCCTCAGGTCGAGGGAGGCTTTCCTCCACCCGTAGTCAAACTGGACTTCCCTTCCATGAGTCCCCAACAGCTTGCGGATGAAGGTGAGAAGATCATTTTCGGTGGTGTTGGCCAAAGCAAGACCCAAGGGGCGATCGGCAAGGGGCAGTGTCCACTCTGCCATGGCTTTAACCAGGGCTTCCTGAGCGAACGCGCCCCAAATCTCTGGGGGTTGCCGGGGCGTCTTGATGAGCGCCTCAATGATCCCCGCTATCACAAGGGGAAGCCCGCTGAACGAGATACTACCGATAAGGAATCATTCCCGGGCTCTGGAACCGCTGAGAATGGCCAGGAATACATTGCCGAATCTCATTCCTGTCCGAACTGCTTTGTGGTTGCGGGATTCGGCGTGAAGGGCACAAACGATAAAGAAAGCCCGATGCCGAGGATTCATAAGCCACCGATCTCGTTGTCGATTGGTGAGCTCGCGGCTGTGGATACGTGGATGTATGTTCGAGAGGGGAAGGAACCACCGGGGTACGAGGAAATCGCGAAGTCCTACGAGAAGTTTATTCCCGAGTCGGACCGACCCAAGATGTCCGAGGACAAGCCTGCTGGGGGTGGCGGTGGGGTTCTGGCGGATGGCACGGAGCCAGTTGATCAGATCTTTGCCAAGGCGCAATGTATCGTCTGCCACACCATTCCTGGGATCCCTGGTGCGACCGGGGCCGTAGGGCCGAAATTGGTCGAAGGCACGAACGCGCCAACACGGATCAAGGCGGCTGATTACAAGGGTACAGCGAAATCAACTCGTGAATACATTATGGAGTCGGTGGTGAATCCAAGCGCGTACGTCGTAAAGCCGTTTGCGGATGGAGTGATGCCCAAGATTTTCGGGCAGAAACTGACCGCCGGGGCCTTGAACAAAATCATCGACTACCTGTCCCAGGTTCAAGAGGGGAAAGAGCCACCGAAGATTAATTAAGCGCCTCGTTGAGCCTAAGAAGGAGATCGCAGTTATGACCTGGCTTAAGTTAGTAGAAGGGTACATGCCGATGCAGATGGTCTTTGAGCTCGCCTTCTGCGTCTTGATGTTCACCCTCATTAGTTACCTCTTGAACAAGAGTGGGCTCGCGGTCCCAAGATTTTGGCAGGGTATCCTCTTTTGGGCCTTCATCCAGTGGTACCTCAAATACCGGATCTATCCGCCAATTCCGTTCAGCGTGAGGGCGATGTACGGAACCGCCTCACTGGTTGCCGTGTTCATGTGGATGTCGAGTAACCAGGAAGATTGGAATAAGTTTAAAGCCCCCATCATCAACGTGCTGGACGGGGTGAGCGGTTTTCACAAGGCCCTCCGCTCGTTGTTTTTGTTGCTCGTTCCCGCTTTGGTCGGATGGAGCTCCTATCAGTCTTTCCTTCCCAACTTGGAGGAGCCGATCGAATTGCGCACGGTCCACCCAGCGCCGCCCCAGAATACGAAGGTGCATGGGAAGACCGTTACACTCCAGACGGCTTACAACCCATATCGTGCCAACACGGAAGGTAAGTTCGACGAGCAATTTGCCCGCAAACTCATCGTCGAGCAGAGCATGGGGCGTTTGATGCAGACCAAGCCCGAAGCCAATCCTTGGGATCCGAACGCCCAGGGCTATATCAAGTACGTCCGGGAGGGTGGTGAGATCTTCTTCCAGAATTGCCACTTCTGTCACGGGGACAACTTGAACGGCCGCGGCCTTCACGCCTTTGCGTTCAATCCCATTCCCGCGAACTTCACCGATCCGGGAACGCTGGCGCAGCTCCAAGAGACTTTCGTGTTTTGGCGTGTCGCCAAGGGTGGGCTCGGGCTTCCTCCCGAAGGCTTCCCTTGGGCCTCAGTCATGCCACCATGGGAGCAACACTTGACAACGGATGAAATTTGGAAGGTCATCCTCTTCGAGTATTGGCATACGGGTTACTATCCCCGTACATGGGACTAATCACTCGACTACGCCAATGAGGGATACGAACATGAAAATGGACATTCGTAAAGTTGTCAGCCTGACGCTAGGCGTCGCCCTGATCGGCGCCACGTTCCTATCGAGTGGAACGCTTAGTTCGGTTCAGGCCGCAGACGCCATTCCAGAAGGATTCAAGAAGCAGGACCTCCCGCCTCTTCCGCCTGCCGATATGATCGAGGCGGGCAAGCGTATCTACTTCACCAAGTGTGTGTGGTGCCACGGAGTGGATGGGGCCGGCGACGGCCCTGGTGCCGACCGGCTCTGGCCGCGTCCACGCAACTTCAATCAGGGCACCTTCAAAATCCGCCATACGGCTTCGGGTGAGTTGCCTCTGTTCAACTACAAGGAACAGGTGCAGGGAAAGAACGATCTCTTTGAGACCGTGACTCACGGTCTTCCCGGCTCTGCGATGCCTTCATGGGAAGGTATTCTTACCGAGGAACAACGCCTGCAGGTGCTCTCCTTTGTCACCACGCAGCTGGTGAAGGATCGAAAGTTCGACGATGCGAAGACGGAAACCCAAACCGTACTACAGTTGGCCGATCTCAAGCCCAAGCCGGCGACTGATGAGAGCCGGAAGCGTGGGTCAGAGCTCATCGTCGAGAAGAAGTGTATTGAATGTCACGGTGTTGACGGGCGCGGTGACGGCAACGCGTTCAACCTGAAGGATGACTGGGGTTTTTCGATTCAGCCGGCCAATTGGCACAAATGCTGGAATTTCCGCGGCAGCCGGCAGGATCCCTATAACGTCAAGAACATCTTCAGGACCTTCTCGACGGGTGTGAGCGGCACCCCGATGCCCTCCTTTGCGGACAACACGACGGTCGATGAGCGGTGGGATATCGCCAACTTTGTCAATTCGCTCTGTGAGCGGGACAAAGAGGGCAATCCTCTCGAAATTGATCCCCTGACGGACAAGCCGAAGATCAATTTCGTGATTCGTTCAGGCTTCGTTGAGGGTGCGATCGCGGCTGATCCTAACGACGATATGTGGGTCAAGCGCGATCGTCGTATTGTGGCATTGGGCGGCCAGATCACGCACAAACCGCGGAACTTCGTTACGCGGATCGATGATATCTGGGTGAAGTCCCTCTACAACAATGACAAGATCGTCTACATGTTCCAGTGGGATGATCGAACGAAGAGCGTCGCGGAAGCCAAACTGCCGTGGGAGCCAACCGAGGTGAACCTCGAGGGCCATGGCGTAAAAGAACAGGCGCCGAAGACCGGTGAAGAAGGGTCGATCGCTGCCCACCAGAACAACTACACGGTGTATAACGACGCGATTGCAATGCAATTCCCGGTCAAGTGGCAGGAGCTGCCTCCGCCAGCCAAGCCTCGGTATCTCTGGGGAGACAACAAGTACCCCGTGGATATCATCAAGTGGGATGCGGATGGGAAGCTTCGCTCCTTCAAAGGCACGGGCTGGGACCAGGACTTTGAGGAGCGCGATGACTTCGAAGAGAAGATCAAGGTGCTGAAATCGGAATGGAAAGACGGTCGTTGGACGGTGATGATCGAGCGTCCTCGTAAGGACGACTATGAAGAGTACGCCTACTTCGAAGCCGGCAAGTACATCCCGACGGTGTTCTTCGCTTGGGATGGTCACAATGGTGATGCCGGACGGAAGATGTCGGTTTCCGCGTTCTACTACACGATCATGGAGCCGCCGATTCCGCGAGAGACCTATATTTACCCGGTGGTCATCGGAGCGGGTGTGGTGTTGTTGGAGGGCTGGGTCTTGGCCCGCCGTGCGAACAAGCGCAAGGGCAAGGCGCTGTAAGCCGGTTCTTATAGGCGTGGAGTGGAGGGGGTGGGTTTCGGCCCACCCCCTCTTTTTTTGGCAATGACATGGAGCAACTACGGATGAGGAGCGCCACGGGGAGGCTCACCGGTGTGACAGGGGTGCTTCTCGCGGGAGGACGTAGCGCCCGCATGGGGGTCGATAAGCGTCTACTCGAGGTTGGGGGTCGAACCCTCTTCGCCCGAGCGCTTGGTGTGTTAGACGAGGTGTTCGAGCAGGTTCTCGTCTCGTTTGCAGATGCGAACACCGAGGTATCGGCTGCAGGACATCGAGTGGTCTATGACCTCCTGCCGAATTGCGCGACCCTGGGAGGACTGTACAGTGCGCTCACGGTCGCTGAGACCGAATGGATTTTTGCCATCGCATGCGACATGCCACTTGTGGAGCGAACGGTCGTCGACTACCTGGTTAGCCGTTGTCACGGCAGTGACTATGTCGTTCCCGTCTTGTCGACTGGGCCGCAACCCATGCATGCCTGTTACCGAAAGACGTGCCTCACCCCGCTCAAGCGCATGGCCGAGGCGGGGGAGTTGCGCCTCCAAGGCTTGATAGAAGATCAGGCGCTACACGGGATTCAGGTTTCGGAAGCCGAGCTCACGCCCCTCGATCCCCACCTCCGCAGCTTCATTAACGTGAACACACCGGCCGATCTCGAGATGGTCCGCAAGTTATTGGCGCAGCCTTCCCGCTAGTCAACAGGTGAACATCCACCAGGCTGTTATAGGCCGATGATAGGCCAGAAGGGAGTTGGCTGCAGGCCAAGACAAGAATGATGTCGCGATGGTCATATCCGGTTGGCGCTGATATCGAGCACGTAGATTACCGGATTGCGCGGACATCGACCGTGGTCGAAGACTTGTGGGAGATCTTCTCAATATGTTAAAGTGCAAAATTGGTTTTTTGCTTGTGAAAAAGCAGACTTAGGGACCTCATTGCCGAAAAGTATCGTTCAGGAAAAGATCGAAGGGCTGCTGCAACATGCCATGCGCCAGGCCCAGCAGAAGGGTCAGCTCAAGCTCGACCCCATGCCCTCGATTACGCTTGATCCTCCCAAGCGGCCTGAGTGGGGAGACCTTGCCTCAACAGTGGCCATGTCCCTGGCGTCGGCGGAGCATCGCGCGCCCCATGACATCGCTCAAATTATCGTAGACAACATGGGGGGACGGGAAGCCCTTCTCGATCGTGTCGATATCGTGAGACCGGGCTTTCTCAACATGACCGTCAAGAAGGCGCTCTGGCTCGAAGTACTTCGAGAGATCGAAGCCCAGGGGGCTCGCTACGGGCGGAGTCAGATTGGGAAAGGCCAGCGTGTCTTGATCGAATATGTGAGTGCCAATCCAACCGGCCCGCTGCACGTGGGGCACGGGCGGGGCGCAGCCGTCGGCCAGGCCCTGGCGGCGCTCTTGGAATCAGCAGGATATGACGTCGTCCGAGAGTACTACGTCAACGACGCGGGCCGTCAGATGAAACTGCTCGGCGCGTCGGTGTATGCACGCTATCTCACGCAGCAAGGCATTGACACGCCGGTTCCCGAGGACGGCTACCAAGGCGACTATATCGAGGAGGTTGCACGGAAGCTGTCGGCTGTCGACGGACATGCCCTTACGAACGTCCCGCGGGAGGAAGCCGAGCGTCGCTGCCAAGCCTTCGCCTATGACGCATTGGTCAGCCTGATTCGTCAGGACCTGTCGCGCTTTGGCGTCACGTTTGAGTCATGGTTCAGCGAGGCCTCCCTGCTTCAGTCGGGAGCCGTGTTGCGGGTGATCCAGGAACTCAAGTTGCGCGGCCTGATCGTCGAGCAAGACGGGGCCTTGTGGTTTCGATCCTCCGCGTATGGCGACGAGAAGGATCGGGTGGTCAAGAAACAGGACGGCGATTACACGTACCTGGCCTCCGACATCGCGTATCATCGCGACAAGCTGCTACGGGGGTACGATCGGCTGATCAACATTTGGGGAGCGGACCATCACGGCTACATTCCTCGTATGCAGGGGGTGGTGGAGGCATTCGGCTATCCAAAGGACCGGCTTCGTGTCGTGCTCGTGCAGATGGTGAATCTCTTACGCGGGGGCCAGAAGGTCGAGATGTCCAAACGGGCCGGCACCTTTGTTACCCTCAAAGAGGTGCTGGACGAAGTCGGCGTCGATGCGGCGAAGTTCTACTTCCTGATGCGCCGTTCGGATACGCACGTGGATTTCGATTTGGAGTTGGCCACACAACGATCGGCCGACAATCCGGTCTATTACGTCCAATACGCGCATGCCCGCGTGGCCAGCGTGTGCCGCGTGGCGGAGTCGCGCGGCATCGTGGTGCCGACGACGGCACAGGCGGAGCTGAGCCTGCTGCAGGATCCTGACGAGATTGCCTTGATCAGGAAACTGTCCGTCTATCCCACGGTCGTCGAGGGGGCCGTGGAGGCGCTTGAACCGCATCGGATCACGTTTTATCTCCAAGAGTTGGCGAGTCAGATGCACGGGTACTACTTCCGCCATCGCATCTTGCCGCCGGCTGCGGAGTCGGATCTCGAGCACGATCTGTCGGCGCTGACGGACGCGCGCGCGCCGGAGACGGACAAGGCGCCCTTGCCCCGACAGGGGGAGGTCGTCACCCCAGGGCTGACCGGGGCGCGGTTGGCGCTGATGCGGCAGGTGCAGCAGGTGGTGCGCAACGGTCTGACCTTGTTGGGTGTTTCCGCTCCAGATCGGATGTAGAGGCGAGCAGATGGCGTCGGGCATGCACTTTACGGTGACTCACTCACAAGCAGGACAAGCCGCCCGCACCGCGCGTCTGACGACGCCACGGGCCGTGATCGACACCCCGGCGTTTATGCCGGTGGGAACCGTCGGGGCGGTCAAAGGCATTTCGCCGGGGGAGCTGCGCGAGTTGGGGTTCGGTCTCATCCTGAACAATGCCTACCATCTCTACCTTCGCCCTGGCGTACCCTTGGTTCGTGACATGGGCGGGGTCCACGCGTTTGCGTCTTGGCCGGGAGCCATCTTGACCGATAGCGGGGGATTTCAGGTCTTCAGTTTGGCGAAGCTCCGTAAAGTGACGGACGACGGGGTGACGTTTCAATCCCATCTGGACGGCAGCCTCCATCACATTACGCCCGAGCGAGCCATCGAGATCCAGGCGGGATTGGGGGCCGATATCATTATGGCGTTCGACGAATGTGTGGCGCTGCCCACCCTGCGCGCGCAGGTCGAGGAGGCCGTCACACGAACGGCGCAATGGGCGCGCCGCTGCCTCGACGCCCATCATCGTGAGGATCAGGCCTTGTACGGGATCGTCCAGGGCGGGCTTGAACCGGATTTACGCCGCCAAGCCGCACGCGATTTGGTGTCCATTCCGTTCGATGGCTATGCCATTGGCGGGCTCTCCGTGGGAGAAGAGAAGTCGGCGATGTATGCGATGCTCGACGTGACCGTCCCCGAGCTTCCGGTCGAAAAGCCTCGGTATCTGATGGGCGTGGGCATGCCTGAAGATCTGGTTGAGGGGGTGGCGCGCGGAATCGATCTGTTCGACTGCGTCGTGCCGACGCGCCACGGCCGCACGGGCTGGCTGTTTACCAACGAAGGCCGCGTGATGATCAAGCAGGCGCAGTATGCAAAGGATCCTCGCCCGATCGATCCACGCTGTCCCTGCAGCGTCTGCGCCACCTATTCCAGGGCCTATTTGCATCATCTGTATCAGGCCAAGGAAATGTTGGGGCTGCGGTTGAATACCTTGCACAACCTGGCGTACTTCGCGACGCTCATGCGGGACATTCGCGCAGCGATCATGGAGGATCGGTTTGAGGCGTTCCGGCGCGAATTCTGGCGGCTTCGAGCCGGCCAGGATCTGCGGGAGGCGGAGGACGGGGGAATGGGGGAGGACTCGATGGCATCGGCGACTGGTCGTGGGGGGTGCGCATGATGGGGCTGGCGTCGGTGGCGTGGGCGCAAACCGCAGGAGGGGGACAAGGCTCCCCCAATCTCATTCTGTCGTTGGTTCCCTTCCTGTTGATCTTTGCCATCTTCTACTTTCTGCTCATTTTGCCGCAGCAGAAGAAACAGAAAGAACTTCGGCAGATGATGGACACCTTGAAAAAAGGCGACAAGGTGGTGACGGCGTCAGGGATTTGGGGGACGGTCGCCAATATGGGGAAACAGACCGTCACCCTGCAGATTGCGGACAATACGAAAATCAAGATTCAACGGGAGCATATCGCGCGGATTCGTACGGAAGACGACGACTGATCATCACAGGCGTCTGGTGCGAAGCATGAGACGGCAGGTGTGAGGGCGGACAAACGAAGCTGGAAGCGGCAGTTGGCGGTGCGCGTGGAGATGAGGACGGCATGAAGAAAGTCGGTGGTCGATTGGTCTTGTTGGGGGCTGTGGTCCTGGTGTCAGCGATCTGTTTTCTCCCTTCGTACCCGTCCCTGTACGGCGGTTTGCCTCCCTGGTTGAAAAAGTTCCTCCCCAGCAAGGGAGTGAGCCTGGGGCTGGACCTGCAGGGCGGTATCCACTTGGTGTTGGAAGTGGAAGAGGATCGCGCGGTGGAAATCGCCGTTGACCGTTCGGTTACCTCGCTCCAAGACGTTCTCGCGGACAAGCAAATTGCCGTGGAGTCGGTGAAGCGGACGGGTCCGACACAGATCACGATTGCACTCAAGAACGCGGACGGCAAGGCGCCGGTGCAAAAGTTGCTGGATGAATTCCAGGGGTTCGTGGAAGCCGACACCAAGGACGCCTCCACGACGATTTTGTGGAATCTGCGTGAGGTTGAAATCAAGCGTATCAAGGATACGGCGATCAATCAGGCGCTGGAGACGATCCGGAATCGAGTCGACCAGTTCGGCGTGGCGGAGCCGATCATTCAGCGCCAAGGGTTGAAACAGATTGTGGTGCAATTGCCGGGCATCAAGGATCCGAAGCGCGCCAAGGACCTCATCAAGGAAACAGCCATTCTCGAATTTAAGATGTTGGATGACGGTGCGAAGGCGGCGCTCGATCTTCCAGCCCGGGTCGAGAAGGGGAAGGAAGACGAGGTCGTTGCCAAGGTCAAGGACAAGCTACCCGAGGGCGATGAAATCCTGTTCGAACGGGTGGTCGATAAAGAGGGCGGACGGGAATACCGCATCCCATTTCTTGTGAAGAAGCGTGTGATGCTCACGGGTGACGTATTGAGCGACGCGCGCGTGGCGATCGGCCAGTTCAACGATCCCTATGTCTCGATCACCTTTGACTCGAAGGGGGGGCGGGAGTTCGAACGCATCACGGCCGAAAACGTGAAAAAGCGCATGGCCGTGGTGCTCGACAGCACAGTCTACAGCGCACCGGTCATCCAGGAAAAAATCACTGGCGGGCGCGCCCAGATCACCGGCACCTTTTCCACGCAAGAGGCCAACGACCTCGCGATCGTCCTGCGTGCCGGCGCGTTGCCGGCGCCGCTCAAGATTATCCAGGATCTCACGGTCGGTCCCTCGCTTGGTCAGGACTCCATCGAGAAGGGCGTAAAGTCGACGATCTTCGCGGGCCTGCTCGTTGTGCTGTTCATGGCGATCTACTATCGGTTGTCAGGGGTCATCGCGGATTTTGCCCTGGCGCTCAATCTTATTGCGATGATCGGAGCGCTCTCAGCCATGAACGCGACGCTGACGCTTCCCGGCATCGCGGGCATCATCTTGACGATCGGGATGGGAGTCGATTCCAACGTGTTGATTTTTGAGCGCATTCGGGAGGAGCTGCGGCTGGGAAAACCAGTGCGACTGGCCGTCGACGGTGGGTATGATAAGGCATTGCTGACTATCGTCGACTCGCACGTGACGACCTTGATCACCGGATTCGCCCTGTTTCTCTTCGGCACCGGGCCGATCAAGGGATTTGCCGTGACGCTCTGCATCGGGATCATCATTAATTTGTTTACGGCCTTGGTCGGGACCAAGGTGGTGTTCGACATCATGAACCGCAAGGCCAAAGTCGAGCAGCTGAGCATTTAACGGAGCGGGGTGTGCGCACGGCGCACGAGGAGCGGCATGTTTGAAATTCTGGGTAAGACGAACATCGACTTCATGGGCAAGCGAACGATTGCCTTCGCGTTTTCCGGCATGCTGGTGCTGATGGGGATCATCGCCCTCATTCAGATCGCCCGTGGGCAGGCGAATCTCGGCATCGACTTCGCCGGCGGCACGGCGGTGCAGCTGAAGTTCGAAAAGCCGATCGCCATCGAGTCGGTCCGTACAATGCTTGAGGCGAACGGTCTGGGCAACGCGGAACTCCAAGAGTTTGTCTCGGAAAACAAGCTGCTGATCCGCGTGAAGGCGTCCACCACCATCGAAGAAAAGGTCGCCGAGCGGTTGGTGCGGCAGTTCTCGAAGGAGTATCCGGACAACAAGTTTGTGGTCGAGTCGTCGACCGAAATCGGGCCCACGATCGGGCATAAACTCCAGCAGGACGCGTTGATTGCCATCCTCATCTCCTTCGCGGGGATCATCATCTACATCGCGCTGCGGTTCCGGTTCGTCTTCGGCGTGGCGGCGGCGATCGCGACGTTTCACGACGTTTTGGCCGTGCTCGGTGCGTTCTTCCTCTTGAACAAGGAGATTACCCTGTTGGTCGTGACCGCGCTGTTGACGCTCGCGGGGTATTCGCTCACGGATACGGTCGTGGTCTTCGACCGGATTCGAGAGAACCTGCGCAGCCGCCGGCGGGAGCCGATGGAGCAGGTTATCAATGGGGCCATCAACCAGGTGTTGAGCCGCACGATCGTCACCAGCCTCACGGTGGTGCTCGTGCTCATCCCCCTCACCTTTGCGGGAGGGGAGGTGCTCCACGATTTTTCCTTGGCGCTGCTGTGGGGCGTCATCTTTGGGACCTACTCGTCGGTGTTCGTGGCGAGCGCGTTGCTGGTGGTGTGGCCCGGGGGCGCGGGTCAACTGACGAAGCGGGCCTAGCGTTACGGCGGGGCTCCGGCCGCCGCCGCGGCGCCGGGGCGCGCGCGTCATTCATGGGTTGGTGCATGAAAGTCTGGAGCCGGTCCCATAGTCTCCAGCGGAAGATCATCGCGGCCATCGTGATGGTCGGCCTCCTTCCGCTCTGTCTCTCCCTGGTCCTGACCTATCTGGAAGAACGCCGCGCACTTCGTGAGCTGATCGGCAGCAATTTCAAGGAACTGTCCCTGGAGGTGGCGCGCCGCGTGGAGGCCCAAGTCACGCGCGTCATGAACGAAGCCCAGCAGTTAGCCACGGTCCCCTTCGTGCGGACCTCCGTGGTGGAGGCCAATCGGAGCTACGAAGGGAAAAGCGCGGAACAGATCCAAACGATCATCAAAGACTGGCAGCAGCGATGGAAAAGCGGCGTGAAGGGGAACGAATTCCCCATCTTTATCAACCGCATCGTCACCAATTACCTGATTCGCTGGCACGACATCCGGAAGGCCGACTACGTCGGGATTTTCGTGACGGATGACCGGGGGGCGCTCGTCGTCAGCTCAATTCCGCAGGTCGAATACTATTATGGGACCGCCGGGTGGTGGCAGGCGGTCAAGAAGGACGGCCGCAACCGCGTGTACGTGGGCGATTTGTACTTCGATCCCGCGTTCGGCACGCACGTCGTGAACGTGTCGGTGCCGATTCTGGATGACACGCGTAAGGACTTCATCGGCACTGTGACGATCCTGCTCCGGCGGGACAGTCTGTTCCACGCGATTTCGGAAAGCATCGTGGGCAACACGGGCCATGCCATGCTGATGGGGGCGGACGGCACGCCGCTCATCTGTCCCGTGCTGGCACTCGAAGAACACGTGATGAAGCCGGACTTGGTCCACGCGATCGGAGCCGGGCAGGCCGGCTGGACTGAGACTGAGAACGATTCGCACGGTGGGCGCAACGGATTGGTGGGGTTTGCGCCCGTGCGGTTGGGCGACGATTTGGTGCCGGGGAGTCTGGGCGGGCGGCGATGGGTGACATTTGTGCGGCAGGATCCCGAGGAGACCTACGCGTCCCTCAACAAGCTGTTGTGGAAAGTGGCTCTGTACGGCCTAGGCGTGTTCGGGGTGTTATGGGGCACGGGTGTGGTCGTGGCGCGCCGGATCACCAAGCCGCTCCACACGCTGCGCGAGGGCGCGCAGCGCATCGGAAGCGGGCAGCTCGATCATCAACTGTCCGTCAGGACCGGTGACGAACTCGAAGATCTGGCCGGGTCCTTCAACGCCATGGCGGCCAACCTGCGCGATTCATTCGGCCGGCTGGAGCAGAACATGGGCGAGATTCGTCGGCTCGAGGCCCGCTATCGGGATCTGATCGAGAACTCGCCCGAAATGATTCATCAGGTGGATAAGGCCGGCCGGTTCGTCCATGTGAACAAGACCGAAATCGACAAGCTCGGCTATACCCTCGAGGAAATGCTGGCCATGCACGTGTGGGACATCGTGCCCAAGGGGCGCGAGCCGGAGATCTTGGCGTCGTTGGAGCACTTGGTGGCCAAGGGGCGGAGCAGCATTCAGACCGTCTTTTTGTCCAAGTCCGGCCAAGCGATCGACGTCGAGGTGCACACAACGGCGCTGTTCGATCCGGAGGGGGGCGGGCTGGTGTACTCCCGTTCGTTCGTCCGCGACATCACGGAACGGCGGCAGCTCGAGCAGAAGGTTCAGCGATACACGTCGCAACTCGAACAGGAGGTGGCGGAGCGAACCAAAGAGTTATCGACCTCCCAGGCGCGTTACAAGGCGTTGTTTGACCTGGTCGCGGACGCCGTCTTCATGGTCGATCACGCGGGGACCATTGTTGCCGTCAACAAGCGGGAAGAACAGGTGCTGGGCTACGCGGAAGAAGACGTGCTTGGCCGCCGCATTCTCGACATGGTGCCGCCGGCGTATCACGACGACCTGGTGTATCGGATCGGGAAAATCGTGCAGGGCGAGCGGCGCGTGCCGACGCAGGAAATGGTCATTTTGTCGCGGATCGGGCGAGACGTACACGCAGAAATCGACCTCATCCGCGTCGAAGCCGGGGAGCGTCCCTCGGTCATGGTGCAAATCCGGGACATTACGGACCGCAAGCGTTTGGAGCGCGCGCTGCAAATGCACCGCGACGAACTGGAATTGAAGGTCCAGGAGCGCACGCGGGAGATCGAGAGTACCAAACAGTATTTGGAGAATCTCCTCGAGAACGCCAACGACGTTATCTATACGTTGGATACCGAGCAACACTTTACCTACGTGAACGGCAAGGTGGAGGCGTGGGGGTACAACAAGGAGGACCTGCTCGGGCGCCCCTACCTGTCGCTGTTGTCCAAGCGGCATCGCGGTCGCCGACTGAAGAGCACGCTGGATATCGGCGCCAAACAAGTCTATGAGGTCGAAGTGGTCAGCAAGGCCGGTGAGCCGAGGACGGTGATGGTCAGCGTGTCGCCGCTCTGCAATTCGGACGGCCGGATCACCGGTGTGTTGGGGATTGCCCGTGACATGACCGACACGAAGCGGTTTGAGCAGTACATCCGGAGTTCGGAGAAATTGGCGTCGGTCGGAAAACTCGCGGCCGGGGTCGCCCATGAGATCAACAATCCCCTCGGCGGCATTTTGAATTGCCTCTACAACCTCCGAAAGGGTTTGCTGCCCCCCGCCAGGCAGGAGGAATACCTGTCGGCCATCGAAGACGGCCTGCGGCGCGTGCAGAAAATCGTCCGGCAACTGCTCGATTTCTCCCAGCAGCATCAACCGGAATTGGCCTCCACGGACATCAACAGCGTCGTCGACCGCGTCTTGGTGCTCACGAACCACATCTTTGTCGGCAATCACATCACGTTGGACACACAATTCGGTCGCGATCTGCCGCCCGTGATGATCGATCGGCATATGATCGAGCAAGTGCTAATGAATTTGGTGCTCAACGCCGTCCAAGCGATTCGTTCCGGCGGCACGGTGACGATCTCGACGAAAGTGACCGAAGGGGTCTGCCTCGTCGAAGTGCGCGATTCGGGCTGTGGGATCCCGCCGCACGTGCTGCCCCGCATCTTCGATCCTTTCTTCACCACGAAAGGAACCGGCGAAGGGACCGGCCTCGGATTGTCCGTCAGCCTGGGCATCGTGGAGCGCCATGGCGGGCGGATCTTGGTGGATAGCGAAGTGGGCAGGGGGTCAACCTTCACGCTCTGTCTCCCGCTCATGCGGGAAGTCGCGCCGGTTGAACACACCTCATGACGGCCACCTCCATTCTGCTGGTCGATGATGAGCCGCTGATGCGGCTCTCCATGCTGGATGCGCTCAAGGCGACCGGCTACGAGGTTCAAGCGGCCTCAACCGGGACCGAAGGCAAAGAGCTGCTCCTCAAGCACCCGTTCGACATCCTCATCACTGATCTTCAGATGCCGGGGTTGGACGGGCTCGCGCTGCTTGAGGTGTGCAAAGAGCAGGCGCC
This sequence comes from uncultured Nitrospira sp., assembly GCA_964449255.1. Taxonomy (GTDB): domain Bacteria; phylum Nitrospirota; class Nitrospiria; order Nitrospirales; family Nitrospiraceae; genus BQWY01. The sequence goes on along the minus strand of CAYUYE010000012.1, from coordinate 53,846 downwards.
GCGCACGGAGGTCATCATGATCACCGCGCATGGATCCGTCGAGACCGCCGTCCGGGCCATGAAGCGGGGCGCGTTTGACTACGTCACCAAACCGTTCCAGATGGATGAGCTGCTGTTGACGGTCGAGCGGCTCTCCAAGGTGCAGGCCCTCAAGCACGAGAACCAGCAGCTTCGCCAACAATTGGAAGGAAAGTTCAACTTTCAAGGCATTCTCGGCCGCAACGAGCGGATGCGCGCCGTGCTCGACAAGGTGAAGCTTGTAGCCGGGTCCGACTCGACGATTTTGGTCGTGGGCGAAAGCGGCACGGGGAAAGAGTTGGTCGCCAACGCGATTCACCATCACAGCCCACGCAAAGATCAGGCGTTTATCAAGGTCAGTTGCGCCGCGTTGCCCGAGACGCTCTTGGAGGCCGAGTTATTCGGTCATGAAAAGGGCGCCTTTACCGGCGCGCTCAAGCAGCGCAAAGGGCGTTTCGAATTGGCGCACCGGGGCACGCTCTTTCTGGATGAAATCGGTGAAATTTCACCGGTCGTCCAGGTCAAGCTCCTGCGTGTGCTCCAGGAACGGCAGTTCGAGCGCGTGGGTGGCAACGAAACGATTGATACGGACGTGCGCGTGATCTGCGCCACGCAGAAGGACCTGAAGAAAGAGGTGGCGCAGGGGCGGTTTCGCGAAGACCTCTACTACCGCCTCAACGTGGTGCCGGTGATCTTGCCGCCGCTGCGGGAACGCCGCGAGGACGTGATGGTCATTGCGGAACACGTGCTGGAAACGCGAGCCTCGCGCGCGAAGAAGGCCGTGAAGGGGTTCTCGGGTCAGGCGCGGGAGGTCTTGCTGCGGTACTCCTTCCCTGGAAACGTCCGCGAATTAGAAAACATGGTGGAGCGGGCGGTGACCTTGGGCCGTGAGCACGAAGAGCTACAATGTTGGGATCTCTGTGGCTATGCCACCTGCCCGTTCCTTGGCGGGGCTCCCCAAGACGCTTGCGGGTTCTGTAGCGAAGGATTGGCGGGCCGGATCGACCGAAAAGAGGCGAGTGATTCCCTCGCGATGGCCCGCGAACGATTCGAGCGGGACTACATTGTGTCGGTGCTGGAGCGGGCCGGCGGCAGCAAATCGATGGCGGCGAAGATTCTCGGTCTCTCCCGGAAGGGCCTCTGGGAAAAGTGCAAGCGCTATGGCCTCACCACCAGCGCGGGTGACAGCGAGGAGGAATAGCACGAGCCCAGAGGCGAGGATCACCAGCCGATGGCTGATTGAAATTCCTCACACGTTGGGCGAGTCACGCCGAGTTATTCTTCTTCCTGGCCGCCGGACCAGAGCTTGACGGTCCGATCCCAGCTCGCCGTCGCCAACTGCTGGCCGTCGCGCGAGAACACCACGCAGCGGATTGGTCCCGCATGGCCCTTCAATGTTTTGAAGTGGCGGCCAGATTCGACGTCCCAGAGTTTGATCGTACTGTCGTCACCGGCACTGACGAGCACACGGCCGTCCGGCGAAATGGCGAGCGAGCGCACCCACGCCGAGTGGCCCTTGAGTGTTCGGACTTCCGTCAGGGTCGGCACCTCGAAAAACTTGATGGACGCATCACGGCTGCCGGTGATGAGGTATTTGCCGTCCGGCGTAAAAACCATGGCGCCGACCCAATAGTCCATCGCCTTTTGAAAGCCACCGTCGTCGTCGATGAAATAGCCGCGCGTATCCGTGGAATCCTCTTCGTCCTCGCGCCAGTGGCCGTTGACCTCCAGGCGCTCCTCGCCGTTGGGCAGCACTTCCCACAGTTTGACCTTGCCGATGTCGTTCCCGCTGGCAAGGTGAATCCCGTCGGGCGAAAAGGCGACGCACACGGACCAATGGTGATCGTATTGATCCTTGCCGAGGAGGGTCATCAACTCGGTGCCGGTGGTCACTTCCCAGATCTTGATGTCCTTGTTGTAGGCGCCGCGGGCCATCATCAAGCCGTCCGGGGACATGGAGAGGCTCACGACATTGTGATCGTACCGCGTGAAGAGCAGTTTCTTCGCTTCTCCGGTTTTCGGATTCCAGAGACGAATGGTTCGATCATCGCTCCCGGTGGCCAAGGCTTCTCCGTCCGGGGTGTAGACAGCCACCCGGATGTCTTGGGTATGGCCGCGAAGTGACCGCAACAGACGGCCCGTTTCGATGTCCCAAATCCGGACGAGCCGGTCCACACCGGCGCTTGCCAAAGTTTCGCCGTCCGGCGAGAAGGCCACCGTCCAAATGCCGTGGGTGTGTCCGCGGAACGTGCGGATCTCCCGGGCGCCGGCTTTCCAATAGTCGAGCAGATTCACGGGTTCGGCGGGCGCCATCGGCGGTGGCGCCACACCCACAGGGGCTGCAGGCGGCATGCTGGAGGTACGGTCGTTCATAACCTCGTGTCCTTAGTCTGGGTGGTGCGTGATCTAGAATCGATGTCGGTCGGGCGACAACAGGGTTTGCAATCTCGAAAAGGCGCTCGTTATAATCCCATGTTCCTCTGATGGACTAGATCATAGGGAACCGCTGGAAAACAAGTCAAGGCGAGGGACGGTGGGATTGCCCGCGTTTCCTGGTCGAGACCCGCACGTTGTCAGGGCTGTCTTCCGAGGTCATTCATGGACATTCGATTCCAACCGGCATTGCTTCAGGAAGTCATCGACTCCTTCGTTGAGAAGACCGAGCGGGAAGGGGACCCCACCTACTACAAGGAGTTCCATGAGCTCGCGGACCCGATCTACGAGAAGTTCACCCTGGACGACCGGGAGCCGGAGTTCAAGAAACTCTACCAGTACCTCTTCGGGACCTGGGGCTTCTCGGACATCATCCGCGGGGCCTTCGACGAATACCCGACGCTCAAGCAAAAAGTCGGGATCGTCCTCATTAAGGGCGTGCTCAAGGAGGATCAGGAAGGGGTCGACATTTTGCGCAAGTGGGGGGCCGTCGAACACGACCTCGCCAAGCAATTTGAGGCCCAAGGCCTGAAAGGTGTCGGGATCAAGCTCATCCCGCGGCGATTCTACGATCCCGCACTGTCCCGCTACTGCCGCCACGAACTCATGCACATCCAGGACATGCTGGACCCGATGTTCGGCTACGACGCCGACACGAAGGTCGGGCAGAACCCCGGCGAGGAAACGCTGATTCTGCATCGGTACCGGGTGCTCTGGTCCTTGTCGGTCGACAGCCGGTTGATCCGGCTCGGCAAGGAGTCCATGCTGAGCAAGGAAGACCGATTCAAGGAATTCCGCTCCTGGTACCGTAAGATTCCTCCGCAACAGCTCAAGTCGGGGTTTGAAGGTTTATGGCAGACGGAAAGCTTCACGCACTCCGAACTCGTCGAAATGGCCTCGGATACGCTTCGCGTGCTGGATCGCGCCGTCGACGTCGAGGGCGGGGAAGTGCCAGAGGCACAGACCAAGATCATGTTGATGCCGGGGTTTCCCTGCCCCCTGTGCCGGTTCCCGACCTATTCGTGGGTTGAGGAGTTGGACAAGAAGGTGGAAGAGTACGTCCTGGACTTCATTCGTGAAAACCACCCGGGGTGGGACGTCGATTACGGCGCCTGCGACCGTTGCGTGGAAGTGTATAAGCTGCGGGCCGACGGAGTGATGTAGTCGGAAGGTAGGTCAGGATGGCGGCCGAAGAGGAATATGGGCGTCGCCAGTTCTTCCGTGATTCCGTCACCTCGGTGGCGCGTGCGGCCTATGAGTTCCATAAGCATGCCGAGGCGCCATCCGCTCCAGAGTCGACGCCCGAGCGTCCCCGCACCGACTTCCTGCGCCCCCCTGGCGCCGTGGATGAGGCGCTCTTCCTCGACCGATGTACCCGCTGCCAGGATTGCGCGAAAGCCTGCCCCCACGACAGCATTGGATTCTCTAGGGTGGATGGCAGTCCGGTGATCTTTGCCGACCAAGCGCCGTGCTACCTCTGTACCGATCTCCCCTGCATCGCCGCCTGTGCAACGGAAGCATTAATCGCGCCCGACGGACCTGAGCGAGTCAAGATGGGGGAGGCGGTCATTTCCGAACGGTTTTGTACGGCAGGGCAGGGGTGCCACGCCTGTGTATCCAAATGTCCCGTGGAAGCCCTCTCAATGGATTTCGCGGGGATGCGCCTGCAGTTGGATGCGGAACGATGCGTGGGGTGTGGGGTCTGCGAATACGTGTGTCACTCCGTCAATGACCGGGTGGCCATCCGTGTCCTGGCCACGGCCCCTCGATGAGGAACGTAGCGGGCGTGTTGGCCGAAATGCACCGGGGCAGGCAATTGGCAGAAGAAGTCAAGATAATTTTGGGGGCGATGAGGCGCTGTGGAAAAATGTCACGATGAGGAGTGAACGCGCTTGACTTGGTTTTTTCCTTTACCTAATATACGTCCGCCTTGCCGAAGGTTTGTGCGCTCGAAGGCGTTGTATCATGGACCTACTGAACCTCGAGTGTCGAACCGAGGGAGGGAAGTGAGATGACGATGAAACAAACAGTCACCTCTGTGTCGCCGACCGTGATGCCCACCCCCGTGGCCATGAAAGACTCGCCCGCGGTGGAGCGTGCGCTGAACCGCAGCAAATTGTATCTCCTGGTTTCCTGGAGCTTGCTCTTCCCCGAGGATGAGGAATTCTTGGATTACTTGCAGTGCGGGGAGTTCGTCGAGGATGGCCGCGTGGCGATTCAAGGGCTTGAGGCCGCGCTGGCCGGAAAAGGCGGCGAGAGGGCCAAGCAGAAATTGAAGGCGATCAGCGAGCATCTGGCTGAAATCGAACGATGGGTGGCGGCTGAGTGCGTGAACTGGAAGCTGGAAGACCTCCAAGCAGAGCATCGTCGGGTCTTCAGCAATGTGATTACCCTGGACTGCCCCCCCTACGAAACTCTCTTCGGCAACGATCACGTCTTTGCACAATCCCATACGATGGGCGACATTGCCGGCTTCTATAAGGCCTTTGGTGTCGAACTGTCCAAAGACATTCATGAGCGGCTCGATCATCTGAGCGTCGAGCTCGAATTCATGCACTTCCTGGCGTACAAGGAGTCGTACGCGCTCTGCCATGACGGGCCCGAGAAGACGGCCATCGTGGTGGATGCGCAAACCAAGTTCGTCAAGGATCACATCGGGCGGTGGGTTCCACTGTTCGCCAAGATGCTGGCCAAGAAATCCGACGCAGGCCTCTTCCGGTACATCGCGGATATTTGCGCGTCCTGGATGGATTTCGAGTCAGTCTATTTGAATGTGGTGCCGCAGCCCTATTCGGAAACCGACTACCGTCCCGCCACCTTCAGCTCACCCGAAGGTCAATCGTACGAGTGCGGCGCTCAAGACCAGGGCAACGAATTGAGCATGCTCTTGAACGAGGTGGGTGCCTCTTCATTCCTGGATAAGGAAAAGGAGGCGGAAAAGGAGGAGAAAGGTCCGTTCGGTACGGCGTAGACGCCGCCTCCCGTTCCTCTGGAGGCAATCGTCAGCACTTATTTTCGTGCGGTCTTATGCGTGGATTTTCAGGCTGTTGCAGTTCCCATTTACTTTCTTAGAGGAGGGCATATTCATGAGCCTTATGCAGACACGTAGCAAGCGCTTTGTGTTTGGCATTTTGGTCTCTGCTCTACTTGTTGGCGTGATGCTGACGATCGGGCAGATTCCTCTGGCTGTCAGCCAGCCAGTCACGATTCCAGTGAAGGCCATTAAGGGTCCCATCCCGATGGATGGTGCCAATCCCCAGTGGGAAGGCGTTCCTGGCGTGGTCATTCCGTTGAGCGGCCAGACCATCACGACCCCGATGCACCCGAACTTCTCGGTGAAAGCGGTGTTCGTGAAGGCGGTCACCAACGGCAAGGACATTGGTTTCCGCGTCGAGTGGAACGATCAGACCAAGAATGACACCACCATCGGTCCGCAGGACTTCCGTGACCAGACCGCGATTCAGTTCCCGGTGAATACCGCGGGCGCACCCCCGTTCCAGTGTATGGGGCAATCCGGCGGTACGGTGAACATCTGGCGCTGGAATGCGGAGTGGCAGAAGGACCTTGGTAAGGACAGTGCCGGGATGTGGGACGTGGACGATCAATACCCCGGCATTTTCTGGGACTACTACTTTGAAGAGCCGGCCGGCGGTGTGACCTATCCGGATCGGATCGGTCGGAGCCTTGGCCCCTTCAATCCTGGTATCTGGTCGGGCAATATCATGTCCGATCCGACACTGCGCGTGAGCTCGGTTGAAGACCTGAATGCGAACGGCTTCAGCACCCTGACCACGCAGGCGCACCAGGACGTCATCGGGAACGGTGTGTGGGAGCCTGCTGGTTCGGTCAAGGGCGGCGGCTTCACGGGCCCGACCTGGCGTGTGGTTGTGAAGCGCACCTTGGAGACGCAGGATCCGAATGACGTGCAGTTCAAGGCGGGGGCCACGATACCCATCGCGTTTGCCGCGTGGGACGGGACCAACATTGAACGTAACGGCATGAAGGCGATCTCGACCTGGTACTCCATCAAGCTGCCGTAAGGTAACTTGTGCATCCGACGGAGGTCCCGTAAGGGGCTCCAGCGGGTGAGTTCGACAGAGAGCCCTAAGGGTCACCAGTTGGCCCTTAGGGCTCTTCTTTTTTCTCCGGAGTCGATCGTGCTGGGGCGCTTCCTCCAGGGTTGCAATTGTGTCAAATCGGGGTGTATAAAAATCCGTTATTCTCGTGTAATTTTGGGGGCCTATACCGTCCTGCAAAGGACTGAGCCGATATGAAGATTTCATTGTTGTTTCCTCCCACGTGGCATCCCTCGCAGCCGTATTTGAGCATTCCCTCTCTGACCGGTTTTTTGAACGCCAACGGCATTCACACGGTCAAGCAGCGTGACATTGGGATCGAGTTGCTCGATGGACTGCTGACTCAGGAATACGGGCAACGGATTTATCACCGGTTGAGCGACAAGGCTCGCGAACTCGAGCGGCAGCGAACGGGCGAGACCGGGCCAGGGAGTCAGGAGCACTACGCGCGAGTGATCGAATCGTTAGAGCGCTTTCCCTACATGGTCGACAAAGTCGAACTGGCGAAAGACTTGCTTCGTGGGGAGGATTTCTACGACATCGAGCAGTACCGGGACTCGCTGTTCCTCATCGACAAGTGGCTGGAGATGATTTCCAGCATCTATTTCCCCACCCGTCTCAGCGTGGTCGACAACCAATTCAACACCGTCTCGATCTACAACTCGAAGGACCTGATGAAGGTCATTCGCGACGAGTCGCAAAACCCCTACATTGAGTTGTTTCGCGAGCAATTCCTTCCGTCCATCGTGGCCGACAATCCGGACATGATCGGGGTCTCGATTACGGCGACGTCGCAGGTGGTCCCCGGCCTGACGCTGTGCCGGCTTATCAAGGAGGCTCGGCCGGACATTCATTTGACGATCGGGGGGAGTATCTTCACCCGATTGGTGGACAATCTGCGCCGCTGCCACAGTCTCTTCGACATCACGGATGACTTCATCGTGTTCGAAGGGGAAACGGCGCTGCTCGAGCTCGTCAATCAGATGAGCGGCAAGCGAGATTTCACCAAGGTGCCGAACCTGATCTACCGGCAGAACGGCAAGATCATCGTCAATCAGCCCTTTTACTCGGAAAACATCGCGCAACTCCCCCCGCCGAACTATGATGGGTTTCCGCTGGACCGCTATCTGTCGCCCAAGCCCGTCTTGCCGGTCCAATTTTCCCGCGGATGTTACTACAAGGATTGCGCATTCTGTGCGTTGACCCTCGACCACCAAAATTTCCGGCAGAAAGATCCCGGGAAGACGCTCGACGAGCTGGAGCTCCTCCGCGACAAGTATCAGACGCCCTTCTTTTTCTTCACCGATGAATGCCTGGCACTTTCCCCCACCAAGAGGTTGTGCCAGGGGATGTTGGAGCGGAACCTGAATCTGCAGTGGACGGCTGAAATGCGGTTCGAAAAGAACCTCGGCCGCGAATTGCTGGAACTCATGCGGGATGCCGGCTGCCGGAAGATCGTTTTCGGGTTGGAGACCTTCAACCAGCGCATGATGGATTTCATGAAGAAGGGGATCAAGCAGGAGAGCGTGCGGCGCATTTCCAACGACTGTGTCGACCTGGGCATTGCCGTCCATTGTTACATCATCGTCGGATTCCCCACCGAAACGGAGGCGGAAGCTCTGGAGACGATGAATTTCGTCGTGGAGAACGAAAAGCTCAACCGGTCGCCGGGCTTCTCCTGCCAGCCCTGTTTGTTCGATCTCGAAAAAGAAGCGCCGATCATGAGTGATCCGGGGGGCTACGGCATTCGGCGGATTATGCGCCCCTCCTCGGAAGACCTGAGCCTCGGGTTTTTCTATGAAGTGCAGGAAGGGATGACGCCCGAAGAGGCCGAGCGACTGTATCAGCATGTGTACGGGAAGGTCAGCGAGGTCGTGTGCGAGTTGCCGTATAACTATTCGATGGCCGACGGGCTGCTCTACATCGTACGGGAACGGGAGAAGGCGGCCACGGCGCAGCCGGTGACCACCTGACGGAGGGCCATGACGTCCCAGCCAGTTCAGAGTGAGCGAACGGTCGGCCGCGTCGACGGGCATGGCCTGCTGTTCGAATACACGGTGCGGCTGACGTTGATGGCGGGGCTGCTCGAATTGATTCTCTACCGGCTGACCTCACGGTTGGGGATGCACTTCAGCAAGGTGGCGCAGGAGCACGAATCGGTTCGGCTGCTTTTTGTGGGGCTGTCGTCAATCGGGTTCATGTTGCTCAACGTCGTGGCGCTGCTCGTATTCATGTCCCTGGGGATGCTCCTCCTCCGGGCCGTGAAGAGTCATCCCACCCGGTTGAATGAGCGGCTCCTCTGGCCCGCCATTGCGCTGCTCCTGCTGATGACGGTGGCGTATGTCGTGTTGGTGATGCTGCAGGTGGATCTGGGCATGGTCAGTGCGGTGGCGTACAATGTGGTGGCCTTTCTCGCCATGAGCTGTCTCGTGGTGCACTACGTGTCAACGCACGAAGGCTGGCTGCACAAAGCCTGCGTGCTGGCGTTCTACGTGGGCATCGGCAGCTGGCTCTATTATCAGACCGTGTCCACCCTGTATGGTGTGTTGGGGATCGCCGGAGCCCCGCCGCTCACCCATGAAGTCAATCGTATGGGGGAGGCCCTCATGGTGCTGGCGAGCGTGCTGACGTTCGCGGCCTTCGGGGCGGAAGCCTTCTGGAGCAGGAACCGTCGGCAACGCAGGCGGGTCTTGTGGTTCTCGGTCGTCGGCGGGGGCGTGTTCCTCGCGCTCCTCTTCATGGACTATTTCCTAGGGCTCTACGACCCAGAGGTGGCCTATCGGGTGCGCAAGGGGGGCGAGGGGATCAGTTGGATATTTCAGATGGGGATGGGCTACACGTTTTACCTCCCGTTTGTGCTGTATGTCACAGGCTTGTTCTGTTGGTCGTACACGGTGATCAAGCTCGTCAACATGGGGCGCTTGGCGGGCTACGGGCTGGGGCTCATGTTTATCGCCGGGTACGCGCTGCAGTTGTCGCATCTCACGTTGATGGTGGTGTTAGGCCTGTTGTTGCTTGGCCTCGACAAATTGCGGTTGGCTCCGTTGGCGCCTGAACGTTCGGCCTCGTTGGTCGGATCATCTGGAACATTTGTGAGCGAGCATTCGTAGACCTTCACGTGACGAGTAGGAACTTCTTATGGACACACACGCAACCCCACCGAACGTCGAATCTGCAGGAGCCGTGGCCGATCCGAACGAGCATCCCTTTTCTCCGGACGAAGAAATCGCGGAACTGGAGAAGCACTTGTCGTCGGAAGCCGATGACTTCCAGGCCCGCTGCCGGCTCGGCGAACTGTATTTCAGCAAAGGTCGCTTGGATGACGCGCTGAGCGAGGTGAAGAAATCGATCGAGATGGCGGAAGCGCTGCGGACCGAAATGAACCGTTCGCTCGCCATGTACTATTCGAATTTGGGCACGATCTACGCGACCAAGGGCATGATGGACGACGCGGAAGCGCAATTCAAATCCGCGTTGCAGGTGTTCAACGGCGACGTCCTGGCGTTGTTCAACCTGGGGCGTTTGTATGCGGATCGGCGTCAGTACCTGGAAGCCAAGAACCATTTCGAGAAGTTGGTCGAAATCACGCCCGAGGACCCGATTGCCTGGTATAACCTCGCGGGGGTCTATGCCGAACTCGACAACCCTCAGGTGTCCGATTACAACACCATCGAGATGGCCATGCAGTGTTATCTGCGGACGCTCGAGTTAGACCCGAAGCACCTGGAGTCGAGTTTTAAGTTGATGGAGGTCGCGCTGGCGCACAACAAGAGCGATTTGGCCATCAAGGTAATGGAGAGCGCGGTCGAGCAAAACCCTGACGAGCCCCTGGCCCACTATAATCTGATCAACGTGTATGATAAGTGTAAGATGTTCGAGCAGGCTGAAGAGGCGCGCAAGCGGTTGAAAGAGCGGTTTTCGAAGCGGGCTCGTGAAACCAGTGCGAGCTAACGTCTCACTACAGAAGGAGTACCGCCGCTATGTTTGGAAGTCTCGGATTCACAGAACTGATTCTGATCCTTGTGATCGTGTTGATCATCTTCGGCGCCGGAAAGTTGCCGCAGCTGGGTGAAGGATTGGGCAAGGCCATCAAGGGGTTCAAGAAGTCGGTGCACGAGGCCGAAGCCATCGAAGCCGAGGCGCAGGCCCAGGCGCAACAGATGGCCGCGGCCCAGCCGTCGGCTGCTCCGGCGTTGCCGGCTGAGCAGGCGGCACCGATGGCCCAACCGGTCACACACGTTCAGTCGGCGGCGGCCCCCTCCGCCCCCCGTGCCTAAGTGGGCGCCACCGAATTCCAGGCGGAGACAACAAGGGCATGATCACGACACAGACGACTTCGTTACCGGTCGGGTGTATCGAACGCTTTGCGGGCAACGGCAAGGCCCGTAGTACGGGGGATGGGAAGCTCGCCGTCAAGGCGGGGATTCCGCTCCCGCACCACGTCGCGCTCGACAAAGAAGAAAAGTGGCTCTATATCGCCGAGTCGGGGTCCGACCGCATTCGGCGGGTCAATATGGCGGAAGGCACCATCCACAATTTCGCCGGGATCGGCGAAACCTGCTATAGCGGCGACGATGGCCCCTGTGGCGAGGCGGGTTTGTATCTGCCGCTCGACGTCGCCTTCGACTCACAGAATCATCTCTACATCTGCGATTCCGGCAGCAATCGCATCCGGCGAGTCGACCACGAGACAGGGGTCATCACGACGGTGGTCGGGACGGGCGAGTTCGGGTTCAATGGGGATGGTCCGGCCCTCGAGGTCAATCTGACCTATCCGGCTGCCATTGCGTTCGACGCCCAGGATGTCCTCTACATCGCCGATACGCAGGCCCACCGGGTGCGGCGCTGGGATCCTCGCACGGGACTCGTGGAGACGATCGCCGGATTGTGGACGCCCGAGGATGATGCGCGGGAGCAACCGCTGGTCGCCAAGAATCTGGTCGTATTGTCCGGTGACGCAATCGGGATCGATTTTACCGGTGAGGATGAGTGGCTCAAACCCACCTGTGACAGCGGGCTGGATCTCTCGTTGTATTTGGATGATGGAAAGTTGGCGAAGGAAGCTCGTTTGTACGATTTGGTCGGCATCGCAGTGGATCCCCGCGGCAACGTGCTGGTGGTCGATAAGGGCAGCAACCGGGTCCGCCGGATCGATCCGCACACGGGGGTGATTTCCACGGCGGCGGGGACCTGCTTTTACGGCTGGGATGGGGATCAGAAGGCGGCCACGAAAGCGATGCTGCACGCGCCGGAAGCCGTCGCCGTGGACGCACAAGGAAACCTGTTCGTCTCGGATACCATGAATCATCGTGTCCGCCGCGTCGATGCTGCGAGCGGCCTGATCTCCAGCGCGGCCGGCAACGGCGACAGCGGCTACGAAGACAAACACATGGGCGGCTGCGGCGCCGCTCGGTTCGTCGCCAAAGACGACGTGCTGCAGGCCAAGGTCGGAGAATTCCTGGTCGCCACCGAGGCAGTGCTCAATTCGCCGGTGGGATTGGCGCTCGATCAGCAAGGACACCTGTATGTCTGCGAGCGCGGGGAGAATCGGGTGCGGCGAGTGCGATTATGGTAGTCTGAAGACGGTGCCCGCGTTGGCCAGGCGCAGGGTGGTTCTCACGTGGGGGGTAGAGCGCGCTTGCCCGCTGGTGCCGAAGGTACGAATGACGCAAGTTGCTCTCCATCGTGTGCCGGCTGTGCTGCTCGGCGGTTGTCTTCTGATCGCCCTCCTTCTTGGTTGGTTTGGTATCCCCCTCGTCAGTTCCGAAGGCTTGGTCATTCGGGCACACTGGATGCCGGGCGATATCCCTGCCGCTCCGGATGATGCGGCCTGGGCCAAAGTGCCACCGCTGACCATCCCCTTGAGCGGACAAGTGATCACCCGGCCGGTCTGGCCAGATCCCACGGCTAGAGCGCTCACGGTGAGGTCGGTCCATAACGGGACCGACATCTCGTTTTTGCTCGAATGGCAGGACAACACGAAAAATGACCGGCTCACTCCCGGGACCTTCCGGGACGGCGTGGCGATTGGCTTACCCCTTGGTGATGCCCCGGCCTTCTTTTGCATGGGGCAACTGGATCACTACATCAACATTTGGCATTGGAAGGCCGATTGGCAAAGTGACGTCGATCGTCGGGCCGCCAAGCAATCAGAGAGCGGCAAAGGCAGCGGCGAGGTGCGACGGTTCGAGGTGATCCCGCGCCGGGCCTCCTCCGTGGAGGATTTGGTCGGCGGCGGATTCAGCACCTTGACGAGCAAGCAGAGCCAAGGACGAATTCAAGGCAAGGCGAGCTGGAAAGACGGGGTGTGGCATGTGGTGATGCGCCGCCCCTTGGCCTCGGCCGATCCGGAAAACGAAGCGAAGCTCGTGCCAGGGCGCGTCCAAACGGTGTCGTTCGCGGTGTGGAACGGCGAGAACAAAGAGCGTAACGGCCAGAAGTCGGTGGCCCCGTGGTTTCAGCTGGCCATTGACGTGGCGAGTCAAAGTTAACGAGGCCGACGCACACCTGCTTGAGGAAACGAGACGAGGCGTGAGCGCGTTCCAATTGTCTCTACGGACGAAGACCAAAGCCCTTCCTCCCGGCAGGGCTTTTTTTATGGCTGTGGGCGGGCTGGCCCTCAGCGGCATGCTGGCGATGGCCGATTACGTGAACGCGCAGGCCATCCTCAAGGATTGTAACCTCAAGGACGAGGAATCTACGAAGCTCGGCGAGCAGTTTGGCATTGTGGTCGGCGCCGTCGACGAAGACATTCGCAAGGAGTTGGGCTTGCAGAAGGCCGAAGGCGTCGTCGTGTTCGAGGTCATCGGGGGAACTCCGGCCGAACTCGCCGGCATCAAGGTCAGCGCCGTCGTCAAAGAGATCGACAAGGTCGACGTCAAGAACCTGCGAGATTTTGGCTGTGCCTTGAAGCGTGCGATGCAGACGACCAACTTCACCGTGGGAACCTACGAACCAGCTGACCCCGGCGATCCCGTCGGGTGGGGTGTGAATTTTCATTTTGTCCGTATCTTGAAGGATTAGGCGGGCCCACGATGATGCGCGGAATGTCCATGAGACGGATCGGAGTGCTGGGGGGCCTTCTGGCAGGGCTGCTGTGGGTGGTGCTGCTCTCCCTCCAGGATCGGGCGGACGCGCAGAAGGCCGACGGCGGAGCGGCCGGCCCCGTGGCATCGGGCGGCCTGTCCGACTGGGCCGCCGAAATTGAAAAGGTCTTTATCCGGTCGGAAGATTGTCGACAGTGTCACGACCGGCACTACGAAGAATGGAGAGGGATACGCGAGCAGACGCCGGATCTCAAGACCTTTGGTCGGGTCGATGCGGCGCTGTTACACGGGACTTCGCTGGAATCGCCCGTCTTCAAGACGGTTCTGGGCGTCTGGATGCAGACCAAGCCAACTCCGGATGAACGTGCCAAATGTCTGTCGTGCCACGTGCCCTCAACGACTGTATATCCGCAGCATGCCGAGAAGATCGTGGCCCAAGTCTTGGCTGGGAAGCCCGAGGTCGAAGGCATCGGGTGCGCCTCCTGCCACCTCATTCACTCGATTGATCAGAACGGTGGTCCACCGCCGACCTTCAAGATCAAGCCGGGCCAGACCATGTACGGACCCTATAGCGACCCGGAGGAAAACCTCGTCCATCCGGCCGCGCAGTCGGATTTGTTCCGCGGAGTCAATTACTGCGCCTCGTGCCACTTCGATAAGGTCAAGGACGTCACGAAGCGGGATCTGCCGGGGGAGATTCTGCAGGGGACCATTTGCCAGGATTGCCACATGGAGCCGTCGACCGGCAGTTCGACCTCCAAGCGGGGCAGCCTGTCGCGTTCCATTGGACGCCATTGGTTCCGTGGAGTGGTGATTCCCGGCACCTTGCTGAAAAATCGCAATCTTCAAGCTGAATGGATGCCGCGGCTCGACATCGAGGCGGCCAAAGCATCAGGCGGAGTCGACGGTACCGTGCTCGTGCGGGTCGGCAGTCTGCCGCACAGTTTTCCCGACGGCGACCCCGTCCTCAAGCAATTCGCCGTGGAGATTCTCGTCAAGGATGCGAAGGGCCACGTGCTGGCTCGCGAGGAGCAGAAGTACGGACTGCCGTATGAGCAGCTCATGCGAGGGCCGATTCCCGATCCGTTCGTCAAAGGCGGGACGACGCGCCGGGTGCCCTTCAAGGCGGCCGTCTCGCCCGGCGAGCCAGCCTCAGTGGAAGCGATCCTCACCTATCAACTGATTCCCACCCCATCCCCCGCGCTCCGGGATCAGTATCTGGCAACGCTCCCGAACGATCAAGCGCGGCAGGATGCGGCCGCCATCCTCAAGGAATATGGGCAGCCACGTGTATTGACCTATCGGGTGAAGGCTCTGTAGTGGTCTGTGAAGAGACCGCCCGGATCTGACCCGCACGAGGCCAAAGGGGGTTCTGTGAGCCTGCAGGTGAAGACAGTCGGCAAAGTGGTGATCGGGATCGCACTGGGCGCCCTGTGCCTATTCGGTGCCGCGTTGGGTCGAGGGCACGCGCAGGATGCCGGCAAGGCTCCCCTCACCCTCGAAAAGGCGTTCCCCGCAGCGGCCAAATGCAAACGCTGCCACGAACGTGTGTTTGAAGAATGGGAAACTTCCCCGCTCTCCCGTTCTATTCACACGCCGACGTTCCGCGCCGCGTTTGACGAGTATTTGAGGTTTTCGGGTGGCAAGGACAAGGCCCTCTGCCTCAAGTGCCATGCCCCCCACGTCAAAGAATTCATGGAACAGACGGATGGCTTTGTGAAACAAGTCCAGTCCGGTGAGCCGATTGTGGACGGCGTGGGGTGTGCGCAATGCCACCTCATCAAAGAAATCGATCGCACGGCGCATCCGCCGACACCCAAGTACGAAATCGGCAGCAAGACGCTGTACGGTCCCTACAAGAATGCCGCCCAGAACCTCGCCCATCAATCGATGGATTCGGAGCTGTTCCGTAAGTCGGCCCTCTGCCTCAACTGCCATCTGACGATTCCCACCGCGGGGGATTTGGGCAAGACGAACGACTTGCTTGGCTCGTGGGAGACCAGCAAGGCCATCAAGGCAGGAAAGGAATGCCAAACCTGTCACATGCCTGAGCAGGCGGGTGAGTCTGCCAACGGGGAAGCCAAACGGAAAGTGGCCAACCATACCTTCCCGGGCCGTATCGGCAAACTTCGCCAAGAGGCGGCGCAGCTCGATGTGACCACCGAGATCCAAGGCGACAAGACTAAAGTGACGGTGAAGGTCCAGAGCCTGGTGCCGCATAACTTGCCCACGACGCACCCCGGTTGGGCGACGGTGGTGCTGGATCTCAGCGTGCAGGGCAAGAATCTGAAAACGGTGTTCAACGAGAAGCGGGTCTACGGTCGCCGGTATCAGGATGCGAAGGGCCAGCCGACGGTGTTCGATTTTGAGGCCGTGAAGGTGTTGGAGGAGACCGTCCTCAAGCCGGACGAAGTTCGTGTTGAAACCTTCAGCTTTCCCACGCCGCAAGACACGAAGACCTTCGATGTCGAGGCGACCCTCAGCTATGCGCCTGTCACGGGGCCTGCGCCGTTCCTCCAGCGCATCGAGGCCGAATCACCGAAAGGGGCACAGGACCCGGTATTTCAGCCGATCCCGATCGCGAAGCGATCCGACAACATCGCAGTGGTGAAATAGCCGCTCCGGTCTCCTCCCACCACACGTCCTATCGGACGTCACGGGAGATAGATTACTCGGAGATGATGGTCGAGCCTGGCGACTTCATCTTGAAGATCTGAATCGCCGCGTACACGTGTTTGGCCGGTTGGTTGAGAATCAGACGCGAATTGGTCACGCGGGTGTCCAACAGTTCGAACGGTCCCCCACTGTAGTGCACGTCGCAATCGTCGATCGAGCAGTTCTTGTAGACGTGGTTGTCCAACGACAGCTTCGCTTTGCTGAAGGTCTGTCCATCGATCACGATATATTCCGGCGCCATGCCCATGTCACTCTCCATTGCAATCCCCTAGGATCCGCGGGACTATAGCAAGTCAACCTTGGTCCTAGCAAACTCTGAATCTTTTGAAGGGAGTCTTTCAGGATTGCGCGCGTCCTCTTGTTGTGCGGGGTGGCCCCCAATTGGGCCTATGGGTTCAGCTGGAAAACTAGGGAAACTGTAACGAGATGTATTATTTCGCTCGAATCTTCATGTGGGCTTGGCCAGTGAGCATGGTTTTGTCCGCTCTCCTCCAACTGACCCCATTCGGAACCGTCCCTACCTATGCCCGAGACGTTAAGGTAGATGCGTTATCCATGTCGATGCCACAACTTGTGGCTTATGGTGAATCATTGATATTTGAAGGGAAAATGAACTCAGCTCAACTGCCTCGGGTTGGTCAAGGACGGTGCGCCCAATGCCATTCGTTTGATCAAAAGACCAATTCTCATTTTTTTGCTGGACCCAATCTCGGCGGGATCACGGATCGAGCAGGGCAGCGCTTGGTAGAGCATCGTTATCACCGAGGAGAGTCAACACGCCGCGAGACGGTCATCAAAGAGGCGTATCCAGGTTCTGGCACTGCAGAAAGTGCTCTTGAATACATAACGGAGTCACTTGTCTGCCCCAGTTGTTATGTCGTTTCAGGCTATGGAGCACCAGGGTCCAAGGGAAGAGAAAGTTCTGAGCCTGAGGTTACACAATCTCCAATTGATCTTAAGCACGATGAAATGGTGGCGATCGTGACATGGCTGTACGTTAATGACGGCAAGCGCCCGCCGAGTGTAGAGGTCATCTCGAGTGCGTTCAAGAAATTTATGACCCCCAGTGAATGGATGCGGTTCATAAGCCCAAGGCTGCCAGATCCTTGGCCTGAACCACCGCCTGTGCTTGCAACAGGTGATGAGCGTGTAGATGAAATATTTCAGAAAGCTCAATGTGTTGTGTGTCACGACATTCCTGGAATTGCTGGTGCGAGGGGTACCGTAGGTCCACCCTTGAATATGCAAAGTCTTGCACCGAGGCGCTTAAAGGATGCTAAGTACAAAGGTGATGCACGGACTATCCGCGAGTATGTTAGGGAATCAATCCTCAGACCGAACGCCCATGTGGCGGAAGGATACGTTGACAATGTCATGCCGAAAATTTACGCGCGTAAGCTAACAGTCAGCGCCGTCGAGAAAATGGTGGATTACCTTCTCGAGCTTGAGGAAGGCGGTGCCGTGCCGAAGCTCCCCACTATTATTCCGGCCGATGATGACAAGGCACGAAAGTTCTACTTTCGTCCCATGCAGTTCTCGCCGCTCAAGCAGCGCGATGCTGTCTACCAGCACCACTACTCAAGGCTCTTAGATGCCGCCGACGAGCCAACACTGCTCGATATCCCGCTACCCAACAATGCCAAGATTCGTATGGTCTGGGATCGTTCGCAGCATGATCGCCTCATTGTTCGCATTGAGAAAGAAGGAGAGAAGATTAGGCTTGTTGCCAAGCGTGTGGAGGCCAAATCGGTCAACGTAGAGCCCGACCAAATTACGTTCAAGGTCGCGGATGTCCGCGAACGAGAGGTTGGGTTGAGCGCATGGGATGAGTTACAGGATTCTTTCCGGCAAGCAGATTTTTGGGAACTTCCAGGTGCCAGGGAACCCACTGGAGGCAAAGACGGGGCTGGGTGGGTCGTTGAGATTTCAGAAAGGGAACGATATCACCTTGTTGATCGCTGGTCTCCGACAACAGGGGGCTACAGGGAGGCTTGCCTAAAGTTGCTCCGACTGTCGGGATTCACACTGGATCCAATTTACTAGTGAGTGCTCAGGGCGCCGGACTCCCCATGGTGCCACCTTTATTTCCTCCTTGATCCTGCCGCTACGTCCAGATAAAATGGCCAGAATTTTCAGGTAGTTAGGACGACGATCCGCTCCAGCACCACCCGCGGTTTTCTCTTCGCCGCGCTCAACGTTTCGTGCTTTCGGTGGGTTGTGACCACGGGGAATCGTGTGACATAGATCGGCGGGTTTGCGCCATCACGCGCAAGGTTCGTGTGGTGGTGGGAATAGGGCAGGGCCTTGTGTTGAGCCGGCCGGCACTCTGGCGGTGGCGCATAAGGTCCGGTCCAATAACAGGAGGACTGAACAGTGAGTGACTCAGCAATTGTAACGTTTGCGCTGATCGCGGCCGTGGCCGGCATCATCTACGGGCTGTATCTCGCCATGTGGGTGTTCAAGTTGAATGCGGGCAATCAGCGGATGCAAGAAATCGCCAAGGCCATTCAGGAGGGCGCCGGGGCATACATGAACCGGCAGTACAAGACTGTCGGGATGGTCGCTGCAGTGTTGTTTGTTGTGCTCTGGCTGGCCGGGGCCGTCTCTGAAAAATTCGGTCTCCTGACAGCGCTTGGGTTTCTGGTCGGCGCCGGGGCCTCCTCGATCGCCGGCTACGTGGGAATGATCATCGCGGTGCGTGCAAACGTGCGGACGGCCCAGGCGGCGCACGACGGGATGAACGCCGCCCTCACCGTGGCGTTTCGTGGCGGGGCGGTGACGGGCCTGCTCTTAATCGGGCTCGGTCTTCTCTCGATCACCGGCTTCTATATGATCGCGCAATCGGTCGCCGGCCAGGAAAAGGCCATTCATGCGCTCCTCAGCCTGGGGTTCGGCGGCAGCCTCATTTCGGTGTTCGCGCGCGTCGGTGGCGGTATCTATACGAAGGCAGCGGACGTCGGCGCGGACTTGGTCGGCAAGGTCGAGGCAGGCATCCCCGAGGACGATCCGCGCAATCCGGCCGTCATTGCGGACAACGTGGGTGACAACGTCGGTGACTGCGCCGGCATGGCCGCCGACCTCTTTGAAACGTACGCCGTGACGACCGTCGCGGCCATGGTGCTGGCGTTCACGCTCTTCAAAGGACAAACCGGCGTGAATTCGGCGATTCTCTATCCGTTGGCACTGGGCGCCGTGACCATCTTTGCCACCATCATAGGTATTCTGTTCGTGAAGGTCAGCCCGGGCGGCGAAATCATGCCGGCCCTCTACAAGGGCCTGTTCGTGGCCGGTGGGTTGGCGGCGGTGGCGTTTTTCCCCATCACCAACGCGATCATGAGCGGTATCGGCGGGGTCAGCGGCCTCAACTACTACATCGCGGCGCTGCTGGGCTTGGTCGTGACGCTCGCCATGGTCTTCATTACCGACTACTACACGTCGAAAAGTTTCGCGCCGGTGAAAGCGATTGCCAAGGCCAGTGAGACCGGTCACGCCACAAACATTATTGCGGGTCTCGCGGTAGGGATGCAGTCGACGGCCTGGCCGGTGCTGGTCATCGGGGCGGCGATTCTCATGAGTTTCTGGATTTGCGGTGGCGCGGCGGGCGGCGGACTGTACGGTGTGGCTATCGCCGCGGTGTCCATGCTGTCGATGGCGGGCATCGTCGTGGCCATCGATGCGTTCGGGCCCATTACGGACAACGCGGGCGGGATTGCCGAAATGTCCCACCTCGGGAAAGAAGTGCGCAATATCACCGATCCTCTGGATGCCGTGGGCAATACCACGAAGGCGGTCACGAAAGGGTATGCCATCGGGTCGGCGGCGTTGGCCGCGGTGGTGCTCTTTGCGGAGTACTCGCGCGAAGTGGCGGCGCTTAGTCCGAATTCAACCTCCGCGTTTGATCTCTCCGATCCCAAAGTGTTGGTGGGGTTGTTCTTAGGCGGCATGTTGCCGTTCCTCTTTGGCGCGCTCTGCTTGAAGGCGGTGGGAGAGGCCGGCGGCTTGATCGTCGAGGAAGTGCGCCGCCAGTTTCGGACCATCAAGGGCATCATGGAAGGCACCGGGAAGCCGGAGTACGGGACTTGCGTGGACATCGTGACCCAAGCGGCCATTCAGAAGATGATGATCCCGGGATTGATCCCGGTGGCCTCACCGATCGTGGTGGGGTTGGTACTTGGTCCCCAGGCCTTGGGCGGGGTGTTGGTCGGCAGCATCGTCACGGGCCTGTTCGTGGCCATTTCCATGACCAGCGGCGGCGGCGCCTGGGACAACGCCAAGAAGTACATCGAAGAGCAGGGGCTCAAGGGGAGTGAGACGCACAAGGCGGCGGTCACGGGGGATACCGTCGGCGATCCCTATAAGGATACGGCCGGGCCGGCTATCAACCCGATGATCAAGGTCATCAATATCGTCGCGCTGCTGATTGTGTCCTTGATCGTGTGATTTTCCGACACAGCTTGACGCCCTGAGAAAAGCGGGAGTAAGCTGACCATAGAAGATTCACCCCGCGGCCCGCGTTCCACCAGGCCGCGTGTGACACGGAGGTGTCTCTATGGAGAAACAGGAACGGAGGCAGGAAACCAAGAAGGAACCGCAGAGCAAGGATGAGGTCAAGGCGAATCCCAAGGTCGTCGAGACCGGCAAGAAGCTCAAGGAAGACATCGACAAACTCGTCGATGAAATCGACGACGTGCTCGAGAAGAACGCCGAAGAGTTCGTGAAGAATTACGTGCAAAAGGGGGGCGAGTAATCGCCCCCTTTCTTTTTTCTCCCGTCCCACTCTCCCGCCGAATTCCTGTGCAGGCTCGCTCGGAGGATCCGTGCGCAGGCCGGCGCTGTCGCTGTTCGTTTGACAACGTCTGGGGAGGCCGCTAGACTCCGCGACACATCAGCCCTCAAGCGAGGGCTATCCTGCGGTCATTGCCCGGATAGGACTATGCGGCCGCGCCTCTGGATTTTCCCTGAGATTCGCTCGGATCATCGCCTCGATCTCGCGCACGCCCTCAACATATCCCCCGTGACCGCCTCGGTGCTGCTGGCCCGCGGTATCACCTCCGCCCAGGAGGCCAGCCAGTGGCTCCGTCGCGATGCCGACCGGCTGCACGATCCCTTTCTCTTGCCAGACATCGATCAGGCGCTCGATCGACTGCATCGGGCGCGGGCCCAGGAGGAATTGGTCTGCTTCTACGGTGACTACGACGTCGACGGCATGTCGGCCACCAGTCTCTACCTCACGGTCTTTCGGTCGCTAGGGTTCAGGACCTGCGCCTACATTCCCCGACGGTTACAGGAGGGGTATGGCCTGAACGCCGGAGCCGTCGAGCGGCTACACACAGAGGGGGTGTCGCTCCTCGTCACCTCCGATTGCGGGACGACCTCGCATCAAGAGATTGCCCTCGCCGCGTCGCTGGGGATGGATGTGCTCGTCACCGATCACCATCAGACCGACGACGCCATGCCGCCTGCGGTCGCGGTGATGAATCCGCATCGTAAGGATGCTCGCTACCCGTTCCGGTCGCTGTGCTCCGGCGCACTGGCCTACAAAGTCTGCCACGCATATCTGCAGCGCTACGGCGGCGATGTCGAGCGATTGGCCGAGCAGCTCGACCTGGTGGCGTTGGCCACTGTGGCGGATGTCGTCCCGCTCATCGACGAGAATCGTCTGTTTGTGCGGGATGGGTTGGCGCGAATCACCGCCGGGTCGCGCCCTGGCATCAGCGCGCTCAAACGCGTCGCGGCGATCGATCGCCCCTGTACGACTGGCATGTTGGCCTTCAAACTCGTGCCGCGGTTGAATGCCGCCGGGCGCTTGGACCATGCCCTATTGGGAGTGCAACTCCTGACCACCCAAGACGAGAGCGAGGCGCAGGCGTTGGCGGATCGCTTGGAGACGCTGAATCGTGAGCGGCAACGGATCGAGGACGACGTGATGCGCGACCTCGAAGCCACCTGCGCCGGGGAGTTGGACCAGGCGGCGGTGGTGGTCTGGTCGCGCAGCTGGCATCTCGGCGTGGTCGGCATCGTTGCGGCGCGCGTGGTTGAGCGATACCACCGGCCGGCCGTGGTGTTGAGCGTGGATGACAAGGGTATCGCCAAAGGATCGGTCCGGAGCGTTCCGGGGCTGGACGTCTATCAAGCGTTGGCCGAGTGCCGCAACCTGCTCGTCGCGTTCGGAGGCCATCCGGCGGCGGCGGGCCTGACCATCCGGGAGGCGCAACTTCCGGCGTTTCGCAAGCGGTTTCAGGAGGCGGCCGCTCGCCAGGAAGCGCTGCACCGGGACCCCACATTGCAGGTCGATGCTGAGGTACAATTAAAAGATGTCGACCTTGGGCTCATTCGGGAGCTCGACACGCTGCATCCGTTCGGGGCCGGGAATCCGGAGCCGACGTTGGCCGTGCGTAATCTGAAGGTATTGGACGCGCGGGTGGTGGGCACCAATCACCTGAAGCTGACGGTGCGGCAGGGGAATTCATTTCCTTTCCCCAGTATCGGGTTCCGGATGGGCGGGCTCACGCAAGAAGGATTGTTCGGAGGCGGCCCCGTGGACCTCGCCTTCGTGCCCGAAGTCAATCGATGGAAGGGATTGGAGCAGGTCCAGTTACGCATTCGCGATGTGCGCGCCAGTGACGCGGGGTGAGGATCGATGCCCTACAGCACGGTGACGGACATTGAGGGGCTGATCGCCCGACTCAAGAGCTATCAGGCGGAAGCCGACGTCGAGTTGGTGCGCCGAGCCTACGACTATTCCGCGAAAGCGCATGCCGGCCAAGTCAGGAAGTCGGGGGAACCCTACCTCCAGCACCCCCTGGCGGTGGCCTCTATTTTGGCGATGTTGCGCAGCGATGAGCGGGCGATCGTCGCCGGCCTCCTGCACGATACGCTCGAAGATACGCTCGCCACCCACCAAGACCTCGAACGCCAGTTCGGGAAAGAAATCGTCCACTTGGTCGACGGGGTGACCAAGATCGGCAAGATCCAATTCAAGAACCACGAAGAGAAACAGGCGGAAAACTTCCGCAAGATGTTGCTGTCGATGGCCGACGACATTCGGGTCGTCCTGGTCAAGCTGGCGGACCGCCTGCACAACATGCGCACGCTGCAGCATCACCATCCCACCAAGCGGCAGGAAGTCGCGCAGGAGACGCTGGAGATCTATGCGCCGTTGGCTAATCGGCTCGGCATCGGCTGGATGAAAAATGAACTCGAAGATCTCTGCCTCAAGTACCTGAAACCGGACGTGTACGAGATGCTGGTCCAAAAAATCTCCAAACGGGAGGAGGACCGCCGTCAATACATCGACGAGGTCTGCACGATGGTCCGCAAGGAGCTGGCCGAGGTGAGTCTGCCCGGGGATGTGCACGGGCGCCCCAAGCACCTCTATGGGATCTACCAAAAGATGCAGAAGCAGGACATCTCGTTCGACGAGGTGTATGACCTGACCGGCATCCGTATCCTGACCGACACCAAGATGAACTGTTACGCCATTTTGGGATTGATTCATTCCGTCTGGCGTCCGGTGCCGGGCCGCTTCAAGGACTATATCGCCATTCCCAAGTCGAACCTGTATCAATCCTTACACACGACGGTGGTCGGGCCCAAGGGCGAGCACGTGGAGTTTCAGATCCGTACGGAGGAGATGCATCGGGTAGCGGAGCAGGGTATTGCCGCGCATTGGAAATACAAGGAACAGGGACCGATCGACGAGCGCGACGGCAAGGTGTTCAGCTGGCTCCATCAATTCGTGGAGTCCCACCAGGACCTCCCCGACAATCGCCAATTCATGGATTCGGTCAAGCTCGATCTGTTCCATGACGTGGTCTATGTCTTTACGCCGAAGGGCATGGTCAAGGAATTGCCGCGCGGCTCGACCCCGGTGGACTTTGCCTATTCCATTCACACGGAAGTGGGCAACCGGTGTGTGGGGGCGAAAGTCAACGGCAAGATCGTGCCGTTGAAATACGTGATGCAGAGCGGCGACGCCGTCGAAATTCTGACGTCGCCCACCCAGACGCCGCACAAAGATTGGCTGAAGTTCGTCCGCACGTCCCGCGCCAAAACGAAGATCAAACACTGGATCAAGCTCGAAGAAGAAAAGCGCAGCGTCGAAATCGGACGGCGATTGCTCGACGTCGAACTGCGCAAACACAACCTTCCGAGCGCCCAGATGCTGAAGTCGGATGGGCTGCTGCAGGTCGCCCGGGCCTCGGGGTATAACGCCATCGACGATCTCATCGCCGCGGTGGGATATGGGAAGTTGGCCAGCGCCCAGGTGGTCAGCAAGTTGCTCCCGCAGGGAGAGGCGGTGGCCTCGCCGTTGGACGTGATCCCAGGAAAATCCGCCGCCTCCAAAAGCGAGGAGAAGGGGGTCAAAGTTCGTGGGGCGCGGGATCTCTTGATGCAACTGTCGAGATGCTGCAATCCCGTGCCTGGAGATCGGATCCTCGGGTACATCACACGGGGGCGAGGGCTGACCATCCACGCGGTCGGGTGCCCCAATCTCGAAGCGCTCGATTACGACCGGGAACGTC
Source organism: uncultured Nitrospira sp. (assembly GCA_964449255.1). Taxonomy (GTDB): domain Bacteria; phylum Nitrospirota; class Nitrospiria; order Nitrospirales; family Nitrospiraceae; genus BQWY01. The sequence goes on along the minus strand of CAYUYE010000012.1, from coordinate 29,072 downwards.
TGGTCGAAGTCGAATGGGATCATTCCGAAGAAGGCATCCATGATGTGAAAATTTCCGTCATGGCTGTCGACAAGACGGGCGTGCTGGCGAATGTCTCCACCTCGATTGCCGGCTGCAATGCCAACATCAGCCGGGCGGAGATCACCACTCGCGAGGACCGGAAAGCTCTGCTCGATTTCGTCATTGAGATCAAGAATACCGACCATCTCCACCGGGTCCTGCAAGCCGTCGAACGAGTCGACGGTGTCATCTCTGCCCGCCGTGTACGGACTTGGCAGGGCCGGTGAACGTGTCCTGCCACGCACTCGTGCTTCCTGACCTATGACCCCGTGGAATCAGCGATGAACCTGGGCTTGGCGCTCGGCGGGGTCATGACGGCGGCGCTTGTCATCGGGGTCCTGCTCCTGGCCCTCATGTACGTGAGCTATCGACGTCAGCAGCCGTTGCCCGCCGGCGCGGTGGCTTCCGCCGGCTTGACGCTAGCGCTGCTACTGGTGGCCGGGCTGGCCACCCAGTCGGTCGTCCCGGGGCTCTCCGCCGACACCGCCCTGTGGATCGAGGTAGCGGGATATTTCTGCGGGGCCTGGTTCATTCTGCTGGCCATCGATGCCCTGGTGGTTGGGGAGTATCTGATCGAGCGCCAGGGGCAAACCATCCCAGATCTCGTGCGCTCCCTCCTATTCGGAGCGGCGTTGATCATGGCGGGCTTAGTGATCTTGCGCGTCGTCGCCAATATCGACGTGGTGGCGCTGGTCGCCCTCCCGACCATCGCGACGGCCGTCGTGGGTGTCGCGTTGAAAGACACACTGACGCGGTTGTTTGCAGGGATCGAACTGGGAAAATCCGTCAAACCCGGAGATTGGATCAGGGCGTCGGGCAATGAAGGCGTCGTGACGGAAATCGGCCTGGAACATCTCACGATGCTGACCCGGGAGCGCACGCAGGTCACGTTGCCGAACGATGGTCTCATTCGTGAAGGGGTCGTGAACTTTAGCCGACCGACGACGACGCATTTGTCGGTGGTGGAGGTGGAGGCCTCGTACGCGGCGCCGCCCGCGCAGGTCTGCCGGGTCCTGGAGGAGGCGGCTCGTGCGGTGGACGGGGTCCTGGCCGAGCCACTGCCGTTGGCGCAGGTGGTGGCGTTCCAGGACTCCGGCATTCTGTACAGGGTCAAGTTCCCCATTAGTGACTTTGCGCGTGCGCCCATCATCGCCAGCATGGTGCGGACTTACATCTGGAATGCGTTCGCCCGCCATAAGATCGAATTCCCCTTCCCCCAGCGGGTGATCCACACGAAACCGGCGGCCGGGGCGCAAGAAGACGGAGAGGATCGCGACCGGATCATGCAGCTGCTGTATGGCGTCGACTTTCTGGCCGAGTTGGCTCCGAAACAGTTGGAGGTCCTGGCCCGCGAGTCCCGGATTGAACACTATCTGCCGGGTGAGCGTGTCGTTCGACAGGGGGACGAGGGGCAGGAGTGCTATGTCATCGTGGAGGGGACGGCCAACGTCTCCCTCGAGGAGGCGGGGCTCCGGTCCACGCTCTCCTCGGTACAGGAAGGACAATTCTTCGGAGAGCTGTCGCTGTTGACCGGGGAACGGCGCGCGGCGACGGTGACGGCGGCCACCCCCTTGAAGGTCATCGTGATCGGTAAAACGGCCCTGCTTCACGTGGTTCAATCGGATCAGGGGCTGGTCGAGCGCATCAGCGAGGTCGTGGCGCGACGCCAGGCAGCAGCCTCGGCGGCGCGTGAACAATTGAGTCGCGAGGCGTCGATGGCCAAAATGACGAGCCAGACACGGTCGCTCATCGCGCGCATCCAGTATTACCTGTGGGGGAAACGGCTGCCTCCGCCCGCCTAAAATTGCAATTTGGTGCCACGGGTCAGTTTCAACGCCGTGGCTCGCCCTCCACGCAGCTCCAACACGTACATCGCAGGCTGGTTGGATTGGTACTGCGGGCAGGCGTCCCCGGTGAGGGTGCAGATGGGGACGTTGGATTCGATGTGGACGATCTGCTTCTGTTCGTTGAGCCAGAGGATGTCGAGCGGGATCTTCGTGTTTTTCATCCAAAACGTCCAGGCCTGGGCCTCGCCGAAGATAAACAGCATGCCGCGGTCGTCCGGCAAGGATTCGCGGTACATCAGCCCGCGGGCACGTTTGAGCGGGGTGTCGGCCAGCTCGGCTTGGATGACGAAGCCCTGCGGGGTCTTGATGGGAATCAGGAGGTCAGTGTTCTGTTGCGCCCAGACGGGAAGTGTTCCCAAGAGCACAGTGAAGGCCAGCCAGCGGACTATTGGAAGCAGAGAAGCAAATAGACGCCGCATATCTCGATCTCTCTGTGAGGGTAGGGCCAGGCAGGCGGACTGTCAAGCCGGCACGGCGGTTGCCTTGCTTTCTCGCCCGGCGATATGCCATCCTCCTGCTCCTGTGACGGGGAGGGTCGCATGAAGGAAAAGCGGCGGGTGCTCTTCAAAAAAGGCGTGTTTGTCTGTCCGAAGTGTCGGCAATCCTACGTGCAGGACAAGTGGATTGAAGAGTGGCGAATCCGCTGCCATAAGTGTGACTACCGTGGCACGTTGACCGAGGTTTCGGTCGAAGAACATCTGGACGAAGAAACCATCCGCTACTAGCCGGTGGTCGATCGGGTGTTGTCAGATGCTTGGTATGGCGCCTGTGCGACGGTCGGCCATGCGTAGAATCTCCTGCCTGAGCCTGTTGTTCCTCCTCCATATCGGGTGCGCCTGGGCCCAGGAAGCCCCTCGTGGCGTGACGGTCCTGGTGGCCTATCATTCCGGCAGCGGTCACACGGAAAAAATGGCACAGGGCGTTGTCGAGGGAGCGAAAAGTCTGCCGGGAACTACGGTGGTGTTGCGGCGGGTAGAGCAGGTCACGGCCGACGAGCTCTTCGGCGCGGATGCGTTGGTCCTCGGCTCCCCGGTGTACTGGTCGAATATGGCCGCCGAAGTCAAAACATTCATCGACAACTGGCAGTTCAAGTTCGGGGTGTGGCCGGAGCTCAAGCTCAAGAACAAAGTCGGAGCGACCTTTACGACCGGGGGCCAAGTCTCCAGCGGAAAAGAATTGACGATGCTCAGCATCTTGGCCGCTATGCTGGGCAATCAGATGATTGTCGTGAGCGGTGGGGGAGCCTTTGGCGCCTCGGCGACGACCGAAGGAGACAGCCCCGGGATCGATGACAAGGAGCTGGCCGCAGCGCGCGACCTCGGTCGACGTGTTGCGGAGGTGGCCTCATTGGTGATCCAGAAGCCGACCCCGTAGTATCGCCCGCCGAATTTCTTTCAGGATTGTTCCACTAACGGAAGAGACGTCTGCGTCCTCTGAGCGCTGACCAAAACTTTCGTGCTGTCGTCGCCCCAATCTCGCACGTACCGATCGCAACGACACGTGTTGCTCAAAGCAATTGCGAGAGTAGCCTGACTGGATCGGGGAGGCGAGGGAAAGATGGGAGACGGCTAGGTCTGGGTCAACTGATCCGAGGCGAGCGCCACGAGCTCATGGATGTTCTTGGCGCAGCGTCCGCAGCAGCCTCCGTCTTTGAGACCGAAGGTCGCGATCAGCTCGGCACTGGCGACGATTCCCGCACGGCCAGCCGCTTGCACGTCGCTTTCCGTCAATCCCTTGCAGAGGCAGATGTACATGGCCACTTCCCTCGCTGGTGTCGCTCAAGGTGTATAACGATTATGAGAACCGTTATCAACTATGTTAATTGTAGCGGCAACTGCGGAGACTGTCAAGCGATCGGCAGGAGCGAACTGAGCGAACGACTGGAGTTGCGTGAATCGAGATTTATGTTCAGAAATAACAATGCGTTACGATCTATTCTTCAAGCGATGCGTTCCAGCTCATCGACCATCTCGCGGATGATATCGAACCCCGATTGCCAAAAAGCCGCCGACCGCATGTCAACACCGACGGTGGACAAGATCTTGGCGGGACTTTCCGACCCCCCCATTGCGAGCAGGTCGAGATAGCGCGGAACGAAGGCGGCACCCTGCTGTTTGTACATTCCGTAGAGTGCCAGCACGAGCAAATTCCCGAAGCTGTACGCATAACAATAGAAGGGGGTCGCATAGATGTGCGGAATGGTGATCCATTCCCACTGGAACTCATCGGAGACCGCCACCCCTTTGCCGAACTGCATCCGGAGGAGACGCTGGTATTCCGACGCCAGGTCCTGCACCGTCGCCCCTTCCGCCACCATTGCATGGGCCGTCCGCTCGAACTGCACGAAGTAGGCCTGCCGAATCACCGTGGCGTAAATATCGTCGAGCTGTCCCAGCAGGAGGCCTTGCTTCACTTTCGGATCGCGCTCCTGTGACAAGAGGGCATCGGACAGAATGCGTTCGCCGAAGACTGAGGCGGTTTCCGCCAAGGGCAGTGTCGAGTGAAACGTAAAGACGGGATGCGACGCCGCCATCATGCCGTGCACGGCATGGCCGAGTTCGTGGGCCATGGTGGCAATGTCGCGGGCCTCCCCCGTGTAGTTGAGGAGGACGTAGGGGGTCAGCCCGGGCACGACGCTATAGCAGTAGGCTCCGCCGATCTTGCCGGCATAGGTCTGTGCGTGCACGTGCTTCTCAGAGAAGACCTGTTCGGCCAGATCGGCCAGGCGAGGGGAAAACCCTCGATAGGCGTCCAAGACCAGGCGCACCGCATCCTGATAGGGGAACGCCTTTTCCTTGCCCCGAAACGGCGAATAGATATGGTAACGGCTCATACGCGGGATGCGGCAGAGTTTCGCCTTGAGCTTGAAGTACCGCTGAAACACCGGGGCGTTCTTCGTGCACACGTCCAAGAGCGTCGTCACGGCGTCATCGGGAATATCGTTGTGCAAGTTGCGCGATCCGATCGGCGTCGGAAAGTGCCGTAGCCCGAGCTGTTCGGCTTTCCAGTCGTTCACCAGGGCCTTGTACATCTCGCCCAGGAGCTCCTTGTGTGCGCCGAACACGCGGTAGAGCTCGCGGTATGCGGCCTCGCGCAGGCCGGCCTGGGGGTGGCGTACATAGGACGACAGCTCCTCTCGATTCATCGTGCGCGACTTCCCCTTGATGCGCAAGGAGAACGAGAGCCCGTTGGTCACGAGATCATAGAGCGTCTGGATGGCCGTGCGCCCGGTGGTGTTCTTGACGTTGAGGATTTTCTCTTCCGGCTCGGTCAGGGTATGGGGAGTAAACCGCCGGATCGTTTCGAGGTGATAGCGGTAACGCCGGGCTCCGGCCATCAAGGACTGCGCGCGATTCCCCGGCACCGATTGCCACCACAGGTCAAAGAACAGGAGCCGATTGTGGAGCCCGGTCAACCGCTCCTCGACCAGCGCTTTGTGGGAACGCGCCTTCCCGCTGGCCGTGTTTTCGGAGTACCAGAGATAGGCATGCGCACCGAGTTTGGAGGAGGCGACCGCCATCTCCTCCTGTTGTTGGAGCAATTCGTTCAGGGTCTGTGCAGTCAGATCGGTGCCGAGTGTGTCGCGGCAGGCTTCAAAGTGTGAGACGCCTGTCTCAAGCCCTTTCATGGCCGGTTCGAAATCGCGCGTCGGATTCGTTAGGAGCGCCCGCAAATCCCACCGATCCGGATAGGTTCGTATCGAGCGGGTCCGGGCGGGAGCGGACGATTTAAGGGCTGGGCGGCGGCGGGGCGACAACGGCATGAGACTCCTCCTCCAAGCGGCGAACGTCAAGACGCACTCCCTTGTACCACAACCGTCCGTAGTTCGGGAGCGTTGACTGGAGGGCGGGCAATGGTACAATCCCGCCGGGCCGGTGCTTCCATGACCGAGAGCGAAATCAATCGGGCGGTCCAGTATGTAACAGCCGCAACCTCCTACGGCCGTGACACGGTGGATGTGATCGTGCGCACCTGCCTGGCCGAACTCTCCGCCCTCGCCGGTTCTGGGAGCCACACCTACTCCCGCGAGACCTTGATGGAGTATGTCTGCCAATGGACGATCAAACGGACGGCTCAACCTGAGCCACTCGTCCGCGAAGTGCTTGGGTGCGCCGGGCGCTGGCTCGACGAAGTGTATGCGGAGGTGGCGGCGCAGCATCCAGGCGCCCTGGGATTGTCGGACGATGAGGGGAACGGCCTGACCACCGCCTAGGAGGGCCTGCGCGATGAGCCCATTCGACTGTTCCGTCGATCCAAGTCGTCTGCCGGGGCGCGCTGAATGGCGATCACCTCGTCCAACCCGCCGAGGGTTGGAATTTTGGAATCGGATTGAAGCCGGGTGGGCCTGCGTCCAGGAACATTGCGAGGATCGCGACAGCCAGCGACGGCTTGACTACTTGCAGCGGCGGCTCAGAAGCCACCACCGTGGCGTGCGGGAGTCGGCGATCGCCGAGCTTGAGCTCGCGGCGGCGCTGGTGAAAACCGGCAGCCGCATCGTGTTTCTTCCGGAGTCCTGCGCGCGCACCGCGGATCTGGCCTGTATCCAAGAGCGGGAGCGACTGTTCGTCGAAATTACGGCGATGGTCGGGGCCCATCGGAGGGCTCACGGCATCCCGCCGCACCGCGCGCTGTTTCTCCATGACCCCGACGGACCCCTGACCGACGGCGATGTGTTGATTCATCGCATTCTGGCGAGGATCGGCCAGAAGGCGCGACAACTCTCGGACTATGCCGCGCCGGTCATGCTGGCCGTGTCGGTGCCGCCTCACGAGGAGGAGGGCGCGGCTCACCAATCCAACGTCGAATTGGACCTCCGCCGACTGGCCGGCGCCATGACGACGCTGTTGCTGGGCCTGTCGCACGTGAGCGGGGTCCTGCTCTCGTTGTGGGACGTGGTGTCGCTGCCGGCGTCCTCGGCGATCCGTCTGGCCAACGTCGGACTCGTCGAACGCAACCGGCATCAGCCGGAGTATCCGCAGGTCCGCCTGCTGGTGCGCAATCCAACGGCGCGTGCGCCGTTCAGCAAAGGGCAGGATGCCGTTGTGCGACAGATTCTTTGACGGGTGGGGTTGACCTGACCTCAGGTCGGTAGGGAGCTCTTGAGCATCTCGAGGTTCTTGGTCACCATCGCGTCGCCGTTTTTTCGTGACACGTCGATCCCCAGATCGCAAATTTCCCGGCAGCGATCGAGCCGCTGCAGCTTCCTGAGCGATTCAGCCAACGCGAAATAGGCCGCGGAATAGGTCGGCTTCACGCGGATGCACCCCTCCAAGGCCTGAACGGCCTCCGCCCAGCTTCCGTCTTCCATATAGGCTTTGCCCAGTCCGAACCAAGCCACGTCGTCATCCGGCTCCAGGGCGAGGACTTTTTTCAGCGGTTCAATGCGGGGGTTCGGCATGATGGTCTCCCTTGTGAAAGCACGATAGCAGCGGGACCGGCGCGTTGTCTATGCGGTTTCGCGCGTGCTACTCTGCATTGGGAGGTGCCAGTCCGAAGGCTGGGCACAGGCTCTCATACGTTCACCCCGAACCCTCCAGCGAATTGCCTCATGGCCAAGACCGGTTTTGTCTACGATCCCCGTTTCCTTGAGCATGACATGGGACACGGCCATCCCGAATCGCCCGAGCGGCTTCGGGCGATCGTTGCCCGGCTCGAGGCCAGTGGCTTGCTGGGACAACTCACGCGCATCGAGCCGGCCAAGGCCGACGATCGGTGGATCACTCAAGTCCACGCGCCGTCGTATGTGCAGGCGCTCACCACACACCAACCCGCCTCCGGACGGGTTCAGCTCGACCCCGACACGTCCATGTCGGCGGGCTCCTTGACGGCTGCCTATCTCGCGGCCGGCGGTGCGCTCGCCGCCTGCGATGCCGTGGTGCGTGGAGAGGTCGCGCACGTCTTCTGCGCGGTCCGTCCACCTGGGCACCACGCGGAACACAACCGCGCGATGGGATTCTGCCTCTTCAACAACGTCGCCATTGCGGCGCGCTATCTTCAGCAGCAGCACGGGCTGGCACGAATCCTCATCGTCGATTGGGACGTGCATCATGGCAATGGCACTCAACATACCTTTGAGGAAGACCGAACCGTCCTCTTTTTCAGCACCCACCAGTACCCGCACTATCCTGGTACGGGGCGGGCGACCGAGACGGGCACGGGCGAGGGCGAGGGCTACACGATCAACGTGCCGATGTCGGGGGGCGAGGGAGACGAGGAGTATGTCGAGGTGTTCGAGCGTGTGCTCGTGCCCGCGGCCGATCAGTTCAAGCCGGATGCCGTGATTATCTCCACCGGATTCGACGCGCACCGAGACGACCCGCTGGCCAGTATGGGATTGACGGAAGCCGGCTATGCGGCCTTGACGCGCATCGTGGCCGACATTGCCAAGCGGCATAGCCGGCACCGCCTCATTTCGTGTCTCGAAGGGGGATACAACCTCACGGCGCTGGCCGCTTCGGTCGAGGCGCACGTTAAGGCACTCCTGGACGCATGACTCGCTGGTGGACATGGGGGATGGTGGGTCTGGGCTTCGCCGGACTCGTGTATCTCTACTACACCGAAGTGAAACCCGTCGTCATTTTCGGACTCAGAGCCGACTATGCGCGGGCCATCCCGTTTCAGCAGGTGCCAGAGGGGCTCGACAGCCTGCGCGCGGAATCGTGCGGAGCCTGTCACAAAGAGATCTATGAGGAGTGGAAGTCCAGCATCCACGCTCATGCCTATGACGATCCCTTTTTCCAGGCGTACTGGAAAAAGGACAAGAACATCTGGGTCTGCCTCAATTGCCACACGCCGCTCGAAAATCAGCAACCCACATTGGTGAGGGATATCCCGCGTGGGCGCGTGGAAAAAGCCGTGGAGGAACCCAATCCGCACTTTGACCCGGCGTACCAGAAGGAATCCATTACCTGTGCGGCGTGCCATGTGCGGGATGGGGTGATCCACGGACCCTATGAGGACTCGGCCGCCCCACATCCCACGAAGTTCGACCCGGCCTTTCGTACGGCGCAAATTTGTTATCGCTGCCACAACGTCGTCTCAGGACCGGCCCAGTTCTACAACGTGGGGCCCTGCGGCACCTATGCGGAGTACGAAGGGAAGTTCTACATGCAGGAGCGCGGCTACATCTGCCAAAGTTGTCATATGCCGGAGATTGACCGGCCGGCTGCGACGGGCGGCCCGATCCGGCGCGGGCGAAAACATCTCTGGCGCGGAGGGCACGATCCGGCCATGATCCAGCAGGCCGTGGCCATCGAAGTGCAGGCCGACCCCGCCGCGCCTCAGCCGCGCATGCCGGTGACCTTTTCATTGACGCTCCTGAATGCGGGAGCCGGCCACAAGATTCCCACCGGGGATCCCGATCGGCACTTTACCGTGGAGTTTGAGGTGGAGGATGCCCAACACCGCATCGTCGCCCGTCAACAGGATACGATCGGGCGGTGGATCCTCTGGCAACCCGCTATCGTCGAATTGTACGATAACCGTCCGCTCCCCTTGGCAAGCCGGAACTACCGCTTCCAATTTCGCCTCCCCGAGCGCGTCGAGGGGCTGACCTTGCACACCCGTGTGCGATACCATATCCTGACCGACGGGCAGCACGAGATGTTGCGCACGAAGTATGGATTGACCGGCGACGATCCTTATTCGTTCATGATCTACGAGCGGTCATTTCCGCTGGGGGGAAATCTTCAGGCCTCGTTGCAGGCGAGTCGCCACCAGCCGGTTGTGCCGACGCACTCGGTGGAAGGGGACGGTTGCGCGGTGAGGGGCGAGGGCTAACGGTTTGAGTCACGAGGAGCACATGGAACACCCGTTTTTGATCGATACGGAAACGCTGGCGCAGAACCTTGGTCGGCCTGGCCTCGTGGTGATTGACGTGCGAGGGCGTGCGGCATACGAATACGGCGGCCACATTCCCGGGGCGGTGCACTCCACCTGGCATGAGTACAGCGATCCCAATGCGGTGGCCAAGGGCTTGCTGGATCCGAATGTGTCCAACCTGGAGCGCAAGATTCGCGATCTGGGTATCACCGACGACAGCGACGTCGTGATCTACTCCAATCCGTTCGACAATTGGGGCGACGAAGGCCGCATGTTTTGGATGCTTCATGCGCTTGGGCACGAACAGCTCCGTGTTCTGAACGGCGGGTGGGTCAAATGGGTGGAGGAACGCCGACCGTACGAGCATGGGTTCAAGAAAGCGACGCCGGGAAACTTTCAGGCCAAACCGCGTCCAGGCGTGTCGATTTTGAGAGAGGAACTCAAGCAGATCGTGAAGGGGCCGGATGCGCGCAAGGTGGCCATTCTTGATGCGCGCAGTTTCGAGGAATTTCTCGGCAAGGAAATTTCCGGGATCCCGCGCCCGGGTCACATCCCCGGCGCGATTCCGGTGCCGTGGAACGGCTTTCTCAACAAGGATGGTACGCTCAAGTCGGCGGAGGTGATTCGCGAACGGCTCGAGAAGCAGGGGATGCACGAGCACGAAGACACGGTCACCTATTGCACGGGCGGTGTGCGCTCGGCCTGGTTGTGGTTTGTGCTGAAGGTCGTGGGGTATCAGCGCGTGAGGAATTATGCCGGCTCCTGGTGGGAGTGGAGTCGGGATTTCGCCTGTCCGGTCGAAAAGGATCCCAAGTTGCTGCAGGAGATCCTGGGGTTGGATGAAGAACAACAGGGCGCCAAGATGGGCAGCAGCGGTCGGGCCATGCGGCCGGCTTGACTCATGGGAAACCGGTCGGTAAGGTGAAACCAGGAGCTAGGTAATTCTCACGGGATGGGCCGCACAGGCGGGCGTGTCCTATAACCAAGGAGGAGAGCGATGAGCAAGAAGATCATCATCGGGCTGGTGGCGGTGGCATTCCTCGGTGGCCCTCTCATGTTGAATCTTGCGTTGGCCGCCGCCAATCCTCATGTGGCCGAAGCCCTGGACCACGCCAAAGGGGCCGCCATGCATGGGAAGGAAGGCCATGCGGGCGAAATCGTGAAACATGCCGAGGAAGCGTTGATGCATGCGCAGGGCGCGCAGAAGGATATGAAGAACCCGCACTTGGACGGGGCGATCAAGAGCCTCCAGGATGCCGTCTCACACGGGAAGGCCGGGCACGCCGACGTGGCGACGAAAGCCGCGGAAGATGCCGCGAAGCACCTGGCCGAAGTCAAGTAAGTCCCCAGCGAACCATGACGAACGGGTAGGCATCGACCTGCCCGTTCTTTTTATGAGCACCCCATGAAGGTCGGCTACTTTCAGTTCGATGCCCTCTTCGGAGAGGTGAAGCGCAATCTGGATCGCGTGGCCCAGCGGTTGGAGCGTGTCGACTGCGACGTGATGGTCCTGCCCGAATTATTCGCCTCCGGGTATCAGTTCGTCAGCCGGGAGGAAGTCGCGGAATTGGCCGAGCCGATTCCCGACGGTCCCACCACTCAACGGCTGGTGGAGATTGCCCGGGCGAGACGGATGCATCTGGTGGCCGGCTTGCCGGAACGCGGTCAGGACGGGTGCTATAACTCGGCCGTCGTCGTCGGCCCGGGGGGCGTGCTCGGGGTCTACCGCAAGACGCATCTCTTTTTTGAGGAAACGCTGTTCTTCAAGCCGGGCGATACCGGGTTCCGCGTGTGGGATCTGCCGGGGGCCAAGGTGGGGGTCATGATTTGTTTCGACTGGTACTACCCCGAGGCGGCTCGCACCCTGGCGCTGCAAGGCGCCGACATCATCTGCCACCCGTCAAACTTGGTGTTGCCGAATTGTCCCGACTCCATGCCGACGAGGTGTCTCGAAAACCGCGTGTTTGCCATCACGGCCAATCGCATCGGCGTGGAAGCGCGCGGTGGAAAGCCTCCACTCACGTTTATCGGCAACAGTGAGGTGGTGTCACCCAAAGGGCAGATTCTCCAGCGGGCGCCGCGCGAGCAGGAAGAGGTGGCGGTCGTGGAGATCGATCCGGCCGCGGCCAGGAATAAACACCTCACACCCTATAACGACTTGCTGGCCGACCGCCGGCCTGAGTTCTATCGGCAACCATAAGCGACGACCATGGGATCCGAACAAGAAGGCACCGGGGCGATGAAGGCGCAGATGCAACGGATCCCATTAGGGAAGGGGATATTCTTGGTCGCCTCCCCGGCCTTGCGAGACCCCAACTTTCGGCAGACGGTGGTCTTGCTCTGCGAGCACAATGCCGACGGGGCCTTGGGGTTTGTCGTGAACCGGCCGACCGCCATGAATTTGTCCGAGGTGCTGCCGCAGGTGCCGATTATGGAGGCCCAGAAACATGTGCTTTATTCGGGCGGCCCGGTCCAGACCAACCAGGTCATGATGCTGTACCGGCTCAACGAGGTGCCGGAAGGGAGCCATCAGGTACTCAACGGCGTGTGTTTGGGGGGCGATTTTGCGATCCTCGACCGCCTTCTCACCAGTGAATCGGTCGGCGAACGCTTCCGCGCCTTCGCGGGGTACTCGGGGTGGGGACCCGGGCAGTTGGAAAATGAAATGCAGGTGGGTTCGTGGATCACCCTGCCCGCGGATTCTGCGTCAGTCTTCGACCATGAGCCAGCAAGCCTGTGGGCCGAAATCCTCCGCTCTCTCGGCGATCCCTTCAAGATGTACGCCGAGATGCCCGCCGATCCGTCGCTCAATTAGGAAGGTTCAGGCTGAGGCCACGGTGGAGGTTAAGGCTAAGGGACAGCCTGTGCCCTCTCTTCCAGCCTAAGGCCGTATCTTAGCCTGAGCCGTTCGCGAGGACCTCCGCCAGAAATCGTCCGGTGTGAGAGCGAGTGACTCTGGCGATTTGCTCAGGCCGCCCTTCTGCCACGATCTGTCCTCCGGCCTCGCCCCCCTCTGGTCCCAAGTCGATCACCCAGTCGGCGGTCTTGATGACGTCGAGATTATGCTCCACGACCAACACGGTGTTGCCGGCATCCACCAGCTTCTGGAGGACGACGATCAACTTCTTGACGTCGTCGAGATGGAGGCCGGTCGTCGGTTCGTCCAAGATATAGAGCCGGTCGCGTGCCGCGGTGTCTCTGAGTTCCGCCGCGATCTTGAGCCGCTGTGCCTCGCCCCCTGACAACGTGGTGGCGGCCTGGCCCAAACGCAGATATCCCAACCCGATTGAGCTCAACAGATGAAGTTTTTCTTGAAGGACCGGAGAGCCGTCGAAAAAGGATATAGCCTCCTCCGCGGTCATCGAGAGCACGTCGTGAATGGACTTGCCGCGGAGCCGAATGCTCAGGACCGAGGGCTTGAAGCGTTGCCCGCCGCACTCTTCGCAGGTGGCGTAGATATCTTCGAAGAAATACATCTCGAGTTTTTCGTATCCGTTCCCTTCGCAGCGCGGACAGCGGCCGCCTTCGGTGTTAAACGAGAAGTGCCCCGCCTTGAGCCCCTGACGCTTGGCGTCGTAGGTATCGGCAAACAAGGAGCGGATCTCTTGGAACAGTTTGAGGTACGTCGCGGGATTCGAACGGGGCGTGCGGCCGATAGGTTCTTGATCGATCAGGCGGACGCCCTTGAGATGTTCCAGACCCTTGATAGCGGCAAAGCGGCCGATCGGGAGCGATTCGACCCGGAACGCGCGGGCCAGCGCGCGATACACCGTCTCTTCCACCAATGTACTTTTCCCCGATCCTGACATGCCGGTGACGCAGGTGAGGGTGTGGAGCGGAAACTTTACCGTGAGGTCCTTTAAATTGTGGGCGCAGGCGCCGCCGATCATCAGGGCCTGTCCGGTGATGCTCCGCCGCGTGTGGGGGACAGGGATGCGCTCCTCTCCTCGCAGGTAGCGTGCGGTCAAGGCGCGGCGATCCTGGAGAAACTCGGCCAGCGGCAACGCACACACGACCTCGCCGCCTTTTTCGCCGGACCAGGGCCCCATTTCGACCACGTGGTCGGCCGCGCGAATCATCTGTGGGTCATGTTCGACGACCACCACGGTGTTGCCGGCCTTGGCCAAGTCTTGCAGGATGGCCGCGAGCGTGGCGGTGTCCCGCGGATGCAGGCCGATCGTGGGCTCGTCCAGGACGTACAGCGTGCCGACCAGCTTCGCGCCTAGTTGGTTCGCCAGCGCGATGCGCTGCGCTTCGCCGCCCGACAGGGTGCGGGTCTGGCGCGACAGGGTGAGGTAGCTCAGGCCGACTCGAAGCAGAAACCCCAGCTTGGCGCGAATCTGCCGGAGGATGTCGTTGGCGATCTTGGCGTCAAAACGCGGAAGGTTGAGGCCTTCGACCCAGTCGTGGGCCTGTTGCACCGTGAGATCCATCACGTCCGCGATATGCGAACCGGCGATCCGGACGTAGAGCGCGTCTTGGCGGAGCCGCGTGGTCCGGCAAGTTGGACAGGGGGAGGGGCTCCGGTAGCGGCTCAGCATGACGCGTACATGCAGTTTGTAACGCTTGCCTTCGAGATACTCGAAGAAGTCGTTGATGCCCTCCATTTTTTTCCCGTCGCCATCCCAGAGGAGCCGGTGGACCTCGGGTGAGAGCGACTTGTAGGGCGTCGTGAGGTCCACCCCGAGCCGTTTCATGTGCAGCAACATCTGCTGTTGCCACCAGTCGCCGCTCGGCTTGGCCCAGGGTTCGATGGCACCCTCCGCAAGTGAGCGGCGGCGTTCGGGGATGACGAGATCGGGGTCGTATTTCAGGATATTCCCGAAGCCTTTACACTCGGGGCAGGCGCCGAGCGGATGATTGAACGAAAACAGCAGCGGCCGGATCGGTTCGAACGTGCGCGCGCAGGACTGACAGCGAAAGTTGGTGCTGAAGGTCTGGAGGCCGTGGCCGATGACGTCTACCAGGCAGACGCCCTCGCCTTCCCGAAAGGCCGTCTCCACGGCTTCGACGATCCGCACGCGTGAGTCGTCGCGAATCACGAGCCGGTCATGGATCACCGAGAGCGGGCCACGCTTCTTCTTGGGCAAGGTGGTCTCCGGCTGTAAGTCGAGAATCTCGTCCCCGCATCGAATCCGCACCACCCCGCGCGCCAGGAGGCCTGCGATGAGCGCCTTGTCGTGCGCATGGCCCTGATCTTTGATGGGAAAACCGATCATGGCCCGGCCGTCCGGGAATCGCCGCAACAGCTCGTCAGCGACGGCGCCGGGATCGTATCCGCGCCCTTCGAGTCCGCAATCGGGACAGATGGGTTTGCCGACTTTGGCAAAGAGCAGGCGAAAGAGGTCGGCCAATTCCGTGGCCGTCCCGACGGTGGAGCGCGACGTCCGGACGGGGTTCTTCTGTTCGATCGCGATGGCCGGACGAATGTTCAACAAGCGATCCACGTCGGGCCGATCGACCTTTTCCAGGAACATGCGCGCATAGGTCGAGAGTGATTCGACGTAGCGCCATTGGCCCTCGGCAAACAACGTGTCGAACGCCAGCGACGATTTTCCGGAGCCCGACACGCCGGTAATCGCCGTCACGCGTTCGTGGGGAATGCGGAGCGAGATATCTTTGAGGTTGTTCTGGCGGGCCCCTTCAACGATGAGCTCGCCGGCGGAGGCAGGGGACGATTCGGCTTGGACTGCAGTCTCAGTGTTGGCCATCGGCAGCCGGTGCGACAGGGGACAAATGCGCTATCGTAACAAGGGCATCGGGGCAGAGCAATCGGCCCATGTGGCGCTGGCGCGGCTACCCAATCAGGAATTCCCCTTGTACAATGCAGGCGATGGCCAGGCGACATCCAACCTCGACCGCTCCGTCCCGCAGGCAGCCATGGCTCGCGCTGGCGCTGGCTGTTCTTCCCCTTGGCGCGGCGGTCGGGAGCAGCTTTGGTGAAAGCACCCACCGTCCGTTTTGGACGGAGCAGGCCATGTTTCGGTTCGGCGACGAACTCTACTTTGTCGGCATGGCCTCCTGTGCGACGAGCGCCGAAGAAGGGCGACAGAAGGCATTCGAGGCCGGCATGAAAGAGCTCCGCGGATATGCGCAGGAACGTGAGACATCGCGTCTGCTTCTGGACACGGCGATGATCTATGAAGAGCCTAACGCGCCCAACTGTCAGAAGGGCACGACCTCTGTCTGGCGGTTGTTGCGGGTGGATCAGGCCAGGATTCAGGCGCTGCCGCGAGGGGACGCCAAGGCGGGGGTGGGGCCTGGCGTAGCACCTGAAAAACAGGTCGCGCAGCCACAGCCACATGCTGGTTCGGTGCAAGACCTCGCCCCCAAAGTCGGGATGTCGCGGGAAGACATCGCCCAACGATTCGGCAAGCCCAAGACCATTCGGAAAGAAGGGCACGATGAGATGTGGGAATACGCCGACACTGGACTCACGATCACGTTCAGTGGAAACGAAACGCTGGTCAGCTCCCATGTGGTCGGGAAGACGGATCGGACCGAGCGTGCGGCGCACTCAGGACCGCACGCGGGGATCGAGCCACCGATGATGACAGCCAAACCCGCGGCGCCGGCAATCGAACCGGAGAGGCCGATCGTCTTGCCGCCACCGATTCCACTGTCGAAAGATCCGGTCGTGGAAGGGCGAGGCCTGTTCAACGGCAAAGGCGGATGCAATCTGTGCCACGGCCGCGACGCCGACATGTACACCGACGTGAGGCCGGATACGTCCACGGCAATCACGCCCGGGGTCGTGATGCCGGGGTATCTCCCGCCCATGATAGGGGTTTTTTCAGGGCCCTCGCCGCGACGGCTCTCGCCCAATCTTCGCAACTGGTCGGAGCTCAAGGTACGCACGGATCTTGATAAGGCCCGTGCCATCAAAGAAGGGATCGGTGGATCGACCATGACCGCTGCGCGTCACCTCACCGACGAGGAGATCTCCTACCTTGTCGCCTACCTCAATTCGCTGCACTAACGGAGGCAGTTATTTGAGCGCAAGCTTGATCGCGCCGACGGCGGCCATGTAGAGGGTGAGGGCGAGGCCCGTCGCAGGCCAGAAGCCGACGCGGGGTACGCCGACAATCATCGACGCGACATAGATCAACCATGGCGGCACGAACCACAGAAGATTTTTGGCGTAGTTGACGATCGCGTCACTGCCGCCGTTCAGATACATGAGAATAAACGTCGCCCCGGTGATGGCGGGAAAGGTGCTGGCGAAGGCCGCGAGAAACGACCGTCCCTGCGATCCCAGATAGGTGGAGACGCTGACAATCGTGCCGCCCAACAGAAAATAGATAAAGTACTTCAGCCCCTCAGTCATGCGGTTCCTCCAAACGCGGTCATGGCTTCCTGTTCAAGGAGATCGCCCAATCCGGTGTATCGTGGCGAAAAGTGAAACACGACGAGTTTCTGCACGTCGGCTTTCTTGGCCATAACACCGGCTTGGCGGGCGGTCAGGTGATACCGATCGCCGGCCTTGACGGCGTCGCAATCGAGATAGGGTGCTTCGCAGTAGAACACGTCGGCTCCCTTGGCGAGTTCCACGATCTTCGCTTCATTAGCTTCGTCGTATCGGGCGTCCACCACATACGCGATTTTTTGACCTCGTGAAATCTGGACAAACCGCTCGCGGACCTCTCCGAGCAGAAACTCCCGTTCCTCACGTCGGTGTTCGAAATACAGGGTCGCCGTAAAACGAAAGTCATCCGACTTGCCCTGCCACAGGTATTGCTTCACGTCCTTGAGCCACGAGCCGACCGGCAGGCTGGCTTCGTGGAGCCGTTCGCGCAGGATGTTGACGTGAAACTGTTCCTCCACCGCATAGGCGAACGACGGAATGCGGTGATTGAGCGGAACGGCCACAATGCGAAAGGCCGTCTCCTCCAGTACCGGAAAGGGGCGATCTGCCGCCCCATGTGGGCGAGGGCTTGGTGGAATCGGACGGCGTGTGAACCCATCGGTCGCGGCAAACGTGCTCACGTGGATGGCGCCGGGATGAAACTCGCGGACCTCGATCGTGAGCGGGTAGCCATCGACCAGATTCCAGGTGTAGCCGTGCAACTTGCCGTCGACGTTCTCGGCCAAGCCGGGTGGCCCAAACAAGCGCAGCGTTTTCCCGCGTCCGAGATGCACGCGCAGGAGTTGATCGAATCCGATGAAATGGTCCATGTGGGTGTGCGAGATGAAGATGTCCTCGGCTTTCAAGAGACGGGTTGGGCCAAGCGCTGTGTTTTGGCCGAGGTCGAACAGGAGCCCGCGGCGGGCCCACTTGATCTCCACGTAGAGACCGGGGTCGCCGAACGGGTCGTTGACCAAGTAACTGGAGAAGGACGGATGCAGAATTACCTCTCCAGCCAATACCGCACGACGGAATACAACATGACGACCTCGACGGCGTGCGCCACGATGGTGGTGTACAGATTACGGCGCCAGAGCCAGATCGTGCCCCAGATCAATCCATCCCACAGCGCAATCCAATGCAGATGCTTAAAGGTTGCCACCATGAAGGGGTCAAAGGCAAACGTGGTGGCGGACAGCAGCAGCGCCACGGGGGTGGCCAGCTCCTGGGCGTGTTTCGGGCAAAATCCGCGGGCGAGCCCCAGCAGGCGGCCGAGCTGAAAGCCCCGAAAATTGAACTCGACGAACAGGGCGATGACCAGGATGAACCAGGGCAGCATGATCCAGATGGGAAGCTTGGCGTGCGGGGTTTGTTGAAGGAATGTGATGTCTCGGCCCAATCGAGGGACCAGCCACAGGATGACCCACACATTCATGACCCCCAGGACGAGGCCGATGAGCGAGCCGTGCTGCAGTCCCTCGGAGAGCTTGCCACGCTCTAAGCCCAGCCGAGCGACCATGGAGCCGTTGAGGTGCGCCCACCAGAGGAAGGCGGCGTAGGCAACGAGTTGCGGCACGAACTGGACGACCGCGATCTGACGAAGGGAGCGGGGCAGCAGGTAATAGCAGAATGTGGCAAGGACCGGGAGTAGACCGAGCCATGCGGCTTGTTCGGGCATGGGATACGCCGAGGAAACCGTGGGGGCCTTCACCATCGGCGTCGCTGAGAGCCTGTCCGGCATTGGCCTTTCGACTGCGGCGAACGATCTACGGCCATCCGCGTCGTTCTCGGCTCCGAAATATCTTCACGGGATTCCAGCGAATACCCCTCCGCCTTCCCGTGGCCTGCGGCCTCGCAACTGGCCGCACCTCCTTCGCCTCGCGACGGAGGCAATGTCGGACAGACTCCTGGGCATGGACCCGGAACGACTCCTCATCGTTGGCGGACGAGCAGTCTATTGCAGCTCGATTTTGTACGTATCGAGCGACGTGGACTTTTGCCGTGCGAGATTCGAGAGCGACTTGTTGTAGTCCACAATCGCGCGCAACTCGTTGCCCTGCGCGGTCGCCAGGTCGCGCTGGAAGTCGAGCACGAAACGCGTGGTGCTCAGGCCGACCTTCAGCCGTTCCTGCTCGGCCTGCAATTGCTTTTCGGCCATGATGCGCGCCGAACGTGTGGTTTCGATCCGTTTGAAATCGGTCTGCACGCGCCGGATGGCCTCGCGCACGTCTACGATGATCTGCTGCCGGACGTTCAGCAGCGCGGCCTGGGCGTTCCGGCCCTCGAGCTGTCGCTTGTTCAAGGTGCTCCAGGCCGAACGGTTGCCGAGCGGATAGCTCAGAACGATACCTGCGCCGTAGTTATAGTAGTCGCCCCCGAAGTTTCGTTTCACCGAATCAGCGTAATCCGTGCCCAGGCCGGCCAGACCGGTGGTGCCTTGGAAGGACAGGGTGGGCAGCACCTGATTCTTGGCGAACTTGGTGTTGAGTTCGCTGGTATCCACGTTCCGCTTCGCCTGCAGGATCTCGGGCCGATGCTCCAACGCGATGTCGATCGTCTCCTGCGCGCTCAACGGTTCCAGCGCGGTGTGCGGCTGATCGGTCGGGACGAGACGGACGTCCTGCCGCAGCACGTCTTCGCCTGGATTCATCAATCGGCGGAGCTGGTCGCCCTGATCGACAATGGCCTTGTCCGCTACCAGCACTTGTTCGACGCGCGAGGCGACGGCCGCCTCGGCCTGCAGGACGTCGACGACCGACATGACGCCCGCCTTGGCTTTAGCGCGATTGCTGGCCAGCAGTTCCTCGGCCGCCTTCATGGCAGCCTGCGCCACTTTGAGGTTCTCAATTGCAAAGACGACTTCCCAATACGTCTGCTCCACCGCGGCCAAGACGGACAGGACGCGGTCACGGAAGACGTGTTCTTCCACTCGCGCATTGTTCTGGGCGACCTTAATGAAGGTCTGATTCAGGTCGACCCCGGCATTGCGGAGGAGCGGCTGTGTAAACGTGAGCGCCAGTCCGCCCGTGTAGGCCGGATTGAACAGAAAGCCCCCTGCCACTCCGGCATTCACGTTCGACCGTTGCGGACTGTAGTTCAAGTCGACGTTCCCGCCGGTCATGAGGTTGGAGGTGACGTCGAAGGTCATCTGATGATTACGCTGATCGAAAATCTGAATCTCGTTCAGGTTGGCGCCGGTGCCGCCGAAGACCGGTCGGTTGAGCGGGCTGGCCTGGCGATTGTAGGTGCCGTTGAAGCTGAGTGTAGGATCGAATTTGGCCTGTTCAATGATGATGTCCGCCAGTCGGCTTTCCTTCGTATATCGGCTAATCGAGATATCAAGATTGTTTTGCAGGGCACGCATGACCGCGTCTGTCAATGGCAGTGGTTCCCGCGTCTCCTTTCCGCTCCCCGGATCCTTCATGACCGGGGGGCTAGCCGGTATGGCCTGGGTCGGCGGGGGTTCCGCGGCACCGACGAACGTCGGTGCAACCATCAGCACCAGGACGACAAGGGCAAGATGGATCACGCAGCGGGATTGGACGACGGTGGGCATAAGTAGCTCCTTCTCTAGACAAGGTCCAGGGTATAGTACCCAAGTGTTTTCTAGCTGTCACGGCTATTCCTCGTGTAGAATAACTCCCGAGAGGATGTGCTGGTGTCCCGTCGACAACCACGAGGGCTGGTGATGAAGCCTCATGCAAACGGCTACGCATTGCTCATGGTCGTCCTGCTGACGAGTGGCGCACTCTTCGCGGGAGAGGTCCACGCACAAGTTTCAGGCGTGCGATCGTTTGACGGAGGTGTCGGCCCCCTCTTCAATCTGGTGGGGCCGGGTAACTTGTATCTCGATAGTGCCGGGACGCAGGGCTACATCTACAACTTCGGGGCCTTCGAGACATACAGTTTTCGGACGCCTGGCGGGCAAGCTTGGTCGGGAGCGCAGGGGCTCCTCGGACCGCAGCTGTCGATTGGGCTCATCCAGGGCGCAAACCAAGCCGGTGCCCCGGTGGTGCTGCCCGGGCCGCCCAGGCAGGTCACGCCGGGGGCCAGGATTCAGTCAACGTTGATCGATCTCTTGGAGGAGATACCGTAAATCACGTCGAGGGGGTCATGAGCGAGCTGAACCAGCAGCCGTTGCAGGATCGGGTGACAGCCGGCCTCGCGAAAATCGCGATGGCCATCAAGAGCCGCGCGTGGCGCGAGGGCGGCAATCAATGGCTGCCGCCGTTACAGGCGCAGACGTTGCGATTGCTCTATCGCCGAGGCGAGCAGGAGACCACCGTGTCGGTGATCGCCCGCGAACTGGCCGTCACCATGCCAACGGTGTCGGAGATGTTACGCGTCTTGCACTCGAAGGGACTGGTCAAGAAGATCCGGTCCAAGGAAGATCACCGCGTCTATCGGATTCAACTCACGCCGATGGGACGGCGCGAAGCAGGGCGGCTGTCGGAGTGGCCCTACCTCAAGGCGGCCACTGCCGATTTATCCCAGGATGAACAGGTGACACTGCTGCGTGCCACGGTAAAGGTCATCCGAGGCCTCCAAGATCAGGGCGAAATCTCCGTCGCGCGGATGTGCGTGAGCTGCCAGTATTTTCGCCCGCAGGTACACAAGGATGCTGAAAACCCTCACCACTGCGACTATGTGAATGCCCCCTTCGGCGATCACTTGCTCCGCATCGATTGCGCGGACCATCTGATCGCCCCCGACAAAATCCAGAAAGCCAACTGGAACACCTGGTTGAAGACCGGCTCGTAGCCCACCAAGATTGAGGCTCAGGCTCAGGTTGAGGGGAACGGAGCCGTGAGCGGAGAGTCGTCACTGAACCTCAGCCTCAACCTGACCCTCGACCTCAGCCTTCTTCCTACTGTGCTAACTGCGTTGCGAGCGCAAGGACGTAGCGTGCAACGGCAAGCACGATATCCGGCTTCAGGGTCTCCACGTTGTCGGTCGGCTGATGAAAGTGCGGATGGGCTCCGCCGCTGACCACGGTGACTGTCGGGACCCCAGCCTCCTTGAAGGGGACGTGATCGCCGCCGGGGAAGAAGCCGAAGAGATCCAGCTTGTCTGCCAGTCCCGCTGCCTGTCCTGCCTGTTCGGCAGCGGCCTTGTCCAGCCCCGTGACGCCAACAGTCAGACGTCCGTTGCCGATCCCCGCATGGTCGATGTTGATCATGGCCCTGGTCTTCCCCAATGGGAGGCTGGGATGAGCGACGTAGAGGCGTGAGCCCAGGAGGCCCTGTTCTTCCCCGCTGAATGACACGAAGACGATGGTGCGTTTCAGGTGCCCCGTGGCTGCGAGGTTGCGTGCGACCTCGAGCACGACGGCAGTGCCGGAGGCATTGTCGTCCGCCCCGGCGAAGAGGAGCCCGGCCTGCCGTCCAAAATGATCACGATGTGCGCCGATCACCACCGCTTCGTCGGCGAGGGCGGGATCGCTCCCTTTGAGGAAGCCTACGACGTTTTGGAGTGAGCCGGCTGTTGTGTGGGTCTCCCACTGTATGCGGACTTCGACCTGGCTCGGACGTGAGCGGGGCTGTACGCGCTGGTGGATCTCCTCCTGCAACGAGGCGAGCGACGTAGGGGGCGCGTCGGTTGTCTGGCTGAGGATCTGTTCCGCCGCGGCCACAGTGATCCAGGCGCCGGGAAGGCTCGGGGCCTCGCCGTCCGCGGACCGTCCGTAGAAGGCCAAGGGCGTGGTGCCGACGCCGCGCCGGGACTCGTAGGCCGACATGACCGGCCCGGTCACCATCAAGACTCCCACGGCACCATGCTGGCGCGCCAGGCGCACCTTCGCTTCGTAGGAAAGCTGGCCTTCGTACCAAGAGGGTTTGCCCCGTAACAGCAGGACGAGGTGACCGGCAACGTTGAGCCGCTGGTAATCGTCATATCCCCGCGCGGGGTCGACGAGCCCGTACCCCACGAACGTCACCGGCGCCGTCAGATCGGCGGGCGGGGAGTCGAGGAGCGGCAGGTAATCCCGCCCAACTTGGAGCGGTGTGATGGTTGTCCCACTGATCACGGTTAGGGCCAGGGTGGGAGGGATGGTGGGCGCATTGGCGGACCCGACCATCATCCACGGCTGTTGAAGGCCGGCATGCAGAGGGTTGGGCGCACCCGGATGAAGTCCGAACGACCGAAAACGGTCGGCCACCCATGCGGCGGAGTGCAGGTCATCCACCGTTGCAGTTTGGCGGCCATTGAACTCAGGACTGGCGAGCCGGCGAATATCTTCCATCATGCGTTCGGCAGAAAGCGTTTCGGCTGCGGCACCGGAGGTCGTCGGGCCTGTGGCCTGCCCAGCGGCCTGCCCTCGCTCAACCCCCGTCCCGACAGAGAGGATCCCCAGACAGAGCCAGGCGATGGCGGATCGGGAGTGTGCCAATGGTTGAGGCTGATGACGGACGTCCATGGCGGCCAACCCTATCATGGGTAGCAATGCGATCCAAGCCGCGTTGCGTGGGCCTTGCGAGAGCGGAATCAAGAACGCTATAGTCGCGCTCCCGGCCTTGCAGCCGGGCTGTGAGTCTGTTGGTTGGCGCGCGGAGCGGGGAGCAAAAACTGTGGCCGATCCCGACAAGGGCTTATACGATCATTTATATCGCCGGTTCTTTGAGAAGCGAGACTCGCACCAGGGCTACGAGTTTCAGGCACCGACGCAGGGCAATCTCCCCCCACCTGTTGTCACGTTCGCGCAGTCGATTCGATGGTGGACCTGGGATCGATGGAAGCGGCGAAAGCACATTCGCGCGCTCCGCGATCAGCGGGTGCAAGACATCGTTCAGATCAAGCAACGTCACGCCGTAGATGAATGAGGCGACTGTTTTCAAGCCTCAGCCCGTACGCCTCGTGGATGGCCCATTCGAGGCCCACGAGGCAGCCAAAAATACATAAGAATATCCGCGCATTGTCGGTCAAGAGCTGAAGCCTGCCGCGGTGGATAGGGTTCGGGTCGCCTGGCTGGGGTTGGATAGCCGAGCCGACGATCAAAACTAAGCCGATCTCCGTTGCGCCCGGTGGAATGCCATCGTCCCGCTGCCACCGGTTTAGGCTTGGCACACGTCACCTTGAGCCGGGCGCAGAGGTCGGCTGGTTGCTTGCAATTCCCGGCTTCGTGCGCTAGCATTCAGCTGCTTTGCGGTGGATGGGCCACCTCGCGAAGCCATCAGCCGTAGGGCCCTGAAGTGATGTTGTTTTGGCGGGACTCAGCTCGGAAGCCAGACCAAGCCGCCGCTCTATCCGCGTCTTCGGCCCGCACCTTCCACACAGCGCTTCGTGCTCGCTTCCAAAACAACATGAGTTATTCGTGAGAGGAGGACCCCCATGGGTTCCAAAGTGTACGTCGGTGGGCTGCCGTATTCGACCACAGATCAACAACTGAACGACCTCTTTGCCCAGCACGGGGCGGTGGCGTCCGCGCGCATCATTACGGACAAGTTCACCGGCCAGTCGCGCGGCTTCGGGTTCGTTGAAATGTCCTCGGACTCGGACGCCCAGAAGGCGATCACCGCCCTCAACGGCACGCAGTTCGGGGGTCGAACGCTGACCGTCAATGAAGCGCGACCGCAGGAACCACGCTCGGGTGGGCGTGGGCCAGGCGGCCCTCGATAAACATCTGGTTGAGATTGTGAGTGTGTGGGCGAGGCGACGTGTCGTGGCCTCGCCGTGTCCCTCTCCCGCTCCCAGCAGGGAGTCTCTGTGCCCTGCCCCAAGCCCGTGACGATCTCACCATAGTGACAATGATCTTCGGTATGATAAGGTCTGACACCGCCGTTCAACGGTGAACGGGGTCTGGTGTCTTACGGGAGGCTCTCATGCGAAGTTGCTACAAAATTATCGCGGCCATCGCGCTCATCCTTGTGGGAGGGCGTGCTGTGGATGCGGCCGAACAGCTCAAGGTCGCGGATGGGATGACGGTGACGTTGGAGTATACGCTCATGTTGCCGGATAAGACGGTCGTGGATACGAACGTGGGCCAGGCCCCATTTTCTTATCAACATGGAGCGAATCAGATCGTGCCGGGACTGGAACGCGCGCTGGCCGGGCTCAAGGCCGGAGACACGAAACATGTGGAGGTGGCCGCGGTGGACGGCTATGGTGCCTACGACATGAAAAAGCGCGTGACGGTCGAGAAGAAGAAGCTGCCCGATGGTGTGAAAAACGGCGATGTGCTTCAATCCCCGGATGGACAGGTCGTAACGGTGATGAAGGTCGACGAGAAGGAAGCCGTGCTTGATACGAACCATCCGTTGGCGGGCAAAAACCTCACGTTTGATGTGAAGGTGATCAACGTCGACAAGGGGGAAGGCCACAAGTAGCTCCCGATTCGCCGTTGAACGGTTGTCCGCAGTCTCACGATCCGACCGAGGGCGTCCCACCCTTGGACTCACCGCCCGAACCGCTGCTATGATCGGCAGGGACGGGTTGCATGCCACCTTTCAGAATCCACGCTCCATTCAAGCCCTGTGGCGACCAGGGACCAGCCATCGAACGTCTGGCCGCCGGCGTCCTGGCCGGCGCGCGCCACCAAGTCCTTCTTGGTGTGACGGGCTCGGGGAAGACCTTCACGATGGCCAACGTCGTGGAGCGGATCCAGAAACCAACTCTCGTTCTGGTTCACAACAAGACGTTGGCGGCCCAGCTCTATCAGGAGTTTAAGGCCTTTTTCCCCGACAACGCCGTGGAGTATTTCGTCAGCTACTACGACTACTACCAGCCCGAGGCCTACTTACCGCAAACAGACACGTACATCGCCAAAGATTCGTCTATCAATGACGCCATCGACCAGATGCGCCATGCTGCGACCACGTCGCTGCTCCAACGCAATGACGTCCTGATTGTGTCCTCCGTCTCCTGCATCTACGGACTGGGTTCGCCCGAGGTGTATCACGACATGCTGCTCTATGTGGAAGAGGGCATGGAAATCCGGCGCGAAAAAATCCTGTCGAAGCTGGTGGACATCCAATACACGCGCAACGACCTGGATTTTCATCGGGGGACCTTCCGCGCTCGCGGCGACGTCGTGGAAATTTTTCCAGCTTCATCGGACGCCTCCTCCGTGCGGATCGAGTTGTTTGGCGATACGGTCGACGCCATCCATCACATCGATCCCTTGACCGGCAAATCGCTCGGCAAGCTGCCCAAGGTGGCCATCTATCCCAATACACATTACCTGATCGCGCCAGACCGCTACGAACGGGCGATAAACGGGATTGAAGAGGAACTCGACCAGCAGATCGCGGCGTTCAAGCGGGCGGGGAAGCTGTTGGAGGCCCAGCGCGTCGAGCAGCGGACCAAGTTTGATCTCGAGATGATTCGGGCCATGGGCTATTGCCACGGCATCGAGAATTACTCCCGCCATCTGAGCGGACGAAAGCCGGGCGAGCCCCCGCCGACGCTCCTGGACTACCTGCCGAAGGACTTTCTGCTGATCGTGGACGAGTCGCACGTCACGATCCCGCAGGTGCAAGGCATGTACGAGGGGGACTACTCGCGGAAAAAAACGTTGGTGGAGTATGGATTCCGCCTCCCCTCGGCCGTGGACAACCGGCCGCTAAAATTTCCGGAATTCGAGACCTGCCTCAATCAGGTCCTCTACGTCTCCGCCACGCCCGGTCCGTACGAGTTGGCCCATGCCGAAGGCCAAGTGGTCGAGCAGATCATCCGGCCCACCGGGCTCATGGATCCGGTGATGGACGTGCGTCCGGCGCGGGGACAGGTGGACGACCTGCTCGCCGAGGTTCGGGCGGTGACGGCCAAAGGGCAGCGCGTGTTGGTCACGACGTTGACCAAACGCATGGCCGAAGATCTGACGGAGTACTACCACGAACTCGGGTTGAAGGTACGGTACCTCCACTCTGACATCAAGACGCTGGAGCGCGCGGAGATCATCCGAGACTTGCGGCGCGGGGTGTTCGACGTGCTCGTGGGAATCAATTTGCTGCGCGAAGGTCTCGATCTCCCGGAGGTGGCGCTCGTCGCGATCCTGGATGCCGATAAGGAGGGGTATCTTCGGTCCCACCGTTCGTTGATCCAGACCGCGGGGCGTGCGGCGCGCAATGTGGAGGGGCGGGTGCTGCTCTACGGCGACCACGTCACGAATTCGATGCGGCTGGCGATGGACGAGACGTCCCGCCGGCGTACCATCCAGGCGGAATACAATCGCCTGCACGGCATCACGCCGGAAACCGTGCGCAAGGACATTCCCGAGCTGGAATACAACGTGGGCGAGCGGGACTACATGCAGCTGGAATTGGCCGCCGAGCCTCCGGCCTCCTATGGCGCGAAAGGGCCTGCGGGGGATGAGACGATTCGGCAGCTTGAAGCGGAGATGAAGGCGGCGGCCAAACAGTTGGAGTTCGAACGGGCCGCCGCGCTGCGAGACCGGCTCAAGGCGCTGCGGCTTCTGGAATTGGAGCAGAAGGGGGTCTCGGACTAGACCTGCTTGTACAGATAGATCCCCAGGAGGATGCCGATAAAGGACAGCACGTTCATCTTAAAGACGAAGCCGATAGTGAACTTGAGCAACACCAGGTCGACCGTCAGCGGCGGGTTGATGCCCGGCGTGACGCTGGTCGCGAAAATCTGTTGAATGTTCCCGTGCGGCGCGATCACCCGCAAAATCTCACCCATCACGCCCCCAAGCAGTCCCCCGACCAGGATGAAGACCAACAGTACCCACGGTGATTTTCTCATTGAATTCCTGCGTAGAAGCTACTAATGAGGCGCGAGGTGGACGATAGTCGCACCTTAACCAAAGCCTCGGAATGTGTCAACAATTCGGCGCTTTCGCGAATGAGCGCTTCCGGATACGCGAGTGGGCGCGATCGTGCTTTGCGATCGAGGAATGAAATGGGACAGGCACGCGCGCTCACAAACGGCGCGAACGAATGACGGATAATATACCTACATAAAGACATTGACACACAAATAGGCCAAGCTCATACTTCCGACGTGCCGCGATGTTGATGAGTGGTTCGGCCTTTCCCTTCCTGGCCCGTCGACGAATGGAGCTGTCATGACACATTCATTCCAGCGCGCGTGGCGTGTTGCACTGGCCGTGGCTGTGAGTCTCGGCAGTGTGTGGTCCTCGGACGGTTCGGCCCGAGCCGCTCTGGTGACGTTCAGTTTTTCAGGGACGGTGACCTCGGTGGGAACGGGCCTCTCTGGAGAGTTTGGTGTCGGACGGGCGGTGGCTGGGACCTACACCTTCGAGCCGACTACCCCTGATCTCGACCCGACCGGATCCGGCTTTTACGATGGCGCCCTGCGCAGCCTTGAATTTTCGATCGGCACGAGTGGCGTCACGTACCAGGGAGCTTTGCGCCCCAATACCCCGAATTCCATTGAGTTGGTCCGGCCCTCCTTCCACAGCTATTTTGTCGGGACCGATCAATTTCTTGGACGGCCGGTCCAGGGGCCTGGGGGGGCGGTCTTCACGCCGGCCTTGTTTGCCCTGAATCTCCTGGACCCCACGGGCCAAGCGCTGGCTGACGATCTCTTGCCGCTCAATCCTCCGTCACTGGCGGGATTCCTGGATCGAACCCTATTCTTCGATTTTCAAACGACATCTGGTCCGAACCAGAGTGTGATCGCACGGGTCGAAAGCCTGGCGTTGGTCCCACTTCCGCCCGCGGTGCTGCTCTTCTTGGTCGGATGCCTGGGTTTGGCAACCTTGCGTTGGGGCCGCCCCATCTGCTGCTAGGCGGTCAACGTCCTGCCCGACGGGGGTGGAGGACAGGCCTAGTCTGTGCCCCTCCCGCACGGCTAGGGCCCACTCCATCTCGCGGATGTTCCCTCCGCTCGTCCCTCGCAGTTCCCCCTCATTCGTCGGTTGCTATCCTCGCAACGTGCCTTGACTTCAGAGAGTCCGTTGTTTAGACTGCCCGATGGCCTTTTCCCTGCAATTTCGAGGGTCTAGAAGGTCCTAAGGGAGTAGTCCGTGCTCGAAGCGCTCAGCGAAAAATTTGAGAAGGTCCTGCGGAAACTCCGCGGCC
>CAYUYE010000011.1:0-98417 GCA_964449255.1 uncultured Nitrospira sp. | reverse complement strand
CAGGACTGAGTCACGAGGACTGGGGACAGAGCAGGAACACCGCTCGGTCCCCAGCCCTCACACACTCACCACGTGGTTTCTGGACAGGGCGGGGCTCCGAAGGGAGGCCCGCCCTTCCTGCGCCTGAGGTGTTTTGGGGAATGGTCTGAGCCGCTCCCGTGAGGCACCCGCTGCGAGGTTGTTCGCCTCTCTTGTCGGGCTGTATGAATCACCTATTCCTCTCTACTCTGGCGATATCTCTGAGCCTCCTTGTTCCGGGGTGCTCTGGCGAGCCGGAAGTGGTGTCTGTCGCCATTCCAAAGCCAATCGAAGCCGCTGCTGCTGCTCAGACCATAGCGCGCGGGCCTTCCATCGTGGTCCTGCGATTCGAAGACGTCCGGCGAGAAAAGGGTGCGCTTGGGGTGCGAACGGGGCGCCTCGGGGCGCTCGATTCCTATACGTTTGTGGTGGCCAGCGGTGATCTCGGCGAATCCATGTCCACGGCCATGCGTGCGTATCTCCGGGCACAAGGTTGGTACATCAAAGGTAGCCGCGGGGTGGTGCCCGACACGCCGGACTTTTTCCTGCACGGCGAACTACGCGAGCTTCGCGTGGAAGGAGTGAACAATTGGTTCACAACCACCACCACATGCAGACTCAGTCTCCTGGTTCAAGGTGAAAACCGGGCCGACGGGAGTCGGATAGAAGTTCCGATTGATGTTCAACGGGAATCCCGTGTCGGATGGTTTCAGCCCACCAGTGTTGAAACTCTGGTCAACGGAGTGCTCGCCGAGGGGTTTCAGCAACTGGTCAAGGGCATCAGGTTCGATGGCAACCAGGTCGTGCTCGTTCATCCCTAGGTGCCGTCCGGGGAGGCGAGCTTGTCGTAGAGCGCGTATCGGCGGCCACAGGAGAAGCGTTCATGAAGAGTGCCGGTTAGGTGGTTTGAGGTTGCGCGTCCTCGGTTTGGCGGAGCGTGTAGAGATAGTGATAGAGGCCCTGACGGGCGAGCAATTCCAAGTGCGTCCCGCGTTCGACGATCCCGCCCTTATCGAACACCAAGATGTGATCGGCTCGCTGGACGGTGGTCAGGCGGTGTGCGACCACAAAGGTGGTGCGGTTGGCCATCAATCGATCCAACGCCTCCTGCACGAGGCGCTCCGATTCGGTGTCCAGCGCGGACGTGGCTTCGTCCAGCAGCAAGATCCGGGGGTTCTTCAGAATAGCCCGTGCGATCGCCAGACGTTGGCGCTGCCCGCCTGAGAGGTTCACGCCCTTTTCGCCCACGATCGTGTTGTAGCCGTCCGGCAGTTTCACGATGAATTCGTCGGCTAGCGCGGCTTTGCTCGCGGCGAGAATCTCGTCCTGCGAGGCCTCCGTTTTTCCATATCGAATATTGTCCAAAATGGTCCCGCCGAACAGCACCGTCTCCTGGGGCACAAGCGCAATTTGTCGGTAGAGGCTCTCGAGCTGGATGGTGCGGAGGTCGTGTCCGTCCAAGGTGATGGCGCCTGCCGTGGGATCATAGAATCGGTGCAGGAGATTGATGATGGTGGTCTTGCCGGCGCCCGTGGGCCCGACCAGCGCGACCAGTTCTCCAGGCTTGGCTTCGAAGCTGACGTCGTGGAGTATGGATTGGCGGTCGTCGTAATGGAACGACAGGCCGTCGGCCCGAAGATGGCCGCGCACGGACGACAGGATGACGGGGTTGGCCTGCTCCTTCACCTCGGGTTCCGTATCCACGATTTCAAATACGCGTTCCATGGCGCCCTGCGCTTCTTTGACTTGCGCGAACACGCGGGCCGCTGCGCCGAACGGGCCGATTAAAATGCCGGCGAAGAGCACGAAGGCGAACAGATCGCCGGGCGTCACCTGGCCGTCGATCACCTGGGTGCCGCCATACCACAACACCGCCGCGCCCGCGGCAAACGTGAAGAACGTAATCGTGGGCACGAAGACGGCCAGGACGGCGGCCCGGCGAAGTGCGATATCGACCGAGCGCTGCATCGTGGTGGTGAATCGTCGCTCTTCCCGTGTGGTCTGCACGAAGGATTTCACGATGCGGATGCCGGCCAGGACTTCTTCGGCGATGGTGGAGAGGCCGGCGGTTTCGTCTTGAATGGCCGTGGCGAGTTTCTTGAGCCGCCGTCCGAACAGTTTGGCGATGAGGACCAGCACGGGCAGCAGCAGCAGGATCAAAAGGCACAGGCGCCAATTCATCGTGAGGAGGAAGCCGACGCCGCCGACGAACGTCACGGTTTGTTTCACCATGTCGATGGGAATGTCGGTGACCGCGTTGCGAATCAGGCCGATGTCGTTCATGAGGCGCGAGAGCAACTCACCCGTGCGGCGCTTGGCGAAAAAGCTGAGTGAGAGCCCTTGCAGATGCCGAAAGACGTGCTGTCGAAAATCGGCGACCAGGTGCTGGGAGACCCACGCCAGCAAATACTCATGGCCGACGGATGCGATGCCCTGGGCCACGACGATGCCCAAAAACACGCCCAGCAGCTGCATCATGCCGCTGTAGTCGTGCTGGACGGTGATGACGTCCCAGAGGCGCCCGACCACCCGTAGGAGCACCAGGTTGAGGAGCGCCACGGCCGCCACACACAGGGTGGCGACCAGCATGCGGGGAAAATAGGGACG
Organism: uncultured Nitrospira sp.; assembly: GCA_964449255.1. Lineage (GTDB taxonomy): Bacteria > Nitrospirota > Nitrospiria > Nitrospirales > Nitrospiraceae > BQWY01. The sequence continues at coordinate 95,792 of CAYUYE010000011.1, read as the reverse complement.
GAGGAATGGAAGAAAGCGGCGATAGTAGTTCATCACGAACCGGCTGCGGCTGAGTCCGCGCGCCGGGCGTGCCATCATACGACCGCCACGGTCGAGACTGCAATTCGGTTCGAAGAGACGGAACGCGCGTCGGTTGCGCAGGCCTTGGCGGGGAGATGCGGCTTAGATCTGTGCGATCGACTCGATGAGGTTCTTATTGATGGCGACGAAGTCGGCCTTCTCGCGGTCGTTGATCATGACATCGGTGAGGCTGATGAACAACCGCTGCTCTTCGTTGATGGCGTCCGAGACGCGATTGCGCATCGGCGGAATCAAGAAATCTCCGATGTACGAGCAGTTGACCGTCTTCACGCGAATGCGGACCTTTTTCCCTTCAGGCACGAGACCCCTCCTCGTTGGGATAGTGACGCACGCAACCCACGTATGGGGAACGACCCTTAGCCCCTCCGGCGCAGGAACTTTTGCTTCTTGCGGAGCTTCTTGTATTTGTGTTTCCGCATTTTCTTCCGGCGCTTCTTCAGCACACTCGACATACGTGGCTCCTACGAAGGGTGACGCTATCGGCTTTCTGCTCCAAATGCAAGAAAACACGAGGTTGTTGCACGGGAGAGCCGATGTAGAAAGGTGGGCGAGAGGTACCATAGTGAGTGGGCGCTGTCAAGAAAGGCGCGGCCTAGTGGGTGAGTGTGTCGTCGAGGGTGCTTCGCTTGACCATGGGCGGGGCCGATCTTATAGTGCGGCATGCGACGGTCGTCCATGGCGTTCGGCCGCTGGAGGGTGTGGGGCGTGGTCTTCGCGCTGGGCGTGCTGCTGGCCGCCTGCGGCGGGAAGGGTCCCCAGTACCCCGAAGATCACTTGCGATTTACGCGGATCGACGCGGCAATCGAAGGCCTCCGACGCGCCTATGTCGAGCGGAACCTCTCCGGCTTTCGTGACTATCTGCTCCCTTCCGACAAGGTCGATCGGCTCGAACGCGAGGTCGAGGCCGACCTTCAGGCGTTCAAACAAATCGCGCTCGACATTACGGTCGAGCGTATCCTGATCGAGCAAGAAGCCATCGAGGTCTCGATCCATTGGCAGGGCCAATGGAAACGGAGCCTCGACGAGACGGGCGTGCGCGAACGCGGGCACGGCCGTCTACAGTTCGTCGGCACGCAGTCGATCCTGCTCGAGGCCGCCGATGGGAATCTTCCCTTCGGCATGAGCGGACGTTCGTTGCCCGCGCCATCGGCCTCCACCCCCGCGCCACGCTGAGGGAGCATCCATGCCTGGTTCCGCGCGCCGAGCCAAACCCTTCGAAGCGGACTATCTGGTGATCGGCAGTGGGGTGGCCGGCTTACGCGCCGCCCTTGAGCTGGCGGAATCCGGGCGCGTCGTGATGGTCACCAAAGGGCAGCCCTTCGAGAGCAGTTCCATCTATGCCCAGGGCGGGGTGGCGGTGGCTCTCAGTGAAGAAGACGACGTGGCGGTCCATTTGCGGGATACCCTCAAGGCGGGGCATGGCCTGTGCCGGAAGGACGCGGTGCGTGTGTTGGTGGAGGAGGGCCCGGCCCGCATTCATGAATTGATCCGATGGGGCGCGCAATTCGACAAGATCGGTAAGTCGTTTGCGTTTGCACGCGAAGCCGCCCACAGCCGGAGCCGGATTCTCCGCGCGCGGGGCGACGCCACCGGCAATGAAATCGTCCGTGTGTTGATGGCGCAAGCCTACCGCCATGCACGTATTCAGGCCATGGACCACTCCTTTACGGTCGACTTAGTCGTGCGAGACGGCCGGTGTGGCGGAGTGGTCGTGCTGGATGAACTGACGGGGGAGCGATCGATCGTGCCGGCGAAGGCCGTGGTGTTGGCGACCGGCGGGACGGGGCAACTCTTTGCGCGGACCACGAATCCCAGTACGGCGACCGGCGACGGCATGGCCATGGCATTTCGCGCCGGGGCGGTCCTCGAAGACATGGAGTTTGTGCAGTTTCATCCGACCGCTCTCTACCTACCGTCGAGCCCTCCGTTTCTCCTGTCGGAAGCCATTCGCGGAGAAGGGGGGCAGCTCCGCAACGTCAAGGGCGAGTTGTTCATGCATCAGTACCATCGCGACGGGGCATTGGCGCCGCGCGATATCGTGGCGCGGGCGATTTGGGCCGAGATGGCCGCCACACGCGCGCGGCATGTGTATCTCGACGTCACACATTTGAATCCGGCCTTCGTACGGCAGCGGTTCCCCACGATCTACGCCACCTGTTTGCGTTACGACATCGACATCACGGAAGAGTGGATTCCCGTCTCGCCCAGCGCGCACTACATGATGGGAGGGGTCCGCACGACGAGCGACGGGGCGACCTCGGTGCCGGGACTCTATGCCGCCGGCGAAGTCGCTTGCAGCGGGGTGCATGGCGCGAATCGCCTGGCTAGCAATTCGCTGCTCGAAGGATTGGTCTTCGGCGTACGGGCGGCCCGCGCCGCCGTTCGCGAGACCGCGCGGCTGGCACGGCCCACGCCGACGACCCTGCGCGAGCTCGGACTCGATCAGGTGGCGCGCCTGGACGATGCGGAAAAAATGCGGAGTTCCTTGCGTCGGTTGATGTGGGGCCGGGTGGGGATCATTCGCACCGGAGAGTCGCTGGCCAAGGCGGCGGCGCAGTTGGCGCGGTGGTCGAAGCAGGTCTCGCGGCCGTTCGGCACGCGCACCGAGTTGGAAGTGAAGAACATGATCCAAGCGGCCTTCTGCATTGCCGAGGCCTCCCTCTGGCGGCAAAACAGCGTGGGGGCGCATTTCCGCGCCGACTATCCGTCGGCCCAACGGACCGGATGGCGAGCGCACAGCCAGGTGAGTCGCGATCAGGAGGTCAGCGCAGCGCGACGGACGACGCCGGCGCCGGTGATTGCGCTGCGGCGCCGGAGGGGGCGGTAAGCGACGAAGCAGGACGGGACGTGGTCAGGTAGCGGCGATAGTACTGCAACACTTTCTGCACGTAGCGGCGGGTTTCATTGTAGGGTGGCAACGTGCGATAGCGGTCCACCGCATGTTCCCCCGCGTTGTAGGCTGCAAGCGCCAGCGGAAGATTGCCCTGGAACCGGTCGAGCAGGTAGCGCAAGTGACGAGTCCCGCCTGAGATATTCTGTTCCGGGTCGAAGACGTCCCGCACATGGTTGAGTTCCGCCGTCTCCGGCATGAGCTGCATCAGCCCAAGTGCCCCCGCCCGTGAGATGGCCATGGGATCGTAGTCCGATTCAGTCTTGATGATGGCCCGCACGAGCGCCGGGTGAAGTCCGTACTGGCGCGCGGCACGGGCAATGGCTGGCTCCAGCTCCCGGGGGTTCATCTGGGCGTGAGGGGCTGGGGCATACAAATCGATCTTCTTATAATGGGAGGCTGTCGGAACATTCGTCAGCGACACGACCCCCTGCTTATCCACATAGACGTACACCTCGGCAGCTGACCGTTGGGGACCTGTGACGCCCAACGTGAGGATGCCCAGCGCCACGGCTAGCAGACGCCGAACCAGGCTGGGGGCCTGTTTCCGGGGCCTTTGAGAGCATAGAGACATACTCTCAAAAGCTACCAGTGGGAGGGGGGGCTGTCAAAAGACTTGTGAAATTGAACGGTTAGATCTTGTAACCCGGTCGAGAATGAACAAAAACGGGCTTGGAACGGCCAAGAGGGGCCTATCGGGTCAGGCTGGCGACGTGGGTCCGGAACAGGCTGTGGAGCTGCTGGGTGAGGGGGCCTGGATGTCCGATCCCTACGGGTTTCCCATCAATTGTAGCGACGGGGAGGACCTCAGAGCTGGTGTTGGTCACGAAACACTCGGAGGCTTCCTGGAGGGCGGCAGCTGGGAAGTGCCCCTCCTCGACGGAGAGGCCCGCCTTGCGTGCGAGGCGGAGGACCAGATCACGGGTGAGGCCATCCAGAATGCCGCAGTCGATGGAGGGCGTGCAGAGGCGGCCGTTCACCACCAAGAACAGATTACTAATGGTGCATTCGGCGAGGTCCCCGGCGGTATTGAGCATGATGGCGTCATAGACCCTGGCTTGGACCGCCTCTCGTTTGGCCAAAATGTTGTTCAGAAAGTTCAGCGATTTGATCTGCGGGTTCAGCGCGGCTGCATGGTTCCGGCGGGTCTGGGCGGTGATCAGTGCAATGCCTTGCTGGTAGAGTTGGTCTGGCGGCCGGGTCAATGGTTTGGTCATGATGACCAGGGTGGGCTTCGGGCAGAGTGCCGGGTCCAGTCCGATCTCGCCCGGGCCGCGGGAGATCGTAATGCGAATGTAGGCGTCTTTCTCAGGCGCCCCAACCCCGTTGCGGGTCATGGCTTCCTGGAGCAGGGCCGGCCAGGCTGAGTCCGCGATGGGAATCTGCAGATGGATGAGTTCGGCCGAGCGATGCAGGCGCGTGAGGTGCTCCTGCATCAGGAACAGGTGCGGGCCGTACGAGCGGAGCGTTTCATAAACGCCGTCGCCGTAGAGAAAGCCATGGTCGAAGACCGAGACCACGGCTTCTTCCTTCCTGACGAATCGATCGTTGAGATAGATCCACATGGGTTACTGGCCTCGAAGTGCCGAGAAGAACGCTTGGCCTTTGTGCAACGTCTCGTCGTATTCGCGCGCCGGATCCGAGTCGGCCACGATGCCGGCGCCGACTTGGAGGTAGCCGCGAGTGCCGGTCAGCCACATTGTTCGAATCAAAATATTCCAATCCATATCACCGGTGCGGCTGACATAGCCGAGCGAGCCGGTATAGAGACCGCGTCGCACGGGCTCCAGTTCGTCGATGATCTGCATGCAGCGGACTTTCGGCACCCCGGTAATGGTCCCGCCTGGAAACACCGACCGGATGAGGTCGGCGCGGGTCGCGTCCGGACGCAATGTGCCGCGTACGTTGGAGACCAGGTGACTCACGTGTGAGTACTGTTCGACCGTGAGGAATTCATCGACCTGAACTGATCCATAGGCGCAAACCCGCCCGAGATCGTTTCGTTCCAAGTCGACGAGCATCACATGTTCTGCACGCTCTTTTTCGTTGGCCAACAGCTCGTGTTTCAATCGATCGTCTTCCCAGGCGCCCGCGCCGCGCGGACGCGTCCCGGCAATCGGTCTGGTCTCGACCTTCTCCCCTTGGAGTCGCACCAGCCGTTCCGGCGAGCAACTCACGATGGTCAGCTCATCGGAACTCACCACCGCGGAGAAGGGCGACGGATTGACCTGCCGCAGGCGGTCGTAGAGAGCGGAGCCGATGGACTGATGGGTGTCCCCGTTCCCTTGCAGCAGGGGGGACAGATCGAACGTGAAACGATGGGACAAGTTGGCCTGATAGATGTCGCCGGCGCGGATGTAGTCCTTGCAGCGCGCGACCTGTTCCATATAGGCCTCGCGCGATTGTCCGGGTGACGGCGTCAGCCTGGACCACTCATACGTTGGAAGTGCAGTTGTCGTGGGCGTCGTCAGGCGATGGTGAAAGTCGCGCAGGCGCGCGCAGCCCTCTTCATACAAGTGAGCACGCGGTTCTGTCACGAATCGTTCAGCCGAGGGTGAGAACATCAGGTGAACCGTGCGGGTATGATGTTCGATCGCCGCGACGAGTTCGTAGAACGCAAACTGAAGGTCGGGCACGAGACCTTCCAGCGTCGCCTCACCCGCTTGCACGTAGTCGTAACTCAGAAATCCCACCGCGCCGCCGACGAACGGCGGCAGGTCTTTGCGGAGGGGCAGAGGACTGCTTGTGGTGCGTTGAAAGAGTTCCTCAAGTGGATCGCCGGTCAGGACGGCAGCGCGCCCTCGTTCCCAGATTGAGGTCCGCCCCTGATGGGCACGCAGGATGCCATAGGGATGGTCGCCGAAGAACGAATAGGATGGGTGTTCGGGCCGCGGGTGCCCGCTCTCCAATAAGAACGTCGGCCCGTTGCTGTGGGACAACCGACGAAAGAGCGCAAAGGAGTCCAGCGCCGCTTGGGGAAATGACAACGCCAGCGTCTGAGGCGGCCCCTGCTCATAGCTCTGTCGAGATGGGTGGATCATCCTTGAGCTGCCTCATAGTAGCACGACCGGTGTAGGGTCGATATGTGCGCTGCAGTGCGCTAGGGGAGTGATAAGGGGATTCCCTATCGGTCTTCGGCCGAAGGGTCGGTGGGTACGTACGGGTGAGGTAAGGCGCGTGGGACAAACGCCTTGACAAATCAAGGCGAATCCTGTTTGAATGGCGCGCTTTTGTTGCACTGACGCATGCCCTCGGGGTGTGCGGTGACGATGAGAGCAGACAGATGCCCCCCTCCACGGATCCCTTTTATGCGGGCCTGGGCCAGGCGCTACGTGTGGGAACCGAGGTGCTTGCTTCCCTCATTGTAGGCGGTGGGCTCGGGTGGGTGGCGGATACTTACCTGCTGAACTCAAGCCCGTGGGGCATGGTGATCGGGCTGGTGTTGGGCGTGGTAGCGGGTGTGCGCAACGCCTATCGCGCGGCGCAACGATGGTCGACGAAGTAGGATCAGGGCACGAACAGAAGGACTGAGTCGTGGAAGAAAGTCCCCTCCATCCGTTCGAACTACATGAAATAATCCCGATCAATCTGTTCGGGTTTGATATCTCGATCAACAAGGCCGTGATCTGGATGTGGATCGTGGTCGGCCTCGTGGCCTTCCTCCTGATTCGCGCGGCTCAATCCAAAAGCCTGGTGCCCGGGAAGCTGCAAAGCCTCGCCGAAATGTTGGTCGATTTCATACGCGGCATCATTCTCGATACCATGGGCCCGAAGGGCATGAGGTTTTTCCCCTTCATTGCGACGCTGTTCTGCTTCATTCTGTTCAGCAATCTCCTGGGATTGATTCCCGGAGCCTACACGGTCACGAGCCAGCTGATCGTCACGACGGTGTTTGCGCTTGTCGTGTACGGGATCAGCCTGGCGCTAGGGTTCATGATCCATGGCGGCAAATTCTTGGGAATCTTAGTCCCGCCGGGGACGCCAGGCTGGCTGTTGCCGCTCATGATTCCGATTGAATTGGTGAGCCAGCTTGCGCGCCCGGTGTCGCTTGCGGTGCGGTTATTTGCGAACATGACGGCTGGCCACGTGATTCTCGGCGTCTTGTTCGGGTTGGCAATCAGCGGCGGACTGTTGATCGGGTGGCTGCCATTTGCCTTTACGATCGCGATGAACGGGCTGGAACTCGGCATCGCGTTCATTCAAGCCTACATCTTTACCGTCTTGACCTGTGTCTATATGGGTGATGCGATTACGCTACATGGCCATGGCGATGACCATGCACATTGACCGAAACAGTATGACCGTCTAGAAGGAGGAGAAGACGACATGGATTCAGCAGCTGCAGCATTGTTGGGAATGGGTCTGGCGGCCGCCGGATTTGCCGGCGCCGGCGTTGGGATCGGGTACATCTTCGGCAAGATGATTGAAGCGGTGGCTCGCCAACCGGAAGCGGAAGGTCGGGTCGGGAAGTACATGTGGATCGGGTTCGCCTTGGTCGAAGCGATCGCGTTGTATGGGTTGGTTATTGCGTTCATCATCATGGGTCTCCGCAAAGCGGCGTAATGCTGAAAATAGTTTCCAACTTTGTTCTCGATCACTCGAACCTTTCCACGTGCTGGTAAAACGTATGCCTCGGGGTCCGAGCGATCTGCGGCCGCGAACGGGAAATGGCGCGTCTCGGACTTCGGCGAGCTCCCCTCGGCCTGAGCTCGGGACGAAGGCAGTCGAGCCGCGCGCTGGGGTTGGAAGGGTGAGATCGTGACCATTGTGCGCATCACGAGAGTAAGGTAGGGCCATCACATGCCGCAATTTGAAAGCCACTTTTTCACGTCGCTGATCTTTTGGGAAGTCGTCTCGTTTGCGATCCTGTTCTGGGTCCTCTACAAGTTCGCGTTCCCGTCGATCCTTGAAACGCTGGAGACGCGCGAGCGCAAAATCAAGGACTCGCTCGATCAGGCCGATCGGCAGCGTGCCGAGGCGGAGCAGAAGCTGAAGGAATATCAGACGAAGCTCGCCAATGCAGCCAAAGAGGCCGAGCAGGTGCTGGCCGCGGCGAAAGAGCGGGCCCAGCGTCTCCTCGAAGAAAACGAACAGCGGCTCACGGCCGAGGCCGAACGGATCAAGGGAGATTCGACCCGCGAGATCGAAGCGGCGCGCCGCGCGGCTGTCCAGGACATCCGCAAGCAGACGACGGAACTCGCACTGATGGTGGCGGAGAAGGTCGTGGAGCGCAGCCTCACCGATGCGGATCACAAGCGATTTGCGGACGAGGCGTTGGAATCGGTGGCGCGGGCTCAGGGCAAAGCCTGAAGCCGTCAAACGCGTATCGTACTTCGTGAGGCGTGAACGCTCAGGACATCGCGCCAACGACACCTAACCAATCACGGTCAACGGCGAGTGGGCACGGTTGGCCTTTCCAGGTCGATATCCTTCCGGATCAATCTCTACCGCTTCAAACCCAAGTGCGGCCACACGCGCAATGAGGGCGGGCCGTTCGGGGGAGTGCAACAGGGTCTGCAGTTCCTCCGCGCCCACCTCGATCGTCGCTGACCCGTTGTAATCCCGCACGCGCACCTGGCGAAATCCGGCCTCCATTAGAATGGCTTCAGCCTGTTCGATCCGCGCGAGCGCGTCCCGGGTAATCGGGAGTCCGCGCGGTATGCGCGAGGACAGACAAGCCGCCGCGGGTTTGTCCCAAATGGAAAGGCCGACCAGGCGGGCCACCGCACGCACATCCTCTTTGGTCAATGCGGCCTCGACGAGCGGGCTCCGCACCTGCCAGTCCTTGGCAGCCTGAATGCCGGGGCGGTCGTCGCCAAGATCGTCGAGCTGCACGCCGTTCGCGATCGTCCTGAGGCCTAACTCCCTGCGAATGGTCTCGAGGCCGGCATAGAGATCGGTTTTGCAATGGTAGCAGCGCGTCGCATCGTTCTTGATGAACTCGGGCATGGCGAGCTGGTCGGTGTGATGCCAGACATGGCGAGCGCCGATCTCACGGACCAACTGTGCACAGGCCTCGCGTTCGCGCTGCGGGAGCGTGTCGGACACGGCGGTGACTGCCACGGCATCCGGGCCAAGACGGTCGTGGGCGACATGAAGCACCAGCGTGCTGTCGATGCCGCCGGAAAACGCCACCAGCACCGATTGATAACCGTCTACCACGCGCTGGAGGGCGTCGAGCTTCTGCCCTGGTTCGCTCGCGGGCGTCATGGCTTGTGGTCCTGACTGACTTTGGCCTTGGACTGGTCGCCGACGACGACGAGCGCGTAGTGCTGGGGGTCGAGATACTGTTTGGCCACGCGGAGGACGTCCTCTTTCGTCACCCGTTCGATCCAGCGCGGATACTGGCTGAAATAGTCCAAGCCGAGATTGTGGAACTCTACGAGGCTGAGCGTCTGGGCGAGTTTGCTCGTGGTGTCCAGTCGAAGTGCAAAACTGCCCATCATATAGGCCTTCGCGTCGGCCAACTCCTGATCGGTCACCAGGCCCTCACGGATGCCTTTCATCTCATGCAACACGCCGGCGATGGCCTGATTGGTCGCTTCGGTTCGAGTCTGCAGGCTGATGTAGAACGGCCCCGGAGCGAGCCGGGCTTCGAACAGACTCATCACCCCATAGGCCAGGCCTTGTTTGTCGCGAATGTTGTCCATCAGCCGTGAGCCGAATCCGCCCGCGCCCAGAATCTGATTGAGCACCGTCAGTGCGTAGTAGTCGGGGTTGGAGCGGCTCACGCCCACGTGCCCCAGCACAATGCTCGACTGCGTCAGTTCCTTGTTGATCAGCTTGACCGTGTTTTTGGCGAGCGGCTGGCTTTTGACGGATTTGGCCACGGGGGGCGTTCCCGGTTTCCAGGCGCCGAAATACTTCGTCACCAGTGTGGACGCCTCGTCCTGGGTGAGGTCCCCGACAAGGCTCAAAATCGTCTGGTTGGGCACATAGTATTGGGCGTGAAAATTCACCACGTCCTGATGGGCGATGTGCGGGATGGTTTCCTCACTGCCCGCCACGGGCCAGCGGTAGGGGTGGCCGGCGAATACCAATTGCGCGAAGGCGCGAATGGCGATGGTGCCGGGGTCGTCCTTTTCGCTGATCAGTTGTCCGATGATCTCGGACCGGACCCGCTCGAATTCATGTTTCTGGAACACGGGATTTTGCAGGATGTCGGCCAGCAGGGAGAGGCCCAGCTCGGCGTCTTTTTTCAACACGCGGGTCGTCGCCGTCGTGAAGTCCTCAGCGCCACGTGCGTTCAAGGTGCCGCCGACGAATTCGATTTGTTCGGCCAGCTGTGCGCTGCTCCGAGTGGTCGTCCCTTCGTCGAGGAGGCTGACGACCAGATTGGCCAGGCCGGCTTTGTCCGCCGGATCCTGGGCCGACCCGGCTTTGACCAGGGCATGGGCTTCGACCATCGGGAGCGCGTGCTGTTCCAAGAACAGCACCGTCATCCCGTTCGGTAATTGAAAGCGGACAGGCCGGAGGTCGGCCGCCCAGCCTCGCAGAGGAGCCGCGGCGGCCATGAGCGTCACCGTGCAGACGAGGGCACAGAGCCACGAGATCCGAATATGAGGCCGGTGTGGCGTCATGGCGCGGAGGTGTGTGTGGGGCCGGCCTCGCCGCCGTTATCAGGCGGCGGCGACGGGACGAGGATGCCGACGGTCCGGACATCGTCGATGAGGTATCGTTGCGCGACGCGCTGCACGTCCTTGGCCGTGACGGCGCGGATCTTGTCGACGTATTGACTCACGCTCCGCCACCCCGCGCCGACGGTTTCCGCTTCACCGAGCAGCATCGCGTGGCGGAAGTTTGAGTCTTGCTGGAACACATAATCGGCCTCGACGTTGTTCTTGGCGCGCTGAATCTCGACGTCGGACGGCGGAGTTGCTTGGATCCGCGCAATCTCCTTGGCGAGCGCCTCTTCGACGGCTTCGACTTTTTGCCCCGGTTTGACGATCCCGTAGAAATAGAAGAGCCCGGGATCGGCCTGCATCAGTGTGTATTCCGCACCGACGGCGAGCGCCAGTTGCTGGTCGTAGACAAGGCTGCGGTAGAGCCGTCCGCTCTTTCCGTGGGACAAGACCGACTCCAGAACGGACAACGCGTAGGCGTCCTCACCGGTAAAGTTCGGCGCCCGATAGCCCATCATCACAAAGGGGAGCTGCGCATCGCGTTTCAGGATGAAGCGGCGTTCCCCTCGTTGCTCCGGTTCCTTGGCCGCCGGTGGAGAGGGGGAGGGGCCTCTCGGAATCGGCTCGAACAGTTTCTTGATCGTCGGCAGGAGCTGATCGGCCTTGATATCCCCGACCACCAGGAGCGTCGCGTTGTTGGGTGAGTAGTAGGTGTCGTAATGGCGCTGGAGGTCGTCCAGGGTCATCGCGTTCAAATCCCCGAACCAGCCAATGATCGGCCAATGGTAGGGATGGCTGAGGAACATCTGGGCAAACAACGTTTCAACCAGAAACGCTTGTGGATCGTCCTCGATGCGCAAGCGGCGCTCTTCCTTGACCACGTCGCGCTCCCGCTGGAACTCTGCGCGATCGAGGGCGAGGCCCTGCATGCGGTCCGCCTCCAATTCCAGCGCCAGATTCACGCGATCCGCCGACAGGTTTTCGAAATAGGCGGTGAAATCCTGGCTGGTAAAGGCATTGTCGTTCCCGCCGTTTTTCTTGATCAGGCGTGAGAATGCACCTTTGGGGTACCGCTGCGTCCCGTTGAACATCATATGCTCGAGCATGTGCGACAGGCCGGCACGCCCCATCACTTCGTGGCGGGAGCCGACCTTGTACCACACTTGGACGGTCGCCACCGGGGCCTTCGGTACCTCGACGAGCAGCACCTTCATGCCGTTGCTCAGCACGGTTTCCTTGGGCTCTGTCGCGCGCGCGCGCAGGGGCGCCAAGAGGGTGCAGCCGATCAGGAGCGCGAGCAGTACGGAAGCGGCTGGGAGGCGAGTGTGCCGGGATGTCATGCAGGTGTGCGGGACGACGTCTGTTCGCATGCTAACAACCGTGCTGGAATCGAGTCAAGGCGGGATGCGTCGGCCGGCGGCGTCTGCGCCTGGACGCCGAGTTGGCCGCAGGCACCAAGGACGTCCGGGCCTTTGCTCTTGCGGATGAATGTGTCGATGCCGGCCTTACGCAGGACGGCTTGAAACCGAAGGATCGCGGCGTCGCTCGGACGACGAAACGGATTGTTGGGGAACTCGTTAAAGGGGATGAGATTCACCTTGCAACGGAACCCTCGAAGGAGCGCGACCAGTCGGGTGGCATCGCCCGGCGAATCATTGCACCCGCCCAGCAGCACATATTCAAAGGTCAGGCGGCTCCGCGCCTTGAGCGGAAAGGCTCGGCACGCGTCCATCAAGGCGGCAAGGGGATAGCGTCGGCTCACGACCGGCATCAGCGCGGCACGCTGGGCCTCGGTGGTGGCACTCAGCGATACCGCCACGTTGACGCCTAGCCGTGCGACGTCGGCAAGACGTGAGGCCATGCCAGCGGTGGACAACGTGATCCGTCGGGCTGCGATGCCCACCCCCCACTCGGTGTCGGTCAGGATGGTGACGGCGTCGGAGACGGCGTCGAAATTGGCCAGCGGCTCTCCCATTCCCATGAAGACGAGGTTGGTCAGTCGGGTGTGCTCCGGGAGACGGTCCTGCACGCTCAGGACCTGATCCACGATTTCGTATGCCTTGAGGTTGCGCTGGAGTCCCATCGTTCCGGTCAGGCAGAACGTGCAATCGAACGTGCACCCGACCTGCGAGGAGATGCAGAGGGTGAGCCGGCGTCCATCGGGGATCATGACCGATTCCACACTCAACCCATCCTCGAGCGAAAAGAGGAACTTCTTCGTGCCGTCGTCGGCCGTCCGCACCACGGCGCAGGCGAGGCGGTCGATCCGGGCACGCCCGCCGAGGACGGTCCGGTCCGCGCGCGACAGGTCCGTCATGTCCTCGATGGTGCGCGCACGCTTGGCATAGAGCCAGCGCAGAATTTGCTGCGTGCGATAGCGCGGCCACCCGTTGCTCTGCACCCACTCCGCCATCTGCGAGGGGGAGAAGGCGAGCAGGTTGGGACGCGGGTCTTCTGTCGCGGTCTGCGCCATGGGAAGGGGGGTGGGCATTCTCGCAGCGTAGCACAGCGGAAAATGGGCCCACAAGCAACCGGGGCGGACGTGGCCGTCGCGTCTCATGTGGTGCCGCATAAGGGACTTTTGCTACTTGCCGACCCCAGAGGTCTGGTATAATCGGGCCGTCTCCCAATTTTCATCTCTCCGAGGGCGATGACACGATCTCCCGCACGATTTGTGGTGAGCCGATGGCTGTTGCTGTCTGCCCTGGGGCTTGGCCTGGCGGCCGATGATGCGGCTAGTGCCACGAAGGACTCCGCAAGAGCCGCCACGCCAACTTCCATCGTTGCCGCGCCGACATCCACGACGCCCGCAACCCCAGAGAGTTTCCTCGCCCTCTGTGAGGAGGCGGAGGCGTGCTTTCGGCACGCGGTGACAGCCGACCGGCGGAACGGCGCGACCCCGAACCGGGATGACGAGCTGTCCCTGCGGCTCGACCGTTTGCGCGTGGTGATGGAAAAACATCCCGGCTCCTTGTGGGCCAAGCGAGCCGGGCTGGTCTCGGGCGTCTGGCTGCGCGAGAAAGATCCGGCGCGGGCGATTCAGTTCCTCCGCGGTGCCAAACGCGATTTCCCCGTGCTCGAGGATTACGTCCGGCTGTGGACCGGCGAGGCTCTGCTCAAGTTGGGTGATACGGCCGAATCGGCGGCCCTGCTGCAATCGATCGCTGAGGCGGTCCCGGACAGTCTGGTGGCGGCCCGCTCCACGTACGAGGCGGCGGAGAGTTGGGTTCGTGTTGGCCAATGCGACCGAGCGGTCGAACTCTTCCCCAAGGCGCTCAAGCCCGACGACAGGGAGTCGACGTTTTCGCTTGGGTACCTGCATTGGGCCGACTGCCTCACCCAAATGAAGCGGACCGCGGAGGCCCGTGAGACCCTACGCCGCCTGTGGGTCAAGTATCCCAACAGTGCGGAAGCGCGCGAGGCCTATCACCGCCTCACCACGGGAGCGGAACGTTGGACGCCTTCTGCCGAGGATCGGTATCAGCGGGCCAAAGAACTGCACGCACAGGCGTTTCACGAGGAGGCGGTCGACGAGTTTCGGCATTTTCTCTCGATGGCCAACGGCGATGCGCGGGTCGCCGATGCGAAGCAGAAACTCGGCCTCTCGCTGGTGCGGCTCAAGCGTTACGACCATGCCAAGTCGGTGTTTCAGGAGGTCATCGCCAATCATCCGTCGGAGGCCGGCGAGGCCGCCGTGTGGCTGGCTCGCGTGCATTTGCGCCAGTCCGAAGGAGACGCGCTGCAGGCCCTGAGCCAGACGCCGCCGAAAGTGTCGCTCACGAGCGACCAACGCGCGATGTTGCATATTTTGCGCGGAGTCTGGCTGGAGGACCAGGGCCAGATCGAACCCGCGGTGGCAGCCTACCGTAAGGTGCAGGACCTCGGGGAGTCCAGTCAGCATCGCATCGAGGCTTTGTGGAAAATCGGCTGGGCATGGTACCGGGCGGGCCACTGGAAAGACTCCTTGGGGGCGCTCCAACGCTTGGCCGAGAGCAAAGACTCGGAGCCGTTAGTGCCCCAGGCGCTCTATTGGATGGCGCGGGCCTCCGAGCGGATGCAGGACGAGGTGGGCGCGGCGGCCCTCTATGAGAAGGTCTGCCAACGCTATCCGGTCACCTATTATTGTCAGTTGGCCCGCACGCGGCAGCCCTCGCTGGCGACGTCCGGCTCGCCGGTTGAGGTCGATGCGGCGCTGCCGGGCCCCGAGAGTTTGCCGGGCGACAAGCGGGAAGAGATCACCCGTGACGCCGCCTATCGCCGTGCCGTCGAGTTGCGGGTCCTTGGCCTCGATCCGGACGCGGCGCGCGAACTGACCGCGCTGACCCAGCGATATAGCCGTGACTCAACCATTGTCCTGGCGCTCTCGCGCCTCCTGAGCGAAACGGGGGCCCATGGGCAGGCGCTTCGCTTGGCCCGACTACACTTCCGAGAGGATCTCGAAATGCGCGGGACCTTGGCGTCTCCGGCACTGTGGAAGGTGGGATACCCGACCGTCTTTGTCCCGACCGCCGAGGCGCAGGGAGCGAAGGGCGTCGACCCCTACCTCGTCGCGGCGGTCATTCGCGAAGAGAGCCAATACGATGGGCGGGCTGTCTCCCGAGTCGGTGCCATCGGGCTGATGCAGGTCATGCCGGCCACGGCCAGCACAGTGGCCAAGAAGTTCGGGCTCGCCGATGTGAAGCGGGAAGACCTGTTCGATGAACAGACCAACGTCCGCATCGGGGTCCGGTACCTCGAGCAGTTGCTGGAACAGTTTCAAGGGAACGTGGTGTACGCCGTGGCGTCCTACAATGCGGGGCCGCAGGCGGTCAGCGGGTGGATCGGCAAGAACGGCCAGCGGGACCCGGATGAGTTCGTCGAGCTTATTCCCTATCAAGAAACCCGGCTCTATGTGAAACGCGTGGTCCGGAGTTACCGGGAGTACCTGCGGCTCCAAACGCAGAACGGCAAGCGGGGCACCTAGGCCGGCGCGTTTCTTGACAGGCCCCCGCAAGACCCACTATAGTGCCGCATTCCAGCCACCTGCTTGCGACACAGAGTGAGTACCACGCCGTGGCGCTCGAAAAGTTAGAAGCCCTCGAAGTCCGTATCAAAGACCTCGTCAAGACCGTTCAGGAATTGCGTCAACGCAACCAGGCGCTCGAGCAGGAGGCTCGCGCGGCGCGTGCCCGTCTGTCCGCGCAGGACGAGGCCAATAAGCGGTGGGAGCGGGAGCGGGCGCAGATTCGTGCCAGGGTCGAAAAGGTCCTCGGCGAAGTCGAAATGCTCGAGTGTTGGGAGGATTCCAAGGAGGTGCCCCTTGGCTAAGACGGTCGATGTGGAAATCTTTGGGCAGAAATATACCCTGCTAGGGGAGGCCGACGATCAGTACGTCCGCCGGCTTGCTAAGTATGTGGATGAACACATGAAATCGGTCTCCAACGGGCTCAAAACGGCCACCCCGTCCAAGCTGGCGGTGCTCGCCGCCATTAATATCGCCCATCAGCTCTTTCAGGCGGAACGGCTCCGGGTCGAAAACGAAGCCGACGTCGAGCGCCGGATGATGTCCCTGATGCAGTCGATTGAAGAGCAAATGCCCTCGACGCTGCCACGCTAGCCCATTCTTGCATCGCTTGGGGTCCTTTGTTAATCTAGGCCCAGTACAGTTTGTGTGCGACAAAGGAGTCTATTGCACACCAGGGTGAAGGTGCGATTGAACACGACGGTCTAACCTCTGTACGCGGAAGTGAATTTGAGTATCCTCACGCTGATCCCGATCCTGCTTGAACGATGGAGCCACAGGCTCCTCGTTGATTGTGTACACGTCTTGGAGACTCTCTCCCAGTTCGTTGTCGCTACGTTGATGCCCACGACCGATGTCTTCGCGCCGGGAAGGCCGATCCCCGTGCGGGTGGAGCCTTCTCCAGTGCGGACCTCGAAGAGTGTTTGGCGGCTTGGGTCGCGTGCGGCCCGAGGACGGCCTCGGCCACCGCGGCGTTGAGCATTACGTAGACTGGATCGAAGTCAGCTCGGGTCCTCATCCTTCCCGTCGGTTCCGCTCGCGTCTCCTCCTTCTCCCCTGCGTTGGTGCAACCGGACCATGATCCGTCGCCCGAAGTGGCGGAATGTCGTGTGTCCGGATGTGTCAGAAAGGGGGGTACCTTGTCTACGGTGCTGACCTATATCGCAATGGCCATTCTGGGTGCGGTGCTGGGAGTCGGCGGGTATGAGGTGTTCCGTCGCCAGAGTCAGGCGGCGGGGCGGGATCGGTTGCTGGAAGAAGCGCGTCAGGCCGTACAGAACGCTGAACGCCAGGCGGAGAACACGCTGAAGTCGGCCCAGCTCGAAGCCAAGGACCTGCTGATGCAGGCCAAGCTGCAATTCGAGCGGGAACAAAAGGAAAAGGCGGCTGGGCTCCAGGAACAAGAGCGTCGGCTGGTGCAGCGAGAAGAGACGCTCGATCGGAAGTTGGGCGCGGTCGACAAACGCGATCAGGAAGTCCAGAAACGCGACCAAGCGCTCGCGCAGCGCGAAACCGATCTCCGCACGAAGGAAACCGAGGCCGCGCAGGTCCTGCGGGAACGGCGGGACGCCCTCGAACGTGTGGGGGGGCTGACGTCAGACGAAGCCAAGAGACAGCTGATCGCGGAGATGGAGTCTCAAGCCCGGCTTGATGCGGCCGGCATCGCCAAGCGAACGATCGAAGAGGCGCGTGAAAACGCCGAACGGGAGGCTCGAGAAATCATCACCGGTTCGATCCAGCGGGTCGTCCGCGATTACGTGTCGGAGTCCACGATTTCCGTCGTCCCGTTGCCCAACGATGCCATGAAAGGGAGGATCATCGGTCGGGAAGGGCGCAACATCCGTGCGATTGAAGCGGCGACCGGGATCGATCTCATCATCGACGAAACGCCCGAGGCCGTCATCATCTCGGGATTCGATCCGCTTCGGCGTGAAATCGCCAAGGTGTCCCTCGAGCGGCTCATGCAGGACGGACGCATCCATCCGACCCGCATCGAGGAAATCGTGGAAAAGGTCAAAACCGAGATCGACAAACTGATGTACGAGGAGGCCGAAAAGATCATTTTCGAGCTGGGCCTGGCGGACTTCCATCCAGAGCTGATCAAGGTGCTGGGGCGATTGAAGTACCGCACGAGTTACGGACAAAACAACCTGTATCACGCGCGGGAGGCCGCCTACATTTGCGGGATCATGGCCTCGGAACTGGGGCTCGACGTGAAGCTGGCTCGACGCGGCGCGTTGCTGCACGATATCGGGAAAGCGGTGAGCCACGAAGAGGAAGGTCCCCACGCGATGTTGGGAGCGGAGATCGCCAAAAAGTACGGCGAGTCGCCAAAGATCGTGAACGCCATTGCGGCGCATCATGAGCAGGTGGAGCCGCTTTGCCCTGAGAGCGTGCTGGTGGCTGCGGCGGAAGCGTTGTCTGCGGCGCGGCCAGGCGCGCGACGCGAGGCGCTCGAATCGTACGTCAAACGGTTGGAGAAGCTGGAGTCCTTGGCGACCGGGCAGAAGGGCGTGCAGAAGGCATACGCGATTCAGGCTGGTCGTGAGATTCGCGTCATCGTGAAGCAGGAAGATTTAACCGACAATGAATCCTTCCAACTGTCACGCGAGTTGGCGAAAAAAATCGAGCAGGAACTGACCTATCCCGGGCAGATCAAGGTGACGGTCATTCGTGAGAGCCGGTACGTCGAGTACGCGAAGTAAAGTGGGGAAGAAGTGAGGAGGAAGAAGTGAGGAGTCAGAGCCGTCGGCAGAGAGCTGCGAGTGAAGTGCCAGTATGAAGGTCCTTGTCATCGGCGACATCATGGGCGAACCAGGACGGCGCGTGTTAATGCGCTGGCTCCCGCGATTGGTGGGCCAGCACGGGATCGACGTTGTGGTGGCCAACGGGGAAAACGTCGCGGGGGGATTCGGCATCACGCCCGATTTGGCCGATGAACTGTTCGACCAGGGCGCCTCGGTCATTACGACCGGCAATCACGCCTGGGACAAGAAAGAGATCGTCGACTATTTCAAGCGCGAGCCGCGCCTTCTGCGTCCGGCGAATTATCCGGCGGGGGTGCCCGGACAGGGCGCGTGTGTGGTGGAAGCGGCCTCGGGCGAAAAGGTGGCCGTGCTCCATTTGATGGGCCGGGCGTTCCTGCCGACGATTGATTGCCCCTTCCGCACCGCGGAACGGGAACTGCCCCGTTTGAAGGCGGAGGCTCCCGGCATCATTGTGGACATGCACGCGGAGGCGACGTCGGAAAAAATGGCCATGGGGCATTTTCTCGATGGGCAGGTGACGGCCGTCGTGGGGACGCATACCCACGTTCAGACGGCCGACGAGCAGATCCTGCCGAAGGGTACCGCGTACCTGACCGACATCGGCATGACCGGCCCGATCCATTCCGTCATCGGGATCAAGAAAGAGTTGGCCATTGAAAAGTTTCTGACCGGCATGCCGAAACGGTTCGAGGTGGCCTCCGGCCCCGCCGTGTTCTGCGCCGCGTTGATCGAATTGGACGCAAAGCTCGGGAAAGCCATCCGCATCGAACGAATCCGTCTCGGCGAATGAGCCGCCAAGCCAACCTGTTTTCAACGCCCCGCGCGACGACATCGGTGAGCCAGTCTCCGCGCGATCGGGTCCTGACGGTCTCCGCGTTGACCGCGGGCATCCGGCTGCTGCTCGAAGGACAATTCGGCGAGCTCTGGGTCGAAGGAGAAGTCTCCAATGTCCGCGTGCCGGCCTCCGGACACGTGTACTTCACGCTCAAGGATCCTGCCAGCCAGATCCGCGCCGTCCTCTTCCGCGCCGCAGCCCAGAAGCTGCGCTTCGCCCTGCGCGAGGGCCAGCAAGTGGTGGTGCGCGCGAAACTCTCCGTCTACGAACCGCGCGGCGAATACCAGCTGATCGTCGAACAGGCCGAACCTAAGGGCATTGGCGCCTTACAGCTCGCGTTCGAGCAACTGAAAGAGCGACTGTCCGCGGAAGGGCTGTTCGATCTTGCGAAGAAACGGCCGTTGCCGTTCTTGCCTCAGCGCATCGGCATTGTGACGTCGCTTAGCGGGGCCGCCATCCGAGACATGCTGGCCGTACTGGGACGGCGGTGCCCCTTTGTCAAGGTGGTGATTGCGCCGGCCCCCGTGCAAGGCGACAACGCAGCTCCGCTCATTGCGGAGGCGATCCATCTGATCTCGGAGCCGTCGCTGATCGACGTGTTGATCGTGGGGCGGGGCGGCGGATCGATGGAGGACCTCTGGTGCTTCAATGACGAGCGAGTCGTGCGAGCGATCGCGGCCGCTCGGGTTCCGGTCGTGTCTGCTGTGGGACATGAGGTGGACGTCACGCTGTCCGACTTTGCCGCGGACTTTCGTGCTCCGACCCCCTCGGCGGCCGCCGAGGCCGTTGTGCCCGTTCAAGAGGAGCTGGTGCAGCGGCTAGAAGAGCTGGCCATGCGGGTGACAGGGGCGATGCGGACGCGCGTGCGGCGGGGCCAACAAAGTTGCGCGCTGCTCCAGAGCCGCCTGCAACAGCAGCGCTTTCCGATCTATCGGCAGGCCCAGCGGTTGGATGAGCTCTGGACGCGCTTGAGTGCGACGGTACCGGAGCAGCTGGTGATGTACCGACATCGGATCCAGCTGGCGGCCAAAGAGGCGCTGTTGCATAGCCCGAAGAACGCCGTCCGCGGGGCGTGTCTCCTCGTGACCCAGCGGGAAGCGCGACTCCGGGCGAGCGTGGAGGGGCTGCTGGCCGAGAAACGCCAGGTCATCGCGGCAAGGATGGGGGCCCTGGATGGGCTCAGTCCTCTGGCGACGCTCAATCGGGGGTACAGCATCTTGCAGACCGACCCCGGCGGCAAGGTCGTACGCCGGGCGCAGGACGTTCGCGTCGGCCAACTGTTGAAGGCGACGGTGGCGGTCGGGACGTTGGCCTGTCGCGTGGTGGCGGCGAAACCGGAACCTCGGTCGTCTTGACCTGCAGCGGACGCGGGGTGTAATGACAAGTGGGTGTTCGAGGTAAGTCGAGGAGGAGGCTCTCGTGGCGGTCAAGTTCGAGCAGGCCATGGCGCGATTGGAGTCGATTGTCGCCGAACTGGAGCGCGGAGAGCTGCCGCTCGACGAATCGCTGCGTATCTTTGAGGAGGGCATCCGGCTCTCCAAGACGTGCCTGAAAATGCTGAACGAAGCGGAAAAGAAGGTCGAAATTCTCGTCCAGGACAAAAACGGGAAAAAGAGCCTTCATGCCCATACGCTTGCCCACGACGCGGAGGAGGACGACGATTCGGCTTAAGGATCACGTCGGTCGCGCCCCGTCCGCCCATCTCCCTTCGTTCGCCCGTCATGGCTGCTCCGTCATCTCCTCATCGTGAACGTCTCGACCGTCTGCTGGTCGTGCGCGGTTTGGTCGAAACGCGTGAACAGGCCAGCCGATTGATCCTGGCCGGGTCGGTACGCGTCGCCGGTCACGTGGCCGACAAGCAAGCGATGCTGGTCGGAGTCGACGCTCCCATCGAAATCGACAAACCGCTCAGTGCCTATGTCAGCCGTGGCGGGGACAAGCTGGCGCCGGCTCTCGATGCCTTCGACATCGACCCACGGGGACGGATCGCCCTCGATGTGGGCGCCTCCACCGGCGGATTCACCGACTGCCTTCTCCAGCGGGGCGCTGCGCGTGTGTACGCCGTCGACGTGGGGTATGGCCAGCTGGCATGGCGCGTCCGGCAGGATCCGCGTGTGGTCCCGATCGAACGCCAAAACATCCGCCATATTTCGCCCGAGCAGCTTCCCGAGCCGATCGAGCTGACCGTCATCGACGTGTCGTTCATTTCGCTGACCCTTGTTTTGCCAGTGGTGGTCCGCTTTTTGGCCCCGCAGGCCTGGGTGGTCGCGCTGATCAAACCCCAGTTCGAAGTTGGAAAGGGACAGGTGGGACGCGGCGGAATTGTGCGGGACGATCGGCAACGACTGGAGGTAGTGGAAAAAATCGTGACATTTGCCCAGGAGTGTGGTCTAAAAACGCTTGGGACGCTCGAGTCCCCGGTCGTCGGACAGAAGGGAAATCGAGAAATCCTGGCGGGGTGGCAGTGGCCCCCCGGGGCGGCGCAGTCGGCGTCAACGACGCCGTTGTCAACCATCCTCCAACGCGCGAGGCGAGCATGAAAGTGTTGGTAACGGGCGGCGCAGGTTTTATCGGATCGCACCTTGTCGACCGGCTGGTGCAAGAAGGACATGAGGTGGTGGTGGTCGACAACCTGTCGACTGGCAAGCGCAAGAACGTCAATCGCGCTGCGACCTTCTATAAATCCGACATTCAGAATCTTCGTCTTGAGCGCGTCTTCCGGAACGAACGTCCCTCGGTCATCTTTCATTTGGCGGCGCAGATGAACGTGCGTCGTTCCGTGGACGACCCCATGTTCGACGCCTCCGTGAATATTCTCGGCACACTCAACGTCGTCGAACAGGCGGTGCGGCACGGGGCCAGAAAGGTGGTCTTCGCGTCCTCCGGCGGGGCCATCTACGGAGAGCAGGATATTTTCCCGGCGCCGGAATCACATCCGACGCGGCCGCTCTCACCCTATGGGATCAGCAAGCTCAGCGGCGAGCATTATTTAGCCTACTATCATCGGGTGTGCGGGATCCAAACCGTGAGTTTGCGGTTTGCCAACGTCTATGGACCCCGTCAGGACCCGGAAGGCGAGGCCGGTGTAATCGCCATTTTCATCCAAAAGATGCTCGCTGGTGAGCAACCGGTCGTGAATGGGAACGGCCGTCAAACGCGCGACTTCGTCTATGTGGAGGACGTGGTCGAGGCGAATCTCTGCGTCATGGGGCAGGGGATCGAGGGGGTCTTCAATGTGGGCACCTCGGTGGAGACGCCCATCAATGAGGTGTTCGGTCTGATCCGAGAATTCACGAAGTCCGAGGGCAAGGAAGTGCACGGTCCCGCCAAGAAAGGCGAGCAGCTCCGGAGCTGCGTCGACCCGTCGAAACTCAAACAGCAGTTTGGGTGGGAGCCGCGCGCGACCTTGGCCGAAGGCCTGCGTCGGACAGTCGACTACTTCCGCCAGAAAAACGAGTCCTAGCCCTCAATGACTCGGTCGGGCCCCGCGCGCAGCGGGCGCGTCAATACCGTGGCACCGACGTGTCGACCTGTGTGCTCCACGCATCGATTCCCCCCGCCAAGTTCTTCACATTCGTAAAGCCCTGTTGCAGGAGAAATCCGGTCGCATCCGCGCTCCGCATGCCATGGTGGCAAATGGCCACGATTTCGGCCTTCGGGTCGAGCTTGGAGATCGACTGCGGTAGCGTGCCCAGCGGAATCAGGATCGATCCGTCGATTTTGGCCAACGCGAATTCCCAAGGCTCGCGGACATCGAGAAGTACGGGCTTCTGCCCGTTATCGAGCTGCGCTTTCAATTCCTTCACCGTGATGTTAAATCCCATGGTGCGATCCCTCCGATCACAGAATAGTAGTCCGTAGAGTAAGTGGGGGACAATTCCGGTGTCAACCGAAGGGCGAGGGGCCTTCGATCGCTGCCTGATGCGATCAGGCGACAGCTTGGTGATCGTTCCGGAATGCCTGTGTGAGGATTCGACCTTCTTGGCTCATCGGAGATCAGGCGCAGAGCGAGACAATCGGGTCAATTTTTGTCACCTGCCGGGCATTTTCGAAACGTAAGTCCTCCAATCCTGGTCGCCTGGTGCGGAAGTGGACCAAATGGCGTCGCCTCAGCTGGCCTAACTCATCAATTCATAAGCCTTACTGAAAGGGTGAGCAAAAGATGAAATGGGCACAAAGCTTGCTGCATACGGGGGTGGTCGTGGGCCATTTCCCGTGGGAGGGTGGACATGACCAAACAGGGTAGCGAAGTCGTTGTTTTTGTTACGAGTGGCTCAAAAAAGGAAGCTCAGGCCATCGCCTCCTCCCTGGTGGAGGAACGCTTGGCCGCTTGTGCGACTGTAGGCGGTGTAGTCGAATCCATCTACTGGTGGCAAAAGAAGGTAGCGCGGAGCCGGGAGACCATGCTGATCATCAAGACCACAGCACGGCGCTATGCGGCCCTGGAACGGCGCATCAAAAGGCTGCACAGCTATGACGTGCCGGAGATCATCGCGCTGCCGATTGTAAAAGGCTCGAAATCATATTTGAAATGGATCAGAAACGAGACCAATAAGTGACTGTAATCAAAGGGAGTATTTCGTTCTGAACTTTTGCGTTGACCAGTGAGGGATGGTTGGATAGACTCGGGAAAATCGAAAAAGCAATCGCCGCTGAAGGAAAACGAAAAGCCACTGACCTATGACTCCAACAAACGAACAAAACGACAACTACACGGTGGTCATCTTCAGAGGCTCGACCGCCAAGCCTCTGCGCTTTAACTTTCCCAGGAAGTTCGTTCAGAAGGCGCTTATTGTTGCCCTGTGTTTTCTTGTCGCCGATCTGGTGATCGTCTCACACTACATCATCCGGACGGGCGAAGTGTCCGAGTTGTCGGGGTTCCGTTCGGAAGCCCTGAGCGCCCGCTCCCAAACCGCGGCGTTCTCCAACGCAGTGGATGATCTCAAGCGTCGCCTGACGGCGATGAAGGAGATTAATCAGCGTCTGCGGGTCATGCTGGGGATTGAGGAAGCGAAATCCGGCGACCTGACCAACGGACAGGGTGGCGACGCCGACGCGACGGACGAGTCGACGGATCAAGTGACGGAAGAGTCTCCTCTGCCTGAAGGTACAAAGACTTCGGAAGTGGAGCCGCAGGCGCAGGCGGAACCAATCAAGGCCGCGGCTGCCTCGCTCGCTTCCCCCGTCGTCAGCGACGACTCCATGCACCAGCAGCTGGTGTCGAGGGTCCAGCAGGAGATCAAGCACCTGACGGCCGAAGCAGCGGTTCAAGAAAAGACGCTCCAGGAACTCTCTCAGGTTGCGGAGCAACGCTCTTCGCGCTGGGCGTCCACCCCTTCCATCTGGCCGGTTCGTGGCTGGGTCACGTCGGGGTTTGGTCCGAGGGTCTCGCCGTTCACCGAGAAGCCGGCCTGGCACGATGGGTTGGATATCGGCGCCGCCCCCAACGCGCCGGTCCAGGCACCGGCCGGAGGCCGCGTCACCACCGTGAGCTTTGATCCCAAGATGGGGAACATGGTGCGACTCGACCATGGGTTCGGCATCGAGACGGTGTACGGTCACCTGGCCAAATCGTTGGTCAAGGAAGGGCAGCGTGTCAAGCGCGGTGACGTGATCGCGTTGGTCGGGAGCACGGGGCTTTCCACGGGACCGCATCTCCACTATATGGTGAAGACCCGCGGGCAGGCGATTGATCCCCACAAGTACATCTTAGATTAGCCGTCGGTTTCAGAGCATCCCTCCACAGTTCCTTTGTTCCTCGTCATAGGGGTTCCCTGGTGCAGTCGTTGAGCGGCCGTCGAAAGATTGGTCGCGAGCGACTCCCTGTGCCCTTGTCCACTTGGCCTCTGCGCCGCACTTGGGGTAGAACCTATCTCAGATAGGTTCTAGTCTGGCACGGCCTCGAGCGCGTCACCGGCGCGCGGGTGCGCGTTCTGCGCTTGGTCCAACCGGCGAAAGGATTTCCGCATGACGACTTCGGCGAAGAAACCACTCCAGGAAGTGGCCGCTGCATTGGGACTACAGTCTCAGGATTGGATTCCCTATGGCGAGGGGAGAGGAAAGATTCGGTTACACGTGCTCGATCGCATGCCGCCGTCCGCCGCCGCGCGCTATGTGCTGGTCACCGCCGTCAATCCCACGCCGTTGGGTGAAGGGAAGACGACTACCTCGATTGGACTGGCAATGGGGCTCTGCCGTCTCGGTCATCGCGCCGTGGCCACGTTGCGTCAACCCTCGATCGGCCCCGTCTTCGGTATCAAGGGCGGTGGAACCGGGGGAGGACGCGCACAGTTGGTGCCGATGGCCGACATCAACTTGCATCTGACCGGCGATGCTCACGCGGTCGCTGCCAGTCACAATTTGTTGGCCGCCTTCGTGGACAACCATGTCTTTCACGGCAACGCGTTGGGGCTCGACCCGGCGACGATCACTTGGCCGAGGGCCATGGCGGTCAGCGATCGGGCCCTCCGTGACGTGCAATTGCGGGTTGACGACAAGGGGCTGACCCGCGCAGGCCAGTTTGTCATCACAGAGGCCTCCGAGGTGATGGCGATCCTGGCGCTGGCCAAGGATCGTGCCGACCTTCAGAACCGGTTGGGGCGTATTCTGGTGGGCTTCACCAAGAATGGGCGCGCGGTCACGGCGGACGATCTCCACTGCACGGGCGCCATGAGTGTCATCCTCCAAGAAGCGCTCATGCCCAATCTGGTGCAGACGTCTGAAGGCACACCCGCGATCGTCCATGCAGGTCCCTTTGGCAACATCGCGCATGGGAATTGTTCGATTCTGGCCGATGCGATCGCGCTGCGGTGCGCCGACTACGTCGTGACGGAGGCGGGATTCGGCAGCGACCTCGGAGCGGAGAAGTTTTTCAACATCAAGTGCCGGGCATCCGGCTTGGCTCCGCGTGTGGCGGTGGTAGTGGCGACGCTGCGTGCTCTCAAGCTGCATGGCGGTGGCGGGGTCGCAAAGAGTGGGCAGCCGCTTCCCGTCGGATTGGTCGGGCCGAATCGGGCGGCGTTGGAACAAGGCATGGTAAATCTGCAACAACACATCGACAACGTCCGCGCACATGGAATTCCCGCGGTGGTGGCGATCAACGCGTTCAAGGATGATCCCGTCGATGAATTGGAGTGGGTGCGCTCGCGAGCCTTGGAGAGCGGCGCATGCGCGGCGGAAGTATCCACGCATTTTGCGGACGGTGGCCAAGGCGCGGAGGCTCTGGCGAAGGCGGTTGTGGCCGCGTGCGAGCAGCCGTCGAAGTTTGTGCCGCTCTATCCGGATTCCATGTCGATCAAGGACAAGATCACCACGATCGCAACCCGGATGTATGGGGCGGACGGCGTGCGTTTCGAAGCAGATGCCGAACGGCAGATCGCCACGGCCGGAAAATTGGGATTCGAGCATCTGCCCATTTGCATGGCCAAAACCCCGCTGTCGCTCTCGCACGACGCCACGCTCAAAGGGCGGCCCACCGGGTTTACAGTGCCCATCAAGGAACTCCGGATTTTGGCGGGGGCCGGATTTCTCACCGCCGTCTGTTCCGGGATCCAATTGATGCCGGGGCTGCCCACACGTCCGGCCGGGGAGCGGATCGGCGTTGATCCTGGTACGGGTGAGATCTACGGTCTCTTCTAGTCCGTGAAGCGTGCAAGGCCAGAGACGGGTTTCGTGCGAACGACGAAGAACGAGATACGAACAACGAATTCTCGCTAGCGTTGCTTGAGGTAACGGAGGAATTCCGAGTCCGGAGTGAGAACCAGCGTGGCGTCTTTGGTGAGACTTTTCTTGTAGGCTTCCATCGTGCGGGTGAGTTCAAAGAACTTCGGATCTTGCCGATAGGCCTGGGCATAGGCCTTAAATGCCGCGGCATCACCGTCGCCGCGCAATTGCTCCGACGTCCGATAGGCTTCGGCCAGGATGATCTCACGGTCGCGGTCCGCCCCTGATCTAATCTTCTGCGCCTCTTCCGCGCCCTCGGCCCGATACTGCTTGGCCTGTTGCTCTCGTTCGGCTTGCATCCGGGAAAAGACGGATTTTTCGTTCTCCGTCGGGAGATCCGCTCGTTTGATCCTGACGTCTTCAATGGCGATGCCGTAGGCAGAGGCCTTCTCTTTGGCCCGCTCCGTGACGACCCGCATCACCTCGGCGCGCGTTTTGGAGACGATATCCGAGAAATTGTGCCGCCCGACTTCGACGCGGAGTTCCGAGTAGATGATGTCGTCCAGGCGCCGCAGCGCCCCGCGTTGCGATTGGAAGGCCTGATACACTTTCAGCGGATCGACAATGCGCCACTTGGCGAAATTGTCGATCAGGAGGGTCTTCTTGTCTTGCGTAATGACGTCTTGCGGGGCGGAGTCATAGTCCAGAAGCCGCTTATCGAAGTACGTGACTTCTTGAATGAAGGGCGTCTTCCAATAGAGGCCTGGTTGGACGATCGTCCGCACCGGCTTGCCCAGTTCCACGACGATCGCACTTTGGGTGACGTCGACGACGAACAGCGGCGAGGCGCCGAACAGGAACAGTAGGACGACAACGATGAGAATCGTCGTGACCATGCCTTGGCGGGTCATGGTGAGCCTCCATCTCGATGCGAGGCTGCGGGCGGAGGCTTCACGCGCGACAGCTTGTCGAGCGGCAGGTAGGGCTGGAGGCGATCGCTAATTCTGGTGTCCAGGATGACCTTGTCGGCGCTCGCGAGGACTTCTTCGAGCGTCTCGATATAGATGCGCTTCGAGATGATGTCCTTGGCCTGATCGTACTCCTTCAGCGTCTTGAGGAAGCGACTGGATTCGCCCTCGGCGCGCGCGAGGCGGGCTTGGGCATGCCCTTTGGCTTGATTGATGACTTCAGCCGCCTGGCCCTTGGCCCTTGGAATGATGTCGTTGTGATACCCTTCGGCTTGGTTGATGAGCCGCTGCCGGTCTTCCTTGGCGCTTTGGACGTCCTTAAACGCCGCTGCCACGGCTTCCGGTGGATGGACATCTTGGAGCTGGACGGCGGCAATTTGTACGCCCGCGCTGTAACGATCCAGAATGCTCTGGAGCAGGGACTGCATTTCGTCCTGGATGACGGCCTTGCCGGAAGTCAGCACGTCGTCGATCCTGCTTTTACCGATGACCTCGCGCATCGAGGCTTCGCCGGCCTCGGCGACAGTATCCTCCACATCGGCAACCTGGAAGAGATAATCGCGCGCGGTCTTGATTTGGTATTGGACGATAAACATCACTGCCAGGATATTTTCGTCGCCCGTCAGCATTAGCGCTTCCTTCGGGACCATGATGGAATTGCCTTGATGGTCCTTCCGAAATCCCACCTCGACGCGGTGCAACTTCGCCACCTTGGGGTGGAGCACATTCTCGAGGAACGGCAACTTGAAGTGTGGCCCCGGCCCGACGGTGCGAACCACATCGCCGAAGCGCCGGACGACACCCTCCTCATCCGGGGCGACGATGAAAAAACTCTGCGATACGGCCAACAGGGCAACGGCGAGAAACACGAACGTGCGCAGACCGCGCGTCGGCATCAATTCCTTAAATTGTGATGTCGCGCGCCTGAGCGCATCGTCGACGGAGTCGTCTTTCTTATTCCAGGGGTCCTTGGGGTTCCAGACCATAGGGAGGTATCGGGGATGAGTCGCGACCGCATCGAACGAAGGGCAGGGTAGCAGGTTCGCCCTAGGAGAACAAGGTGCTCGCGAGCGTCGGTGCCGCGGTGACGCCCGCACGGCGTCGACGTTGACCAATCAAGAATTATTGATGTATCGTGCTGGGGTCATGAGTCAGGCCATACTCAAGAATGCCGCCCGCGCGGCGGAACTTTTCCATGCGCTGGCGGATCCGACTCGGATCGAGATCCTTGAAGAGCTTCGGGATGGGGAGCGGTGCGTATGTGAGATGACAGGGTCCCTGGGCGCGGGGCAATCTCGTCTTTCCTTTCATCTCAAAGTGCTGAAGGAAGCCGGTCTGATCACCGACCGCCCGGAAGGCCGTTGGATGTACTATCGGATTCGAGCCGAGACGTTTGACGAATTGGAAGAGATGATTGATACGTTTAAAGCGGCCCGGAAGGCCCGTCGTGGAGGGGCGTGCTGTTAATTTGTGTGTGTCCTATGCATCAAGAAATATTGATGTAAATGGAGGGAGCCATGGATGCCCAGTCGATTCGCGAGTTCGTGAAAGAGAAGTACGGCGCTGCGGCTGAGCGCGCCACCAAAGGAGGCAGCTCGTGCTGTGGGGCGGCGCCTCCCCTCGGCAACGTCGACCCCATTACCACCGGGTTGTATTCGCCGGAAGAACGGGCACATCTGCCCGCCGACGCGCTCGCCGCATCGCTGGGCTGTGGCAATCCGACGGCATTGGCGGAGTTGCGGAGCGGAGAAACAGTGTTAGACCTGGGCTCGGGTGGCGGCATCGACGTACTGCTCTCGGCCTCCCGGGTCGGTCCCACGGGCAAGGCCTACGGGTTGGACATGACGGACGAGATGTTAGCCTTGGCGCGGCAGAATCAACGGGAGGCGGGGGTGGAGAACGTGGAGTTCCTCAAAGGCGAGATCGAGCACATCCCGCTTCCCGATGCATCGGTGGATGTGGTGATTTCCAATTGCGTGATCAATCTCTCGGGGGACAAGCCGCGGGTGCTGCGCGAGGTCTTTCGGGTGCTCAAGCCGGGCGGCCGGTTGGCGGTATCGGACATTGTCGTCAACGGTGCGATCCCCGATCAGATTCGACGCAACCTCGAGCTGTGGGCCGGATGCGTGGCGGGAGCGCTCGAGGCCGACGAGTATCGAAGACTGCTGGCGGAGGCCGGTTTTCAGGACGTGGGCATCGAGCCCACCCGCGTCTACGCGGCGAAGGATGCCGAGGAGTTCATGCAGGGCACCGACTTGTCGGCCGAGGAACTGGCGCCGCAGGTCGAAGGCAAGTTCATGAGCGCCTTTGTGCGGGGATCGAAGCCGGTGCACGCAAGATAGTGAGCGGGCGAACAGGGAGGGACCATGGAGCTCGCTGAATCGATCGGTGTCGTGGGCGTGCCGGAGAAACGGTTGAATCCGTTCGAGCGCTATCTGTCCCTGTGGGTCGCGCTGTGCATGGTGGCGGGGGTTCTCTTGGGGCAAGGCCTCCCAAGTCTTGTGCAGGCGCTGCGGGGCTGGGAATTCGGGCAGGGGAGCCACATCAATTTTCCCATCGCCCTCCTGATCTGGCTCATGATCATTCCCATGATGATGAAAGTGGATTTCGCGTCGGTCAAGCGCGTGAGTGAACGGCCAGCCGGATTGGGGGTGACGCTCTTTGTCAACTGGGTGGTGAAACCCTTTTCGATGGCGCTGCTGGCGTGGGTGTTCTTCAAATACATCTTCGCAGCGTGGATCGGCGCCGCCGAGGCGGACCAGTACATCGCCGGGACAATCATTCTCGCCGCAGCGCCCTGTACGGCGATGGTCTTTGTCTGGAGCTACCTGACGGACGGTGATCCGGCCTATACTCTGGTTCAGGTGTCTGTGAACGACCTGATCATGCTTGTGCTGTTCGCGCCGATAGTGGGACTGCTCGTCAGTGGCGCGTCGTCGCTCACCATTCCTCTCCCTGTCCTCCTCTATTCCGTTATGGCCTTCATCGTGATTCCGCTGGCGGTCGGGGTGGTCCTTCGACTGTGGCTCATCCGCCGGCACGGCGCACGGTGGTTCGAGACGGAATGTCTGCCCCGCTTCGCGCCCGTCACGATCATTGCGCTGCTGCTGACGTTGGTGCTGATCTTCGCCTTTCAGGCCGACAATATTATGAATAAGACGGCGCACGTGGTGTTGATCGCCGTGCCCATCTTGCTGCAGGTGTACCTAAATGCCGGGCTGGCCTATGGGCTCATGAGGTGGCTGCGTGTGCCTTATGCCGTTGCGGCGCCGGGGGCCTTGATCGGGGCCAGCAATTTCTTCGAGCTGGCGGTCGCAACGGTGATCGCTTTGTTCGGACCGGAGTCCGGCGCGGCGCTCGCGACCGTGGTGGGCGTGCTGGTCGAGGTTCCGGTTATGCTCTCGGTCTGCCAGATATGCAATCGCACCAGACACTGGTTTCCAGCGCAGGAGTCCGCATGAAGCCCAAAGTCCTGTTTCTCTGCACCGGGAATTCGGCGCGCAGCCAAATGGCGGAGGGCTGGCTGCGGCACCTAGCCGGGGATCGATTCGAGGTGTTCAGCGCGGGCACACATCCGGTCGGACTCAATCCCGGATCGGTCGAGGCCATGGCCGACGTGGGCATCGACATCGCCGGTCATCGGTCGAAAGGGGTTGGTGAGCTGTCCGGTCATGCCTTCGACTGTGTCGTGACTGTGTGTGATCGCGCGAAGGAGAGCTGTCCCATCTGGCCGGGGAAGACGAGAGTGCTTCACTGGAGTTTCGACGATCCCGCGGCCGTAGCTGATCTGGAGGGCCGTCGGGCGACGTTTCGTCGTGTGCGAGACGAAATCGCCACGTCGATCCGAGCGTTCCTGCATCAGGAGAGCCGGTAGCGCTTCTGCCCTCCTTACCGCATGATCACGGTGCCGCTCTTGCTCCAATAGTAATAAAGCGAGAAGTTCGGGTAGATGGCGTCCTGGGTGTTCTGTCCGGCCACGGTGAACAGGCAGCCAAATGCGCCCACCCAGTGATCGCCGAGGCGGTATTGAATGGTTGGCTGCACGCCCAATGAGTTGAATCCATTGCGACCGCCGACGTTGATCTGTTTCCCGTCGGCCCGCCAGGGCAGGCCGTGGAAACCGACGAATTCAACGTTGTACCCAAAGCCACGCTGGTCGTCGAGGATGTGTTCAATAATGAATCGTGTGTTGACGATGTCGGCGGCATAGGTGTTCTGTCCCGCATCGCTGCCCGGGAGGTGATACGAATAGAAGACCCCGGCGCTAAGACGAAATGGCCGAAGATTTTTTCGCATGAGCACACCCTCGGTCCACGTGAGGGCGCCGAAGCGCGAGGCGGGAAGGCGTCCGAGCGGGGCAAACCCGCCGGGAGGGCTTTCCGTGCCCGTCACCCATCGGCTGGTCGGCAAGACGATCATGTTGAACGTCGTGACTGAGGGCCGCCAACCGTCAGGGTCTTGCACGATGGGCCGATATTTGAGGTAGATCTGCGTATCCCCCATCCCGGTGTCAGTGGTCCAAGGTCCTCCCCTCCCGCGGTTGAATTGATCCGTGCTTCTCGCCCAAAAGGCCGACCCCGACAGTCCAACGTTCAACTCGACATGATCGGTCAGGCCATAGGCCATCGTGACGACCGGTGCCACTTGATACGAGTGAACGGACGCCGAGCTGCGGTTGTCGGTGAGCTGATTGCCGAAGCGCTTCTCGCTGACTTGGGAGAAGATGAACGGGTGAAAGGTAAACTGACCCTGCGGATGCACGTCCACGCCGCTAGTAAACATGGGTCCGTTCGAGAGCGGATTCCAGCTCTTACGGTATTTCATGATCTCGTCGTCAGTCGGGACCCACTCCAAGGCAGACGCGCTTGGCACCAAGCAGCCGAGGGCAGCCGTGATGGCCAGGAGTCCGGAGACGAGCCCCACCTGCGGCGGCCACAGCCGGAGGAGCCGGTCGTGCAAGCGGCTCACGAAGGTGTCCCAGCGCGGCTGCGCGTTGCATCTCATACAATGATATCGATATCTCCATGTATGTGATTGGACGATGAACTCAAGAACGCGACGTAGCGGCATGACTGGTGTTGGCTTAGGGCAGTCGTATGACTGCCAGATAGGCCAGACTGGCGAGCAGTGCGGAGACGGGAATCGTCACGAGCCAGGCCAGGGCCATGTCACGAACGGTGTCCCATCGGACGCGCCCCGGCCCCTTGAGGATTCCGATGCCGATGATGGCCGAGCTGCTGACATGGGTCGTCGAAACCGGCAACCCCAGCCAGCCGGATGTCAGCACCAGCATCGAAGTCGTGAGATTGGCCGAAAGGCCTTCGACGTGGTCCATGCGAGTGACCTTCGTGGCGAGGACTTCCGTGACTCGCCGCCCACCCAAGTAACTGCCGAGCCCCATGGCGAGGGTCACGCCCGCGAACGCGGCCATCTGCGTGAAGGGATTCGGCCAGACCGCTGTGGCACTGCCGAGCAGAAGCATGGCGACGATCTTTGGCGCATCGTTGGCGCCTCGTGCAAAGGACGCCAGCCCGCTGGAAATCCAGTGGATCGAATCAAGTCCGACCACCAGACCAGTCAAGCCGGCCCGGTCGCATTGTGAGGGGAGTGCCACGACCGGACGGTGGAAACCAGTCACGTGAAGGAGCGTCCTCATGCCACCCTGCGGGTCGATGGCGACCAGTGCGCGCGCGGCGGGCATCATGCAGAGGCAATGGCCTTCCCATTTGGTCGCCAGCAGACGGACGGCCGGATGCACCAGCAGCGAAACGCCCAGGGCGAGGAACGGGCTCAGGAAAAGAGGCAGCGCGATTTTCTTGCCGATCGCGGGCCAGTTCAATCCTTCGTCGGACAAGGCGATCAATCCAGCTCCGACGATGGCGCCGGTCAGTGCATGAGTGGTGGACACCGGCAGGCCGGTGCGCGAGGCGAACAAGACCCAGGCCACGGCCCCGATCAGGACTGCCAGGATCATGGGTGGGGAGATGGCGGTGCCGGCGGTGAGGAGCCCGTGGCTGAAGGTCTTCACCATGGCCCCGGCCACAAACGCCGCTGCAGCAGCCCCCGCGGCGGTCCAGACGGTGCCCCACCAGATGGCGCGGGGATAGTCCGTGACCCCGCTGCCGACCAAGGTAGCGATAGCCTTCGAGACGTCGTTCGTGCCGTTGGCGAAGGCAAGTCCGAGGATCAGGAGGAAGGCCAAGGCCTCCATCTAGGCCACGACTCCGCCGCAGGAGGATCCGGACCCTGCGGTGCACCCGTAACAGTGATTGCCTGTCACAATCCGTCGATGATTGAGCAGGGCCGGATCGAAATCCCGGATATGGCTCGGCGCGCCGTGATCGACGGGCAACGCGAGCATTTGGTTAAAGTCGCAATCGTACAGGGTCCCATCCCAGCCGACCGACAGCGTATAGCGGCACATCACGCCGGCTGCCGCGACGGGGTTGAAGGCCTGCGCGAGCCGTTCCATATAGGCTTCGTAGTTGCCGCTCTCCAACAGCCATTCCAGATAGCGGCTCACCGGCATGTTGGTGATCGTGTACAGATGCGTAAATTCGACGCTGTGTTTCTGACCTAACTCCCGGCGGAACTGCACCTCAATCGCGTCTTGCTTCGGCGGGAGAAACGCCCCCACCGGGTTGTAAACCAGATTGAGCGTCAGGCCTGAGTCGGGCTTCCCATAGCCCAGCCCGTTCAGCAGCCGGAGGGCTTCGATTGATTTGTCGAAAATGCCGTCGCCGCGTTGCGCATCTGTCTGACTGGCTCGGTACGAGGGCAGCGACGCGATGATCTCGACCTGATGTTCCGCTAGAAACGGCGCCAAGTCCCGCTGGGACGGGAGCAGGAGTACAGACAGATTGCAGCGATCGATGACATGGCGGCCCAGTGTGCGGGTCTGTTCGACCAGCCACCGAAAATGAGGGTTGAGCTCTGGGGCGCCGCCGGTGATGTCGACGGTAGGAATATCGGTCTTGGCGAGTACGACGAGGCACTGCTCGGCCGTCTCTTGCGACATCTGCTCCGTCCGATCCGGCCCCGCGTCGACATGGCAATGCTTGCACGTTTGATTGCAGAGTTTGCCGACGTTGATCTGGAACACCGTGATTCCTGTTGATTGGAGCGGGAAGAGCCCGGCCTGTGCCAAGTGGGTTTCGAACGGCGGGGTGGTCCCGGCGGTGGAGAGGTGGCGGAGTTGTTCCGCAGGCGAAGCCAGCGGGCTCCGGCGTCCGAGCATCGTCAACGGCATGGCCCCTCCGGGCTCACGTCGAGCGGCGTCATGCCGAGCGACCTCTCTGCGTCAGGACCGCCTGGGGAAAGCGAAGTTCGCAACACCCAAAATCCAACGCCTCTCCCTGTCGATCCTTCAATGCGCGCCGAATCGGGAGGGCGACGCGGTAGCACACCCGCCGGCCTTCCCGGATGCCTTCGACCAAACCGGAATCCCGAAGAATACGCAGGTGGTGTGACACGTGTGGCTGTGGGCATCCGAGCAGCGTGGTGAGTTCGTGCACACACTTATCGCCGGTCAGCAGGGCTTCCAACAAACGGAGTCTGGTGCCGTCGGCCAATGCCTTCAGCGCGGTGGCGCACTGACGGGTCGTCAAGGTCGCCATCGCGGCTTCTCCCGCTAACAACACCCGCCGTTCGGGGCGCAACTGACGGCGTCGCCCTTCACGTCGTGTCCCGCACGATTATAGATGGCGAATTGCCCCGCGTACCCCTCGGCTTCCAGGACGCGCAGGGTCTTGGAGCAGATTTCCAACGGCTCACCGCGCCGGTACAGATGGTGGTCGTCGTCGGCTGCTTCCCGAAAGGGACCGGTGAGAATGGCATAGTGCCCCTGCCAGACGCAGGGTTTGTTCTCCGGCAGGATGGCCCGATGGTCGGGGTCTTGCCCGGTGAGCGGCTTTGGTTCGGCCGTCAGCAGGAAGAAGGGTGCGAGCGCCGGAGTCCGCAGGCGCGAGGCCTCCCCATCGGAGAGACGGCGAGGTTCTCCGCGCCGATACTCCACGCCCAATTCGTCGACGACCCGGCTGAACGGCCCGCGCAAAGTGGCGTAGCGAGCGGAATCCCGTGCCGCCGGTTGCTTGTACCCGGTCAGCGTGACGGAAAGAAAATGGACGCCATCAATCACCTGCCACACATAATACTTGAGCTGATGCACGCCGACGAAGCCAGCCTCCACCATGCCGCCGATGTAGTCGGCCACGGTGAGGGAGCCGGAGAGGCAATTGCCCCATTTTTCTGTGTCGTGGACGAGGTATTGCGGGACGGGTTGATCCGACACGATGTCCGAAATCGTGAAGCGCCCGCCCGGTTTGATCACCCGGTACATCTCGCGAAAGACTCGACGTTTGTCCGGCGCGAGATTGATGACGCAATTCGAGATGATCAGATCGACGCTGGTATCGTCCACCGGCATCGCGTCGGCCATGCCTTTGCGAAATTCGACGTTGGCAACCGGATAGCCCAGGTTGGCTGCGACGATCGGCGCATTGCGCCGCGCGATCTCCAACATGGTGTCCGTCATGTCGATGCCGATGACGCGTCCGGAGAGGCCGACGCGTCGGGACGCTTCGAAGCAGTCGATGCCGCCGCCCGACCCGATGTCCAACACGGTTTCCCCGGCGTGGACCGTTTCGAGGCCGACGGGGGTGCCGCAGCCGTAGGAAATCTTGAGGACCTCGTCGGGAATGAACGAGCGCAGCTCGTCGAAATTGTAGCCGGTGGGGCAGCAGAGCTGCTCGCCGCTGGACGCCGCGCGGGCGTAGCGATCGCTGACCTTTTGCGTAATTTCGTCTATCGGCATGGCTCCTCGATTTCGTGAAGATCCATCGAACTAGGTCTATGTATCAATCGGACGCGGTCCCGTCAACTGCGTGTCTTCCACGTATCCTGGCGCGTTCCGCCCGTCTCGCACAATCGGGTTCCCGATGTACTCTCATATTAGTCTTCGCTGGGAGGAGAACCTTACTGCGAGGGAGGCTATGGTGGCTGGGATATCAGCGATCTCTCCTATGTTTTTGGACCAGGCACGCGTACACAAGTGCATTGATGGCGAGGACACACCCTCCCAGGATAATCTGCGCGGTCCTGGTCAAACCCTGTGGGTATAGGAAGGGGAGCAGATAGTGGCCAACAAACTCGGCGGAGCCGCCACGACCTCCGCCCCATTGACGCAGCAACAGTTCGAGCGGGGTCAAGGGGCAGATGAGGCCCGCCCATTCCACGCTGATTCCCCAGAGGACCGCCGGCAGATGAATCCAGGCCACCCATCGCCGCCGCCAGACCAGGAGTCCTCCCGCCACAACAAACAGAACAAAGCCGAGGTGAAGCAGCACGACAATATCCGCCAGGAATTCATACGACATCGATCATGTTCCCAATCTCGTCGGCGCCACGCACTGCGCCGTGACGTTGACATACCCGCGGTATCTTCGTAGCCTATCAACATCCCCCCTGGCTGCACCACACCTTGCCCAAGGAGAACCTACATGAGCAGTGACCCGCACCCCTCTCAGCCGCAGGGCCGTCCGTTCTGGAAGTCCAAATCACTGATCGTGGCCGCCGTTCTGGTCGTGGTTGGGTTGCTGTGGTGGATGATGAGTGCGGCCGCCGATGCGACCGGCTCCGCCGCCACCGCCCGACTCGGCGCCAGCTATATCGGAGGGTTCGTGATCGGATGGGCCTACCGTAAGTCAGTGAAGACGGCGGCGATGATCGCGGCGGGGCTGGTGGGCGTGATCGCCCTGGCCAAGGGGACCGGACTGGTGAATCTCAACTGGGCCTCGATTGAAGGCAGTATCACCTCGGCGTTGGCATGGCTGCATGGCGAGGCCGGTGCCTTGAAGGACATGCTCACCGGGTATCTTCCGGACAGCGGCGCGAGCGTCGTAGGCGCCTTCATCGGCGCACGCAAGACGTGAGTCGGTTCAGCGTCTCGCCACCCGGCGTCGGGTTGTTCGCGTCTGTTTCGGCCTGACTGTAGCGGGCTCTGTGGCCGATGCTACCGCGCCGCTGGCCCAGGCGGCGAGTTCCTCGGATTGTTCAATGATATCGGCCGGTACTTCGTAGAATGACGAGAGCGTTTGTTTCGGACTCGGGCGGAACGGTTTCATGCCATAGTTCTCGTATGCCGGCCGGGTCGCACCCGAGACCTTGAAATAGAGGCGACTCCTGAAGATGATCCCAAAGAATCGATCGCGACAGTAGAGCCCATACCCGCCGAACATCCGGCGACCCACCATGCCGCGCATGTCCGCGAGTTGATCCAGCACAAAGTCTTTGAAACCGTCCTGGGCCTGGGCCATTCACGACCTAGAATGGCTTCCGCGCGGCCACCATACGCACGGCCAGCGGGAAGGTAATGCGGCCGCCCCGTTGATAGTGTGACGCCGCCTGGATCAGTCGAGTCCTGACGTCGAGTTTCTGCGCGTCCGTGAGCTTCGCCATCA
This sequence comes from uncultured Nitrospira sp., assembly GCA_964449255.1. Classification (GTDB taxonomy): domain Bacteria; phylum Nitrospirota; class Nitrospiria; order Nitrospirales; family Nitrospiraceae; genus BQWY01. The sequence goes on along the minus strand of CAYUYE010000011.1, from coordinate 57,507 downwards.
GGTTTTGCACCGGCGCCGCGATCTCCATGAGGCTTGTGTAGTACTGCTCAGCAGAGTCGTACGACCACTCGCCGACAAACTCCTGCTCCGCCAGATCGACCAGTCCCGCCTGCTGCAACAGGCCTGCCAGCTCGCCCGGTTTGGCTAGGCGAAAAATGCCCGGCGCGTTTGGGTCCGGCGGCGGCAGATCGATCACCTGCTTGATCGCCGCCATGGAGAGGCCAATGGAGGGATTTTTCTCCGGTGCGGACCAGACCGCGATGGCCGCCCAGGCGCCTGGTTTGAGTACACGCGCGATTTCTGTTGTGGCTTTGGGAATCTCGGGCAAAAACATCAAGCAGAAGCGGCTGATGACAGCGTCAAAGGCGCTGGTTTCAAACCGGAGCGCCGTGACGTCGCTCGTGCGAAAACTGGCGTTCGAGAGGCCCAACTTCGTCGCTTTGCGACGGGCCACGTCCAACATCTGTTCCGCCAGGTCGAGGCCAACGACGCTGCCGGTGGGTCCGACGGTCTGTGCGGCCAACAATGCGGGGTACCCGGTGCCCGATCCCAGATCCAACACCTTTAGGCCGGCGTGGAGTCGTGCATCGCCGACGAGGCGATGGTTGAGGAACGCCATCTGCTCGTCGAAAAACCGATCCCACTTCTCCCACCCTCCGGCCACCCGGTTCCAATCCTGACGTTGGGATTCGATCACTTGCTCGGCAATCTGCGATGCCATGACGCGTCCTTTCGTCGAAAAATCTTCGACCAGCCTTGAGCCGGTACGATACGGGAGTGAGTGTCTGAGGGCAAGAGGCAGGCCATTTTTAGGGAGCCTTTGCCCTGCGGGCCAACTCCAGTTCCTCGATCGTGCGAGGCCAGTCCTTGCCGAGCAGACGCGAAAGCGCGCGGTCTGCGAGTAATGTGCCGCCGGTCTGGCAGGTGGGGCAGTAGTTGGCCTCGTTTTGGGCATACACAATCCGCTGAATCGGCGTCCCGCAGGTGGGGCAGGGCCGGCGGAATTTCCCATGCACGGCCATGTCCTGGCGAAACGCCGTGACCTTTTCAGGAAACCCCTCACCGGTGTCCTTCCGCAACCGCTCGATCCATTCATGCAACACAGTTCTGGTCGCCTCGTGCAAGCGACCATGCTCCTCATCCGTCAGCTTGCTCGTCAGGACAATCGGTGACAGTCGAGCGCGATGAAGGATCTCGTCCGAATACGCGTTGCCGATCCCGCTGAAGAGACGGGGATCGGTCAATGCCCGTTTCAATGTCCGATTCTCCCGTAGCAGCCGATCGCGAAACGCTGCGGCATCGGCCATAAGCGGTTCGAGGCCACCGGTCTCCAGCGCGTCGAGCGCGTCTTGACCCTGGACGAGATGGAGCGAGGCTCGGCGCTTGGTGCCAGCTTCCGTGAGCAACAAGGACCCGTGACGAAAATCAAAGGCGGCCAGGCCGATCTTACCAGGCAGTGCGGCATTGGCGGCCTTCCAATGGAGGCGACCTGCGATCATGAGGTGGAGTAGAAGGAAGTGGTGCTGGTCGAACTCAAAGACAATGCGTTTCCCCATCCGGCTGACCGCACGGACCCTGTGCCCGTGGATGGCTGAGAGAGGAGGGTCGACGGTTCGAAGGAGAAACGGACTGGCGAGCCGAATCTGCTGTAGAGGTTGACCCACGAGCCGCTGGGTCAGACTCTCCACGTAGACTGTGATGTCCGGCAGCTCCGGCATCGGCGCAGGCGGTGCTGAGGCTCGGGGCCTTGCGGGCCCCGGAAACCATCGGCTACTTGAGTGACTGCAGACTGTCGCGGAGTTCGCTCACACGTTTGGCAAACAGATCCAAATGCTCGTTCCGGCGGGCGGGATCGTCTTTGTATTTCCACAGGCGCTTAAAGATCGTCCCGAGTTCCTTATTCTGCGTCTTGGCGACGGCATAGGCTGGTTTCTCTTGTTGCTCCTTGCTCACGCAGCAGATGGCGTTGTCGATCGCGTGAAACTGATTGTGCAGGTCATCAAAGGGCTGATCGACACCCTTGCCGCCCTTCGCGGCTTTGGCGGAGGCTTCGGCCATGTTGGTCAGATTGATCAAGGTGTCAACTTCCGTCGCGCCCTTGGCCTTCGCCGTGAACTCCTTGGCGTGGGGATAAAACAGATAGCTGCAGCCTGTGAGCGAACCCATGAGAACAACCAGTATAAGGGACCACACGTTGCGTCGCATGGGGACCTCCTTCACATGAAGCGCCATGGTTAACACTACTTCTTTCGGGCCAGGGTAAACGTGTGCGTGAGCTCCTGTCCATCCTTGCTGAGGGTCCAGGCTTGTATCATGTGGTCCTTGCCCTGGAACGTCAGGGTCATCTTGTGCATGTGTGGATCAGTCGGGTTGGCTAGGTTGGCGGCGTCGAGGAAGGCAAACGCCAGCCGCTTGAGCTCACCCTTGGGAAGATCGGTGATCATGCGCGGTTGATTTCCGATGGAGCAGTAGTGCGTCAGCATCAGATGGTGACCGTCGACGTGGTAGAGGGTCGTCATGGTCGGCTCTTTGTCTGGAGCAATCGTTTCGAGCAGCGCCGTCCCGCCGGAGGTCAGTTGATACGTAACATGAATGGTCTTGCCGTCATCGCTTCTGCCGTCCCAGTCCCCAACCAGTGACGCCATTGGATGCGGCGAGGGTGTCGGATAGCCCACGTCGGCAGCGGCCGACGCGCCGGTGATGAATGCTGACAGAAGGAACAGTCTCAGAAATGGGCGCGTCATAGGCGGGCCTCCCTTGTTGGTGTACCCCGACACGGGGGGGTCGAGATGAGAAATGGTGAACCGATTCCCATGCTCCGTCAATCCGATCGGGAGCCGCGTAGGCTTTCGAGGGAGCTGAGGGCGGCTGTCCGACGTGGAACCTTGCAGACCCGCGAAGCCTGCCCTCTGTCAAATGGCTCTGGGTGCCGAATCAGGGGATTCACTCGTCGGCGGAGTACAGATTTGGGCGCCCTGTAGGGTGCCGCGGGGACGGATTGAACGGTACCTCGAAGACGTTTTTTGTCCGCGCCATCGTAAGTATTGAGATCCATAGAGGTCCCGATTCAAGCACATCTTTTGCTCCAGCCAGCTCCCCAATGGGACGTCCGGTGGGAGTCGGCCGGCCATCGGCAATCTGGCCAGGTCGCCTTATTCGGACCCCCCGCCGCGTACAGGGAGGATGCCATGGAAGGTAGAGCAGGGAGCAGCCTGGTTCATCTTGCGACCAAGAGACGGGCTGGTGCTTGGCTTGCCCCCATGGCGCCTCTCGGCTTGAGCCTAGTGCTCGCGGCTTGCGGCGGTGGCGACTCCGGAAACGGGACGACGCCGCTGCCGCTGGCTGGTGCGGTCAACGATGCGCCGGTGCTGTTCGTGACCCAAGTGCCGATGGCGGGAGACTTCACCACCGTCACGGCGACCTTCGGCAATCACCGACCGACGATGCAGAAGGCGCCTCGTGGCGGTGATCTCTGGATCCGCTACGCCGACGGCAGCCTGAAAAATCTTACGAAGACGGCCGGCTTCGGCATGGAGGACATGCAGGGTGCGCAGGCCATCGCCGTGCGCGACCCGAGCGTCCATTGGACCGGCACCAAGGCCCTCTTCTCGATGGTCGTCGGCGCGCCGACCCGGCAATTCCAGAACACGACCTTCTTCTGGCAGATCTACGAGATCACCGGCCTTGGCAAGAACGAGACTCCTGTGATCACCAAGGCCCCGAATCAACCGGCGAACTTTAACAACGTCACGCCGCTCTATGGCACCGACGACCGCATCATCTACACTTCTGACCGCCCGCGGAGCGGGGAGGCGCATTTGTATCCGCAGCACGACGAATACGAATCGACGGCGGTGGTGACTGGCCTTTGGAGCCTCGATCGGGGGACGGGCGATCTCCAGCTACTTAATCACGCGCCCTCCGGGAACTTCACGCCGTTCATCGACAGCTTCGGCCGCGTCGTCTTCACCCAGTGGGATCACCTCAAGCGCGACCAGCAGGCCGACGCCGACAAGTACGCCGGCGGCACCAACGGGACATTCAACTTCGCGAGCGAAGCCGCCAATGCGGCGCGTCTGAACGATCGCACCGAGGTCTTTCCCGAGCCGCGCGTCGACCAGGAAGTGGCAGGCACCAACATGAACAAGCACGACTTCAACACCTTCTTCCCCTGGGCGATTTTCGAAGACGGGACGGAGGGTGAGACGCTCAACCATATCGGCCGGCAGGAGCTGCACGGCTATTTGCCGGCCGCCTTGAACGACGATCCCAACGTCATCGAGTTCTACGGCCAGTATCCGCGCTTCAATCGGAATCGCATCAACAATCTGTTCCAGATCAAGGAAGATCCGCTGCAACCGGGTCGGTTCATCGCCGTGGATGCAGAGGAATTTCGCACGCGCGCCAGCGGGCAGATTGTGAGCTTCTTGGCGCCTCCGACACTGAATGCCGACCAGATGAGCATCACGTACCTCACGCACCGGGACACAGCCAGCTACCACGAAGACAACCAGCCGGTGCCGCCGAATCACTCGGGGCACTATCGTGATCCGTTGCCGCTGGCCAGCGGGGTCCTGATTGCGGCGCATACGGCGGAGACGCGGAAAGACGAGGGGCCCACCGGGACCAGTAGCCCGGCTCGCTACGACTTCCGGCTCAAGACTCTCAAGACGTTGCCCAACGGGTACCTCGGCCCGAGTGCGGTTCTCACCTCCGGGATCAGCAAGAGTCTGAGCTATTGGGACCCCGACAAACTCGTCACCTACTCGGGCAATCTCTGGGAACTCCAACCGGTGGAAGTGCGACCGCGTGTGCGTCCGGCGAAACTCATCATGCCCACTCCGGGTGACGCGCTGCAACTGATTCAGCAGGCCGGGGTGAACGTGGCGACACTGAAGAACTACATGGTGCAAAACAATCTGGCGCTTACGATTTCCCGCAACGTGACCGTGCGGGACGATCTAGACCGCCAGCAGCCCCAGAATCTGCGCGTGCCCGGTGGTGTACAGACGCTGCGAGCGGGAGGAGGGAGAATCTATGACGTGGCGCACTGGCAACTGTTCCAGGCCGATCAAGTCAGAGGGATCGGCGGGACGGCGAATCCTCGTGCGGGCCGCCGAGTCCTCGCGCAGACGCTCCACGACGCCCCGGCTGTGGCCGCGAATAAGCCGAACCCGGGCGGGCCGCAAGGCAGCGTCGCCGTTGCGCCAGACGGTTCGGTGGCGGCGTTCGTACCGGCGCGGCGCGCCATGACCTGGCAGCTCACCGATCCGCAAGGTAACCCAGTCGTGCGCGAGCGGTTTTGGGTGACGTTCCAGCCGGGCGAAATCCGCGTCTGCGGCTCATGCCATGGCGTGAACGACAAGAGCCAATCGGGCGGCGGCACGCCGACGAATGCCCCGCAGGCGCTGACCGAACTGATGAATTACTGGAAGTCTCAGAATCCTTAGAACACATCTGACAATTGTTCGATGGATGAGTGAACGCAGGGATGCGCGTGCCCAACCCATCGGATCCAGATCCTCCCACCCTCTGGGGCCTGGTGGCGCTGATCGTGGTGAGTCTCGTCGTAGCGGCCGTGGTGCTATTGGTGACGAGTCAGTAGGGGACGCGGGAGTGCTGGCCGCTCAAGGCAGCGAGGGCGCCTTGAGACGTGCTTCGAGCTCAGTAATCCGTTCCTTGAGCGGCATGACCAACTCCTCGACCTCCTCCAAGGAATAGCGCGGCGTAATGTGCTGGGGGCAGTTCCAATCGAAGCCGGCCACATCGATCACTATCACACGCTCGACCAATTTCCGCTCGGCCTCGGGCAGCACTCGCACGAGGTCGGCGTGCCCGTTCGGCTTGTCCACCCGCGCATGCCCAAGGATCTTGAGGCGGGTGCGATGCGGATAGTCCATCAGGAACAGGGCGACCTTGTTGTTGGTCGCCAGGTTTCCGGTGCTCAGGAGCTGGTGATTGCCGCGATAATCGGCGAACGCCAGTGTCTTGGCATCCAACACCTGCAGAAATCCTGGAGGGCCGCCACGATGTTGCACGTAGGGCCACCCATCCTCGTTCACGGTCGCCAGGTAGAAACTGTCCCGTGTGGCAATAAAGGCCGCCTCGTCTTTGGTCACGTGATCCCGTGCGGGCGCGCCCTTCATCTTCATGGCACGCCCATAGGTCTCCTTCTGCACACGACGCACTGAATCGGTCAGCATCAGATCAAGAAATTTCGCAGCCATACAGCCCTCCTTCTACCGCTGCGGGACAGTCTGCCCGGTCGGGCACTCAGATCGCCACGCCGCCGCCGACCTGGATCGTATCCCCGGTGATCCACCGACCTTGGTCGCTGACCACAAAGGCCACGGCATCGGCAATGTCCTTCGGGGTCCCCAGGCGCTTTAGCGGCGACGCTTGCTCGCCCATCTTCTGAAACGACGGATCGCTCAACATGTCGGTGGCCGTGAAGCCCGGCGAAATCGTGTTGACGGTAATCTTTCTTGTCCCCAACTCTTTGGCCGCGACTTTGGTAAACACCTCGACGGCCCCCTTCGTGCCACCGTAGGCACCCATGCCGGCCGGCGCGAGGCGTGTGCCGCCGGTAGAAATGTTCACAACTCGGCCTCCATCGGCCACATATTTGGCCGCCTCCTGCAGTGCGAAGAAGGTTCCTTTGGCATTGATGGCAAACAGCCGGTCGTACTCGTCCTCAGTGGTCTCGGTTAAGGGCTTATAACCGAAGATTCCGGCATTGTTCACCACGATGTCGAGTCGTCCGAACGCCCCAATCGCTTCCTTGAAGAGTCGCCGGATGTCGCTGACGTGGCCCACATCGGCTTGAACCGCAATGGCCTTGCCGCCCTTCGATTCAATGCCCGTCACCACCTTCTTGGCCTCCTCCGCATTGTTGGCGTAGTTGACGATCACGTTCGCGCCGTCGGCTGCAAGCCGTTCCGCGATGGCGCGACCGATTCCTCGGGACGCACCGGTTACGAGTGCGACTTTCCCCTTCAACGATGTCATGGCGTCCTCTTTCTCCGTCTCGTTATGACGGATCGGCTCCGAATGGATGGTCGATGACAATTTTCCAGCTCCCGTCCGACTGCCGGCGCATCACGTCGGTGCTCTCGTGCGTCATGCTCAGGGGAGAACCGTCTGGACCAGTACCGGTTAATCGCCACGCAGATCGCAAGAGCGCCACATCACCGGCTCGTACGCTCGTCGTGTGCGTGACCGTGATGTTCGCGTTGAGAGCCACAAAGTTCTGGAGCGCCTGGCGAATCGCTGGCTTGCCCTGAACGGCAGCTTGATGCGGCTGAGGAACGAGGCAGGCGTCGTCCTCGTAGAGTGTCAGGATGAAGTCAAGATCGCCTCGGTTCATGGCCTGACTAAACAGCGTCATCACAGCTTCAGGTGTGGCGGCTGTCTCAATGGTCGTACTCATAGGATCCTCCTAAACCGAATCAGCTGCACGGCCGATGACCAACCGTGCAGCTTCATCGCCGGATTGCCTACACCTTCACCGTCACATTCTTGATCGCCGCTTTGACTTTGGCCGCCATCTCCGGCGGCAGCTTGTCCATGTGGTGGCATTCCTTCGCATGGGCGGCTCCGAGTCTCAAGATTTCTTCCTCTGTCTCAGCGCGGACCTGAAAAGCGCAACCGGAGTTGGGATCCACATCGAGACACCCGAGTTGTTTGTACTGTTTCTCCATAACTCTCCCCTATGGTGAAGTGAGTGAAACATTTGTCCTTGCCGGATTCTCTTGGGCGATCCGGCATGCGCCCGGTTTCCTATGTGCCATCAGCTAGTAGCGCTTCGTCGGAGCCGTGTCGTAATAAAAGCGCTGCTCAATGATCTTGCCGTCCTTCCACTTCGCCACGTCCACCTGTTCCAGGTGCACGGTTTGGCCGTTCGTCGTGATGAAGTCGAAGACCGCTTCGTACATGGTGACGTCCGGACCAATCGCTTTGGACCTCACGTCAAATCCTTCCCACTCCTTGACGCCGTCCAGAAATTGGCTTTCCCGTTCGAGATTGGCGGCCAGACCGATCGTCGGTGGATGGTTGTTCTCTTGCACGGACACGTTCGGGGCGTAAAACCTTTGCATGGCCTCAAGAATCAACCCCTCGCGGATGAAGTGAATCAGATCGTCCAATCGTTCTTCCAAATTGATGGCGGCGGCCACACTCATGACGCATCTCCTTTCCGTGGATGATGACGAATCGGTTGAGTCGCTCGATGGCCCTAGGCGGCCTTCCGTATGGGGCGAACCACACCGACGAGGGCCGAGGCCGCTTTCGCGATGACCGGATCGGTGACTGCCCCGCAATTGATGCAACGCCAGCCGTCAAACCTGGGCTCACCCGAATCGATCCGGCTATCCTCAAAATGTTCCGGGACCATGAGACCCCGGCAGCGATGACACCTCATGACCGTACCTCCTGTTGTTGCGCCCGGTGGATGCCATACCACTGTAGACAGGCGAAGCCTGCGACCAGATCGGCGACCACCCCGATGGTCCAGCGGCCTGTCGGCGGGAGCGTGACCCAATAGAGGGCCAGGATGACTGCACTGGCGATGACCCAACCGAGGTCGAGGCCAATGGCGGTCCAGACTTCCCGCAGGTCGATCGGCGTTGTCCGAGCACTGATGGTAAGCCATAGGGCATAGAGCACGAGGCTTACGCCCATGAGTTGGAGCGCCCAGAGGGCATCGAGGCCGAGTAGTTCGCCGACGAGGGGGGTGTTGGCGATCAGTATCAGGCCTGAGAAGCCTGAAAAGACTGCGTTCAACCGAAGCGCAGCTCGGAGGAGACCGAAACGCGAGGATTTGTCTGCCATGGCTGACTCCTTTCACGGTTGGAACGACCGTTCCAAAATTAGACCAAAAAAAAAGATCTATCGGACCGTCGCCGAGCAGGGACAACTCTTCCCGTCATTGAGTCTGCTCAGCCGGCAAGACCTTACAGAACGATTAGGCATGCAGCACCGATAACCCTGTGTTGAGAATGTCGCGTACGGCGTCCGGCGAGGCCCCGGCCTTATACATCACCACGAGACCCTGCATTGTACCGGTCAGATAGCGCGCCAAGGAGCGCGGATCTTGCCCCTTTTTCAGCTCATCCTGTTTCTTCGCACGGGACAGCGCGTTGAAAAATGACTCCTCGATGAAGCCGACGACCCGAGAGACGCGCTCGCCGATCTCCTTCTCATGTGGCGCCAACTCCATCGCCGTATTGACCAGTAGACAGCCTTTCCGTGTTGGATCTGCGAGAAGGCCTTCGGTCATGGTTTTCATGAACGCTTCGATGGCGGCCAATGCCGATCCCGGTTGTTCCAAGATCTGGACGCGTCCGCTGATGCCGCCGCAGTAGCGCTCGAGCGCTTTCAAAAACAGTTGCCGCTTGTCGCCGAACGTGTCGTAGAGTGACCCGCGGTTGAGGTCCATCGCCTCAAGCAAGTCTTCCATTGACGTGGCTTCATAGCCCTTGTGCCAAAACACATGCATGGCCTTGTCGAGCGCCACTTCGGGATCAAATTCTTTGGTGCGCGGCATCCACTCCCTCCGTAACAAAGAAGCTTGTAGCACATTCTGGAATGACCGGTCAATAATTAATTTCAGGCAGGAAAAATCCGCGGCCCCCAGGCCGTTGCAGATTGCGCCGGACGCTGTGCCCCGCGTGAGTCTCTCAACCAAGATGTTGGGACAGCCGCAGGGCCAGCGCCACGAGTGTACGGACCGGATTGGCCGCGGAACTCAGCGGCATCACCGACATGTCGCAAACGAAGAGCCGTTGTGTGCCGACGACGCGAAGGTCTTCATCCACCACCGAGTGGGTCGCGAAGGGCGCATCGAGCTGGGGGCGGAACGGCATCCGCAAACTGCCGGCGGCATGGTGCACCGTGCCCCAGCCGAACCCCCTACCGCCCTCTCCATATCGGCCGTTGTCGGCCGGCTCTGCCGGCTGGCCGTTCAACTGGAACTGCGAAAATATCTGGTGCGTCACGTCGTTGAGCACACCCCAGATCTGCTGGGGCGTTTTCTGCCACCCCGCCAGCGCGGGGAACCGTGATCCAGCCAAGTAATCGACCCAACTCTGGTTTCGAAAGGCAACCTCGGGCACGTACCCATACGGTGGCGCGGGTTTCACTTCGTTGTTTTCATCGAGACAGTTGCCGAAACTGAACTTGAGGTCGATGCGCGCCGTCCCCTCGGGGAGAGGTAGGGCGGTCGCCGTGGGATCGTTCTCCCGGAGGTGCCAGTACTCGTGGTTGAGGTTCATCTCGACGTTGAAGGGGTAACGAATCCGGTTGTGCGCATCGCGCCGGCCGCGGGAGTACAGGACGATCTTGGCATGATCGCGCGAACCGAGCGGGATCGGACCCAGGCTCGTGACGAAGCTGGTGATCTCGCTCGAGGTCGGGTGATCCGTGAGGCCCCGGCCGACCAGGTCCTTCACGTTTTGCGGTAACCAGGGATAGAGACTAGAGCGGCGGAGGAGCTTGGGGCTCTCGATCGATCCGGCCGCCAGGACCACCGTGCCGGTCCGGAAGTATCTGGCTGTGCCCGTCCGCGTGTTGCGCGCGACAACCTCGAAGTGGTCGCCATGGTTCTGCACGTCTTCGACGAACTGGTTGACGAGCAGATGAAGGCCAGGCCCGTCCCCATGGTTCACACCCGGCGTGAGCCCGACTTGGTTCAGCAGCAGCTCCGCCGTATTGAACACCCCCGTGCCTTCCGTGAAAAAGGTGTCCGTCGGTGTGCCGTCGGGCTTCAGATACGGCTGGTGCAGGGCGCGAGGCGTCTCCTGGATGACAAAGTCGGCGTTGAGGGGGGACTGCCGCAATCGTTCGACGATGGCCTTCGCCGTCGCGCCCATCGAGCGCGACTCGTTCATGGTTCGCCCGGCCCGATCGAGCAGGCCGCCCGCCAACGCTTGCCTGACGAGAGACGGAAAGTAGTCGAGTTCCCAATCCTGCAGCGTCGGGATCAAGCCCGACCAAAAAATCGACCGGCCCCCGAAATTGAGCTGCGGTTTTTCCCCGATGAAGTGCTGCGAGCCGCTGTCGCCACCTTGCCAGAAGGTGGCGCATCCGAAGTGCCGCGCGAGACTGCTGTTCGGGAAGCGGCAAATATTGTAGACATGCGTGGGGTAGAGGAAGGAGCCCGCTTCGAGAACCAGAATCCGTTTCAACGAGCCGAGGCGATCCGCGAGGTCGTCCGCCAGCATCCCGCCGCCGATGCCTGACCCGACGATCACGATGTCGAAATCATTGCGCCAACCCATGTACTGCAGGAACAATCGTTCCCGGGCAGCCGTCTCCTCCGAGACAAAATTGACATAGGTCGAGGGTGTGAAGGTCATGGGATCCTCCCAGCCTCAGGGTGGGCCGTGGTGCGCATCGTGCCGACCTGTGACGCGCTCAGATCAAGTAGAAGGTGTGTGTCGGTGAACGGAAATCATAGGGGAAATGGCGAAAAAAGGCGACCAGCACGACGATCCGCCTGGGCATGCCACTGTTGGGCATGGCATTCAGAACCGTGACCAGCTTCTCTACCCAAGACATGCGGCCAAGGTCGTTCGTGCTTCAAGGCAATTCTCTGCCGCTTGAACCGCTCTCTGTCCACCTGTAGAGTAATTGGAGGCTGTGCCTCGCCGGTTCTGTTCCCTTCCGCCATCTGGAGCCGTTCGACCGCCACATGGATCGCATCAAACTGTTCTTAATGGGGCTAATCGCCTGGTATGTGGGCCTCTCGGCTTGGTTAGCCTATTCGCCGGTCGATCGGCAGTTCTGGGCCATGGCCAGTATTCTGCCGGCGCTGCTCGTCGTCGGACTCATCGCTGGGTATCGGTACCTGCCGCTTTCGCCGCTGTCTTATGTGCTGATTACGGTCTTTCTGACACTGCACACGATCGGCGTGCATTACACTTACGAGGGCGTCCCCGCCGGCACCTGGCTGAACAACGCGCTGCATCTGGGGCGCAATCACTTCGACCGGATCGTGCACTTTAGCTTCGGCTTCCTGTTGGCCTATCCGATGGAGGAAGCGTTTCGGCTCCTCGGCCATGCGCGAGGATGGGTGCTCTATTACTTGCCCGTGATCACGGTCTTGGGATTGAGCGCCCTGTGGGAAATTGTCGAGGCTTGGGTGACTCAGGTCGTGCATCCGGAACTCGGCCCGGCCTATCTCGGCGCGCAGGGCGATGTCTGGGATGCCCAAAAGGATATGGCCGCGGCCATGTATGGGGCGCTCCTCTCGATGGCGCTGCTCTTCGGCCTGCGCGTAGTCCGCAAATTGACCTCGGCGGCCGAATCGACCGCCGGCGATGCAGTGCCTTCCTTCCCGCGCCATTCTGCATGACGGCGCCTCCCGCCACTCGAACGGACCTTGTCTCCGGACGGTTTGCGCTCCCTCATCTGCTGCTGGCCTGGTATCTGCTGTGGTGGATTGGGCTCGCGATTGCGCCGGTCGATCGGCGCGACTGGATCTTGGAAAATCTTCTCGCCGTCGTCTTTGTGGCCGGGCTCATTGCCACCTATCGGCGGTTTCAGTTTTCGAATCGCGCCTACGTGCTGATCGCGCTCTTCCTCACGCTCCATGCGGTCGGCGCGCACTACACCTATGCCGAGGTGCCGTTGGGATATTGGTTCAAGGACATGTTCTCGCTCAGCCGCAATCCGTTCGACCGCATCGTCCATGGTGCCTATGGCCTGCTGCTGGTGCTCCCGATTCGCGAATTGTTGATCCGTTCCGCCGGGGTGGGCGCGTGGTGGAGTGACTTCTTGGCGGCGACGGTCGTCCTCGCCCAGAGCGGGTTCTTCGAAGTCGTGGAGGCCATCGTGGCGGAATTGGTCAGCCCTGAATTGGGCGCGGCCTATTTGGGCACGCAGGGCGACGCGTGGGATGCCCAGAAGGACATGACCGCGGCCTTTGCCGGGGCCCTGCTCATGATCGTGGTGGCGCGCCTGGTCTGGACGCATCACCGGGAAGCACCTGCCGCCCGGTGATCGTCCACACCGAGCTTGTGTTGTGGGAGAGGCTCCATTACCATCGGCCCCCATGCGGAAGCCCGGCGAACCGATTTACCTGCGCAAGCATTTAATCGCGCTGATCGTGGCGGTGATCGGGACGGTGGCTCTGCCGAGCCTGTACGAGCTGCTTATCGGCCCCCTGTCACCTGAGGCGCGGTTGGTGTCGGTCGTGGTGCTTGCCGCCGGGGCCGGGGTTGGTCTTTACGTGATGTTTCGCGATACGGCGACCAATGAGCCGGAACGGAAAGAGTAAGGGGCGGCGCTCAACATCGGCCCTGGAGACGGGACGGAGGCAGCGAACAACTGGGGCGCGGAGGGTGAGGGAGGAGACATGAAAGCGAAGGCGACCGGGCAGGATAAAGCCAAGGACCAGAACCAGGAACCGGCGGCGCCGCGGGGCGGCAACGATCCGTTTCAGCGATTGTTGGGCCTCATGTTCAAGGCGCACCCCTGGCATGGGGTTCCCATCGGGGAGGCGGCGCCGGAGGTGGTGACGGCTTACATCGAGATCGTGCCGACGGATACCGTCAAGTACGAGGTCGATAAGGCCAGCGGCTTTCTCAAAGTGGATCGCCCTCAGCGGTTTTCCAATTTCTGTCCCGTCTACTACGGCCTGGTGCCGCAGACCTACTGCGGCGAATCGGTGGCCAGACTCTTTGCCAAGCGCGCGCGACGGAAGGGCATGGTGGGGGACGGCGATCCACTCGATATCTGCGTGCTGTCCGAGAAAAGCATTCCCCACAGCGATATTCTCTTGACCGCGATGCCGATCGGCGGCTTGAGCATGGCGGACGGCGGTGAGGCCGACGACAAGATCATCGCAGTGATGAAGGACGACGCCGTCTACGGCGATCTGAAGGACATCTCGCAATGCCCACCCACGTTGATCGATCGCCTCCAGCATTATTTTCTGACCTACAAAAGCGGGCCGGGTACGATTCACCACAAGGTCGAGATTACCAGCGTGTATGGCCGGCAGGAGGCGCTGAAAGTCATTCGCGCCAGCCACGCCGACTATCGGCTGAAATACCCTGAGCTAGGTTCTCTCTGGCCCACACATCTGTAACACGTGACCTCTGCCCGTGCCCATGCACCCGGGTACGGTCCCGAGAGGCCGACGGTCGATCTCCAGCCGCGTTGTAACTCCCCTGTAGTCCCTTGAGCGCGCCTCGTGTGAAGTGCCTGTTCGTGTCGTCGCGACCTCACCAGCACCTCCAAGACTCTCGTACTCGCGGCACAAAAAGACGGACTCAGAGGCAAGGCCGTGCATTGACCCAGCCGGCAGGGGAAGGGCTTACTACTCGTATGTCACCGACGCGATCGTGATTTCGCGCAGTCGCGCCACTATGAACACTGAAAGGAGCACGCCATGAGCCAAGGATTGGAAACGCTGGAACAGGAGTTGAACGATTTGACCCGCAAGGGGCAGATCCTCGACGCCTTGGGGAAGTTCTATGCCGACAAGTGCACGTTTGAAGAGGGTAACGGCAGCAAGCGTGACAGCAAGAAGGCTCAGCAGGAATACTTGAGCGCCTTCTTCAAGACATTGCAGCAATTCAACGGGACTACGCTGCACGGGCAAGCGGTGGGGAAAGACTTTTCGACGAGCGAATGGACGTTCGACATGACCGGACAAGACGGCAAACGCATGTTGTGGAACGAAGTGCTCGTTCGCCGCTGGCAGGATGGCAAAGTCATTTCCGAGAAGTTTTATCAGGCGAGCTGACATCCACGAAGCGCGATCGACGTATCCAACCAGTGCGACAAGGAGGACATTATGAGGTTCGATAGCAGACGGGCGAACGTGTGCATGACATTGGCCACGGCCGTGGTGGTGGGACTTGTTATGGTCTCGACGGCCTGGGCGGAACACAAAGACGAGCATAAGAAAACACTCTATCAGCGACTCGGGGGTTACGAGGCGATTACAGCCGTGGTGAATGAATTTGCCGACAAGCTGTTTATGGATCCCAAGCTCTCGGCCTTTTTCGGGAACTGGGCGTCCGACAAGCAGGCGCGATTCAAGCAACTCAACACGCTGCTCGTCTGTTCGGCCACCGGAGGGCCTTGCACCTATGTCGGCCGGACGATGCCGGCGTCACACCAGGGCATGGCGATTGACAATGCTCGCTTCGATCAGGTCGCGGGGCATCTCGTGACCACGCTCGATAAGTTCA
Source organism: uncultured Nitrospira sp. (assembly GCA_964449255.1). GTDB lineage: Bacteria > Nitrospirota > Nitrospiria > Nitrospirales > Nitrospiraceae > BQWY01. Next base: position 42,307 of record CAYUYE010000011.1, on the reverse strand, counting down.
AGGTGCCAAAGCCGGAAAAAGACGAACTCCTCGGCATCATCGGCGGGTTGCGCCCGGAGATCGTCGGGAAGTGACAGGTTGTTGTGTGGTGAGAGACCAGGGCCTCGTGATAGCATGTTGATCTGATGGATGTCCTGGCCGATGTGTTGGCGGTGCTCGACGTGCAGGCCAGCCTCTACTTTCGTGCGACGTTTTCAGCACCGTTTTCCGTCGCAGTGCCGGCCGACAGCCGGCGAATACGGTTTCATCTCGGCTGTCGCGGCGAATCGTGGATCGGGTTGCCAAGTGGCGACAGCGCGGTGTATGGACCCGGCGACCTGATCCTCGTGCCACATGGCTCGGCCCACGTGTTGGCGGACGGGCCGAAGACGCCAGCGCTTCCGCTTGACGATGTGCTCAAGCAGGCACGCTCCGAACGTGTTGGCTGCATTGCCTACGGTGGTCACGGGCGGAGCGTTGAACTGGTCTGCGGACACTTCGGGTTCAATGAAGAAATCGTCCATCCGCTTGTCGAGTCGCTCCCGCCGCTCATCCATATCAGAGCCCGCACACAGCACGACTACACGTGGCTCGACGTCGTGCTTCGACAGATGGAAGAAGAAAGCCGGGCTGGGCTCCCCGGGCATCAGGAGGCACTGCGGCGCCTCTCCGAAATCCTCTTCATCCAGGTCTTGCGTGCCTTCATTGAAGAAGGTCCCGAGTCGACTCGGTTTCTCACGGCCTTGGTCGATCCACAGTTGCGTCGCGCGCTGGATGCGATTCATGCCGACCCGGCCTCTGACTGGACGCTCGAACGGCTTGCGGAGGTGGCCGGCTTGTCGCGTACGTTGTTTGCCGAGCGCTTTCGCACGAAGTTGGGCGTGACGCCGATGCGCTACGTGTCGGACTGGAGACTCCAAAAGGCTCGGGCGCTCTTGGGGGAACCTTCACTCACGGTTGGGGAGATCGCTCGGGCGGTCGGCTACGAATCCGAGGCCGCGTTCAATCGAGCCTTCAGCCAACATTTCAACCGCACGCCTGGCTCCGTGAGAAAAAACGGGAAGGTCAAGGTGGCACAGGAGTAGTCGCCGTGGCGATCGCGATCAAACGGGTCTATGAGCCGGCAGAGCAGACTGACGGCTATCGAGTTCTGGTGGACCGGATCTGGCCACGCGGGGTATCGAAGGAAGCCGCGCACATTGATGAGTGGCTCCAAGAGATTGCCCCATCGACCACGCTTCGCAAGTGGTTCAATCATGATCCGGCGCGGTGGGAGACGTTTCGCACTCGCTATCTTGTGGAGCTGCGGGAGAAGTCGGACCTGCTGGCTTCACTCGCCGTGCGTGCGAAAAAAGGACGGGTCACGCTGCTCTACTCGGCGCGCGACGAGCAGTTCAATCAGGCGGTCGTGCTGAGGGACTGTCTCGGGAAATCACGATCGATCGGGACAAAGCCGCGGCGGGCTGTGAGAAAAGCGGCGCGACGCGTCTAGCAAGCGATAGTAGAGGGTGGTCCCACCTGGGCGAGCTAGGTCGTGCCCGTCACGAGTGCTTCCTTCAGCTTCCAGGACAGAGTAGGTGTTCGTCACGAGCCGGCGCGTGTCGGGCCGCGTGTGAGTGAAGACGCAGATGAGCGGGGGCTCATCGCAACCCGAGGCCGGCGTGACGTCGACCAGTCTTGCGCCGGGCTGGATGAAACACACGGCACGACCGATGTGTTCATGTCGCTGTCCGGCCCAGACAATACCACCACGCTCATTGAAGAAGATGCCGACGACGGGGAAGGTTCGAACGCGCGGCAATCGCACGTGGCCTCGAAGCAGCCGCTCTGTAGTGCGTGGGTCGGAGGATCGGCCGGTTGATTCCACTGCTCCACACACGTGCGCCGTCCATGCCGTTGGAGATTGAAGAGAACCTCACCGCCAATCTCAACCGCATGTTGCTCACGGGTGCGCTGGATGCTTTGATCATTGCACTGCCATACGACGAGCCCGGCGTCCTGACCAGGCCGCTCTACGAGGAGCCGTTCAAAGTGGTGGTGCCGGTCACCCATCCGTGGGCCAAGAAGAAACGGATCGAGGTGGATCGGCTGGGGGAGGAGAAGGTCATCTTGCCGTACGCCGGCCATTGCTTCCGCCGACAGGTGCTCGACCAGTGTCCGGACATCAGCCGGTCCGATCGCGAAGGCATTCAGGGGAACTCACTGGAAACCATCCGCCAGATGGTGGCCTCTGGATTGGGCATTGCGGTGCTGCCCTGCAGCGCGCTGACGTCGAAGCATCAGCACAAGCGACTGGCGACCATTACGTTCACGGATCCGGTGCCGGAGCGGCAAATTGGGTTGGCCTGGCGGAAAGGATTTGCGCGGCCTCGGGCCTTAGAGATCCTCTCGGAAGCGGTCAAAGCCCTGAAGATTGCCGACTTAGAGATGATGAAGGATGAGTAGCGGGGTCGTCTTGTCTCTGCGCCCAGTAAGGCGCCGTCCGTACTCTCGTGACCAACCATGTCATCTCCATCCAGGTGTCTGGCGCCCCTGCTCCTATCATTGATATGATGAGAGCGGGGAGGCCGCTATGGGGGTCACTACCCTCCGCCTGTCAGAAAGGTTTCGCGACTTCAACTGGACGGTCGCGGGAATCTTCGGTCTCTTCATCATCACCGCACTTGCCACCATCCCGCTCACGTTGACCGTCCTACAGAATCGCAGCTCTGACGCGCACCTCATTGATATGGTGGGCCGGCAACGGATGTTGCTGGAGCGCTACATGAAGGAAGTGCTCTTGGCGTCCCAGGGCGTGAGCACCGGGCATGAACGCACCCGTGCCGTCTTACACGAGCGACTCAAGGCTCTTCTCGACGGCGGCCCGACCGTTGCGCACATTGATCGTGGCGAAATCGAGGCGCTTCCCGCCGCCCCCACTCAAGAGATTCGGGTCAAACTCATCGAGCAACAGCGGCTCCTGGAGGCATTCATGGCCAAGGCCGACGCCTTCCTCCGACTGCGTCCGAGCGCGCAAGAATATGCCACGGTTCGCGATGATCTGGTCAGGGACAACGCGGTGCTCTTGGAACACGCCAACGATGCTGTGGCGCTGTTCGCGCGCCATTCGGATGCCCGCACGCATGCGCTGATCCTTTGGGAAATCATTGCGGTTCTTCTGGTAGTTACGGTGGCGGCACTCCGAACCTGGCGGTTCGTGCAAGCAGAACGGGAAGTGAAGGCGAGCCAGGCGGTCGCCCTGGAAGCCTTACGCCAAAATTATGCGGTGAAGTCCGCGTTGCTGTCATCGGTCTCTCACGAGTTACGGACGCCCTTGACGGCGATCAAGTCGATGGTGTTCGGCCTCGGGGATGATTCGGGGGTGTCACCCAATCATGTCCGCAAGGAGTTCTTGCGGGGCATTGATCATGAGCTGGACTATTTGAACAGCTTGGTGGGCAACCTCCTGGACATGTCGCGTCTCGAATCGGGGACGCTCCTCCCTCAACGAGAATGGCATCTGCTGGATGAGCTAGTCGAAGGTGCGATCCGGCGCGTTGAGAGTGTGCTCGGCCATCGGCCGCTTCAGGTGGTACTGCCGCCTGAGGTGCCCCCAATTTATGTCGATGGGGTCCAAATCCAGCAAGTCTTGGTGAATCTGCTCGACAACGCGATCAAGTTCTCTCCGTTGGGATCGCCGATCCGACTTGAAGCCTCGGTGCTGGCAGAAATGGTGGAGATTCGAGTGGTGAACACCGGTGAAGGCGTAATGCCGGACGAACTCGATCGCATCTTTGAGCGGTTCTACCGAGGGCAGTCGGCCAAAGCGTTCGCCCGACCGGGCACCGGTCTCGGCTTGGCGATCTGCAAGGGCATTGTGGACGCCCACGGCGGCCGTATCTTCGCCGCCTCGACTCCCGGTGGTGACACCACGATCCAATTTCGGCTGCCGGTGAATCCGCCAGTCTCCCTGAGTGGCGGCGTTCTTTCCGATGCTGCGCGCATGCAGAGGATCCCATGACGCCTGGCGCGCGTATCCTGGTCGTCGACGATGAACCGCAGATCCGGCGTTCACTGCAGGTGAGCCTCGAAAACAGAGGCTATGCGGTCGAGGCCGTGGCAACCGGTGAGCAAGCGATCAGCGCGTTTCACAATCGCCATCCAGACGTCATTATCCTCGACCTGATCATGCCGGGTCTGGGCGGAGTCGATGTCGTGCAGCGTATCCGCGAAGCATCGTTGGTGCCGATTATCGTGCTGTCAGCGGTAGGAGAGGAGCCGCGTAAGGTCGAAGCCCTCGAAATGGGGGCTGACGATTACATAACGAAGCCGTTCGGTATGGAAGAATTGCTGGCCAGGATTCGCTCCCTGCTGCGGAGGGCAGCCGGAGCGCGGCAGAGCGAGCCGACGTTTGTGGCCGGAGATCTGCGCGTCAATTTCGATCGGCGTGAGGTGACGTTGAACAACGAGCCGGTCAAGCTGACGCCGACCGAATACGAGCTTCTCAAATACATGATCGAACATGCGGGCAAAGTCCTGACCCATCGGATGCTACTCCAGCAGGTGTGGGGACAGGCGTACGTGGAGCAGGCCCAATATTTGCGCGTCTTCGTCGGGCAGCTGCGGAAAAAACTCGAAACCAATCCCACTCGTCCTCGATATATCCTTACGGATCCCGGTGTCGGGTACCGCTTCTGTATTGAGCCAGACTCCTCGGTGAACGCCTAGCATCTCCTCCCTCCAGATCGCCGTTCCTTGCCTCTCTCACAGCCGTTTCTGCCGAATCTTTACAGGATGTTTATCCTATTCGCCCGAAGACGGCATCGAGTCTTTATGCCGTCTCACGATAGCCTTCGACAGGGAAGGTGAGAAGAACGCACATCATGGAAAGAAAAGGAACATGCCGATGCAGCGATACCGCTACCTCATCCCGTGCTTATTGATAGTCCTCATCGGATTGGGGCTGCCTCGTTACTCTCTGGGTAACAGTAGTCTCGGCGGGGGGCAATCCTATCAGGCCATACAGATCGCATTGGACAGTTGGGCACCGTACTATCAACCACAGGTTGCAGTTGCCTACGCAGATACTCCTGTCACGTGGTTCAATTCGACTTCATCCCCGCATGCCATTCGCCACGACGGCTGCCTGACCGACGGTCCCTGTCTGTTCAGCTCGGTCGCCATTCCGCCCGATAGCGCCTTCGTCATTGCTCCGCTGCCTCCGGGCCGATATCCCTATCACTGTGAACTGCATCCAATCATGCGGGGCACACTGGTCGTGCTCGATGTGCCTGCATCGCTTGGAGGAATGGCTGCCGTGACCGAGGGAGGGAGGTAAACACCCGTGAGGTACGTGACACCGTCTGCAGTGCACCCAACCGACGGAGGATGGAAGGAGTTCAAACCCGGGCGGTGCCCGCGCTGTTCGGGATTCCTGGTCTGTGTCCAGCATGAGTGTTTGGGTAGCAACAGCAGCACGCAAAGCTTCCTGGCATGGAGCTGCATCAATTGTGGAGAGGTCCTCGACCCGATAATCATGGCCAATCGTGCCAATGGGCACCAGCGGGCGGGGGTGCCCTGGCTCGAGCGGCCGCGCAAGCCTCCGTTGTCAGAGCACACCTCGCCTGCTGGGTCGGGAAACCGATGCGTCAAGGGACAACACGGAAGGGAGTGATGGAACATGAAACGTCACCAATTGATTGTGATGGTCACCGCGCTGCTTTGGGTTTCGGGCCTCGTGTGGTCGTCCCCCGTATCTCAGGCAGTGGAAATCCCCAAGGGGGGCCAAGAGCCGTCTTCCTCGCATCCAAAACTGGAGCGGAAGGCCCCTGCAAAGTCATCGGTGCTCCCGCAGAAAGAGAGCCATGACTTTGAGGGGAGAATGGAGCGTCCTATGAGCGTGCCGATGGACGAACAGTCATCCAGGGAGTTGTCGACCCAGCCGCTGAGCATGCCGGATGCGTTCGACATGAAAGGCGCTCGAGAGTCAGACGAGCGCTCGGCGATTTCGTTCTAGGGACTGAAAGGAAGAACGGCGGCCAGCCGTCTGTGACACCACGCCACGGGCGATGAGGGACGTCCACACGCACTTGACTGGGTATCAGGGTTGTCATGCGCGCCAATCCGACAACATCCGGGAGAAAGCCACCGTGGCTTGGGAGTGAATCTCCGATGAAGAGACGGCTCCTGATCATCGATGACGATCCGCATGTCGCCGAAAGCTTGAAATACCGGCTTGAATCGATGGGCTATGACGTGGTGGAGGCGGGAGACGGACGGAGGGGGTTGGCGTTTCTCGCTCTTGCGCGGAAGCAAGATCCCATTGAGGGTGTCGTGCTGGATCTGCATATGCCTTTTATGGATGGTATCGAGGTGTTGCGGGAGATCCGAGCCCGTCACCCCGACGTCCCGGTTCTCATGATGACCGCCGGCCCAGATCGCCGAGTCTTGGAGGAAGCCGTACGCATGGGGGCCAGCGGCTACCTCATCAAACCTTTTGAACCGGATCGGCTCAAGGAGCTCTGTCAGCGCGTTTTCCCATTGAAGGACGGCCACGAGTGAGGGACGGAGGCGGTGTTCTAGCAGAACGCGGTTTCAAGGAGCCCGGAAATGGGAGGAGACATGTTTACCACGGTACTCTCGATACTCCTGGCTTTTACCGCCGGCGCTCTTGTGACGCTCGTCAGTCTCGATATGCGCCCTGCGCGGCGCAAATAGCCTGTGGATACACGGCCTGAGCCGCACGTCCGTGGGCGGCTGAACAGCGACGGGGTGTGTCGCGGAGAGGAGCATGTGCCTCGTATTGCGCATCGGAAAATTACGGTCCAGGGGATCGTTCAGGGGGTAGGGTTCCGCCCATACGTCTGTGGCTTGACCTCCCGGTTCGGACTACGCGGTACGGCCAGAAACAGCGCGGCGGATGCCGTCATTGAGGTAGAAGGACACGAAGCGTCTCTGCAAGCCTTCACCGATTCGATGGTCGCGGAAGCCCTGCCGCTGAGTATGATCGAACATCTCCAGATCGAAAGCGGTCCCATTCAGGGGTACTGCGAGTTCACGATTCGACCGAGCGAGCCCGGGTCCGAGAAGGCCGTGTCTATTGCACCGGACGTCGCTCCCTGTCCGTCGTGTCTCGACGAACTTCGAGATTCGCATGAGCGACGGCACCACTATCCTTTGCTCAACTGCACCGACTGCGGGCCACGGTTCACGATCGTCACGGATATTCCTTATGACCGCGCGAACACGACGATGGCGGCCTTTGCAATGTGTCCGGCCTGCCGTGCGGTCTTCCCGCCCAAACCTTTGTTGGGAAGAGCGTGATCGACGCCGGGAACTATTACCCTGAACGCGACGGCCAGTTTGTAGAGTTGGAACTCGGTAACAGGACGTCAAGTGAGTTGGTTGCCAAGCACTTGCCTGGCACCCGAGTCGTCAAAGCCTTTAACACGATCTACTACAAGGACTTGGCTGAGCAAGGCGATCCGGACTGCCAATTGAACAACGCCGCGCAATCTTCCTCGCTGGAGATAACTTGGCGGCAAAAGCAACAGTTGCCCGACTGATCGAAGACATCGGCTTTGCGCCGGTGGACTCGGGTGGCTTACGCGAAGGTGGAAAACACCAACAGCCAGGAACACCGGTCTACAACACAACCGTGAATTGGCAACAGGCAGAGGCTCTCGTTCATGCCTGAACGGACGTCATGAGTCACTGAGTGCAAGAGGAGGATACTCATGGGAGTGGCGAAAAAGATGAGCGTCTTGAGTGCGGCAAAAGCCAAGAAATATTTTCAGGACAAGATGGCCTTCACGACTGGCCCGGTTGAATTAGAACGGCGGATCAAGCAGGGGCAGCCCGTGAACATCGTGGATGTGCGTGCCTCGGAAGATTACGCCGCAGGCCACATCCCTTGTGCGGTGAATCTACCCAAAGAGCAATGGGACGACGCGGAAAAAGTGAAGGCCGTGCTGCGGAAGGAGCACAGCAATGTCCTGTATTGCTATTCACATGTCTGTCATCTGGCAGCGACTGCAGCTGTTGTATTCGCAAAGAAGGGCTACCCGGTGATGGAGTTGGACGGTGGCTGGCGGTGGTGGAAGGGTGATGGGTTCGACATTGAAAAGTGAGCAAGGAGGTGCAGCGTGAAGATCTGTAACGCACTCTCAAAATCGGTGTTCGTGGCCGCGGGCGTGTTGATTGGCGTCGGAATGGCGACCGGCGCGGTCCACGCGGCTCAGGGGACCCAGAAAATCGAGATCGTCATCCAGGATGGTGAGGCGAAGCTGGTACGCGGCGCCATTCTCAACGGGATTCCGAGCGAGGTCAGCATCCGCAATGAAGACAACGTGACACACGGGTTCAATTCCTCAATATTCGGGAAGGCTGGCAAGATCGACATGTCCGGCGGCGTCCTTGCGGAAGGAAAGGGCGCGCATGTGTACCGAGTGGAGCCGGGCCGGACCATGGTGCTGCGATTCACCATGCCTGACGATCCCGGCGGGGAAACCAAAACCTACGCGTTCTGGTGTGACATCCACCGCACGGTGAAGGGAGAAATGCTGCTTGTGGAGCAATCAGGTGAGACCGGTGGCGGATGAGAGCCACAAGAGGGGGAGCCGTTTCACAACTCACTCGAGTCGGCGGTCCTGATGAGGGAGGGCCGCCCGTGTGCGCCGTCTAGTTGCTCAGTGGAAAAGTGATCACAAGTCCCCCAACGACGTCCCCGACTTTGAAGTCCGACCTCGGACTGTTGGGATGCGCATTGTGGCAATCGATACAGGCCTTCGTGACAGCTAGATCGGCGTAGACCGTGCCGAACAACTGCTCCCCGCCTGGCCCAATCATGCCGGAATAGGGTTGATGGGGGTGCGTCTGAACGGCTTCAAGGCCTTTCCGCTCGAACTCCGTGGCCGGCGCGTTGGCCTTATTGATCGGCCACTGACTGATGAGGTGGTAGCGGACCCTTGTGCCGGTTAATTCCGCGATCTCGCTGGTCTCTTGGATGACCTGCACAGGCAAGGGCAACGATTTGGTTGCCTGCCAGTTTTCGGACACTTCTACAACCCCCTCCTGAAGCAGCCTGTTGGCGATGTGGATCGTGTAAAAGTGCCGGTGCGCCATGATCACGGCGTGCAAATAGTCAGCGACGATTCTGGGCGGAACACCTGTCGCAGGTTCGACGCTCTTCTCAATGGCGGGGACAATGGGGGTGACCAGCGCCGCGATCGCGGCAATGACGGCCAACCACAGCGAAAGCTTTGCGATCATGGTGCCCTCTCTTGCTACCCATGAGGGGCAGCTGCCTTTGAGGACGGGTGAGTATCATGTGTTTGTTCGTCACTGAGAAAGCATACCGCCCAGGGACGCGAGAAAGCGAGGTGTGTTCTGCTGGGAGAATGGCCCCCACTCATCTATCGAGGCAAGATCGGGTTCACCTGGACAGTCAGGCGCCTAAGCCGACACCGAAAACGAGACTGGTTGGTGAGGCGGAGTGTCCCCCTAGTCGTGGCGGGGGGAATGTTCGCCGTGCTCGCCGCAGTAGGTGTGGTTGTGGGCGCTCTTGGTCCTAGCGTGAGTAGGGGCCTGCGTGCGTCGATGCCTGTGTTCATGGCTTTGGGTGGGTCGCTCAGGTGAATGCTTGTGGGATGGGTATGGGTGTGAGCGTGAGACCCTTTTGTGACGCGTCCTACTGTGAGAAACTCTCCGTGCCCGCTCGAATCCTGGAAGGCGTGTTGGCATTGTAGGCAGGTTCGGGGGCAGACTGCAGTCTTTTGGCTGAGAGGAAACCATGCAGGCCGATGATGCGGAAGCGTTGAGAGAAGCGTGGGCGCAACAGGGCAATCCGCCCTGTCCCCACGATGTGCGGGAGAAGGAAATCTACCTCGATTCGGATACGAACCAGGAGGTCTGTGTGGTGTGCGGCAAATCCTTCTGGCGCGGCAGCTACTGATCCTCTCGTCGGCGCGCTACCAGCCACGGCATGGCACCAAACAGGATGAGGGCCAGATAGTAGGCGGTGCCTGACACCGGGTCTTTCTCAAACAGTACCTCCGTCAGAGACATGCCACGGAGCCCGATGCCGACTCCGATATCCGCCATCAAGACGAGTCCGGCTGCGATCCCTCCGACCGCCAGCCATGATTCCCGGCCATCCGAAGCGCGCCGAGTCAGCCACCGCGCTGAAAACACGATGGCCAATACCATCAGCGGCATCTCGGTCAGTTCGGCCCAGCGCTCACCGAGTCGAGGCAGGATGAACAGGACACGGAGGACTCCCAGGACGAATCCTGTTCCGAAGACCAGCAGAAAATAGACGATGGCCGGCTTCAGAATATGCATAGGGAGCGCACCCGGTCCGACGAGATGCCGACGCGCGGCTACGGCTTATCGGGCTTCAGATAGATCAGCCGTGCACCCGGCTTGAACGTCACGTAGTACCACATCCATTCCGACATCACCCGAAAGCGATTCCGGAATCCAATCAGAAAGAGAATGTGCACGACACACCAGAGGAGCCAGGCCAGCAGGCCGGAAAATCCAATCGGCCCCAATTGCGCGACCGCTTTCGCGCGCCCGATGGTCGCGAGCATGCCGCGATCGGCATACACGAACGGCAATCGTTGCTCCGGCGGAGTGCCGTCTCGGATGATTCGCGCGACGTAGCGACCCTGTTGCATCGCCACCGGCGCCACGCCAGGGAGTGGCGAGCCATCCGTCCCTGTGCAACAAGCGGCGTCTCCAATGACGAACATCCACGGTTCACCTGGAATGGTGAGGTCTGGTCCGACGACCGCCCGGCCCTCCTTATCCAGCGGGATGCTGAGTGAGGCCAGTAACGGTGACGCCCGGTTCCCGGCGGCCCATATGATGTGCGGGGATGGAATGAACTGGTTGCCAACGACGACGCCGCCCGGCCGTACGTCCTGCACCATGGCCTTCGTCATCACGGTGACGCCCATCTGTTCCAGTGCAGCCTGCGCCTTCGTCGACAGCTGCGGAGAAAAGCCGGGTAGGATGCGCGGTCCCCCCTCGAGAAGGAGAATGTGCATATCCTCCAGACGGAGGAGAGGAAAATCATGGACCATGGCCTTGCGGCCGATTTCGGCCAAGGCCCCTGCCAGTTCCACGCCGGTCGGGCCTCCACCCACAATCACAAAGTTCAAGGCGTTCTGTGTGCCAGACTGTTCTCGGCGTCGTTCTGCCTGTTCAAAGATCAGGAGGAGGCGCTCGCGGAGTTCCAAGGCATCGGCCAACGTCTTCAAGCCAGGCGCATGTGTTTCCCATCCGTCGTGTCCAAAGTAGAAGTGGCGCGCGCCTGGAGCCATCACCAGGATATCGAATGCGATGGGGGGGCCATGTTTCACGACGACGATCCGTGCACTGTGATCGATCGCGGTGACCTCATCCATCACCACGCGCACATTGCGTTGCGCCCGCAAGGCGGTCCGAAGCGGCCAGGCGATATCGCTTGGGGACAGGGCGGCGGTGGCGACCTGATAGAGCAGGGGCTGGAAGAGATGATGGTTCGTGCGGTCGATGAGGATGATCTCAAGGTCGGCGTGCCGAAGTGACTGGGCGGCTGTCAGGCCGCCAAATCCTCCTCCGAGGATCACCACCCGTTGGCGAACGGCCGCAGTCATTGGCCGGTACCTCTTCCCTTCTTGTCTTCGAACTCGGTCAGTGTAGGAGATCGGCCGTTCCAAAAACCATCCCCAGCGCCAAGACGCCCGAAGCTTCGTTGACAGGTCTCCTCGATCCCAGTAGCCTGATGCCTGGCCCGCCGAATTACTATCAGGAGCTTACTCCCGACCATGCGTGAACTGACCGTTGAGCCGCATCTGTTCGTCATCTTGGGCGCCACGGGCGACCTAACTCGGCGCAAGCTTTTGCCCGCGCTGTATCACTTGCGAAATCAGGGAGTCTTGCGCCAAGAGACCACCCATATTCTTGGTTCGGCTCTCCCTGAAATGGGAGAGGAGGCCTTTCGCCTGTGGGCGTACGAAGGTCTGGTCACGACCGGGTGGAGCACCGAACGGGAACTGCGGGCCTGGTGCGAGACCAATCTGCACTACCACACGCTTCATCAGGGCGGGCCCGAGGACTATACCGCGCTGGCCGCCTACGCCCGGCGTATTGAGCGCGAGCACCGCCTGCCGGAGAACCGCATATTCTACCTGGCCTTGCCCCCGAGCACGGTACCTGGCGCGATCGAGCAGTTGGATGCGGTAGGGCTGTTGAAGAGTCACGGGTGGACTCGCGTGGTATTTGAAAAACCGTTCGGACACGACTTTCAGACGGCACGCGCGTTGAATACGCGCCTCCATCGCTACCTAGAGGAATCGCAGATTTATCGCATCGATCACTATCTGGGAAAAGAAACCGTCCAGAATCTTCTCGCGTTTCGGTTCGCCAATCCCATCTTCGAATCCTTATGGAACCGCGACTGTATTGAGAACGTGCAGATTACGGTCGCGGAGGATCTCGGCATCGAACACCGTGGCGCCTACTATCAGCAAGCGGGTGCGCTTCGGGACATGATGCAGAACCACCTGACGCAGCTGCTTTCGGTGGTCGCGATGGAGGTGCCATTTTCGTTCGAATCCGGAGCGATTCAAGGAGAGAAGCTCAAAGTGTTGCACTCCGTGGCTCCGATTGCCCCGCAGGACGTGGTGTTTGGGCAGTACAGCGGATGGCAGTTGGGCGCCCTGTACATCAACGGCTACCGTGAGGAGAAGGGGGTCCCCGTCGATTCAACCACCGAAACCTACGTCGCGTTACGGATGGACATCCACAACTGGCGGTGGAAAGGCGTGCCGTTTTATCTCCGCACCGGGAAACGCCTCCCGCGCAAACTCACGCAGATCGCCGTGACCTTCCGCGAAGCGCCGACCCAGGTGTTTCGCTCACTCGAGCCGGGGAGTCTGCCGTCCAACAAGTTGCTGATTACCTTGCAACCGAGCGAGGGCTTCTCTCTCTGCTTTTCGCTGAAGAGCCCCGGACGATCGTTTCAGCTGAGCGACCATGCGTTACAGTTCGACTACGAACAGGCGTTCGGTGAACTGCCGGACGCGTACGAAACGTTGCTTCGCGACGTGGTCATCGGCGATCAAACGCTGTTCGTGGGCGCCGATTTCTCGGAAGCGGCCTGGCGGTTGTACGACCCGCTGTTGACCGGCGAGCGGGCGGTGCACTTCTATCATGCCGCCACCTGGGGGCCGAAGGAGGCGGATGGACTCTTGGCGCGGCACGGGCACAAGTGGCAACTGGGATGGTGAGGGAGGGCGCCCCGGTTGGTCCTTCGCGCTCGCAGAGGCCGCACGATCAGAATGTGCTCCCTCGATGCCCGCGCGGACAGGACCGACGGGCGCACCCTCTGAGGAGAGAGGGACGAGCTCGCTCGGAAGGAGCATGGTCATGGGCGGTGCTCGGTCGACGCGCGCGGTTGACGATCGCCCTGGACGTGCGGGAGAGGCTCACAAGGTCGGAAGGGGCATTTGAACCGCTCGCAGAGGCTGCACATTCGGAACGCGGTCACTCGAGCCACGCGGCTGGCGCGCCGGAATCGACGTGGTCAGGCGGCCCGACGGGTGGCAGGCTGGATGATCTCGGCGTTCGAGCCGGGCGTCGCGCCCGCAGCGATTGTCACCGTCATCGAACCATAGACCTCCCGGAGATAGCCTGTGAGGCTGGACAGGAAAAGGAGCACGCCGCCCATTTCAAGCAGTTCTTCCACGAAGACCATCACATGGTAGTTTGTGGTACTTTGCGACTGTGTCAGCCATTCCTCCCGCGACTCCAGCATTTCCAATCCGACTGCGCCTCCGACGTAGAGCAGCCCGGCCAGTGCCACGCGGACCCGAATGGGCCTGGGTAGGTACCACCAGAATCGGAGGAAGCTCACGCCGACCAACGTGACAACTAGGAGCATCGGCACGATGGAGCCGTAGTAGAGTACGCCAGACATCGGCACGCGTGTTTCGAGCGACCGCCCGACCAGCTCGTGGATGCTGGCCGCTTCATCGGCTGAAAGCACGAGAAATCCGGCCGCGAGGGCCAGCCAGTGCCAGCGGAAGGGGTCCAGTGCCTGGTGCTTTGCCCATCCGATCAGGCCCAGCAGTGTGGCACAGAGGAGCAGGCTCATGCTGGCATACCACGTGGGTAAGTTGTTTTCCCGAGCCAGGTCGAATTGGTGCGCCGCCTCTACGGGAGTGGCTCCCTGGAGTACCGGGGCCAGCGTGGTGAGCAGGTGTCCGAGGCTCAGGAGGAGGACGAAGCCGACCATTACAGCGATCAAGACCGGCAACTGAATCGTGACGGAGGAAGGCTCCCTGGTCGGTCCCATCGTAGTTACCCGCGTCGTCACGAGTGCGGAGACTGGTCCCTGCCCCTGCGCCGGCTTCTTCGCTCGCGTAAGGGGGGCAAGCTGTCGTACGGTCATTCCGCCATCCTTTTGTGCCGATGTGCCTCGTCAAGTGTAGCATGTGGGGCCGCCAGACAGCGGCAGCCCCTCGACTGGTACCGAAGGCCCCGAGTAGACTGAGCCCTGCCTGCGAACAGCCCTGGGAGGCGACCATGCCGTGCCGTGCCTACAATCAGATTGAACTGCCGTCGTTCATGTATGGGACCGCCTGGAAGAAGGAGGCCACCACACGGCTGGTCCTTCAGGCGATTGCCGCGGGCTTTACCGCGATCGATACGGCTAATCAACTGATCCACTATGATGAAGCGCGAGTGGGGGACGCCCTCCTGACACTGGCGCAACAGGGTGTGACGCGCGAGCAGCTGTTCCTCCAAACCAAGTTTACTCCGGCCAATGGGCAGGACCATCGCACCCCGTACGATGTGAAGGCCGACCTGACGACCCAAGTACGGCAATCCTTCGAGAGTTCGCTCGGCCACCTGCACACAGACTATCTCGACTCCTATGTGCTGCATGGGCCGTACTGGCGCCGCGGGCTCGGCCCGGAAGACTGGGAAGTGTGGGCCGCCATCGAACGGCTCTACGATGAGCGTCGGACGAAGATGATCGGCATCAGCAACGTGTCAGCGGAGCAGCTCAACCTGCTGTGCAGCAAGGCGAGGCATAAACCGATGGTGGTGCAGAACCGCTGTTACGCCGCGCTCGGGTGGGATCGGGAGGTGCGGGAGATTTGTCAGCGGGAGGGCATGATCTACCAGGGATTCTCGTTGCTGACCGCGAATCGTGAAGTCTTTGTGGATCCGGAAGTACGGGCGATGGCGGCGAAATACGGGACCGGAATGGCCCAGGTCGTGTTTCGGTTCGCCATGCAGGTTGGTATGTTGCCGCTGACCGGCACGACCGACGCTCAGCATATGCGGGAGGATCTCGAGGTCGAGCGCTTTCGCCTCACCGACGACGAACAGGGCAAGCTCGAAACGATCGGACAGTAGGGCCGACTCTCACCTCTGGTCGGATGGGAGGTTTCTCATGGCGGATAAGAAAATCATTGCAGTCATCGGGGCGACCGGGCAGCAGGGGAGCGGATTGGTACGGGCGATTGTGAACGAACCGAACAGCGGCTTCGTGGCGCGCGCACTCACGCGCGATGTGAATTCAGACAAGGCCAAGGCCCTGGCTGCGCTCGGAGCAGAGGTGATGGCCGCCAATCTGGACGACCCCACAAGCCTCACGCGAGCCTTCGCCGGCGCCTACGGCGTGTTCTGTCTGACGAATTTCTGGGAGCATTTTTCTCCTGAGAAGGAATTGGCTCAAGCCAAGGCGATGGCCCAGGCGGCGAAGAGCGCCGGAGTGCAGCACGCCCTCTGGTCCACATTGGAGAATACACGCAAGTGGATCCCGCTCGCGGACCAGCGGATGCCCACGCTCATGGGCAAGTACAAGGTGCCGCACTTCGATGCCAAGGGGGAAGCGGATGCCGAGTTTACGCACGCTGCAGTGCCCACGACGTTCCTGTTGACCTCTTTCTATTGGGACAACATGATTTTCTTTGGGATGGGGCCCAAGAAGGGACCGGACGGAGTGCTGGCGATTACGTTTCCGATGGGCAGCAAGAAGTTGCCCGGGATTGCCGTGGAGGATATCGGAAAGAGCGCGTTCGGCATCTTTAAGAAGGGCTCCGAATACGTTGGCAAGACGGTCGGCGTGGCTGGTGAACACCTCACGGGTGCCGAGATGGCCGCCGCTCTGACCAAGGCCTTGGGAAAAACGGTCCGGTACAACGCCGTGCCGTTCGATGTCTACCGTGGTTTCGGGTTTCCGGGCGCGGACGACCTCGGCAACATGTTTCAATTCAAACACGACTTCAACGACGTGTTCTGCGGCGCGCGCAACCCGGCGGTGGCACGGGCGCTCAATCCGTCGATGCAGACGTTCGAGCACTGGTTAGCGAAAAACGGGCAACGAATCCCGCTCGAGTGAGCACAGAGCGCCCAGCTCGGACAGCGAGCGATGCGGGGCGAGCGAAAGGCCGCGATGGCCGCGAACGGGTCATCCATCACGGTGCGCTGCTGCATCGCCGGTGGCGGCCCGGCCGGAATGATGCTGGGGTTGCTGCTGGCCCGCGCCGGCGTCGACGTACTCGTCCTCGAAAAACACGCGGACTTTCTGCGCGACTTCCGCGGCGATACCATTCATCCCTCAACGTTGGAGGTCGTCCACGAATTAGGTCTGTTGGACCGGTTTCTTCAACTGCCTCACCAGAAGGTATCACGCGTGAAGGGGCAGTTCGGTGATCTGTCACTCACCGTCGCCGATTTCTCCCACCTGCCCGTGCGCTGTCCGTTCATCGCTTTCCTGCCGCAATGGGATTTTCTGAACTTTCTCGTTGAGGAAGGTCGCCGCTGTCCCACGTTTCAGGTGTTCATGCAGGCGGAGGTCACTGACCTCATTGAGGAGAAGGGGATGGTTGTTGGGTGTCGCGTCAGGACCTCAGCGGGAACGTTGGAGGTGCGAGCGCATCTCGTGGTCGGCGCCGATGGGCGCCACTCCGATGTGCGCGCAAAGGCCGGGCTGTCGATAGAAGAATTCGGGGTGCCGATGGATGTGCTGTGGTTTCTGATCTCGAGGAAGGCCAATGATTCGCCAGATCCTATGGCTCGATTTGATGCGGGGCGAGTGTTCATCATGCTCAATCGGGGTGACTACTGGCAGTGCGGCTTTGCAGTCCCTAAGGGGTCCGTAGAACAGATTCGTGCAGGGGGACTGCCGGCCTTTCGGGACAAGGTGGCCCGGCTGGCTCCGTTTCTGTCTGACCGTGTCGTGGAATTGATCGAGTGGGACCAGATCAAACTCCTGACCGTGCAGGTTGATCGCTTGCGTGACTGGTGTCGGTCGGGTCTGCTTTGTATTGGGGATGCGGCGCATGCGATGTCACCGATCGGTGGCGTCGGCATTAACCTCGCCATTCAAGATGCCGTCGCCGCAGCAAACATCCTCGCCATCCCGCTCCGTGAGGGTCGATTGACGGTCGAGGACCTTCGGCAGGTCCAGCGCCGTCGCGAATGGCCCACGCGCATGACCCAGCAGGTGCAACTGTTTCTACAGGATCGCGTCATCCGAGCGGTGCTGGAATCAAGCACCCCGCTCGCTCCACCATGGCCGCTTCGCCTCATCGCAAGGTTCGCCTTTCTGCGCCGGATTCCCGCTCGCCTCATCGGTCTTGGCGTCCGTCCGGAACACGTCAGGTCGCCCCATCGGCCCTCCTGACCTTCGCAGGTCTGGATAAGTGCCAAACTGCCTGATTTGCTTGCCGAATGTGCCGTTTCGTCATACGGTAGAGCGAGCCAAATCGGCTGGTGGTCGGAAGCGCATCTGCGGGGGATTCGTGCGTCCCAACGTGTTGACCTACATCACGCTGCCCAAGGCGTTCCATCGACAGCCATACGACACGATCGTCCGATCGACGATCATTATGACGGTCCTGGGCCTCGCGGCCGCCTGCCTCAGTCTCTATGCGATCGAACGCCATCTGGTCGAAGCCGCGGGGCAGACCATGGTGTTGGCTGCCGAGGAAGGCGCCCGACGCTTGGACAATCACCTTGAGGAACGGTATGGTGACCTGATCGTGCTGGCCCGGTCACGAATCGTGCGGAGCGGCGACTCGGCCGCCGTGACTGCCCACCTGCTCTATCTGCAGGAAACCTACATGGGGTACGCTGCGCTCGCAATGGCAGATCAGACGGGGAAGATCGTTGCTGGAACGGCCCCAACCCTGATCGGTCAACGGGCCGACACGGCGCGCTGGTTTCAAGCGGCGCAATCCGCCCGTGCGTTGATCGTGATTGATGCGCGTCCATCGGGAGAAGCCGGTGGGATGACCGCGGTGACACTGGCAGCGCCCGTGTATGCTCACGACGGATCGTTTGTGGGAGTGGTCGCTGGGTGGGTCGGCGTGCCCTATCTCGAGGACATGCTGAAAGAAACGACTGAAGTGCTCCAGAACCAGCGGGGACCCGATGCGCGTATCGAATACCTGCTGCTGTCGGTGCGCGGCGACTTGCTCGCCGATTCGATCTTCAGGCAAGAGGGGACCACCAATTTACAACGGCTGGGTGTGGCTTCCGCGCTGGCCGTCGGAGAATCGGAGAGCGGGTTTGTCGAAGAGGGGCACGGACGGGCCGGCATAGAGGTCATTACCGGGTATGCACAGACTCGGGGCAGCCTGCACCTGCGTAGCCTGAACTGGGGTGTGATGATACGCGTCGACCGCGACAGCGTACGGGCTCCGATCATGTCGCTCCTGTGGAAATTGGGCCTCGGCGGATTATCGATCGCCGTGCCTATGGTCCTCTTGCTGCTCTGGTCGGCGAAGCGGTTGGAGCAGGCGGCGCAGCAGGAAAGTGTTCGGGCTACGTCCTCGGAGGAGGCGCTTCACTTGCACATTGCCTCGTTGCGCTCATTGGTGGACGCCGCCCGATGGCTGACCGTGACGCAGGACATCGACGAAATGCTCCAGAACCTCCTGACGATTGCGCGGACCCAAACGGGATCTGCCCATGCGGTCATTGGACTGCTGGATGAGACCGGCTCCCAGTTCATCCGGGTCATTACGCATGAGCAGAGCGGTGACATCCTCACCATCGTGGAACGGTCGGCGATCGGCCGCGCGCTCATCGAGCAACTGACCCGCAGCGAAGGTCCCATCCGACTCGCCAACCTCTCACACCATTTGGCGCAGATGGGGTTTCCTGCACCGGACTTACAGGTGGCCGGCTTCTTGGGGGTCCCCATTCGCGCCCATGGCCGCCTCTTCGGTCGCCTGTGTCTCATGAATAAGATGGCGGCCAACGGACGTTCGGCGGAGTTTACGGATCTCGACGAACAGGTGGTCGTGGCGCTGACCGCGCAGGCGAGCATCTCCGTCGAAAACCTCAAGGCGCTTGAGCAGGCCAAGCGCCAAGCGACCCACGATTCCCTCACAGGCCTGTTGAATCATTCCACGGCGCTGGATGTCTTGGGCACGGAATTGGAGCGCGCTCGCCGCAGCGGCGAACCGATCACCGTGATGATCGCCGACCTCGATCATTTCAAAGCGGTCAACGACACCTACGGGCATGCCACCGGCGATCAAGTCTTGATCGAAAGCGCCCATCGCCTCCGCGGAATCGTCCGTCCTTACGACTACGTGGGCCGTGTCGGTGGAGAAGAGTTTTTACTGGTGTTGCCGAACTGCAACGCGGAAGGCGGGGGGCAAATGGCCGAACGGTTGCGTCGCGCGATCGGTGAATGCCCCTATGCTCGCGCCGCAGGGGCCTTTACCGTCACGATCAGCGTCGGCCTCATTACGTGGGATACCCCGCTGCCCACCAGTCAACAAGCATTGATCGAACTGGCGGACCAGGCGTTGTACAGAGCGAAAAAAGAGGGACGTAATCGGGTGGCGGTGGCGCAGCCGCGGACGTACCAGCCGCCTGAGCGACTGGCCAGCTAGGAGAGGTCCGGCCCCTCGTCAGCACCCCTGAGGGGAAACCACGAGGGCCACCGTTGGGTCAATGGCGGTGGCTGCTACCAGCAGCCGCGCCAGGGCCCTCGACATCCACGGAAGTAGCCCGGGCGATGCCCCCAGTAGGGCCGATAACCAAACCGGAAATACGGGCCGTAGGAATAGCCCAAGCCGTACCCCCACCCCCACGGACGGCCCATGTACAATCCGATGCCTGGATAGATGCCGACGCCGGCCGGAGGATACGCGTACAGAGGCGGCGTGGTTTGCACGATGGCGGGTGATTGAGACAGCTGTCGCTGCATATCGGCGGTGGCGGCCGTTTGGCGATCGACCTGATCCTTGAGCTGGCCCATGGCGCCCTGCTGAGCTTTCAACTCGCCCTGGAGTTTGCCGATCTGTTCCCGTTGAGATTCAATGAGGGCCTGCATGCACCGGGTCTGCGCTTCCGCAGAATAGTTGGAGCACTCCCATGGCACCTGTGCGTCGCCGCTTTGTGCGAGAACGGCCGGTGTGGCTGCCACGACGAACAGCAGGGTGAGCAAGAAGGGCCGCCCGGAACCCGTCCACGCTCGTACATGCATTGGAACACTGAGCCGGATCATGGGTGCCTCCTTTCACACGGCACAAGCCGCGCTGCACTCGCCTCTACGCTACCATGAGAATGATCGGGAGACCAGACCCCGGGCGGCCGCTTATGGCACGTTGGAGCTGATCCTGGAAACGGCAGACCCCGGGCGGCCTAGGCACAGAGTCTAGAGAGGCCATCAGGTCTGAGTTCACACCCCGACGGGAGATTCTAGTTCCCTCGGCGTCCTCACTGAGGTACAGTAGCGACAAATCCGTAGGAGGACCAATGGCTCAACCCGATCGGTCGCCTGCAGAACTACGGCTCCATCCCAGGGTTCGTCTCCGCGCCCCCTTCGCGTGCTCCTTCTCCCGTCGCGGGCTTCGTTGGTGGTTGGCGAGACAGGAGTCTGGGCTCGGCGCGGTCTTCAACGTGTCGATGACGGGCGTCAAAATCTTGGGAGAAGCAGAGCTCAAGCCCGGGGACCGGGTGTCCATGAGCCTGCGCCTGCCGAAACAGACCTCTCCGATGCACGTGGAGGAGGGGATGGTGCGGTGGGTGCAAGACCAGATGGTCGGCGTGGAATTTACGCGGATGTCCCCCGCCGAAGAATGGCGGCTGTGGAAGTTTATGGAGCCCTACTCAAAGAAGCGAGAGCGGGCGTAGCTCCCCTCAGGCCGTCACCGCCGCGGGCTTTGGAGGGCGCGGTCGGCCGCCAGCATGTTCCGGGTCAGGCATTCAAAGGCTTCCCGCACGTTTTCACCGGTCTTGGCACTGGTCTCCGAGACCGTCCATCCCTCGTCGGACAACTGGCGGACCTCGTCGGCGCGCAGTTCCCATCGACTCAGCAAGTCGCGTTTGTTGAGGAGCGCCACGAACGGGATTTCCGCCACCATGGCCTGCACAATCTGGTGGAGACTTCGGGCGATATCCAACGTTTCCGCCCGGGTGACGTCGATCACCAACAGATAGCCGTGGGCGCCGCTCAGATACTCTTCACGATACCGCTGCCGGGGATCGTCTTGACCCTCG
Organism: uncultured Nitrospira sp.; assembly: GCA_964449255.1. GTDB lineage: Bacteria > Nitrospirota > Nitrospiria > Nitrospirales > Nitrospiraceae > BQWY01. The sequence goes on along the minus strand of CAYUYE010000011.1, from coordinate 20,824 downwards.
AGATCCCAAATCATGAGCCGAACTGGTTGGCCGTCCGACACCACATCCATCGAAAGGATGTTGACTCCGATCGTGGTCTTGTACGATTCGTCGAACGTGTGGTTGACATACCGCTGGATCAACGACGACTTCCCCACGGCGGTCGCGCCCAGTAAGCAGATCTTCTTGGTGATGCGAGCCGGGGGGGCCGTCATGGTGGTGGTACAGGGGACGGCGGGAGGTTGGCAATCGTGAGTTGAAGGGACACACGCCGGGCTGGGGGCGACGTCGAGGCGGTCTCGTCCGGCGACACGTCGGTGACGGGTTGTCCGGTCGTGACGATGTGAGTCGAGGTGAGCGGGCCCAGGTCCAATGCGCGGGTAATGGTTGTGGCTCGGGCTGCGGCCAAGCGTCGATTCAACGCCGGTGGTCCTTCCCCAGTCGTCTGGCCTGAAATCTCCAACTGGAGGCTCCTGCCCAATTGCTGGGCGAGCGCATCGCTCTCCAGCACGGCCTGCCGTAAGGCCTGCACGATCGGTTCGCTGTCGGGCGCCAGATCGGCCCGCCCCATCGTGAATTCGAACGTGCGGGCTTCGATCTCCCGTTTGAGCTGTTCCAGCCGCAACAGGTTTCCATCGCGCAGTTCGCTGTCGCGTACGGCGCTGACCCCCGGGATGGAAGTGCCCTGCTTCCGAAAGTTCAGGATCCACGAATGCGGTGCGGTCCCCGTTGCGGCCAGCACGGTCGTCCCGTTTTGTTGCACCGCGGTCAGGCGGACGGAGTCTGGCGGGCGGAGCGCGGCGGTCGCGCGTCGTTCAATCAACTCTGGAGCCAGGGCCAAGTAAGGTTCAAGCTGGAACGCCAGCCGGTCATGGGGCAGGCCGGCTTGCAAGGCCAGGATCATGGGGTCGGTCGACAACGGGTCGCGCATGCCGTAGACGGTGGCGTGATCGCCCTCTCGGTGGACTGACGTAATGTGCAACCCCGGTACGTGGCGGGCGTTCTCAAGGAACTCGTTCCAGCGTTGGCGATCCAGAAAGGAGGTGATCCCCCACCAGCCCAACAGGAGTAACGCAAGCAGCAAGAGGACCAGGGCAGGCGAGACCCGACGCGTAGGCTGGGGGCCCTCCTTCGGATCCCCGGTGGATTCCTGCAACAGGCAGGCTTGGAGATGGGGCGTCGTGTCCTCGAAGAGCGTCGCATCGCCTCGGAAGTCCTGGAGGGGTTGCGCAAATTCGACCCGAATCTTTTCGAGCGCCTTCTGAAAGGTCGTCCGCAGACCTACGGGAGGCAAGCCGCGCACGACGGCCGCCAAGATGGCGTCCGATCCTTGCTCGATCCACACCTCCAGCCCGTCTTCCATCGAAAACGACTGGAGCCCGCTGTCTTGTTGTGCGCCCAGTGAGTCCTTGGCGAAACGTTGGACAGCCGATTTGATCGCCGTGAACATGCTGGCGACGAGGTCTTCTTTTCCCTCCGCCCCCGGATTATGCCCCGCGTGCCGCAACAGCAGGCCGGTGGCGCGATGGATCAGGAAGACCTGCTCCACGCGATACTTGAGCGTGTGCAGCAGAACGACTTCGCCGAACGGTTTCCCCGTTCGCCACGCTTCCAGTCGCCAGCTCAACCCGCGGACCGAGACGCTGTGATCGAGCGTCTGGTTGAGCGCCTGCGTCATGCTCTGGAGCGCCGTGGTCACGGCCCGACGAATCGCAGGCCCCATGACGGGCGAGAGTGCGTCTGCGACGCGTTGGGGTGAGCGTTGCACGGCCTGCACCAACGTCTCGTCGATGACGGGGGCCAGCGAGGCGGCAAGCAAGTGATCCTGCCGGGCGCGCTGGCGGATGGCATCCGGGAGGACTTTGGCTAGGGTGGCGGCATCGACGACGGAGTTCTTCAGGCGGTCTTCGAGGCGGTTGAGCCGCACCCGTTCCGCCGCGAGCAAAAGCTCGCGGAGATCGTCGAGGTCCCCGTCGGGAGTCGTGTCTGAGATATTCGGCTGATGCGGGCCCCGGAGGTGAGTTTCAGCCATGGTACGCCTCCCGCGGTGACACCCACCCTTGGGTCATGGGTGGAGGGACGTCAGATGGTGAACTCGGCTGCGAAATGTTGGAACTCTTCCCGCTGCGGCGCATGGCCCCACGGTGGTTACTTCTCACCAGAATTCGCCAGGCCCCCGGCAAGTGATTGGGCCGACTTGGCGAAGAGCTCCGCCAGGGCGGCGCGGGTCACTTTTTCGCTGCGCAGCTCGTCGAGTGCCCCCTTCATCGCCGTCGACAACTCGTTATTTTTTTGTTGGATCTCGTGCAGGAGGGCCTGCTGCTGCTCCGTGATGCGCTGGCGCAGGTCGCGGCTCTCCTTCGCCGTCTGCTGGTCCAACTGAGCGGTGTTGCTGGCGAGCGTTTTGCCCAGGTCGCCGAGATCCCGGACGAGGGAGTTGATGGATTGTGCGCGGGCGTCGTGTTCGGTTTTGATCTGAGCGGTCAATTGATCGACCTGCCGTTTCATGGCCGCTTCCAGAGCCTCGAAACGGGTGGCGAGGTCTTGCCGCAATTCAGCGGCCGTGCGTGCGAGCGCGTCTTCCACGCGGGAGAGATGCTGCGCATGCTCGCGGGACTGGACGCCGAACAGAATCTCGCGAATCTTGTCGAGATCTTCCAGGTTGGTCCCCTGCGGGTCCGCCCCGCGTGACCGGGCGGGCTCGTTCCCTCCCGAGCCTTGCGTACTGGGCGGCTGGGACTTGGTCGTGGTGCGTTCGATCGTGGGTGAGTTCATTGTGGATTGCCTCCTGTCGACGTCCAACATGAACGACCGGCCAACGATGACGAGGTCGCGCTTCTCCTCTTGATATGGGGCGGTATCCTAGCACCATGCCCACGAACATACAACGGGATGCGCTTAGGTAATAAAACTTGGGACGTTGAGCCCAAGCACAGAGCCAAACGGAGGGGAGAGAAGGTAAAAAATGGCCATATCTGATGGGGTTAGGGTGTGTGCGAGGGGAGGGCGACCGGCGAACGAACCCGCGACGGGGGAGGTCACAGATGGGTTCCACGCGGCAGCCCGGCGAGCCTGCCGGTAGGCTGCCTTTCAGGCACAGCCTATCTTGTCGCAGCGTCAGGTCGGCGGTTGCCCTCGAAGTCATCGTGAATCATGCGGGTTAGGGTGCGACCGACAGGAAGATGGTCGAGTTTCCGCGTGTGAGCAGGAGCAGCGCGGGGCTTTTCGATCCGAGTTGCCCGGCGAGTTTATCGAAGTCGCCGACCGTTCGGACCGGTTTGCGATTGATTTCCAGGATGAGATCGCCCGCGCGGAGCCCGGCTCGCTCGGCAGGGGTATCGGGTTCCACCTCCGTCACGACGACGCCGCCCTTGGACTTCTGCCCTGAGCGATCCTTGTTCTCCTCGACCGTCACGCCGGCCAAGGCATGTTCACCTTTTGCGCTGTCGGGGCCGTTGTTGCGGGACGCCTTGGCAAGCTCCTTCGGAAGTTCGGCGATGGTCAACTTCACGTCCTTACGTTCTTTGTCGCGCAGGATCGTCACCGTCACTGACGTATCCGGAGCGGTCTCCGCGACCATGCTGCGCAGGTGACCGGGATCCTTTACCGGAGCGCCGTTGTAGCTCACAATGACGTCACCACGCTGGAGTTTTGCCTTAGCGGCCGGGCTGTCGTCCAGTACGTCTGCAACGAGCGCACCCTGAGAATCCGCCGTGCCGAACTCCTTCGCCAAGTCAGGCGTCAGTTCCTGGATGGAGACGCCGAGCCAGCCCCGTACCACCTTGCCGTGTTTGATAAGGCTGTTCATCACGGTCCGGGCCATGTTGCTGGGGATGGCGAACCCGATCCCCATGTTGCCCCCGCTCCGCGAGAAGATCGCCGTGTTGATGCCGACCAGCTCGCCCTTGAGATTGACGAGCGCGCCACCCGAATTCCCGGGGTTGATCGCGGCGTCGGTCTGGATGAAGTCTTCATAGTCCACGATGCCCATGTTCGCGCGTCCCACGGCGCTGATAATGCCCATCGTTACCGTCTGATTGAGACCGAATGGATTACCGACCGCGAGCACGAGTTCTCCGACCTGCAACTGATTGGAATCGGCCATGGGGAGGACCGGGAGGTCCTTCGCGTCGATCTTGATGACCGCCACGTCGGTTTTGGGATCCGTGCCGATGACCTTGCCCTTCAAGGTACGTTTGTCGCTGAGTAACACTTTGATCTCGTCGGCCTTCTCCACCACGTGGTTGTTGGTCACGATGTAGCCGTCGGCGCTCACGATGACGCCGGAGCCCAGGCCTTGCTCCTGCCGCTCTTTTGGCTGCCGGAAGCGTTTCTCCAGCTCGTCGCCGAAGAAGCGGCGAAAAAATGGATCGTCGAACGGATTGCCGGACTGCTCCTGTTCCTGCTTCACCTTCCGCGAAGACGAGATGTTCACGACGGAGGCACGGGCCATCTTGGCCACGGTGATAAAGGTCTCGTTCGCCGGGAACGCGGCCGCCGGCAACCCACCCGGCAACGCTGCGGGGATGACTGCGGCCGGGGGCGAAGCCGGGCGGGGTTCAGCGCTGGAGGGGGCCGGGGATTCCGTGCACCCGACGCAACTGAACATCCAGGCCAGCAGGGCCGAGGCGGCGATAACGCTCGAGATATGAAGGGGGCTCGTTCGTCGATTCATGATGTCAGTCATCCTGCCTTTCCAATGGGGGCGAGGTCCATGGCGGCCACTCGGGGATTTCGTGGGTTTCCTGTAAGATAGCCTGGCCTGGAGTCAAGAGGAAGCGTCTGGATGGCCGGCGCTCGAAACTCCTGTCGAGCCTCTCCCATCGATTTCTCGGCATGCATTGCGTATCCTGCATCCCACACGATTGACATGATCGAAAGGAGGTTGCCGAAGGTGGCGCGTGGGTGGCTGCGGCGAAGTCTGCTTATTGCCGGGGGTATAGCCGCGGCCGGATTCCTGCTTGCTCTGACCTACGGATTGTACCTGGCTTCGACCCTCACCTTACCAAAGGGAGAGGAGCGCCCGCCACTGCTGATTTATGGCGCCCCCTACTCGTTGAAGCCGAATCATCGCCTGGCGGACACACATCTCCTGGAGCGACTGAATCGGCTGGGCTACCGGGCCGTATCCGGCGACGTTCGGACGGCCGGGGAGTTTGCGCTGACCGACCAGGCGCTGGATGTCTATCTGCACGGGCATCCGGATCTGCACGTGCCGTCCGTGCGTGTGCGACTGTCGCTGGATCAGGGCCGGATCGTATCGGTGTCTTCCCCTTCCAACGACGCGCCGCTGGCTGCCGCGACACTGGAACCCCAACTCATCAGCGGTTTGCGCGGCGTCTCGCGCCAGGTTCGAGCCTGGTTGCCGATCCAGGAAATCCCGAGAACGGTCAGTGATACTGTGCTGGCAATCGAAGATAGCCGCTTCTATTGGCACCCGGGCATCGATCCCGTCGCGATCGGGCGGGCGATATGGGCGAATGTGACGCGCGGCGGCGTAGTGCAAGGCGGCAGCACGGTCACGCAACAACTGGCCAAGAATCTCTTTTATTCGCCGAAACGCACGTTCAGCCGCAAGGTGCAGGAAGCGATGGCGGCGTTGGTGCTCGAGGCCAAGTACAGCAAGGATCAGATTCTCGAAGGCTATCTGAACGAGATCTATTTGGGACAGGCCGGATCCGTAGGGATCTACGGCGTGGCCGCGGCCGCCAAGAGCTATTTCGGGAAAACGGTGCAGGAGCTGTCGGTGGAGGAGACGGCGTTGATCGTCGGGCTCATCAAGGGGCCCAATACGTATTCGCCGTTGAAGGACAAGGACCTGGCGAAGCACCGGCGTGACGTCGTCCTGCGGCGGTTGCGCGACGTCGGGCAGCTCGGCGAGGAGGAATGGAAAGAGGCGGTGAATCGCCCGGTGAGCGTGTTCCCGTTGCAGGACATGGTGGCCGACGCGCCCTATTTCGTCGACTACTTGCTGGCGCATGTCGTCGAAGCCAGCGGACTCGAGTTGCCTCCCGGCGCCAAGGTCTATACGACGCTCGATCCGGTTCTGCAGCGGCTCGCCACGGAGACGCTTTCGAGAGGGTTGGGCCAACTCGAACACACCTATCCCGCCCTCGCGCATGAGGATGAGCCCTTGCAGGGCGCGCTCGTGGCGCTGGACCCACGGACCGGCGAGATTCTCGCGATGGCCGGCGGGCGCGATTATCGGCTCAGCCAATTCAATCGCGCCGTCCAGGCCAAGCGACAGCCCGGCTCGTTGTTCAAGCCTTTCGTCTATGCCGCCGCGTTCGAGGCGAAACAATTTGAGGGCGGAGGTCCCTTAACGCCTTCCAGCACGGTCCTCGACGAGCCGGTGACCTACGATGCCGGCGGCAGCAGCTGGTCTCCCCAGAACTACGACAAGCAGTTCCGCGGCAAGGTCACGGTGCGCGCCGCGATGGAGCTGTCGCTGAACGTGCCGGCGGTGCGGGTGGCCCATGCGGTGGGCACCAAGCGAGTCGCGCAGGTGGCTAGAGGCCTGGGGATCAGGACGCCCTTGGAAGAAAATCTGACGCTGGCCCTCGGCGCCTCGGCGGTCTCGCTGTTGGAGATCACCGGCAGCTATGGCGCGCTGGCCCATGACGGGATCGCGACGACGCCCACGGCCCTTCGTCAGGTGGTCAGTGACGCGGGGGATCCCTTGTGGCATTCCATCGGAGAGCGGCGCCAAGGAGTCTCGCCGCAAGCGGCCTATCTGGTGACGTCCTTGCTGACGGGAGTGGTGGATCGGGGGACGGCCTCGAAAGCCCGTGCGATGGGATTGACCGGGACGGTGGCGGGGAAAACCGGCACCACCGACGGCTATCGGGATGCCTGGTTTATCGGGTATACGCCGGAGTTGGTCATCGGGGTGTGGGTGGGGTTCGACGATGGCCGCGAGCTGAAGTTGACCGGATCGCAGGCGGCCTTGCCGATCTGGACAGAGTTCGCCAAGCAAGTGTTGTCTCCAGAATCGCCAGTGTTTGCGATCCCGCCTGGAGTCCTGGTGAAAGAGATCGACCCGCAGACCGGCCAATTAGGGACTGATCGTTGTCCGGCCAAAGTGACCGAGGTGTTTATCGAAGGGACGGAACCGACGGTGTACTGCGAAGTGCACGGCGGAGGATTCTGGGAGCGGTTCAAACGTGCGTTCGGGTTGTAGCGCGCGCTCAGTGCGGATCACGACACGAGCGTGCGTGCCCTCTCGACGAGTGGGCCTCGCCCCCTTGCGAGGCCTCCTCCGTCTTGCAGGGGGAGGATGGACGAAGTTCTCCGTAGGGCAGACCCTGAGTTGACATCCGTGGAGCCGAAAAATATCATCCCGCTCGCTTCACGGAGGCGTTGGAGTACATCACGTGAATCACCTGTGCGTGCGGAGCATCGGGATCGGCTTCCTCTCCCTCTGCGTGTTCATGCAGGTGCTGGGGGTGCCAACCTCGCTATGGAGTATGGAACTCGCTGAAGATTTGGTCGAGAGTTCCATGCTCGAAGCCCTGTCGTTGCCGTCCGAATCCACGAGATTCTCTGTCTCCATCGTGTCCCACTCCCTGTTTGAAATTGGCCGGGCGGTCCCAGGTCTCTTGTGCGAGCGAATCCCGTTTCGCCCACCCTGTCTCCTCCACTAACACGTGCTGAAACCCGTCGGCCCGGCAGGGGGCTCGGTGCGCGGTTCGTGTGGATGCGCACTGGGCCAATCCAACCGAGCCGTCGGAGGCCAGCTCCTCCCTCTTATCATGGAAGAGGACTATGTCTATGCTGAGTATTCATATCGTCATGAGTTGTGCGCTGTGCCATCGGATCAAGGATGAACATTGGGATGGTGCGACAGGCGGGGAGTGGTGCGATCTGGTGACCTACCTCAAACGGTACCAGGCGCAAGCCAACGACCTCTTTCTGTCAGAAATGTTTTGCCCCGACTGCACGCTCTCGTACAACCGCTTGATGGAATACGGCGGCGGCGCACAGCGGGATTTGTAAGAGGCCGTCTCATCGTCGGAGTTGACCAGCCCCGCCGCAGAACCGATCATCGGCCTCTGCCGCGGGTAGCTCCCCGGCGCCCACCAAGATGACAAGGGGGGGAGGATTCTGTTATGTACCCCCCGAGTTGGACACGCGTCTGCCCATAGTCTCCCGCCAGCAAGTCTTCGCGCTCGCGTTCTTCGGCATTCTGCTCTTCCTGCTCTATCAATTGGTGCTGATGCTACGCCCCTTCTTGCTGGCCATGGTGTGGGCGGCCATCTTGGCGCATTTGCTGTTCCCGTTGCATAGCGCCTTGGCCGCGAAACTGGGCGGGCGCGAATCGTGGGCTGCCGGCATCCTCACGCTCGGTATCATGGTCCTACTGGTTTTGCCTCTCGTATGGACGGGAGGGGTCATTCTGCGGGAGGCGGCGTTGGCTGAGGTCGCGATTCGCGATTGGGTCGGTGGCGGCGGGTTGCAGCGTCTGCCGGAAGAGGCGGGAAAGCTTCCGATCATCGGCACGCTCGTTCAAAGCGTCGTGGATCGTCTTCGCGAAAATACCCAGGACAATTTGGAAGAGGCGCTCATTTCCAGTGCCAAGTCTCTCAGTCAGTTTCTCGTCGGTGGGCTGACCGGGTTCGTGAAAAACGTGTTCGAGTTCGTGGCCAACGCCCTCATCATGATTGTGACCCTGTTTTTTTTCTTTCGAGACGGGCGTGGTTTGATGAACGGCCTGTATGAGTTGGTGCCGTTGGACGAATCGCACAAGGCCAAGATCTTCTCTCGTCTGGATCAAACCATGCGGGCGGTGGTCAAGGGCGTGGTCGTGACGGCCATTGTGCAGGGGCTGCTGGCCGGGGTGGCCTATCTGGCTCTGGGGGTGCCGGTTCCGGTCGTACTCACGGCCGTGACGACGCTGCTGGCTCCGCTTCCATTCGGCGGCACCGCCTTGATTTGGGTGCCCGTGGGCTTGTGGTTGCTCTGGATCGGTCCCACGTGGAAAGGGGTGGCGTTACTGTTGTGGGGTGCCGGCGTCGTCTCCACCGTCGACCAATTCTTACGGCCGATGCTGATCGGTCAAGAGGCGAAGATCCCCGTGTTCCTGCTCATGTTCAGCGTGCTCGGCGGATTGGCGGTGTACGGGGTGATCGGGATCTTTGTCGGCCCCATCGTGATGGCCCTCCTCCTCACGGCGCTGCAAATCTACCGCGAGGAATACCATGCTAAAGAATCCGCGGGCGCGGTGAAGCCCACGTAGAACGCTCGTGAAGCGTTATTCGTGAATCGTGAATCGAGAATTAGCCCACCCGAGTCTTAGACCGGACTCTTGCGAATAACGTTTCACGAGTAACGCTTCACGTTCTCGTCAGTCGAGAGGGATCGTAATCGCGATCGCGCCGACCACGTCATTCAACTTGAAGTCCCGCTTCGGGCTCAAGGGGTGCTGGTTATGGCAACTGACGCAGGCGGCGGACGTGGCGCGGTCCGGATAGATCGCCTGGAAGTACCGTTTCTTCCCGCTGGACACGGTGCCCCGCGTGGGCTGGTTCGGATTCTCGGCAAACCCTTCGAGCGCTTTCCGTTCGAAGGCCGTGGCCGGGCCATTGCGCTGGTTGATGGGGTAGAGGCCGATCAGCCGATAGCGGATCCCGCTGCCGTTTTCCGCCACAATTTGTCCGGAGTGTTGCAGAAACTGAGCAGGCAACGGCAAGGTGCCCTCATTCTCCCAATGCTCGGTCGCCTTCACGACACCGCGTTCCTGCATGCGATTGACGATTTGCGCGGTGTAGAAGCCGCGGTCGGCTTCGAGGATGGCGTGAAGATAGTCGGCGACGCGGTCGGGCGAGAGGGGGGGCGGGGGCTCTTCTTTGGCCGCCTCGAGATGTGTGGGAAGGCCAGCGAGGCCGCCCATGCCTGCCAGCGTCAACGACGCAGCGAGGATGGTCCAGCGGAGGATCACGCGTGTCATGCGGAGGTCTCCTCTCGAGCCGGCTCCTGAGGCGCCGGAAACGTAATGAGGCAGGTAGTGCCCTGTCCGACCGTGCTCTCAAGCCGGACGTGGCCGCCGACCTTCATGAGCAGTCGACGGGCGATCGTCAGGCCCAATCCGCTTCCTTCCCCTTGCTGCTTTGTGGTGAAGAAGGGGTCGAACACCTTCGTGAGCAAGTGCGGGGGAATGCCCGGGCCGTTGTCATGAATCGAAATGTTGAGTAAGACCGGCGTCCGGTCGGTCTTGAGGATCAAGCGTCCAGAGCCCCTCATCGCTTGCACGGCATTGAGAAGTATGTTGGCAAAGGCCTGTTGAATTTCTTCCGGGACCGCGACAATGGTGGGCAAGGCGCAGAATTGACGCTGAACCTCCAGGTCCGATTCTGGCAGGGAGGTCTGCACCATCGCGACGGCCAGGTCGAGCTGAGCGACGAGATCGACCGGCTGTTTCCGTTCTTGTGTGTCGGAGCGGGCCACACCCGTGAAATCGCGAATGATACCGGCCATACGTTTGCCGTGGTGCACGATGTTCTTGGCGAATTCCTTCATCTGCTCGGGACTGCTCTCGTGCTGAATCGCTTCACTCAAACCGAGGATGCCGAAGAGCGGATTGTTCAGCTCGTGCCCGATGCCGGCCGTCAGGATCCCGAGGCTGCCCTTCTTTTCCGCTTCGATCAGTTGTTCCTGCAAGCGGCTTTCATCCGTGGCATTGCGGAGCACGAGCCCGATTCGGGCCTGTTCCCCGGGGAGGGACGCCATCGGGAACCATTCATAGCGATACACAGACTTGCCGACCTGGAGCTCTCGGCGCCCCTCTTCCGATTCCACATGCCCGGTCTGCGCTAAGGGATCGCGCGTGCGCGCAAGGGCCTGTTCTTTCCGCGTTCCCGCGGCGTGGCCGTTCCCCATGATGGCGAGTTCGCGTCCCAGTTTCTCGCGGGAACTCGCAGGGAGCCGGAGGAGGTCGTAGAGGAGGAGGGGCTCGCCCACCGCGTCATGGAGTTCAAACGCGTCGCGTGAGGCGCGATTGAGATAGTGCACGTGAGCCTCCCGATCGATCAAGAAAATGGGCGCCGGGACCGCGTCGAGAATCTGGTCGGTGGACTTTTGCAGCACGCGGACCTGCTGGGACTTTTGTTCGACCTGCGTTTCCAGGCCGGCGAATGATTGCTCTAACTGCGCATTCATACGAGTGAGCTCTTCCGCTAACTCTTCCAGCTCGTCCCCGGTCTTGACCACGATCGGCTCGCGCAATTTGCCCTGGCCGATCGCGCGCGCCGCCGCTTGGAGGTGTCGAACCGGCGTGACGATACGGCCGGCCGCAAACGCTCCGAGGGCCGCGAGCAGTCCCATGGCCAGCGTGCCGAAGATCGACATCCACGTGAATAGATGTTTGACCGGCGCAAAGAGCTCCTCTGAGCTCTGCCAGACGAAGGTGTGCCAGGCCCCTCCATCCACCGAGCCGTTGGTCGCGCGACTTGTTTCAGGCAGAGGCGAAAAGCCGACAATGGACGCCGTGGTGCCGCCATGGCCGTCGCTCGGGGTCTGCACCCATCCGGGCTCAAATTTGGTGACCATCGGGATGATTGCGGGGTCCGAGAGTTTGACGCCCGTGGGAAGGATGGGACAACTCATGACGATCCCGCGGCTGTCGATCAACATGACGTGCCCGGTCTTCCCGAAGCGGATGGGATGGGTCGATGGCGAGAAGAACTCTTTGGCGTCGATCACGCGATGGAGGACGCCGATCGCCCCGTATCGCAGACTGTCCATTATGGGCGCGCTGATGGTGAAGACGTAGGTGTTCGTCCGGTCGTCAAAGTGGAGATCTTCCAGATACAGCTTGCCGACTCCCTTGTTGAACGCGCCCTGCCACCAGGCGGTCTCATGATGGGAGTAGGCAGGTTTAGACGTGAGGGCGGCGATGAGCGACCCTTCGATGTCGGTGAGGAACAACATCTGGGTGGCCGCCCGCACGACCTGTGGGCGGAGCTGGTCGGGTTCGCTCCGTGAGCCGGAGAAGTATTCTTGCAGGATCCTGGAGAGGCGATTTTCCGTGATCGACTTGACGATCTCCGGGCTGCGCGCGTCCCACCCGCCCCGTTGCTGTTCCTGCGCGACCTGGCGCTGTTGTGGCGTCAACGCCTCGATGCGGTCCCGGTGCCGTTCGAGGGTGAGGATCACTTCCGCATCGGCGGCGATCCGCGAGGTGCGGCCCACCTCTTCGGCGACCAGCAGATCCAGCTTGCGCGACGCCTCGATGGCCAACGCCTTGAACGCTTCGCCGCTGACCTCCCGAATCTCCTGGGATCCCTGAAGAAAGGCCAACACTAATCCGGCCAGGAGGGGAATCACCCCCACCAGGAGCATGGACAGGATGAGCTTACCCTTCAGCCCCCAACGTGTGCGATGGGCCGGGGCCTGATTGCTCGCGGTCGTGCTCACGTGGCTCGGCCTTTCGCTAGAGACGGGCGGGGAGTCGCGGGCCGGCGAGGAGCTTCCGCATCTCCCGCGCGTCACCCACCGAGTGGGAGGCGGACGAAGAACGTGGTGCCCTTGCCGACCTCGCTCTCCAGCGCGATGTCGCCGTCCATTTTCTCCACGATCGTCTTGGCGTTGTACAGCCCAAGCCCGGTGCCCTTGCCCGCCTCCTTGGTCGTGAAAAACGGTTCAAACACCTTGTCTCGCAACGCCGGGGGGATACCGGAGCCGGTATCAGACACACTGACTTCTACCATGCGCTCGCGATGACGTGTCGTCAAGGTCAGGGTGCCGTTGCCGTCCATGGCGTGGATGGCATTGGTGATCAGATTGACGAAGAGATGCAGCAGGTCGTCTCGATTGCCGCGTACGGTACTGCGGCCGGCATCGAACACCCGGACGACGGACATGTCCTGAAATAACAGCGCGTAGCGGGCGATCTTGAGCGCCTCTTCGAGTATCCCGTGCAGTTCGATCCCCGTGGACGGCTCGTCCGGCGCGCGGCGGGCATACCGCGTGAGATCGGTGCAGATGCGGCTCGTGCGCTTGACGGCGGCGATAATGTCCTGCGCGTGCTCATTGATGATCGCACGGTCCGTTTGGGTGATGAGATCTTCCGCCAAACCCAGGATCAGATACAGCGGATTGTTGATGTCGTGGGCAATGCCGGCCGCGAAGGATCCGATGGCCGCAAGTTTGTCCGCATGGGACACCTCGGCCTGCAGTTGCGATTCATGCTGGACGAGTTGCCAGAGGAATCGAACCGCCGTGCCGCTCAGGATTTCCGTGCCAGGCGCCTTGCGGTGGGCGAGGTACGCCTCCATGGCGGGGTCGCCGGTCACGTCGACGATGAGGTTGACCGCGCTGGTTCCAACGACGTCGTCGATCTGACTACTGACGGGAATGTCCAGATCCATGGCCCGGCGGAGGCCGGGGGCATCGGGGTTTCGGTCGACGATGCCGGCGATTTCAACGCCTCGCACGTGCGTAAGCAGCTCCAGCAGACGAGAACCGCCTCTGCCGGCACCCACGATCAGGATTCGAATGGCTTTCTGATCGACCAACATCGTCGTACGATCTCGGCTTCCGCTGAGCGCCCTTGGCCTCCCCGAGTGCAGGGTGGTGCCCAAGCCACGACCCTGCATCGGGGAGACGGGTGGCTCTGCGCTTCCGAGTACTTACAGGTGGGCCATCTCCCGTTGTTCCATGGCCCGTTCCACCGCGCCCCTCAGTTTTTCGCCTTCGACCGGCTTCACCAGATAGTCGACGATGCCGCCGTCGCGCAGGAAGGCCGAAGCCATTTCGGTGTCCGGGAAACCGGTCAACACGATGATGGGTACGCGGGGATAGTTCTGGCGGAAATAGGCAATGGCTTCCACTCCATTGATCTTGGGCATCCGGATGTCGCAGATCAACACGTCGAGCATCACGCGATTCTCGCCATAGTTAATGGTCTCGATCGCCTTTTCGCCGTTCTCGGCCTCGAGGACGTCATACCCGGCTTTGTGGAGCGTCATGCGCACGACTTTGCGGATATCCGGCTCATCGTCAACCACCAACACGCGCCCATTTCCCGTTGACGCGCCGAACAACAGGTCAGATTTGAAGTCAGTCATGACGTCCCTCCTTGATGCGTGGATGATGAATGATGTGGAAACTGTCCAGCCTCGATCGCACCGTTCCGCTGTCCTCTTTGGAACCGAGCCTCACGCGCAGCCACCAGATGCTTGAGCAAGATGAGTGCCGACCGCAGTTTGAAGCGACGGATGCGCAGACCATCGAGTAATCGCTGGGTTTCGAGTAGTGCGTCGGCAGAGGTCATGGTGCATTTCCACCGTTTCTGGTGCATTCCCACCACCAGACCGGCGCTCCCAGTCTGTGTCCCTTGCTACCACAAACGAGTGGCCATCCAGTACGACGCGAAGGCCACCAGCATGGCGGTCATTCCCAAGGTGTACGGCATGAAACTCATGGCAGGATTCCTTTCCGTTTCCTCTACTCGTTCCGTCGACAACCAACGCATATCCTTAGGGCAAGCCCCATGCCAACGAGGGTGTCTGATGAGAGTATGCTGGCATTCGGCGTGAATCGTCGACCTTTCAATCGGATCCGGGCGACGAATGAACCGCAGCGCGCAGCGCTGATCGAAGCGTTCGAACTGAACCGGTGTGAGGGGCGTATCAACTTGGATACGCCTCCCAGACGATCAGATACCATCAGTGCATCATTCGAAGCGGTTTAAGACCCAGCGCGACGCTGGTCTGCGGCGAGGTTGAGTTTCGCGCCAGGGATGGGGTAAGTTGCGCCAGAGGTGTGACTATGAACTGGAGGGACGGCTGAGGTGATGACCCCCGATGCATTGACCGCAGAACTCCGCCGGACAATACCCGACGCCCAGGTGACCGTCCGGGATAAGACCGGGACGATGGATCATCTTGCGGTCCGTGTGGTGTCAGGCCAGTTCATCGGGAAGAATCTGCTGGACCGACATCGCATGATCTACCAGGCACTCGATACCCCGTTGAAAGACGGGCGCATTCACGCGTTGGAACTGACCGCCCAGACTCCGGACGAAGCTTAGGGAGGAAACAATGGCTGATCCCATTCAAGACGAAATCGATCGCGAGATCAAAGCACATAAAATCTTGGTCTACGGCAAGGGCACCAAGCAGATGCCGATGTGCGGCTTCACGCGGGAGACGATGCAGTTTTTCGACCGCTACGGGTTTCCCTACGAAGTCGTCGATGTGCTGTCCCAACCGGCTAAGCGGGAGGCCCTCACGAAAATGACCAACTGGCCCACGTTGCCAAAGGTCTTCATCGACGGCACGTTCTACGGCGACACGGACATTCTCGACCCGATGGCCGCCAAGGGTGAGATCGAACCGCTGCTGAAAAAAGCTTTTGGTCAGTAAACGGAGGCAAGAGGACGATGCTGCGCACACGATTGAAGGCGGGGCCTCGCGCCTTGTGGAGCTTCGGTCTGGTACTGACCCTTCAGGGATGCGCCTCCCTATTCGGTTCGAGTGATGCCGTCGTGGATCGAGCGCTGACGGACGAACTCCGCCAACAGGTCGATCATACGGTGTCGTTTGCCCAGGTTCTGGCCGCGCCGGACAGCTACGCCGGGCGTGTCATCATGGTGAGCGGGGTGGCCCTCAAGGCGAAGCGCGCCAAGGATCGAACCGAGATTGAGGTTCTCCAGCTTCCCCGTGAAGAAGGCCGCCCTCCGGTGCGAGACCGGACGCTTTCAGAGGGACGATTTCTGGCCATCCATCCCGCATTCCTGGATCCGGCGAAAATTGAAGGCGGCCTGCCGATGACCGTGATCGGGGAGGTCAAGGGCGCCGAGATGCGACCGCTGGATGAAGGCGAATACAAGTTCCCCGTGCTCGAGATCAAACAACTCGTGACCTGGGCGGAACCGACCGACGCCGATTCTCGGGTCTATGCCATGTCGCCCCTTCGTCCCTACAACTCCGCCTATCACTGGTGGGGACCCAACGCGTATTACTTTGGTCCGTTTGGGCCCTATCCCAGCGCTCCCTACACCAATCCCGCAGCCTGTCCGTTTTGTTTCTACCCACCGGGCGGGCCCTATTCGACGGTTCCACCTCGCTAGACCCGCTGACCTCACAGTGGATGAACCTCCGGCCGGGAGGTGGGGCTGAAGGGAACCGCTTCGTCTGAGGAAGCGCGAGCAACTCCTGTGTTGCCGCCGTGCGGTGGCGCCCTTGTAGAGTCCTTCCCGATATTCCTTGCAAACCCACGACGGCTGCGCTCTTTCACCCCCCTGGTCGATAATCAGATTCGTTGGTAGCATGAAATCGAGATTCAGAGGGACCGTGCACAAAGGGGGGCGGCGATGCGACAGGCGACGTTGCTTACCGTGGCGTTGATGGTCGGCGTGCTCCTGTTGTCAGGCTGTGCCGAGTCGATGCATCAAGTTCGGGGCGGGGTCTTCGTTTCAGGAAGCGACTACGGTTACAGTTACGCCGACGCCGGCTACTACGCACCGGCTCCGTGGTATTCAGGCTGGTGGCCCTGGTGGGGTTCCGGCTACGGATACTACCCAGGCTCCTATTGGGGCCCAGGCGGCTGGTGGGGTGGCTACGGGCACTACGGCGGTCGATGGTGGTCGCGGCCAAGCGCGCCGATGTCTCGCCCGGCCCCGTCCCGCATCCCGCCGCAGTTCAGAAAACGGTAGGACCGGAATGCCGCTATCGCTTGGCTTCGGGGGGCGGCCAATCTATTTCAGCTTGTCTTCCGCAGAAGTAGCAGCAGAGCCGATATCTCGCCTTGCGTCTCGGGCTTGTCAGGGAAATGAATTCCACCGGCGTGTCGTCGAAGGGGCAGGTTGGTTGAGCGTGTAGGAGATGCGCCTCCGCCATGATCGTCAGTGCGCCATCATCCCAAGGCGGTGACAGGGCTTCCCTGCCGGCAATGGTCTCCCGTGCGTGACAACGTGTGCACTCACCTGCGTAGGTTTTGATGTGTGTACGGTCGGTGGGTGTCGTGTCGGTGATCTCCACGGGGCCACCGCATCCCGCCTTCAAGCAGACGAGAGGATCATGATGCAACGCGTGAACGAAGCGCTTCCACATCGCTCGGTCCTGTTCAGTCGTCATGAAGCCTCCTCTGCGTCTGGCTGTTTTGTCTCGTTCTTCTTTCTTCCTCTTTCATCTTTGTGGTGGAGCGGGGACCGTTTCGACTGCGCGCAGCGAGGGAGCACCGTCTGCCTGTGCGGCCACTGCGAGTACAGGGACAGTCCCGCCACAGGCGGCTCCCTCAGATCCCCCATGCCCCGGACACCTGGATATTGGCCCCATTCACGTAGCGCGCCTCATCCGACAACAAGAATCGGATAGCCGCCATCGTATCGCTCAGCTGGCCGACATAGCCGGCCGGGATATTTTTGGTAACCCCCGCCAGTTCTCCCGGCGGCGCGCTCCCCGAATCGATGAAGCCCGGAGAGATAGCATTGACGGTAATGCCGTGCGGGGCAAGCAGTTTGGCCAGTGTCCGCGTCAAGATCAGCACACCGGCTTTGGCGATGTAGTGGGCCGTCACGTCCGGTTGCGCGACCATGCGATCCGCGTTGGCCATACTGAATGTGACAATGCGGCCGCCCTTCCGGGCGATCATGCCGGGCGCGGCGGCGTGTGCCACGTAGAAGAGCGAATGCAAGTTCCCTGCGAACATCTCCTCCCACCCGGCCGGCGATTCGTCGAACAACTTCACGCGATGATACGGGCCCGCGCAATGAATCAGCGCGTCGATCCGGTGCCACTGCTGCTCGACTTGCTGGATCAAACTCTTAGCGGCGTCCGGCTGCGACACGTCGCACCGGAGCGTCATGGCCTTACCGCCGCGTGTGGCAATGTCATGGCCGGTGACCTCAGCCTCCTTGGCGCTTGTGCGATAACAGAGGGCGACGGACCATCCCGCTGAGGCAAGATCTAGCGCCACGGCCCGCCCAATTCCCTTGGCTCCTCCAGGAATGACAGCGACACGATGGCTCATGATAATCCTCCGGAGGGAAAGGGCTCACGTCGGCCGCGCAATCGCTGGCCCAGCAACTGCAACGTGCCGGCCGTCCGCATCGAAAGCACCTGGTCGCGCTTTGGGCGCCGAGCATCGCGCTCGGCCTCGGCGATGAGGGCCTGCAGATCGTCCAGCGTATCGACATCCCGCCAGCGTGAAAGATAGGCCACCTTCAAGCCGAGAGCCTCCGCCTTGGCCACCGTGCGCGTCAGCACGTCGGCGGTGGACCAGGGGATCCCTTGAAAGAGTTCCGGCATAGGCCGCGTCAGGCCGATGGCATAGTACCCGCCGTCTTCGGCCGGGCCGAGGACGACATCATGTCGGTCGAGCAGGGCCAGCGCCTCACGATAGATGGTGAGGGGAAGCGAGGGGAGGTCGGTGCCAAGCATCACGATGCGACGATAGCCGCGGCCGAACAATGCGACGGAGGCCTGGTGCATGCGCGTGCCGAGGTCGTCGCCGACCTGATCGAGGAGCCCCACCCCATGCCGCTCGCCGAGAATCTTGAAGAACACATGGTCCGCGGACGGCGCACAGGCGACGAAGCGGTCGAGCGCAAGTTTGCCTTGCTGGATCGCGTTCTTGCTGCGCTCCAATCCATCCAGGACGAAACTCCCGTGGAGACTGGCGGCTTCGTCGGGTGAGAGCGGTGGACAGAGCCGGGTTTTCACCTGACCAGGAATCGGCGCCTTGGCAAAGAGTACCAGGGCGGCATCGGCGCGTGAACCCGTCTTGGCAGATGGCGATCGTGGGGGAGGCATGCCGGAATGTTATCGCACCGCGCGATAGTGCCGCACAAGGGTCTCGGGGCTGGCGCCCACCCAGTACAGGAAGCGCAACCACCACATCCGGAGAATCGTCCGCACCGGGCCCTGCTGCTCCCAGCGACGGTAGGATGTGACGACCTGCGCCCGGAGCGCCGCGGTAGGCCCCTGGCGCTTCAGCCGCCGGCTGAAGTCCAGATCTTCCATCAAGGGAATCGGCGCGAACCCGTTGAGCCGGCGAAAGACGTCCGCACGTACGAAGATCGCTTGATCGCCGGTGTACATCCCGGTCCAGCGTGACCGCCAGTTCATGCACTGCGCGATGATCCGGGCTAGCCGTGTCTGGCGGTCGAATCCCACATCGAAGCGTCCCCCCACGAAGCCGGGATCTTGCAGGGCCTGCATGATCTCGGAGCGCGCGTTGAAGGGAAGTCGAGTGTCCGCGTGCAGGAACAGGACGACGTCAGAAGACGCCACCCGCGCACCCGCGTTCATTTGGAGCGAGCGTCCGGGGGAACTCGTGAGGAGCACGATCGAGAGGCCGGTGGTGCCGGCTCGGGCCGCGAGGGTCTGACGGACGAGGTCGGGCGTGCCGTCGGTGCTCCCCCCGTCGACCACGATGATCTGCTCGAAGCCAAGGCCAGTCGTGTGGTGGAGGGTCTCGCGCAGGCGGCCGGCTTCATTGAGCGTCGGCATGACCACGGTGATGGTCATGAGGGTCCCGCTCATAGGTCAATCGTGAGGGCTGCTGGTCCGAAACACAAAGAACATGACCATCACGACGGTGGACCAAAAGATGACCTGCTTGTGCCAGAACAAGACCTCGCCGTAGTGAAAGAAGCCGAGGGCGCCGACGATGGCGAACGTCATGACGGAATAGCGGATGGTGGGATTCTCGACCGTCGCGTTGGCCCACATCGCCAGGCCGGCGAAGTACAGCAAAATAGGCATGACATTGATCTCGAAGCCGCCGCTGATGGACAGGAGGATGTTCAGGAATCCGATGAACATCAACGCTGTCCCGGCCATGAGACCGGGCACACGCATGGCGTGGTCGTTCGGATGCCGCCCCGAGTGTGAATCGGTGGGCGCGGGTTTTGGGTCGTCGTTCATCGGTCGGCCGGATCACACCTTGAAGTGTTTGCTGAGCGTTAAGGTTTGACGTTGATAGGATGACCCCAACGTCGTGCCATAGAGTTGAGACGGCGTGGCGAGCATGCGGTCATATACAACCTTGAAAAAGGTTTGTCCATCGTAGATGAGGAACGGCACGTCGTGCGGCCGCACTTCGAGCACGACCTGTGTGCCGGCGAATTCGCCGTGTCGGCCGTAGCCGAAACCGGGATCGAAAAATCCTGCGTAGTGCGTGCGCAGCTCGCCGCAGGCGGCTTCGTAAGCGACCATTTCAGCGGCATAGCCCGCCGGGACGCGCACCCGCTCCTTCGAGGCGAGAATGTAGAATTCCTCCGGTTCCAACAGCAGACTTTCCTGCCGCTGACGGACGATCGGCTCCCAAAAATCATGCGCCGAATAGTGTCCCACTTTGGAGAGGTCGATCACGTGGCTGTTCTTCTTCGCGCGATAGCCGATAATCGATTGCCGGTCTCGCTCCACGCCTTTCAAATCAATCCGGAGAAACAGGCCGCGTTCCACCCGGAGATCGCGCGGTGCCACGGCTTTGGTCCCGGCGACATTATGATACACGAGCGGCTCCGACTTGTGCTGTGACGCCAACTGCGCGTCGGAGACCGTGGCCTCCCCCTGGATAAAACGAATTTGGTTCAGCGACTGGCCGGTCTGGACTTTGATGGTAAAGGAGCGGGGGACGATCTCGAGATAGAGCGGGCCGTGGTAGCCAGCGCGGATTTCATCGAAGCCGGTATTCAGGTCCGTGACGACGCGTGTGAAAATATCCAGTCGCCCGGTCGTGCTCTTGGGGTTGGCGCGGGCGCGCAGGGTGTTCGGCAGTTCGAGGCGTTCCAAGAGCGGGACCAGATACACGTGCCCCTTCTCTAGAATGGCGCCGCCGGTCAAATCCATTTCGTACATCACCAGGTCGGACTGGTAAAAGTCCAGCACGTTGAGCCGGC
>CAYUYE010000010.1:0-107956 GCA_964449255.1 uncultured Nitrospira sp. | reverse complement strand
CCGGCATGCAGAAGATCGTCGACACGGAAGGGCGCGTCGAGCGGTTCAAGAAGAAGTACGCCAAGAAGACCAAATAGCCCGCCGCCTCTCCGTCCCCCGGTGCCCCTGGTATCCCTTCGGCAGAGGAGTGTTTCACCGTGGCCAGCGTTCAGGCGGTAGATGGCAAGGAAGCCGCCCTACTTTCCAAGTGGGAGTCCGTCAAGACCCGTTACGACGAGGTCGTGCGCCAGCTCCACGATGAAGCGGTCCTCAGTCAGCCCGCCCTGATCCGGAAGCTCAACAAAGAACGTCTGGACCTCGAAGAACTCGCGCAACTATTCGACCAGCGGGTCGAATTGCTGCGCCAAGAGGAGGGGGCGGCGCAAATGCTCGCCGAGACCTCGTCCGATCTCGAACTCCGTTCGCTGGCTCAGCAGGAAACGCAACAACTGGGGGCCAAGCGCAAGGACTTGGAAGCGCGGGCGTTCGAGTTGCTGGTGCCGAAGGACCCGCGAGACGAGAAGAACTTGTTCCTCGAAATCCGCGCCGGAACGGGCGGGGAGGAAGCTGGGCTCTTTGCTGGGGACCTGTTCCGGATGTACACCAAATACGCAGAACGAAAAGGGCTGCGGATTGAGCTGGTGGACGCTTCGGAAACGGGAATCGGGGGATACAAAGAAGTGATCCTCCTGATCGAAGGCAAGGGCGCCTACGGGTGTTTCAAGTATGAATCGGGGACCCATCGCGTCCAGCGCGTCCCGGCGACCGAGGCCAGCGGCCGTATCCATACGTCCGCTGTGACGGTGGCGGTCATGCCGGAGGTCGATGAAGTCGACGTCCAGATCGACCCGAAGGACTTGCGCATCGATACCTTCTGTTCCTCTGGCGCAGGGGGGCAAAGCGTCAATACGACCTATTCAGCGGTCCGCATTACCCACATTCCAACCGGCGTCGTGGTCAGTTGCCAGGACGAGCGGTCTCAGTTGAAAAACCGCACCAAGGCGATGCGCACCCTCCGGGCCAGGATTGTCGAAGCCGAGCGCGAAAAGCAGGAAGCGGAGCTCGCTCAGACGCGCAAAGCTCAGGTAGGTTCGGGCGACCGCAGTGAAAAGATCCGCACCTACAACTTTCCGCAAAATCGTGTGACCGACCATCGCATCGGGCTGACGCTGCATCGTCTGGATCAGGTGTTGGAAGGGGATCTTGACGAAGTCGTCGAAGGGATGCGCGCGGCTCAAGCGCAAGCGTCGGCCGCCGAGCCGGTATGAGTGCCTCCGCAGCGACCACCGGCTCATCTTCCGCCACCATCGAACGCATCGTGACAGAGGGCACGCGTCGATTGGCTGCGGCCGGGATCGAGACGGCGGCGCAGGAAGCGGCGTGGCTGCTCGAGTCGGTGCTGTCCCTGACGCCCCTGCAACTGCGTATCAACGGGGCCCAACGGCCAACGGCGGCGCAGTGCGCCCAGATCGAGTCTCTCATGGCGCGGCGCTGTGCGCGCGAGCCGCTCCAGTATCTGCTCGGCACGCAGGAATTCTGTGGACGCGCCTTCGAGGTGACGCCCGCCGTGCTCATTCCGCGGCCTGAGACCGAACTGCTGATCGCCGAGGTCGCCGCCCGCACCGCCTCGGATTTCGACGGGGTCCTCGTGGACATGGGGACCGGATCCGGCTGTCTGGCGGTGACGTTGGCTTGTCGGTACCAGCGTGCGACCATCGTCGCCACTGATCGGTCGGCGGAGGCGCTCGCGGTGGCCCGGCATAACGCCGCCCGTTATGGAGTTGCGGAACGGATCGAATGGCGCGAGGGCGATCTGTTACGTCCGCTCGAGGTGGGTGATGGACAGGCCCGTGCCTCCGTAATTGTCGCTAATCCCCCCTATATTCCAGACGGGGAATTCGCTAGACTGCAGCCCGAAGTGGCCCACTTTGAGCCACGCCTCGCGCTGGCAGGCGGCCCGGACGGGTTGGCGATCTATCGCCGGTTGGTTCCCGAGGCGAAAACCTCCCTCGCACCTGGAGGGTGGCTTGTGGTTGAGGTGGGCATCGGTCAAGCAGCCGCCGTAGCAGAGATGATCGCGGCGGCGGGTGGCTATGGCCCGGCGTCCATCACCGATGATCACGCACAGATCCCTCGGGTGGTGGCTGCCCAACGACGGGGTTAACGGACAGGGCGGATGAACCCCGCCGGCTTTATCGGCCTTTTTTCAGGGAATGCGGAAGACGATGGATCGGATGGTCATCACCGGCGGCATTCCCCTCAAGGGAGCGGTGCGAGCCAGCGGGGCCAAGAACGCCGCGCTGCCGATCCTGGCCGCGACGATCCTGAACCGCGACGAATCGGTCCTGTCGAACGTTCCCACCGTGGTGGACGTCGTCACCATGGGGAAACTCTTAGGGATGCTGGGCTGCACGATAAAGGCGGACGGCAACCGCGTGGTGGCGCGGTGCGAACAGGTTCGGTCGACCGAAGCCCCTTATGAGTTGGTGCGCACTATGCGGGCATCCGTGTTGGCGCTGGGGCCGCTGGTTGCCCGCTGGGGAGAAGCCACCGTCTCGCTGCCGGGGGGCTGTGCCATCGGGTCTCGCCCGGTCAATCTCCATCTAGCTGGGCTCGCCAAGCTCGGCGCCGAAGTGTCCATCGATCATGGATACATCCGCGCCAAGGCGAACCGGCTGCGGGGCGCGCGGATTTATTGCGACGTCCCGACGGTGACGGGCACGGAAAATCTGATGATGGCGGCCACGTTGGCCGACGGAACTACGGTAATCGAGAATGCGGCCAAGGAGCCGGAGATTGTCGATCTTGCGGCGTTTCTGGTGAAGTGCGGCGCCAGGATTCAGGGAGCGGGGACGGACGTCATCACGATCGAGGGTGTGACGTCTCTGCACGGCGCCGACCATGAGGTCATTGCCGACCGCATCGAGGTCGGGACGTATCTGGTGGCGGGCGCCATCACGAGAGGAGACGTGACGGTTGAGGCGTGCAGGCCTCAGCACGTGGAACCCGTGACCCAGAAGCTACGCGAGGCGGGAATTGAGGTCGAGGAGGGCAAGGAGTCACTGCGCGTTCGGTGTCGCCATCGGCCCAAGGCCATGGATATCAAGACCGGCCCTCACCCGGCCTTTCCCACGGACATGCAGGCGCAGATGGTTGCGCTGATGTCGGTGGCGGACGGTACCAGCGTCGTGACGGAGAACGTCTTCGAAAGCCGGTTCATGCACGTGCAGGAATTGCAACGGATGGGCGCCAATATCAAGGTCGAAGGGCACAATGCCGTGATCACCGGGATGGATCGCTTAACCGCCGCGCCGGTCATGGCATCCGACTTGCGCGCCAGCGCTGGGTTGGTCCTGGCTGGTCTTGCCGCGGAGGGGACCACGGAGATCTCGCGCATCTATCATCTCGATCGAGGATACGAGCGGCTCGAGCACAAGCTCCGGAGTCTCGGTGCCAGCATTTGGCGCAAGCCTGGCAGCGGTGCCGTGGCCACGGTGGGGTAGGTGATGCTGACTCTCGCCTTGTCAAAGGGCAAACTCCTCGGGCAAACCGTGCCCCTTCTGCGGGAGGCGGGGTATCCCACCGACGGCTTATCGGAGGACACGCGCCGCCTGGTGTTCACTTTTCCGGATCGGGGCCTGACACTCTTGATCGTCCGCCCGAGCGATGTGCCGACCTATGTTGAGTACGGCGCGGCGGACGCGGGGGTCGTCGGCAAAGACGTGTTGATGGAACAGCACGTGGACGTCTATGAGCCGGTCGACCTGCACATCGGTGCCTGCCGGATTTCCGTCGCAGCGTTGCGGGGCCAGGAGGTGCGCACGCGGCTGTCGACCAAAGTCCGGGTGGCCACGAAATATCCGCGGATCACGGAGCGCTATTTCAACGAACAGGGCGTGCCGGTCGAACTCATCAAGCTCTATGGCTCCATCGAACTCGCGCCGGTCACCGGATTGGCGGATCGGATCGTCGATCTTGTGGAGACCGGCAATACCCTAAAAGCGCACGATCTCAGCGAGGTCGAGGTGATTGCCCATTCCACGGCGCGACTGATCGTCAACCGAGCCAGCCTCCGCTTGAAACACGAGCCGATGACGCGGCTGATTCAGGCGTTGCGCTCGGCCGCAGCGAGTCGAAACGGATCGTCGGCGAAGGCGGCTCGAGGCCCCTCCGGAGCCAAGCGGGAACGGCGCCGCGCGCCACGCACAAGGGAGCGGGTCCGATGAAAGTCGTCCACAGCCAGGACCGGGCTTTTCGAACGGTCCTCGAGAAGGTGGCCCGCCGCGGCCGTGCGGATACCGGCAAAGTGGAGGCTGCGGTCCGCAGCATCTTGAAGGCCGTAGAACGCGGGGGCGATCGCGCGGTTCTCCGGTACGTCAAGAAATTCGACCGTGTGACCCTCCGCCCCGAGCAGATGCGGGTGACGACCGAGGAAATCAAAGAGGCCTACCACCATATCCGCAAAGAGGAGGGCGATGCGTTACGCCTCGCGGCGCAGCGCGTCACGGCGTTCCATGAACGGCAACGCACGAAGACCTGGATGTATCAGGACGGCGAGGCGACACTTGGGCAGGTGGTGTTACCCCTGGATGCGGTGGGGTTGTATGTGCCGGGGGGCAAAGCCGTCTATCCATCCTCCGTGCTGATGTCGGCGATTCCCGCCAAGGTTGCCGGCGTGCGCCGTACGATCATGTGCACGCCGTCGGGCAAGGCGGGCATCAACCCGTATCTGCTCGTGGCCGCGGACATCGCGGGGGTCGACGAAGTGTATCGTATCGGCGGCGTCCAAGCCGTCGGGGCCATGGCCTTCGGCACGAAGTCGATGGCGAAGGTGGACAAGATCCTTGGCCCCGGCAATATCTACGTCGCTACTGCGAAGCGCTTGCTCTATGGCACAGTCGGCATTGATATGGTTGCGGGTCCCAGCGAATTGCTCGTGATGGCCGATGAGGCGTCGGATCCGGAGTTGGTCGCCGCCGATCTGTTGTGCGAAGCCGAGCACGATGAAGATGCCAAAGTCTGGTTGGTGACGCCTTCGGCCAGATTGGCCAAGGAAGCCGTTCGCGCCGTTGAGGCGCAGATCAAGCGGTTGTCTCGCGAGTCCATCATCAGTAAGTCCATTGCGCGGCATGCCGTGGCGTTCGTCGTCGAGTCCATGGACCAGGCGGTCGAGGTGGCGAACGAGATTGCTGCCGAACACCTCGCCGTCTCCGTCGAGCAGCCGTTCGACTATCTGGAAAAAGTCCGTCACGCGGGCGCCCTTTTTCTCGGCCGGTATACACCGCCGGCGGTCGCGGACTATCTGGCCGGCCCGAATCACGTCCTGCCGACCGGTGGATCGGCGCGGTTCTTCTCGGCGTTGTCCGTCAATGACTACGTGAAGATCAGCAACATCGTGTCGTATACCAAACAGGAGCTGCAGCGCGTGAAGGATCCCTTGTGCCGATTGGCTCACATGGAAGGGCTGGACGCGCACGCCAAATCCGCAGAAAGCAGGTTCTCATGAAGAAAAACGGGGCAGGGGCCCGGCAGGCCTCGATTCATCGGGCCACCAAGGAAACCGACATTCGGGTCGAATGGGCGCTCGACGGCCGCGGCCAGAGCACGGTCGAGACCGGCATCCGCTTTCTCGATCACATGCTCGAACTCTTGGCCAAACATGGGTTCTTCGATCTGACGGTCAAAGCCAAGGGCGATCTCGACATCGACGAGCACCACACGGTCGAAGACGTGGGGATCGTCATGGGGCAGGCGTTGCGCGAGGCCCTCGGGGAAAAGGCCGGCATCAAGCGCTTCGGGTTTTGTTCCGCGCCCTTGGATGAAACCTTGGCGCAGGTGACGGTCGATCTCAGCGGCCGGCCCTATTTGGTCTACAACGTGAAACTACCGGACCGGAAGATCAAGGCCTTCGATCTTGGATTGTTCGAAGACTTCTTTCAGGCCTTCGTGACGCACGGCGGTCTGAATCTGCACGTGAACCTGATGTACGGCCGCAACCCGCACCATATTCTCGAAGCCATCTTCAAGGCGTTGGCGAAGGCGCTGGAACAGGCGACGACGATCGAAGAGCGCCTAGCGGGAAGAGTGCTTTCGACGAAGGGGATGCTCTAGAATCTGTTGTCGCGCGGTAGTGTTGTTGAGGGGCTGGCTTTCTCGGAAGCCAGCCCCTTTTCGTTTCCGGAATGGCACGGCGTCGTGCGACGCTCGTGACGAACCGCGGACGGGGTTTCGCATTGGGTGGGCAGATGAGGCCTCGTCGCAGACCGCCGAGGGGATGTGGGCTAGAGCGCTGACCAGCGGCCGGATCGCCTCACTGGATACAAGGCTCTCGGGTGTGCTATCCACAAGGGGAGCCAGTCAGCACGGCGGTTCAATCGGCCTCAACTCATCATGATTGCGATCATCGACTATGGGATGGGCAACCTGCGCAGCGTGCAGAAGGCCTTTGAGACCGTCGGGCACCAGGCGGTGGTCACCCGGTCTGCGCAGGTCATCCGTGACGCCAGTCATGTGGTGCTGCCGGGGGTGGGCGCCTTTCCCGATTGCATGAGGAATCTGGAACACTACGATCTCGTGCTGCCGGTGCGCCAAGCGATTCAATCCGGGAAGCCCTTTTTGGGCATTTGTCTGGGACTTCAACTGCTCTTCACGGAAAGCGACGAGTTCGGGGTGCACAAGGGGCTGGATGTGCTCCCGGGACGGGTGGTGCGTTTCCCTGAAGCGCGCATGACCGGCCGCGCGTTGAAAGTGCCGCACATGGGCTGGAACGACCTGGTTGTGGCGAGGGAAGCTCCGCCGCTCACAGGCGTCGCAACCGGGACCCAAGTGTATTTCGTGCACTCGTATTATGTCGTGCCGGCCGAGGCCGGGGTCACGGCAACCACCACCACCTACGGGGTCCCCTTCGTCTCCAGTGTGTGGCGGGACAACGTCTTCGCCTGCCAGTTTCATCCGGAGAAAAGTCAGGCGGTGGGATTGCAGATCATCAAGAATTTCGGTGCGTGGCGATGATTCGTTCCTCCCTCCTTACCCTCAGCCTCGGCCTGAGCCTTGGTTTTTGCGCCGGCTGCGGGCCGACCAAGGTCACGACGGAATCGTCCCCCTATATTGGACAGTATCAGGTGCGCACGGTCGCGGTCGTCCCCTTCGAGAGTCTTGCGACGCCCCAAGTCCTGACGGATGGAGCCTCGTCCCTTCAGGCTCCCACGAGTGCCAAGAAATCAGACATTGCGATCGCTATTCCGCCCGCGTCGGAGTTACCGCAACGACCGACGACGACCGTACATGCGTCTGCCGCGGAATCGGTCACTCGCCTCGTGTGGGATCGGCTCGGTGCTCGGGAGGGGTTGCGGGTCAAGCCGCTCGATGAAGGGGTGATTGCGTTTCGAGAAATGGGGCCAAAACAAAAGCCCGGTGAGGCGGTTCAGATCGGCACACAGGTCGCGAAAACACTGGGTGTGGACGCTGTGCTCATGGGGACCGTGAACGTGTACCAAGAACGTGTCGGCAGTCGCCTCGGCGCGGAATCAGCGGCCGTCGGCTTCGAGTTGAAGCTGGTGAGTGCCGATGGACGCACACTCTGGGTGGGCAATTACTACGAGAAGCAACGGCCGATGACGGAAGACTTGTGGGGGTTCTTCGAGCGGAAAGGCGCGTTTGTGACGGCGGGAGAATTGGCGGCGTATGGGGTGGACAAGGTGCTCAAGGAATTTCCGTATGGGACCAAGAACTGAATTGGAACTCTGGGGTATCAGCCGATGATTGTGTTTCCTGCCATTGATCTGAAAGACGGGCGGTGTGTTCGTCTGCGGCAGGGCGACTTGGCCGCCGAGACCGTGTATTCGGACGATCCTGCGGCCATGGCGCGCCAGTGGCAAACGCAGGGAGCCCCGTGGCTGCACGTGGTCGATTTGAATGGAGCGGTCGACGGGCGCCCGATGAATTTGCCTGCGATCGAGGCCATTCTCAAGGCGGTGACGATGAAGGTGCAGGTCGGCGGCGGCATTCGTACCATCGAGACGGTCCGCCAGTACCTGGGGGCGGGGGTCTCGCGAGTCGTGTTGGGCACCGCGGCTTTGAATAACCGATCGTTTTTGGAACAGGCCCTGCGGGAGTTTCCCCATCGGATTGTCGTCGGTGTCGATGCAAAAAACGGCAAGGTGGCGGTCAATGGATGGACGTCGGTGTCCGACGTGGCGGCGACTGACCTGATCGCCGGCTTGAAAGGCCTCGCTGTGGCGGCCGTCGTCTATACGGATATCGCCCGCGACGGGATGCTCAGTGGACCCAATCTCCCGGCCCTGTGCGAAGTGACGGAACGTGCGCCCTGTCCAGTCATTGCGTCCGGTGGCGTGACACGCCTGGATGATCTCATGGCGATCAAGGCGTTGGGATCGAGGGTGGAGGGTGCGATTGTCGGCAAAGCCCTCTACGATGGCAAACTCGACTATCGGGCGGCAGTCGCGGCCCTACGTGCGAACGGAGAGGGGAGCCGGGGGGAAAGCTGAGACCGGTGCCGTCAACCTTCAGACACCATCCTGAAACAGGTGTTGGCTATGTTGAGCAAACGTATCATCCCTTGCCTGGACGTTAAAGGCGGGCGGGTCGTCAAAGGCGTCAGCTTTGTGAACCTACGCGATGCCGGCGACCCGGTCGAGGTCGCGCGTGCCTACGATGGCGAAGGCGCGGACGAACTGTGCTTCCTCGACATTACGGCGTCTCACGAACAGCGCGGTATCATTCTCGACGTTGTGGCTCGTACAGCGGAGCAGGTGTTCGTGCCGCTCACCGTGGGGGGCGGTATCCGGACCCTCGACGATATTCGCGCGCTATTGACGGCCGGCGCCGATAAGGTGAGCATCAACACCGCCGCGGTGGAACGGCCGGAATTCGTCAAGGAGGCCGCCGAACGATTCGGGACGCAATGTATCGTCGTGGCCATTGACGCGAAGCGCCGCGCCGCGCCCTCGAACGGTTGGGACGTCTTTACGCATGGCGGACGCAGGCCGACCGGCCTGGACGCCGTCGATTGGGCGCGCAAAATGGAGGCGTACGGGGCTGGAGAAATTCTATTGACGAGTATGGATCAAGACGGGCAGCAGACCGGCTATGACCTTGCGCTCACGCGTGCCGTAGCGGAGGCCGTGTCCATTCCGGTGATTGCGTCGGGGGGCGTGGGCACGTTGGAGCATTTGCGCGAGGGGCTGACGACGGGTGGGGCGGACGCGGTTCTAGCAGCCTCGATTTTTCACTACCGCACCTATACCATTCCGCAGGCGAAGGCCTATCTGGTCGAGCGAGGCGTGCCAATCCGGCTCACGGTGGCAGAAGCCGACGCGGCGGCGAGCTAAGGCGTTCGCGAGCTGAGGAGCATGATGGACAAGGCCATTACGTTCGATGCGAGCGGATTGGTGCCGGCCATCGTCCAGGACTGGCGGGACGGGTCCGTGCTGATGCTGGGGTTCATGAATCAGGAAGCCTTGGACCGGACGCGAACGACGAACACCGTGCATTTTTGGAGTCGCTCGCGCCAGCGTCTCTGGAAAAAGGGAGAGACCTCAGGACATGTCCTGATGGTGAAGGATCTGTTCATCGATTGTGATCGAGACACGATCCTTGTGAAGGCAGAGCCTGTGGGGCCGACCTGTCATACAGGGCAGGCGAGCTGCTTCTTTTCACGATTCGGCGACGAGAGTACCTCGGCAGAACCATTGCGGGACGCCAAAGGCGGCATTCTCGATCGAGTGGCGGCGACCATTCAGGATCGGCGCCGCAACCCGCAGCCCGATTCCTATGTATCGAAACTGCTGGCCGGCGGCCCGGATCGGATCTTGAAAAAGGTGGTCGAGGAGGCCGGTGAAGTCGTTCTGGGGGCGAAAAACGCCAAGCGGGAAGAGATCGTGTACGAGACGGCGGACCTGCTCTTTCACGTCTTGGTCGCGCTCGGGGCGCACGATGTGAGCCTTGATGAGGTCTATCAGGAGCTGGCCAGGCGCCATGGGAAGTCGGGCTTACGCTCGAACCCGGGGGAGGGAAAGCCGTGAGCGACTGCCTCTTTTGCCGAATCGTGGCGGGGACGATCCCCGCCAAGCCTGTCTACCAAGATGACCAGACGTTCGCCTTCGACGACATCAACCCACAAGCCCCCACCCATGTGCTGGTCATCCCGAAGCAACACGTCGTGTCCATTCACGAGTGCGAGGAGTCGGATCAGGCGCTCCTGGGCCGGCTCTTGCTCACCTGCACCAAAGTGGCCGGTCTCAAAGGGCTGCCGACGAACGGGTACCGCGTCGTCACGAACACCGGCCGAGATGCCGGCCAGTCGGTCTTCCACCTGCACTTTCATGTGCTGGGAGGCCGTCATTTAGCTTGGCCCCCCGGGTAAGGAAATCGCTCGCGAGGCTAGCAGGATGGTGAAAAAGTCGGCCAGCTTTGTTCGCGCATCGCTCAGAGGTTCTCGGCAAGTTCCGCAGCTTGAACCGCCAGGGCCGGCCAGTCCCGGCCCAATTGACAGTGGTTCCATCCACCTGGTAATCTGAACGGTCATCACTTCCAAATTTTTCGAGCACTTAACGGGATCAGGCGATCACGGGCGTCTGCGCTCGTGATCGTGTCGGAAGGTAGCCGTCCATTGAGCCGCGGCCTTATCTCAGAAACGATTCTGACCCAGATTAAGGAACGCCTCGATATCACGGATCTGGTTTCCGGGCACGTGACCTTGACGAGGACCGGGCAAAACTTCAAAGCCCGCTGTCCCTTCCACGATGAGCGCACGCCCTCATTCACGGTCAGTCCTTCCAAGCAACTGTTCCACTGCTTTGGCTGTGGAGCCAGCGGGGATGCCGTCACCTTTTATATGAAGGTCTCCGGACTGACCTTCCCGGAAGCCGTCCGCGAACTGGGGCGCCGGGTCGGCGTCGAAGTGCCTGAGGCCAGGGGGTCCGAAGGTGATCGTGACGCGCACCTACGACAGCGCATGGAGCAGGTGAACGAGGCGGCGCGGGAGCTTTTTCGAGACACGTTGCAGGATGACGCTGTGGGCCAGGCCGGGCGCGCCTATTTGGAGCAGCGCGGCATCGAGCCGAGGATGATCCAAGAGTTTCACCTGGGCTTCGCAACTGCCGAGTGGGAGCGGTTGTCTCGTGGGTTGAGCAAGCGGGGCTTCACGACGACAGAACTGTCGCAGGCGGGATTGGCGGTGCCCCGACAACCGACGGGTAGTGGGAGCGGCGAGGGCTGTTACGATCAGTTCCGAAGTCGAGTCATGTTCCCCATTACGGATCTTCGACGGCGCGTGGTGGGGTTTGGAGGACGGATCGTCGGCCAGGGCGATCCCAAGTATCTCAATTCCCGTGATACGCCGCTCTTCAAGAAGGGGCAGACCCTTTACGCGCTCGATCTGGCGCATGACGCCGCCAGCCGTCTCGATCAGATCATCGTGGTGGAGGGCTACTTCGACGTCATCGCGTTGCACCAGGCTGGAATTCGGAACGTCGTGGCGACCTTGGGCACGGCGCTCACGCCCGAGCATGTGCGACTGCTGCGCCGTTACGTCAATCGCGTGGTCCTGCTGTTCGATCCGGACGCGGCGGGGGTGCGGGCGGCGCTCCGAACGCTAGATTTCTTCGTGGATAGCGGCTTGGCTGTCTCGGTGATGAGTCTGCCGGAGGGAGACGATCCGGATACCTTTGTGCGGGCGTCCGGCGCTCAAGCGTTTGCCGAATTGCAGCAGCGGGCGCCCAGCTTGTGGGATTTCGCGTTGGAACAGGGTCTACGGACCGCCGACTCGGGCCGCCTGGAAGACAAAGTACGGTGCGCCGATTCGGTGCTCCAGATCGTCCAGAAAATTCAGCATCCGATCGAGCGCGACGAACGGCTTCGACGGATCGCCGATCGTTTGGGGATCAGTGAAACGCGCCTCAAAGAACGATTGGCGTCGCTCAAGAAGACGGGCGCGCCGGCCACCGGCGTCAGTCGCCGGGCCGCCGCGCCACCACCGAAGACAGCCAACGTCGAAGAACGAGAACTCGTACATCTCTTGTTGCAAGGGCACCTGAACGCCACCGATGCCTCGCGACTCCAGGTCGACCACTTCACCGTGCCGCACTATCGGCGTGTGGTGGAAGTGGCGTTGACCAACCGCGGCATGGACGGACGCATCCTGGTGCGTGCCACCCTCGATGCCTTGATGAACGAGGAGGCGGTGGGGCCGGTGGTCACGGAGCTCTCGGTCTTGGAGCGGCACGACGAGGATTTGCGGGCCAGCGTGCACGGCTGTTTCGAGACACTCGATCGCCGCCGGCGGGAGGCCGCGTTGGCGGAACTCGTGCTGCAACTCAAGGCAGCGAGCCAGGCCGGTCGGAGCGAGGAAGTGCATGAGTTAAACGCACGGGTGAATGCGTTGCGGTTGCAGAAGGCGGGTGGGCGGGCGGACGTAAGTCAGTCTGTTGACGGTCGGTAAGGAGCAGCTATGGCGAAACAAGAGTTCATGACAGAAGTCAAGAAACTCATTGCGCTCGGCAAAGAGAAGGGGTTCTTGACCTACGAGGACATCAATAACACTTTGCCGGCGGAAGCCGTCTCCACGGAGCAGTTGAATACCTTGGTGACGATGTTCGGCGAGATGGATATCGACATCGTCGAATCGGCCGAAGCCCAGCGGGCAGCCAAGCCGGCAGAGGCCAAGGAAGCGGACGAGGAAGAGGAGGGTGAGGGGGGCGGCGACGACAACGAAAAGGAAATCGACCTGACCCCGGGGGCGCTCAGCCGCACCGACGATCCTGTTCGGCTGTATCTCAAGGAAATGGGCAGCGTCGCGCTCCTGAGCCGCGAAGGCGAAATCGAGATCGCCAAGCGGATCGAGGAGGGGAAACTCGAGATCGCCTCGATCGTCTACGGCTTACCGATGACGATCGAGTTCATCCTGGCTTTGCGGGAGCAGCTCAAGGCCGACAAGATCAAGGTGCGGGAAATCGTGCCCATCGCCGAGGAGGAAGTGGAAGAGGAGGAAGAAGGGGAGCGCGACGACACCGAACTGCGTCTGCGCACGCTCGAGGCCTTGAACGACGTGCGCAAGGTCTCCACGGCCTACCGCATGCAGTACGCGAAATCGAAGCAGGTCGCCGGCGATCCGGTCAAGCTCAAAAAAGTCAAGAAGCAGCTTGAGACGGTCCGCACACAAATGGTCGAGAAGATCGAAGCCGTGAATCTGCACGGGGTACTCAAAGATCGGATGGTGCAGCGAGTGCGCGATATTGCGTTCCAGATCCGCACGGCGGAACGCGAGGTCACCCATTGCCAGCGGCGACTGGGTGTTGGCGGAGAGGCCGGACAGGAATTGCTGCGGAAGGCCTGCCGGACGCGCCCAGATTTCTTGGCCGTGCGGCGGAAGACCGGACTTTCGGAGGACACCCTTAACGACATTAAGAAGGTCTTCCAGGCCGCGAAGGGACGCATTCGGCAAATTGAAACGGAAGAGGCGTTGGTCACGGCGGAAGAGATCAAGGATGCCGTCAAGCATCTTGATCAATCGGACGAAAAGGTGAAGCGGGGCAAGTCGGAGTTGGTCGAGGCCAACTTGCGCCTTGTGGTCAGCATCGCCAAGAAATACACGAACCGCGGCCTGCAGTTCCTGGATCTGATTCAGGAGGGGAACATCGGGCTGATGAAGGCCGTCGACAAATTCGAGTACCGGCGCGGATACAAATTCAGCACCTACGCCACGTGGTGGATTCGTCAGGCGATTACGCGGGCGATTGCCGACCAGGCGCGCACGATCCGCATCCCGGTCCATATGATCGAGACGATCAACAAGCTGATCCGCACGTCGCGCCACCTGGTGCAGAAGCTCGGCCGGGAGCCGATGCCGGAAGAAATCGCCGAGCGCATGGACATGCCGCTGGACAAGGTCCGCAAGATCCTCAAGATCGCCCGTGAGCCCATTTCGTTGGAAACGCCGATCGGTGAGGAGGAAGACAGTCATCTCGGGGACTTTATCGAAGACAAGAAGGCCGTCTCCCCCCTTGAAGCGGCCATCCGGTATGACTTACAACGGCAAATCAACAGCGCGCTGGAGACCCTGACGCCGCGCGAGGAAAAGGTGCTTCGCAAGCGGTTCGGCATCGGCGAGGCCACCGACCATACGCTGGAAGAGGTCGGACAAGACTTCGAGGTTACGCGCGAACGTATTCGGCAGATTGAAGCCAAGGCGCTGCGTAAGCTGCGGCACCCGAGCCGCAGCAAGAAGCTGCGCAGCTTCGTCGAGAGCCTCTGAGGTCGGTGACAACGAAGCTGGAGGGTCTTTATCAACACCTTGGCGAAGGGCCCATAGCTCAGGTGGTCAGAGCGGCTGACTCATAATCAGCTGGTCCTAGGTTCGAGTCCTAGTGGGCCCACCACGTTCGTCTAGGACGACGCGCAGAGGAACGCACGCCCGCCACGTGATCAGCGGGCAATAGAGGTAGTAAGGAGTCCGTTGAACGCCCATCTTCCACGCCTCATCGAACTGCAAGCCCTCGATCTTCGGATCGCGGAGATCAAGTCCCAACGACGCCAAATTCCCGACCGTCTCGATGCCGTGCAACGTCCGCTGCGTGCCGCTCAGGACGCACAGAAAGAGGCCGCTACGGCGGTGGAGACCCTCACCAAGGAACGGCGGGCTCTCGAACGGGAACTCGAGACCCACGAGACCCAGATTGAGAAAATGAAGGGGCGTGGCTCTGAGATCAAGACCAACAAGGAATACCAAGCGCATCTCTTCGAAATTGAGTTGGCCGGGAAGAAAAAGGGCGACATCGAGGAGAAGATTCTCGGTGCCATGGAGCAGATCGAAGCCCTACAGCGGCAGGCTAAGGATGCGCAAACTCGTGTCGGAGAGGCCGAACGGGAGTTCGCAGCGGAGAAACAAAAGCTGGAGCAGGTCGAGACCACCCTTGCGGCTGAGCTGCAGGACCTGGAACGCCGACATAAAGTTGCGACCGCCGACGTGCCTGGCGACTTGGTCGCCCGGTATACGAAACTCAAGCTGCAACGTAAAGACCAGGCGCTCGCCGCGCTGCGGGGCGGCATTTGCCAGGGATGCCGGCTGCAGCTCCCGCCTCAATTGATCGCCGAGGTGAAACGGTCCGACGACTTGTTCACGTGCGACTACTGTCACCGGATTCTGTACTGGGAAGGCGAGCTTCCTGCGGAGACGCCCGTGGCAACCCGGGCAGCACACAATCAGGACGACGAGGCCGGCGAATCGGTCTGAACGGCGGGGCTTCCGCGCAGCACGGATTTGGTCGTCTTGAAGTGCAGTTTCGCGACCGTGCCGAGTCCGGCCTCTCCGCGTTTCTTCACCACCATCCGTCCGGCCAGTTCCACGGCCGGTGAGGCACCTTTGGGCAGGGTGGTGCCGATCTCATCCGACAACCGCTTGAGGCGAATCAGGAACTCGGCCCGCGCGAGAATTGACGCGGCGGCCACGGCCAAGTCCGCCTCCGCTCGTGGCTGTTGAACCAAGCGGATCTTTCGCCCCTTCTCCATCAGCGAATTGAGGACGAAGCGCTCGTCGCCGAACTGGTCTGCGATCGCCACCTCGCACGGAGCTTGTTCGAGGAGATTTTCCAGCGCGCGGGCGTGTCCCCAGGCTAAGAGGCGGTTGAGGTTCTTAATCTTCGCGTAGAGTTCGTTATATTTCGGCGGGCCGATCGCAATGAGACTGTGCCGACAGATCACCTTGATGTCGCGCGCCATTTCCAGAATTCGGCCGTCCGAGATTTTTTTGCTGTCTCGAACGTGGAGGAGCCTCAGCTCGGGCTCGTTCTTGGCGTCAACGTACGCGGCGGCAATCACCAGCGGGCCGAAGTAATCGCCTTTGCCCGATTCGTCGATGCCGATGCGGGCTTGGCCGGAGAGGTTCGCGGGTGCTGAAGGGGGAGCGGTCACGCGCAGACTTGCAAGGGGCACAAAATTGACGGTACTCTAACAAAGGAATGCGAAGGGGTCAATTTGGCGGCCGGCGGGCCGCCGAGACCACGTAAGGGGGAGCCCATGGAGCGAGGGATGGCGCTGAGCAGGAACGGACAGGGGTACGTCACGGCAGGGTTGCTCGTCTTCGCGTTGCTGTTGTCGGCTTGCCAAACCAACCCCTACACGGGACGTTGGCAGATGATGATGATCTCCTCGGAGGAGGAGATGCAACTCGGAGCTCAGGCGTATCAGCAGGTGACACACGACCCCAAAAACAAGATTTCCACCGATCCTCGTGAAATCGAGCCGGTGCAGCGTGTGGCTGCGCGGGTCATCGAGGCCGCCAAGAAATCCAAATATGGCGAGCTGGCCAATCAATTTGAATGGGAAGTCAGCGTGCTCAAGGAGGATAAGACCCTCAACGCGTTTGCGTTGCCGGGAGGCAAGATCGCCGTGTACACCGGGATCTTCCCGGTGGCCAAAAATGAAGCCGGCTTGGCGGCCATCATGGGACATGAAGTCGTGCATGCCTTGGCGCGGCACGGCGGAGAACGGATGAGCCAGAGCATGCTGGCGAAGGGCGGAATGTTTGTCGCCAATCTAGGCCTGGCCGTGGCGGGCGTCGATCCCGTCACGTCGTCCACCGCCATGCAGGCCCTCGGGGCAGGGGCTCAATACGGCGTGCTGCTCCCCTTTAGCAGGAAGCATGAGTCGGAGGCAGACTATATTGGTCTGTTGCTCGCCGCCGAGGCTGGCTATGATCCGCGCGAGGGGATCAAAGTGTGGGAGCGGATGGGTGAGTTTGCCGGTGGGGGCGGTGCGCCGGAGTTTGCCTCCACCCATCCGGGCCACGATACCCGTATCAAACAGATGCAAGAGTGGATGCCTGAGGCGCTCGCGAAGTACCCCAGCAACGGGTTGGGACTGGGCGCAGAACTCCCTCCTATCGGTCGCCGCTAACAACCCAATACTTCCCGTCCGGGCTGGCCTGCCGCACAGGGGGGGCAGGGCCGCGCCTCCACCCCTCAAGTTCATACAGCCACACACCGATGAGGGAGGAGGGAAAGGTCTCTGCCTAGCGGGGAAGGCTCGTGATGAGGCGGCTCCTATTGGTCGATGATGAACCGCAGGTGCTGCTGACGCTGCAAGCGTCGATGCAGCCGCTCGCCGAGGAGTGGGACGTAGCATTCTTGCCTGGAGGCAAGGAAGCTTTGTCCTGGCTGGAGCAGCACGAGGCCGACGTGGTCCTCGCGGATATCCACATGCCCGGGATGAGTGGGCTCGAACTCCTCAGCGAGGTGAAGGGGCGGTATCCGCGCACGGTGCGCATGGCCTTCTCCGGGGTTGCACATCAAGAGATGGTGATGAAAGGGTTGTCGGTGGCCCATCAGGTGTTACCCAAGCCGCTGGCTCCCAGCACCTTGCGGACCACGCTTTCCCGAGCCTGCGCGCAGCGGGATGTGCTCGGGAACCCTGCCTTGCAGCAACTGGTCGGATCAATCCAACATCTCCCGAGCCTTCCTACGATCTACCAAGAGATCGAAGCCACCCTACAGGCGAAGGACGCCTCAGCCGAGAAAACGGCGGCCATCATCGGGAAGGATCCCGCGATGGTGACGAACCTGCTCCACCTCGTGAACTCGGCCTATTTTAGTCTGCGCCGCACAGTCAGCAGCCCCACGCATGCCGTCGCACTCCTCGGTATCGGCACCGTGAAGTCACTCGTGCTGACACTGAAACTGTTTGAGCAGTCGCACAGGGATCCGGCGCTCAAGCCGCTGATCGAACGGCTCTGGCAACATGGGATCACGGTGGGGACTGCGGCGAAGGCGTTGGCTGTGGCCGAGGACATGGGGACTGTCGCGGTGGAGGCGGCGTTCTTGGGCGGGCTGCTGCATGATCTGGGGCGCCTCGTGTTGGCGAGCAATCTGCCCAAGGAACAGGCCCAGGTGGACAACGCCGTTCGAGCCGGAACCGATCCTGTGGAGGCCGAACGGACCGTCTACGGAGCCACGCATGCGGAAGTTGGCGCCTACCTGCTGAGCATCTGGGGGCTCAATGACTTGATCGTCGAAGGTGTGGCGTTTCACCATTGCCCGATGGTTTCCCACAGCGGCAGCTTTACGGTGCTGACCGCCATCCACCTGGCCAATGGCTGGGCCGGAAGTTCGTCGGGTGCTGGCGCGAGGAGCGAGCCCGACTTAGCCTATATCGAGCAACTTGGGCTATCGGATCGGCTGCCGAAGTGGAAGGCGCTCTGCCATCCCGCCTAGGCCTTTGTGGCCCTAAAGCGGGCCGGCCTCGGGTCTAACCATACCCGATCAATCTCAACCCCGTTTTCTTACTGAGACCGAAAGTCACCTCCCAACGAATCCTGCCAGCCTCAGTCGGAGTCGTTCCCCCAGTATCGGGGTCGAGGCCTTTCGGGAACAGTGGTTCCTAGTCTTCGGCTCCCTACGGGGGCCTGCTCCGCTGAGGTGTATCCATCCCGACCGCGATGGTATCCAATCGGATACAACCCCCTCTGGGTGTGCTGGCACTATTGTGCTATCCTCGCGAAACTCGTAAGGGTGCATGACAGCCTCACTGGGGCAAGGCCCTTGCTATTTTCCCGTGAGGGCCTCTCCTGTCCTTACGGTTCTCTTTCCTTCACAAGAGTGGGTGACCTATGGCGTCTCAGTTGACACAGCCGGCCGATCGGGGGCCCCTCCCCCTGTTTCGCATGCTTGAGCAGGAGTATGAGGCGCTCCATGGTCCGCTACCCCAGAGCTACAAAGATCTCCGGGCCGACGCCATCGCTCGTGCGAAGCCGAATCTCGAACAGGCCACGATGGAAGAGGAGAAGGCGAGGGTCGAGGCTGATCTGAACCACACGCTTTTTGCGGAACTGACGAAGGAGTTGGCACGCACGAAGTCGGCCGCACTCTGCTTTTCCGGCGGCGGCATCCGGAGCGCGACGTTCAATCTCGGTGTCCTGCAAGGGCTGGCTCGCCATGGGCTGTTGGGCCGCTTTCACTATCTCTCGACCGTCTCCGGTGGCGGGTATGTCGGAAGCTGGCTGAGCTCATGGATTGCGCGGGACGGCCGGCAGGAGGTGATGGAGGAGTTGAAGGCTCCTCCGACGTCTCGGTTCGACCCCGAACCCGGCCCCCTGCGACACCTCCGGAACTACAGCAATTATTTGACGCCTCGGCTGGGCCTCTTGACGGCGGATACCTGGGCTCTTGTGGCTACCTATCTCCGCAATCTTTTGATCAACTGGCTCGTCTGGGTGCCGATGCTGCTGGCGGTCATTGCCTTGCCGCGCCTGTTCATCGAGGTCGCGCAACTCGAACCAAAGGGCTGGTTTCCCCATGCCGAAACGATCGTGCCGGGGGCCGGTATTGCGCTGGGACTCTGTTTGGCCCTCATCTCCATCGTCTACACCTGTCTCGCCATGCCCTCGGTTCGGGATGCCATGACGGGGCACTACGGATTTTTCTTGGATGCTAAGCAACGAGCACGCTGGATCAACGCGACGCAGAGCAGTTTCATCCGATGGTGGTACGCCCCGTTGGCGTTATCAGGCATGCTCATGGCGGCGTCCTGGGCGTGGCTTCGCCATGAGGGGTCTGCGGCGTCCGACATCGCCTTTCTCGACGGGCGTGATGAGATGCTCTCGGGCATGCTGCCGTACATGGCGGTGGGGGTTGGGGTGCATCTGATGGGGTGGATCACCGCCAACGTGGTCACGTGGTGGCGGGGCGGCGGCGTGCGACGACCGGCGGATGGCTGGTCGGCCTTGCGTACGTTCCGCGGCACGTACTCACCTCATGAATTGCTCGCCATCGTGCTGTCGGGTCTGGTCGCTGGGGTCGGGCTCTGGGCGGCTGCGACCAAGGTGTTTCCCACCCCTGGGAGTGAGAAGCAGTTCGGCTACTATGCCTCCTTGGCTGTGCCCATACTGCTCATCGTGTATCTGACCGCGGCGTCAGTGTACGTCGCCCTCGCCAGCCATTGGACGACCGATGAGGATCGCGAATGGTGGGCGCGGGCGATGGCCTGGATCATGATCGGCATGGTCCTTTGGGCCGGGTTGTCCCTGTCGGTCATTTTCGGGCCCGTCTGGCTGTTCAATACCGACCACTACACGGCGTTGCTGGGGGCCGCCGGCGGAGTCACCGGTGTCATTGCGCTGATCTTAGGATTCAGCGCCCGAACCCGTCCCAATGAAGAAAATGACCCGGAGGAGAGCTGGGGCACCACGCTGCGCAAACTTGCGCCGGTCCTGGCGGCGCCGGTAGCCCTGGTGGCATTGGTGGCGGCGCTTTCGCTGGCGACCAGCTGGACCATGGAGGGAGTTCCGCGGCTCGTGAATCTTCCCCCGCATGACGCAAGCGGCACGACCACTGGGGCTGAGACCTACCCCGGTAAACATATGCTGGTGCTCCACCACACGAACGGGCTCGGGCTCCTCGTCGCGTTGGCGTGGACCTTGCTGTTCGGGCTCGCGATGGCCACGCTCATCAATATCAACCGATTTTCCCTGCATGCGATCTATCGCAATCGCTTGATCCGTGCCTATCTGGGCGCGTCGAACGACAAGCGTTGCCCCAACCCCTTCACGGGGTTCGATCCCAAAGACAACATCGAGATGGCGGTCATGGCGCCCGACGCCAAAGAGGCCGGCCAGGCGCGGCTCTTTCATGTCGTCAACATCGCGCTCAATTTGGTCAAGAAAGACAAAGAGAAACTCGCCTGGCAGGAGCGGAAGGCCGAGTCCTTTACCGTGAGTCCGCTTCACGCGGGAAATTGGCAGTTGGGCTATCGGCCTGCGAAACAATACGGCCGCAACAAGACCGGCCGAGCCATTTCGTTGGGCACCGCCATCGCCATTTCCGGAGCGGCCGCGAGCCCGAACATGGGCTATCACTCATCGCCCGCTGTGACGTTCCTCATGACGCTCTTCAACATCCGTTTGGGTTGGTGGTTGGGGAATCCGGGCAAAGCCGGACAGAGGACCTTCGGGAAATCCAGCCCGGAGTTGGCCATCGCCCCGATCGTCCAGGAGGCCCTGGGCTTCACCAACGACCGCAATCCCTACGTGTATCTGTCGGACGGCGGTCATTTCGAGAATCTGGGTTTGTACGAGATGGTGCTGCGGCGCGCGCGATTCATCGTAGTGGTCGACGCCGGACAGGACGAGGCGCACGGCTTCCAAGACCTCGGTAACGCCATTCGCAAGATTCGCGTGGATCTGGGCATCCCGGTCGTGATGGGCGACCTGAACATCGTGTCCCGCGATGCGCAGCGGCTCAAGCCGGCGGAGAATCCCAAGTGTTGTGCGATCGGCACGATTGAGTACTCACGCGTGGATCGAACGAATTCGATGGATGACGGCGTGCTGATCTATCTCAAGCCCGCGCTCTGCGGGAACGAGCCGACCGATGTGCGGAACTACGCGGAGACACACGAGCAGTTCCCCCATGAGCCGACGAACGATCAGTGGTTCAGCGAGTCGCAGTTCGAAAGCTACCGCGCGCTGGGGCTCCATCAGATCGAGCAGCTCTGCCGCGAAGATCTGCCGCCGGTCGTCCAGGGCATCGAAGACGATCCTCTGGCGTTGTTCCAACGGCGGGTCGAGCATTACCTCGCGCGCGGGGCGGAGGCAGGTCGTTCCCTCCAGGGTGACTTGATCGGCGCGTTGCAAGAACTCGCCGCGAAAGCCCGCGACCCGAAAGGCGTGTTGTAGCCTCCCAGGAACCCGGTGTCCTTCTTTGCACCCCGAGTGGCTCGGCTCGCCCCGTTCCATCGAACCCGCTTGATTCCTCCTGCCTTCTTTGGGGATACTCCCGCAGCTCGGTCACCGTTTGGGAAGTGATTCCCATCCCCATGCCGCCATCACATACAGACGCGCTCTGTTCGTCGATCCGTGCCCTTCTGCCCGCGCTCATTCGCGTGTGTCTCCATAACGGACTCTCCGCGAAAGCGTTTTCCGAACTCACACGAGAGGTCTACGCGGAGGTCGCGAAAGACGAATTCGGAATTGATGGGAAGAGCGCGACGATCTCCCGTGTCGCCATCTTGACCGGACTGACACGCAAGGAAGTCCAGCGCCTGCTCAATCGGGGCGAGGCCAAGTCGACGCGCGCCAACGATCAATATAATCGTGCCGCGTCTGTTATCGGTGGCTGGCTCAAGGATCGCAAGTTCGCCGGGCCCACAGGGCATCCACGCGCGTTGTTCTTCGAGGGGCGGGGCGGTTCCTTTGCCGAGTTGGTCCAGCGATACAGCGGCGACATGCCGCCACGCGCCATGCTCGACGAGTTGCTGAGAGTCGGGGCGATCAAGCGGTTGCGAGACGGGCGGATTGGCCTCCTGACTCGAGCGTATGTACCTCGGAAGGGGCCGATTCAGAAACTGGCGATTTTGGGGGGCGACACGGCCGACCTCATCGCGACGATTGCGCACAATCTCTATTGTCTGGACCGACCGCCGCGCTATCAACGAAAGGTCATGTACGACAACGTGCCTCTTGAGGCGGCGGAGGAATTTCGAGTCATTGCTTCGGCGCGCGGCCAGGAACTGCTCGAGGCGTTGGATCGATGGCTAGCCCACCGCGATCGAGACGT
Source organism: uncultured Nitrospira sp. (assembly GCA_964449255.1). Taxonomy (GTDB): domain Bacteria; phylum Nitrospirota; class Nitrospiria; order Nitrospirales; family Nitrospiraceae; genus BQWY01. Next base: position 85,415 of record CAYUYE010000010.1, on the reverse strand, counting down.
AAACCCTGCGGCGACCGGCACAGGACGTGTCCGGCTCGGCGTCGGCGTCTACTATTTTGAAGATCCCTCAGCACGGCGGCCCGCGAAGAGCGCGAAATGAGAAAGACCGATATCTTTCTTGGAGTATGGTCCGCCGTCTGCGTCCTCCTGCTGCTCTCGTGCGACCAGGGAGCCCAGGAAGGCGGTGGTATCGGCGGCACGGGCATTGTGGCGAGTGTGGCGTCGGGTCCCGTCACGAATACAGAGACCCTGTCCGTGTCGGGGGAACGCTATGAGACCACGGCCACCAGTTTCGTCATAGATGGACAGACCGCCACGAATCAGGATGCCCTCAGAAAGGGGATGGTGGTGTTGGTGGAGGCCACGCTCCTTGAAGAGGCTGCGACGGGCCGCGTGCTGAAGCGGTCCGCTGAACGCATCTCCTACTCGGATACGGTGGAGGGGACCATCGATACCGTTGACCCAACGGGAAAAGGTCTCACGGTGCTGGGCCAAACCGTTCTGCTCTCCGACACGACCATCGTTGAAGGCAGTGTGCCCCAGCGCGATGTGAGAAACCTCGTGCCGAACCGCGACGTCGTAGAGGTCAGTGGTTTTGTGACGGGGGATGGGGCGGTAGTCGCCACACTCATCGGACAGAAGGTCGGAGCGCCTGACTATGAGGTCAAAGGGATCGTCAAAGCCCATGACGGTTTATCGAATACCTTCCAAATCGGGCGTTTGACGGTCAGTTATGCCGGGGCCGACATCACGGGCATGCCCGCGCCGTTCTCCAATGCCTGGGAGGGATTGCCGGTCGACGTCCGAGGGGTGGAGTTCATGCCCACGAATCAGGGCGGCTCGGTCGGCGTGCTGCGCGCGTCGAAGATTATGCAGCACACCTTTGGTGTCAGCGGGATTCGCCGGGCGGAAATTGAAGGAATCATCAGTCGTGTCATCAGCCCAACCAGTTTTGTGGTCGGGCAGTTTCAGGTTCAGTACGACGCCACGACAGCGATCGAAGGTGGAACGGCGGGTGACATCAGTGTCGGGGCACGTGCCATGGTCGAGGGACGGTTGACGGACAACGTCGTGCGCGCCTCGCGCATCGAATTGAACGACCGTATCAAGTTGGAATCGGACCTGGAGGTCGTGACGACTTCCGATGGCGTGTCCGGGACCGTCTCATTGTCCGGTTTGGCCGGCACGGTCGTTCATATCACGCCGGGGACCCTGCTCAAAGGGGAGAATGCCCCGAGTGGCTTGGGCGCCCTCGCGGTGGGGGATCATCTCGTGATTCGTGGAGAGCAGTTCGGACGGGAGGTCCTTGCGACCGACGTGATTCGAAGGGGGCCGAGCGCCCTCGTGGTGCTTCAAGGGCCACTGACGGCACAAAATGGATCGATACTCCAGATCTTGGGAACCTCCATCGATACGTTGTTGCTGCCCGACTCGAGCTTCAGAAACATATCGGACATTCCCATCGGCCGCACAGCCTTCTTCAGCGCTCTCGTCCCTGGAACAATCGTGGAACTAGAAGGTATCCGCCAGGGCGGGATCGTTCTATGGCAAGAGGCGGAACTCCAGGAATGAGAGTCTGTCCGCGGCGACCCGAGGCCCCTTCGTGAAGCTGCGCTGCTACTAGCCCGTTGGCGTAGCAAGTCCCTTTCTTGCCAAACATTTCCCCACAGTCAACAAGACGTGTTTCGCATCAGGCTCCAAGTACCGCTCGAGCCTCCTGTGAAGGCACGCGGTTCCCGCAAACTCCTGGGTCGCTCCCGCACATGGCAGGTCGCGTCGGCTGCTCGTGATGTTGGCAGTTGGGTTGATTGACTCTGAGGCATAGTCATGGGAAAATATTCCCAATTCAAGAAACCAACACTCATCCAGCCGAACAGGATCAACAGCATTGTCCTCCACTCCGTCCGACTCTTCGCGTCACAGGCCAGGCCTCATTCGGCTCGGTGCAGACCCCTCTCTTCAGGCTCGGGATGAACCGCCGTTACGAACGGCGAGGGGACGACCCTCATTCCCGTTCGCCTTTGGGGCATTGACCCTCGGCGTATGGCTGGTCACACGGGCGATTCTGGCAGGATGGGCGGTCGACACTGGCGAGATTGGTCACGTGTCGCTTCGGGAATGGGCGTGGGTACTCTCGAAGGGGCTCTGGTTCGATCTCGCAGCCGCTGCTTACCTCATGGTGCCCGTGCTCCTCTACGAAGCAATCCTGCCCAATGCCTGGCGAATGACGCGGTGGCATCACTACCTGCGCCTGCTGTGGCTCTGGTGCGTGTCGGCAGTGCTCTTCTTCGGAGTCGCGGCGGAACTCTTGTTCTGGAATGAGTTTTCGACACGGTTTAATTTTATCGCCATCGACTATCTGGTCTATACACATGAGGTCGTGGGGAACATCATTGAGTCCCATCCTACCGTTCCGATCTTGGCGGCGGTGGGCATCCTTGCACTGAGCCTCGTATTTGGTCTGAGGAAACACGTCTCACATCATGATGCGATTCCACTGAGGCCCGCTCGGCGGTGGGCGTACCTTGCGTCGGCCGTATGCTTTCCGGCGATGAGCCTCGCGGCCGTGGATCTTGATCAAATGACTGGATCCGGCAATGCCTACCTGGATCAACTATCGGGCAACGGCGTGTATTCGCTAGCCGCTGCCTTCCGCCGAAATGACCTGGACTACGATCGGTTCTATGCCACGATACCTGAACAGGAGGCGCACGAGGCGTTGGTGCGCGCGCGGAGCGCGTCGGTCGCGCTGTCGCAACAAGCGGGGACTCGAACATCCAGGACCTCAGAAACCCGAACATCCAACCCGAAGCCTCGGCGACCCACCCACGTTGTACTGGTGTCGATCGAAAGCCTTTCGGCGCATTTTCTGGGGGCGTTTGGGTCACGTCAGGGGCTCACTCCCAACCTGGACCGGCTGGCTTCCGAAGGCCTCCTCTTTACAGACATGTATGCCACAGGGACGCGGACGGTCCGTGGCTTGGAAGCGCTCTCGGTCGCCCTTCCGCCCTTGCCCGGGCAATCGATTGTGCGCCGTCCGGACAATGGTGATCTTGTGACGATCGGGGCGATTCTCCAAGGACAGGGATTTCACACCTCGTTCGTCTATGGTGGGTACAGCTATTTCGACAACATGCGGGCGTTCTTCGGCGGGAATCGTTACCAAGTCTTGGATCGCACCGACTTTTCAGGCAGCTCCATTGTCCATGAGAATATTTGGGGAGTGGCGGACGAATCGCTATTCGGTAATGCGCTCCTGGAGCTGGACCGCCAGATTGGGGCAGGGCATCCGGTGTTCATGCACATCATGACCACGTCGAACCATCGCCCCTACACCTATCCCCAAGGGCGCATCGATATTCCTTCACCCGGTGGACGAGATGGGGCCGTGAAGTACACGGACTATGCCATCGGTCAGTTCATCGCAGAGGCGAGCCGGCGTCCGTGGTTTGCCGAAACCCTCTTCGTGTTCATCGCGGATCATTGCGCGTCCGTGGCCGGCAAGACCAAATTGCCTGTGCAGAACTATCATATTCCGCTGATTCTGTACGCCCCGGCTCTGGTCGCCCCCGGGCGAGATCCCCAGCTGGCGAGTCAAATTGACGTGGTTCCGACCTTACTCGATGTGCTGGGCATCGATCCTGAGGTCGAGTTCCTCGGCACCTCGCTCTTTCACGTGGGAGGGCGCGAGGAACGGGCCTTCCTCAGTAACTACCAAGAAGTGGGCTACTACAAGCATGGAGTGCTCACGGTCCTCTCGCCGAAGAGGCGGGTGGAAGCGTTCACCGTGGATACCTCAACATGGACAATGACAGCACGACCGGTCGAGCGCGAGCTCGCCTCCGAAGCGATCGCCTACTATCAGACGGCGGCACGAGCATTGAAACGCGGGGGCCTCAAGTATCATGCACAGTCCCGCGGTGGGCAGGAGGCCCTGCCACGCTCGGCGGGGATGCCCTCACAAGGTTGACGCGGCGGGTCTATGAACCGCTTGGGATCCTGCTCCTGATCGGGGTCGCGTGCTTTGCGAACCGGCTCTCCTCTCTGGACCTCACGACGAGCCACTGGTTTTTTGATCCGCAACGGCGTACGTTTCCCCTCACGCACCATTGGTTGTGGTCAACGGTTCTGCATAGCGGCCTCAAGTGGCTGGCAGTCGTCTGCTGGGTCGCCTTGGCGTTTCTATGGGTGCGGAGCGTTCTCCGCCCCTCTTCATACATGGATGGCAAGTCGCTGCGCGCCTTTCTCTTGTTTACTCTGATGGCCTCGCTCGTCAGTGTGTTGGTGGTGACCGTGCTACGAAATTTCTCCGGGCATAGCTGTCCCTGGAGCCTTAGGGAGTTCGGAGGGACCGCGGAGTTTTTCCCGTTGTTCTCCACTCCGCCCGACGGCGCCGGACCTGGTCGATGTCTGCCAAGTGGGCATGCCGCGTCGGGCTTTATGTGGATCGCAGCGGTCTATGGCAGTGCCCGCTGGAAACCAGGATGGCTGGTGCCGCTCTGCCTGACAGTGTTGCCCATAGGTATCTTGGCGGGAACCGTCCAGATCGCGCGCGGGGCCCATTTTCTCTCCCATGTGATCCTCACCGCCGCCCTGTGTTGGTTGGTGCCCTGGGTGCTGTCTCGCTTCTGGCCTTCGAAAGGACCGCAGGGCTCTAAATGACGATTTCAGAATCCGACCGGCTTCACCCCGACAAGTCCCAGCCCCCGGGCCTCCAGCGCTTGTGGTCTGCGACCACGTACTCCTGGCGCGGGCTCAAGGGAGCCTGGCGGAGAGAGGCGGCCTTCAGACAGGAGGTCGTGCTGGCGGTATTGCTGGCTCCATTGGCCTGGGTGGTTGGCGACAATGCTGTTGAACGCGTGTTGCTCATCGGCAGTCTTGGCCTGCTTCTCATCACGGAGCTGCTGAACACCGCCATTGAGACGCTCACCGATCTCATCACCTCGCAATCTCACCCGCTCGCTGGACTAGCCAAGGATCTCGGCAGTGCCGCGGTCTTCCTCGCCCTGCTCACCACGGCGGCGGTGTGGACCATCATCCTGCTGTCCCACCTCGCTCGCTAGGCGTTCACCAGGTCAATCGGGATGCCTCACCAGGTATTCCTCAGATTCCAATCAATCGGTCAAGTTTTGTCTGCCATAGCCGAAAAGAGGAGTAGGGTGTGCCCGCTTCACAACCTGCTGGAGGCGGCTGGTTTTACGTGGGAGGCGATCGGAGGACGGGTAGGAGCTGTGAGAGCGAGAGTGTGAAGTGAACGGGCACGGCGCTGAAGGGGCGGTTCCCGACCTCCAACCTACCGCCTCCAACAGTCGTAAGGGAGGACGTGTGAAAAAGTTACTCTGCGTGGACGACGAGCAGTGGGTATTGGATTTTCTGCAGATGTCGCTACGGGCGTTGGCCAATGAATGGGAGATGGAGTTCGTGCTCACCGCGGAGGACGCGCTCAAGCGGCTCGCGCAATCCACGTACGACGTGGTGTTGTCCGACATTCACCTGCCCGGGATGAGCGGGATCCAACTGTTCTACGAGGTCAAGGCGAAATACCCGTACACGATCCGTATCGCGTTCTCCGGGGCCGCGGACCAGCAGACGATCACCCATGCCCAGAAGATTGCGCACCAAGTGTTGCCGAAACCGTTGACGCCGGCCATGTTGCGCGCGTCGATCGCCCGGGCTCGGGCGTTGCGTGATCAGGTGTCCAGCGAGACGGTCGAACGGCTCGTGAAGGGGCTGCGCGATCTGCCGACGATCCCCTCGCTCTATGAGGATCTGCTGGAGGTACTGCAGTCGCAGGACAGCTCGGCCGACCATGTCGCGAAAATCATCTCGAAGGATCCGACCATGACCGCAAGCCTGATGCGTGTGGCCAATAGCGTGTACTTCAACTCCCGGTCGAAAGTCACCAACCCGGCTCAAGCCGTCGCGATGCTCGGCATCGAAAACGTCAAGTCGATGGTGCTGGGATTCAAAGTGTGCCACGAAGTACGGGGCGGCAAGACGTCGCAGCCGGAGCTGGAGGAAATTTGGCGCCATGGCTTCGCGGTCGCCACACATGCGCGCGCGGTCGCCTCGCTCGAAAACGTCGGCAGTCTGGTGATCGACAGCTCGTTCCTGGCCGGCCTTCTGCACGACGTCGGAGGACTGGTGCTGCAAGCGAACCTACCGGCCGAGTGCGCCAAGGCGTCCACCTTGGCAAGAGACCAGCGCATCACGACGATCCAGGCGGAACGCGAGATCTTCGGGGCGACCCACGCGCAGGTGGGCGCCTATCTGCTCGGGCAGTGGGGGCTGCGCGATGCCATCGTCGAGGCTGTGGCCTTTCACCACGAACCGATGTCCTGTCTCCAGCCGGGATTCTCCATCCTGGCGGCGATTCACGTGGCCAACTCCTGTGATCATGAAGAGAGACACCCCCATGCGGACCCGCCGCTGCTTGATGTGGGGTACATTACACAGGCGGGACTTGGGACACGCCTGGATCTCTGGCGTTCGGCGCTGGCAGCGTAAGAGCTGATGGCATATGGCCCATGGTCTGAGGTAAAGACTATCCGCGGTCGCATGCCTCGTCAGCGATCAAGCATCGCCCATCCGCTTCTCGCCGCGGCGACTTTGCCTTGCCCCCAGCCGGCCCTATATAATGCGAATCGCGCGGGGGAGAAGGCTGGGTGGTCGCTGGTCGGCGCAAGCCGGCTGGAGGAAAGTCCGGACTCCCAGGGCAGGGCGCTGGGTAACACCCAGGCGGAGCAATCCGACACAAGCGCCACAGAGAACAAACCGCCGATGGCTTGCGCAAGCGAGCTCAGGCAAGGGTGAAACGGTGGGGTAAGAGCCCACCGCGGGAGGTGGCAACACCACCGGCACGGCAAGCGTCGCCCGGAGCAAGATCAAATAGGGGGACGATCGCGCCTCGCGCGCGACAAGGCTGGCCCGGCCGAAGTCCTCGGGTAGGTCGCTCGAGCGGCGTGGTGACGCGCCGCCTAGAGAAATGATCATCCTCGCCGAGGCGTCATGCCAAGGCGGGACAGAATCCGGCTTATAGGCCCTCTCCCCCGCGCTCTTTTTCTCGTCTGTTCGATGGCCCGCCGTAGTTCCGGTTCTGTGACCTTCCCGGCACAGGCCTCCACGTCGTCCACCAACACCACGGGGATCCGCTCGCCGTACATATCGTGGAGGCGCTGGTCGTCGTCAACATCGAGCTTGGCGACGGCTAGGCCAAGTTCGCCCTCCATGCGTTGGGCCAGGCGAAAGAGCACGTCACAGAGGTAGCAGCCGCGACGCGAAAGGATCGTGACGCGAGTCGAGTGCGGGGCGGACATCACGCGCGACAGTAGCACGCGGAAGAGGCAATTGGGAGTCCCGAGCCGATCTCAAGGAGGTCCAGGCCGAGAGGGACTTGCGACAGATGGCCGTATTGATTCCAGCCACCCCCTGGTGGTACTATCCCCATCTTAAGTCATTATTTTTCCACAAACTTTTTCACGATTCGCAACTCACCTGCGCGACGGGTCGTAGTGGCTGCATGACGGGTGTCGCGCCGAGAGGGGGGTCGATATGAAACTCACCGGGGCCGAAATCTTCATCGAATGCCTCAAGCGGGAAGGCGTGAAGACCATCTTTGCGCTCCCCGGCGGGGTCGTCTTGAAGATCTTCGATACGTTGCATCAGCAGAAGGACGTCGAAGTCATCCTCGCGAGGCATGAGCAGGGGGCAGGCCATATGGCCGAGGGGTACGCCAAGGCGACCGGCAAGGCAGGCGTGTGCCTCGTGACCTCCGGCCCCGGCATGACCAACGTGATTACCGCGCTTGCTGACGCCTACATGGATTCCGTGCCGGTGGTCTGTTTCAGCGGACAGGTGCCGACCAGCCTCATCGGCAACGACGCCTTCCAAGAGGCCGACAACGTGGGACTGAGCCGGCCTTGCACCAAGTACAACTTCCTGGTCAAGGACGTGAACGACCTCGCCGTCACCATCAAGGAGGCGTTCTACATCGCCACGACGGGGCGCCCAGGGCCGGTGTTGGTCGATATTCCGAAAGACGTGTCGATGAACAAGACGGAATTTCAATACCCGTCGTCGGTGTCAATCCGCGGCTATAATCCGACGTACGACGGCAACAAGTGGCAGATCAAGCAGGCGGCGGAGGCGATCTCCAAGGCCAAGAAACCGATCCTCTACGTCGGCGGTGGGGCGGTGTACTCGGGGGCGTCCAAGGAAATCTTGGAGCTGGCCGAGCTGACGCAGATCCCGGTCGATATGACCCTGATGGGCCTTGGCGCCTTCCCAGGCGAGCATCCGCTTTCCATGGGCATGCTAGGCATGCACGGCACCTACTGGGCGAACATGGCCATGCATTATTCCGATCTGGTCATCGCGGTGGGAGCCCGGTTCGATGACCGCGTGACGGGGAAAGTCGCGGAGTTTTGTCCTGGCGCCAAGATCATCCATATCGACATTGATCCGACGTCGATCCGCAAGAACATTCACGTCGACATTCCGATCGTCGGCGACTGTAAGCGCGTGCTGCAGGAGTTGATTCAGATGCTGCGCGTGACGGTGAACGGCGAGCAGAAGGCCTTGCGTAAGCCCTGGTGGGACCAAATCAAGGACTGGCAGCAGGCGCATCCGTTGGCCTATGAGCAGGACACGAACGGGAAGATCAAGCCGCAGCACGTCATCAAGCGGCTCTATGATTTGACGAAGGACCGGGATCCGATCGTCTCCACCGACGTCGGGCAGCACCAAATGTGGACGGCCCAATATTTCAAGTTGGCGCAGCCGAATCGGTGGCTGACCTCGGGCGGACTGGGCACGATGGGGTTTGGTTTCCCGGCAGCGATGGGTGCACAAGCGGCCTTTCGCGATCGCCTCGTCCTCTGCGTGGCCGGGGACGGTAGTGTGCAGATGAACACGCAGGAGTTGGCGACGGCGGTTGCACACAAGCTCCCGGTGAAAATCGTCGTGATCAACAATGGGTTCCACGGGATGGTCCGACAGTGGCAGGACCTTTTCTACGAAGGGCGCTATGCGTGCAGCGATCTTGGCACCTCGCCGGATTTCGTGAAGCTGGCGGAGGCCTATGGGGCCGTGGGCATCCGAGCCTCGAAGGTGTCCGAGTTGGACGATGCGATTCGTCAGATGATGGCGATCGACAAGCCCTGCATCCTGGATGTGCCGGTGTTCCAGTTCGAGAATTGTTATCCCATGATTCCGGCCGGCGGGTGCAATCACGAAATGCTTCTGAAGGATTCGCCCGAATTGAAGAAGAAGGCCGAAGCGGCCGGCAAAGCAGTCCCGGAAGACAAGGACACGGTGTTGACTGCGTAACGGGATAATTCCCAGTGTTCGATTCACAATGTTCAATTGGCATCAATTGAGCACTGAACATTGAAAATTGAAGATTGCGAAAGCGCGAAAATGGAACACATTATCTCAGTGACAGTTGAAAACAAGTTCGGTGTGTTGTCCCGGGTCGCCGGCCTGTTCAGTGGCCGCGGGTTCAACATCGAAAGTCTGTCGGTCGCGCCGACCCTCGATCCTTCGATGTCGCAGATGACGATTGTGACGAGCGGCGACGAGCGCATCATCGAACAGATCGTCAAGCAGCTCAACAAGCTGATCGACATCATCAAGGTCGTCGACCTGAACGAGAGCGAATTCGTCTCGCGCGAAACGGCGCTCATTAAGGTGCACACGAAGCAAGAGGATCGGGCTGAGGCCTTGCGTATCGCGGACATCTTTCGCGCCAACGTGATCGATTCGACGCCCAGCACCTACACCATCGAGGTGACGGGCGATCCGAAGAAGATCGAGGCCATCATCAATCTCTTGCAGCCGCTGGGGATCAAAGAGATCGTCCGAACAGGGCGCGTGGCCATTGCGCGTGAGCCGGTGCGCGCTGCGGCACCCGCGGCCAAGAAAGTTGCCAGGGAATAGCCGCTCGAGGGCACTCGCCCGGCCGTGTCCGACAACCCTTATGTGTCCGTCTTGAACTGAGGAGTCTCCCATGCAGATTTATTACGACAAAGACGCCGACATTCAGCAGATTCGCAATCGTAAAGTGGCCGTGATCGGGTATGGCAGCCAGGGGCACGCCCATGCGCTCAATCTCAAGGAGAGCGGCGTTTCCGTCGTCGTCGGCTTGCGCGAAGGCGCCTCGTGGCAAAAGGCGGAGGCCAGCGGACTCAAGGTCATGCCGGTGGCCGATGCGGTGAAGGCGGCCGATGTTGTGATGATCTTGGCTCCGGACGAGCAGCAAGCGGCGATCTACAAGCAGCACATCGCGCCGAATCTGAAACCGGGCGCCTATCTGGCATTCGGGCACGGCTTCAACATTCATTTTGGTCAGATTGTGCCTCCAGCCGGCATCAACGTGTTCATGGTGGCACCGAAGGGTCCGGGCCATCTCGTTCGGTCAGAATATACGAAGGGCAGTGGCGTGCCCTGTTTGCTCGCGATCCATCAGGACCCAAGTGGCACCACGCGGCAGGTGGGCTTGGCTTATGCCAGCGCCATCGGGGGCGGACGCGCCGGTGTAATCGAGACGACCTTCCGGGAGGAAACCGAAACGGACCTCTTCGGCGAGCAGGTTGTGCTGTGCGGTGGCCTGACGGCGCTGATCCAGAATGGGTTCGAAACGCTGGTGGAAGCCGGTTATTCGCCGGAAATGGCCTATTTCGAATGTCTGCATGAGGTGAAGCTAATCGTGGATCTGATCTACGAGGGCGGCATTGCCAACATGCGCTACTCCATCAGCACGACGGCCAAATACGGCGATATTACCCGCGGCCCGCGAGTGGTGACGGACGAGACCAAGAAAGAGATGAAGAAGATCCTCGGCGAAATCCAAAGCGGTCAGTTTGCAAAAGAATGGGTTTTAGAGAATCAAGCGAACCGTCCGGTGTATAATGCGTTATTGGCCAAAGGCGAGGCGCATCCCATCGAAGAGGTGGGGGGGAAGCTCCGCGCCATGATGCCCTGGCTCAAAAAGGGCAAGCTCGTGGACAAGGCCAAAAATTAATCGATGGCCGATCGTGCCGTTGGAGTACCCATAGCGCGTGAGGGCGTGCCCTTCGTCGGTGGGGCGGGCGCGGGGACACTTGTGGCGTGGCTGGCCGGGTGGACGTTCCCGACGTGCCTCTTGGGCGGGCTGACCCTCTTCACGGCCTGGTTCTTTCGGAATCCGGCTCGGACGATCCCGGCGCAGGCGAATGCGGTCGTGTCCCCGGGCGATGGCAAAATCGTCGCCATTGACCGCGAGTTCGAGCCGCGTTATCTCAAAGATCAGAGCATTCGGATCAGCGTCTTTCTGAACGTCTTCAACGTCCACATCAACCGAGTGCCGTTTGCGGGCACGATCGAGAACGTCATTTATCAGCCGGGTAAGTTCGTGCCGGCCAACAAGCCGGAAGCGACGTTGCAGAACGAGCAGAATGCCCTTTGTTTGAAGACGGCGCAGGGTGTGAAGCTCCTCTGCGTCCAGGTGGCGGGGTTGATCGCGCGCCGGATCGTGTCCTGGGCACAACCTGGCGAGCAGGTGGCCAAGGGCGAGCGCTATGGCCTGATCCGATTTGGCTCACGGATGGACCTCTTTGTGCCGATACAGAGTACAGTCAAGGTAGCGGTGGGGGACCGTGTCAAAGGCGGGGAAACCATTGTCGCGGAGCTGAGCTGACCATGGCGATTCGAAACGTGCTCTCGAAGAGCGAACGGCGGGGAAAGGCGGTCTACATCCTTCCCAATCTGTTGACCACGGGGAACCTGTTCTGTGGACTCTACGCCATCCTCTCCGTGTTCGACGGCAACCATCTGCACGCCGCGATCGCGATCCTGGTGGCGCTGATCTTTGACATGCTGGACGGGAAGTCGGCCCGCTGGGTGAAAGGCACTAGCCAGTTCGGACTAGAATACGATTCGCTCGCCGACGTGGTGTCGTTCGGCGTGGCCCCTGGGTTCCTGATCTATGCCTGGGCGCTCCGTGAGCAGGGGATGTTGGGGGCCGCCGTGATGTTCGCCTATGTGGCCTGCGGGGCGTTGCGCTTGGCTCGATTTAACGTCATCTCGACGACGTCCGAGAGCCGCTATTTCATGGGGCTGCCCATTCCCGCCGCGGCCAGTGTGGTCGCCACCATGGTTATCTTTGATGCGCATATCACCCAACTCGGCAAGGAAGTGAAGCCCTTGCTGATTCTCATGATGACGCTGGTGTTGGCGTTTCTCATGGTGAGCACGCTCAAGTATCGGAGCTTCAAGGATTTGAAGTTCCAGGGCTGGCGGGGATTCAACTATCTGGTGTGGATCGTATTGGGGTTGATGTTGATCGCTGCCTGGCCGGAAGTGATGCTGTTCGTGGTGTGCGCCGGCTATGCCCTTTCGGGCATCGTCGGGCGGCTGGCGGCGATGGTGATGAAGCCCTTTGCAAAGCCGACTGGCAAACAGCCGGGATCTTTGGTAGAGTCGAAACCGTAAGGGTAGGGCGACGACGAGGAGTAGTAGGCAGCCTCGACCGAATTGAGAGAGCTAGTGGTGGGTGAAAACTAGCCGGTCAGCTTCCGAACTCGCCTCCGAGCCGAATCTGTGAACCCCGAGTAGCAGATTCCGAGTTCCCCACGAAACGGGGCAATGAAGGATGTCCGTGCGCGTTGGGCGCGCGACATCGAAGCAGGGTGGTACCGCGGAGCGCTTCCGACTGGAGCCTTCGTCCCTGAGGGGCGAAGGCTTTTGTGCTTTTAGAGGAGATCACCCATGGACACCACACGCCTGATTCGCATTTTCGATACGACGTTGCGCGACGGGGAGCAATCGCCGGGTGCCAGCATGAACGTCGAAGAGAAGCTGATGGTCGCGAAGCAGCTGGCGCGCCTCGGCGTCGACATCATCGAGGCGGGGTTTGCGTACAGCTCTCCTGGGGACTTCGAGGCCGTCCGCCGCATTGCCAATGAGGTGGAAGGGTCCACCATTTGCAGCCTGGCGCGTGCGCGGCCGGAAGACATCGATCGTGCGTGGGAGGCCTTGAAGGGTGCCCCGAAGGTGCGCATCCACACGTTTCTGTCGACGTCGGATATTCATCTCAAGCACCAGTTCCGGATGACGCGGGCCGAGGCGCTCAAGCGGGCCGTGGAGATGGTCCAGCGGGCGCGCGGCTACGTCGACGACGTCGAGTTCTCCCCGATGGACGCCAGCCGTTCGGAGCCGGCCTATCTCTACGAGGTCATCGAAGCGGTCATTGCAGCCGGCGCCGGCACCGTCAACATCCCGGACACGGTTGGGTATGCCGTGCCCTGGGAGTTCGGCCAGCTGATCCGAGGCATCTGCGAAAAGGTCCCCAACAGCAAGCAGGCCGTGATTTCGGTCCATTGCCACAACGATTTGGGATTGGCGGTGGCGAATTCCCTGTCGGCCATACGTGAGGGCGCCGGGCAGGTCGAATGTACGATCAATGGCATCGGCGAGCGTGCGGGCAACACGTCGTTGGAAGAAATCGTGATGGGCCTGCGCACCCGGCGTGCGTTCTACGGCGCCGATACGAGGATCAATACCGAAGAAATCATGAAGACCAGCCGCTTGGTCAGCAAGATCACGGGTATGGTGGTCCAGCCGAACAAAGCGATCGTCGGCGCCAATGCGTTTGCGCATGCTTCGGGGATCCACCAGGACGGCCTGCTGAAAGATAAGACCACGTACGAAATCATGCGGCCGGAATCGATCGGTCTCGTCGACAGCAAGATGGTGATGGGCAAGCTCTCCGGCCGCCATGCGTTTCGCCAACGGCTCGAAGAGTTGGGGTATAAGCTCACGGACGAAGAGATCAACCATGCCTTCGAGCGGTTTAAGAAGCTGGCCGACCAGAAGAAGGAGCTGTTCGAGGAAGATCTGGAAAGCATTGTCTCCGATGAATTGGCCAAGCTGTCCGAGCGGGTGGTGTTGCGCTCGCTCCAGGTTGCCAGCGGGACGGGGAAGGTTCCGACCGCGACGGTAGAGCTGGACATCGACGGCGTCATGGTGAAGCAAACCGGCCACGGAGATGGCCCGGTGGATGCCGCGTTCCGCACGCTCGCCAGCATGACCGGCACCAAGGCCAAGCTCCTGATGTATGCCGTCAAGGCCATCACCGGGGGGACGGACGCCCAGGGCGAGGTCTCCGTCCGGCTCGAGGAGAATGGCCGGATCGTAACCGGTCACGGGGCGGATACGGACATCATCGTGGCTTCGGCCCAGGCGTACCTCAATGCCGTGAATAAGCTGGCCTATTGGGCGGCAAAGGACGCTGCGGGGCTCCAGAAGGTCAACTTGATTTAGCTGAGACTCGGCAGGTACAGTGACCGGCCTGCGGGGGACTGACGGCTATGTTCAGGGTGTCGCTGGGGGATCGTCCCGAGTTTTTGGCCGGGGACCATACCCGCCTGCGGGAACTCTTCCATCCTGCCAAGCACGATCTCAAGCTGGGCTACAGCCTGGCGCATGGCTTCATCGACGCTGGGCGGCGCAGCAAGTGGCACCGGTTGGCCTCATCGGAGGTCTACTACTTTCTGGCCGGAAGCGGGCGCTTTCTGCTGGAGGACGAGTCACGCCCAATCTCGGCGGGGACCGTCGTGTATGTCCCGCCGGGCGCCAAGCAGAGCGTGGAAAACACCGGGACAGAGGCGATCGAGTTCCTGTGCCTGGTTGATCCGCCCTGGAAGGCTGAGGAAGAGGAAGTCCTCGAGTAGTCGTGTATCTGGTGGTGCGTATGGTGCGGAAATGTTCAGTGCTCAATGGTCAATGCTCAATTGAACATTCAACATTGAAAACTGAACATTGCAATGGCGAAGGTATGTTACTGAGCAAGCAGAGGGAGACAAGCCTGTGAAGGCAAAGATCGCAGTGTTAGCCGGAGATGGAGTGGGGCGTGAAGTCGTGCCCGAGGCGGTCAAGGTCCTCAAGGCCGTCGGGGAAAAATTCGGCCACACGTTTGAGTTCACGGCGGGCGACGTGGGCGGCCAGGCCATCGACAAGATCGGCGTGCCGTTGCCGAAGGAGACGCTCACGGTCGCCAAACAGAGCGATGCGGTGTTGCTGGGTGCGGTCGGTGGGCCGAAATGGGAGGGGCTGGATTACAGCCTCCGGCCGGAGCGCGCCCTGCTCGGCCTCCGCGAAGCGCTGGGGCTCTATGCCAACCTGCGGCCCGCCAAGCTGTACACCGCCCTCGCCGACGCCTCGAGCTTGAAAAAAGAAGTGATCGAAGGCATCGACATGTTGGTCGTGCGCGAGTTGATCGGCGGCATCTATTTTGGGAAACCCAAGGGGATCGAGAAGACGCCGACCGGGGAACGGGGTGTCAACACTGAGGTCTACACGACCGAGGAAGTCCGGCGGATCGCCAAGGTGGCCTTCGACGCGGCGCGCAAGCGGCGGAAGAAAGTCATGTCAGTCGACAAAGCCAACGTGCTGGAATCGTCCGAGTTATGGCGGCGCGTGGTCACCGAGGTCCACAAGGAGTATCCCGACGTGGAGTTGAGCCACATTTACGTCGACAACTGCGCGATGCAACTGGTGCGCAACCCGCGGCAATTCGACGTGCTCCTCTGTAACAACATGTTCGGCGATATTCTCAGCGATGAAGCGGCCATGCTCACGGGGTCGATCGGCATGTTGCCCTCGGCGAGTATTGGGGCGCAGGTCGGGCTGTTCGAGCCGATTCATGGCAGCGCTCCCGACATCGCCGGAAGAAACATCGCCAACCCCATTGCCACGATTGCCTCGGTCGGCATGATGCTGTCCTACAGTTTTCAACTCGACAAGGAAGCGGTCGCCATTGAGACCGCCATCGTGCGAACGCTGGATCTCGGATTTCGGACGAAGGACATCGCCGGACCCGGCGCACGGGTAGTGGGCACGACCGAAATGGGTGACGCGATCGTGCGGAATGTGATGGCGTCGTAGGACTATGCGCTCTGCTTCGTTGCAATCCGGGACGATCGTCACCGTGGCCGGCACGGGCGAGCCGGACTATGCCGGGGACGGACAGGCCGCCGTCGCCGCGAGTCTCAATGAGCCGAAGGGGGTGGCGGTCGATCGCGAGGGCCACCTCTATATCGTGGATGCGGAAAATCACCTCATCCGAAAAGTCGATGCGCGAACCGGCGCGATGTCGACGGTCGCGGGTGCGCCGCGCAGTGGCAGTCCGGCGGCGATCTCCGGCGGCGTCGGAACGCCTCAGGAAGCTTCTTCGCGATCGACGGAGGCCGAAGATCTCCTGGGCGAGCCGGCCGAGCACAAGCCGGATCGATATGTGCAGGTGTCGGACCTCAGCGGGACCGTGAGGTTTGTGACGGGCAAGATGGAGCGGGGGCAGATCCAATTCTACGGGGACGGCGGGCCGGCGACGCAGGCGGCGCTGAATTTTCCCTCTGGAGTCGCCGTTGGAGGGGACGGCACCCTCTACATCGCTGATACGATGAATCATCGGGTACGGTCGGTCGATCCGGCAACGAGACAAATCAGGACGCTCGCGGGAACCGGACATCCTCGCTGCTCGGGAGACGGCGGACCGGGAGCTTCGGCGGCGCTCAACGAGCCAAACGCCGTGGCCGTGGACGATCGGCGTGGGTGGCTCTACATCGCCGACCAGAGCAACAACCGCGTGCGGAAGGTGGATCTCGCCACTGGCGTCATCACGACCGTCGCAGGGACGGGCGAGGCGGCTTATAACGGCGACGGCCAACCCGCGACCGAGGCGTCGCTCGCCGGTCCTAGTGGGTTAACGGTCGGACCGGATGGCACGTTGTACATCGCTGATACCTTCAACGGGAGAATTCGCGCGGTTGATCCCGATGCCGGCACGATCCGGACCGTCGTGGGTGACGGGAGCCAGTACAAGTTTCAGGGGCTTGCGAACGAATGGTCCACCAATGTGTCACGCCCGCATGCCATCGCGCTGGATGCGGCGGGCCATCTCTATGTCACCGATTCGGACAGCCACTTGATTCGACGCTGGGACTGTCGCAAGAAGATCATCACGCGCGTGGCCGGCACCGGATCGGCCGGGTACGGCGGGGATGGCGGTCCGGCCGGGGAAGCCAGTCTGAACTATCCCTTCGGCGTGGCCGTCGATAGGGACGGGAACATCTACATCGCCGATACCTTCAATCATCGAATTCGGGCGGTCGTTGCCGCCGCGTAAGGATCTCGACGTCATGCTCAAACGGAAACAGGCCTACACCGTGGCGGTCATCGGCGCGACGGGAGCGGTCGGCAAGGAAAGCCTCGAAATCTTGGAGCAGCGCAAGTTTCCGCTCGCGTCGCTGCGGCTGTTTGCGTCCAAACGGTCGGCCGGGGACGTCCTGAATTGTCAGGGTCGTGAATGGACCGTGGAGGAACTGACGGCGTCGACCTCCTTCGACGGGGTGGACATCGCCTTCGTTTCCGCGACGGACGCCATCAGCCGAGACTACGGAGCCAAACTGGGCGCGGCAGGCGTCGTCGTGATCGACGATAGCGGGGTCTGGCGTATGGATCCAGACGTGCCGCTGTTGGTGCCCGAAGTGAACGCGCATGCCCTCGCCGGTATGAAACGCGGGATCGTCGCGATTCCCAATTGTACGACTACGCCGTTGGTCATGGCGCTCAAGCCGCTGCACAAGGCCGCGGGCGTCAAACGGGTCGTGGTGACGACCTTCCAGTCCGTGTCGGGGACCGGCGCGGCGGCGATGGACGAACTCATGGAGCAGACCAAAGCGCTCCTGTCCTTCCAGGAGGTCAAAACCCAGGTCTATCCCTATCAGATTGCGTTCAATCTCCTTCCACATATCGGCTCGTTTAGCGACGGTGGAGATTGTTCCGAAGAGGTCAAGATCGCGCGCGAAACCAGGAAGATTCTCGACTTGCCGCAGTTGCGCGTCACCGCCACGACAGTGCGGGTGCCTGTGCTGCGTTGTCATTCGGAGGCAATCAACGTTGAACTCGAGCGCCCGCTCAAGGCCAATGAGGCCCGCGCCGCGCTGGCGGAGATGTCCGGAGTTATTGTGTACGACGATCCGACGAAAAAGCTCTACCCCATGCCGTTCGACGTGTCGGGCAAAGATGAGGTGTACATCGGCCGGGTGCGCGAAGACGAGTCGATCACCAACGGCTTGAACCTCTGGGTCGTGGCTGATAATCTAAGAAAAGGCGCGGCGCTCAACGCCGTGCAGATCGCCGAGCTGCTGATCGCCTAGGGGTTCCCATGGATGAATTCGGCGGGATCGGGCGTCTCCTGCTGTTGGTCGGCGCGGTCTTCGCCGGCGTGGGGGCCGTCCTCTTGTTGGTCGGCAAGGTGCCGGGGGCCGGTGACTGGTTCGGCTGGCTGGGCCGTCTGCCCGGCGATATCGCCATCAAGCGCGACAATTATTCCTTCTACTTTCCGCTCGCCACGAGTGTCCTGGTCAGCGTCGTGCTGAGTCTGCTCTGGTACCTGCTCTCGTTCTTGGGAAAACGATGAACTTTCCAATCGGTTCGCGCGTTGGTCTGATGGCTGCCCTCCTGGGCGCCTGGCTCGTTAGCACAGGTGCAGCCGCGGAGACGGCTCCTGCTTCACCGACCATCCGTGTATTGGTGGCGCAGGATGTCGCGCGGGTAGAGGTCCAGGCGGATGGAAAGCTGACGATCAAGACCATGGAGGGACAGACGCAGGAGTTGCCCTCCCCGGTCCTGCTCAACATCAGTTCCCGCGGGGTGACGGTGAACGGCGGCGCCGGGGTGACGGAGCGCGTGACCGTGGAGAGTGCCGCGGCACAGCTCACGGTATTGACCGTGCAGGGCAACGGCGGCGTGGCCAAGGTCGCGCCCGGCGGCGTTGCAATTGCCGGGGCGACCGGGGCGGTGACGCGCTGGCAGGTGCGGGGCGGCCTGCAGGTCTGGCAGCGAGGCCGGGGGATGTTGGTCGTCAACGAGGTGGATGTGGAGAGCTATGTGATGGGGGTCGTGCCCGGCGAAGTGAACGCGGCATGGCACCCGGAGGTGCTCAAGGCACAGGCGGTTGCGGCCCGGACGTATGCGCTCTATCAGCGGACGTTGAGCGCAGGACGAGAGTACGATGTGGTGGCGGGCACTCAAGACCAGGTCTATCAAGGCATACGTGGCGTCGATGAGCGCGTGGCGCAGGCGGTGCAGAGCACGGGAGGCCTGGTTGTCAGCCATCAGCGACGGCCGATCTATGCCGCGTTTTCGTCGACGGCCGCCGGCCCGACCGAGGATGCCATCAACGTCTGGTCCAAGGACCTGCCGTATCTGCGCGGAGTCGACTGTCCGTTCGACAGCGCGTCGCCCTACTATCGCTGGCGCGTGAGTGTGCCGTTTGACAAGCTTGAACACAACTTGCGCCAGATGGGGATGCCGATTGGAACTGTCATCAGCCTCACGCCGTTCGGCTATAGCCGGGCTGGTCGTGTCACGCGGCTGCGCGTCCTGCACTCCGGCGGCGAGTTGATCTTGCGGGGGGAAGATTTGCGTAAGGCCGTCGGCTATTCAACGTTGCCGAGTACACGGTTCGAAATCGAATCGGCCGCGCAGGATCTCATCTTCAGCGGATTCGGCAATGGGCATGGTGTCGGCATGTGTCAGTGGGGAGCCAAAGAACTGGCCGAACTGGGTTATCCGTTCCACACGATCCTCTCCTATTACTATCCCGGCACTGAGTTGAAGCCGGTCTCGGAACTCGACCTCTCCCCTGTGTCTCCGACCTCTTAATGGATCTGTCTTCGTTCGAGTTTCCGTTCGACCCCAATCTGGTCGCCCTGCGCCCGGCTGAACCGCGTGACGCGGCCCGCCTGCTCGTCGTCGACCGTTCAACGGGGGCCATGCGCCATCGTCACGTGCGGGACCTTCCGGATCTCCTGGGTGCAGGCGATCTCCTCGTTGCCAACGATACCAAAGTGTTGCCGGCTCGTGTCACCGCGGTGCGGGTCAAGAACGGCGCTGCGCTCGACGTGTTGTTCGTGCGCCCCGTGGATGCGTATGCATGGGAAGTGCTCGTCAAGGGACGGTTCCAGGTCGGCGAACAAGTGCAGCTTGCTCCTGATGCGCTGGCCACGATTGCCGAGCGTGGGGCAGGAGGAACGGTGCTCCGGATCGAGTCTGCGCGACCGCTGCGTGCCATTCTGGAAGAATCCGGCCTGATGCCCTTGCCGCCCTACATCAAACGTCCGCCGTCCGTCGAGGACCGGACGTGGTACCAAACGAGTTTCGCGCGAGAGGAGGGGGCCATTGCCGCCCCGACGGCGGGTCTTCATTTCACTGATTCCCTGAGGGCGGCGTTGCGCGCGCGTGAAATGGGGTGGGCCACCGTGACGCTGCACGTCGGGCCGGGCACGTTCAAACCCGTGGCCGCGGCGCAGATCGAGGACCATCGTATGGATCCGGAGCAATTTTCCATTCAACCTGAAACGGCTCAGGCGATTGCCGGCTGTCGGAGCCGAGGCGGCCGAGTCGTGGCGATCGGCACGACGGTCGTCAGAACGCTCGAATCATCGGTAGCCGACAATGGGACGGTGCGGGAGGGGAGCGGGAAAACTGCGTTGTTCGTGACGCCTGGCTATCGGTTTGGCGTGGTGGACGTGCTGTTGACCAATTTTCACCTGCCCAAGTCGACTCTGCTGATGCTAGTCTCCGCCTTCGCAGGTCTCGATCTCATGCGCGAGGCGTATCGGGTGGCGGTCCAGGAACGGTACCGGTTCTATTCCTATGGCGATGCGATGCTCATCCTCTAATGGATCGTGAAACGTGAAGCGTATTTCGTTTCGGAACTAAACGGACAGCCATTAGCTGACAGCTCTGATCAAGATGGAGGAGAAGAAATAGTCAAAGACGTCATCCAAAAGACGAGATACGAGATACGAAAGACGCGGGCTGGTTACAGCATTTCCTTGCGAATCTTGACGGGAATCTGTTTCTTGAGCGCGTCAGTGTAAGCCTGGAGCGCGCGCTGCTGCTTCTGCAGGAGAAAGTCCTGAACCAGCGTGTTTTTCTTGGGACTGTCGCCCTGGGTCTGCCGCGCCGACAGCGATTCGGCTTCTGCAATCTCCGCGGGCGTCAAAGCTACGGAGTCCCGGACGATGAGCCGCGCCTTGTTGGCGAGCAATTCGTTGGCTTGTGCGGATTCAAAGGAAGCCGGGGTAAGGCGATTGGCAGCCAGCAACTGGCGGTACAGATCGGGATCGAACTTTCCATCCTTTTGAAACTCCGGGCGGCTAACAATGAGGTCCCGGAGGTCCTCGGGAGAGATGCTTAACCCCATGTCCTTGGCGACGATGAGCCATAACCGGAGGTCGACGAGGTTGTCCATGACCATTTGCTTGATGGTGTCTTCCTTCACCTCGCCTTGCGTATTGTCACGAAAGTAGCGATAGGCGTTTTCATATCCGCGGCGGAATTCATCCTGGCCGACCCGCAGATCGCCGATCGTGGCGATGTGGTCGGACGATTGCTCGCCGAAACCCCACCATCCCATCGTGATGATGAAGGCCATGGCCAAGACCCCCATCATGGCCTTCAGGACCCAGGGGTGGTCGTGGTTGACGTCGCGCAGCAGTTTGATCATGATTCCTCCGAGCCCAAGACAGGCGGCGCCATTGTACTGATGTTGCGGCATTGGGGCAAGGCGGGGGCCTGCGCGCGGCGCGGTCGGCCTCGGGGAGATTCTGTAAGTTTGTTTGTGATGCCCTGGGGGATTTGTTATACTGCCACTGAGTTGGAAGAGCACTCCATCCTTCAGGACGAACGGGCACGCGGCTCGTTTTCCCTTGGGGTCTACCCGAAGGCCCACGTTCTTAATCGGGCGCTTGCCCGCTGTGTAGACCTGCTGATTGCCGCGGCCGTCGACCAGGCGGTCCCTCCTGTCGGATTTCTGGCCGGGCTCGTCTATTTGCTCGCGGCGGATGGAATGTCGGATGGGCGGAGCTTGGGTAAGCGGCTCGTCGGTCTGCACACGTGGAGTCTCAAGCGTCGCGAGCCTGCATCGTTTTCGGAATCCATTATCAGAAATCTTCCTTTCGCGATACTCTTTCTACTCTTCCAGATTCCGTACGCCGGATGGATTCTGGCGTCAGCAGTGGCGGCATTCGAAGGGCTTCTGGTGATAGGCAATGAACGCGGCTTGCGCTTGGGCGATGAATTCGCTCAAACACAGGTCTTGGACGGAGATCGACTCGATCGGCCCGGTGCGGAATAAACCGGCCGGGACCGGATGAAGAGTTCGGGTGTGAGGAGGGCGCCGTGGGACTCGGAAGCGATATGTTGGGGTGGTTTTCGAACGATCTGGCGATCGACCTCGGAACCGCGACCACGCTGGTGTACGTGCGCGGGCGCGGGATCGTGCTGAACGAGCCGTCGGTCGTGGCCGTCGAGAAAAAAACGGAGAAAGTCCTGGCGGTCGGCGCGGACGCGAAAAAGATGCTGGGCCGGACGCCTGGCAACATCACGGCCGTGCGACCGATGAAGGAAGGTGTGATCGCCGATTTCGAGATGGCCGAAAGCATGTTGCGCCATTTCATTCAGAAGGCGCACAACCGGAGCGCCTTCGTCCGTCCGCGCATTATCATCGGCGTGCCGTCCCGCATTACTCAGGTGGAACAGCGGGCGGTGCGGGATTCGGCCGAGTTGGCCGGAGCGCGCGAGGTCTACCTGATCGAAGAGCCGGTGGCGGCCGCGATCGGCGCCGGCCTTCCCATCACCGAGCCGTCGGGTAATATGGTGGTGGACATTGGCGGCGGGACGACGGATATCGCGGTCATCTCCTTGGGCGGCATCGTCTACAGCGAGTCCGTGAAGGTGGCGGGCGATCGCATGGACGACGCGATCATGAACTACATCAAGAAGAAGTATAACTTGCTCGTCGGCGAACACATGGCCGAGCGGGTCAAAGTGGAAATTGGGTCGGCGTATCCGTTCGAGGAGCGCAAGACCATGATGATCAAGGGCAGGGATCTGATCTCCGGGATCCCTCGCACGCTCGTGGTGGATGACGCGGAGGTCCGTGAGGCGTTACAGGAACCGATCGGGACCATTGTGAATGCCATCAAGGTGGCGTTGGAAAACACGCCACCCGAACTGGCCGGGGACATCATCGATCGAGGCATTGTGCTGACGGGCGGTGGATCGCTGCTGAAGGGGATGGACACGCGCTTGCGCGAGGAAACCAATCTCCCGATCATTACAGTGGACGATCCTCTGACGTCGGTAGTGCTGGGGGTAGGGAAGATTCTCGACGAACTCGACCTCCTCAGAAAAGTCTCGGTGATGTCCCAGTACAGCAGTACCCGATGATCGGTTCCATCCGGTAGACGGATGGCGATAGCTCGTTTGACATACGGTTCCAGGCGTCTCGTCCTGGGGCTGGTTGCGTTGCTCCTCCTCCTGCTGCTGCTTCTCCCAGCACAGACTCAAGGGCTATTGCTCCAATTCGGCGGGCCGCTGGGCCAAGTCCTCGCCTGGCCGATTGAAGCGTTTTCCCACTTCACCGGGTCCATTGGCGAGCTTTGGGACGGGTACATCTCGCTCCAAACGGTCCACGACGACAACCGGCAACTCCAACGGGAAAACGAACTGCTGCGGGAAGAGAACAATCGGCTGCGCGAAGCCTCGGCTGTGGGGCAACGCTTGGCCGCGCTGCTGCAATTCAAGGAACAGGAGGCGTATCAGAGCGTGGCCGCCCGAGTCGTCGGGAAGGACGCCACGAATTGGTATCAAGCCATGCTGTTGGACAAGGGGGAAACGCAAGGCGTGCAGGTGGAAATGGGCGTCATCACTCCGTCGGGGGTGGTGGGGCGCGTCGTCAAGACGACTCCGTCGACCTCGGTCGTCCTGTTGCTCACCGATCCAAACAACGCCCTGGCCGGCCTGGTGCAGCGCACGCGCGACGAGGGGATCGTGGAAGGGACGGCACAGCGCGGAATTCGCATGAAATACATCCCGCTGCTATCCACCGTGCGGGACGGGGATTGGATCGTGACCTCCGGGTTGGTCGGAGGGTTCCCCCGCGGCTTGCCCATCGGGATCGTCACAAAGATCGAGAAAGAGGAAGGCGATCTCTTTCAGATCGCCCAGCTCGACGCCGCCGTGGACTTTTCCAAGCTGGAGGAAGTCCTCGTCATCACCAAGTTGCCGGAGGCCGTGCCTCCGGACACCTTCCAACTCGGCGGCAAGAAGCCAGGAAAGGCGACCCCATGAAGGGCTGGGTGTATGCCGCCCTGATCACCTTCGCGGTTCCGTTGCAGACGACGGTGTTGAGTCATGTCAGCATCCGGCACGTGGAACCGGATATCGTCCTGGTGGCCGTGGTTCTAATCGGTCTCCTCACCGACGAACTCGAAGGGGCGTTGATGGGTGTCCTGTTAGGGTTCGCCCAAGACCTGTTCTCCGCCGGGGTCGCCTTCCCGAATTTGATTACGAAGGGGGCATTGGGCATCGCAGCGGGGCTCTTCGGGCGGCAGGTCGTGCAAGTGACGCCGCTGGTGGTGGGCATTAGCGGGTTACTGCTCTCGACTGGCAGTGGGCTGGCGTTTCTGTATCTGGCGCGCGGCTATTTCTGGGAGGCCGTGCTGGCCGTTCCCACGCTGCTGCTTCCGCAGGCCGTCTTGGATGCGGTGTTGGCGCTTGGAGTGTTCTGGGTCATGACCACGGTGCTGCCGATTTTCGGAGCACCGCAAGTGGTGGTCACGCGATTGCGTCGATCGTGGTAGGGGGTTGAGGATCTGGGTATGGGGTATGGCGCATCCGATCTTGAGTTAGCCGAGGTTCAGCGGCGGCTTGCGATCATGAAAGTGGGGCTGTTGTTGGTGATCGCCCTGCTAGGTGTGCGCTTGTGGTACCTCCAGGTTCGGGACGGGGTCTATTACCGAGATTTGTCGGAAAACAACCGTATGCGCACGGTTTTGTTGGAGCCGGCGCGAGGCCTGATCTACGATCGGTACGGGGTGCTGTTGGCAAACAACGTCCCGAGTTTTACCCTCTACGTGTCGATGGAGGACGTGAAGGACCGCCCCGCCTTGGTGGCCAAATTAACGGGCCTCATTGGCCTCGACCCCGCCGTCATCGAGAAGAAAATGGCGGCGAAAGGTCCACGCCAACTTCCGAAGAAGATCAAGGATCGGTTGACGCTGCGGGAAGCGACCCTGATCGAATCCCACAAGCTCGATTTGCCGGGCGTCATGGTGGAAGTCGAATCGCAACGCAACTACCTGGGGGGCGTGGTCGCCGGCCATCTCATCGGGTACGTGGGCGAGGTGTCGGCCGAGCAACTCGAGCGCTCGGATGCCGAAGATCTCCACCAGGGCAGTTTGGTCGGGCAATACGGTGTCGAGAAATCCTTCGACAAGGTGCTACGCGGGAAGTTCGGGCAGAAGAGTGTGGAAGTAGATGCGCTCGGCCATGCCAAACGTTCGACGGTGTTGGAGAAGCCGCAGGCCGGCAACGATCTGTATCTGACGATCGATTCACGTCTGCAAAAACTGGCCGAGGATCTTTTGGGCGACGAGGATGGCGCCATCGTGGCGCTCGATCCGACCAACGGTGAAGTGTTGGCGTTGGCCAGCCGGCCGGCCTTCGATCCGAACATGATGTCGCGCGAATTGACCGGCAAGCAGTGGGAGGAGATCGTTCAGAACGAACGCCGGCCGCTGACGAATCGCGCCCTTCAAGGACAGTATCCCCCTGGCTCGACGTTCAAAATCGTCATGGCGGCGGCGGCGTTGGAGACGCACACGGTCACGTCCGCGACGCCGATTCACTGCAACGGCGGCTATCAATTCGGGAAGCGCGTGTTTCACGACTGGAAGAAAGGCGGGCATGGGAGCGTCGATCTCGATGACGCCATCGTGCATTCCTGCGATGTGTATTTCTACACGGTGGGACAGCGGATGGGGATCGACGCGATCGCCACGTTTTCCAAGATGTTCGGATTGGGCAAAGAAACCGGGATCGAGCTGCCTTCGGAGCGCGTCGGGATCGTTCCGTCGCCGCAGTGGAAGGAGCGCGTCAAGCACGAACAGTGGTTGCCCGGCGAGACGATCTCGGTCTCGATCGGCCAGGGCTACGTGACGGTGACGCCCCTGCAGATGGCCTCCCTCGTCGGGATTGTGGCCAACAACGGCGTGTCCTATCGCCCCCGCTTGCTTCAGGCGGTCATGGATCGGACGACCGGGCAGCTCCAGGAAATGCCGGCCGTGGCCCGCGAGACATTGGCGTTGAAACCCGAGACGTTGAAGGCCATTCAGAAGGGGCTGGCCGGCGTCGTGACGCACGGCACGGCGGCACGTTCGGCCTCACCCATAGTGTCGATTGCGGGCAAGACCGGAACGGCACAAACGGCGGCGTTGCGAACCGGCCCTGAGAGTGAGATTCCGAAGAAGTTCCGCGACCACGCCTGGTTTGTCGCCTATGCGCCGACGGAAGCGCCCCGCATCGCGGTGGCGGTGTTGGCGGAGCATATGGGACATGGTGGCTCGGCGGCCGCTCCGCTCGCCAAGGCAGTGATCGAGGCCTACTACACGCTCCCGCCGAAAGCGCCAATTCTGAAGCACCGTCTCCCCCCGCCTCCGCCGGTGGTGCCGTCGTCCAAAGCGAGGGCGTCGCTGTGATCAACCGGATGATGGATGAGCGTCGCTTCGACGGGTTCGACTGGCAGTTCATCGCCGTCATTGCCGGCATTCTGGGGTTGGGCGTGCTGTCCATCTACAGCGTCACCTACACCCAGGCGGATGGCGTCCCGCTGTACGTGAAGCAGCTCCTGTGGATCCTGGTGGGATCGGGCGCGTTTGTCAGCATGCTCCTGGTGGATTATCATAAGATCGCCCGTCTCTCCTATCTCTTATACGGCGCGGTGTTGCTGATGTTGCTCGTCGTTCCCTTCATGGGGCGATCGAGTCACGGCGCGCAACGCTGGATTTCCATCGGGCCCTTCGCGTTTCAGCCGTCCGAGTTCGCGAAGCTCGTGCTCATCCTGGTCTTGTCGACCTACTATGCTGCCGCGCCACGGACTGGCTGGATGCAACGGGTACTGATTCCGGGGGCGATCATGTTGCCCGGCCTGTTGCTGATCCTCAAGCAGCCGGATTTGGGAAGCGGCCTGAGTTTTCTCGCGGTGTATGCGGCGATGCTGTTGGTGGTCGGCATGCGGTCGAAAGCCGTGGGGATCATCTTGTTGTTTTCGCTGATGCTGTTCCCTTTCGCCTGGGAGATCATGTGGACCTCGCTGCATGACTACCAGCGGCAGCGTGTCTTGAGTTTCGTCGATCCCGACTACGATCCGGGTGGCAAGGGGTATCATGCGCTGCAGTCCAGAATTGCGATCGGCTCCGGCGAACTCCTGGGCAAAGGGCTGTACGGCGGAACGCAGAGCCAACTGAAATTTCTGCCCGAGGGGCATACGGACTTCGTCTTTGCGGTGTTTGCCGAGGAGTGGGGGTTTGCCGGGGTGATGCTGTTGCTCATCTTGTTCGTCATTCTCATCTTGCTCTCGGTCGAAATTGCGCTACGGGCGAAAGATCTGCTGGGATCGCTGCTGGCTGCCGGGGTGGTGGCCATGTTGTGTTTTTGTGTCGTGGTGAACATCGGAATGACGGCGGGGATGTTTCCCATCGTCGGCATTCCGCTGCCGCTGATGAGCTACGGCGGAAGCGCCACGATCATGATGTTGGCGTCGTTGGGATTGCTGTTAAACGTCAAACGACGACGATTGGCTCTGTTTTACTAAGGTGCCATGACCAGCCAGAGGAGCATCGACGGTCGAACCGCGCTCCTGCTGAACGGTCCATGGCGTGCAACGATTTGTGTGTAACCGCGTTCCCATCGCGACTGATGGTTGAGGGTCCGGGCTCTGGCTCGGCATGGCTCGAGTTCGATCCCGGGCTTGACCACGGTGGTTGGGGGAGCGCAGATGAGAGGGATACGGTATGGGGTTAGAGATTGCCATTAACGTGGCTCGGGAAGAGACCCGGGTTGCCGTGCTTGACAACGGCGTGGTCACCGACTTGTTCAGTGATCGGGCCAAACATAAAGATTTCGTCGGGAACATCTACAAAGGGCGCATCGCGAAGGTCTTGCCGGGTATGCAGGCGGCCTTTATCGATTTGGGCCTGGAAAAATCGGCCTTCATGCATGCGTCGGACGTGTGCACGGAGGAGGGGGCGCCCGAGACGCTATTCGACAGCGAGGATGAGGACCACGGGCCGGAAGTCCCCAAACCCAAGCGGCAAGGGGTGAAGCCGATCGAACAACTGATCTCCGAAGGGCAGGAGATCATGGTGCAGATTTCCAAGGGGCCCATCGGCACCAAGGGGCCGCGGGTGACGGGCTACGTGTCGCTCCCCGGTCGGTACTTGGTCTTCATGCCCGGCGTGGACCACATTGGTGTGTCGCGCCGGATCTCCAAGGACGAAGAGCGCGGCCGTCTCAAGGACATCATGCGGCAGCTGCGGAAACCCGGATGCGGCTACATCGTTCGGACCGTCAGCGAGGGTGTGCGCGAGGAGGATCTGCGCGCCGACGTGGAGTTCTTGCACGTCCTCTGGCAGGACATCCTGACCAAGCGGGAACGCCCGGAGCTGCCCTCGGTGCTCCACGCGGACCTGTCCCTCAGTTTGCGCGTCGTGCGCGACATGTTTTCGCGGAAAGTCGACCGGCTGTGGATCGATTCGCGGCCGGAGTTCGAGACCATCCGTGACTTCGTCAACCGGTTCTTGCCGGAGCTGACGTCCCGCATCCATTTGTACGAAAAGCAGGAGCCGCTTTTCGAGCATCTCGGCGTGGAGCAAGAGATCTCGCGAGCGTTGAGCCGTAAGGTATGGCTCAAGTCTGGCGGGTATATCGTCATCGACCACACGGAAGCGATGACCGTCATCGACGTGAATACGGGACGCTTCGTCGGGAAACGAGATCAGGAAGAGACGATCCTGCGCAACAATTTGGAGGCGGCCAAAGAAATCGCCTATCAAATCAAGTTGCGCGGGATCGGCGGCATCATCATCGTCGATTTTATCGACATGGAACGTGAGCGCAACCGCGATAAGGTCTACCACGCCCTGGTCGACGCGATGTCGGCGGACAAGGCGCGGACACGAATCTCCCGCATCTCTGATTTGGGTTTGATTGAAATCTCGCGCGAGCGTGTGCGCGAAGACATCTTGCGGGCGATGTCCGAGCCCTGCCACTATTGCGACGGGCGAGGCTATACCAGGTCGCCGACAACGGTCGCCTACGATATATTCCGCGAGTTGCGCCGCTTGGGTCGCGGACAGGATGCCCAGCGCATTGTGGTCGGGGCGCATCCCAACGTCGCCAACGTGCTGCAGGACGAGGAGCGTCATGGCCTCGAGGACCTCGAGCGGCAGTCCGGCGCCAAAATCATCATCGCGGGCGACAATACGTTGCACGTCGAGCAGTATGACATTGCGCTGCTGTAATTCTTGCGGTACGTGCTGAAGGCTGGCTCCAGGCCGCCTGATGCGTGACGTCCTTCATCGCGCGCCATCATGAATGAGACGGACCTTCGGGCGTGGCTGACGTTGCGGGCGCTCGATGGCGTGGGCGCGGTGACGTTGTGGTCCCTCGTCCAGATGTGGGGTTCGCCGCGCGCCGTTCTCGACGCGTCCGAGGAGGAGCTGCGGAGCCGAGGCTGTAGTGAGCTGTTGGCGCAGATCATCCTGCGAGGTCCCGACCGGGGCACGCAGAATGCCCTCGACAAAGAGGTCCGCGGGATCGCCAAACGCAAGTTGACCGTGCTGTCCTGCCTGGACGACGCCTATCCGGCTCGGCTGCGCACGATTCCCGATCCTCCGCCGCTGCTCTACGTCACCGGGAAGTGGCAGGCCGATGATGCCCTGGCGGTGGCGATCGTGGGCTCCCGCCGCGTCAGTACGAATGGACGGCTCGCGACGGAGCAGATCAGCCGTCACCTGGCCCAGGCCGGCTTTACGATTGTGAGCGGTTTGGCGCGAGGGGTTGACGGCGCGGCGCATCGCGCGGCGCTCGACGCCGGAGGGCGAACGGTCGCGGTTCTGGGTTGCGGGATTGATCGCATGTATCCACCGGAGCACGCGGCCTTGCGAAAACAGATCGAAGACCACGGCGCGGTCCTGTCCGAGTTTGCGTTGGGGGCGCCGCCGCACAGCTACCATTTCCCCCAACGAAACCGTCTCATCAGCGCGTTGGCCTATGGGGTGGTCGTGACCGAGGCCGGTCTGGAAAGTGGGTCCCTGATCACCGCACGGCTCGCCGCCGAGCAGGGGCGGGAGGTGTTTGCCATGCCTGGATCCGTGCGGGACGCGACGAGTCGAGGCACCAACCGACTCATCAAAGAAGGCGCGACCTTGGTGGAAACGGCGGAGGACGTGATCGCCGCCTTGCTGGCGCAGCTCGAGCCTGCGCTCCGCGACCGTCTGGCACAGCGTCCTTCCCCATCAGATCACCCCGTCGCTCAACCTGCCGGAAGCGAAGCGGTCATCCTCGCTTGTCTCTCGGGCGATGCGACGCACATTGACACGGTGACGGCGCGGGCGCGCTTGAGCGGAGGAGTCGTCGCGTCGCACCTTCTAGCGCTGGAAATGAAGGGACTGGTCAGGCAATTGCCAGGACAGTTTTACCTTCGACTCTGAGAAAAACTGTGGTAGAAGAACTTGGACTGCTGGAGACAGGCTTGCAACTCGGTCGGTGCGTAGGGTAGAAAGCGGGATGGATCGCCTCGAGTTAGAAGGGTGTACCGGGTTCGTGACGTATCATGGCTAAATCGCTCATCATCGTCGAGTCGCCGGCGAAAGCACGGACCATCACCAAGTATTTGGGCCGCGGCTATACCGTGATGGCTTCCGTCGGTCACGTGAAGGATTTGCCTACGAGCAAGCTCGGCGTCGACATCGACAATGAATTCGAACCGCAGTATGTGACCATCAAGGGCAAGTCTAAGGTCCTGTCGGACATCAAGAAGAAAGCGCTGGAAGTCGACAAGGTGTTCCTGGCGCCGGACCCCGACCGGGAAGGTGAGGCGATCGCCTGGCACATTGCCCAGGAGATCGGCGGTAAATCCAAGAAGAAAAACGACAAGGTCTTCCGCGTCCTCTTCAATGAAATCACCGAATCCGCCATCAAACGGGCGCTGCAGTCTCCCGGCCAGATCGACATGAAATTGGTGAACGCGCAGCAGGCGCGCCGGGTGCTGGATCGGATCGTCGGCTATCAAGGCAGCCAGTTACTGTGGAAAAAGGTCCGCCGGGGCCTGAGCATGGGGCGCGTTCAATCGGTGGCTGTGAAGATAATCTGCGAGCGGGAGGCCGAACGAGAAGCCTTTCGGTCGGAGGAATACTGGTCGATTACCGCTTTGCTCCAAGGCAAGGCGCCTCCTTCGTTCGAAGCCAAACTCCATTCGATCAATGGACAGGAAGCGGTCATCTCGAACACCGCCGAGGCCGAGCGGATCGTGCAGGCTGTCCAAAATAAGCCCTTCGTCGTGCGGACGATCGAGCGCAAGGAGCGCAAGCGGAATCCCGTCGCCCCCTTCATTACCAGCCGACTTCAGCAAGAGGCGGCGCGCAAACTTCGATTTACTCCGAAGAAGACCATGACCCTGGCCCAGCATCTGTACGAAGGTGTGGAGGTGGGGTCAGAAGGTCCGGTAGGCCTCATCACGTACATGCGTACCGATTCCACCCGGATTGCGCAGGAGGCAGCGGATGCTGTCCGTGACCTGATTCGTGAGCGATTCGGTCCGGAGTATCTGCCGGCCACCCCCAACGTGTACAAGACACAGAAGGCCGCTCAAGAGGCGCACGAAGCGATTCGCCCCACGTCGGTGGCTCGGGACCCGGAATCTGTCCGCCAGTATTTGGAGCCGGATTCCTATCAACTCTATAAGCTGATTTGGAACCGCTTCGTGGCCTCGCAAATGACCCCTGCGATTCTCGACGTGACCCGGGTAGACAGTGCGCCGGTGGGGACGAAAGACGACTATGTCTTCCGCACGACCGGGACGATTGTGAAGTTCCCCGGTCATACGGCCGTTTACATGGAAAGCAAGGACACCGACGGCCAAGAGGCCAACCAGAAATCTGCAGAAGAGAGTGAGGACCCCAACGATCGCCAGCTGCCCAGTTTGGAGGAAGGGGAGTCGCTGCGGCTGATGGCCCAGGAGTCGGCCCAGAATGGCCTGGTGCCCAAGCAGCACTTTACCCAGCCGCCGCCGCGATTCAATGAAGCCCTGTTGATTCGTGAGCTCGAAGAAAAGGGCATCGGGCGCCCCTCGACCTATGCCGCGATTATCTCGACGATCCAAGATCGGAAATATGTAGAAAAGGTCGAAGGGCGGTTCCTGCCGACCGAAACCGGCCGGACCGTCAATGACTTCCTCGTGAAGGGCTTCCCCGACATTTTGAACCTCGATTTCACCTCCCAGATGGAACAGGAACTCGATGAGGTGGAGGAGGGGAACAAGGAATGGGTTGCAGCGGTCCGGGATTTCTACAATCCCTTTACGCGGGACATGGCGGTCGCCGAAACCATTCCAGGCCCCAAAGACATCGTCGAGCCCCCGACGAACCTCCCCTGTGATCGCTGCGGCCGCATGATGATCATCAAGTGGGGGCGGAACGGCAAGTTTTTGGCCTGTCCCGGGTATAAGGAAGAGGAAAACCCCTGCAAGAACACGCAGAACTTCGAGCGGCTGGCCGACGGCACGGTGAAAATCGTACCGAAGGAAGAGATTACGACCGATGAAAAGTGTGAGAAGTGCGGCAGTCCCATGGTCATCAAGACGGGACGCTTCGGAAAGTTCTTGGCCTGCTCGGCCTATCCCGCCTGCAAAACCACACGTGCGCTGTCGGTCGGGGTCAAGTGCCCCTCACCAGGATGCGACGGCGACCTGGTGCAGAAACGCACCCGCAAAGGCCGCGTGTTTTATGCCTGTTCACGCTATCCCAAGTGTGAGTATGCCTTGTGGGATCGACCCGTGAAAAAGCCCTGCCCGAGCTGCAGCGCCCCGTTCCTCGTTGAGAAGGTCAGCAAGCAAGCCACCACCGTGCGATGTGTGAACGCCGACTGCGGCTATAAAGAAGCCAGCTGACGGGCGATTCACAGTTCAGTCCGCGTTCGTCTCGCTTTCCTGCGCACCTCCACCCCCGAAGAGATCGACGAGTCCTCTTCTTGCCCGATCCGGCCCCGTGGACGGATTCTCCGAACATTCCGTAGCCATTCATCCCGCTCGACGTGTACACCGCCGCTTGATGTTGAGAACGGTTTTCAGTGTTAGTAGCTTCTACCTAGCGTCGCGGTTGACCTCGCTCGCGATTCTGGAGATAATGAAAAGGTTCACTGTGATTGCCTACCAAGGAGGCCGATTCCATGAAGGCGAAAGACGGGGTCGTTACGATCCTCAATAAGGTTCTGACCGCTGATTTGACCGCCATCAATCAATACTTCGTGCATGCCAAGATGTGCAAGAACTGGGGGTACGAGCGCCTGCACCACAAGGTTCGCGAGCGGAGCATTGACGAAATGAAAGACGCCGATGCGCTGATCGAACACATCTTGTATCTGGAGGGCGTGCCGAACGTGCAGCGGATGAACACCGTTCACGTCGGGGAAACCGTCCCGGAACAATTCAAGCTCGACCTCAAGGCGGAACAGGAGATGCTGACGTTGCTCAGCGATGGGGTCGTTCATTGCACGAAGGTGGGGGATTTCACGACGCGGCACATGCTCGAAGACATGGCCAAGGACGTGG
Organism: uncultured Nitrospira sp.; assembly: GCA_964449255.1. GTDB lineage: Bacteria > Nitrospirota > Nitrospiria > Nitrospirales > Nitrospiraceae > BQWY01. The sequence continues at coordinate 51,697 of CAYUYE010000010.1, read as the reverse complement.
ATGCGCACATCGATTGGATCGAGACGCAAATGGAGACGATCAAACAGGTTGGGCTGGAGAACTACCTGGCGGAGCAAATCAAGAAAGAAGGGTGATAGGACGGGGCTGATAGAAAAAGGATCGTGATGAAAGCGAAAGACGGAGTTTTAGAACGACTCAACAAGGTCTTGCGGGCAGAACTCACGGCCGTCCACCAATATCTGCTCCATGCGGGTATGTGTAAGAACTGGGGGTACGGACGGCTCCATGAGCATTTTTCTCACTTAGCCCAGGAGGAAGTCAGCCATTCCGCTGGGCTCATGGATCACATTCTGTATTTGAACGGCACCCCAGATGTCCAGAAGGTGGATGACGTGGCCGCCGGCAAGACCGTCGCAGACTTATTCGAGGCCGATCTCGCCTTCGAGGCCGAAGATATGCGGGCCTTGCAGGAATGTGTGGCCCACTGTGCCAAGGTCGGCGATTTCACCACACGCCACCTGCTCGAACATATGTTAATCGACACCGAAGAGCACATCGACTGGTTCGAAACACAGCTCCGCACCATCAAACAGGTCAGTCTGGAGCACTACCTCTCCGAACAGATCACGAAGTAGCATCCCAAGCAGGACGTCTATCCAGCCGATCCTTTAAGATGGCCTCGCCGGCAGCGCTCCCGCCGAGGAGGGAGCACTGCCGGGGGAAACGGGAACACCGTTCCGTCTGATCGGAGATGCGAACTCCCGCCTATGGAGCGCCCGGAATCGCGATGCGCACAATGCGGGCGTCGTCGTTGTTCGTGGTGCTCGCAGCCGAGGTGTCAACGCCCTTCCAGCCGACCAACACGGCGCTTTTCTTGTCTGCCGAGAGTGCAAGCCCGAAGAGCGCGTCCGTTGTCCCACCGAAGTCGAAGAGCGCCACTCCGTTCCTATTGAGCGTCGTGTCCCGCTGACCGTTGGCGGTGAGGAGCACCAGCGCGCCGTTCTGTGTCGTAGCGGTGGGCTTGCCTTGCCCCACAATGACGACACGCCCATCCGGCAAGACCTCAAGCTTGCGACTCCGATCGTCCTGGCCCGCCAGATCGATCATCGTCACGCCGTTCGTTCCATAGGACTTGTCCCACGTTCCGTTCGGGAGGAACCGCGCGGAGATGATATCCACGGTATCGGCAGCATTGACCTTGCCATACCCGGCGATGACCAGATTCTGTCCTTGAAAAGCCACATCGTAGGCTTCAGCGATGGACGGCAAGAGTTTCTCGTTGACCACGCCATTTTTGCCGAAGGTCGAGTCGAGCTGCCCTGTTGGTGAAAGCCGAAAGAGGACGGTCGTGATCACACCTGCCGCGTCAGCCGTATGTCCGCTGACGACGATTTTGCCATCTGGCTGAAGAATGGCTGTTCTGGGGTTGTCGTTGCCGTTGTCGACGTCCAGCGTGACCACGCCGCCTTGGCCAAACGAGGGGTCCAATTGTCCGGTCGGCTCCAGCTTGGCCACCACGTAATCGATGTCCTTACGGCCTGGACCATCGGCCAATTTGCCGCCGACCAGGAGCAGATCGTCTCCTGGTAGGAGGGTGAGACCCCAAGAAGTGTCGCCGCGGAAGGCGGTGCTGGAAATTGCAGTTCCCGGGCCAAAATCGAGACGAGCGATGCCATTCGTGCCGAACGTGGGATCGAGTTGGCCATTGGCGTCGAATCGGAGAAGTGCGACATCCGTGTCCCTTGCGGCATCGCCGGAGGCGGTGGGATCGTGCTCGACCGGCCCGGCAATCACAATCTTCCCTGTCGATAACACGGCCACCCCACGGGCGAGCTCCGCTGTCTTACCGCCGGGGGCGACATTGATCCTCGCGACGCCATTCTGACCGAAGCTGCCATCCAACCCGCCCCTCTGGCCGATCCGCGCGAGCGCCATGCGGCTGTCTCCGTTGACCGTATCGAAACCGACCGCATAGAAGCGGTCCCCAATGGTCGAGATGACAGTGAGGAAGCGGTCGTTCCCTTCAGGTGTGAGCGGGGTCGCGAGCGTTTCACTGCTGAGGGAAGCCGCCGGCGTTGTGGAACTGGCCGTTGGGGAGGGATCATCGCCGCCGCAGCCGGCGAGCGCGAACAATAATCCGGCCAGGAGTGTGGTGGCCATCTTCAGGTGACTAGGACGGGCCGGACGTTGCGATTCTTCGGACTTCATGGTGATTCCTTTCTCGTTATGCTGAGGGACGATGAGGCTCGAGTATCTGGGTGCCAAAAACGTGCAGAGCCCAGCGCAGGGATCTGCGTTGGGCTCTGGACTGCGGTCCTCTGGCCTCGGGCGCCGCTTGTCGGCGATGCTTCTTTGGTGAATCGAAATTCCTAGGGCGGGCGTATCGACGGACCTCGAATACGGCTCACCGGAATGGAGAGGACCCGATGGCAGCGCATACACTTGATTTCCAATCCTCGAATGGTCCGCCGGGCCACGAGACGTCCACATGTGCAGCGGAGGTCGTGGTGATGGGACGGACGATCTTGCGGAGCTGGTCTGACCATCAATTGGGCCTCATGCCGTAGGTACGTTTTTCAACACAATCTCAGGGAAGGCGGGGGACCTCCGTGGTACGCAGGCGCCCCGCCGTGCAAGATGGAGGGGCCACGGCTCCATCTTGCGGCACCTGGCCTTAGGCCGGTGCACCTCCACATCCTTCTGTTAATGCCAATGAGTTGATGATCGCCGTGCAATGATTCACGAGGTTAGGATCTAGGTGCGACCCCGAGACCACTCGCAACAGAGCCAGCGTCGTGAGTGAGTCTGGATGTTCGGCAACGGAGGCGGCTGGAAAGGAAAAGGAGTCGAAGGTGTCGGCGACCGCCAGAATGCGAGCGCCCAAGGGAATGAATGCTCCTCGTAGCCCGTAGGGGTACCCGCAGCCATCCCAGCGTTCGTGATGGTGGGCGATCCAGAGGGCCGGACGCCTCAAGAATGAGATCGGCTGCAGGAGTTCGGCGCCCGCGCGTGGATGGCTTTGATACTGAATAAACTCCCGGGATGAAAGCTCCCGGTTCTCATCCGTCAGCGAAGCGGGCAGTGTCAACAATCCGATGTCGTGCAAGAGCCCGGCCAATGTCAGATCGACCAGCTCATCGCCCGGCATTCCGACGGCGAGACCAATCCGGTGAGCGAGGTCGGCCGTCCGGCGACCGTGGCCCCGATGTCTCGGGGATGCGTCCTCAATCAACACAATGAGCTCGCGCAAGGCCCGCAGGATAGCGGCCCGGTGAGCGCCCACCATTGGTTCCCCGAAATCCAGTGCGATCAGGTCGCTGAGAATGCTTCGGAGATTCCCGCCGGTTCGACCCGGCATCTGTGAATGGCTCGGCATGCTACCCTCCCTTCTGCGCCTTACGGGCAACAAAAAAGCCCATCACCACGTTTGTGGTCATGGGCTCTGGGTGAATAACCGCTGGCCTCGACGCTCGGCTATCGAAACAGAATTAAATCGTGTTATGCCTCTCGCTTCCCAGCCAGAAACGGCTGCTGGAGGACCCACATTTCGTACATGGGAATCGCGAACAGCCCGATAAAACTGAAAAACATCAGGAGATCACCCGCGAGCATCGTCAATACAAAGATCGGCGAGACGTAGGTGATCAACCAGGGCGACAGGAGATCCAACATCACGCCAAGAAACGACGCATAGGTCAGCCCGAGCTTCATCCCGGGGCTGGCGCCGGTGAGGTACAACACATGGACCAAGATCATGAACACCACCGGCATGGTAAACAGGTGGAAATGGGTGATCTCCGCCAATTCACGGAACGACATGGGTTCCCCGAACGTGCGATCAGAACCTCGGTAGTGATCGGCCACGCCCTGTAAGGACAGCGAGGTCATGCTGTGGGCCCAATAGAAGGAAAACAGAAACCCCGCCAACATGAGCAGCAGGAACAGGGTGTACAGGAGCCGGATGTGGCGGTCCGTATCCCGCAGGCGAAACTTCGCGTTGAAATTGCGCATGCGTGCCGCGGCCCGTCAGTTGCCGAACAAGGTGCCGAAGAATCCCTTGTCGCTCTTCTTTGCCGCGACCTGGTCACTTCCTAGCCCCTGGGGTTTCAGATACAACTCATCAATGAGGACCAGCACCCGCTTCACGCCTGCGTTGATGGAGCGCACGGACATCGTGGCGCCGCTCAGGTTGATGATGTCCTTGTTAATGCGAATCGGGTCGTTGACCGTCTTGCCTTCGTACTGTGCGTTGAATCGCTTCCGACCAACTTCGCTGCCTTTGGCTTCACGGAAGACCAGGAGTTCCACGTCTGAACATTCGCCTTTGGGGTCGACGCCGACCATATAGGTCATGTGCTTGTGCTTGCCGATGGTGTTGTGCACCATGGCGTAGCCATCGACTTTATCGCCGGATTCGCCGATGTAGAGATCGAAGCTCTCCTCCGGAAATTTCCAGCCAATTCGCTGCTCAATGGATTCTTTCTGGGGAGCGGTGAGCCGCAGCAGCTCCTTTCGAACGCGCTGAGACTTCGGCAGCATGATCTTGACCGCTTCCTCCTCGGTCATGAAAACTTCGGCGTGATTCATCTCTTCTTCGGTGAGATAGCGCCGCAATTCGCTATCCCACACGCGTTCTCCCGCCGACGTCGGTGACGCCGTCGGCATCAAGAACCATCCGGAGAGGAGGAACCCCACGACAGTTATGAAAGGTGACATCCCTGTTCCCTCAGTTTGGCATCCAAACGCGACTCGAAGTCTCGTTGTACGTCGACGGACGGGTCGGTGGGAACCCAGCCAAAGAGGCGAGAGCCCCCGCGAAAGGCCCAGGCTTCGCGCTCTTCGTTGAAGCTGACCTTGGTGACCTCGTTCATTTGTTTCACTTCGACCAATAGACGTGAGCGGTCCTTACTGTCCTGGACCTCCCGCCGGAAGGCGCCGAATTTTCGGCCGGGCATCGGGATTTCCAGCCAGTTGGTCTGGATGATCCCTGCAGCCCTGTCTTGCTTCGCGATGGCCCGGTCCTTGACAGCCGCCGTGGCAGCTTCGAAGGCCTTGTCATAAGGGCAGACAACGTACTGTTCCTTGACACCGCTCAAGGAGGCGCAGCCATCCAAGATGGTTACGGCTAGTAATAGTGCTCCGCCCACTTTCACTGTCTGGCCCATGCCTGCCGACCTCCCGTTGCGCCTCATGCACGGCCCCTCCGCGTAGAGGCGGAGGGGCCTCGAAGAGGCTAGAAGTATGTCGCTGCCTGAATCAGGAACCCGTTTCCGTTCAGCGGGCTATTCGCGTTGCCGAGGTCTCCCGCGGGAGTGAGTCCTCGCGGATCCTTCTGAGTATTGAACTGCCAGTCGAACTTGAACACGGTGTCTTCGATCGGCCTAAAGTTGATGCCCAGCGTCAGGCGTTCCAACTCGCGCCGGTTGCCGAAGGTGTTGGCCACCGCCCTCGTGCGATTGTCCGTGTCCGTGTCCACGTGTTCCCAGCGCACGACCGCCGTGAACGTCGACGCCTCCGTGAAGTGGCTTGGAGCCCACTTCTTCAGGAAGTCCGGCATGAAGTGGTAGTTGCCTTGGATGTAGTACCCCTGCATCCCGGCCGGGCCGATGCCGCTGCCGGCCACCCCTGTCGCGTTGTTGTTGCTGATGCGGGACCAGGCAGCTTCGCCGATGAGCTCGAAAGGCCCGCGTTGCAGAGTCCAATCGATGGCGAAAATATCAATGTATCCGGCGGAGACCGCGCCAGCCGCTTGCTTGTATTGGCCGTGGTAACCGGATCCCGCGACTTCGATCCCCAGCATCGGGCTAAAGGCCAATCGACCGACAACCGCCTTGCTGTCGTCCCGGTCGCGCGAGACGCTGCCGCGTGCGTTACGCGTGCCGAGATCCGTGATGCCGCCGGCTGTCTGGCTCATGCCGTTGACGGCATAGACTTCGTAATCGAGTTTGGATCGAGGGGAAGGATAGAGCGTGCCGTAGATGCCGGCTCCGGCTTCGAACCACGTACTTGGAATAATGATGCGTGACACCATTGGGCGGTCTACCAAGTCGTTTAGCGGCGAATCGTGCAAGAGGTTGAACTTGCCCACGGGCATCAACAGAATGCCGGCGCGCAGGTTGATGGCTTCATGAATCAGGTAGTCGAGCTGGGCGAATTCGATTTGCATCGACCCATCGGTGCCCTGGGGGGCATTCGGGCCGCCGCGCTCGATCTCGATTTCCGTCGCGAACTTAATATGGTCGGTAATATCGGCATAAATGAAGGGCACCATACGCTGCTGCCCGAAACTATGACGGCCGGGATTGTCGAGATTTTGACGCGACAAGTTGTTGTACATCACGTCCGCGTACCCGCCGATGGTAGCCTTTGGGGCGCTCAAGAAGGGCTTGGCGTAGATCAGCTTGCCGGACCCGGTTGACCCGAAGCCCAATGGGATTTTCTCTTCGCCCTGCCGCTCCACACGAATATCCGTGATGGGACCGCTGGGGACGGGATATTGGGCCGTGCCGGGCTGGTCCGCGCGCTTTTCCATCTGCTCGCCGCGCGGGCCTTCCTTCCGCTCATGTTCCTGCATGCGCTTGTTCACCGCTTCATCGACCATTCGCTGAATATCCTCCGAGGTGACCAGTTGTGCCATCGCCGGCATGGCCGACAGACTGACAAGAACCAGGGCCCCGAGGATTGACCGGATCCTCATGTTGCTCCTCCGCTAGGGGAAAGGTGATTGGTCTGACTCGGGACTCGCTGGTCTCTGGTCGCGCTTCTTGTGCTTCGTGCTCGCGTGGGATATTTGGCGATGGCCTCCTTTCGATGGTGATCTTGGAGGGGCCTATGAGGTGCTCGCGGCCCATCCTTCGATAGAGCTGAACGGGATCGTGACGATCCGTTTGCATCGTTTACATTTCAATTCCAAGCCGTCGGCCGACATTTTGGCCATGAGTTGGCCGCACTCGCACCGTGTTTCGCACGAATCGGGCGTGGGGCGTTCTTGTAGCGGGTGGTTCATGGCTATAATGAAATTGAGAACGATTATTAATATCCTCTATTGGGCGGGTGCCTGTCAAGCGGAAAGTTGGCCACAGCGCAAACCAGGGAGGACGGCCTGTGGGCATCCGGCTGGACAAAGCCGGCCGATTCTGACTTCAATGACCGTTCCATAAGAGGGAGGACAGCGCATGTCGCGGGTGACCGAAGTGAGAAAAAGAGGTAGGGCAGTCTTCGTGTTGTTGATGGGGAGCGCTCTCGCCATAAGTGTGGGATGCCGAATGGCGGAAATGTCACCACCACCGTCGCACGCCATGGTCAAGCGCGCCCAAATGCACATGGGCACGCTGGCGACGTTGACCGCCGTTGCCCCCACCGACGGACTGGCGCAGGAGGCAGTCTCTGCGGGGTTCAAGGAGATCCGTCGCCTCGAGGGGCTCTGGAGTACGTGGATGCCGAAAAGCGAGCTGTCACGCATCAATGCAGCGGCCGGCCGCGAGCGTCTTGCGGTCAGCTCCGAGACCATGGTGTTGCTCGTCCGTGCGTTGGAAGCGGCGCAGATGACCGATGGAGCCTTCAACATTGCGATGGGGCCGGTGGTGGAGGCATGGAACATCAGCAAAGATTCCCGCATCCCGAACGCGCAGGAGTTGGAGCATCTGCGACCTCTGTTGGATGTGAGCGCGATTCAACTCAATGAGCAGGATCAGACGGTCTATCTCGTCAAGCCAGGGATGCGGATCGACGTCGGAGGAATTGGCAAGGGCTACGCCGCCGACCTTGTCGCGGAGGTCATGCGCCGCCATGGGGCGACGGGAGGGGTCGTCGCGCTGGCCGGCGACATCAAAACCTTTGGTGACCTTCCTGGTGGAACAGGGTTTCCGATCGGGATTCAACACCCACGGAGATCCGGCGTCGTGCTTGCCCGCCTGGTCCTGCGCGACGAGGCGATTTCAACAGCCGGTGACTACGAGCGCTACTTCGAACAGGATGGCGTGGTCTATCATCACATCCTGGATCCGCACACGCTTCAGCCGGCACGGCTGTGCCAAAGTGTGACGATCGTCGCAAAGGAAGGGGTGTGGGCCGATGGTCTCGACACGGGAATTTTTGTCCTGGGCCCTGAGCGGGGCATGGCGCTCATCGAGGCCTTGCCCGATGTCGAAGGGGTGATCGTCGATGCCGATGGCAAAGTACTGGTCTCGTCTGGTCTACAGGGACGACTGCAACGCGAGCCGTGACGGGGGCGGCGGGGCCAGCCGCTACTTGAGGGAATACCGGATCGGCTGTTTGAGCGCCACGCTGGTTTTACCCAACGGTTCGCGTAGTTTGATGGGGGAGATGCGGCGCAGGAGTGCCAGCGCCTCTTCGTCTAGCAGGGCGTGGCCGGACGACTGGACGATTTTCAGACTCTCTATTTCGCCGGTATCGTTGACGACTATCTTGACGATCACCGTTCCTTCCGCCTGGGTGAGCCTCGCCTCCGCCGGATAGCGGATCATCTGCTCAATGCGCTGATTGAGTTCTTGCGCCAGCCAGCTATAGTCGCGTTTGGTTGATGCCGTCGACGCGGACTCTGAACCCACGGCTGGGCTAGGAGGAACGGTTGCAACAAGGGCTGGAGCCTCTGCCCGTTCGTGGGCTGTCGCCTGTGCACCGGAATCACTCATCTCCGTTACCCGCGGGGTTGGCAACGGGGATAATTCCCTCGGCGGTGTTGAGGCTTCGATCGCCGTGCCGGAAGGGGCAGTGGCAACCGGTGGAGGGGCCTGATTGATGGGCCTGAGGGGCGGTTCAGCCACGGCGGTTGCAGGCTCTGCGTGCGATGAGCTTGGTGTCGGTTGCGTCGTAGCGGGCGGCGCGGATAGGGACGCCCGTTGGATCGGTTCCTGCGCGGCGGGAGTTGGCGCCGGCACCGGCATGGGAACAGGTTCAGGTACGGGTGGAACCGCCGCTTGTTGGATGGGCTGAAGCGGTGGCGCCGTTGTCATGGTCCGTTGCGGGGGCGCTTCAACCGGGGCAGGAGGCACCGGCGTGATCATCGTCGGAGCTGGTGGCGGTACCGGGGGAAGTGCTGGATGCGGCTCAGCAGTCCTTGCGGCGGTCCGAGATTCCGCCATCCGAGCTGGCGTCGGAGAGGGAGCTGAAGTTGGCACCGGAGTGGGATTGCGAGGGGCCACGGCCGGTGGTGTCGCGGCCGCTGCGGTGGATGTCGTCGCCGTTGCCGCCGGCTGGACGACGGCCACGTCCCACCGGAAGGGTTCCGGTTGTGGTGACAGGCGGAGCTGATTGACCAGTGCAAAGGCGGCGAGCACGGCCGTAGCGTGCAGGACGATCGAGGCCGTCCACCCCTGTAGCAATGAGCGATCCATGAGGTCGTATTCTATCCGATGCGGCTATGAGCGGACCACTTCGAGGCTGACCTGGTTAAACCCCAGGCCGCGCACGTCATCGACGACGCTCACGAAGCGCTCCAGCATCGTGACCCGATCCGCCCGCACGAGCACCAAGGATTGGCGCGGGTGCTGCCCCAACGCCGACTTCAAGCCGTCTTGCGTCATGGCCTGGTCGTTCAGGAAGAGCTTGCCGTCCGCGGTCAGTGTGATGACGAGAGGAACGTCCTTGCGATCACCGGCTTCCTTGGCCTTGGCCAGGTCGACCGGAATGTGACCGGTGGTGATAAAGGTGGCGGTCGTCAGGACGATGACCAGCAGCACCAGCATCACGTCCACCAGGGGGATAACGTTGATCTGATTCAATTCACGATCCATGTTGCACCCGATGCAGGGTCAGCAGTTCGGTGACCCGACGGCGCAGGATGTTATTCATCACCACACAGGGAATGGCGACCAACAGGCCGACGGCCGTGGCTTTGAGCGCGAGGCTGAGACCGATCATGATCGTGCTGACGGCCATCTGGCCGGACGTCCCCATCGTGTGAAACGTGAGCATGATGCCCAGCACAGTTCCCAAGAGACCGATATAGGGCGCATTCGCAGCCACGGTGCCGATCACTACCAGGCGTTTCGTCAGTTCAATTTCGAACACCTGTTGGTTGGGGAACGCTTTCGGGTCGACCCGTCGGTAGTACAGCCAGCGCTCAATCGCGATGGCGACCGACCACAGGCTCAGCAGCAAGAGCAGACCGATAATCCCGTAGTCTACCGCTTCTTTCAGGACGTCCATGGAGGGGCTCCCCGGTGAGAACCAAAAGGCCAGCGATACGGATAGCTGAACGTGGAAAGTTCTGTCAACTCGCTGGAGGCGCGGGGAAGGGGGTATCGGATCGGCGGAGGTCCGGCGCGTTCGAGGCCCCTCGCTGAGGCAGGTCGATCCCAGTTTCCGGGAAGACCACGGTATGGGAGGCAAAGACCTGCAGGGCAACCTTGGCCCCGATCGGGTAGACCGACGTGGAGGCCTCGCTACTGTGGACGATCCGTCCCGATCGGAGGCGGATGCGGTACAGGTTCTCCGACCCGCGAAACTGCCTGGCCATGATGGTGGCATCCCCGTTGCCGGCCGAGGAGACGCGAACGTCGTCCGGCCGGATCATCACGACCACCGGCGTACCGACCGGGAAGGTTCTTTGCGTGGGGAACTCCCCGAGCTCCGTTACGACTTTCCCCTGCTGGATGACACCCGGAATGAAGTCCGCTTGCCCGACGAAGTCCGCGACAAAGGGCGAGGCCGGCATGTGATAGATCATCTCGGGCGTGTCCAGCTGTTCGAGTCGGCCGTTGTTCAGGACCGCAATCCGGTCCGCAATCGCAAACGCTTCCTCATGATCGTGGGTGACCAAGATCGTGGTGGTGTTCGTGCGCTTCAGGAGGGCGTGTAGCTCCTGGCGCATGTGGGTGACCATGTCGGGATCGAGGTTGCTAAACGGCTCGTCGAGCAACAGGATCACCGGATTGTGTGCGAGCGCGCGCGCCAGCGCGACCCGCTGCTGCTGGCCGCCCGAGAGTTCGTGGGGGTATCGTTGCTCGAGCCCGGTCAGGCCGGTGAGCGCGAGCATGGCGGTGATGCGGGCGCTCCGTTGGGCATCGACCATGTTCTGGAGGCCGAAGCCAATGTTGTCAGCGACGCGCAAATGCGGGAACAAAGCATATTCCTGGAAGACCATCCCGACGCTGCGTTGTTCCGTGGGGACTTGTTCGTGCGGAGAGGACACCAACCGGCCGCCCAAGCGGATCTCCCCTTCGCGCACCGGCTCAAAGCCGGCGATGGCGCGTAAAATGGTCGTTTTCCCGCAGCCGGAGGGCCCAAGCAGACAGACGATTTCTCCGGAGCGCACCGCCAAGGAAATATCCGTGATGGCCGGTCGCCCAGCCTCGTAGGCGCACGACACGTGTTGCAAGTCGAGCACGATCGGCTGGTCTAATCGGACTCGAGCCCCACCAGGCGCCGGCGCGGCATCGGGCCCGCTCAGCGCTGCGTCCCCGCCGGAAATCATGTGGGAAGGGTGTGTCATCGCGGAGACTCCTGTGCTTGCCAATCCCTTGCCACCAGCATGGCCAGGGCGGGGAGACTCAAGATCACAATCAACAAGGCCGGTGCAGCGGCCTGCTGGTACAGCTCTTCGCTGGCTTCGAGCCACACGCGCACGGCGAGGGTGTCGAACCCGACCGGGCGGAGCAGCAAGGTGGCCGGCAACTCCTTCATGCATTGCAGGAACATGAGAATCCATGCGCTGAGAAAGCCGTTCCAGATCAACGGGACTGTGATGCGGCGGAGGGTCCCCCACACGGTGTACCCCAACGTGCGCCCGACTTCTTCGACGTTGGGCGTCACTTGTTGAATCGCCGGCTCGAGCGATTGGAGACCGGCCGGCAAATAGTGGACGACGTACGCCACGATCAACAGCACCGGAGTGCCGTATGTCCATGGCGCGACGGCCATGGCCAACACCAAGAGGGCCAGCGCCGCGACCGGTCCGGGCAAGACGTACCCGGCGTAGGTGGCGTGGAGACACAGCTGATTGAGCCATGAGGGCCGACGTGTCGCCAGGTAGGCGACAGGTAATCCGAGCACCACGGCGGCCGACGCGGCCATGGCCGACAGCACGACGGTGTTCCACATGAAGGTCACGAAGCGGCCGTCCACGGAACCATCTTGAAGGGCGCGCGCGCTCCACTTGATCAGCAGCCCAGCCGGAATGCCGAAGGACAGGAGGAAGACCGTGACGACCAACAACAGCGCCGCTGCGCGTCCGGCGGGCGAGGTCTCGCGTGGAACCGGGCGTCTGAAGCGCCCTCCGGTTTGATAGAAGCGGCTGCGTTCCCGAAACCAGCGCTCCGTCAAGAAAAAGACCACGGCAAAGAGCACCAAGAGCAAGCTGAGCACGCTGGCGGCGGCGTAATTGTAACGTCCGGTCATCTGCTGATACACGGCATAGGTCATGGTTTGGAATCGGAGCAGCGAGACGGCGCCGAAATCCGACACGACGTAGAGGACTACCAGGGACAGTCCGGCGAAGATCGCAGGGCGGACGAGCGGCAAGGTGACGCGTCGAAGGGTCTGCCAGGCGTTGACGCCGCAGGATCGGGCGACCTCCTCAAACGACACGTTCGCGCTCAAGAACGCCGTCCTGGTGAGGAGGTACACAAAGGGGAAGGTGTCGAGCGCCATGACCATGCTCGCGCCCCACAAGCTCTGCGGAGCGAACACATGACTCTCCGGCCCAAAGACCGTTTGCCAGAGCTGGTCGACCGGACCCTGCGTGCCGAGCAGATAGGAATACACGTATGCCAAGACATAGGTCGGCATGGCCAGTGGAAGCACCAACGCCCATTCCCAGATCCGTCGTCCAGGAAACTCGACCCTGGTGATCAACCACGCGAGAACCACGCCCAGCACCAAGGTGATGGCCGCCACACAGGCCGCGAGGGAGAACGTATTCCACAGCAGCTCGGGAAGGCGAGTGCGCCACAGGCGCGACCAGACGGCTGACTCGGTGGAAAGGGCGCGATACACGACATACAGCAACGGCAGGGCGAGGCAGCTTGCGATCGACAGGACGAGCAGTTGCAAGGGCGACACCAAGGACTGTCGGAACGCCGTGGCCATTGGGGGTGTGCGATGTTACCGGAGGCCGGCGTCCTCGATGAGGGCCTGGGTGGGTTCGCGCAATTCGGCCAGTTTGGCGAGCGGGACTAAAGCGGCACGAAAAGAACTCCGGGGAATCAGGGCCGGATCGGCCTTGACCTCGGGATGCAGCGGGTATTCCTTGTTCAAATCGGCGAAGAGCTTCTGTCCGGCCTGCGCGACGAGAAATTCGACGAGCAGTTTCGCGCTTTCGAGATGTTGCGTGGATTTGAGCACGCCGATGCCTGAGACGTTCATGATGGCGCCCATGCCGCCCTCGTGCTGATCCGGCATGATGGCGCCGATCGGTGTCGCCGGGTCCGTAGCGAGCACCCGATAGACGTAATAGTGGTTGACGATGCCGACCGGCACCTCCCCTTTGGCGACCGCTTCGACGATTTGGGAACTCTTCCCGTAGACCCGCGTGCCGGCGTTGGTCTTGAGTCCGTTCAAGAACTCCCTCGCCTTGGCGTCTCCCTGTGCGGCCTTCATCACGGACACGCCGGCCTGGAGATACTCGCTGCCCGCGTTAGGGATGGCGATCTTGTCCTTCCAGCGCGGGGAGGCAAGATCGAGCAGCGACTTCACGTCCTCCGGCTTCACGTGCTTCGTGTTGTAGACGACGATCCAAAACCGGCCGGAGAGGCCGATCCAACTATTGTCCGCGGCTCGGAATTGGGCCGGGATGTTCCGGTCGACTTCGCGAAGATTCAGGGGGCGAAACAGTCCCAGTTCGCGGGCCCGCTCCAGACTGCCCGCGTCGTTGGTGATCAGCACGTCCGCTGTGGTTCGCGCGCCTTCGACCTCCAGGCGGTTCACGAGCTCCGTCGTGCCGGAGGAGAGTAACTCCACCTTCACCCCGGTCTTCGCCTCGAAGGCGTCCAAGACCGGCTTGATCAGCCGCTCTGCGCGCCCCGAGTACACCACCAGTTTGTCGGCTGCCGCGGCGGGGACGGAGGACAGGATCGCGGTCAGGAGACACCAGCCCACCACGAAGGGGACGAGACGGGAGGAGCATCGGGCAGACCGGTGTGGTCGATTTTGAAATTGATTCGTCATCTCAACAAGGTACCAAAAAAGGGGTGGGCCGTCAATTCCGGCACTTGGAGCAGAGGCCGTAGAGCTCGAGCTTGTGCATGGTGATGGTGAAGCCCTGTTTTGCCGCCGTTTCATCCTGCAGCCGTTCGATGTCTTCGTTTTCGAACTCCACGATCTTGCCGCAGCCCGTGCAGATGAGGTGATCATGGTGTCCCTTGTGGGAGACGTTGTCGAACTGCGTCTGAGAGCCGAAATGGCGGGCTTGCGCCAAGCCGACGTCGCAAAACAGGTTTAGGGTGCGGTAGATCGTGGCGAGTCCGAGGTGCGGATCCTTGCGGGCCAACTCGTGATACATCTGTTCAGCCGTGATGTGTTCCTTCTTCAGGAATTCGATGAGGATCAACTCCCGCTGGCGGGTGAGTTTGAGATTATTCTTCGTGAGATGGCTCCGGAGGGCATCCATCTCCTTAGCGGACTTAGGACTATGGGTCCGGCCTGGCATAGTGGGCCTCATTAAAGAACGAAACGCGGAACATGGTCAAGTGGCTTCTCTCGTTGACCCGCCGTGAATGTGCTGGGTATAGTGCAGCCCCTTTGGAACGTTGAGGCAGGAGTCGAACACCCATGCGGCAAGCGCATCACATGACCATCGATCGGGCGCTGCTGCTCTATATTCTGCATATGACCGAGCCGCATGGGTTGCTCAATGACGTGCGGCTCCAGCAACTCTGCTTTCTCTGCGAGCTCCAGTTGTTCAGTAAGGGATTTCGCACGCTCCACTTCGAGTTTTTCCGTTTTGCCTACGGGGCCTTCAGCAAAGACTTGGACAACGATCTGCTCTCGCTCCGGCGCAAGGAAAAGGTGGAGAATTTCTCGGTGGCCGAATCGGTGGGCGAGGAGATCGTTCCGCTGATTACGGCGAGCGCGGAAGGGAAGGAGGCGAACCAGAAAAGCCTCGAACTCATCCAGGCGGTCGTCGGGACTTATGGGCCGCAGGACACGACGCAGATCACCAAGTCGGTCGAGGACGTTGAATTGACGACCCCGGAACGTCCCGATTTCAAGATCCCGATCCGTGACATCGTCTTTCACACGACGATGTTGGTGCCGCATCGCATTGACGTGAAAGACGAGTTTACGCTGTCACCGGCCGAACTCGCGAAACTGAACAGGCTGATGGGCTACTGAGGAAGCAAGGCTGAGGTTGAGGTTCAGGGTTAGGTGTGGGAGGCCGTAAGGCTATCGATCTCGAACCTCAGTCTGAACCTCGACCGTAACCTTCTCCTACAGCCGGTACAGCTCCCCGTATTTCTGTTCCACATAGGCAAGCCAGGGCTCCGGGCTGAGCGTTCGGCCGGTGATGCGTTCGCAGAGATGCTCTGCCGTGAACATCCGTCCCCATTGATGAATCTTCTGTCCGAGCCACTGGCGGAGGCCCAGGAGTTGGCCGGCTTCGATCTCCTGTTCCAACTTCGGGCGCTCGATCTTGGCTTGATTGAACAATTGGACGGAGTAGAGATTACCCAGCGTGTAGGTCGGAAAATAGCCGAAGGACCCCATGGACCAATGGATATCCTGGAGCACGCCATCGGCATCGCGTTCGGGCACCACGTTCAGGTAGCTGCGCATCTTCTCGCGCCAGATTTCCGGCAGGTCTTCTGGACGAGTCCGGCCCTCGATCAGGTCCTGCTCGATCTCAAATCGCAACATAATGTGGAGATTGTAGGTCAGCTCATCGGCCTCGACGCGAATCAGTGAGGGCTGCACACGATTGATGGCGGCGTAGAAGTGGTCCAGCGAGACGGGTTTCAATGGCTCGGGAAACGTCTGCTGCATCACGGGGAAAAAGAACCGCCAAAACGGTTTGGAGCGGCCGACGCAGTTCTCCCAGAGCCGCGATTGGCTCTCGTGAATGCCGAGCGAAATGGAATCGCCGAGGGGAGTCCCGTAGTGCCGGGGATCGAGGCCTTGGTCGTAGAGCCCGTGGCCGCCCTCATGAATACAACTGAAGAGGCAAGAGGGCAGGTCCTTTTCGAACACCCGCGTGGTGACGCGCACGTCGCTCGGATGAAACGAGGTCGTGAAGGGGTGCGCCGAAATGTCGAGTCGTCCTTGGTCGAAGTTGTAGCCCATGGCTGTGAGCACGAGACGCCCGAATTCGAGTTGGCGTGTGCCATCGAACGAGGCATGGAGGCAGGTGTCGTCGATGGCGACCGAACTAGCCAACACGCGCTTCAGCAACGGAACCAGCCGAGCCTTGAGTTGGGTAAAGAGCGGGGAGAGTTTCGCGACCGTCGAGCCGGGTTCATACAGATCCAGCAAGGCATCGTAGGGTGAGGCGGTATAGCCGAGGTAGTTGGCCTCCTCATGCTTGAGCGCCAGAATCGTCTTGAGGTTCGGCAGGAACCGCTTGAACTCGTTCTTGGATCGCGCCTCCACCCACACCTGTTGGGCGAGCGAGCACTCGCGGCCCATGCGGACGACGAACTCGCCGGGCAGTTTCTTGGCTCGGCTGAAATCGCGCCAGACTTCCCGCAACAGGGCGCGTGAAGCCTCGTCCCACCCGTCACCGGGACGGTTCAGGAGAGTGCCTGATCGGAGGTCGATCCATTGGCCGAGGAGCCGTTCCGTGTCCGGTGCCACCAGCCGATCGTGCGCAAGGCCTTCCAAGGTGGCGATCTGATCGGCGCGCGCGGCTCCGCCGCCGACCGGCATGTACGTTTCCATGTCCCAAGACAAAAGGGACGAGGCGCTATTGATATGCGAGATTTCTTGCAACCGCGCGGTCAACGGCTCGAGGGTACTCAGGGTTGCCACGGACGACCTCCTTGGGCATGATGGCGTCCCATCCTAGAGAAGGATGCGCTGGTTTGCAATTTGCGGTGGCGTACGGAGGAGCCCTATGGAAGATTTTCTCGTCCCTGAAATCGAAGCCTACGCCGAACGGCACAGCATGTCGGAGACCGAGGTCTGCCGGGCCTTACGGGAGGAGACCGAACGAAGCATGGAATTGGCGCGAATGCTCGTGGGCCCCTACGAAGCGGCGTTTCTCAAGATGATGGTGCTGCTCGTCAACGCACGGCGAGTCTTGGAGATTGGCATGTTTACCGGCTACAGCGCGCTGTCCATGGCCGAGATGTTGCCGGACCATGGAGAACTGATCACCTGTGAAGTCGACGCCGAACCGATCGCGGTTGCGCGCCGGCATTTCGCCACGAGTCCCCATGGCCGGAAAATTCAGATCAAAGCCGGCCCTGCCTTGGAGTCCTTGCGCGAGCTGACGGGCCCCTTTGACGTCATCTTTATCGACGCCGACAAGCAGAATTACATCAACTACTATCGACGCGCGCTCGAGCTGGTGGCGCCGACCGGTGTCATCCTCGTCGATAACGTGCTCTGGTCCGGCGACGTGCTGCTCCAGCCCCCGCCGGATGAGCGGACTAGGACGATCCAGGAGCTCAATCATATCGTCGCGCACGACTCGCGGGTCCACGCGGTGCTCGTGCCGATCCGCGACGGCATCTTGGTCGTCAAGCCGACGACAGTGGCCCCAACCAAAGGTTGAGGCGGGCGCAAGGGACCGTCTCTTGACGGCCCGGCCGGCCTCAACCGAGCGTTACGCGCGAGGTCATTTTGCCGGCCCTTGGGCGACCTCGATCACTTTGACGTCGAAATGCAGCGTCTTCCCGGCAAGCGGGTGATTGAAGTCCAGGACGACCGTTTGCGGTTTGACTTCGGAGATACGCGGATAGACTTGCCGGCCATCGGCGGTTTTCGCCTGCAGTTGAGTCCCTACGGTTCGAGAATCCGCCGGCACCAAATTCATGTCCACTTCCTGAAATGCATTTGGATCGACGAGGCCATAGCCGTCGGCAGGCGCGACGGTGACCTGCTTCTTCTCTCCCGGAGACATCCCTTCGAGTGCCTGTTCCAACCCGGAGATCACATGGTGGTGGCCTTGCGTGAGGGTCAACGGCTCACCACCCACGTTTGAGTCCACGACCGAATTGTCGTCCAGCTTGAGGGTGTACTCTAACGTTACCTGTTTGCCGCTCGAAACCGTCATCATAGGTGTTCCTTTCTGTGGTTCTCCGGCATGAACCGGAATAGCCGAAGTGAGCAAGAGCGCACAGGAGCAACAAGCGATCTGGATGATGTGGGCGCGTGCCATAGGGCAATCCTCCTGTGAGAGGTGAACCGTGGATAGCCTGGAACGGGTCACGAGTTGAGGGACGCGAGATAGACGCCCGGTTCCAAGCGAGTCTGTTAGGGGATAAGTTTTACGCTACCACATCAACAGAGACGATGCCACCCGCAATCCACGTGCGGTGTCATTTTGCTGGCTTGAGGAAGAAAAAACCACGAGACGATGGACGGAGGTGTAGGGAGAAAGCGTCACTGTTTTGACAACGCGTCGGTAGGATCAAGAAGGTGTGGGCGCAAAGATCTGAAAATGTTGGTTCTGAATCAGATCGTAGTCGGCGAGCAGCCGGTAGCCGGCCGCCTCCATCTCTCGCTGGACGTCTGATTTGGCGGTGCCGTGGCCGAGCCAGCCGGGATGAAAGTCGAGAATCGCGACGCGCCCCTGCGGCTTGAGCGATCTGGCCAATGACCGAAAATAGCCCACGCGCTCGCTCATGTGATGGTAGGTGTCGCAAGAAAACACCAGGTCCACGGGCCCGGGGAGCTTTGCATCGTGGGACTCGGCCCGGATCGTCGTGACGTTGCTGACCCCCCGCGCGGTTCTTTCCTTCTCGATCATGCGTAATCCCGTTTCGTTGATGTCGACGGCATAGACGTGGCCCTCGGGTCCAACCGCAGCGGCGAGATGCCAGGTGAAATATCCGCCCCCGGCGCCGAGGTCAGCGACCCGTGCGCCTGGTTGGATGGTCAATCGTTCAATGATCTCCTTCGGCCTCTGCCACGTGTCCCGCTTGGGATCGTTCATGTGCTGGTAGGCGATCTCGGCGCAGCCGGCGAGTGCGAATATTAGGAAAACAAGTCGTGCGGTGGACACTCGCCGGCACCGTGTGGTCATCGGGACCTCGTCAGCTTGTCGGTTGAAGAATCGAATACATCGCGCTTCTTGATCTTGGGCGAAGGGTAGGACGCGAATCTTGGACGGGCATCGCACCTGGCGTGTGGCGCCCCCTTGTTCATTGACCAAAAGTGGTCCACGCCTGCGATCTTTCATCAGGAGAAACAATCGGATGTTGCATCGGCGCCTCCTGATCTTGCAATGGCACTCGGAATTCCTCTCCCTCCCGTGTGGCTTGTCAATTACCGGTGCGTGAGCGTTCTGTCGAGAAAGCCGAGCATCAAGCGGGCGATCTCAATGCCCTTCTCTTCGAGCGCGAAGTGTCCAGTGTCGAGCAGGTGTAGTTCGGCATTGGGCAAATCGCGCAAGTAGGCGCGTGCCCCCTCGGCGGGGAAAATAACGTCGTTCTTGCCCCAGACAATCAGCATCGGCGGTTGATGCGTGCGGAAATACTCATGCCACCGGGCGTAGTGTCCGAGGTTGGTGCGGTAGTCGTAGAGGAGGGCCAACATGATGTCTTTGTTGCCTGGACGGCTCACCAATGCTTGCTGCAGAACCCAGCTATCCGGATTGACTCGCGCTGGATCCTTGACTCCGTGAACGTAGTTCCATTCAAGCGCCTTGTCAGACATGGCTGCTTCACGGATTGTGTCGAAGTTGGCTGGCGAAGGGTCTCGCCACAACGTTCGGGCTGGTGTCCAGAAGCTATCGGGCAATCCCTCTTCGTAGGCGTTGGCATTTTGGACGACGAGGGAAGACACTCTCTCCGGGTGTCGACTTGCAAGCCGGAAGCCCACCGGCCCGCCGAAGTCCTGCATGTACAGGGCATACTTGTCCAAACCGAGCCGTGTGGTGAATTTCTCCATGATGTCCGCCAAGTGATCGAACGTGTAAGAAAATTCCTGGGTGGATGGTGCGTCGCTGTAGCCGAAGCCGGGATAGTCTGGTGCGATGACGTGGAATCGGCTGGCAAGCTGTTCGATCAAGTCACGATACATAAATGACGATGCTGGAAAGCCGTGCAGCAGCAACACCACCGGAGCATCAGCCGGTCCCGCCTCGCGGTAGAACAATTTGATGCCGTTGATCTCGACCGTTCGATAGTGGACGTGGGAATCGATCGACGTGGAGGTGGCGGCTGACTGCGCGACTGACTCGTGGGTTCGTGCGAGAGCTTGCGGTGATAGCATCGAAAACGAAATGGTGGCTGCCGCGATGAGAGACATGGACATATGGGCGGGTGAAACAAAAGCCATGGAGACCTCCAGGATGAAGAGAATGGTATCCGACCTCTTACTTCTCACAGAAAGGCAGAAGAATCGGAGTCTGTCTTTTTGAATCCCCTATGTCGTTTCAAGCGGAGACGAAGGCGAATTTCTTGCGATACGCGCCTGGGGGGAGCCCAGTGTAGCGGGTGAAGAGGCGCTGGAATGAGCTGATGTCTTCGTAGCCCACCCGCCACGTGATCTTCGAAAAGGTCGAGGAGTCGGACTCTAGGAGGCGCTTGGCGTTCTCAACCCGGAGCCGCTGGAGGTACTGCATCGGCGTGTCCCCCGTCGCTTTTTTGAATCGGCGCGTGAGGGTGCGCTCGTCCATAGCGCACACAGTCCCGAGGGACCGGGCGGTCACTTTCTCCTTGAAGTGGGCTTCTAGCCACTCTTGCACGGCTTTCACCTCCTGATCCCCGTGGCCCTTGGGGCCGGAGAATATTTCATAGGGGGTTTGGACCTTGCGGCCTCCGTCAACCAGAAAGATCTTTGCACAGGCAGAGGCCAGGTCCGTCGAACCGTAGACAGCCAAGAGGTGCAAGGCCAGGTTTAGGTACGCCGTGACCCCAGCTGCCGACACTATGGTTCCGTTATCCACCAGGATTTTCTCGGGCTCTAGCTGCACGTCCGGAAATCGTGATCGAAAGGCAGCAACCTGGCTCCAATGGGTGGTGGCTTTCTTTCCTGATAGGAGCCCCGTCTCCGCCAGCAAAAAATTCCCTGTGCAGACGGCGGCGAGCCTGGCGCCACGGCGATGCTGTTCCTTCATCCAATGGACGGCCCGCTTCTCCCGGCGTAGGATGGCGTCTATGTCTCCCAGGCAGCCAGGGATGAAGACGAGGTCCCTCGTGGTCTTTCGCCCTGCCCCACGGGGATGAATAGGGTGACCGTTGAAGCTGTGGACGGCCCTGCCCGACATGGTCACAATTCCGACATCGAAAAGAGCGGTACCCTCACCGGCTCCGGTGCTCCAGAGGTCGTTGGCCAGGGTCAAGACATCCAGCATGCCCAGTACGATAGTGGACGTGCAGCGCTCGTAGGCCAGGATTGCCGTCTTGATAGGGCGTTTCTGGACGCTCATGGGATCCTCGTCTCTTCCCCGTTCCCGTGGCACGGGAGGCGCTCCCCCGTTTCCATGGTACGGGGGGCCCTCCTCGTGCCTGAGTTCAGAACGTCAGAACGTCATAGCCCTGCTTGCGCAGCCTGTGGAGGCTGGGGAGGCCCTTCCCGTAAGGGTTCGGGGCCATATTCTCCTCGATCAGTTTGAAGCCTGCCGTGTCGGCCTTGAAGTGCGTGGCACACACAGCGGAGCACCCGGCCACCTGGTCCTCCACGGCTTTAAACATGGCGTGGCCTGGGTGCTTCGGGTCCAACAGGACCTTAGGCCAGCGAGTGCCCGGGCCGTTGAACAGGACGGTAACCTCCTCCCCAGCAGTCTTGGCGTCGTAGGCTACGGCGAGCCCATTGATCATGCGGGCGGCGGCTTCCCCGGAATTGGATTCGGGGTCCGATAGGATGACGATGGCGGTCTTCATGGGGCCTCCTTGTTTTGTTTGAGATTGGTGCGGGTGATTCCGCACACGACCCACTCTAGACCTTGAGGAAAAGCCCCACAATTGTCGAAAACGACAAAAAATGTGCGGATTTTCACAGCCTCGTCAGTCGAGAAACAATCACAACCGCTCCTTTGTTCGACGAACTACGGCTTCCGGGTATACGTGATCTCCATGTGCTTCATTTCCTTGCCATGGTCTTTCCCATGTCCATGCGACCCGTACATCTCGAACGTCTGGGTGTTGTTATCCACCATCTTCCAGACGGCGCGATGATTCATGTGGCCGCCGCCCGGCTCGGGGTGGCCGCCCTTCAAGGTAATGGTCTTGCCATCGGGGCTGGCCGTGCCTTCCATCATGAAGATGCCGGTGCCCATGCTATCCATCCAGGCCGTCACATACTTCTTGGTCATGTTGTCGTAGGCATCGATGCCGATCCCAGAAAAGGGTTGGCCCATCATGTTGCCGTTGAATTCCTGATAGAGGAAGCGGCCATCCAACAACATCTTCAGCTCCGCGGTACCCGTGGATTCCGACGGTGGCTTGCCGGGCTCCATCCATTCCTTGGTGGTCGTCGTCCAACTGCCGGCGAGCGTGGCGAACAACTTGTGGGGTTCGCCGGGTGTGGCCAGTTTCTTCCACACCTCCATCATGGCCTGCGGGTCCATCTGCTTCTCCGCCTTCTTCTCTTTCGCGAGCGCGGCCGAGCCGGTCAGGGCGATGCACAAGGTCACGATGGCGATATGTCTGGCATGCATGGGATCCTCCTTATGGTTGAGTAGTTGGGACGATCGACGAACGGACACGAACCGCTATTCCTGGACGCACGCGTTACGTTCGCAACGGGAGAAGGGCACGCAATCGTACATCGCGGAGATAGAGCCCTCCCCAGAGTACGACACCGAGCAGCACAGCCATGTGGAAGGGCTCCCCCATGCGGACGTGGCTGGCCGTGGCGCCACCCAGATAGCCTGTCAGCAGGATCGCGCCTAGCACGGCGGTCTGTGGCACGATATACAGGGCAAGGCAGAGGAGTTCGACGATCCCGATCCAGACCGCCACCCCCTCGGGATATCCCAAGTGCACAAACCCCTCCGTGGCCATCGGCGATGTTGTGACTTTCATCACGCCGCTCATCAGCAGCAATGGAACCGGCAGCGCGCTCATGATGTAGCCGACCCATCGGAGCTTCTTTGAGACTGGAGAGGGGAGCGTTTCTGTCGATATCATGGTCTTCTCCTTCTCACGGATCAAGGGGGTCTACTTAGTTTGAGGACGTTACCGGTAGCCGGTCGCGTCGGCCGGCTTCCCGGCATCATGCACCTCTGGGAAATACCGCCAACAATCGGGTTGCGAGCCGTCGAGATCCGTAAAGCCGTACTCCTTGGCGAGCTGGCCGCTCGACAAGGATTGTCCGTTCCAGCGCGCGACGTCAGGATCGGCCGCAAGATGCGCTACGGCGCGCCCGACGTACCGCGGGGATTCACTAATCACGAAATGTGGCTGCTTGACGCAGGCTTCGCGCCAATTGGCTTCTTTCACGCCGTACATGTCCAGCATCAGTTCCGACCGCAACCATCCGGGAGAGAGGGCCACGGCGGTACAGTGATGGGGCTTCAGTTCGTGCGCCTGTGCCCAGGCCATGCGAATGACCGAAGTCTTCGCGAGATCGTAAAACATCGAAACTCGGTAGTTGGTCCGGTTGTATTCGGCTGTGCCGTCCGTCATTTCGACGACCAAGCCACCAGGGGTCTTGATCAGCAGGGGAAGTGCATAGTGGCTGGTGATGAGATGGGTGTCGATGGCGAGCCGCAGCATGCGCAA
Organism: uncultured Nitrospira sp.; assembly: GCA_964449255.1. Taxonomy (GTDB): domain Bacteria; phylum Nitrospirota; class Nitrospiria; order Nitrospirales; family Nitrospiraceae; genus BQWY01. The sequence continues at coordinate 27,947 of CAYUYE010000010.1, read as the reverse complement.
GCCTTTCTCCAGAGAATGCTCCCATACAGGCTTGCTCCACTCAATCAGCAAATCTGCGCCCCACACATCATTGACAAGAATATCCAGGCGGCCCTGTTCGCGTTCGATGCGTTCCACCATCGCGTGCACCTGCGACGGATCCAAATGATCGACCTGCACGGCAACCCCTTCACCACCTGCCTGTTGAACGAGTTCAGCCGTTTCCTCGATCGTTTCAGGTCTCTTCATCTCAGACGGTTGAGTGCGAGTGGTCCGCCCAGTGCAGTACACCGTGGCACCCATCGCACCGAGCTCGACCGCGATGCCACGACCCGCTGCCCGTGTGGCCCCCGCGACGAGCGCGACTTTGCCTTTCAATGCCTGGCTCACTTACCGCGCCTTTCCCCTCGTGGCTACGTTGCGTTCACCGCCACCTTGAATCCACCGTAGACCATGCGTTTGGCATCGAACGGCATCGACTTGTCGTCACACAACCCGTTGATCCGCGGATCCTTCATCACCTTGGCATTGACACGATCGCGATGCGCTCGGGACTTGTAGACGATCCAGGCAAAGACGATGGTCTCGCCAGGCTTCGCGTTGGCTGAGCGAGGAAACGGCACTCCATAATGGGGCTTGAGGTCATCGCCCACACATTCCCTGTATTCGAGTGCACCATGTTCTCGCCAAATCTTGCTGGCCTTTTGAGCCATGGCCAAATAGGCTTTGAGATTCTTCTTCGGGACCGGCAACACAAATCCATCGACATAGCTCATGAGAAGGGCCCTCCCTATCTCTCGGCGAGCACTTTCAAATTAGCCAAACCTGTCTCGAAATCTTTCCCAACCATCTTGTCAGGGCTGCAGAAGAGGCCCATGACTTTCATCATGTAGGGCTGCGGGCCATACATGGTCCAGGTCACCTGGGTGGAGCCGGCGCTCGGCACCAAGGTGAATTCGGCGGTGTTGTGCGCCTCGAACGGCTTGAAGAAATCCAATTGGATCCGAACCTTGGAGGGAGATGTCGATTCGAGCACTTCCATTCGGCCCGTGCCTACGTCCTTATTCCCGTCCCAGTCGAGGAGCGACCCTTTGCCATGCGGCGCGCCGCTGTACGTTTTCTTCATGGCCGGATCTTTCTGCTCCCAAGGTGACCAAGACGCCCAGGCACGAAGATCGTTGATGAGGCCGAACACCTTCTCCGGTGGCGCTCCGATAGTGGCTTTCCGCTCGATGCGGAAGGTCTCGGGCCTCGTTGCAGCGTAGGTGAGCAGTCCGCCGAGAAGCGCGGCGAGGCCCAGGGCAATGGTTGACAACATCGCATCCCCCTTGTCTAGCGTGTGTTGGTCTTCGCCTGCTCAAACACCCGCTGTTCCTGTTCTCTAAGCTCGTGTGTGAATTCGGAACCGAAGTCGTCGGCTTCGAAGACTCTGCGAATTTCGAGCTCGCCTTCCTTGTCTTCACCGGCTGGATTTGGGCAACGTTTCGCCCATGCGACCGCTTCTTCCTTCGACTTGCACTGCCAGATCCAGTACCCCGCGATCAGCTCCTTCGTCTCGGCAAACGGACCGTCGACTACGGTGCGCTTGTTTCCAGAGAATCTGATACGAGTCCCTTTCGAGCTGGGATGCAGGCCATCGCCGGCCAGCAGCACACCGGCGTTCACCAACTCTTCGTTGAACTTGCCCATGTCGGTTAAGAGTTTCGTGCTCGGCATCACTCCGGCTTCTGAATCCTTCGTCGCTTTGACAAGCACCATGAATCGCATGGTCGGCCTCCTATTTCTTGTCTACGCATCAAGTTACTTCCCCACGTACGCGCGCTTGATCGTCGCCAGGTCTGGCTTGCTCATCTGAAGAATGGCTTCCATGACCCGTTCGGACTTCTTGCGATCCTTGTCCCGCAACATCTTGTCCCATTCGGGAGACACGATCTGCCAGGACAGGCCGTATTTGTCTTTCAGCCAGCCGCAGGGGCCTGGTTCTCCGCCTTTGGAAAGCGTCGCCCACATCCGGTCAATCTCCGTCTGCGTCTTGCATTTCACCATGAAGGAGATGGCCTCAGAAAACTTGAAGAGCGGTCCGCCGTTCAACGCCACGAACTCCTGGCCCTCGATCCTGAAGGTTACGGTCATGACCGAGCCCTTCGGCATCCCGGAAACCTTTGCCCCCGCTTCGCCATAGCGTGTGAGGGGTCCCATCTTTGAGCGTGTGAAAATTGAAACGTAGAACTTGGCAGCTTCTTCGGCTTGGGTGTCGAACCACAAGCATGGGGTGAGTTTCTGGATAGTCGGCATAGCTCCCTCTTTACTAATTAGTCGAGCGAGGCCTGCTCAATTCGACAACGCGGAACACAAGGGCGAATAGCAGGTAGTGAAGAGCAGATGGCATATGGCGAATGGCAGATGGTGGATGGCTCATGCCGGAGAGTCCATGGCGCAACACTTCTCGTCCCAACTATAGGCGATTAGCTATCGGCGATCTGCCTTGTTCTTTCCGCCGACCATCCGCCATCAGCTTGTTCTTATCCTCCTGTCATCGGCGATCCGCTACCAGCTATCAGCCATTGTTTATCCGCCGGCCATGGCCCCGACGATCAGCAGCGGTTCAGTCCCTTTTACGACGGGATCGGGGAGTGGCGCATCCGGCGATTCATGCGACAAGTCTTGCTCGCAGGCGAACAGCCGGATGAACGGCCGCCGTTTGAGGGTGACGTGGTCTCGGATCGTGCCCTTCAACATCGGATAGCGCACCTCAAGTGCGTCGAGCACGGATTGTTGCGTGACCGGCTCGGTCACCTCCACGGCAACCTCACCATTGACCCGTGCAAGCGTCCGGAGATGTTGTGGCAGGATGATGCGCACCATCGTTGGCCTCAAATGGCTCGTAGCATATAGCGTATGGCACAAGATGGAACGGCTGCCACCCTTGCTCGTGCCATAAAGCTAATGGCCATCGGCTATTCCCTCTTAGAGAGTCTGCACTTCCACCGACAACACCGCTGGGAAGTTTGGCGCCAGCACCGTCCACGTGTCTCCACCATCGGCAGAGCCATAGACCTGCCCGCCGGTGGTGCCAAAATAGATGCCGCAGGGATCGAGCTTGTCGACGGCCATCGCATCGCGCAAGATATTCACGTAGCAGTGCTCTTGTGGAAGCCCCTTCGTCAGGGCTTCCCACTCGTTCCCGCCGCTTCGGCTGCGATAGACGCGCAGTTTGCCCTCCGGTGGATAATGTTCGGAATCACTCTTGATCGGCACGACATAGACGGTGTTGGGTTCATGGGCATGCACGGCGATGGGGAATCCAAAATCACTCGGCAGGTTGCCGCTGATTTCATGCCATGACTCGCCGGCATCGTCGCTGCGTAACACGTCCCAATGCTTCTGCATGAAAAGGACGTTCGGACGCGACGGATGCAAGGCGATGCGATGGACACAGTGCCCCACCTCGGCGTCGGGATCAGGCAACTCATACTTCGACATGAGGCCCTTGTTGGTCGCCCGCCACGTCTTGCCGCCGTCGTCGCTGCGGAACGTGCCCGCGGCCGAGATGGCGATGAAGATGCGCCCGGGATGGCTCGGGTCCAAGACGATCGTGTGCAGACACATGCCGCCGGCACCGGGCTGCCACAAGTTGCCTTTCACCGTTCGCAGGTTGGCCAGCTCATGCCAGCTCCGGCCGCCGTCCGTCGAGCGAAACAAGGCGGCATCTTCGACACCGGCATACACGGTATCTGGATCGGTGAGTGAGGGCTCAAGGTGCCAGACGCGCTTGAATGCCCAGGGGCGCTGGGAGCCGTCGTACCATTGGTGGGTGGTGAGCGGGGCACCGGTTTGAGGGGAGGCGTCGTAGACGAACTTGTTGCTTTCCCCCTGCGGCGTCTCGCTGAATGCGGTGCTTGGCCACCCCTCACCCGGTGTGCTCCATGTATTGCCGCCGTCGTCGGACCGCTGAATGACCTGGCCGAACCAATCGCTGCACTGCGAGGCATAAAGCCGATTCGGGTCGGCCGGGGAGGCCTGCATGTGGAAGATCTCCAAGCCTCCGAAATGCGGTCCCTGCACATCCCACCGCTTGCGTGCGCCGTCCGAGGTGAGGATGAATGCGCCCTTCCGGGTTCCAACCAGTACTCGTACTCGGCTCATGGTTGCTCCTTTCAAGTGTCTGTGCCGGCTACGTTGTCAGCTTGCAGGCAGCCCTGTGATGTCTCGAACCGGACGGACCTCCACCGTGCCGATTCGCGCTCCTGGTACTTGGATGGCGATACGGGTCGCCTCATCGGCATCCTTCGCTGTGATCAGGAAGTACCCCGCGAGCTGTTCCTTCGTCTCCGCAAATGGACCGTCGGTGACAATCTCTTTTCCGTCTCGCATGCGAACGATCACGCCCGTGGCTTCTGGATGCAACGGCGAGGCGTGGATGTACTGACCGCCGGCGTGCAGTTGGTGGCAGAGCTGGATCGACTCCGCCAGCATCTCTTTCCGTTTGTCCTCAGGGATCTTGTTGAAAGCTTCCTCATTATGGCGGACGAGCAAGAGATATTTCATATGAGTACCTCTGTTGACATAAGATAGTCGCTGGGGGTGGCCGAAATCGACAGGGTCGTCGTGATTCCAAAGAGAATCCTGTAACTGGGGCATATTCCAGGCGGAATCAGACTTCTTGAAACCGAACGTTACGATCTCCTCTTGGCCGGCCGGCCGCTTGGACGGCTGCATCGCCCATGAGGCGTCTATCGTTGCTGCGAGTGAGGGGGGTTCAATTCGTCGAACGCCGTTGGTTTGGGCAGGACGACTGTTTCGTGTATCGACTCACGCGACCTGACTATGCAGGTGCGCGGGACATGGGAGAAAGGAGCAAGGCATGAAGGTGACGGAGATCGCCTTTACCTGTTACCCGGTCACGGACTTGCGACGGGCGACTCGATTCTATGAGGGTGTGCTTGGGCTGAAGCGATCTCGAGTCTTCGGAACGGAAGACAAGGGGTTTATCGAGTACGATATCGGGCCTGGCACGTTGGCCATCGGGAACATCGCGCCGGATTGGAAGCCCTCGTCAGGCGGCGGATCAGTTGGTTTGGAAGTGGAGGATTTTAAGGCCGCGATCGCCCATCTTAAGTCGAGCGGCTGTGCCTTCCGTCTTGATGTCTTCGAGACGGCCGTCTGTCACATAGCGGTTGTCACCGATCCGGACGGTAACTCGATGACGATTCATCGGAGGAAGACCAGATGAGGTAGCTCAGCTCAGGTCCGCCAATCGTTTCTCAAGAAACCGCCGTTCGGGCTCCTGTTGGGTGAGGGCCAGGGCTCGTTTAAACGAAACTCGCGCTTCGTCGATCCTTCCCAATCGCCGGCAGAGTTCTGCCCGTGCCGAGTGGGCCAGGTGATAGTTGGTGAGCTCTCCCTGCGCCACAATGCCATCGATCAGTGCAAGCCCCGCCGCCGGCCCATCGCGCATCGCGACGGCCACAGCACGATTCAACTCAACGATGGGCGAGGGTTCGGCTCGCATCAGCACGTCATAGAGTCCGACGATCTCGGCCCAATCGGTCTGGGCGGTGTCCGGCGCTCCGGTATGCACGGCCGCAATTGCGGCTTGGATGGAGTAGGGGCCGATTCGTCGGGACGACCACGCCCGGTCGACGAGCGTCACGCCCTCGGCAATCTGAACGCGGTTCCACAGGGAGCGGTCCTGATGTTCCAGTAAAATGAGGTCACCGCTTGGCGTCACGCGCGCCGCGCGCCGCGACTCTTGCAAGAGCATCAACGCCAAGAGGCCCATGACCTCCGGTTCAGGGAGCAACTGCAACAGCAGGCGGCCCAGCCGAATCGCCTCACCGGAGATGTCGGCCCGCATGAGTGTCGCCCCGGATGATGCTGAATACCCCTCATTGAAGACCAAATAGACTACGCGGAGCACCGCGTCCAAGCGGCCCGACAACTCTGATGGCGCCGGTACTTCGTACGGAATCCGGGCGTCACGAATCTTGGCTTTGGCTCGGACGATCCGTTGGGCAATGGTGGCGGGTTTGGTGAGAAATGCCCGCGCGATGGCTTCGGTAGTCAAATTACAGACTTCGCGCATCGTCATCGCCACTTGAGCTTCCGGGGACAGTGCCGGATGGCAACAGGTGAAGATGAGCCGCAGGCGGTCATCTTCGATGTGCTGGTCCTCCTGATCAGTTGGATCGCTCGTCGTGGTTTCGATCTGGCCGGCGAGTTCGCTCAAGGACGCATCGTAGCGGGCACGGCGTCTCATCCCGTCGATCGCCTTGAAGCGGCCGGTCGAGACGAGCCAGGCACGCGGATTGGCCGGTACGCCGTCCCGGGGCCATTGCGCGATGGCGGCGGCAAAGGCTTCGTGCAGTGCTTCCTCGGCTGCGTCGAAGTCGCCAAGCAGCCGGATGAGCGTGGCCAACACCTGGCGCGACTCGGCGCGGTAGATCTCGTCGACCTTCTCGCGCGCCAAGGGTGTCATCTCGTGGCTTATATCCGGATGCCGATCATGCGCAGCCGAGCTCCTTCAAGGGGCGCACCTCGATGCTCCCAAAGCGCGCAGCGGGGAAATGAGCGGCTATGCGAATGGCATCATTCAGATCTGGGACGTCGATCATGAGAAATCCGCCCAGTTGCTCCTTCGTCTCGGCAAAGGGGCCGTCGGTGGTCGACGTTCGCCCATCCCGGACCCGCACGGTGGTCGCGGTGTCCACCGGATGCAGGGGAGAGGCGGCGAGTAGTTGCCCGGCCTTCTGCAGCTTGTCGCAATAGGCCATGGCGTCATCGGAGATGATGCGCCGTTGCTCGGCGGGAAAAGCATTCAGAATCTTCTCTTCGACATACACAAGGCAAAGATATTTCATCGGAGGGTCTCCTTATCGTGTCGTGCTGACGGCCTATGCGAGTCCCGCTTACTTAGCCCGCGGATTCATTTCCCACAGCGCGAACTCGTTGTCTTCGGGATCGCGGCAAATGGCGAAATACCCCATAGTCGGAACGGCGGTCTTCGGTTTGCAGACCGTGCCCCCCAGCTTTTCAACCTTGGAAACGGCCGTGCGCAGCGATTTCACACGGACGTAGTTGGTGATGGACTGTCTTGGGTAGAGGCGCGGCATAAGTCCCCCGTCCGGCGAGGCATCCGGACCGCCGGTATCGACGTGCCAGTAATTGGGTACGGCCGCCGGAAAGGGGGCGAACTTCCAGCCGAACAGCGAGCCGTAAAATTTTTTTGCTCTGTCCAAATCGTCGGCCGGAATGTCGAACCAGCACAGGCTTGCTGTCGCCGGAGTTTTGGCGGGCTGACGCCGCCTCGTGCGAGTGGCCATGGGGTCCTCCTTCACAGGTGTGCGATTGGGCCGCATGAGTAGTCGTCGGACCGGTGAGATTTCGACAGCCAGCCCTTCCCTGAGGAACGAGCCGAATTCTGCAGGGTCTGGCCTCAGCTCAAGAGGATAAACCGGTGCGACACCCGGAGCCAAATCAGGTGGGAGGCTTCTCGGCCTTGGCTTGTTTTGGGGCGCGGTCGCGGAGAATTAGCCGAGGTGTTGTTCGGGGAGCACTTCTGCGGCGATCACTTCGATCAATTCGAGGAGGGTCCCGTGGAACCCTTTTTGGGCGGCGTCCGCTTTCAGGCGATGGTATGCCGCTTGCGCATCGTAGAGCCGATGGCAGGGCTCGGTCACTTTTTCACCATGAGGATACAGTACCCGAACTTCATACCGTGCGGGGTTACTCATGCAGACCTCCCCTTGCGCGCGCACTCTACCATACGGATCTAGTAATACCAACTAGGGCAAACAACTTTTTTGGTACGGCCGTTCGCCTCTGTGGAAATTACGCGCATGTATGAGAACGAGTCGAAAGACCAGGTTGCCTGGAAATTGTTGCGGGATGCCGATTGCGCCTCCTGTTGCCAATCCACAGGGCGTGGGAAATAGGACTTGACCTCTCGCAGCGCCACTGTTATCCACAGCCCATGGTCGCTTCTCATGTCATGCTCGCCTATGCCGCCTTGACGGTGGCGGCTATCGTGTGGGGCGGCTCGATCGTCGGCCAAAAATATGCGCTCGGTGCTTTTTCCGCTGTGGAAGTTTCGGTCCTGCGGGGACTCGGCGCCCTCGTGATTCTCATTCCGCTCTGGTGGATTCAAGAAGGTTCCGCGATCAAGTTGTCGGGCCGCGACCTACGAATCCTTATTGCGTTAGGGCTGGCCGTGCTCGGCAATCACCTGTTGACGCTCTACGGCCTGCGGTACATCGGGGCAGCCACGGCCGGCGTCATCATCGGGGCCAGTCCGGCGATTACGGCCCTGTTGTCGGTTGTCCTCGTGCAGGATGTCCCATTCCGCAAGGTGGTCTTGGGTTGTGCGTTGTCCTTCGCCGGGGTGGCGCTCGTGTCGGGGATGGGGGGAGAGAGTCCCGCAGGCCAGAATCCATGGCTGGGCGGGACCTTGGTCCTGTTGGGATTGGTCAGTTGGGCGCTGTATACGGTCGGCAGCGGGGCGGTCCTGGGGCGGCTCTCGGCCCTCACGGTCAACTGGACCACGCTGGCCATCTCCATTGTGCTCCAGATTCCGTTGTTGTGGACCGATCAAAACGTGATGCAGAGCGGCATTGGCGCCGTGCCCGCCGGCGGGTGGTTGGCCCTCGCGTATTTGATCCTCTTTGCCACGGCATTGGGGCAACAGGCGTGGCTGTACGGTGTGCAGGGGGTTGGACCCTCGCGAGCCGGAGTCTTTGTGAATCTTATTCCGGTGTCGGCGCTGCTGCTCTCCGTCGTGGTGTTGGGTGAACCCATCGGTCTGACAGAAGCGTTTGGAATCGCCCTCATTCTGGCCGGCGTCTGGCTGGTCGGCTACATGACGAAGGATCAGGCGCAGGTGTGATCCTACGTTTCTCCACTCCACTCGGGCGGAATATTTTTCCTACCCCATTGTACGTCAGCTTTTCTTCGCGTTGATCTAGCCAAATTGTGATCGGCTGCTACACTTTTGTGTGAGCCACCCATTACGTCACGCGGAGGTCCCCATGCAACGTCTCGCCGGTCTGGTCGTCTCCACCATCGCCATCGTCGGTGCCCTCTCACCCGTTGCGGTCTTGGCCAAGGTGAAGCCTTTGCCTGGGTCAAAAGACCAGCACGACTGTCGCCCGCTTCAGGGAAAGAACGGCCCGGCCTCTGACAATCACACACAGCCTGGGCACTCGTTCGCTGTGCGCCAAGCGATGGTCAGGGCGGTCCGGTACTCGTCTGCCACGACGGCCCAGATCGGCCGCGAGCAAGGTTCGTTGACACGGCTGGGTAAGATCAGGCCCGTCGCTCGCTAGAAGTTGTAGCCGGTCCGATCCCGGGCGGTGTCGTCCGGGCATGCCCTTCAATTCTCGTCTCGCGTCCTCCTCTCTCAATCCAGTATTATGGCCCCCGTTGCCATCAAGGGGGCCTATGATCGAACAACGGATCGAAGAAGTCACCCGCGCCAACCACAGTTTTTACGAAGCTTTTGAAAGCCTCGATATCGGCCGCATGGATCAGGTGTGGGCCCATCAGGAATATGTTACCTGCATTCATCCCGGTTGGACCTTGCGGGACGGGTGGCCTGCCGTGCGCGACTCTTGGGTGCTGATCTTCAATCACACGTTCTCGATGAAGTTCGAGTTGAGCGACGTCCAGGTGCAGGTCGCTGGTGACATCGGTTGGGTGATCTGTGTCGAGAATTTGACCACGCAACAGGACGGCACCACGGTCCAATCCCGCGTGCTGGCCACGAATTTGTTTGAGCGGGTGGGGGAGGAGTGGAAGTTGATCCATCATCATGGGTCGCCGGTGATGGGGGGTGGGTAGCAGACGCATGCCCTCCTGTGCTCGCAGAGGCCGCACAATCAGAATGTGCTCCCTCGATGCGCGCAGTGGGAGGGCATGCGTCTGCCCCCCACACGAAAGGGAGTGAACGGAAGAAGGAAGAAGAGTCATGGGCGGGGGCTGAAGCGGACCTCGGGAGGGATCCAGCCTCCGCACCTCCAGAGCGGCGTAGCCACACCTGGCAGGAACGGGTCCCTCGGAAATTCAGTCGAAGACTCCTTCAGTTTCCGTCTCCCCTCCCTGCCAGGTGGGCCTACGCTGATCGCTCTTTCGGCGAAGTCGGCCAGATCCCTCCCGAGGTCCGCCTCCCACGGTGGGGAGAGCAAGGGGGGGAGGGGGAGTGTGGGTAGCCAGGCTCCCCTTCCTACCCTGCCGTACCCACCCAGTTTTGGAGAGGGGGTCGGAAAAGTATTAGACGAAGTTGTGGGCTGACGTAGATAGCGCAAGGATCCACAATTAGCTTTGCCGTCTTAGGTGGAATGACGAAATGAGAAGAGGAAAACTGGTCCGGGCGGCCATAGTCTATGATTTTGATGGTACGTTGGCTAAGGGCAATATCCAAGAACACGGATTTCTCCCTTCGCTGGGCATCAACAAATCAGAATTCTGGGAGAGTGTAGGAGATGCGGCTCGGACAAAAGATGCCGATGAGATCCTAATGTATATGTGGAAGATGCTGGAATTGGCCAAGCAGAAGAACAGGCCGGTTACACGTAAGGCCCTTAAGGCCCACGGAAGAAACATACCGCTTTTCGAGGGTGTTGCGAAGTGGTTTGGAAGGATGAATAGATTTGCCAAAGAAAAGAGGCTCACGTTAGAGCACTATGTGGTTTCTTCTGGAAATCACGAGATTATCAGCGGGTGCAAAGTCTTTGATCGCTTCAAAAGAGTATACGCCTCCACTTTCATCTATGATTCGAAGGGGAAAGCGGTCTGGCCGGGTGTCGCTATTAACTACACCACCAAGACGCAGTTTCTATTTCGAATAAACAAAGGAGTCGAGAACAGTTGGGACAATACCAAGATCAATCGGTTTGTCCCCATGGCGGACCGTCCGATCCCATTCTCGCGCATGATCTTCATCGGAGATGGAGAGACCGATGTGCCCTCAATGAAGATGGTGCGAATACAAGGAGGCCACTCAATTGCCGTGTTTGATCCACAAAAGTTTCCAGAGGCATCTACACAGAAGAAGGTGTATCGGCTAATCGAAGAGGACCGAGTTCATTTTGTGGCGCCTGCAGACTACAGTGAGGGAGGCCAACTGGATGTGACTGTAAAGGGGATACTTGGGAAAGTTTCTCGCGATGCTGGCATCAAGGGCGTCGGAAGTGGTGAATGAGGCGAAGCTGAACGGTCATGGTTGCAAATGGACGGATATTGGTTCAAATCTGACCTGTTTGAGGTTGAGCCCGGCGAGGATGATGAGATCAACCCGGGGATCTATGGACGGCAGCTTGCCAAATGGCTCAAGGTGCAGCTTGAGCACCGAGGCTATACGATCGAGCCGACTATCAAGGAGGACTGGGGCCGCTGTTTGATGTGTGCAAGAGATCCGTTCATGCTCTGGGTTGGCTGCGGCAATATGCAGAACCTTGATGAAGAGAATCTTCTATCGCCGCCACCGACGAACGAAGCTATTGTGTGGCACTGTTTTGCGACCGCGGAAGTGCCATTCTGGAAACGAATTTTCGGAAAGCCGGACACAAGTGCAGCGGTTACCAAGCTCGACGCAGCACTGCGTGACTTGCTTGAGCATGAACCACGTATCACGTTGGTTGAGTGTCCCTAGAACGGATGCAGCGAGATGAACTTTACGCGAAGGATTGAGTTGCCCACTGTGTTCTTAATTCCGTATGCCGCGGCGAGTGTGGGGCAGTTTGCGCACTGTGCCGCGTTTGAGGCGGCGGCCGCCGTTGGCGCTGCCTGATTACCGGGTGGTCTGCTGACCGGATTGATCGCCGCGCGGGCCGAGGAATTATCCGCTGCTGGTGCGCGGTGGTGTGAGACGGCGGCGGGCTGGACCTTGGACGATCACAAACTCGTACAGTCGGCACTCGAGTGCGCCGTTGAAGAGCGGGGTGCGCTTCGAGGGGGCGAGGCCGATCAGTTTCGGCACGCGGGCGTCGCCGGTCAGCACGTACGCCCGCCATCCTGCAAATCGCTGCTTCAGCCAATCTCCTAACTTCGGATAGAACGTCTCCAACTCCTCCGGTCGACTGAGGCGGACTCCATAGGGCGGATTGATGACCATCACGCCCTGGTCGGCTGGGGGATCCAGATCCAAAATATCGCTCTGTTTCAGGCGAATGCTTTGGCCCACGCCCGCCTCTTGGAACGTCCGTTGCGCCACCTTCACCATCGCTGGATCGAGGTCGGATGCGTAGATCGCAGCTGGGGCTTTAGCCTTCTGTGTGGTGCGGGCCGATTCGCGTTGTCGTGCCCACAGGGACGGGTCATGCACGAGCAGATGCTCAAATCCGAACGGCCTCGAGAGACCTGGTGGAATCTGGCGCGCCATGAGCGCCGCTTCCAGTGGAATGGTTCCACTCCCGCACATGGGATCAAGAAGAACGTCCTCCGGAGTCCATCCGGCCAGGCGGAGTATCCCGGCAGCCAGATTTTCTTTGAGGGGCGCTTCGACGGAACCCAGCCGATGGCCACGTTTGAAGAGTGGGTCCCCGGAGGTGTCCAGATAAAAGGTCACGGTCTGCGCATCGAGGAACGCATCGATGCGCACATGAGGACGTTCCGTATCGACGCGGGGGCGTTTGTGGCGCCGGGCGACGAACTTGTCGCAGATGGCATCCTTGATCCGCAGTGTGATGAAATCCAGGCTGGTGAGGGGGCAACGGCGCGCACTGACTTTAACCTTGATCGTTTGCGACGGAGTGAACCAATCCGCCCAAGGCAACGCAAAGGCCGCACGATACACATCGTCTTCGGTGCGATAGGCACGATGTCCGATTTCCCACAACACCCGGCTGGCGATACGACTGTGGAGGTTGACCCGATACAAGGCAGACCAGGCGTCCTGAAATCCGACGCCGCCATCCGTCTTGGTCGTGGTTGCCACGCCGAGATCGTGCAGTTCTCTTTCAAGCACGTCTTCAAGGCCGCGCGGACAGGGCGCGAAGAAGCGGAAGCGTGTGTCGACCGCCGCCCTCGCCCTCTCAGGCCGCGGGCGCAGATGGCGTTTCGCAACGTGAATGACTCGTCTCTCATGTGGCATCTTCTGGTGTTCCCTCTGAGGATTCTATCCCATAGCCGCACGATGGAGTCTAGGACCTATCTCAAAATAGCGGGCATCAAGACATTCGTGAGCTGAGGCCTTGTCACTCCTAGCAGCTGACGAGGGGAAGCTCAGCTCCAGCTTCGCCATGATGCATTGGTGCCCCACGGCTGGCCGGCGCCGGCCGGTTGGCCGCTCGGAGATGGCGGAGACCTTCCCTTACTCCTCGATCAATTTCGAGATAGGTTCTAGGCTCGTGTCATCCTGAGACCGGAGGGCCAACGGGCGTCCGAATCCTGATCTCCTTCGGGGACTCGCTTGCAAGGTCGAAGTGGGTCTGTGCGCGCGCGTTCGGCGTCTTCGCGGCCCTTCGTTGACATCCCGTCCCCCCTGCCCTAGTGTGTCGCCCGCGATCCGTCTCAATTTCCTGGCCTGCTCATACCGGTGTGGCCGCATCATGAAGATTCGCGAGTTGACCGCATGGCATCGGTTTACGTACACGATGCTGTACCCGGCGGTGCTGGGGTCGATGCTCTATGACGTGCTGCATCTGAACGAGGGCTGGGGACCGCTCCAGATGGTGGAGCTCTCGATCACCGTCCTGTTCTGTGTGGACTTCTTTTACTTGCAGGGGGATCTCGGGTCCGATCAACTTCCGAAAGGTAACTGGCGCGATACGATTATCGACGGGGCCATTGCCATCGCGTTTGGCATTGCGTACTGGATGGCTTCTGACAAGAAGCTCTGGCTCTGTTACACCTGCCTGAAGGTCGTGGCGATCCTCATCGCCCTCTATCACTTCACTCCCGATCGCAAGAAACTCTTGACGATCCTGCCGCATGTCGTGCTGGCATTCTTATTTGGCGGCTTGGCCTGGTACGCCTCTCAGATGGAGGGTGTGACCTGGGGATTTGCCGCCGCCGCTTGGGTGCCGACCGCATGGTATGCCCTCTATGTGTTTGGCCTCGCCAATCGGTTCCTGCCTTCGGGCAACAGTGCGTAGTTGAATTTCGGATAGGTTTACTCTGGTTCAGTCGAGGGCTCCTCGAAGCGAAGGAGAAGTTCCGTGGGCCGGAGGCTGAGAGTAGGCACGCGGCCTACCAGCCGCGTGCCACAGATTCGAGTCTACAACCTTGTCAAAAAACATTTCTATTGCATGCCGGCAACGGTCGGGTAGCAGGACTGCTAGCGTCGGCTATGGCGTATTCCTCTCACGAGTTTGTGTTTCCGCCTCAAGTTCATGATAGGCGGCGAGTTGTTCCAGCTTCTGGGCCTTCGCTCGAAGCTCCTGCGCGGCGGTGATCAACCCGTTTCGAAGGAAGCCTTTTGTGTCGCCGTGCTCGCTGATGCTTTGAGCTCGACGCTCATAACGCAACGCCTCTGTCTCCGCAGCCTCGGCCTCTTGGTAGTAAAGCAGGGCTGCGGCGCGATGCCCCTCTCCTCCCAGGGTCTCGGGACCAGCCAATGATCGAGCGCTCTTCATTTCCGAGCAGCCGACTACTCCCACCGAGAGGATCAGGGCCCCGCAGAGACCCACGAAACGACCGTGTCGAGCCGTGCCTACCGGTCTCATATGAATCTCCTTAGATGACGTGGAACAAACGCTCCGCTTCCTTCCTCGTTCCCCTCTAGAGAAGGATAGGTTCTTGACGGCTATTTGCCTAGAAGGCAGATACCGGGGAGATAAGAGGGGAAGACTCCTTGGTGCGGACCGGGGTGTTTACCCTGGTTCGCCTGTTACGGGTAGGTGGCGGTGAGGAGCAGGAGGCCGGGTGGCCTAGGTCTCGGCCGCGACGAGGCCGATCCGGATCGCATAGCGTACAAGGCCTGCCACATCGTGGATGCCCAGACGCTTCATCAGGTCGGTCCGATGGCCATCGACGGTTTTGACACTGAGAGAAAGCTTGGCGGCAATTTCCTTAGTGGAACAACCTTCCGCAACGAGCTTCAGCACCTCGCGCTGGCGTGCGGTCAAGGCGACATCTTTCGTTGGCACCGATCTTTGCTGCAAGTAGTCGTGGACCACTTGTTTGGACACGCTCGGCGTCAGGTAGGTCTCTCCCCGAAAGACGGCCTTCAGGGCCAGCTCGAGCTCCGGTGGCTCTGCGCCTTTCAGGAGGTATCCTGATGCCCCGGCTCTCAGGGCTTGGCGGACGTATTCTTCGTTGGCATGCATGGACAGTATGATGACCCGAACATGCGGCCAGGCTTTGGATACGCGAGCTGCGGCTTCGAGTCCTGTGAGGCCCGGTATGGCGATGTCCATGAGGACGAGGTCAGGTTGTTCTCGCTCCACGAGTTGAAGGACAGTTTGTCCGTCGCCCGCCTCGGCCACGACCTGCATACCATCGAGGCTCTGGAGGAGCGCGCGTAGTCCGGCCCGAAAGAGCGCATGATCATCTGCTAACACGATTCTCATGGGTGTGATCTATCCCGCCTACTCTACGTCTTGCCTCGTTTCTTGGCGGCGTCGAACGGGATTGTCACCGACAGAAGAGTTCCTCTTCCTTTGGTGGACACGATGTCACATCGACCATTGAAGGCCCGGACGCGTTCTTGGATGCCGATGAGTCCCAAGTGCGGATCCTTCCCTGACGCCGACAGCGCCTTCTTGACGGCAAATCCGACTCCGTCGTCTTCGATCCTCAGTTCAACTCCATTGTGAAGCTGATGGAGCGACACGGCGATTCGGCTTGCCTTGGCATGTCGGAGAATGTTTGTCACGCCCTCCTGCACGATTCTGAAACAAGCCACCAGGGCATCGGGGGACAGTCCCTCTACGATGGTCTCGGCGTTCACCACCGTGGCGATCCCAGCACGCTCCCCCTGTTTCCCGACATACCAGCGCACCGCCGAGGCCAACCCCAGGTCATCCAGCATGGAGGGGCGCAGATCGAGCGACATGTCACGGAGCCGTTGCACGGTTTGGTCGATGATCGTGAAACTATCGGTCAGTGACGCGGCACGACGATTCGGGTCCGTGGTCCGCTGGATGGCTTGGAGGTTCACCTTCAACGTCGTAAAGGCCTGCCCAATTTCGTCGTGAAGATCGCGCGCCAGCTGCCGTCGTTCCTGTTCTTGTACGCGCATCGATTGTTTGGACAGTGCTTGCAGGCGCGCATGGGCAGCCAACAATTCTGCCTCAGCCTGCTTACGCGTCAAGTAGGAGGAACAACTGTCCGCCAGCGAGTTGATGAGATCCCGTTCTTCGTTCAGAAACGGGCCTTCATTCTCACGCGGCCGCGCTTCCGTATACGCCACTTCGATCGTGCCCTTCCTGCCGTCCGAGGTCCGAAATGTCGCGCGTTGCAACCATGGAGTCGCACGAAACCCTGGCGTGGCAAACCGCATGCCGTCGAACGTGATGCGGGCTTCGGTCACCTCCGGATATTGCCAGGCCGGAGGGAGGAGCGAGACAATCTCTTGCAACACTGCGGAGGGCGGCTTGATGCTGTCCTGCAGAAAACGGACGGCGCGATGCATCGCCGTCAGTTCTTTTACTCGTTCGCCGAGGCGATGGGCCAGCCCAGTACGTTGTGGGTGCCGTACCCGATGGGTGCCTCCAGGCGACCTCGTCGATCCCTTTTGTGCCACGGCGTGTTGCTGTCGCTTCGGTCTCTGAAGGCGTTGTCTCATCGTCCGTTTCATGTCAGCGAAGGCGAGACGAAGTCAATACCAGGGAATCTTCTATGCGGGCCGCCCAGTGATCACATTGTGAATTTCATGTGTGGACCAGTTTAGGGACATACTTGGGAATCAAGGTGATAGCACTGGACACACGGAATTGACCGTCCAGCCGATGAGCCAGAACGACCGCTACCGTCGGCTGGCGAGGAAGACGTCGAGGAGGTTATTGCCGTCGGTGGCGACCAGATTGGTCGCGGAGGAGTCGAACGCGATGGCGGTGCCATTGCCGCTGATGACCGGACTGTCGCTGGCGCCGCCGGTGGCTTCGGTTCCGGCGCTGCTGACCGACTGGCGTGTCGTTTGGCCGGTGGTTCGATCACGGACAAAAATGTCGGCGAAGCCGTTCCCGTCCCCCGCCACGAGGTTGTTCGCACTGCTTTGGAACACGACGAAGCGTCCGTCGGCGCTCATCCCTCCATCTCGAACCGCGCTCGCCCCGTTGGCCTGAGTGCCGGCGCTGTCGACGGAGACCCGGCTCGTCTGTCCCGCCGAGAGGTCTTTGACGAACACGTCGGCGGCATTGTTTGTGTCGTTGGCCACCAGGTTGTTCGCCGCCGAGCGGAAGGCCACGAGGCTGCCGTCGTTGCTCAGGCTCGGACTCTCACTGGGTCCACCAGCCGCCTGCGCGCCGGTGCTGTCCACCGAGACGCGTGTGGTGACCCCGGCAATGCGGTCGTAGAGGAAGATGTCGTATTCGTTGTTGGTGTCGTTGGGAACAAGATTGCTCGCGGCGGACGCGTAGGCGACCAATCGCCCATCCGCACTAAGACTCGGGCTGGTGCTGCCGGCCGGGCCAACCGCCTGGGCGCCTGCGGGACCGACGGAGACGCGCGTCGCCTGACCAGGGTTGGTGGA
This sequence comes from uncultured Nitrospira sp., assembly GCA_964449255.1. Lineage (GTDB taxonomy): Bacteria > Nitrospirota > Nitrospiria > Nitrospirales > Nitrospiraceae > BQWY01. The sequence goes on along the minus strand of CAYUYE010000010.1, from coordinate 10,342 downwards.
GCGGTCAAACACAAAAATATCGATCAGGTTGTTGGTGTCACCGAGGACGAGGTTGGTGGCCGCGGACGCAAACGCGATCTGTGTGCCATCGGCGCTGATCGCGGCGCCAAAGCTGGGTCCGTTGCCCTGGCCCCCGGTGCCGTCGACCGAGACGCGGGTCGTCTGCCCGGTCTGCCGATCCCGGAGAAAAATATCGGTGAGGCCGTTCGTGTCGCCGGCAACGAGATTCGTCGCATCGGATTCGAACACTACATACCGGCCGTCTGCGCTCAGGACAGGATTTCGACTGCTGCCCCCGGTCCCTTGGCTCCCGTCGCTGGCCACCGAGACTCGAGTCGTCTGTCCTGTGACCGGGTCATGCACGAAGACATCCGCGAGGCCGTTGGTATCGCCGGCCACCAGATTCGTCGCTTCGGACGTGAAGGCGGTGATGCGGCCGTCTGCGCTGATGGCCGGGACGCCGCTGATGCCTCCCGTGGCTTCTGCGCCTCCGGCTCCCACCGACACCCGCCGGGTGACGGGCCCCGGCGCGCTCTCATCATCCGACCCGCATGCGGAAACAGAAAGGACGGCCGAGGCAATCGCTAGGGAAACCACGGCCAGGGAGAACCAGGAACCTTGGTGCGGGATTTTGCGCGTATGGTGGTGAGCGTGATGCGTGGCCACTGGAGGTCTAGAACTAGCCCTTTGAAGGTGCGGAGACGACGGCTTCCTCGACTTTCACCGTCTTCTTCCACTCATCCACGATGCTGTTGCGCTCGGCCATCGTCATGCCGGCGTATTTCATGAACATCTGCAGGCCACGTTTTCGTCGCCAGGTCAGAAAATCCGTGAAATGGGGTTTGCAGACGAAGCCCGTCCCGGCCGGTGCGTAGGCCGCGTGGCGGCAGAACTGAATGCTACAGGGTTCATTCGTCATAGAGCAGCCCCTTTCGTTCAGCAGTATGCCTCGCGCGGGATCGCCTTTGCAACCGGCTTCCCCTTCACTTGACCTCGCACGGATGCTTCGGGTAAGTCAGCTGCACCTATGTGGAGGCTACGCAGCATCGCGATCAGTGGCCTGGCAACCGGCCTGCTCCTGGGCCTCGGCTGTACGAGCGGCTCACGGCCCGGCTTGCCGACCGGCAGCCCCTTCGCCGATCCGGACGCGCGCCAATCCAAAGGGGTTCCGCAGGGGATCGCGAGCGGCGATGTCACGGATCACAGCGCGTTGATCTGGGCCAGAACTGAGGGACCTGAGCTCGTTCAGGTGGAGTGGTGGGAAGCGCCCGCCTCCGGGCTCTCCTCTATTCCCGGTCTGCAGGCGGTTGCGCGTACAGCGGCAGAGCCGACGAGTCGGGCACAGGACTTCACGGCCAAAATCCTTTTGACTGGCTTGAAGCCGGCGACGACCTATCACTATCGGGTCTGGACGGCGCCTCCGGAGGCGATGGAGCGGTTTGGGGAGATGGCCAGACCGAGCGACGCCGGACGATTCCGAACGGCGCCTCCACCGACTCAACATCAGGACGTACGATTTGTGTGGAGCGGAGATCTTGGCGGGCAAGGCCGGTGCCGAGTCGGGGAAGCCGGGTATCCCATCTTGGATGAGATGCGGGCCCTGGAGCCGCAGTTCATGCTGTTTCTCGGCGATACGATCTATGCTGACGAGCGCTGCGAGGCGCCGCCCAATGTTTACGGCAGTGGGTTTGTCGCGACCACCGTGGATGACTATCGGGCCAAACACCGCTATCAACGCGGCGCCGTGGCGTTGCGCCGGTTCCTGACCGACGTCCCCGTGTGGGTGATTTGGGACGATCATGAGGTGCGGAACAACTTTTCGGGGCCGTTCGATCCGCAGATGCCGGCCGGGCGACAAGCGCTGTTAGACTATTGGCCCATTCACACGCCGCCGGATGACCCCACCCGCCTGCATCGCATCCTGCGCTATGGGGCCGATCTCGAGCTGTTTATTCTAGATACGCGGCAGTATCGCAGCCGCAATCAAGATCCCGATGGCTCGGCCAAGACCATGCTCGGAGCGGCGCAGCGCGAATGGCTGATCACCAATGTGACCAAGTCAACAGCCACGTGGAAAGTGATTGCGACGTCCGTGCCGCTTTCCAATCCCAAGAAGGGCTCACCCCTGATTCCCGGCAATGACGGCTGGGCGCGAGGCGACGACGGAACCGGGTTTCAGCAGGAACTGACCACGATTGTTCAGGCGTTGCTGAAGCAGCGTGTCCGCAATCTCGTGTGGCTCTCCGGCGACGTGCACTATGCGGCGATGTTTGCGTACGACCCAAGCGGCGACGGTCATCCGGAGTTTCACGAATTCGTGGCGGGGCCGCTGTCTGCGAGGGCCGGGGGCTTGGTGCCGCCGCCGGCCTTGTTCCGCCCGACGCAACTGTATGCCGAAACCGGCTTTGACAACTTCGGACTGGTGACCGCCAATAGCCAGATCTTCCAGGTCGACATCATCGATGCAAACGGCAAGGTGCGGCATATCCACTCCGTGCCTGCCCGATAGTCGCCTTGCCGGCCGCAGCGCACGGGGTGCCGTGGTGAACCACGGGCGAGGATTCAGCCCGCACAGGGTCGAGGCCGTCGGGTTTCGAACCGAGAACATGTGCGAACAAGGCCGGAACGAGGACCCCACAGGGCGGTTCAACCGCCTGCCGGACCGCTTGCTTTCGGAGTCACAGCCCAGGTACCGTACCGCTCCCGACTCTCGAATTTGGAGCCGCGGTATGCCGGGTGCGTGAGGGGAGGGAGAGGATGTTCCTACAAGCGCTGTCGTTGTTGGGCGCGTTTATGGTGTTGGCCGGCTACGGGATGATCCAGAATGGGTGGTGCCGCGAATTGGATTCCGGGTACCTCGCACTGAACATCGTGGGGTCGTTGCTGTTGGGTGTCGTCGCGGTGGCGGAACGCCAAGTCGGGTTCATCGTGCTTGAGTTCGCCTGGGCTGGGTTCGGCATCCTGGCGGCCGTTCGCGGGTGGAGGCAACGGCAGGTCTAGCGGGCGGGGGAAGCTGGGAGGGCGGTTGGATTTTGGGTACGGCAACTGGAGATATGCTCCGGTGCCGATTTACATCAGGGGCGGTGGAAAGGGGAATGGAACATGGCAGGGTTGCTATCAGCGAACGATGTGTTTGATCAGGCACGGGATGCAGCGGCGGCCGCCACAGGGCCGGATGAGAAAGCGCTCCAGATCGACTACAACGCGTTGAAAGAGAATATTCTCGGCGCGCTCGGCGACCGGAAAGTGGCACAGCTGCATATCAATAAATTTCTTCCGGAGGGGTACGAGGAGCAGGGGCGGTTCAACATGCTGGCGCTCACCCCCGGCGGTGTTGTCTTCGACATGGTCATCGGCGACACCTATTTTCGCTACGACATCGTCTCGGTAAGGGAATTGGACAAGGTACAGCTCATCGACGCCGTGTGGAACAACCGGGAGAAGCGGCGGGAGGATCCGTTCTTGAGCCTAAGGCTCATGCACGGCGAGGAAGCCCACTTGTTGCTCGCCTTGGATAACGACGAGCGCAAATCCGTCATGGCGTTCGCCAAGGCCGTGACGTCGGCCAGAAATCCAGAGAAATAGCCAGGTTCAGGTTCTGCGGTAAAACGGGAGGGCGCGGACGGTGGCCTCGACACGACGGCCGTCAAGCTCAATAGTGAGCGGCGTCTCGGGCTTGCTGAAATCCCGCAAGGGATATCCAAAGGCGATCACGGTGCCCAATTGAGGCGACGTGGTCGCGCTGCTCACCCAGCCGACTTCTCGATCGCCGCTGAAGAGTTTCGCGCCGTGGGGCGGCACCACGCCTTCCTTCAAGACCAATCCCACCAGATGGCGCCGGACGTTTCCGTAGGTGTTTATGCGAGCCGCGTTCCGGGGGTAGAGCCCTATGACTCCACAGCGGAGCAGACTTTCAATGTCCAGTGACCTTCTGCTGCATGCTAGCCGCCAAGGCGTTCCACGAGTAGTTTGAAGTCCGGCAACAACCTCCAAATTGCGGTGCTCTGATAGCCTGGAATTCCTCTGAATTCAGGGAATCCATCTCCGTCGAGGTCGAGAAAAGGATCAAAAGATTCTTCCACGAATCCGTAGAGCGTTCTCCACTCACCCCGCTCTTTCCCGAGCGCAACATACGTGACGAACGAATCGTCGGGGCCCTCGGCGAGATGCAGAGGGAGAATCATGACCTGGCGCCCATCCTTTGCCTCGATCACCTTGACTGATGCAAAGACCGGGGGGTCCAGCCTTCCCACCGCGCCCAGATGGCGACTGGCTTGCACCCTGGCGGTCTGCGTTTCTTCGCGTGACGCAGGCCTCGCCCGCCAGGTCTGAGGAGGCAGGGGGGTTTTCGAAAGAAGCATGTCGTCCCACCCTTGTAACTGTTGGGCTATGGCGCCCGACACCTTCAAGGTAAGAATGTACTCGTCATCTTTCTTCAGCATGTTCTGGCAGGTCGCTTGCCCGGTACCGTTCGTTGAGACCATGAAAAACGAAGGCCCATTCCTCTTGCAGAAACTCCGAAGTGTCTCGATGCCCTGAGGGGCCAGCCCATAGAGGGGGATATGCATCTGCGTGGTGGCGTCCTCAACACCGACCGCTCCGTAAAATTGGTCAGCGCTTTTCGGGAGTCGATTGAGTGTCTCGTACTCATGAGGGTCGGACACGATCGTTCCTCCGGCTTGCTTGATTGAAGCCAGTATCGATTCGCTGGTCGGCATTTTCTCATGCCGGAGCTGTTCGCAGGTGGCCAGCTTTGCCCTGTCTCGCTCAGAAAACGGAAGTGTCGCAGGAAAGGTCGCCTTCCCGATCGTCCAGGGGGCGCCGATCCATTTGGGGGCATCCTGCGACTGAAAGCCGGAAACTAGATACTGAGTCCGTAACTCGTCCATGCGGAATATCTGACGGTGATACGGGTGAGGTTCCCTGGTCTCGCCGGCCTGGTCGGCTTGGTGATAGGCGTCTGGTTCCTGCATCTCCGGCCACTGGGCACCGCAGCGGGTCGTTTGGTCTAAGAGGTGCTTTCCAGTTGGGTCAGGGCGAAGCCCGTGGACCAAGCTGACTCCTGTCACTTCTACCGTATACCGTCCAAGTCGTTCGGCGACTTTGGGGTCGATGTAGTTGGGATCTCCCAATGTGACCTGCGCAGACTGGACGAGAAATATTTCATCGACTCCACGGGGTGACCCTTTCGCCATGCAGTAGCTGGAACACCCGATGAGAAGCGTATTGGGTTTGAGGGACGATACGAGGCGTTCCGACATCTGGCGAGAGGCGAGTCGTTGGAGTGTTTCGGATGGATCAACCTTCACCCTGTCTGGGTCATCAGTCGATAGTGCCCACCGCTCCCGCAACGAGGCGAGGATGGTCTCCTGCTCGGCGGCTGGAAGGGCGCGAAATTCCTGAATCGCCCGCTCTCGGATGAATTCAGACCGTGTTTCCAATCGATCCGGAAGCGGGATTCGAGATTCTGGGTTGGCACCCCCGAAATAGACCATGCCGCGAACCATGACCTCCATGAGATAGAGGTCGTGTGCCGAGAGAGTTGGGAGTTCGCGTTCAAAGTAGGGGAGGGCAATCTCCGGAGACAGTTGAAGACAGCGCAGGGCAGCCAAGGCGATCGCTTTCCTGTCAGGCTTGCTGATTTCGGGGTGCCCAAAGTTGTACCGCAGCAATTCTTCCAAATCAGGGTTAATCTTCTTCATGGCCCTAGCCAACTTTTGAAGACTTGCATCGGACGGATCACGGTCCAATTCGCAAAATCTTCTAGTCTGATCAAACAGAGTCCAGACGGTAGACTTGGCAGCCGGGCCATAGGGTTCGAGCTCGAGCGCGATATTGCCTGAAGCTTCGAGACTGTCCCAGTTTTCCCTCGAGAGCAACTTCTGATAGAGCGCCTTGATCTTTGCCTCGGTGTCGGAGTTCATGCTGGTCGCGGAGTCGGCTTGGACCGTAGCCTTGGTGTCGGACTGGTTTGCTACGACTTGGACTGCGGGAGAGGGTTTGGCTGTGGGAGAGGGTTGGACTGTGGCAGTGGGAGGGGGAGGAGTTGCGGGGCTGGATGGGGAATGGTCCACCGACGTGGTGAACCGTACAGCGAAGAGCGTGGCTGCAATCGCGAAGGAAAAAATCAGCCCGGCGAACACGGGTCTGTTGGTAGAAGGCATCTCGGGGTTCTCCGGAGAAACCAAAGCATGAGAAAGACTTATCCTGCCTTGGATGCCTGAGACCGTCAACTAAGTGTGGGGAAATCTGCGGAGCGGGTGCGCTGTAGATGAAGGAAGGGGTCCCTGTTCTGCGGGACGATCGCTTAGCTCTTCGAGTAGAAGGGAAGGGCCTGGACGGTGGCCTCGACACGACGGCCGTCAAGCTCAATAGTGAGCGGCGTCTCGGGCTTGCTGAAATCCCGCAAGGGATATCCAAAGGCGATCACGGTGCCCAATTGAGGCGACGTGGTCGCGCTGCTCACCCAGCCGACTTCTCGATCGCCGCTGAAGAGTTTCGCGCCGTGCGGCGGCACCACGCCTTCCTTCAAGACCAATCCCACCAGATGGCGTCGGACGCTTCCGTAGGTGTCCATTCGCGCGACGACTTCTTGCCCTGGGTAGCATCCTTTATTGAGGCTGAAAGCTTTGCCTTCAAGATTCGCTTCCGGCGGGACGATCTCTTCATTCAGGTCCGGGCCGGCTTTCGGTAGCCCAGCTTCCATGCGGAGTGCTTCGCGAGCCTGGGTGCCGATGGGGCGAAGGCCGAACGGACCTCCTGCAGCGACCAGGCGCTCCCACAACGCCGGGAGACTCTCCGCCGGAGCAAGGAGCTCGACATCCACTTCTCCGGTTTCCTCGGTTCTCAGGAGAAGAAGGGTCCGACCTTCGAACTCGGTCGAGGTCGCACTTAGGGGCTTCGTACCAGCCAAGTCGATCTGAAAAAGTGCTTGAATGAGGTCGCAGGCCTTCGGCCCACTGAGCAGCAGGAGGCCCCAGGTGTCGGCCAAATTTTCAATCTTGGCCTTCGTGCCATAGAGCAGAAACTTCCTCAGGGTTTGTAACGTCGTCTCGCCGATTTCTCCGACGTCTTCGATCAACAGTGAATCTACCTGCGGGTAGACGCGAAAATATGACAGCATCTTGCCCTTGTGCGTCAGGAGGCTCGAATACACTCCCTGTCCCGGCTTCACGGGGAGTATGTCGTTGCTGATGATGCTCTGGAGCCACTTGGTCCGGTCGTCGCCGGTGACGCGGACCTTGCCGCGATGAGAGATGTCCGCCAGACCGACCGCGTGGCGCACGGCCTGATATTCCGCACGCCAGTCCCCATAGTGGGCTGGTACCTCCCAGCCTGCGATGGCTTCGAACGTGGCGCCCGACTGCGCATGGTGGGTATGCAGCCGGGATTGTTTCATGACGCGACCTTCGTGATTTCTTCCACGAGCTCTTTGGTGCGGGCGGAGAATTCGTTGCGCGACACAATCTTGGAGACGCCGAGGGCCTTGGCTCGTTGCCACGTATCGACTTCTTCATGGTTGGCGAATACCAGGATTGGGGTCTTCGCGAGGATCGGATCGGCTTTCAATACGCTGATCGCTTGAAAGGGGTCCAGGTTCATCTCGTTCATGTTCATGACGACCGCGCTTGGTTTCAAGGAGACCGCCTTGGACGCAAAGTCTGCTTGCGTCCTCGCTCGTTCGAGCTTGTAGCCCTGCGGGAGGAGCGCATCGCGCACCTTCGTATAGAAGAAAATATCGTTGATGGCGACGAGGATGGTTTTGTCCGGCATGGCGAGACTCAGTTCATGCTGCTGATCAGGCGCCCGAGCGAGCGTTTCGCAAGGGCATAGTCTGGATTGAGCACCAAGGCCTGCTTGTAACATTCGATGGCCTTCTGCCAGTCGCCTTTGCGCTCGTAGACCCGGCCCAAGTTGAGGTGTGGAAAGGCGGGGCTCTCGTAGCGCTTGGCCTGCATGGCCCGCTCAAACCAGGGGATCGCGTTGTCGAATTCCCCCTTCTCGATCAAATAGGCCCCGATGTCATTGTACGGGTTGCCGAATTCAGGGTCCTGCGCGATGGCGCGGTGACATTCGTCGATCGCATCATCGAGTCGCCCCATAAAGCTATAGGTCCAACCCAAAAAGGTATAGCCCTCGGCCGTTGGATGCACCTTGATAGATTCCTGGTAAAGCCGCGCGGCTTCTTGCAGCTCGCCCTTCATCTGCAACTCATAGGCTTTCTGGAAGAGCATCCACGCTTCGCGTTTGTCCTCTTCCTTGCCTTCGCCCTGTATCAAGAAGTCTTGAATATCCACGTCGATCTCTCGGAGCTGATGGCCGATGGCAGGTGGGGTGTAGCCGTAAAAGCTTCAGAGCCTCCGCTATCAGCCATTCGCGATCAGCAATAGGTTTCTATTCCTGTTTCAATTTCTTCTTAATCAGCTCCGCGCCGTAGCGGCCCGACAACAACATCGAACCGAACGCCGGACCCATCCGCGGCGTGCCATGGACGGCCGACACTGCCAATCCGATCACGAAACAATTGGGATAGACTTCGCCAGTATGGTCCATCACGTCCTCTTCGGAACGCGACACCCACATGGCCCCGTTTCCGGGAACGGCCTTATAGAGATTCCGCTTGTGCAGGAGATCCACCACGATCGCATCATGACCGGTCGCATCCACGACGACCTTACTTTCGAGCGCAATCGGATCGACGTGGATGATGTCATGGCCCGCCATTTCCGCCGTCGTGTTGTTCACCACCACGCCTTCGAGGATGCCGTCGCGCCGTAAGATCAAATCGACGACTTTGGTCAGATTCAGCACTTTGGCGCCTCCGCGATAGGCCGCGGCGACCAACGCACCCGTCGCATGCGGCGGATCGACGATATACATACCCTCGCATTCTTTCACCTTCTTGCAGGGAACGCCGATTTCCTCCAGGATCTCGTTGGCCGGCTCGCAGATCGTGGCCTTGTTCATGAGGTAGCCGCCGTGCCAGAAGCCGCCGCCCAGCGCCAACGACTGCTCGATGAGCAGGGTGCGAAAGCCCATCTTGGCAAGGTCGTGGGCGCAGATCAGTCCCGATGGGCCTGCCCCCACGATGATGACGTCGCTCTCGATGAGCTGGTCGAACTCTTTATAGTATTCCCGGGCAATCTGCCGGGTGATGTCGCGTTCTTGTAACGGTGCCGGTCGTGGCTTCTTCATGACCGTTCCTCCTCGGCAATGCTCACGACCGCCGGCGTGCGGCTGTCGGCTCCTTACTGATAAATTTCCGAGCCAGAGTTCCTGAATTCTTCCGCCTTTTCTTTCATGCCGACCGCCAGCGCTGCCTCTGCCTCCACCTTCTTTTGTTCCGCGTAGTCCCGCACGTCCTGCGTGATCTTCATCGAGCAGAAGTGTGGGCCACACATGCTGCAGAAATGCGCCACCTTGGCGGCGTTGTCCGGTAAGGTCGCGTCGTGGAACGATTTGGCGGTGTCCGGATCGAGCGACAGATTGAACTGATCCTGCCATCGGAATTCGAACCGTGCTTTGGACAGTGCATTGTCGCGTGCCTGTGCGCCCGGATGACCTTTGGCCAGATCGGCCGCATGCGCCGCGATTTTGTAGGTCACCACGCCGACCTTCACATCTTCCTTGGTCGGGAGACCGAGATGCTCCTTGGGTGTCACGTAGCAGAGCATGGCGCAGCCGTACCAGCCGATCATGGCGGCGCCGATCCCAGACGTGATGTGGTCGTAGCCGGGGGCAATGTCGGTGGTCAGCGGACCCAAGGTATAGAACGGCGCTTCTTGGCACTCCTTGAGTTGCTTCTCCATGTTCTCCTGAATCAAGTGCATCGGCACATGGCCGGGTCCCTCGATCATGACCTGCACATCGTGCCGCCAGGCGATCTTGGTGAGCTCGCCCAGCGTTTCCAATTCCGCGAACTGCGCCTTGTCGTTGGCATCGGCGATGGAGCCTGGCCGGAGCCCGTCGCCCAGGCTGAACGCCACGTCGTACGCCTTCATGATCTCGCAGATGTCCTCGAAGTGTGTGTGGGCGAAATTTTCTTGATGGTGGGCGAGGCACCACTTGGCATGGATCGAACCGCCTCGTGAGACGATGCCGGTCATGCGCGTGGCGGTCAGGGGCACATAGCGCAGGAGCACGCCCGCATGGATCGTGAAATAGTCCACGCCCTGTTCGGCCTGCTCGATCAAGGTGTCGCGAAAAATCTCCCACGTCAGCTCCTCGGCCTTGCCACCGACTTTTTCGAGGGCCTGATAGATCGGCACGGTCCCGATCGGCACCGGCGAGTTGCGAATGATCCACTCGCGCGTCTCGTGGATGGTCTTGCCGGTCGAGAGAT
>CAYUYE010000009.1:0-125088 GCA_964449255.1 uncultured Nitrospira sp. | reverse complement strand
GGAGGCCGAGCGAGAACAGCCTCGCCGGGCGAGAGAATCGGACGCCGCAGTAGGTGTCCCATGGATCGCCCGTGCCGAATGGCGCGCCCGGCTGGAATCGAACCAGCGACCCACAGCTTAGAAGGCTGTTGCTCTATCCAACTGAGCTACGGGCGCACTTGGAAGGACCGAGTGACCAGTGCTGAGGTAATTCAGAAGCAAAGAAATCAAACTAAGGTGTTTCTCCGGCGGCGCAAGGAAGACGGCTACGCCGGGTGAGCCGCCGGTACTCTATCCAAAGAAAACCCTTGCGGTGTTTATCCGCCGCCATCAATTACGAAACTACCTGAATAGGCGGCGGTACACGCCAAGCGAGGGATGGTCGGGGCGAGAGGATTTGAACCTCCGACATCCTGCTCCCAAAGCAGGCGCGCTACCAGGCTGCGCTACGCCCCGACTGTCCTGAACAACTGCGCCTCCCCGTCCGCACTCCTTGCAACCTCGTCAGAAGACGTCGTGTGCCCCACCGTTCCGCCTAGACCAGCGACTGCGATCGTAGCAGGTCCTTCGCCAGGAGGAAAGCCTTTGCACGATGGCTGATACGGTTCTTCTCGGTCGCACTCATCTCCGCCAGCGTCCGCCCTTCTTCCGGCACGAAAAAGACCGGGTCATAGCCGAATCCGTGGGTGCCGATCTCGTGTTGGGCGATGACACCCTCGAGCACCCCTTCGGTCGTCTCGGTCCGGCCATCCGGGTACACGAGTGCGGCGACGGTCACAAATCTCGCCCGCCGTTGCGCAGCAGGAACACCCTCGAGTTCCCGGAGCAGCTTCCGGCAGTTGTCGGCGTAGGTCGCCTTCTCACCGGCATATCTTGCGGCATGGACACCGGGTCGCCCACCAAGCGCGTCCACCTCCAGCCCTGTGTCGTCGGCAATGGCTGGAAGACCCGTGAACTGTGCGGCGGACCGCGCCTTCTTGATCGCGTTCTCGCGGCAGGTCGCCCCGTCTTCCACGACCTCAGGTGCGGACGGAAACTCTGCCATCGTCCGGATCATGATGCCTAGATCACCGAGTAAGCTCTGGAGTTCCCGGCCCTTGTCCTGATTTCTGGTGGCCAACACCAATTCGTGCGTCCTCCGCGGTTCCACTCAATCCAAGCCTCCGATCAATTCCTTCTGCATCGCCACCAATTGCTGAATCCCCTGCCAACCCAACGCCAAGAACTCGTCGAAGTCTTTCTTGTCGAACGAGTACCGTTCGGCCGTTCCTTGGAGCTCAACGAACCGGCCCTCTCCCGTCATCACCACGTTCATGTCGACTTCAGCGGCCGAATCTTCGCTGTAGGCCAGGTCCACCATCGACTGTCCATCGATCTTGCCCACACTGATTGCGGCCAAGTAATCAAGCAACGGACGCTGCTTGATGAGCCCCTTTTTCCGTAAGGCCTCGAAGGCGTCGGCCAGGGCGATAAAAGAGCCCGTGATGGAGGCGGTTCTCGTGCCCCCGTCCGCTTGGATCACGTCGCAGTCGATCCAGATAGAGCGCTCTCCCATCTGCGTCATGTCGACGACGGCACGGAGCGCGCGGCCCACGAGCCGTTGGATCTCCAGGGTCCGTCCCCCTTGCTTCCCTTTCACGGCCTCCCGGGGGGACCGGTCGTGCGTGGCGCGAGGGAGCATCGCGTATTCCGCGGTCACCCAACCCTGCCCCTTGTCTCTAAGAAAAGGAGGGACCTTCTCTTCTACGGAGGCAGTGCAGATAACCTTGGTGTCGCCCATCTCCATTAAAACAGAGCCTTCGGCATATTTATTAAAGTTTCTTGTGATCTTTACGGGCCGGATTTGATCCCGTGCCCGTCCGTCGGATCGCACTTTCATCGTTTCGCTGACTCCCATGCTCACTCCTTCTCTCACCCCTACGGGGTTCTATCTTGCTAACCGCCGCGGATTATAGAAAAGGGCCGCTCAAATATCAACGAACCTGCCCTTCACAGGGGCTCTCCTGGCCCGCCTGGGCCGTGGCTTTGGTGTCGCCGACGGGCCAGGCGCACACGAACGATCAACAGGGCGACAATCACCAACGCGACCACGCACAGAAACGCTTTTTCATATTCAAACTGGTAGGACATACGGTAGCCTGTCCTCAGCATTCAGGGTGGGCAGTCCACGTGAGTGCGCTTGTCTCTCGAAGGGATTCCATGTTTCTGACTCAGCATGGTGCGCCCTGGCTGAAAACAGTTCGATACGTCGGGCAGTTGCTCTTGAATCTTGCACAGTCGCTACAACCAATGTACGGACCTCCTTGCCCCATTCGATGCGAACGTAACATAGACGCCCGATCGATTTCCAAAAGGATCCGTCGACACCCACTTTTTCGATAGGGAGCCGTACTCGCACCATGGAGACTTTATCCCTGCGCAATAGTCGCGAAAACAAATCGATCCTCATCATCGACGATGAGGAGCCGATCCGAAAGCTTCTGGCGGCTCTGCTCGAGCGCCACGGCTATCCCTGCATCTTGGCCGGCGATGCCCGCGAGGCCCGCCAACGGTTCCAAGAGCAGGAATTCGCTCTCGCGCTCTGCGACGTCAACATGCCCGGTGAATCCGGTATGGATCTCGTCCGGCACATTCTCGAAGCCGGGTCCACGACTGCGGTGATCATGGTCACCGGACTCGACAGTCCCGTGCTCGCCAATGCGGCCCTCGAGATGGGCGCATTCGGCTACATCATCAAACCGTTTGAAACCAACGAAGTCGTCATCAGCGTTAGCAACGCCCTGCGCCGCCGGAAGTTGGAGCTCGAAAATCGTTCACACACCGATTCGCTCGAACAGATGGTACGGACGCGCACCATCGCCCTCCAGCAGGCGTTGGAATGGCTGGAACGGAGCGAAAAGGAACTTCGCCTGTCCCGGGAAGAAACGATTCAGCGGCTGGCCATCGCCGCGGAGTTTCGCGATCGGTCGACGGCCAAACACATTCAGCGCATGAGCCGGTATTGTGAATTATTGGCGCGGAAGGTCGGACTGAACGACGAACAGTGCGAACTCATCCGCACGGCGAGCCCGATGCATGATATTGGAAAAATCGGCACACCCGACCATGTGCTCTTGAAGCCCGGCAAGTTCACCCCCGAGGAATTCAGCGTCATCTCCCAACACGCCGAGATCGGCTACCGGATCCTCAGCGGCTCGGACGCAGAACTGCTCAAGGTGGCGGCGGTCATCGCCTGGACCCACCACGAACGCTTCGACGGGACCGGTTATCCGCGGGGCTTGAAGGGGGAACATATCCCCTTGGAGGGCCGGATCGCCGCCATTGCCGATTCGTTCGATGCCTTGACCACGCAGCGCGTCTACAAGCCGGCCTTCAGCCTGGATCACGCCGTGGATCTCATGCGCAAACATCGCGAGCAACATTTCGATCCGGAACTGCTGGATACCTTCTTCAACTCGATGGAAGACATTCTCCGGATTCAGAAGGACTATCCGGATACGTCAGGCGGCGGGCAGGTCACCTTCAACGAATCACCGCTGTAACAGGCTTCAACAGGACCTCCTCTCACGCGGCTCTTGAGACGGTCCCCCTTCTATCATATCCCTCAGGCTGGGTCGTAACCCAGGTTCGGCGCGAGCCAGCGTTCGACTTCGGCGATCGTCATCCCCTTTCGGCGAGCGTAGTCTTCAACCTGCTCAGGGCCAGGTTCCTCTTGTGAAGATCCTTCAATCATATCCGGCTCCGAGGGCTGGTTGGTCGACTTCTAAACCAAGGTTGGCTCCTTTATTGGGCAAGCCTAGCGAACCCGGACATAAATGACATCACGCGGTAGGTCCAGCGAGCCATTGAGCTTCGTGCTCACGCCCGGTGTGGCCAAGGGCACGCGGTAAAGCTCGAGGACGCCATCCGTTGTCTGATCGGCCAGGTAAACCACCGCGCTCCGATCCGGCGTGATTTGATAGCCCGTGACCGACCGGCCGACCGGCAAGGGAGGATTGAGCTTCGTGCTCGTGCCGTTGGGGCCCACCAAGTAGAGTTCGCGTACGCCATCAAGATCCTGATCCGCGAGGTAGACGATCCGTTCGGTCGCTGCCAGCGGCGGCGTACCGCCACCATTGTCGCTTCCACAGGCGGCCAGCATGGTAATGAGTGTGGCTATAGCCATGTCAATGACGAGAGACGCGAGTCGAGTCTTCATGGTGTGGTCCTCCGATTGTTCATGCGCTCGTGCGTCATAAGCATCCATTACTGTGTCCGGCCAAGGATGCTGATCGAGCGCGGTCGATCGCCCGACGGGGCGAGGTTGACGGTGGAAAGCAGGGCCAATCCGCCGGTGCTCTGATCGATCGAAAACACCTGCACAGTGTCTGCGTTCTCGTTGGCCACGTAGGCAAATCGTCCGGACGGATCGACGACCACGGAGCGGGGTCCATCCCCGACCGGGATTGCTGCGCCGCTAAGCGAGGCGCCGGTTGCCGACACCTGATAGACGTTGAGGGAGTCCGACTGCTCGTAGGCGACGTAGGCAAACTTTCCGGAGGGATGGAATCCGATTGAGACGGGGTTCACTTCGTTCTGGCCGAAAATAACCTGGGGTGGGAAGTTGATGGCACCCGTGACGGAATCTATGGTGAAGACACGAGTTTCCGATTCGTCTTGTTGCGACACGAGACCGAAGCGACCGCTCGGATCGATCGCCATCGCTTGTGGCCCATCCCCCGCTGCGAACGGTGATCCGGGTATTTCTGATAGGGCGCCAGTCGCCCCAATTGCAAAGGCGGAAATGTTGTCGCTCAACACGTTGATGACATATACAAATCGTCCTGAGGGATCGACGGTTGTGTGCACCGGTTGAGATCCGGCGAGAGTGGGAAACGCAACCAAGGCTGCGGCTCCGGTAGTCTGGTTGATGCCAAAGGGATAGACGCTGTTGTCTCCTTGGTGGACGACAAATACGAACCGCCCTGAGGGATCGACCACCACCGACTGGGGCGCATTGCCGACATTGGGAGCATTCACAAACGACAGGGCGCCGGTGGCCGAGTTAATCTGAAAAGCCGAGAGATTGTCGATGATGGCGTTGGCCGCGTAGGCGAAACGGCCGAATGGATCAACGGCGACCGAGCGCGTTCCCTGTCCGGCTCCGAAGGGCGACCCTGACACCGGCGTGAGCAAGCCGGTGTCAGGATTGATCGCAAAGGCTGAAACATTGTTCGTGTTCTGGTTCGCGACGTACGCAAACACAGGGATCGTTGCAACCGCGGTCGGCCCGGATACCAGAGCGACGGATGAAGGGCCATCACGCGCAAGAATCGGTGAAGCCGGCAAGGCCGTCAGTCCTCCGGTGGCCTGATCAATCGCATAGGCGGTCACATGATCCGAGAGGACGTTTGCTACATACACGAATCGCCCTGTCACATCCGCGGTGATAGCATCTGGACTGTTACCGGTCTGATATGGCGACCCGGGGATCGGTGTGAGCGCACCGGTCGTTCTATTGATCGTGAATGCAGAAATGTCATCGGAGACACGATTCGTGGCATACAGAAAGCGTCCGGTTGGATCGATGATGAGCGATCGCGGATTGTCCCCCGCGGTAAATGGTGACCCTGAGACCGGGATGAGGGCTCCTGTGGCGCCGTTTACGGTATATGCGGAAATATTATCGGTAAGGGCGTTCGCCACGTAGACAAATTGCCCGGATGGGTCTGCCGCCACGGACGTTGGCTGGTCTCCTGCTGAAAACGGAGAGCCAGGGACGGGGGTTAATGCCCCGGTCGTGCCATTGAGCGTAAAGACTGAGATGGTATCGGCACCGACGTTCGGGACGTAGAGAAACCGACCTTGGGGATCCATCGCCAAACCATTCGGGCTATTGAACCCGAAGAACGGAGAGCCCGGGATCTGAGTCAATGTCCCAGACGCTTGGTCGATGGCATAACCTGTGATGCTGTTGGAATTGTCGTTTGTGACATAGAGGAACCTTCCTGCAGGATCGACAACTGATCGCCTTGGTTGATCCCCCGCGGCATAAGGCGACCCGTTGATCGGCGTCAACCGTCCGCTTGACGGGTCGATCGTAAACGCAGAAATATCGTCTGACACGCTATTGGCGATATAGGCAAAGCGCCCCTGCGGATCTACTACCACCGAGACCGGCTGATCACCTGTGACGATGTAGCCAGCCGGTCGCAAACTTCCCGTAGTACCGTCCACGCTATACATCGACACAGTGTCATCATTCGCGTTGGCGACATAGGCGAACCGCGGGACTCTGGTTGCTGAGGTCACAGCGGCACTTCCCCCGCCGCCGCTGTCACTACCGCACCCAGGTAGTCCAAGAAGGCCGCCAGCCAGCAAAATGGTTCCAATCAAGCACTCGTATCGCATGGAAGCCTCCGTTTATGGGAAAGCACTCGCTCATCCGACACGGAATTGCAAAGGCAAGCGGCGCGTACATTCCGCTCAATGCTCCAATTTTTCACGACAGCGCCACCTAGGCCCTTCCCGTAAAAACCTACCGGCCCCTCTAAGGTTGACAGAGCAATGCGCATGCCGCCGACACTTGATGAAACTGTCTTTGCGGAAAAGTCTCGATTTAATTCACTAATTGTTGCAGCACTACGGCTGGTGAGCCCGACGGTGGCCGTGGTACGAACTATCCAATTGGATACGGAATAAGGTATTCAGAGATAAGGACGTGTGGCACCCCTGCCCTCGGTGCGCGTCATCCTTGCGGTTCGGGGTTCGGGATGGGCTTCGGGTTTGGGACTGCTGGCGGATGCGGGGGCACCGAAGAGAGTCTAAGACCTGTATCCGAGTCATAACCGGAAATCAACGCCGGCCACGTTGCGCCACGGATGGGGGGCCTTCCGGTGGATACTCTTACAAAGTGCCCCCCATGGCCAACCCGACGTGTTTGGCGCCAGAAGGCGGCGCGCTGCGACCACTTTCACTACTCAGCGAATTAGCTCGTGAATCCCACCATGCTGTTGATGGTAAACCTGGCAACATCACCGCCCGTTACCAAGGGACCATTGATTGCCGCACTCACTCCGGGTGTGGCGAACGGCACCCGGTAGAGTTGAAATACACCGTCGGTCGTTTGATCGGCTGTATACACTGCAGCCGTGCTATCCGAGGTAATCTGGAAACCCAACACATCCCCGTTGGCCGCCGGCGGGGGATTCAATTTCGTACTCACGCCCGGGGACGAGAACGGGACCTGATAGAGCTCGAACACATCGGCCGTATCCTGATCGGCGCGATACACGACGAAGGAACTAGTCGGCGCGATCTCAAATGAAGAGACGTCCCTGTTCAGCGGGAACAGCGGATTTAGCTTGGTACTGACACCGGGAGCGGCAAAGAGCACCCGATACAGTTCATCCCGATCGTTTACATCCTCATCGGCCCGGTAGACGACGCCGGAGCCATCAGGGATCACCTGGACCTCCCTTACATCTCCGTTGCCGGTCAGAGCCCCGTTCAGCTTTGTACTCACCCCAGGACTAGCGAAGGCCACGCGGTAGAGTTCGATGACATCATTGACGTCCTGATCGGCAAGATAAACCACAGCCGAGCTGTCAGGGGTAATTCGGAAGCCAAATTCTACATCGCCGCTGGCTACCAATGGAGGATTCAGTTTTGTGCTCACCCCTGGATTGGCAAAGGTCACGCGATACAGCTCAAACACATCATTTGTATCCTGATCAGCTCGATAGACCACCGCCGCGCTATCGAAAGCGATCCGGAACTCTGGCGATACCTCACCGCTGGCTGCCAATGGAGGATTTAATCTCGCACTCACTCCCGGATTCGCAAAGGTCACGCGATACAGCTCGATGACACCGTTGACATCCTGATCGGCGCGATACACCACTGAGGTGCCGTCGGGGGTGACCTGGAAGATCCCTACATTGCCCCCGGCCACCAGCGGGGGGTTAAGCCTCGTGCTCACCCCCGGCGCCGCGAAGGGTACTCGATAGAGCTCAGACACCGCGGCGGTGGTCTGATCGGCGACATAGACTACTGCAGCGCTGTCAGGGGTGACTGCGAAGGCAGCAACATTCCCGCCGACTACCAATGGAGGATTCAGTTTCGTGCTCACCCCCGGATTGGCAAAGGTCACGCGATACAGCTCAAGAACATCATTCGTATCCTGATCAGCTCGATAGACCACCGCCGTATTGTCCGGAGTAACCTGCCAGCTCACCACTGAACGACCGGCTGGCAAGGGAGGATTGAGTCTAAGGTTGGAGCCGACGAGATACAGCTCGAAGACATCGTCGGTGTCCTGATCGGCTACATAGACGATGGGTTGTGCCACCGCAACAGGCTTCCCCTCGTTCCCATTGTCGCTTCCGCAGGCTGTCAACATGAGCAGCAGAATCGACCGTACAATTACGGTGGTGCTGCATTTGATGAGGCTCTGCGGCGCTTGCGCAGCGTGAGCACGGGAGAAACATTCGTCATCGACTTTATCGCGATTAGATGTTGGCATGGTGTCCTCCATGGAGGGTTGCCCAATCTCTGCTGAGGCGTTCAGCCGAGGAACAACCTCGTTGATGGGGAGCAAGCCGCATACCAACCGCAAGAGGAGTAAAAAGGTAATGCAGGTATTTACCGAAGAAGTTGCGGAATCTCAGCCGGTTGAACCTTCAACGTCCACAGACCTAGGCAATCAGGGAAAGGAAGGTCGCCTTGAGAGGGTTATCCTAAACGATACGGGGGAGAGTATCTGAGATATAAGAAAGCCTCGTGGAGGCCACGCTGCTAGTCGGCGTGACCATGTTCCTTACGGATATGGCGAAGGGTCACCCGCTGGAGCAATTGTCACGCTGGATCATACCCCAGGTTCGGCGCGAGCCAGCGTTCGACTTCGGCCACGGTCATCCCCTTCCGACGCGCGTAGTCTTCGACTTGATCTCGTCCCAGCTTGCCGACACCGAAATAACGGGCTTCGGGGTGCGCGAAATACCAACCGCTGACTGACGCGGCCGGATACATGGCGAGGGATTCGGTCAGCGTGATCCCTGCTTCCTTCTCCGCCTGAAGCAACCGGAACAGCTCACGCTTTTCCGTGTGGTCCGGACAGGCGGGATAGCCGGGGGCCGGGCGGATGCCCCGATACGCCTCCTTCACCAACTCCTCGTTGGTGAACTGCTCGTCTTTGCCGTAGCCCCATTCCCGTCGCACCTTTTGATGGAGATACTCCGCGAAGGCCTCAGCTAGACGGTCGGCGAGGGCTTTGGCCATAATCGAGTTGTAATCATCGTGATCCTTCTCGAACCGTGCACAGAGGGCGTCAAGACCAATTCCTGTGGTGACGGCAAAGAGCCCGAGATGGTCTTTTCGCCCACTCTCCTCCGGAGCGACGAAATCGGCGAGGGCCAGATTCGGCTGCCCTTGCGGCTTTTCGGATTGTTGCCGCAACGTATGCACGGTCGCCACTGGCTTCGTCTGCGACGGATCGCTGAAAAGCACGATATCGTCTCCCGCGCTCCGCGCGGGGAAGAACCCGTACACGCCTTTGGCGGTAAGAAGATTCTGAGACACAATTTCCTTCAAGAGGCGCTGCGCATCCTCGAACAGTTCCTTGGCCTTGGGACCGACCGTCGGATCATCGAAAATCTGGGGGTACCGTCCGCGCAACTCCCAGGTATGGAAAAACGGCGTCCAGTCGATAAATGGGACCAGGTCCTTGAGCGGTTGGGACGGAATCGTCCTTGTGCCGACGAAGCTCGGAGCTGGAATGTCGACCGTCTTCCAATCAGTCTTCAAGGTCCGTGCACGCGCTTCCTTCAGGGGCAGCACGGCTTTTTCGCCGCGATCTCGATGGGCCTGGCGTATGCCTTCCTGAGCCGCACGGTTCTTTTCGACGAAGCCTTGGCGCTCCCTAGAATTCATGAGCGCGCCGAGGACACCCACCGCACGTGACGCATCCAACACATGGACCACGGTCTCCTTGTAGCCCGGGGCGATTTTCACGGCCGTGTGTGCCTTGCTGGTCGTGGCCCCGCCAATGAGCAGAGGGACGGTGAACCCTTCCCGCGTCATTTCCTTGGCCACATGGACCATCTCTTCGAGCGACGGGGTAATCAGGCCGCTCAATCCAATGACGTCCGCGTGCTCTTCCCGCGCCGTCTTCAGAATCTGCTCGCACGACACCATCACGCCCAGGTCGATCACCTTATAGTTGTTGCAGCCGAGGACGACGCCGACAATGTTTTTCCCGATGTCATGCACGTCGCCCTTGACCGTCGCAAGCAGCACGGTGCCCTGCGAGCGAGCCCCGCCGGACTGTTTCTCGACCTCCATAAAGGGCAGCAGGTATGCGACCGCCTTCTTCATGACCCGGGCGCTCTTCACGACCTGGGGCAAGAACATCTTTCCCGCGCCAAACAGATCTCCCACGACGTTCATGCCGTCCATCAGAGGGCCTTCGATAACCGAGAGAGGCCGGCCGAGTTTCTTCCGCGCTTCCTCCACGTCCTGATCAATGTAGTCCGTGATGCCCTTCACGAGCGCATGCGACAACCGGAGTTCGACGGACTCCTGACGCCAAGCATCATCCTTCACCGCGGTCTTGTCCTGTTGCTTGACCGTCTCGGCGAACGCGACCAACCGTTCCGTGGCGTCAGGGCGGCGATTCAGAAGGACGTCCTCGACCAGCTCCAACAGATCCTTGGGGATCTCTTCATACACGGCGAGCTGGCCGGCGTTGACGATCCCCATGTCGAGCCCTGCCTTGATGGCATGGTAGAGAAACGCCGCATGCATGGCTTCCCGCACCACATTGTTGCCACGGAATGAGAAGGAGATATTGCTGATCCCGCCGCTGACCTTACAAGCCGGCAGGTTCGCCTTGATCCATCGCGTCGCCTCGATGAAATTGACGGCGTAGTTGTTGTGCTCTTCGATGCCGGTCGCCACGGTCAGAATATTCGGGTCGAAGATGATGTCTTCCGGCGGGACCCCCTCCTGTTCGGTTAGGATGCGATAGGCGCGCGTGCAAATCTCCTTCTTGCGCTCCAGCGTATCGGCCTGCCCTTTCTCATCGAAGGCCATCACGACCATCGCCGCACCGTACTGGCGAATGAGCCGGGCGTGGTGCCGAAAGACGGCCTCGCCTTCCTTGAGGCTGATCGAATTGACGATGCCCTTGCCCTGAACGTTTTTGAGCCCCGCTTCGAGGACCTCCCACTTCGAACTGTCGATCATCACCGGGACTCGGGCAATATCGGGCTCCGAGGCAATCAGGCGGAGGAACTTCTCCATGGCCGCCTTGGAGTCGAGCATGCCCTCGTCCATGTTGATGTCGATGATCTGCGCCCCGCCTTCCACCTGTTGGCGCGCGATCGCCAACGCCTCGTCGTATTGGCCGGCTAGAATCAGCTTGGAGAACTTCGGGGAGCCCGTCACATTGGTCCGTTCCCCGATGTTCACAAAATTGGTCTCCGGCCTGACGGTGACGGCCTCGAGGCCGCTCAAACGGAGATCGTGCGGCAGCTGGCGTGGCCGATGCGGAGGTATCCCCTTGACCGCCTCGGCGATGGCTTTGATATGCGGCGGTGTCGTCCCGCAGCATCCACCCACGATGTTCAGCCATCCGTTTTGCGCCCACTCACGGAGCTGTGGCGCCAGCGTCTCGGGAGTTTCCGGGAATCCGGTCGGCAGCAAGGGATTCGGCAAGCCCGCGTTCGGATGGGCACTGATGTAAATCGGCGCGACTTGCGTCAACTCTTCCAACAAGGGACGCATTTCTTTCGGTCCCAGGGCGCAGTTCATGCCTACGCTGAGCAACGGCACGTGGGAGATCGAATTCCAGAAACCTTCGACGGTTTGCCCGGTCACGCCACGGTTGCTGCCCGCCTGAATGAACGTGACCGACGCCATGACCGGAAGCCGCTGCTTGCGTTCAACGAAAAATTGCTCGATCGCGAAAAACGCCGCCTTGGCGTTCATCGTATCGAAGATCGTTTCCACGAGCAGCAAATCGGCTCCACCGTCGACGAGACCCCGCACCTGATCATAGTAGGCCTGCACAAGTTCATCGTAGGTCGCGCCACGAGCGCCGGGATTATTGACGTCGGTCGAGATGCTGGAGGTCTTCGTGGTGGGCCCAATCGCCCCAGCCACGAAACATTGCCGCCCCGGCCGGGCTTTCACAACATGGGTAACCGCGCGCTTCGCGCATTCGGCTCCAGCCCTAGACAGCTCATAGGCCAGTCCTTCCATGCCATAATCGGCCAGGGAGATGGCCTGCGAGTTGAACGTGTTGGTCTCGATGATATCGGCGCCAGCCTCCAGGTACTGCCGGTGAATGGCCTCGATCACGTCCGGACGGGTGATGTTGAGGAGGTCATTGTTTCCCTTGAGATCCTTGCGCCAATCCTTGAAACGTTGACCTCGAAAGGCCTGCTCGTCCAGCTTGTACGTCTGGATCATGGTCCCCATGGCCCCGTCTAAAATCAGGATGCGGTCTCGCAGGAGTTGCTCAATGGATGGCGGTGTCATCTGAATCCTTTATTGTTGCAGGGTCTCTCAGCCGATGAGGCAGTGCGATCTTAACGGGAAGCTCCGGCCCGTGCAAGAAATGGCGGCCACTTCGCTTGACTTGAAACTTGGGCGCTTCGTAGGATCACTGCAGCGGAGGCGTGACTGTGACCGCACGATATATCGGCCCGCTCACTGGGGCCATCTTATGTGTCTGGATGTTGATCTGCATCCCCTCTTCCGCCAATTCAGCCCCCTACTTTGAGGATGGGTTCTTGGGGCTGACCCAAGTCCAACTGCGCGACAAACTCGGCCCCCCGCAGTCCGTTCGAGACCGAAAGGCCGCCCTGCGGGTCTTTAAGTATTACTCCTTCGCCGACTGGGAACAGTATTTTAAAAAACTGATCGCCCCGCAAAACGGCGAGGACGTCTATACCTACAAGCGCGACGGTGTGGATGTCCGGTACTCCTTCAGCTACTACCTCAATCCCGCAGACCAGGCTGAAGAGCCGACACTCTACGTCCGATTGGTTGATATCGAGTTCTCGCCCCCGGTTCCTGTCGGCAAGGTGCCCTCCCTCGTGCCCGAGTTCGTCCCGGCGAAGGACGAGTCGGCGCCGGCGTTTCGGTCCAACATCTGGATCCTGCTCTTCAAGGGAACCGCCTCCTCTGAGGCTCAACATATCGTCACGGAACAAAACAAAGATCGCCTGGATTGGACGCTCGCGTTCCAGTTGTTCTCCCTGCAGGGCCTCCCACCTGTCCTGACCCTCGACACTAAAGTGGACCGCATGGAAATCAGCACGCAAAGTCTCCAGCTGACGAAACAGCGGCTCAAGAATACCCATGAGCCGATGATGAACCCGTACTCCCGCGAATTCGCTGAACGGCCCGCCCCAGCTCCCCCGACCGCGAAGAAAATTCCGATGCCGGTCTACTCCGAATAGTGTGCGCGCACGGTGCCCGCCCTGCCTTATGAGGGACACCGCTGCCTTGACCAGGTTCCCACACCTTCGTTACAGTAGCCGCATGGATGCCCATTCAACGGATCCCCTGACGCTCGCCAAAGCCGCCCCCATTCCTCATGAACCGCATGCCGTGGCCCCCCCGCCGGCCGCGGACGATTCAGTGCCATACCTCTGCCGGCCTTGGATCAGAAAGTCCATTTATGCCGGCTTTGTCCTGCTGTTCGGCCTGATGCTGTGGTGGCGGTTTTACCCGACGCTCACGGACCCCACGTTCGAAAAACACCTTGCCGAGAAGCGTGTCATGGTCGGGATGACCCGGGAACAGGTGCTAAAGGCCTGGGGCTCACCCTATACGATGAAGGTCACCTACACCAAGGACGGCCTGCGCCGAGAAGAGTGGATCTACGAGGATTGGATCGACACCTCGACCGTCAAACACCGCTACTTGTACTTCGAAGAAAACATCCTGTTGGGCGGCTGGTGGCAGTAGCCTCGTCGCCTTCACCCATCCAGGCCGGCCCGGCCGACGCTCCCTCAATCGCCAATTCCACAAACCCGTCCAACGTTTGCAAATTCAGCGTCTTCTACCTACACTGGTCCTACGGGGTTTCCCGAATTTGAACGCGACGCTCCTTGCCGGGTCCACCTGAGATCGTCAAGACCCGCTTCCATTCGCGGACTTGATAGACCGCCCAGGCGTTGGGCTGGCCGCGATAGAAGGCCTCCGGGTCTTCACCACTGGTGTTGAGGTAGATGGGCTCGGTGAACCCTTCATCGAGGACGTAATCGAGCAGACAGTCGGTTGTAAAGCCAGATCCCTTCAAGGAAACGTCACTTAAGAATTTGAGAATCTCTTCGGGGTCTTGCATAGTCACAGGAGTCATAAGTTGGTCGTCCCTTTCGCGCGAGCGGGGCGATTCTAGGAGGCACTCACGGTGAAAGCAAGTCGGGTCACGAAGCGGCATTCGAAACGACCTCATCCGAAACAACAGCATCCAAAGGGGACCCGTCTCCCCCTGAGGCAGGACGAATTCCGCGAGCGGGTCCTGGCTATCATGGACCAGAAACACCATTGGGGTTGGCCGATCCTGATGGGGCCGGGCACAACCACCGCTCAACTGGAGATCCACTACCAGCAGGAGTACCACGTCTACGTGCAGGATTTTCCGGTTCTGCTCGCACGCGTGCATGGGCAAAACCCTCCGGCGGACGTGCGCCGCATGTTGGCAGAAAACATCTATGAGGAAGACACCGGCGGTTTGTCGTTCGGGCGCTCACACCCGGAGCTGTTCCAGGACATGATGAAAGGGCTCGGCTTCAACCTCGATCGATTTGAGCGAGCCACGTTGTTGCGTGCCAGCCGGGCCTATCGGAAGTGGTTGGAGCACGAGACCGCCTCGCGCGATTGGGTCGTTGGGGCCGCGACGATGGCGATTTTCGTCGAAGGCAGCGTGAAAGATCGGAAGGAGATCCTGGAACCGTCCAAGCCGCGATCGGAAGAGGACATCGAAGCCTATGTGAGTGATCACCCGCTCATTAAGTACCATGGGATCGCCAGGGGCTCGATGGACCTGATTCGTGCGCACCAGAAGGTCGAAGCCGGCCACCGGCAGGACGCCTACGCCATGGTTCTCGCCCACACCAAGACGGCCGCCCAACAACAGGCCGTACTCGCCTCGCTCCGTAAGTCCTTGCGGCTGTGGATGGCGTACCGGGACGCCGTGGTGAAAGCCTGCCGTCTCCGCAAACCGTGAGACAAGCCCCGTCTCACTGGTTGTGTGGATTGACCATAGTGTTTATCTCGCTAATCCACGAGCCAGGGCTCGCATCTCCGCCGCAGCCGGACATGGTATTGGTGCCCGCCGGTGAGTTCATCATGGGATCGCCCCTTGGCAGCGACGGGTTCCCGGATGAAGCTCCCCAACGACACGTCTTCGTCTCGTCTTTCTGGATCGACCGTTACGAAGTCACCAACGCGGCGTACGTGCGCTTCGTCCACGACACCGCCCACCGCATTCCTGAAAACGCCAAGCCGACGGCGAGCCTGTGGAAAGACTGGTCTGCCATCCAGGCGATCGCCAAACACCCCGTGGTCAATGTCAGCTGGGAGGACGCCGCGGACTATTGCGCCTGGCGCGGAGCCAGACTGCCGACCGAAGCCGAATGGGAAAAGGCCGCGCGGGGAACCGATGGCCGTGCCTATCCATGGGGGAACGACTGGGACTGGGCCAAGGCAAATAGCGCCAGCTATTGGGTCGAACGTACCGTCCACTTCGAGAGCGGCGTCGACTGGGATGCTTTTTGGGGTGCTGGTGACGGGGCCAAGGTGGCAAAGGAGAAGGGACTGCAAGGCGAGGTGCTGACCTTGCCGGTGGGGAGTTTCCCCAATGGGGTGAGCCCCTACGGCATTTTCGATCTCGCCGGCAACGCCGCTGAATGGGTCGCGGATTGGCACGACCCCAACTACTACCGCAGAGCGCCGCTCTCGGATCCTCCGGGGCCGGCACAAGGAGCCGTTAAAGCCATGCGCGGCGGCTCATGGCTCAAGCCCTACAAGAGCCTTCGGGCAGCCGACCGTGACTGGGGCGTGATGGACAGCCGCCCTAGCGGCACGGGCTTTCGTTGTGCGATGGACGCGTACTAGGGACCGAATTGGTACCAGAGACGTTGGTCTCGCCATGAAGAGGCGAAGCATCATTGCTCTTCCAACCTTTGCTGACGAGCCGAAATCCTGATCTAAGTCAGGAGACTGTCCAGCAATGCGCAACACGAAAGATCAGTGGTTTCGAGGAGGCAGCACGAAGTCAATCTGCTCGATGCGCACCACCGGCATGATGAGTCCCAGCCCTTCCTGATCGTGACTAAAGTCGTACACGAGTGATTCCTCCGGAATCAGTCGTCCGGTCATGACCACGCGGACCTCGATCTGCTCCCCCTGTTCGAATCGCCGCCGCAATACCTTCCGCCGCTGTGGGTCGGGAATCGCGGTCAGATTACCCGGCAGTTCGTCGGGCTTGAACCGGACCACCCCCCATTGCGTGGTGATAAAGGCCGGCCCGATCCCCACCGCAAATCCCGCGCTCCTGGGATCGTAGCTCGTCAACTGACCCGGCCATTCGAAGGTCACCAACCATGTGATCGCAGTCTGCCCTGAACGGGCCGCATCTCGTTCTCGATTGAGCGCAACCAAGCGATCGTCGTGCCCAGGATCATGGTGTCCATGTCCATAGACGGTAGCCCAATCCGGAGGATGGTCGTCGAGGCGGTGGAGAAAGTCCTCGATAGCGGACGCCTCCAGCAGTTGATGCGCCCCGCGCGGAAGGATGGTATGGAGCCGGTCGGTGCTGAGTTGCCGGAGCGGGCGGGTTCCGTTGGCTTCGGCGGCCCAAGTGAATTCTACGCCAAGCAGCGAGAACAGGAGCGCCACCGTTGCGGCGGCCGAACCACGGAGGCCTCGATTACTCGGCGGGGGCACGAGCCAGCAGTTCGCCGAAGGTCGCATGCAGACTCGTGACGGTTTGATGATCGGCGGACAACACACCATAGTCGATCAAGATCTGGATGCGTGGAGCCGGATCGATCCGCCGAAGAGCCTGCTGCGTCAGTCCCGGGGACTCCAGCACCTGCCGGTACGTCCCCAACCAGGATTCCGTCACTGCCCGGAGCCCCGCGTCCGTCGACTTCATACGCCCCAGGCGGACCTGTTGCAGAAGCTTGATGAGAGGATCGGACTGCCCGATCGTATGGATGGCCTGCTGCAGAGCCTGCTCGCTTGGTGATGACATGCGGTGAAACCGATTAGTTCATCGAGCAGGATCCTGGCCCTCGGGGATCCCCACACGAGCCGCAAGCCCCGCCGCCGGATGATGGAGCCCATCCGGTCGCGCCGACCGCAAACCCGGAGATCAATTTCTCGAGTTGCTCCCCTCGGCAGGTCGGACAAGCGGGAGCAGTTGATCCGTTCACGAGCAGTTCAAATCGATGGCCGCAGCCGCGACAGGCATATTCGAAGATCGGCATACCCTCCCCTTTCATGCAACGCTTCCGCTATTATACGGAGCGCCCGACCTGATCGCAATCGAGCCAAACAGGGGCCAAAGGAGTTGCGATGTTTCAAGAGGAGAAAACCTTCATCTTCCGCATCAGCCTCGAGGCCGCGTTCCCAGAAGAATATGACGGCAATGAGGACGACCTCGCCTGGCTGCGCGAATGGGAGGGGCAGATCAAACCGGAACTCCTGAAATCGTTCTTCGAAACCCTTCGGCGGTTTCCAACGTGGTCGACCCATGTGCGCAACCGCGGACGTTCCCCGCAAGACGAGATTGAAGTCGTCCTCCAAAAGGACTTCTCCAAGCTCCTGAGCCTCTAACCTATGGCGACGTCCACCCCAGCCAGGTCGACGCAGAGCCGTCCTCACCCATCCCTAGGACTCTATCTGCACATCCCCTTTTGCCGCACCCGCTGTGCATTCTGCGCCTTCTATCTGCAGGTCCACCGCGACGATTCAGCCACGCGGTTTGTGACGGCCCTCACGCATGAGATTGACCTCTACCGCGAGCAGACGCCATGGGATGGCCGCTTGTTGCAGACGGTGTACTTCGGTGGCGGCACACCGACCGTCCTGTCCGCCACGCAGCTTATCGGGATACTGGCGCACCTCCGCCAGTCCGTTCCCTTCGCAGCAGAGGTGGAGGTGACGATTGAGGCCCATCCTGACACGGTTTCTTTCGAACAGCTCCGGCCCTTGAGGGAGGCCGGTTTCACCCGCATCAGCCTGGGCGCCGAAAGCATGGATGAACATGAGCTCATCCGGATGGGGCGGCCGACCTTGCCGCAAACTACCGTCCAGGCCGTGCGGCAGGCTCGAGACGCGGGGTTTACCAACCTCAACCTCGACCTGATGTATGGTCTGCCGGACCAAGACCTGGCGAGTTGGCAACGTACGCTCGAGGCGGCCCTTGAGCTGGGGCCAGACCACATCTCCTGCTATGCACTCACCGTGGAAGAAGGCACAGCGCTCGCAGGAGATGTCGCGGCGGGGCGCGCCTCCCGCCCTAATCCAGACCTACAAACCGACATGGAGTGCCTGGCCGAATCCCGCTTGGCGGAGGGCGGCTTCCAACGTTATGAGCTGTCGAACTATGCGAAACCCGGATTCGAATGCCGTCATAATCTCTTGTATTGGCAGAACGGACAGTACGTGGGCCTCGGCCCCAGCGCCGAGTCGTATGTGGATGGCGTGCGCTTCGGAAACGTACCCGACTTGGATCGATACTGCCGAGATCTGTCGAAGGGAGTGCTTCCTGTCCACTACCGTGCGCCCCTCACGCTGGACGAACAGCGCCGGGAAGCCCTGGTCTTTGGGTTGCGTCAGCTGGCGGGCGTCGGACGGGAACTGGTGGATGCCCTCTCACACGACCCGAGATGGAAGACGTCCCTCGACGAGCTGATTCAGGACGAGTTTTTGACGTTCAACGGCCCCCGCCTCCGTCTGACGCCCAAGGGCAGGCACGTCGCCGACAGCATCGCGTTGCAACTATTCTGACCACCGTTAGCGTCGCAGGAGAAAGTGCAAGGCGGTATCGGCCAGGATGGCGCCCCAGGCGACGGCGTTGAGCCACAGCATCGAACGATCATTCCGACGGTATGCCATCACGAGCGCCGCCACGATGCAGATCTGGGCCAAGACACTAAAGGGCCGGTGCAGATTTACAGACGCCCGGCCGCCCTCACTCGCGATGGCCGCGGTGGCCGCCGCCAGGTAACTCCCGAAGGCCCCGACCTGAACCCACCTGAACGGCGCAGCTTCCGGATGCCGAAAGGCCCGCACGAGAGCCCAGGTGAGACACACCACGACCACGAGCAGGAGCAGCGGGAAAAGAGGCCAGAGCACCTTGGCGTCGAGCATGGAGTTCCTATCACCCTGGCTTGAACCGGATCGCGACGGCGCAGAACTCTAGCAATGGAGCCGGTCGAGGTCAAATCGTCGCCGGGGACTGTGGCCCCGCGTACACGATGCTCGGCCCCCTCCCCGCCTCGATCTGCATTCTTGACAGGTTGTTGAGGGAGGCGTTACCAATAGAGGGATATCGGAGGAGCCTCGACCACCATGCCTGTCAACGTGACACCGAAGCGAAAACGGACCTTGCCGGACCAACCGACGACGGAGACTGCCGCGGGCAGTCAGACTCCACAGGATTTTGGGAAGGAAACGGACTTGGACCGGGAGAAGGCGATTGCCGAAGCGGAGTCCAAAAACCTGTGGGATCAAACTGAAGTCATCGACATGGACACCTTCTGAGCGTGGGCCACGGCCTGATGGCGTTAGGCCGGGAGGAAGTAGAAGGCGATCGCCAAAATGCAGTACACGCCGACGAGCATCACCCCTTCCATCCAGTGTGATTCCCCGTCCATCGCGACGAACCCGACTGCAAACACCGAGATCGTCACCGCCGCCACTTCAAACGGCGTGAAGATGAGATCGAGCGGCTTCCCAAACGCATAGCTGACGAATACGAGCAGCGGCGCCACGAACAACGCAATCTGAAGGCTGGACCCCACGGCGATACTCAACGCCAGGTCCATCTTGTTTTTCTTCGCGACGAGGACGGCGGTACTGTGCTCGGCGGCGTTCCCGATGATCGCCACCAACACGACGCCGACAAAAATCTGCGTAAACCCCACCTGATGGGCGGCCGGCTCGATGGCCCCCACCAGAAACTCGCTTAAGATCGCAATCAACAGCGTCGCCACGGTGAGCAGCACCACCGGTCTGGTAAGGGACGTCGGGGTGCCGTGGTGCTCCCCGTGGCTCTCACCGACAAACAGATGGCGATGGGTTTTGAGCGAAAAGAAAAGGCTCAGCACATAGATCGCAAACAAGACGAATGCGATGACGAGGCTCAGGCTCTGTTCCGACACGCCCGCGTGGCCGTTGACCGAAAAATGGAACAGGGCCGGCACGATCAGGCCAATGGCGGAGAGCAACAGCAAGCTGGCCCCCATGCCGGCCACGGTTTGGTTGAACTTCTGCCGTTCGTGATAGTACCCCCCGACCACCATCGACAGGCCGAGTACCAGGAGGATGTTGCCGAGTATGGATCCGGTTAGCGACGCCTTGACGACGTCATGCAACCCTTCGCGCAGCGCGGCGATGGCGATGATGAGCTCCGCGAGATTCCCGAGCGAGGCGTTCAAGAGGCCGCCGATCCCCTCGCCGAATCGACTCGACAGTTGCTCCGTGGCTTTGCCGAGCAGGCCGGCCAATGGTACGATGCCCAGGCAACAGGTGGCGAACACGATCAGCGGGTCAAAGTGCCCCAATTCTGCGGCAATCGCTCCCGGCACGAAGATCAACAGAATGTCCAGCCAAGAGCCGTTCAAACTCTTCATCCTCGCCACCGTAGCATAGGCCTACCACCTTGTCGACGACTCCGCCCCAACTCGACGGCGCGCTCTACTACCCGTTTCACTTGTGTCACGCCAAGACGCTCGAAACGCTCATGGCTCGATTTCACCAGCTCCACTTCCGGGATTACATGGCGCTGCAATTGTCGCCGTTGACCGGCACCACGGCCTATGAGGATCGGATGGGGGATCGTTTTCCTGAGCTGGTCCAATCAGGCCGCATCATTCAGGGCCATCGGGTCAGCGGGCCGCTGCCGGAACCGCACCGATTCCGGGTCGATCGGGATCTCGCGGACCCCCAGTGGCGCGCGCAATTCCATCGGGCGCTTCAAGAAGATCGCCGTTTTCAACGCGGCCTCTTCGACGTGGCGCACGCCATGCCGGTCGGCCCCTCCATCGTTCCGGGCCCAGCCGCCCTCCTGGAACTCCTGCGCGACGACCATGTACGGGACCCGTTCGACGTCGCAGCCGTTCGCGCACTCAGCTGCCACCAGACGTCCGTACGCGACGCCTATCGGTTCGAGTATGGTTTGGCTCTCCTCAAAACTGCCGCGGCCTTGAGTTATACGATCGACCTCGCGCTCACGCTCGACCTGGCCGCCGTCACCGATTCCCCAGCTCACCATGCGCTGCTCGAACGCACTCGAGACCGGGAAGGGATCAGGCTGCACAACCTCTGTATTCCACGCGAAGATTATTGACTGCGTGGGCGCTCAGCGGCAGCCGCATTGGATCGCCCTCATGCATTTGCTACAATTTCACCCCATGGCGGGTCCAACTACTCCCCTGGCGACGCCCGAAGTGACCGAAGAGCACGGGACCGGTACGGGCGACGGCACGGAAGCCCGCGTCATCGTCCACAACTGCGATTGCCATACGTATCAGCAAGTGATCCAGCTGTTTTGCTCGGCCATCCCGGGGATGACTCCCGCCAGAGCCTTTGAGCTGGCCTACAAGATCGACCACGATGGGCAGGCGGTGGTGTACACGGGTGAATGGAAGGACGCGGAAACCATCGCGAAAAAACTCGCCGACGGGGGCCTGCGGGTCGCGGTGCAATAGCGGCGGGAGGATGGTGGCCGCTGTTGCCTAGCGAGATCTGGTAGGCTTCTTTTTGTGCGATGGTTTCGCGTGCGGCTTGTCGGCCGATGGGGCCTTCTTATTCGCCGGTGCAACGCCTCGTTTGCCGCTAGCGGACGACTTCCCCTTCATGGCAGCTTTCTCAGCTTCGCGCTTTTTAGCCGCCTTGGCATTGGCGGCCGCCACGCCAGGCCAGATGGGAAGTTTGCCGGCTTTGCGAAGATTGTCTCCGCTAAAGACCCGCACTTGATACAGCTCAAACAATTTACCGATCGCCTTCGGATCGCCTTTGCGCGCCAGGTAGAGCAGGCGACGCCGCTGATTCATCTCTTCTTCTTCGGTGTGCGACGGGGCACGCTTTTCCATTATCCATCCTTCTCGGGTTCACCGCATAAGTGCCTGTATCAGCACGGAATTATCGCGTTCGCAGTATAGTCCGATCCGACAACCTTTTCCAGTACGAAGTCGACCCGCCTGGGTTGTCTCACTTTCCCCTGGTGCCTATAATGCAGCGAGCCTGTCACCCACTCACGAATCTTCGGAAGGAGTTGATCGATGACCACCGCCATACATGAGCAACCACCTGTCACCGCTTCGGACGACCCGGCAGCGCGCGAAGCCTTGCGCCGCGCGTTCCACAACACGGCCCGTTGGCAAGCTGACTTCAAAGGCTTCACGGCGGATCTGACCGTGAATGTAAATGGGAAGGCCCACGGCGGGTCGGTTAACGTGAAAGGCCCGCGGGAGGTGTCGGTGCAGCTCGACGATGCGGCCGTACAGAAGTGGGCTCAGGAACAGCTTGCGATGATCGCCGTCCATCGTGGGCCGCGTAGTTTCGAAGAATCAGACGGGAAATATGTGCTCACGCAAGAGCAGGACGGCCATCCGATGGGCACCAAGCTTATCATCCATGGCTCCAACTCGTTTTATCGGCTCAAGGACGACCGGATCACACAAATCAACCGCAAGATGGCGCATCCCGGGATGAAGCCCTTCGCGTTCACAATCAACGTGGAGGAGAGCGCGATCACCCAGGACCACAAACACCTGACGACGAAATACACGGTGTACTATTATTCGCCGACAGACGGAGCCTTGAATAACGTTGAGAGCTTCACCGATTCGCACGTGAGGGTCGGGGCCTCTGATCTGCCGGCCACGCGCCGGATCATCTCCTATGAAAACGGTGCGGTGGTCGTGCGGAGCCTGACCCTGACCAATCATCGGCTGTTGTGACGATGGACCTCCGCACGGGATTTCCCCGCAGCATGCGGGTCATGCTGGAGGGCTACGTACATGTAGCCCGCATGATCGACAAGTGCCGGGCCGTGCTGGCGGGCACGGAAGGGGAGTACATTTACCCCTGCCCGATGGACGAACGGTTGATGACGTTTGCCGGCCTTACCGCCGGGCAGTTTACGCAAGCGGTCAAAACACACCCGACGGACGAGGGCGTCGCGGCCTGGTTTCGAACCGTGCGGAGTCTCCACAGCGCCGAGGAACTGGCGGAGTGGAATCGAATGATGTTGAGCCGTGGTCCAAGCACACCGGAGAAGCACACGTACTTCACCTCGTTGCGGGACTCGATCGACCCCTCGCGCACGGATATTTCGAGTTGGGCAGACCTTCAGGATCTGGAGGAAGGTCGTCTTGTGCCTCGGCGCTCAACGCCCACTTCCACTGCCTAGGGAGCACTGCACGATGCCTCATCGCAGCAGACCAACCAAGACCATGATCGCCCTCACGCTGGCCCTAAGTTGTCCGCCGCCTGGCCTCTCCGGTGCGGACGAGCTGCCGCGCGAGGGCGCCCTTCCCCTCTCACTTGCGGTCAAGGCTGCCTCTGCCGCGGTCGAGAAATGCAAGAGCGACGGGTACAAAGTGTCGGCCGCCGTCGTCGATCGTGGCGGCGTCCTGCGAGTGTTCCTCCGCGGGGACGGCGCCGGTCCCCACACGACCGACAGCAGCAGGAAGAAGGCTTATACGGCATCAAGCCTGCGCCGACCGACCACCGAACTCGCGGAACTGATCGCCAAGCTCCCGACGTTGCAGGCCCTCCGAGACATCAATGCCGACATCCTGATCCTTGGGGGCGGCCTGCCGATCGACATCGGAGGGGAGGTCCTCGGCGGCATTGGAGTCGGAGGCGCCCCTGGGGCCCAACTTGATGATGCCTGCGCCCAGGCCGGGCTGGATAGCATCGGGGCCGCTCCCAAAATATCCCCCCCAAAGTAACACC
Organism: uncultured Nitrospira sp.; assembly: GCA_964449255.1. Classification (GTDB taxonomy): domain Bacteria; phylum Nitrospirota; class Nitrospiria; order Nitrospirales; family Nitrospiraceae; genus BQWY01. Next base: position 100,920 of record CAYUYE010000009.1, on the reverse strand, counting down.
TTTTCCGCATATTTCGGGGCCCCGTTCGTCGGACCTGAGGACTTTGGTCCGTAGGGGTCTTCCCACATGCCAGGCCTCCACCATAAAGCAAAAATCGCTAGGAGATCAGACCGTTCTGCCAGATAGTTGACACATGCTGCTCGGGGTCTCCGTGCGTCATGTATCAGACAGTTCGGTGCCCATGTGGTGCAGGTTACGTGGGACGGTCCCCACCTGTGGTGTGGTTCTATTCGGCTCACATGATGAGCAATGCCGGTTGACGGATCCGATGCTGAGGTCCCTCATCGCCGGGCAGGTCCACCTCGGTAGTACCAACCACGGGAGAAACGGGTCGTCGAGCGTGACGCCACTCCATGCGCTGCCCAACCACGCCTGCGGTGCCGGCCACCACGACAGAAATGGTCGATGGCCAATCGGTGGGCCATGTGCGGGGTTCGTGCGTGAATCTAACCCGATGGGGCGCCGGCAGGGAGCGGCAGTGGCGCGACCATGAGCATTCTCATCATCGATGATTCTGCCGAACAGCGGGATATGCTTGCGACTATTCTGCGCACCGCTGGATACAGGTCGATCCACCAGGCCGACTCGGCTAAATTGCTGACCCGGCAGTTCGACATGGATGGTCTGGGACGGCCCCAACTTGCGATCGATGTCATCCTGATGGACGTGATGATGCCCGACATGGACGGATTACAGGCCTGTCGTGAGATTCGCGCCCAGGAACGATTTCAGGACCTCCCGGTCATCGTCATTACGGCCAAGACCGGGCCGGCGGATCTGAAAGCGGCCTATACCGCCGGCGCGACCGACTTCATCCGCAAACCGGTGATCCCCGAGGAACTCATCGCACGGGTCTCGACCGCCTTGTCGCTGAGACAAGAAATGGACGCGCGTCGCCTTCGCGAAGAAGAGCTGCTGCGACGCACGGTCGAACTCGAGCGCTCCTTGAAGGAAAACAAGATGCTCAAAGGGCTCCTGAAGATCTGCTCTAAGTGCAAACGTATCCGCACGGATTCCGGTTATTGGGCTCGCTTAGAAGACTACTTGAGAAAACATTCGGACCTGACGCTGGATGAAGTGATCTGCCAGGTGTGCGTGGGAACCGCCCACCCCGACCACTTCTAATCTTGACCGTAATGAAGTCGGGAGCGCCTCCGCCCGGCGCACCGTATCGGAGAGCACGCAGTGAAACAGGTCAGCCTCGAAGAGCTTCAGATTGGGATGTTCGTCACGGGCCTGGACCGATCGTGGTTCAGGAGTCCCTTCCTGCGCCATCGATTCCTCATCACTTCACAAGAGGAGATCGAGGCACTTCGACGCGCCGGTATCGGCCGCGTCACGATTGATCCGTTCCGCGGTGCGGACCTCCCCGCTCAGACAAGCGGTGCCGTTCCGCCGCGCCAGGAAGCTACCGTTTGGATCGTCGAACGCTCGTCCTCCCAAGCCGTCCAAACATTGGAGCAGGAACTGGCCGTCGCCAAACAAGCGCGCGATCAGATGACGCGGACCGTGAGCCGTGTCTTCGACCACATGAAGTCCAGCGGAACGATCCATCCCTCGGACGTGGCTGACGCCTTGAAGGAAATTACGATCGTGACGCGTTCCCTGACGGACGCGGCCGTGTTCATGGTCATGAGTCAGGGCCGCCACACGGATCCTGCGCTCAGCACGCACGCGTTGGTGACCTGCACCCTCTCCTTGATCCTGGGGCAAGGGGCGGACCTGAGCATGGCCCAGTTGCAAGACCTCGCAGCAGGCGCTCTCCTCCACGATATCGGCCTCATCGGGCTTCCCCCGTCGCTGCTGTCGCGCCTGAACAATACCTCTGTGATCCTGGCGCGAAAAGACCGTGCGGTCTATGAAGAGCACCCGCGACTGGCCGCCATTCGTCTGGAGCAGCGGCAGGGCTTTCACCAGGCGGTGCGCGAGATTGTGGCGGAACACCACGCGCTCCTGAACGGAAAGGGGTTCCCGTCGGAAACCAATCCTGCGACGATTGGAAGGCTCAGCCGGATCGTGATGATCGCCGACCGCTATGACGACCTCTTGACAGGTTTCGGGGGCGCCACGCCGCTCCAACCACATGATGCGATACAGCGCCTGTTCTTGGAATCAAAAGAGCACGCGCTCGATCCGGAGCTCACCGCCGTGTTCATCAAACGAGTCGGGGTCTTTCCGGTCTACAGCACGGTGGAACTGAGTACGGGGGAGCGGGCCATCGTGACGGAACTGAACCCCGAATCGCTCCATCTGCCGGTGGTCCACCTCACGCACACCGCGGGTGGACACACGCTGCCGTCACCGACCCGAGTGGACCTGTCCAAGCAGGACAAGGGGCAACCCGTACGGTCCGTCTCCCGCGTCATCGATTCGCGTGGATTCGACGCCCAGAAAAAGAAGTAGGTCGGTTGCTGCACGATCCCGCCTGGCGCTAAGGCGAGGCAGCAGACGGGTTGGGCACAGAAGGGAGAGCGGCCGGTGCCTCCCCCGCCACTCGATTCATGCCCTGCCTCAACTACGACAAGCCGTCCCCACCCATCACCCCGCCGAACCCTCCGAAGTTGCCGCCGAAGCCACCCTGCCCGCCGGCCCAATAGTCGCCCTTTCGAATCTTTGAGAAGGGATGACGAAGATCCGGACGGCTGATCCACCATAAGACACCGATCACCGACAGAACGGTCACCAACGTAATCACAAATCCCAAACCCTTGAGGTGGGACCGAGCCGGTGGACCAACGCGGATGTCCTGCGAAACCGTCGCGATCCCCACGACCGTCCGGTACAGCCCTTCCCCGAAATGGCCTGTGCGCAGGGATGGCTCGAGAAATTCAGTCCAGACCTTGTGGACCACGGCAGAGGTGACAGTGGGAACCATGCGCTTCCCGACCGTGATCGCCGCTTGTCGTTCCTGCACCGAGAGCAAAATCAGCAGGCCGTGTTCCTCCGCGGTACTGCCGATCTTCCAATTTTGAAACAGGGCCTCGGAATAGAGATTCGGCGTCGCAAAGGGCTTCAGGCTCGGGACGGTCACCACGACCATCTCCACCCCTGTCTTTCGCTCCAGATCCTGGCAAACGGATCGGATCCGGGCACGCCAATCGGCGTCAACCACCTGCGCGTGATCGCTGACGTACCCCAAAGGTTCAGGCAAGCGCGGACGCTCCCCCGCCGTCGCCCGCGCGAACGTTGGCGAGGCGAGCAGCTCGAATAGCGCCATCAGAACGAACAGCCAACGCCCGAGCAGCCCACTTCTCTCCTCCTGATCAGCACGAACACTCATGTCGACGCCCCCGTCTCGGCAAGATCGAAGTGCTCGACCACCCGCTGCAATCCCACGAGGTACCGATCGAACAGCCGTGGAATCTCCAGGTGGCCAGGAGAAATCAGTCCCGATCGTAACGCCCACGCCTCGAGCAGCGACGCAGGGTCCAGACCGAGGCGTTGGCACACCGCCGTGATCGCCGCATCGGTTTTGGCCGTGCCCGACAACGTCCAGACTCGAGCCAGCCCGCGCATACACGCGCCCACGGCGGTCACCGAGAGCGGAAGCAAAATCAAGGCAGACTCTTCACTGGCGCCGCCCTCGACATAGCGTTGGCGCAAACGCAGGACGTTCTCACGTGCTTCCCGCGCCACGGCCGCCTCCATCGCCCGCTGATCCGATCGCAGCCCCGTGAATGGATTGCGCCCAGCGATGAGAATATGGTCGTCGATAAGGTCGCTGAACTCGATCGGAAAGTGCGTATTCCAAGTCTGCAGCTCGGCTCCAGTGAGCAGGAGGGTCAGGACCTGCTCACGCTTCCATTTGGCCAATACCGGAGTCAGCTTGCGCAGCCGTTCGCCGTCGAGTTGATCGACGCACAATAGGACGTTCACGTTGGAGCGGCCCTGGACGTATTCGTCCCTGGCCACACTCCCGTACACCACCAGGCTTTCCAACGCCGGACCAAGCAACTGACTGACGCGTTTCACATAAGCACGTAACGCGTGCTGCACCTCGTCGGGCAGCTGCGTGAGATGTCGCTCTTGGCTCATACTCTGGCCTCCGTCGGCACCACGTGTCGCCGCGGATCCGGAAGCAGCCCGGCGGCCATGAAGCGGTCCACCAATCCGAACGGTCGCGTCTGCCGCCAGCCGGCCGTGGTGGACAACATTTGATATTTCAGCCGGGCGTTCCCGTCGAGCGTTCGGAAGACGCGGTCGCGCAGCCAGGCCAAGGCCGGATTGCCGGTGTTCCAGAACAGCACCTGCTCATCCGCGAGCCGTTGCAACATGTCCACGTGCGGACGCCGTTGCGCTTCAAAGGGGGCCAGGGCCGATGCGCTCCAGATGTCTCGCGCAGCGCAGTCAGCGATCACGTCTGCCAGCGCCATCGCGTCACACATGGCCTGCATGCGTCCCTGAGAGGCGTGCGGATTCATGGCATGCGCAGCGTCGCCGATCAGCACGGCGCCATTCTCCACCCACCGTGGCGTTCGGACACGACCGGTCGGCATATAGCCGGTTTGATCCCATCCCCGCAGGTGTTCGATAACAGGGCCGATTGCAGGATCGATGTGACGCCAGCGTTGTTTCAAGGCTTCGAGACCCTCCTGTTTGATTCGATCGAAGGAGCCAGCCGGAATCATGTAGAAGACGTAGGCCTGATCGTGTGCGGCCGGAAACAACCCAAGGATTTGATTTTTCCCCACGAAGTACCGCGCTTCCGACAACTCCCGTACATTCGGCATGATCGCAATCAGGTAGGCCTCATTATAGAGATGGAGGTCGGCCGGGATTCCAAGCGCCTCCCGAACTTTTGAATACGCACCATCCGCCCCGACCACGAGCTTGGATCGGATGGCCAGGGTTCGGCCTCCTTCTTGAGCCGTCACGCCCACGACGCGGTCTCCCTCACGCAGGAGTCCCGTAAAACTCACCCCGTACCGAAAGCCTGAGGGATTGCTCGCCTGCAGGGTCGCCAAGATAGCATGGTGGGCCACATTGGGGAGCGTGACCACGGCCTGATTGTATGGCGGGGGCAACATCCCATAGTCGATCGTACAGAGTCTCGTTCCGCCGGCACGGTGGAAATGAAAGTAGCGCACGCGGCGGACGGCTTCCGACGGCAACGCGGACAGCACGCCGAGCCGGTCGAGAATCTGCTGCCCGTTCGGCTGGAGGATTTCGCCCCGAAGTCCGCGCGGTGGCCCCGCGGCCTGCTCCAGGATGATGGACCGAATCCCCTTTTGAGCCAAGGCCAAGCCGAGCACGGCTCCGCCGCCTCCGGCCCCGACGATCACGACGTCGGTCGATTCATCGGCCATGAGCGCCTCCCGTCAGCGGCCCACCGGTCCAGTCGGCATACCGCTCGCGGTCGTGCCACATCTGCAAGAACTTCCGTTTCGCTTTAGCCGTCGTAACGGGATCGATGAAGACGTCCAGCCGCTCGTCATTGTAGTGGTTGCCGCTGGCCGTCTGGTTCATGGACCCGTTCGTGTTGATCCGGTCGTCGATCACCGCCTGTTTGAGATGCATGAGATTCTCGTGCTGGTTGATACGGATCGGAATCCCAGCAAGCCGTAAGGTCTCGAGCGCCACCACTTGCTTCTGATCTTGCAGCCGTTCTCGGTCGGTAATGATTCGCACGTCGAGGCCGCGCCGCTTCGCCGCGACGAGCGCCTGAACCGCCGGAGGATAGGTCAGACCAAACATCGCGACAAAGATTTCCCGTTTCGCGTCCAGATAGAGTTTGACCACCTTGTCTCCCGGGCTTTCTTCCGGCCCGAAGAAGACTTCAGTGCAGGCCCAGACCACGCCGCCGCCGAAAACCAGCAGCAGGCCGAGACAACAAATCAGAACGGCGGTTCTGCTCCGATGGCGGGAGCGCATGGGGAGGCGACTACTCCAGGTCGAACAGTTCTTTGAAATGGTCCTCCGCGGCCTCCCACGCTTGCGGGGATTGCCGGGAGAGCCAGCCGCGCAGGTAGGTTTTCTGCCCGCGGGTGAGCATGGTCTTGATCTGATGCGAGCGCCCTTGAAGCGGCTGGAGGAAGCCGGTTCGCTTCTCCACGTCCAGGGCGGCGGTTCTGACGTACAGATTGGTATAACTCGTGGGGTGCTCGTCCCCATCCCCCTGCACCCAGACGGACAAGAATTTCTCGAGGCGCATTCCGGCACTATCCAGCGCGGGATCCGTCTCATGGAACAACTCGACCTCGGACTCTTGCATTGGTTGGTCGACTTCAGCTCGAAAGAGAAAGTTATGCTTCCACATGCGCGCTCCCTGGAAAGAGCGCATACTGGTGGGGATCGCGCCGCAATGTCAAGGCACTTGACGTCGCTCCAGGCGCCCCTGCTCGCCTTGACAATCCGCCGATTCCTTTGGTAACGTCACTAGATTCTGTAGTCTTTCTGCGTAGTTCGGAGATCCCATGTTAATCAAGATAAACGGCAAAGCAGAAGAGATCCATGCGGCCACGGTCCTCGAAGTGCTCAAGGCGAAAAACATTGAACCTCAAATGGTTGCCGTTGAACTCAATGAAACAATGATCGACCGCGAGCACCTGGCCTCGACCTCCGTCAAGGAAGGGGACCACCTCGAATTCTTGTTCTACATGGGAGGAGGAGCGTAATGGCACAGGCCCACAAGGAGATCACGGAACTCATCGGCAATACGCCGCTAGTCCGCCTCAATCGCCTGTCCGAAGCTGGCGCCGCCGCCATCTACGCCAAGGTGGAGTCCTTCAATCCTGGGGGCAGCGTCAAGGACCGCATCTGCCTCAATATGATCAACGAAGCCGAGCGGGCTGGCCGCCTCAAGCCCGGATCCACGATCGTCGAACCGACCAGCGGCAATACCGGCATCGGCCTCGCCCTGGTCGCGGCAGTCCGCGGCTATAAATTGATTCTCGTGATGCCCGAAAGCATGAGTATGGAACGGGCCAGTTTGCTTTCCTCCTACGGGGCCCAGCTCGTGCTGACTGCCGCGTGGGAAGGAATGCGCGGGTCGATCAAGGAAGCCGAGAATATTCTGGCCCAGAACCCGTCGTACTTCATGCCCGATCAGTTTTCGAATCCGGCCAACCCGGCCATGCACCGCGCCACCACGGCCCCGGAAATCTGGGAGGCGCTGGGCGGGAAGGTCGATGCCTTCGTGGCGGCCGTCGGTACCGGTGGTACCATCACCGGCTGCGGTGAGGTCTTGAAGCAGAAGAATCCGAATGTCCGTGTGGTGGCGGTCGAGCCGGCCGGATCGCCGGTGCTCTCCGGCGGTGAACCGGGGCCGCATAAAATCCAGGGAATCGGCGCGGGTTTTATCCCGAAGGTGCTCAACCGGAAACTCTTGGACGGGGTCGTGACGGTGACAGACGACGAGGCCTATCAAACCTCGAAGTTGCTGGCGAAGAAAGAAGGTCTCCTGGTGGGCATCTCGTCCGGTGCCAACGTCTTTGCGGCCCAGAAGGTAGCACGCGAGTTGGGACCAGGCAAACACGTGGTCACGATCTTGTGCGATACCGGCGAACGCTATATCAGCATTGAAAAGTACTTCAACATCTAGCTCGACGATCCGCATGAATTTTACCGAAGAACAAATCACCCGTTATAGTCGGCACATCCTCCTGCCGGAGGTGGGCGGCAAAGGGCAAAAGAAGATTGCCCAGGCGAAGATTCTCATCGTCGGCGCCGGCGGTCTCGGTTCTCCGGCCGCCCTCTACCTGGCGGCGGCAGGCGTCGGGACGCTTGGTTTGATCGACGGGGACGTGGTCGATCTCTCGAATCTGCAGCGGCAGGTCATTCACCACACGGCCGATGTCGGACGCTCGAAAGTCCAGTCGGCCGAGGAGAAGATCCATAAGCTGAATCCGGACGTCAAGGTCGTCACCTACCGCGAACGCCTGATGGCACAGAACGCGCTTCAGGTTCTCAAGGACTACGACGTGGTGATCGACGGCGTCGACAATTTTGCCGGGAAGTTCCTGATCAATGATGCCTGCTTTTTCGCCGGCAAGCCGCTCGTGCACGGGGGCATCCTGCGTTTCGACGGGCGCATCTCCACGATTATTCCGCGCAAGTCGGCCTGCTATCGCTGCGTCTTCAAGACTCCGCCGCCGGCCGGATTCGTTCCGAGCTGCCAGGAGGCCGGGGTGATCGGGGTGCTCGCGGGCGTCATCGGCACGCTCCAGGCGACCGAGGCATTGAAAATTATCCTGGGCATCGGCCAACCATTAACCGATCGCCTGCTGGATTACGACGCCAAGAAAAGCGCGTTCCGTGAAATTCGGTGCAAGCGGAACCCGCAGTGTCCCTTGTGCGGGGACCGCCCGACGATTACCGAGCTGTTCGACCACGACCCGGAGACCTGCGAACTGCGCACGCCCGGGACGGCGACCGTACCATCTGCATAGAGGGAGAAAAGAGGCTCGTCATGGCAAAGATTCGCGGACTCGTATGCCGGGAATGTGGCAGTGAGTACCCGGCCAAGGCCATTCACGTCTGCGAGTTGTGCTTCGGCCCGCTGGAGGTCAAGTACAACTACGACGAGATCAAGCAGGGGTTGACGCGCCGCAAGATCGAAGACGGCCCGAAGAGCATGTGGCGGTACATCGATCTCCTGCCGGTGGAGGGCCCCAACCTCGTGGGCCCGCACGCCGGGTTGACTCCGATGGTCCGCGCAAAGAATCTCGGCGCCTACCTCGGCCTTGACGAGCTGTACATCAAGAACGATACCGTCAATCACCCCACGCTGTCGTTCAAGGACCGCGTCGTGGCCGTTGCGCTGACACGGGCCCGGGAACTTGGGTTCGAAACCGTGGCCTGCGCCTCCACCGGGAACCTCGCGAATTCCGTGGCCGCCCATGCCGCAGCCTCGCACATGCATTGTTATGTGTTTATTCCCGGTGACCTAGAGGCGGCCAAGGTCTTGGGGAATCTCATTTACCGCCCGAACGTTGTTGAGGTCGAAGGCAACTACGACGACGTCAATCGGCTCTGCAGCGAGATCGCCGGGGAACACGGCTGGGCCTTTGTGAACATCAATATCCGCCCCTATTATGCGGAGGGGTCCAAAACCCTGGCCTACGAAACGGTGGAGCAATTGGGATGGCGAACGCCGGACCAAGTCGTCATTCCCATGGCCTCAGGGTCATTGCTCACCAAGATTTGGAAGGGCATGAACGAAATGAAAGCGGTTGGGCTGATCGACTCGGTCAAGACCAAGATCAACGGCGCCCAAGCCGAAGGCTGCTCCCCGATCGCGACCGCCTTCAAAGAGGGGCGGGATTTCTTCAAACCGGTCAAGCCTAAGACCATTGCAAAGTCGCTGGCCATCGGCAATCCGGCGGATGGCTATTATGCCTTGAAAACAACCGCCGAAAGCGGCGGGGCCATGGACATGGTATCCGACGAAGAAGTGGTCGAAGGCATCAAGCTGTTGGCCCAAACGGAAGGGATCTTTGCGGAAACCGCCGGCGGGGTCACCATCGGGGTACTCAAAAAGTTGGTCAAACAGGGGCACATCAAGAAACAGGACGTGACGGTCGCGTATATCACCGGCAACGGACTGAAGACCCAAGAGGCGGTTCTCGACGCCGTCGGCAGGCCGGTGCGCATTGCGCCCAGCCTCACGAGTTTCCATAAGACGTTCCCCATCGGCAACCATGGTGGAGGCACATGATCACGGTCAGAATCCCGACTCCCCTTCGTCCGCTCACCAAAGGCCAGGGTGAAGTCCAGGCCAGCGCCAGCAGCGTGGCGGACATGATCGAGACGCTCAATCACGCCCATCCGGGCATCAAAGATCGCCTCTGCGACGAGAAGGGCGAGCTGCGTCGCTTCGTCAACATTTACGTCAACGAGGAGGACATCCGCTTTCTGCAAGGGAAAGAGACGTCGCTGAGGGACGGCGACGAGGTGTCTATCGTGCCGGCTATCGCGGGAGGGTAAGCCATGGCCAACCTCCGCTTTCACATGCGATTTCCGCAGGACAAGGTCAAGGATCCGGTGATCTACCAGTTGGGCCACCAATACAAGGTGGTGACCAACGTGCGCCGCGCCGACGTGCGCGAAACGATCGGCTGGATGGACGTCGAATTAACGGGCGACGTCGAGGAGATCGAACGGGCCCTGGCGGACCTGCGCAGCAAGGGCGTACTCGTCGACCCCATCGAACTGAACGTCGTGGAGTGAGGGTACGCGTGATTCCTCCACGTGATTCGTGACTCGGTCACGACGTGTCCCCTGCTTGGGATGAACAACTAACAATTCACGATACACGGCACTTTCACCATGGACCTCACCGACGCACAACAAGAACGTTATAGCCGACACATCATTCTGAAAGAGGTCGGCGGGAAAGGGCAAAAGAAACTAGCCAACGCCAAGGTGCTGTTGATCGGCGCCGGCGGGCTTGGTTCTCCCGCTGCCATGTATCTGGCCGCAGCGGGAATTGGGACCATTGGTTTGGTAGACGGTGACGTGGTCGATCTGTCGAATCTGCAGCGCCAGGTGCTCCATTCCACGGACACGCTGGGCAAGCCGAAGGTCGAATCCGGGCAACGGACGTTGTCGGCCCTCAATCCGGAGATTACCGTCAAGACGTATTACCAGCACGTCGATTCCGACAACATCATGGGGCTCGTCTCGGAGTATGACGTGGTCCTGGACGGTTCGGATAATTTCTCGACTCGTTTTCTCGTCAACGACGCCTGCTTCTTTGCCAAGAAGACGCTGATCTCCGCCAGCATGTTTCGGTTTGAAGGCCAACTCACCACCATCAAGCCCCATGCCGGATACCCCTGCTATCGCTGCCTGTATCCCGAGCCGCCTCCTGCCGGCTTGGTGCCCAACTGCCAGGAGGCCGGGGTGCTGGGCGTCCTGGCCGGAACCATGGGCATCCTTCAAGCGACGGAAGCCATCAAGGAAATCTTGGGCCTCGGCGAGACCATGGCCGACAAGCTGATGATTTATGACGCGCTGGACATGAAATTTCGCAAAGTCAGTCGACCGAAAGATCCGTCCTGCCCACTCTGCAGTGCGAAGCCGCGGATCACGGACCTGGGCGGCGACTACGCCGTCTCCTGCGGACTGTAACGTGTCGGCCCTGCGGATTCCTCAGGCCATCTACGACCAGCTCATCGCGCACGCGCGTCAACTCGCTCCCCATGAATGTTGCGGCCTGTTGGCCGGAAGCAACGGAACGGTCACTCATGCCTATCCCGTGACGAATGTCGTCGCGCTTGAAGGCGCCGCCGAGTCGTCTGCCTTCGACCAAGCCAAATTGGACCATCTCGGCCGGTTGTCTCCGTCTGAGCGCGCGGAAATCGCCTTTGTCATGGATCCCCAAGAAATGATCATGGCGGTGAAGGACATGCGCAAGCAGGGCCTCACGCTTCAGGTGGTCTATCATTCCCATCCCCGTGATCCCGCACGGCCCTCGTTGACCGACATCAAAATCGCCACGGAATGGGAGGAGAGTTGGCCGCGGATCAATTTGCCCCTGCCCTTGTATTTACTCATCTCCCTCATGGATCCACTCCACCCGGACGTCAAACTGTACCGGATCATGGATCAGGGGTACACGACGACCGCCTACCAGATCGGCTAGCCTCCCGCGTTCCGTGACGGCAGCTTCACACTTGGCATCCGCCGGTCGACGTGTCAAAATGGGCCATCATTCCACCTTGTGGGGCCTTTATGAAGCCGTTGAGTCTCCCTACGGTCCTTGGTCTCTGGATCGTCCTGCTGATTAGCCCACTCTCGGCCAGCCCGGCCATCGCCGAGACCAAGAGTTTCTATAGCCCAATCATCATGGTTGATAAAGAGCGGGGCTACATCGTCATTTCGAACAGCGGCAAGGTGTTTGGGATCGAAGTGCCGCCTGAAGCCAGGCCACACATGGACAAGCTCCCGATCTCGGGCATGATTGATGTGGTTGTGGAGATCCGCGACAACGATCAACCGCCGCTCATCAAGCGATGGAAGATCGCCGCGGGAGAGAGTTCCTGCAAGGTCTTTGACGGAAAAGACTGCCGCTGAAAAGAGGTTCAGGTCACGATTCGGAGCTTTCCCCTCGGGTGCCCCCTTAATCTCGTCCCTGCCTCGACCTGAACGTTTGCTGCTATTCCGAACTTCCCAGCATATCGTCAATCAATGGGCGATTAATATCCAAACAGCCGAGGCAGAGGCTATCGAACAGCATTTCGTGGTCCGTGACAAAGTTCTTGTCGTTCACCAGCTTCTCGGCCATCACCTGGTCAAAGCAGGTATTGCAGAGCATCATCAGGCCGCGGGCCACCCCCACTGTTTGTCGTCCGGCACTCGACGCCATGGTAATCACACTGACCCTTTCATCTGGGCGTACCAAAAATCGTCCGTCTCCAGCTCCACTCCGCAGCGTGGACATTCGTACGGTCGGTCGGGAGGGGGCACGGTGAGCGACGCCGTATCAATTGTTCCCAGGCAGACGTGGTACCAGTGCCCGCCGGCATGTTCGTTGTCCAAGGGATCGTTTTCGTAAATTAAAACCATCGTTCGTCCGTAGTTCCTCCTGGCCATCTTACAAAGGGGCGCCTTCAAGACGCAATCGGTCATGTCGCCCACGAGAACATTTCTCAACATCCCTATCCTTCGAGGAGTGAACGCAACTCTCCTTAGATTTGAGCGGGGACACGCTTCGCAGCGGTGTGTTCTCGCGCCCTCGTCGGCTGCCGGGCTTTCGAAGCCACCGCTCACGGCCGTCATGATGCCGGCCACCCGTGACAAGACCTACGACGGATCCTGGAACTGCGCCTCACAGAGGGTATGATAGAGCCCCCCATGGGCCAACAGTTCCTCATGCCGCCCGACCTCAACGATCCGCCCCTGGCGCAGCACCACGATGCGATCGGCATCCTGAATGGTCGACAGCCGATGCGCAATCATAAACGTCGTGCGCCCGGCGGTGATTTCGAGCAATGCGTGCCGAATCCGCAGTTCTGTCTCGGTATCGAGATTGGATGTCGCCTCATCGAAGATGACAATCGGTGGATTTTTCAGGAGTACGCGAGCCATGGCCAGCCGCTGCTTTTGCCCGACCGACAAGCGCACACCTCGCTCCCCAACCGCCGTATCATACCCGTCCGGCAGCGCCGCGATGAACTCATGGGCCTGGGCCGACTTGGCCGCCGACTCGATCGCCGCCGCCGTTGCCCCCAAGTCGCCATAGGCCAGGTTGTCACGGATCGTCCCGTTGAAGAGGAAGGGCTCCTGCTGCACCAAGCCGATTTGGCTCCGGAGAAACCGGAGCGGGAGATCCCGGATGTCGACACCGTCGATGCGAATGGCCCCTGCTCGGACGTCGTAGAACCGCAACAACAACTTGAGCAGCGTGCTCTTCCCCGCCCCGCTGGGACCGACCAGCGCGATGTGTTCCCCGGATCGCACCGAGAGGGTCAACTCCTCGATTGCCGGCACATCTGAGCGGTACCGATAGTCCACATGATCATATTCGACAGCCCCCGTGAGCCGCGTCGTCGGCACATGGACCCTCGGCCGCTCTTGTACGTCAGGTTGCGCATCCAGCAGTTCAAAAATCCGACGACTGGCAGCCAGCGTCTGTTGCCACAAATCATTGAGCCCGTTGAGCCTGTCGATGGGGGCATAGAAGAGCCCGAGATAGCCGAGGAACATGACCAGTTCGCCTACGGAGAGTGCGCCCTGCAACACCTCCCGAGCGCCAAACCAGAGGATCAATCCCGTTCCTGCCGCCCCCACGAGCGAAATGCCAGGCCAGTAGACCGACCACAAATAGTTGGCGCGCAGACTCGCTTCCCGATACTCCCGGCTCACCCCCTCGAATCGGCCATGCTCGTAGTCCTCACGGGCAAACCCCATGACTTCTCGGATCCCAGCCAGCGTGTCCTGGACGTGCGACGTCATGTCCGCCGCACTTTGCCGTATGTGTGAATAGACGCCTTGCGCACGGCGGTGAAACGCGACGTTCGCCAGAATGAGGAATGGAATCGGGACCATGGCCAGGAGCGCCAGTTTCCAGTTCAGGTACAGCAACACCCCTGCGATGCCCACCAGCGTCAGGGAGGACGTAATAAGCGCCTCCAATCCATCGATCACCAGACGCTGCATGTGATCCGTATCGTTGGTAATGCGGGACAAGAGATCTCCGGTGGACCGGCGTTCGAAAAACCCCACGGACTGCCGCTGCACCGCAGCAAAGGCGGCCATTCGCAGGTCATGCATGATGGATTTGTCGATCCGATTGTAGAAACGCAGGCACATGGCGCCCAGCAGGCTCTTCCCCAGGTGGATGGCGATATAGCCCCCGAGCAGCACTGGCAACAACTGCGTACGGCGGGCCTGAATCACGTCGTCAATGACGCTTTTCAGGAGCCACGGTGGGGCCAGCTCCAGCAGGGTGACCAAGCCAGTCAAGCTGAGCGTCACCAGAAAGAGCCCGCGGTAGGGCTTGAGATAGCCCAGCACTCGTAGGAGCGGATTCACCGGGTTAGTGGGGGGATTCGCCGCAGAAGCTAAATGACCGTCGAGTGTTCCTTCTGCCAATACTCTGCGAACTCTTCCATCTGGGCCAGTGTTGAGAGATCGGCCATACGGTCGAGGAAGACCTTGCCGATCAAATGGTCGAGCTCATGCTGGATGCAGATGGCATAGAGCCCGCTTGCGTCCAGATCGAGGGGCTTCCCCGACCGGTCGAGCGCCTGCACTCGCACCGCGGAGGGACGCGTGACCTTTCCACGCAATCCATCCACACTCAGGCACCCTTCCCAGAAATCCATCTGGCTCGAGCCGTAAAAAACGATCTTCGGATTGATGAGGACCGTCTCGGGGAATCCTCCCTCGCCGGGACAGGCCATCACGACCACTTGCTGTGAACGCGACACCTGGGGAGCGGCCAGACCGATCCCGTTGGAGTCGTGCATGGTTTCGAACATGTCGTCGAGAAAGGCCTGAAAGACTTTCGTGGTGATTTCTCGAGGATCGACCGGCGCCGCAATCTTCCGCAGGACCGGATTACCGAGTTTTGCAATGGGGAGTAGAGCCATCGTCGCCTCAATCTATCTGCTGCAGCCTCCTCCGGGTCGGGCCCGTTTGGCGCTACATGGTTTGACGTATACTACAGGGCCCCCCCGGCCGGCAAGCAACCGTCGGCCCCGCGTGCTTCCCTACCGTTGCTGTGACATTACCCTTGGCTTTGCAATGCCCGAGAGCGGGGCTGCCGCGGTTCGGGCAATTCGAAATTCTCCTGGGTGGCGCTCCACCACTCGTGCCATTCCTGCGTCCATTCTTCGCGCTGTTGCTTCGTGGAGGTGTCCCAATCGTGCATCTCGGTTTCGTGGCGCGTCAGGAGCCACAAAGACTGTAGGGCCGAAATGGCTACATACCGCTCTTCATCCGGCACCAGGTCGATGAGGACCGGCACCACCTCCTTGCTGCGAACATACCGCGCTTCGAACGCCGCGGCTTTGCGCACGCTGCCGTTGGGATCCTTCGCCATGACGTGAATGGCCTCTGCCGTGTGCAGCGGATCGAGCCGCACGGCGGTCCGGAGAGCATGCTCCCGGATGCGCGGCATTTCATTCACCTGTTTGGCCGTTTCGAGCAGCGCAGGCACCGCACTGGCGGCTTTCAACATGGCAAGCGTTTCGATCGCGTTGTAGCGAATGCGCGGTCCCGGCATCCCCAAGGCCTTGATCAGGATCGGCACCACAGGCTGCCCTAGGTGCACGAACTCCCCCATGGCCCAGAATTCCTGTTTGCTATCCAACAAGGGCAAGAGCGCCTCGGCCCGCCGAACCTCGTCGTCCGTGAGCGGCTTGTCGTTCGGCAGCACGGACGTATCCGGCGCCGGAACCGCATGTGGCGGCCGCTCAAATCCATAGGGAACTTCCGGCTGATTGGGCGTGACATCGGGCGTCTGTCCGTAGGCCCACGTGGGCAGGACCGCCACGGCCATCGCCCCCAACACACCTAACAAGGTGAGACCGCTACGATGAAGGATCATGGTCACCACTCCTGAGTATGAACGCATCGACTAGACCGCTCGTTCAGCTCGTTTTCGCCACATCGCGCCCCTCCATGGCCGGAGGCAACGATTCTCCCGGAGCCCCCCTGCCGACACGCTCCAAACGGCGATGTACCAATTGATAGAGCACCGGCAGCACGATCAAAATCAGGACTGCCGCCGTCAACATCCCGCCCACGACGACACGCGCCAACGGTTTCTGCGCCTGTGAGCCGATGCCGGTTGCGATCGCCGCAGGAAAGAGCCCGATGGCCGCCCCGAGGGTGGCCATGAGAATGGGCCGCAATTGGTTGTCCGCGCCCATGCGCACGGCTTCCTCGAGCGAATGCCCCAGGGTCCGGAGGTCCTCGATGCGTGAAATTAGCAGGACTCCGCCAAGGATCGCCACCCCCAACGTCGAAATCACCCCCACCGCTGCCGAGATGCTGAAGTGCGTCCCCGTGGCCACCAGCGTCACTACCCCGCCGATCAGCGCGAAGGGCACCGCGACCAACACCAAGGTCGCATTCGCCATCGACCCGAAGGCCGTGTACAACAAGAACCAAATGATGACCAGACTGATCGGCACGACGACGCTCAAGCGTCGCTGCTCTTCTTTCAATTGATCATACTGCCCCGCCCATTCCAAATGATAGCGTTCCGGCAGGGTCACCACCTTTTTCAGCTTCGACTGGGCTTCCTCGACAGTGCTCGCCAGGTCCCGGTCGCGGACGCTGAACTTGATCGGGATATATCGTTCGTTATTCTCGCGATAGATAATAAACGCGCCGGTCTCGGTTTTGAGCTCGGCGATCTGTTTGAGTGGAATACGCGCGCCGTCGGGGGTGCTCACCAGGATGTTCCCGATCGACTCGATATCCTGTCGAAATTCCGGCATGAACCGCACGACGAGATCGAACAGCTTTTCGCCTTCAAACACCTGGGTCACGGCCTGCCCGCCGATCGCCGCCTGCACCACCGCATTGACGTCGGCCACCTGCAGGCCATAGCGGGCGCTCGCTTCGCGGTCCACTTGAATCAGCAAATTGGGTTGGCCCATCAGTCGGAAGATGCCCAGATCCTTGACGCCTCGGATCCCACGCATGTGTCGCTCGATCTCTACGGCCTTCTCCTCCATCAGCTTGAGATCGTTCCCGAACAGCTTGATGGAATTCTCCCCTTTGACGCCGGACATCGCCTCTTCGACGTTGTCCTGAATCACCTGAGAGAAATTAAAAATCACCCCGGGGATCGCCTGGAGCCGTTCTTCAATCTCCGCGATCAATCCGTCTTTGGTGAGCCCGGCCCGCCACTCCTTCTCCGGCTTCAGATCGGCCAAAAACTCGGCATTAAAGAAACTGGTCGGGTCGGTCCCGTCATCGGGACGCCCCAATTGTGAGACCACCGTCTTGATCTCCGGCGATTGGCGAAACATCCTCCGGATGTCCCCCGCGATGCGCGCCGCCTGATCGAAGGAGATATCCACCGGCATCGTGGCGCGCACCCAGAGATTCCCTTCCTCCAACGCGGGCATGAACTCCCCGCCGAGGAATTGCAGCGCCACCAAGGACAGGAGCAACAGCACAACCACCGTACCCAGGGTCACCTTGGGACGCTCCAATGCCGCATTCAAAATACGTTGGTACAACCGCCGCACGACGGCCACAATGGCGGTATCTTGTTCACGAACCGGGGTGCGCAGGAGCAGCGCGCACAGCACGGGGGCCAACGTGAAGGCCATCAGGAGGGCTCCGCAGAGGGCAAATCCATACGTGATCGACATCGGCGCGAAGATCTTCCCCGGCACCCCTTGCATCGTGAAGAGCGGGACGAACGCCACGACGATGATGGCGGTCGAATAGAAGATCGGGCGGCCCACCTGCCGTGCCGCTCGGACGACGTGATGCGGCACGGTCAGACCCGGCCGATGTTCATGCGCCAAGTGATAGAAAATGCTTTCGACCATGATGAGCGTGGCGTCCACGATGATGCCGAAGTCGATGGACCCTAAGGAGATCAGATTGGCCGACTGGCCGAGATAGACCATCATGCCGAACGTGAACAGCAATGAGAGCGGGATCGTCAACGCCACAATGAGCGCCGCGCGGAGATTCCCCAGGAAGACGTACAGGAGGACGAACACCAGCCCCATCCCGCTCAGCAGAATGTCCGTGACCGTGTGGATCGTCGTGCGAATTAGAACGGTTCGATCGTAAAAGGTCTCGATCCGCACGCCCTCAGGCAGTTTCCACTTATTCAGTTCCTCCTCTTTGGCCTTGACGGCCTCCAGAACAGGTAACGCCTTGTATCCTCGCTGGAGCAACACCACGCCCTCGACGACGTCGTCGTTCTCGTCGATGCCGACCTTGCCGAGCCGGACGCGGTGCCCAGTGCTGACGTTGCCCAGACTACGGACGAAGATCGGCGTCCCGTTCTTTTCCGTCACGACGACGTGTTGGATATCGTCCAGGCTATCGATGAGCCCAACGCCGCGAACGTTGAAATTCTGGGCACCGACCGTGAGATAGTTCCCGCCCACGTTGGCATTGCTGTTCGTGAGCGCGGTCATGACTTGCGACAGACTGACGCCGTAGCTGATGAGTTTTCCGGGATCGACGTCGACGTGGTACTCCTTCGTGGTCCCGCCGAACGCCGTGACGTCGATCACTCCCGGCACGCGGCGGAACTCGCGGCGCAGCGACCAATCCTGGATGGTCTTGAGGTCCGTCAGAGACGTCCCGTTGTCACTCACCAGCTGGTAGCGATAGATCTCCGCGATGGCCCACCACGGGGAGAGCGTCGGCTGCGCCCCTTGGGGCAGGGTGACCGTCGCCAGCCGATTAATTACTTCCTGTCGATCGAAGAAATACTCGGTCTTGAAATCAAAGTAGACCTTAATGTCGCTGAGCCCAAAGATGGACAACGACCGAATGTCGGTCACCCCGGGCATGCCATTGAGGGCGACTTCGAGCGGAACCGTGATCTGGCGCTCAATCTCCTGGGCCGACCACCCGGGGTACTGGGTGATGATCTCGACCATTGGGGGCGAAGGGTCCGGGTACGCGACCACGTCCATGACGTGGAAGGCATAGAGACCGCCGAAGAAGAGGGCAAAGCCCAGCGCGCAGAGCAGAAACCGCTGTGCGAGTGAAACTTCAACGATGCGTGTGATCATGGACTCGTCGGAGGTGAGGCAGGCACTGCAGGCAATTCAACGAACCGCTTACCCCTTGCTTTCTTGCGCTTTGATCAGCACCGCGCCCTTGACGACGACCCGTTGCCCCGGGGTCAACCCTTCCAATACGCGCACGTGCTCGGACGACACGTTCGACACCTTGACCTCGTGGCGCTCGAACCGACTGTCGGGGTGTTGGAGATAAACGAAATGTTTGCCGTCGACCTCGATCACCGCTTCTTTGGGCAGCGTGAGGAAGGACGCGGCTTCGCCCACGTCGATCTTCAGCCGCGCGAACATTTCCGGCTTGAGTCGATGGTCTTCGTTATTCACCCATGCGCGCACTTTAATCGTCCGGGTGTTGGGATCGACCAGGTCGCCCACAGACGCCACGACGGCGGTGAAGTCCACTCCAGGGTAGGCCTCGACGTGGAGCGTGGCGATTTGGCTGACCTTGACGAGCGACAAATCCCGTTCGTACACATCGGCGATCACCTGAAGTTTTTCCAGATCAGCCACCGTGAACAACACTTGGTCTTGGTCGCCACCAACCGATTGACCCGGCGTCACGGCCCGCTCGACCACGGTGCCGGCCAACGGGCTTTTCAACTCGAAGCGCGACGTGATCCGTTGTTGAGCCAGAGGTTTTTCCACCTCGGAGGCCGGCACGCGGAGGGACAGCAGCCGCTCTTTGGCCCGGCGGAACTCCGCTCGCGCCTTGATCAGATCATTCTCGGCCTGTTTGAGATCCTTCTGCGGAAGGGCCTTGGTTTCGTACAAATCTTTGGCCAACTCGTAGGCGCGGGTGGCGTATTCCAGGTCGCTGGCCTCCTTCACATAGTCCGAATACACCGCCGTGATTTCCGGACTGTCGATCACCAGCAGGACGTCGCCGGCCTTCACATGGTCGCCCAAATGCGCCCGCACATCGATCGCGCGCCCCACGAGAGGGGACGAAATCTTGGAGTATCTGTCATCCACGTAGGCCACCTTGCCCGCCAAACTCAAGGCTGGGTGTTCGGTCGTAAAGGCCACTTCCGACACCTCGACCCGATTCATGATCTCGGCACCGCCCGCGTGAGGAGGGCCGGACTGCGGCGGCGTCGGTGGTGTGCTCACACTTGGCGCCTCGTTGCGGCTGCAGGCGGCACAGGTCAACAGTGTGACCATCAGCACCAAACCGATTACAACTCGTGTCTTCACGTGGCGATCTCCCGGCCGATGGCGTTCTCCAACTGGAACACGTTCCGTTGGTAGCTGAACAGCGATTCGAGATAGTTCAATTGGATGGCGCGCGCGGTGCGCGCGGCATCCAGCAGATCCAGGATGGTGGCCCCACCGCGTTCATACGCCCGCTCGACGATGGTAAAGGTTTGCCGCGCGTCATCGAGCACGCCACGCTGATAGGCCTCCACCAAGGTACGGCTTTGCAGCAAGGTCCGATAGGCGATATCGACCTGGTTTTCGACTTCCAGCAGGGTTTTCTGCAATTCCGCCTCTGCGACCTGCACCCCGACCTCGCTTTGCGCGATCCCGCCCTGGTTTCGATTGAACAGGGGGAGCGGCACGCCGAGGCTCAGTCCGAGTTGCTGGGGATTATCCGGCCCCTGTCGCCCTTGAACCGCGTAGCCTGCCCCAATGGTGACGTCGGGATAGCGATAGGCCTGGGCCAGCTTTAGGTCGGTCGAACGCTGCGAACGCGCCAGCCGCTTCATCCGGATGTCCGGCCGCGCATCTAGTGCGACTCGTTGGAGAGAAGGCAAATCCGGCTCTACGCGCCTGTATTCCAGATCGGTCGTCAATTCCACCTTGGTCGCGGCCGGAATCTGCAGCAACACCCGCAGGTCAGTGCGCGCCGTTTCGGTCTCTTGCAGAGAGGAGATCACCTGCGATTGAAAATCCACCACCTGGAGCCGAATGCGGATCAGATCGACCTCCGAGATGAACCCTTTCTTGAACCGCAAGGAGTTCACCTCGAGGATGCGCGCGAAGCGATCGCGGTTCTCTTCGGCCAGCGCGAGCCGCCGTTGCCCCAACTGGACGCGGAAATAGGCTTCCTTGAGCGTAAAACTCAACTGGCGCAGGGCATCCTCAAACGCGGCTTCCGCCCCCTTGGTCCCGAACGTCGCGCTCTCGATGCGATAGCCGCGCTTTCCCGCCATCTCAAAGAGTTGCTGGACTTGCGGGTAGACTTGCCCGCTTCGTGCCAATGTCCGCCCCTGTGTGGCGGACCCCACCGTCCCGACTGACAACACCGGATTGGGGAACAATCGGGCGGTAATTTCCTGGCCACGCGCCGTATCGATTCCGTATTTGGTGATGATGAGATCGAGGTTCTGCCGGAGGAAAAGCGCCTGGGCATCTTCGATGGAAAGGCGCAGCGTGGCAGTTGCGGGTAGCGGGGAAGAAGACTCGGCCCCCCATCCGACGGCGCACCACGCGATCAGACTCAGAACCACAGCCCCGCTGCGAATCACGGGACCGCTCGTCCGTCGGCGTTCACTGTCGGCGTTCCATGGTCGCATTGCAGAGCATGCCCTCGCGAAGGTACGTAGCAGGTGGCATGGAAACTACCGCAAAATCAACCCATTATACATGGAATATGGGGACAAAGAAAATAGAAAGGGGACAGGTGCACAGGCCTAATCCCGGTGGGGGTACGGTTGGCGAGTATCGGAGGCTGCAGAGCCTGTGTGGGGGTCGAAAGTGCGCGGCTAGTTGTCGAGACCGACCTTTGCAGGAATCCGGCGGAGGAAGTCGCGCGCGCGCACCTGCGCCTGATGGCGCCGCACCAGCTCCTTACGGATCAACTCACGGTCCTCGGCGACAATCCGAACGAGGCGGTCGTTGTCCTCCGCATGTTCACGGATGAGCTCGGTCAGGCGGTGCATTTGCTGCTCAAGACGATCCAACCGCCAGCTGAGCTCCTTGGAGGCCGGTGGCTCACGCTTGGTCCCGCTCGCCGGCGCCGTTTTCCCCACGCTGTTCAGCCGTCGCTTGGTCATAGATTCGTTCCTCTTCGTCTCACCGTCGATCGTAGTATTCCCGGAGTGTCCGAGCTTGTCAACGTCTGCGACCTATCTATTTGTGCAGGGCCCTGCTACAATTTTCCGCCATGAAAGATGTCTTTACCATGATCCTGGCCGGAGGGAAAGGAGAACGACTCTTTCCACTCACCGAGCATCGGGCCAAACCGGCCGTGCCGTTCGGAGGCAAGTATCGCATCATTGACGTCACCTTGAGCAACTGCATTAATTCAGGCCTCCGACAGATCGCCGTCCTCATCCAATACAAATCCCATTCGCTGGACCGGCATATTCGGATCGGGTGGAACATTCTCAACACGGAGCTGGGCGAGTATATCGTCTCCGTCCCGCCGCAACAGCGTATCAGCGAAGACTGGTACCGTGGCACGGCCGACGCGGTCTTCCAGAACCTGTTCCTGCTCGACCAGGAACGGGCGACCCACCTGCTGATTCTCGCCGGCGACCACATCTACAAGATGAACTACGCGGACATGTACACGTTCATGAAGGAACAGAACGCCGACGCCGTCGTGGGCGCCATCGAATGCCCAATCGCCGAGGCCACGCGATTCGGCATCGTCGGGGTCGATCCAGACCATCGCATCGTGCGTTTCGACGAAAAGCCCAAGAACCCCATGCCGATCCCCGGCGATCCAGAGCATGCCTTTGTTTCCATGGGCATCTACCTGTTCAAGACCGACGTCCTCAAGGCTCACCTCACCGAAGACGCAGCCACCGGAACCACCCATGATTTCGGGCGCAATATCATCCCACGCATGATCGCGCAGTCGCGTGTCTACGCCTTCAGGTTTCAGGACAAGAACAAAAAGGCGCAGCAGTATTGGCGCGACATCGGCACCTTGGATGCCTATTGGGAAGCCAACATGGACCTGGTCAGCGTGGATCCGCTCTTCAATCTCTACGACCAGAACTGGCCCATTCGGACCTACCAGGGGCAAAACCCGCCCGCGAAATTCGTCTTTGCGCAAGACTATCAGGGCGGGCGCATGGGGCTGGCGTTGGATTCAATCGTCTCCGGCGGCTGCATTATCTCGGGGGCACGCGTCCAAAATTCAGTCCTCTCCGCCAACGTGCGCATTGAGGACCACGCTGAGGTGCGGGAATCGATCCTCATGGAGAACGTCCAGATCAAACCCCATTGCCGGATCCGCCGCGCCATTATCGACAAGGACGTCATACTCCCTCCCCACACGGAGATCGGCTATGATACGGCCGCCGACCGGCAACGCTTCACGCTCACCGAATCAGGGCTCGTGGTGATATCAAAGGGAATGAAAGTGCATGGCCCCGTCCATTCATCCGGCTGATCTGCTCGCCGCACTTCGGCACAAGAAGCTCACTCCCGCGATCGTCTTCTTGACCTCCCGCCGCGCCTGCGATGAAGCCATGCAGGAGCTGGCTTATGATCCACAGCCATTGCCTCCCGTCCGCCAGGAACAAATCGCGCGCGTCCTCGATCAGGTCACCGCTGACCTGCCGAGCATCGCGGCTCATCCATTGCGGGAGACGGTGCTGCACACCGGCGTGGCGGCCCACCACGCCGGCCATCTTCCCTCGTGGAAAATTGCCGTAGAAGAACTCATGCGGCAGGGGTGCTTGGATGCGGTCTTCGCGACGACGACACTGGCCGCCGGAGTCGATTTTCCGGCGCGGACGGTGGTCATCACACAATCCAGCGTGCGAAAGACTCGCGACTTCACCGATCTCACCGTCAGTGAGATACAACAGTTGTCCGGTCGCGCAGGCCGCCGAGGCAAGGACCTGGTGGGGTTCGCGCTGATCACGCCCTCACCCTACATCGACCTGACACACCTGGCCAAAGGACTGACCGGACAGCCGGAGCCCATCGACAGCCAATTTGTCATTACGTACCCGATGGTCCTTAACCTACTGAAGGCGCATCCCTTCGACCATATCCAACCGATCCTCGCCAAGAGCTTCGCGCAATTCCAACTCAATCAGCGGGCAGAGCGGCTCCAGCAAAAACTGGACGAAGCCGAAGCGCACATGACGCCCTACGGCCCCCGCGCCTGCACAGATTGGATCTCGCAGTGGCACCAATTCGATCACGCACGCCGCCGCCGCTCGCACAAACCCATCGCACAAAGCCCGGATGCGCCCGAATTGACCGCACGAATGCAGTTTCTCACCCCCGGGCGCGTTATCGCGGTCGGAAAAGTGCGCGCGACCGTGCTGCGGCAGTACCGCAGCCGCGGGCAGCGCAATCCCATGCTGACGATCCTGCGCACGGACGGCGCCATCACCGAGGCCCCGGCCGGGTCGGTTACGGAACTCTTCGACCACACGTTCGATGTCGTCGAATCACGCGCCTATCCGTGGGCGACCAACGAGAATCTGCAGACCGTGTTAGCCGGGATGGAGTCCTTACCGTCGCGATTGCCGGCGTTGCCCGTTCTGATCAAACCCGATCTCGACACGCGCGAGTCGCTCGTCGCGCAAACGCTGGATGAATTCCCCTGCCCCACCTGCCCGTCGAGGTCCGCGTGCCAGAAGGATCACGCGGTCGCCTTCAAGCTGCGTGAAGAGATCGCCCGCCATACCAAAGCCATCCAGGCACTGCGCACCAGTCTCTGGCACCGCTTCCAAGAGAAGATCGACGTGCTGCAGCAACTCGGCTACCTGACCCCGGCCTCGCAGTTGACGGCGGAAGGCGAGTGGGCCAGGTTGATCCGTATCGATCATTCCCTGCTGATTACCGAACTAATTCGCGCCGAGGCCTTTTCAGGCATCGAGCCGGCATTGCTCGCCAGCGTGATGGCCGGCATTGCACACGACGACGACCGCCCGGGTGCCTTCCCGCGCGCCAGTTCCGGCCTGTCGACGGTGCTGCTGCAGGTGCGTCGAGTTGCGCACGAGATTGCCGCGCACGAGGATCCCCCGCTATTGCGAACGGATATTGCCGCGCTGACGGAGCGTTGGGTGGCGGATCCCACCGTGACGTGGATCGGACTCTGCCGCACGACGACGATGGCTGAAGGCGACATCTACCGCCTCTTCGCCCGTACCACGGAATATCTGTCGCAAATCGACGGGCTGCGGGCCTCGCACCCCAGCCTCGCCGAGACAGCCCAGAAAGCGATGGTGGCCATGCGCCGTGGCGTACTGGAGGAACTCCCATGATCTCACTGTCTGCACATGCCCACATCATGGATCGAACCGAGCCATTCAGCGTCGTGCACTCCTTCTTGCGATTCAAGAGGCACACTTCACGATCCACGTCCCCGTTATGACCACCGACGAACTCGAACGCTTGATGGCCCAACAGCCCCTGGGCCTCCTTCACCGCCTGGCCAGAGGGCGCGTATCCCGGCACTTCCGGCTCGGCAAACGCCGCATCATCGAGGCGTTGCTGCGTGCCTCGGCGACCAATCGTCCCGCGCTGGAATCCGATCTCCAGGCACTCATCGAAGATCGTGGCCATCGCGACGCTCAACCCCCTGCGCCGCCCCCTCCCCGCGTACCTCCCGCGCAGGCGCCGTTCGAATCGCACCACGCCCCTAAACACCAGGGTCAGGAGTCAAAGGAATCGGCGGTGGGCCTTGAAGCCTTTCTGGATGGCATCGGCATCCCGGAGCCCGTGGCCTTCGTCCCTGATGCCTGGCAGGAGGAGGCCCTCCACGCCGTCGCCGAAACGGATGTGATCGTGAGCGTCCCGACCGGCAGCGGCAAGACCTACGTCGCCACCGAAGCGGCCAGGCGCGCCATCGCCGCCAATCGCACCGTCATCTACACGTCGCCGCTCAAGGCGTTGTCCAACACGAAGTTCACCGAGTTTTCACGGCTGTTCGGCCCGAACCAGGTGGGCATCTTGACGGGAGATCGGCGCGACAATACACAGGCGCCGCTCCTGATCATGACCACCGAGATCTTGCGCAATCTTCTCTATGATGCGGCCGGCGGAGAAATCGACCTTCGGCTGGATACGTTGGGCTTGGTCATTCTCGATGAATCGCAGTATCTCGCGGATCCCGAGCGCGGCGTGGTATGGGAAGAGACGATTATCTTTTGCCCCGCGCAAGCGCGCCTGCTCCTGCTGTCCGCCTCAATCGGAAATCCGCATGATCTTGCCGATTGGCTGACCCAAATTCGCCCCTCCCCCTGCCGGCTGGTCCGGCATGGTCGGCGCACCGTCCCGCTGCGCGCAGGGTACTTACATCCCAATGGGAAACTGACGCCGCTCTTCCGCACGCTTGCCATCCCGCAAGGGTCTCCAGGGGCTTTGCACCCTGAGGCGAAACGACTGTTTCATCAGTACGAGCAGGAAACGCTGGGATCCGGTCGGTAGGAAACGACACGAGCCCGACGTTGCGGGTGTCGCCCCCTCAGTAGTTCCGTTGAAACTCGCGAGCGCGGGGCGCGGGGCCTACTTAGAATTGGTATCGCACACCGACCGTGGCGCCATGGCGAGTCGTACGGAACTCCGTCACCGGCACCGAGACGCCGCCGCCGCCGATCGGAAAGTTCTCCCACGTCCCGTCGAGCGCCTGATTCCACCAGAAGCGATAGCCGAGGTCTACGAAGAACCGCGACCAGACTCGCAGGCTGAGCCCTGCCTCAACATTGGCCCCCAGCCCCCACCCGGTCAGACGGAAACTCGGATCCTTCCGCAGATCGCTGCGGAGCAGATGCGCGTCTTCGTTGCTGAACCAGTTAAAGGGGAGAAAGGCGGCCTTGCCGTAGAGTTTCAGGCGGCGCAGTAGCCACACCTCACCGTCCAGCCCGAGTTCCACTGAGTGCCAGATTTGCCGATTTGTGATCACATCCTGGCGCTGCGCGGAAATCGTGCCGACCGGATCACAAAAGCTCACGGACGTGCATTCAACCTGCCCCACACCGGTCGCCACATGACGCTGGTACCAATAGCGGTAGCCGGCAAACCCATTCACGAAACCGCGATGCTGCGGCAGGGTCCACATCCGCGCGCCCCCTTCGACCAACGCGTACCAGTTGCTGTCTCCTTTGAGATCGCTGGTGGTCCGCGAGATCCGCTGCGCCCCCGGGGTTGAGGTGCCATAGAACGTTGCGCCCTGGTCGCTGACGAAATCGTCGTCGGTCAGCCGTCCGCCGCCGATCTCCGCCACTCCGAACGCCGCGCGAATGAAGATGCGCTCGCGCAGCGTGACGGTGCCATTGAATTCCAGAAAATTCACCGCGACGTCACGATACTGCAGCCGTGACGACGGATTCCCGACCGTCGGTTCGACGCCCGACGCATTATGGCTCCACGTGGTTCGACCGGAGGAGATCCATCCCCCAAGCCCTACTTCCAACTGCACCGGCGGCTTTGGTTTGGGTTCAGTGGCGGGGACTTGCGCGAAGGCAGGCAGTGGTCCAACAGAGACACTCGTGACAAACGCGAGCAGAAGTGTGGGCCAAGCCGGCATGGGATTCGTCGAGTGGTGCGCGCGAAGAGACAACGTCAGTCGTGCAGTTACTGTACCGCGTTGCACCCTTATCGTCGAGCACCGCCGCGCTGGACGATGACGGTATCCACGCAGCGCTCGACGGTCTCCGGCATGAGCCGTTCGCAAGCGCCTCGAATTTCTCTCAAGATGGTTCGATGTTCGAGCTCAGTCCCATACCATACCAGCCACGTTCCTATGAGACCGAGAGAAAGGAGGATCAGCGCCCCAAAAAGAACACTCTGTCTGTTGAATGCGACAGGACGTTCGGCCTTATCGACATCTGGGCCGCCAATGACTCGCACCGTGTTTCCTTCTCGTATCATGTCCCTCACACCTCGTGGACATCCTACAACGCTTGTTTCCATTCCCCAAAGACTCGTTGCATTTCATACATCCGCCGGCAGACGGCCTTAGCCCATGCCGCACGCATGGCCTGTTTCTCGACTGTCACGTAGTTTTTCTGCCGACATTGAAGGATGAAAGCTACAGACCTACAGTTGAGGCCAGCCTTTTCTTTTCTTTCCTGATCTAAACACTCCACTTTCAGGACTTTGTCCGCAGTCTCAAAGGATTCCGTATGGCATATGACTTGCTTACGCTTTCTTCCTCTTGTTGGACCTACCATCATATTTACAACGACAAATCGGGTGAGGCTTCGTCGACTATGAATTTCCATAAACCGCGTTCCGTTACTCCTTCTCATCCTCATGCTAGGACGATGTTGCCACGGCTGTTGATGTCGCTCGTCTTATTTCTTGTCGGATGGCACTTATCCACAGGGGCGGACGCACAGGCACAATTCCTGAGTCCGAGCGATATCACCTTTAGTGCCGTCGCTGGCGGCGGACCGCCGGCGAGTCAGACGATTACGCTGAACCCGGTTCCGACCAGTCGTACGAGAACCTGGACTGTTTCGACCACCGCGAGTTGGATCGCTGTGTCTCCCACAACGGGGGCCATCCTCAACGAGACCGATCCGCTCACGGTCTCGGTCAACACCAGTGGCTTGGCGGCGGGCATTCGAACCGGTGTCATCAACATGACGCTGGTGGATCCCAGCGGCATCGTTCGCACGACGGCCACAACCGTAACCCTGAATCTCACAAGCGGAAGTGGAGGCGGCGGCGGGGGCGGGACAACTCCCAGCATTGCCCTCTCTCCGACCTCGCTCTCATTCACGGGCGTTGCAGGAGGAACTAATCCGCCTGGTCAAACGGTAAACCTGACGAATCCCGGCGGCGGCACGTTGTCCACAAACTGGGCAAAGTCCGATTCGTGGATCGTGCTGTCGGCCACCACGAAGTCGACCACGACTGAAACAGACACCATGACCGTGACCACCAGCACCTCAGGTCTCGGCGCGGGAACCTATGCAGGGGTCGTCACCGTGTCGGGCAACGCAGCCAACAGTCCACAACAGATTCCCGTCACCCTGACGGTGACCTCGCCTTCGGGCGGAGGTGGTAGTGGGACGCCGGTTCTATCGGTCAGTCCAACCAGCCTCGTCTTTAACGTGCCCGCAGGATCCATCGATCCAGTCACGCAAGCCCTCAACGTGTTGAACACCGGCGGAGGTGCCCTCACCTGGATTGCTGATGATCCGGTTGATTGGCTGACGAAGGACGTTGGCGGCGGAACTGGCAACGGCGCCGTGCAAGTGACGGTGCATCCGTGGGCATTTGGTGGAGCATCAGGTACGTATCGCACCACGGTGACGATCAGTGCGGCTGGCGTCTCAGGCTCACCCAAGGTAATCCCGATCACCCTGAACATCGGGACGACATCTTCTCCGCCACCGCCACCTCCCCCACCGCCACCGTCGGCTCCGCCGCCGCCACCACCCCCGCCTCCCTCACCGCCACCACCTCAGGGCGCGGTGCTCAGCGTCAGTCCGAGCAGTTTGGCATTCAATGTTCCAGATGGATCATTCGATGTCTACACACAGTACCTGAATATTTCGAATACCGGCAGCGGGACCCTTACCTGGACGGCGTCTGATCCGGTTGATTGGCTTTTGAAAGGTGTCGATGGCGGTACCGGCAATGGGGTGTTGCGCATCGACGTCCATCCATCATATTTTGGCGGAGCCGCAGGCACCTACACGACGTCTGTGAGTATTACGGGCGCCGGCACGACAAAAACCATCCCCGTGACCATGAGGGTGGGGAGTAGCAGCTCGACGGCCTCAGTCACCTTGACGTGGAGCCCCAACAATGAAGCCGACCTGTTGGGCTACAAGGTGTACTACGGCACCACCTCGCGGAACTACTCCACCAATATCGACGTCGGCAACACCACGTCTTACACCGTGAACGGACTTCCGACAGGTGCGACGTACTACTTCGCGATCAAAGCGGTCGACAACGCCGGGAACCTTAGCGGTTTCTCGAATGAAGCCGTCGCCACCCGCTAGCTGGTCGATCCTGGGATCTTTTGGAGGTCCCAGGATCGTATGTGCTTACATCCAACTCCGCGTACGGCCACCACAACCTCCTCACGAGATCCCTCGTTCGTCCCTTTGCGAACCTGCTTGACCCCCTCTCGACAGGCCCTGTATAAGAAACACCTCTCGTGCGCCCGTAGCTCAATGGATAGAGCACCAGACTACGGATCTGGGGGTTACAGGTTCAAGTCCTGTCGGGCGCGCCATCCCTCGCTTGACGTGAACCGCCGACTCACCGGGCGAAGCCCTCTTCCTTGCGTCGGCGGAGAAACACCTTAGTTTGATTCTCTTGGGCTGCCTCTTCGGCGGGCTTCGGCCTCGAACGCCTCGTGACCAAGCTTGCTAGTACCGCGGGCTCTTCAGGCGTAGCCTTCTTCCTCGACGCCCGCGGAGAACCACCTCCAGTGACTCGTATTTTTATCTGATCCCCTCACTTGACGTGATCGGCAGGCTAACCCTTGCTTGGCATGATCTGCCGCCTCTTCAGGCGCAGCCTTCTCCATTGACGGCGGCGGAGAAAACCCACAAGTGTTGCCTTTCTGGATTTCCCCTCCTCCTTGCGCCGTCGGAGAAAAATCCTCGGATCATATCCGGAGCAGGTCTTTCTTCGCTCTCAACCCCTCACCATCTCTCTTGCCCACGTTGAGGAAGTGCGCCTCAGGGACCGCGCTGTAGCTTGACATCCCCCCGGCCCACACTTAAGCTTGATCTATGTGGTTTCGTACGGGAATCGCCATCTTACTTGGCCTCGTCAGCCTAGGGCCCATGGCCGGCTGTGGGCTTGGACGAAGCAGTTACCTGAACGACGCGCGCGGTCGCGCGACACAGCAGCAGGTGCGCGCTGAGCTTGGAGCGCCCGACCGCTCGACGCTGAAAGACAGCGGGCAGACCCTGTGGATGTATCAAGCCTGTCCGCCGCTGTGGGTCTGTTGGGTGTGGTATGCCACTTTTGACAACCAGGGAACATTGACCGATTGGGAACTGGCTCCGGAGCAATCATGACGACCTCACGAATACCAAGACACGTCGTTTCACTCTTGGCAGGATTCGCTGTGTGGTGCGCGCTGGGACTCAGCGCCTGCGGCCCTTCCGCCGTGATGCTCCATAGCCAGACGGGGGAGCCAATGGTCATCCAAGAGAGCGCCTACACAGCCTGGGGATGCCGGAAGAACCTCGCGGAGGAAGCACAACGAGTGGGGATGGCCCTGAAGTCCACCGATATGAAGGGATGGTTTTTCGGCGACTCGTTGATGTGGCCGTTCGTGAAAGGCTACGTCTGTCTCGGCACCGACCAGGATCTCCCGCCTGGGATGCTTGGCAAACCCTACGTGTACCAAGGCTAGCCGTCCAATGGCCCTGGCCAGCGAAGGGCCCGCAGTTCCCAGCCTCTGCTTCCACGCCGCCAACCCAAAGGATCACCTGTGACGCAAAGTCGATGGATGGCCGTCTGGTGCGTCTGTCTTGGCGTGATTCTCTATGCGACCACGGTCCATTCCAATATCTTTGTCGGGCACTCCCACTGGATGCTCGTCCGCTGGATTCCCTACTATGAGGACCGCGGCACCTGGCTGGAATTCGTGCGCGACATCATCCAGAACGTGGCCTTGTTCCTGCCGTTCGGGTACGCCCAGTATGCCGCCACCTCGCCCACAGCGTCCAAGCGACTCCGTACGATCGGGTTGACGGCCTTGGCCTTGTCGGTCGGAGCCGAGCTGTTTCAGGTCTATTCACATGGGCGAGTGCCGTCCACGACGGATATTGTGAACAATGTAGCCGGTGCCCTGCTGGGCGGACGTCTCGCGAGCCGCGCCGAACTCAAGACCCCAGCGCCTTACCTCCATCCCACCACCTCATAGCCTTTCTCGCGGAGACATCGATCAACGTAGTTCCGGTACCCGGGATTCGGCTTCGATGTTCCGAAGAAGAGCCCCCTGAGTAACCCACTGGTGGCCCCACCGGCCGCGCCAGCCGCCGCCCCGATACCGGCCCCGCGCCCTGTGTGTCCCTGTATGGCCCCGGCTACCGTGCCGCCGACGGCGCCACTCGCCGCACCCACCGTCGCACCGGCCGCCGTCCGTCCTGCAAGCTCCCCACCCCTTCCATGATCGGATTCCGCTCCGGCTGCTTTGGCAGCTTCCTCGCAGGCTGCGATATCGGCATCGGCGGATGCTACTCCCACTTCCTGCAGGTGTGGATTGGGATACAAGATGGGCCGATGCGACGCGCACCCCGCGCACAAACTTCCCAACACACTCAGCGCAACCCAGGCCAACCCCGGCCACCGTGGCATCGCATCCTCCGACGCTACGAGCCCGGCAGCGAGAGCTCACGGCGTTGCAACGCCCGCATCATACGGGGATCGCTAAGGCCCACTTCGCTGAGGGCATCCATGACGTGAAGGCCTTTGCTCGCGACCAGTTCCTTGGCCTTAGCGTATTGGGCTCGGTTGAAGCGCGCCACTGCCGGCTGATTATTCACGATCTGACACGCCAAGACTTCGCCGTTGACCTCCAACACGCCACCCTGCTCGAGTAGCGTCCGTGCACTCGCTTCGCTGATGGCATGGACCTCTGCAAACTCCTTGAGCCCTCCGGTTTCGATCAGCTGCCCGTCCGGCATGATGCACAATCGCTTGAAGTGCGGCGACCAATCTTTTCGAAAATCGATGTATTTGATATCTCCACACTTCGCCACCGAGCGCTCGAGTTTGCTGTAGTCGATCCCGAGATTATGCTCGGTGAGCCTTCCCTGCAGCTCCGCAGGCAACGTGCGGTGAAAGACCCGCACCGCAGCTTCCTCGATAGACAGTCGTTGGGAATGCACGAGCTGTTCCGCCTCGCAATACTGCGCGAGATCCAGGACCCAGGTGTGTTTTGGTTGGCGCCCTTCCGGATCCACCCGGCAGACGAATAGGCCGCGGGTGACCAGCACGCCTTCTTGTGGAAAGCGATACACACCGCCGTCGCGCAACAACCGTTCCATCTGCTCCAACGGAATATCATAACTTTCTGCGAGCACCTTGGCGTGCCCGGCGAGATCTTCCGGTTCGGTCATGGCACAGACCGTGACGTTGCCCGGCGCATCGTGTTCCGTGTAGTCCTCCACGATGTTGTAGAGCACCGGCAGCTTGGGCTGAGTTGTCTTTTTCTTGATCTTGAACATACTCCTCCCGAATGACAGGCTGAGGCTGAGGTTAAGCCTGAGTTAATCCACCGTTCCGTAACGTTTGGCCTGGCCCTTCACCGTAACCTCACCCGTTCCGGTTCGGATAGGGGGGAAGCGTCGTCAATCGCTGATCTTCAACTGGGCCCCCGACCGTGAAGTGATACAGCGATTGGAACGTCCGGCCCTTTAATCCCAAGACCTCATGCACCGGGTCGTCGAAGTAGCAGCCGATCCCTGTGGCACGCACGCCAGCCGCCTCCGCCTCCAGGTAGAGAACTTGTCCAATCAGGCCACATTCCCAAAACAGTCGAGGATAGAGGCTCGGCCCCTCCTCCTGCAATGGCTCTTCAAACTCCGCCAGCATCCCCACCGAAAAGGCACTGGCGCCGGCAATATCCTGGTGGCAACACAGCTGAGCCGCCAGCCGCCTCGCATCCCCCTCCGCCAGGGCATACAACGGAAAGCCGTCCGGAGCCGCAGGCGGTTCCACCCAGGAGAAGGCTGGGTTCATGGCGGCTCGTAGCGCTGCAACTTTCGACCGGTCGCGCACGAGGCAATACAACCCCGGCTCCAACCCCGTGACGAGATGAACAAAGATTGCAAAATGCACCCGTGCCGGCCCGGCCCACAGATCCCACGGTGGGACGGGCATCGAATCGTCGTCCACGGGGCTTGGCAACACCCGCCTCAACATGGCGAAGAATTGCTCGGCCGTCACGGACGTCGCTCCATCGAACGAGACTGCGCTGCGTCGTTGATGGAAGATCGAGTGGGCGCTCACTGTTCGAGGCGGAGTTTCGTCGCGACCAGGCAATGCCGGTCTCACCTGCCGGCGCACGATGGGGCGGCTCGGATGGACCGTGGCAGCCGTCACCTCGTCGATGATGTCCCACACGAGCGGGACATCCGGACTGAGCCGGTTCGCGCGACCGGACCAGGCCAGTGCCTTGATCCTATCGATGGTGCTCGGCTCCACTCCGGTCGGCACCGCAAATTCCACCGCATGAGCTGGCTCCGGCTCCGGCCACATCGCGGCAAGGCAATCGGCCTGCTCGTGCTCACTTCCCTCGAAATCTTGGACGCGATCGAGTCCCAGCAGCCCGGCGCACTGCTCCGTGGAAATCGCGTCGAGCAGCAGCATGCGCCATCCCAACGCCGCGGCCGCGAGTCGCAGGCTGCCGAGGGCATGGCCGACATCGTGCTGACAATAGCGGAAGGCTCGTTCGCCGTACTTCCACGCTTCCCGCCACTGCACTGAGGTTACCCCCACGAGCATGGCCTGTGGTGGAAAGGGCCGCAGGAGAGACTCTATGACCGTCTCCGAAACCGAGAGCCGCAACTCCAGGCCATGTTCTTTCGGCGCGTAGTGATATATGCCCGCCTGCTCGCTCAACCCCGCAATCGCCCGCGCGATGACATAGCCTTCCGTGGGATGGAGGTTGCCGCTTGATGGATTGCTCCGCAGCGCCCAGCGCACGTCCCCAGCCTGTTTCCAAGCTGTGACGGACAAGGCATATTCGAAGAATCGCGAGACCGAGTCGACCGTAACGGGAATCGTAGGAACCGCGCCCAGCCGATAGAGCTCGTCATAGCGAGGCCCGTCCTCCGTCGATGGCGACGGCAGCGGAAGTGGGATCAACCCGGCACCTACATAACGACGGAACGGATCGGGTTGATTGGCCCAGTCGAGAAACCCCAAGGAACGCGCATAGCGCATGAATTGGTGTTTCGTTTCCTCGTGGTAGCGCACTACCTGTTCGAGCGGCGCCAACCCTTGCGAGCGGCGGGATAAGCGTGGGGGTTCCGTTACATCAGACACCGCGATACCTCCGTGGCGAGTCTAGCTGGGCCCTTTCCTGAAAGTAAACCGAACGCCCATGACCGTTGACGAACTCACATCCGCACACCTAGACTGGCCACTCGGCGATCAGGGAGAGGACGCACCATGAATTTCGATCCAGCGATTGAAGCCCAGATCGCCTTCGAGCGGGCACGTGCCTTGGGCGAACTCAGCGCCGAATGGGAACGTGCGGAGGAATTGGAAGAGATCTTTTCCGCCAGCGCGGGCGCTGAGGCCACAGAAGCCTATCGGCAACTGGTCGATCTGGGACAAGGTCACTCGCACGCCAAGTCGTTCCACGAATTTCTCATCTACATCACCTGGCAGCAAGTGACGGAACGGACCGTACCCGAGTACTTTCGTCTCGGCGCCCGCCTCTGCGATGTGTACCTTGCGGCGCCCGCTTCGCAGACCACAGCCCAAAGTCTGGCGCAAGTCCAGACGCTACGCCGATCTTTTCGGGAAGGACTGGGCTTAACCGAGCAGGACGACTTGGGGGAAGAATTCGAACGGGACGCCTTCAAGGGCGGCGACTAGAGCCTACCCCAATACTATTCGCGACGTGAACGCGTCCCCGATCGCGGCGGAGGGAATTCCAGAAGGCTTCCGCTTCAGCCCGTGGTGGAAGGGATGCCGCGTGAGGCGCGGAAGCGCGCGGCCGAATCCTCTCGATGGACATTGTGTTGATTCTCTGGCCCCAACCTCAGCACCAATCAAGGCCATACCTATGTTCAGCGAGTCTTCTCCAGAGGCACCGCGGCCGGTTGCTTCGCTCCGGGATCCGGAGCGGACCCCATCCTTTCCGACAGACGTCCTAAGATTTTTTTGACGCCCGTATCCTGCTCCTGCTTCGCCGCCCGATCCAGCCACGCCTTCGCCTTGGGATCTTTGGTGGCCGCCAGGCCCTTTGCTGCTGCGGCTCGCTCCAGGGGATCGGAGGATGACAGATGCGGCGCGAGCACATCCACCGCGCTGGCCTTTGCGCTGTGGCCAAACGCCAGCAGAGCCGATCGGAACACGACGGGATTGTCCGGTGGGCGCCTCACCGTTTCACCGAGAAATTCCGCGACCCCCGGGTGATCTGGGAAGTACTTCATCAAGGCCATCGCCCGCGCACGCCGTAACGGGTCTTCGGCCTTGTTGGCCGCCACCTCGATCAGCAGGTCGGGCACCGTCGGCCCCAACGCATTCAGGGTCTTGGCGGACACCCGTACTTCCTCCGCGTTGAGCAGCGCGTCGAGGCTCGACCGGACATCCGCGCCGGCCGGCCATGCGGCTACCAGATACCACGACAGCACCCAAAGTCCCCATCCCCACCTGGCACCTCGAACGGTACGCCGCTGTGTGCTCAGTCCCTTCATCATGGCATCCTCACTGCACCAGTGGATTGCGCTGAACGACAAAGGTTTGATCGGCCGAAATTTGATCGCGTACTGACGGGGGACTCGGCTGTGTCCAGAACATGAGATTTCTTCCGTCGAAGGCCAGACACTCATCGCCGTCCACATTGCCATCCGGCCCGGCAGGGCCGACCGGGTCTGTGTCGGCACTTTTCGGGCACGACGGGGTATCAGACAGCGGATCCACATTGAAGGCGACATTCGGCACCGGCACCCCCTCACAGACCGTGGCATCTGCACCGCATCGCTCCGTGGTGTGGA
This sequence comes from uncultured Nitrospira sp., assembly GCA_964449255.1. Classification (GTDB taxonomy): domain Bacteria; phylum Nitrospirota; class Nitrospiria; order Nitrospirales; family Nitrospiraceae; genus BQWY01. The sequence goes on along the minus strand of CAYUYE010000009.1, from coordinate 64,169 downwards.
ACAGTCCCAGATAATGCCCAACCTCATGGGCCATCGTCCGCCCTCGACGGACCAACTGCTCGTTGCTCAGGGACCCGATCGCGTTGTCCCCTACCGTCACCGCGACCCCCGATTGAATAGTCCCGCGAATGGGCCCTGGCCCAGGGATCCCTCCGGCAATGCCGGCGATAAAACTCGTGATGTCCCCGTCGCCGTCGTCGATCTCTTGCACAAGAAACACACTGAGCCCGGCGGCTGCCGTTTGGCCGCTCAACGCGAAGAGATCCTCGAGTTCGTCTGCTTGTCCATTGTCATTGGCGTCGAGGCTCTCAATCACGGCGAGTCGCGTCTGATCGGCAGAAGGACAGTCGTACGTGCCGGCCACCTGGGCTTGGATACCGGCCTGCAGCAGAATGCGCCGAAATTCATTCCACAGCGTTTGGAATGACGCATTCCCCGCGGCTGAGGTTGCGCTCAGGTCGGTGAAGCCACAGAAGTGCAGGTTCACATTCAAGGTGCCGGCGGTGAACGTTTGTCGCGGATTGAAAATCGCGTAGACCCGTACCGGCGTCGGGGCTGTCCCGAAACTCGGCACCGAAAATTGATAGGTGCCGGCGGGAACTGTGTAGGTTGGCGTATGGGGAAACAGCCCGGCGGCAACCGATTGTCCCGCCGCCTGGAGGCTGTTGCGCCCGATTGGATCGAGATCGTTAAACGGGGCAGTGACCCACGTCGCGCCAAGTGGGTTCACGATCGGCGCGAGATCGATGTCGGACGCCCGACCCCCATCGGCCACTAACATGAATGATGGGGTGGCCACATCGACGACAAAGGGTGCGCTGTTCACACAGGAGAAGGTAGCCGTGCCCAGCTGACGCACTTCAACGGCTCCGACAAAGGTGCTGCCGCCACCGGTGGTCACCGTGGGAGGCACACAAGAGACCTTGCTATTGTCACAGGCCGAGCCGAGCAATAGCAGGGGGACCAGGAGACTCCGCCGCGCCACCCGGCAGAAACGTCCGCTCCTATCGCCGCACGCTCCGACCATACGCCACCTTAACACGCAGCAATCCACGTTGCACAACCGAGGTTGTAGGGGCGGTGTGTCACGCCGTCGTGGTCCACGCCGTTCAGGAATCCAGCTTCCCGCCATGCCGCCACCACCCCACAAGTGCGAGAACGGCAGCGGGCATTCCCACCCAGAGCAGTTCGCTTCTCAGGATGGCCCAGGCCTCAGAGGTAAAGAACCGGCTGGGCTCAATCGGAGATACCATGATCGGCCGTCTGGGAAAGAAGTATCGCTCGTTCGAGAAGGGCCACAAGAAGGCAACCCCGAGCCCTCCATCCGTCATGGCATCCAATAGACCGTGGGAGGCCGTGGCGAGAAAAACAAAGAAAACGAGCCGCCCGCGAGCCGGCCCCGACACCTCGCGAAATACCAGCGCCACAATGGTCAGGCTGACCAGCAGCGCAAAGGCCAGCGAGTGGGTAAGCCCGCGGTGCCCGAAGGGGTGTGCATAGGGAATGCCCAGCGCGAACCCGATGATATCCGCATCCGGGAGGATCGCGCAGACCATGCCGAGAAGTAGCGTCCTCCAGTACGTGCAGGGCGGACCGATGAGCCGACCGAGAGAAGCGGCGGCCACCGCATGCGCAAATGCCGAAGCCACGCCGGTCGTCCCCTCTCACTCAGAGTGTGATGGATCCACGAAGGTTTGTGGATCTGTTTCCAACAGGCCGGAATCGGTTTCGTCGTATCCGCAGTGGGGGCAGGGCATACAGACGGGACCGTCGCAGCAATGATAGATGTAGGCGTTCGCGCAACGACGGCAGGTTGTTTGGGCCATACGTGGTGCCTGGACGATAGCAGGGCGCTCGACTGGCCGCAAGCATCCGGCTGGACAGGAATCGGATCCCGCCCCTATGCTGTCCTCACCCCTATGGCTTCCGAGTCCAGACAGCGGGCGCGGATCTTTCTCCATCGAGGCGACCTAGCGCAGGCCTACCAGTGGTATCGTCGAGCGGAAGCGGAAGACCGCGCCGCCAACGACACCCAGGGCTTGACCGAGACGCTCGGCAACCTCGGCACCGTGTTGGCCACCATGGGCGACTTGGAGCCGGCCGCCGCCTGCTACCGCGAGCTACTCGCGCTCCAACGGGAACGACACGACGGTCTTGCCGTCGCCCAAACGCTCATCAATCTCGGTAACATTCACAAAGACACGGGCCGCTACGACTCCGCACGGGCCTACTATCTGGAAGCCGAACCACTGCTGACCGAGCTACAGGACGAGCGCACCCTGGGACTCTGGGAAGCAAATATGGCCCTGCTGGAGAATGCGGAGGGACGTCCCGCCCAAGGAATCGAACGCTTTCAGCGCGCCCTCGCCCACCATCGGGCGGTCGGGGACGAGGAGGCACTGGCCTCCACCTACGCGCAGATGGGCCGCACCTTCCTCGATCTGGGCCGTTCAATCCAGGCCGAGCGATGCTTGAACAATGCCTCCGAACACTTTGTTAAACTTGGCAATGTTCCTAGTGAGGCGGCAGTGCTTCGCCTGCTCGCACGGCTGTACATGTCCACTGGACAGCAGATCCCCGCCCAGCGCTGCTGGGAACGTGTCGTCGCCATTGCCAGGCGGTATGCCCTTCCCTCACTCCAGCAGGATGAGGCCGAACTCAAGTCCCTGGTCCTACCCCCGGTCCCTGGCCCGTTCCCGCATCGACCCCTCGGCGCGAAGTAGCCACCAGCAAAGATTTCCTCCCGGTATGGGAAAAATCACACAGGGATGGTCGCCGCCCTCGACGGATGTCCTAGACAGATTAGAATCCTCTGCTAAATTTGTGTCAGCACCACACCGTTTTTCCACTCACGATCACGTTGCGAGCGAGTCCGATGCCTTGGTTGGTTATTCTGCTGCTGTTACCTGCATTGATCTTTGGAACCGCCACCCAACGCCCTGCGCAAGCTGAGGTGGCCGACGGCGAACCGGGCTTTCGAATGGGCACACAGGAACTGAGCCTGACGGCCGGGTACCTGCTCCCCCATCGCCTCACCCGCCGACATGTCACCAAACAATCGGGAGCGGCGGCCATGCCCTCCTGGAGCATGACGTTGACCGATCCAGTCGGCCCGAGCTGGCTGCGCGGGCAACTGGCGATCGGTGCCGAGGTCGTCTACCTCGAATTCACCCAACCGGTCGTGTCTCATGGCCTTGGGTTCACTCCGAAACTCAAGTGGACGTTCCTGACGTCCGAGAACATAAGGCCCTACTTTGAGTTTGCGGGTGGCCCCTTTTGGACCGACCTGACGAACCGTATCCGGATCAAGGAGGAAGACTCCCAGTTCAACTTCATCCTGACGGCGGGATTTGGGGTCAGCTGGTTTATCACCAAACAGGCAGCCCTGAACATCGGCTATCGATTCCACCATATTTCGAACGCCGGGACGAACGTGCCGAATCTTGGATTGAACTCTAGTCTCCCGTTTGCAGGATTCTCCTATTACTACTGATCGCATGAAACTCGACAATCAGGCCAGAGGAGTGGTTATGAAGTATCACCATCTTGCATTGTCTGCCCTATTCACCAGCCTGTGCCTTGTAGCTTCCGGCTGCAGTACGTGGACGGAACTCAAGTCTGGCACCCCGGTCACGTCCGCGCCGGCCAACCAAGGTGCCGCTGTGGACCTGGAACGTGTACCAGCCGTACTCTCGTCTATTGCCGTCTCTCAAAACGGCGCGGCCATGCCGCCGGCCGGCGAGCTAGAGCGACGGGTCTTGGATAGCCTGGCTGAGACTCAGTTGTTTTCGCGTCTCATTTACCCCGGGTACCTGGCTCAGACACCGGCGGAGCCGCACGTGCGGGCCAAGCTCGCGGTGACCCTCTCCCCCAATCCGCATGCGGGGGCTGCGGCGTGGAAAGGGATCGTCATCGGGGCCTCGATGTTCCTGCTGACCCCAGTCCTTCCGCTGGAATACGAATACGGCGCCTCCGTGACTTTGGAGCTCGAGCGTGAGGATGGCGCCACGCACCGCTACAGCACCCATGCCGAGGGCATCGCGCACTATCACCTGTTCGGTGCGACCCACCTGGCCGCCGATGAATTGAAGGCCAAGGTCATCGACAGCTGCTTCACACAGTTGCAGCGCGAAATGGTCAAGGACCGCGCATTTGTGCAAGCGGGCATGTTCGTGAAACACAAGCCGGAGCCACGGAATCCAGACAACGGGGTGTACCAAACGACCGCCCCCATCTCCAAGCCGTCCCGGACAAGTTCCGTCCTTCGCCCCGTCGTCGAATAGCCTCTGCCCACTCAACGTGGTATGATCGGCCCGGTTCGCGGGGCGATCATGCCATGACCGAACAAGAAGCTCGCCAACGCATCGAAGCCGCCATGGCCCAATTCGGGCTCCAGGCCGGCATGGCCATTGATCTCGTGCTGAACGAGGTTCGATCCGATCTCGGGCGGCAGGCATTCAACGATTTGGTCGATGAGTTCGATCTCGAACTGCAGTACAACATCGCCCCCCTCGAGAGCGACCATTCCAACTCCTAACCCTCGCCGGAAGGCCCCTTCGCGTTGCCCCTCCTCTGGTGCAGCATCTCTGGTCACGGATTCGGACACGCCGGGCAAGTGGCTCCGTTACTGAACGCGCTCGGCGAGCTCGTTCCCAACCTCCGGGTCATCCTCCGCACCACGGTCCCGGCCTCGTTTTTTCAGGCGCGGCTCACGATCCCCTGGGACTACCAGCCCACCCAGCAGGACGTTGGCTGCGTTCAGGACGGCCCGCTCACCATCGACGTTTCCGCCACCTGGAAGGCCCTCGCAGCGTTTCACCAGGACTGGGAGGCGCGCGCAGCGGCAGAAGCCGCGGACATTCGGCGGGCACGCCCCTCACTGGTCCTCTCGGATATCTCGTACCTCGCTCTAGATGCAGCAGCACGTGCCGCGGTGCCGGCGATCGCCTTAGCCTCCCTGGCCTGGGATGAAATCATGATGGAGTATGTCGAGCCGAGGCACGATGAGCAGCTGGTATTGATCACCGACATGCAAACCAAATATGGTCTCGCGGAGCTATTGATTCACCTGTCGCCAAGTATGCCTTTGCGCGCGTTTCGGAAGACCATCGAGGTCGGACCTATGACCAGCCACGTCCATCCAGAACCGGCGCTGCTCAGAAAACGGCTCGGCGCCCAACCAGAGGAACGCGTCGTGCTCGTCGGGTTCGGCGGGGTGGGTCTCAAAACACTGCCCTTCGATCGCATGGAAGCGATGGAGGGCTATCGCTTTGTGGTCGATGGCGCGCCCCCGCACAGCAGTACGCGGGTTCACGCCGCCGAGTCCCTCGGGCTTCCGTTCCTGACGCTGCTCGCCTCCGTTGACCTCATCATGACCAAACCGGGATACAGCACGATCGTGGAGGCGGTCGACAAAGGACGACCGGTCGTCTATGTGCGGCGGTACAACTTTGCCGACGAACAGGGCATCGTCGAGTACCTCAATCGTCATGGTCGTGGAGCGGAACTCTCTCAGGCCGACTTTTCAACGGGCGCGTGGCATTCGGCGTTGGCACGGGCGTGGGACGCGCCGCCCCCACCCGTCCCGCCACCGAAGCCGGGAACCGTGGACGCCGCCCGTATTTGCGCGCGTTACCTGACCACGACGGCCCAATAACCCATGCGCTTGCTCATGTGGACGATCACAGGCGCCACGCGCATCGTGGAACGCCTGGTGCGACTCCTTGCCTGGGTCCAGATCGGGCTGGCCGGCCTACTTCCAGCCGTGGCGCCGCCCCAGAAGCTACGCGAGATGCAGCGTCGTTTCTATGACGACAGCTATCAGAATGTGGAAGAGCAGGCGCGCGGCGAGGCGTTCACATGGGCGCTGGAGGACTGGGAGGAGCGCGTCGTCGCCGGGCATTTCAAGCGGGAAAGGGCTGTGCTGGTGCTTGGCGCCGGAGTAGGTCGGGAGTCCATCGCGCTCACGCGGCTCGGCTTTCGCGTCATTGGGTTGGACATCCACCATGGCGCGCTGCGCCTGGCGCGGCAACGAGCCCACTCGGAACGCCTCATTCCGCGCTTTGCCCAAGCCGACTTCTTCACCCTTCCGATCAGAACCCGCCAGATGGACTACATTGTCCTCTCCGGTGTGATGTATAGCTCCATCCCCGGCCGCGCGCAGCGCCAAACCTACCTCCGTTCGCTGCGCGAACTGCTGCGGCCGGACGGCAAGATCGTCCTGAACTTTCTGCTTGCGCGAGAGTCCGAATCACGCACGTCCCGCCTTGTCGAACGTGCAAGCACCTGGCTCCTCCGCTTCCCCGGCACCAACCAGGCCTACCAGCGCGGAGATATCTGCCAGCACGGACATTTCATGCACGTCTTCCAGGAACGATACGAGTTGGAAACGGAGCTCAGCCAGGCGGGGCTGACCCTCCTCGACCTGCAGTGGCAGGAGGGCTACGCCGTGGTGGCCTAGGGTCTCGAGCAGGGCCTTGTGTGCCAAATTGCCCTGGAAGGGACTGGAGGGATTTGTTATTCTTCGGCCCGATGAACCCTGCCGCGATCTATTCGAAAAATCCCAATTTCGTACAGCGGAACGTCGCAGGAGAATGCATCTTGGTCCCAATCCGCCGAGTCGCCCCCGATCGCAACAGCATCTTCGTGCTGAACGAAACCGGAGCGGCGTTGTGGAACCGGATCGACGGAACGCATTCCGTGCAGACCATCAGCGACGCCTTCCTCGCCGAGTACGAGGTCGCGGCAGACCAGTTGACGCGTGATCTCGACGCGTTGTTGACCGACCTTCTGTCCATTCAGGCCATTGAAGAGGTGGCCGTCACCGATGCACACGCTCCAGAGACTCCGACAGCTTCCTGAGCGGTTTCCTCTTGCCTGCCAGTGGGAGCTGACCTGCCGCTGCAATCTGCATTGCGTCATGTGTTACACCGATTGCTTCAACCGGCCCGACAGGATTCGGCAGGAGCTGGCGACGGACGAGGTCCTTCGCATTCTGCAGGAGCTGGCTGAGGCCGGCACCGTGGAACTGTGTCTGACCGGCGGAGAACCGCTGGCCCGACCGGACTTTTTTCACATTTATGAGGCGGCGGTCAGACTGGGATTTCTCGTCACCGTCTTCTCCAACGGGACACTCATCCGGGAAGACGAGGCCGATCGATTTGCCGCCCTCCGGCCGCAAAGCATCGAAATCAGTCTGCATGGCCTGACGAAAGCGACGTTTGAGCGGGTCACCCAAGGGTCAGGCTCCTATCAGCGCTGCCGTCACGCAATCCAATTGCTGCTGGAGCGGCGACTGCCCCTCACCCTCAAAGCCACGGCGATGACGCTGAACCACCCTGAAATTCTGGCGATCAAGCAGTATGTGGAGTCGCTAGGCGGTGTCCGATTCAAGCTCGGCGATGAGCTGCGCCCTGAATTGGACGGCGGGGGCACACCCTTTCGGTACGGCCTGTCGCACGATGAGCTTGCCGGCCTGCACAGGGAAGACGCCCGGCTCCTGAGTGAAGCCACCAGTCGACTGGACGCCCAGTCCGAGCCCTGTCGCAGCGGGGCGCATCGCTTCCACATTGATGCCTATGGGAGCCTGCAATTGTGCTCGGGCAATCGGCGCGACAGTTATGACTTGCGGACCGGCTCGTTTCGCGAAGGTTTCTATGCGGCCCTCCCGACCTTTCCTTGCTCATGGAAAGGGCCGAGACCCTCGGAGCTGATTCAGCCCATCGCCCTCCATGCCTGACGGACGCACGATAGCAACTCGTTCCTACGGCGAGTTTAGCCGGCGCATTCACGACCATGCGGCCGACCACGAACTGGTCATCAAGGCTCAATTGGAATTGACCTATCGCTGCAACCTCCACTGTCGTCACTGCTACACCGACCCCTACAATAATCGAGACGACGTGCATCGAGAATTAACCACGGCGGAGATCGAACGACTGCTCGTCGAGATGCGCGAGCTCGGCATCGTCTGGCTCAACCTGACCGGCGGGGATATCTTCATGCACCCGCAGTTTTTTGAGATTTACGAATCCGCCTATCGCAAGGGGTTCTTGCTCCAGCTCTACACCAACGGCACACTCTTTACCCGTGCGATCGTCGAACGCCTCGCGCAGATGCCGCCGTTCACCATTGACGTGTCCGTCCATACGGTGAATGAGGCGCGGTTCGATTGGTTTACCCAAGTGCCGGGGTCGTTCCGCGCGTTCCTGCGCGGACTGGAGCTCATGCGACAGAGTACGTTGCCGCTGACGTTCAAGACCAAGATCATGAATTGGAACCAAGATGAGTTGGCCGACATTCAGGCCTTCGTCGAATCATTTGGCCAGACGTTCGGCTACACCTCCTCCCTGTCGCCCCGCCTGAACGGCGATTGCTCCTCGCTGGACCATCGGATTCCACCCGACGACCTGGCCAAGCTCACGGGGATGAACGCAACGAGCGCTCTTCTTGAACCGGCGTGCGACGGCGTCCCCGTCGAGGGCCCGGCAGCAGACCGGCTGTTTCGCTGCGGTTGCGGGACGGACACGATTCACATCAGCGCGTGGGGTGAGCTGGGCACGTGCACCCTGCAGTACGAGCACCGGGCATCGTTGCGGCACTTCAGTTTACGAGACGCCATCCATCACGTCTTCACCGCAACACGTGCGGCGCGATACAACGGCGACTCCCCCTGCCGCCGATGCCATGTGTTGGAGTTTTGCGAGAAGAAACCGTCTGATGCACGGTGGGAGTGCGCATCTGCAGAAGCCCCCATACCCTATGCATGTGACGTGGCCGTGCACCGCGCTTCTGCGGCGGCCGGACAACCACTCATTCATCCGCTCCGATCAAACCACACAGGAGGCCGACTCATCCATGGAGAGCAGACAACCGTACACAGCACCGCAGCTCTTTGAAGTCGTCTTGGACCCGGAGCAGGCCATCTTGACCGCTTGCAGCCTCAATACCTCAAGCCTGTTCGATCAAGGCAATGCCCGGTGCAAACCCATCAGTTCGGCCCTGCCGTCCGGCTGTAAGAATGGTCGTTCGTCGGGAAGCGGGGTCGGCGATTCCGGAGCCAGACTGTCCTAGGCTGTGCAAGGATGAAGGCCTATCGGCGCAGGTCAGAGAATGGAAGCCTCGGGGAAGGAAGGGACCTGTAAAACAGAGAAAACCCTACGATCCGCCCCATCTGTACGAGGTGTTGCTCGACCAGGAACAGGCCATTGTCAGCGCATGCAGTCTCTCGGCCACATCGCTCTCCAATGGTGGCGGGAGAGGGTGCCGGCCGCAAAACCAAGGGAACTGCAAAAATCGTTCGGGAAGTGGGAACAGAGATCTTGGCCCGCGGGTGTCGTAGGAGAGCCTCACTCGCGGAAGCAATGTCCCCCGCAAGGTGTTGACGTAAAGCGTTCGCGCACGGTCCTGGCAGGAGTCTTTCGTGCAAGGCGTGCGTGCAAGGGGTTTACTCAGCGGTTCACGCACAGGAGTTTTGCCCACAGGATTTTCAATGGATATCACGCTCCAACTCGCTGACTATGTCGTGCGGATGAGCGAGTCGCATGCGCATCCGCGCCTCGCCTGGCCGTTGCGTCCGTTCGAAGCCTTTGTCGCATCACCCACGGCTGTGGCTGACATCGACGTGCAGGTGGAGGTTGTTTCGACGCTGCCGCCCCTCGGCCGCCAGGAACTCCGATTCGATGCCGGCCACGGTCTGTGGAAACTGTTCGAGGGAGACGACGGGCTCATCCTCGAGAGTCTGAACCCCCAGACACTTCAACCGCGAGTCCGCGCCTCCGTATCCAAAGATTACCGTCACGTGCAGGCCTGGGTCTTGCCGGAATTGGTGGATGGGCGAGTCAGCTGGTGTCCCATGTATCTCTTCAATCCGATCGTAGAAGTTTGCTTCCTATCGCTGCTGGCCCGTGAGGGCGGCCTATTGCTGCATGGTGCGGGACTCGCACACGAACCCCATGGCCTCATTTTCACCGGACCATCGGGAGCCGGGAAATCCACGATTGCGCAGTTCTTTGCCGGCAAAGCCGCCACCGTCCTCAGCGACGAACGCGTCATTCTCCGAAGGAGCGGGGAAACCTTTACCGTACATGGAACCCCATGGGTCGGCTCTGGGGAGTACGCGGCCAATTCCTCAACGGCGCTCACGGCCCTCCTGGCCATCCGTCACGGCCACGAGCGCCACGAATTGGCCCCCCTGCATCCAGCAAAGGCCATCTCGCTCCTGATGCAGCAAGCGTTCCTCCCTCAGTGGGATCGAGACGCCATGGAACAGACCCTCGACACGCTGGTGGCGATTACCGAGGTGGTGCCCTGTGTTAACCTCGCTGCGCTCAAACAACCGGACGTCGTGGACACCGTGCAGCGGTACCTGGCGAATCTCAGTCCGGCGCTGACATGAAGACCCTCGATCACACGTCCTTTCGTGCTGCGCTCCTGGCCAAAACCGCACCACAACGGCTGCCGGACACGGTGACCTTTGAACTCACCTATGGGTGCAACCTTCGCTGCGTGCATTGCTTCAATCCCACCCACCGGGCACACCCTCATGAGTTGAACACCAGCGAGGTCTGCGGCATTCTCGACCAGCTCACGGCCTTCGGTATCATGACGGTGGTTTTTAGCGGCGGAGAACCGAGCCTTCGTCCCGACGTGGCCGCCATCCTGCGACATGCGCGCCGCCGAGGCTTGCTGATGCAACTCCTCACCAATGCGACCCGCGTGACGCCGTCCTTCGCCGCCTTGCTCGAGGAGATCGGCCTGGAACAGATCTGCGTGTCGATCTATGGCGCCACCGCGGCGAGTTACGAACGCATGACCGGCGTGCTCGGTTCCTATGCCGCCTTTCGCGAGGGACTCGCACACCTGGCCTCGACGAACGCGCCGGTCGTCGTCCGCATGCCCGTCACGACACTCAACAGCCACGAAGTGGACGCCTGCCGCCAGCTAGCCGTCGATCACGGCTTCAAGTTTCAATACTGTCTCGACGTCACGCCGAGGGTGACCGGCGATTTGGCTCCCCTGCAGTACCGGCTCCCGCCAGAGGAGAAGATTCGAATCGACCGGATAATGATGGGGACGGAAAGCATGCTTCACGAAGAAGCGACCTGTGCGCCATCGTCCTTCATCGACTGCGCCTGCGGAAAAACGCGTTTTGCCATCTCACCGTACGGCGAGATGAACCTCTGCACGGCCTTTCCGATTCCACGGTACAGCCTCCGCGATGGCACGGTCGCCGAAGGCTGGGAGGTGCTGAAGCGCACCGTCGACGAGGCCCGTCCCAACGGACGCTATGAGTGTCTCAGTTGCACAGTCCGCGGCCACTGCCGGCAAGGCCGCGTGGATGCCTATCTCGAAACGGGTGACATGAGCGCCTGCCTGCCCCATTTCAAGGAATGGGCGGAGAGAGAGTCTCGCGCCGATGCCCTCCTCGACCCTCGACGCGCTCGTTGAGCGCTACGCCACGGTCAGCCTTGCCAACCAGCGGATGCTGGCCTCGTTCAGCGCCGTTGCGCGTGGCTGTCACCAGGCACAGATCCCGATCATGGTGCTCAAGGGGGCCGATCTGATTCCCCGTCTCTACGGGATTGCCGGGCTGCGACCGCTCTCCGACATCGACCTGCTCGTGCGGAACCAGGACCTCCCGCGGATCCATGATCTGCTCCTCACGATGGGCTTGGTCCCTCAGATCGACGGGAATCCTTCCTATCGCTTGCCAGATGACAGCGTGGCACTCGATATCGTCACGACCATCTGGTACCTCGACGATCAGGAAGGCCTGTGGGCCCGCCGGACTACGCGCAACCTCGCCGGGGTGGAGGTGGCCGGTTTGGGCACCACGGATTTGCTGCTGTACCTCATCGCCTATGCCGTGGTGCATCGAGGCGATCTCTCCGATACCTTCCGCGCCGATCTCGCCCTGCTCGTGACGCAGGAGCGGCCCGACTGGCCGATCCTGCTGGCCCAAGCCGCGCAGAGCGGCCTTCGGATGCCGCTTGCACACGCACTCGAGGCCGCCCATATTTCCTCCCACTCGACCTGTTGTCCCGAATGGGTGCTCGAGCAGGTGCGTCCCCATGGGATGTTCGAACGGCTCGACCGATGGATCCTGCGACAACTGGTCACCCCTGAGCCCATGCCCCATCTGGGATTCTTCCTGCTTTTCTGGTTTTCTTCTTGGTCCCGCCGACTGGCCCAGCTGCGACGCTTCTTCTTCCCGGAGCCGGCCTTTCTCTCATGGCGGTATGGCCCGGACGCGGCGGCGGCTCCATGGCGAACGCGGGCGCGACGTGCTCGACAGCTGATCGTCGATGGATACCGGCTCCTTTGCGGGATCCTGTCCCGGCTTCTCTCGCCAGGGAGGGCCGCATGATCAGACCGCTGGCGCCTCAGCGCGGGCTTCGCTCGGCCACGTTGGCCGATGTCATGATAAGCCCGGGCGACTGGACGCTCACAGAAAGTTTCGCGTTGCGGGTCGCCAGTTGGAGCATGTTCCCCATCCTGCGCAAGGGCGATCGTCTTCTGATCGGCCCTGCCGATGAACTTGCCGTCGGGGAACTTCTCCTCTACGAGGCCGCGGGAAGCCTGTGTTGCCATCGTGTCGTGGCGCGCCAAGACTCACACTGGATCGTGCGCGGAGATGCGATGGCCGGCGAAGGCGAGCGGGTTGACGCACGCGCGATCCGCGGCAAGGTCATCCGCATCCAACGGGGAGATGCGATCTTCTCGCCCGACGAGCCTCCACCAGTCACCCCGGCCTCACTGGTCCGCCAATGGTTTGATCTGCGCCTGGAAACGTGGGGCAGCTCAGTGCGACTGGCCCTCCGTCGCCTCTTGAGCTGGGTGACGGCTCAGCCGGTTATTCAACGGCGCCTCCTCGCCCGGCTCAGTCTCGCAACCGGCTCCACTCCCGCTCTGATCGAGGCCCGGATCGGCCGACTGGTTCTGGCTTCGCTCCATCGCCCGAGTGGAACCATCGTCGCCAGGGCCTGGCTGACGCACCTTCCGTGGCCGCACTTGTTTCGCCGTCCACCTGCCCCCTGAACATTCACGCACAGTCCGTTTCCCGTCGTCGGCTTCCGGTGGATGCCCAGGGAGTCCGCCCGCAGGCAGGCCAATGCCTTGCGCCCAAATCTGAATCCTTTTTGCCGATTTTTTCGTAGGTGTTATGATCACGATGGTCATCACACCACCAGGCCGGCACACAACAGAGAAGTTCGTCATGGATTCCACCCCGTCACCCCCCAGCACGCTCAGCGCCGATCTCGTCAAACGTGTCGCCAAAGGGGACACGCAGGCCTTCGGCCAGCTGTACGATTACTCGAGCGAGCTCCTCTTTACACTCGCCCATCGCATCCTTGGACAGCGGGACGAGGCCATCGAAACGCTTCAAGAGGCGTATCTGGAGGCGTGGCACAAGGCCGGTCGTTTCGATACGGCTCGGGGTACCCCCATGGCATGGCTGGTCGCGTTGACACGCACCCGCGCCATCGAGCGACTGCATGCGCGCCACGCACGGACAGGAGCCAAAGCCGCGGCGACGGGGAAAGTTGCAGGGCAGATTGTCGACGCCTCCCCTCCGCTCGACACAGAAACCCAAGATGTGATCAGGCAAACTGTCGCTTCCGGGCTCGCGGCGCTGTCCAACGAACAATGCCGCACGCTGGAACTCGCCTACTACGAAGGGCTCAACACGGCGGAGATCGCCGTACGGAACAACGAACCGATTGGGTCCGTGAAAGCCACTCTGATTCATGCCATGGCAGCGATGAGGGATTCGTTACACAGCAGTCCGGAGCCGCATCAACGCTATGGTACATGAAGAACTGAACGAGTCGCTGGCGCTCTACGCCGCGGGGGCCCTGGACCGGGCGGAACGCCAGGAAATCGACACCCACTTGTTGACGGGATGTCCGGCCTGCCATGCCGAACTGAAAGACTTTCAGCACGTCGCCTCGCTGCTGCCCTACGCCTTGACGCCGGTTGCACCGCCGCGCACCCTCAAAGCCAAGATCCTCGCTGCGCGTCCCCAGATAGCGCCGGCCCCGGAAATCATCAAGCGCCCGTTGCAGCCCAGCCTCGAGCCCGGCGACTGGATGAAGCACCTGTTTCCCCCGACACCGCGCCTGCCGATCTGGACGACCCCGACCTTCGCCATCCTGGCCCTGATTTTTGCCGCGAGCTTCCTGTACATGGGCTATGCGGCCTATGTCCGGACTCAAGCGGAACCTGCGTCCACGACCGCGGCTCAGGTTTCACCGCAAAAAGGCCTCGAACAGCGGATTGCGACGCTCCAGGCCAAAACGGGCGAGCAGGATGCCCTGATCGCCAAGTTGACCGCGGCCACCACCGTGGGCACCGATGAAATCGATGAACTTCGTGACCGGATCATTCAACGCGAGGCCGAAGCCGACGACCTTCGCAATCAACTCGCGCAACGCGACAAGGACATCGCCGCGGCCAAGCGGGGACAGGCGCAATCCGAGGAAGTCGCGAGCCTGTACAAATCCGCCGCTGTCCGCGCCGTTTCGCTTGCCGGGTCGGACGGCGGGCGGGCCTCGGCCGGCTTGGTGTTGTTCGACCAGGCCAGCGGGAGAGCCTTCTTCTACGCCTATAACCTCCCCACGCTAGCGGCCGGGCAAGTCTATCAACTCTGGGCCATTGACTTGAAACCGATCAGCGGTGGCATCTTTATTCCGGACGTCGGCCAGAAGGGCCGGCTGTCGATGCGGGGGCTACCCCTAGGGAACCGCGTCACCAAGTTCGCCGTCACCGTGGAACCCACCGGCGGTCAGCCGCTCCCATCCGGTCCCATCTACCTGTCCGGGACTCTGTAACGCACCGCCCTTCCGCCCTGCGTCTTGGACATGTCGCGTGGTATCATCCCCCGCGTTTGTTTCACGGCGGAGCCTGCGCGATGTCACACCCATCAGCTCGTTCGTTAGATCTGGATCGTAGTTTTATGGAAGCGGCGATCGCGGAGGCGCGTCGCGCGCAAACCAATGAGGAGGTCCCCATCGGCGCGCTGCTCGTGCACCGGGACCAGATCGTCGCCCGCGCGCACAATCTCCGTGAAAGTGCACAAGACCCCACGGCGCACGCCGAGATGCTTGTCATCCGAGCGGCGGCCGAACACCTCGCATCCTGGCGGCTGACGGACACCACGCTCTACGTCACGCTGGAGCCCTGCGCGATGTGTGCGGGGGCCATCGTGCTCGCACGGATCCCGCGGGTGGTCTATGGCACGCGCGACCCCAAAGCCGGCGCCTGCGGCTCGCTGTGGAACATTGTTCAGGACTCGCGGCTCAATCACCGTGTAGAACTGCTGAGCGGTGTGCTCGAGGAAGAATGCCAGACCCTCCTGCAGAACTTTTTTCGCGCGTTACGTCAAGGCGGCCCACCTGCATCGGCTCCCTAGCCCGCAATATCCATGAGCGCCTCAACGGCCGCTTCACGGTTATAACAGACGTGAGCGTGACGAAGGTGTCTGACCGGCGGGGGTGTTCCTGAGCAAGACCTCCACGAATTCCGTCGTCGCGTGGAAGGTTCGGCAGAGCCACCCGGCGCGTTCAGCGGTGACGGCGCCAAGGTATCCCGCAAGCGGCTCGACATAGCGCACCAGCCAGGTTGTGGCGCATGCAGGATGGTCGAAGCACACGGTGGCCTCGGTAGCAGTCGGTTCGGCGGTTAAACAACAGCGAGCGAGCGACCCGGCGATGCCCTGTCCGGTGGCCTTCAAGACGGCTTCTTTGGCCGTCCAGTACCGAAAGAACTGCCCGTGGCGCTGCCCTTCCGGCACGGCATTCAACTGCGCGACTTCGTCGGCATGAAAAAATCGCTCGCTCACTTCATCCGCTCTCACCGGCCGGTGCAACGTTTCGACATCCACTCCCACCTCCTGTCCCCGTGCAAACGCGAGCAGGATGCCGTCCCCGGTATGGGACAGGTTGAAGCGCAGGCTATCTCCGTGAGTGGCGCCCACCAGTGCCGGCTTGCGGCCCGACTCGGACCGCACCAGTACGGCCCCAGTGTCCACATTCAGATAGCCGGCCAGGAGTACCTGCAGCAGTCCATGGCTACAAATCATCCGCTCCTGAGCCTCGGCCAAGGTAATCCGTGCGGTTCTCGCACGATCATGCGGCGGAACGACCGTACGAAGCCTCGCCTGGAGCGATTTCACATCCGAGCAGGTCGCCCACCACACATGGACTTCGTCAGATGGCAAGGCAGGGAACGTCGCTGGAGTGTCCCACGTGGTCGCTCCGCCGACGGACGTACTGCCGGTCATACTTGGCTCAGTCACAAGTCGCCTGTGATTTTCTTTGAAAAATCGCGCCACACACGGTAATCTTCAACCCTTGTCGGCCGGAGTGGAGAGGTGACGGAGTGGCCGAACGTGCCGGTCTCGAAAACCGGAGTCCGGGTAACTGGACCGCGAGTTCAAATCTCGCCCTCTCCGCCATCCCTCGCTTGACGTGACCCGGCGGCTCGCCCGGCGCAGCCGTCTTCCTTGCGCCGCCGGAGAAACCCCTCCAGTGATTCCCTCTTCCTCCTGCTTCGCCCTGTGTGACCAACTCATCGAGTGAAGCCCTCTTCATTGCCCCTGGCGGATGACCACCCTAATTTGCTGCTCTTCACTTGCCACTGCCTCCCTAGATACTCTAACTATCACTTCTAAACATTTGTTAAATCGTTACTTCTTAGCATCATCATGGTCCCCCTGTCGGCATAGTCCGACAGGCAAATCGGCATCTTCCCTCAAGATCTTCGTCCGTGGACCGACAGTCTGATCGAAGGGAGTCATCTACGATACTCCTATCGGACACAGCACCATCCCATCCTCACCAAGGAGTTTGCCATGGCGCTCTCGCAGCCTCCTCTCCCCCAGAATCAACCGGTCCCCGTCATTTTGATTGCAGAGGACGATCCGGCCCTGCGCGGCCTCTTGGCCAACCATCTGCAGAAGGCGGGTTACCTCATCGTCGAAGCAGGAACCGGCGAGGAAGCCATGCAACGTCTTCGGGAGATGTCCGTCGACATCATGCTGGCCGATCTCAACATGCCCAAGAGTGACGGCCTGGAAGTCATCGCCATGCACAAGTTCGGATTCCCCAAGTCCCCGACCCGATTCATCATGATGACCGTGGAGCATCGGGGTGTTGGTCCCCTCTCCCTCCAAGACGTCTGCGACATCTTTGGTATCCATCGGCGTTTGCATAAACCCTTCGACCTTTCGACGTTGTTGCAAGTCGTGCGCGAAGAGGTCGCCATGTTGCGCGGCGCCGGCGTCCACTGATCCCATCACGCCGCCCCCACGCGCGTCAGCCGGGAACTGTGCCCAGTTCCCGGCCTTTGCGCTCCAAAGCACGCCGCAACTCCAGCATGGCCATCGTATCGCGCGCGCAATAGGCCTTGAGCACTTCGGCGAGTCGCGCCTGCTCGATCCAGTCTGATACCTCAAACGCCATCCGGAAGAACTCTCGCGCCGCAACCGCCCCACTCTTGATCTCCAGATCCTCATACGACATCGCCGGCACCACGGCCGGCAGCACCGACTTGATCGAGTAGGATCCCCCGAAATTCGGGTGGTAGTAGTGCTGCTGAATCACCTCATAGAGGTCCCACAAGCGCTTCTGCACGGCTTTGATGGCCTGGCGCCTGTCCGGGAAATCATTCGCCAGGGTGTCGAGCACCGCCCGCTCGTAGGACGAATACACGCAGATGGTGCCCTCCGCGCCGAGGGAGTCGAGCAGCCGATCCAAGAGCTCCGCACGAGGATCTTCCGTTCCAGCCGCGAGAAATTCGTGGTGCTGCACGATGCCATCGGCTTGCTCGATGTGATTGCTCCATTGCACCGGAATGACTTGATAGGGTCTCGTGCCCTGATAGCGCGGCACCGCCGGCATGATCGTCTCAAAATCCACGTGATGCACCGGATACTGGACCTTGGCGAGCACGCGTGCCAGCTGCGCGCTGCACCATTCGATGTTCGCACGCACGAATTCCTGTGTGCGCGAGAGGTGCGTCCCAGGCGGAATCGCATCGATGGTTTCGATCCCCTGCTCGCGTAGGGCGCGCACGGTTTTCGTGTGACCAGGCAGATGATAGATCCAGCGGGGGGGCTTGTCCTTGGTGCAATGGGCCCAAAAGGGACACTCGTGCGGGCTGTGGCAATGGGCATCCGGCTCGACGGCTGGAGGCGCAGGCCGTTCAATGATGGCCTGCATTGCGGCCAATCTCTCGGAGATTCCTTCCAGCCGAGGACCAATCTCCTCCGTGACGTCCAGAAGCGTAAACATCTCCCCAAAGTCGAGCCCCGCCCCATTCAATACATAGTGGGTGTTGACGTGCATAAGACAGGCACCAGCCAGTGGAATCCCGGCCTGTTGCAGCACATAGCTTTGCAGGGCGATGTCATGCAGATGTAGGTCTTTCTTTCTCGCCGACGACTTGACCTCGATCAAGCGCCAACGTGATCCGTGGTCGGCATCACCGGGCACTCGTTCGAGAATATCGACGCGGACCAGAACACCGGCCGCCAGTACCGCCGCCTCAAAAATCGCCGGCACCGCCGGATCCGCCAGGAGCCGGGCGGTTTGGTCCAAGGCGAGCTGCGTCTGGCGGTACCCGGCCTCGACCAACGAACCGCCGGGAAACCGAGATCGAGCCAGCACCCCGACATCCGTGCCCATGTCGAGCACCGCCCTGGTTGCGTCGTCCGGAGGTGTGGCTAGTTCCGGCGAGTGCGTCTCCAGATACACCCGCTTGTCGCACTGGAGCCCGCTCAGAAAGCGTGATTTGGAAAGTCGGGGCATAAGTCCAGCGAGGCAACGATGCGCTGTACGGCTCCTGCGCCAGCACGCTACAAGAGGATTGGGCCAGATGTCCAATTGGACCGCCCAACCCAGTGATGATCATGTCTCTCTGGAACCGGCCTTACGTTCGCGCTCCCAGAGTTGGTGGAGCGCGCCGCCTGGTCCTATGAGTTCACTCGGCGTGCCGTGCGCGATCACGGCCCCGTCCCTGAAGACATAGGCTTCGTCGAACAGGGGCAACAGATAGAGTTTGTGAAGAGACGACACCACACAGCGATCGGCGAACCGCTGAAAGAGGTTGTGATAGATCGCTCGTTCGTTGCCCGGGTCAACCGAGCTCGTCGGTTCATCGAGGAGAATGATGGAACTCTTGTCCGCAGCAAAGAAGCCACGAGCCAATGCGAGACGTTGCTTCTCACCGCCGCTGAAATTGACGCCCTTCTCCGCCGTACTCGTCTTCAGACCACGGGGAAGACGCTCGATCACCGAATGGAACCGAGCCAGCCGTACGTCCTCCATCACTTCATGCTCATCTTGATCCGTATCGAGTGTGACATTGTACTCCACGGTATTCTCGAAGATTTCTGGGTCCTGAGGAATCAACGTGACATGCGCGGCGAGATGTTTGATCCCCTGCGGCAACCGTCTTCCATCGCACAACACATCGGCCTCGCAAGGATGCAGGCCGCGAATGAGCGACATCAGCGTCGATTTTCCACTCCCGCTTTCTCCAATAAACGCAATCTTGCGTGGCCGATGGAGCACGAGCGACACATCCTTGAGGTGCGTGCGAGCCCCTTCTTCATCTTCATACGTGAACTGGAGCTCCTTGATCTCGATCGTGCTCCACTCGTCGGGCAATCGATGGGTCGAGTGGTACTCTGCCCTGTCGGCAGTGAGGATAGGCTCGACGGCTTGGAAGTCGGCGGATTGCTCGACGACTTCGCCATACTTCCACGCGAAGGTGTAAAAGGCGTTTCCGATCTTCTGCAGGTAGTCATAGAGCATGAAGAACGTGCCGACGAGGAGCGTGCCGCCGGCCCCTATCGTGGTCCAGGCATACCACCCAAGAACCACAGACGTCATCAGCGCGATAAGGCAGCTTGACGTGAACCACTTGGTTTCGTTGAGTCGGACTTCTTTTTGATAAATCGGAAGCGGATGCGTCATCCGCTTCCAGAGTTCGGCATGTGTCAGTGACTCAAGCCGAAGGGTAATGACGGTCCGGATATTCGTAATATAGTCATGCAACACCGATGCAACATGATGCTCTCGCTCGTTCACCGCACCGTAGAGGGGAAAGAGCACACGATCGAAGAGCAGGGCGATGCTGCAGAAGCACACCGCCACGCCGATAGAGAGCAGCGCCGCGCCGGGCATGATAAGGAACAGCGCGACGACTGCACCCATAGGGCGGATGAGCATCCCGACAATCTGGAATCCATTTTGAGTAAAGTTGAAGAGCGCCAGACTGGCCTTCGAGATACGGTTGATCGTTTGGCCGGAATGGTTCGTCTTATGCCACTGGAGAGGAAGGCTCGTCACGATCGTGAACACATGCTGTTTGAACGCCCGCCGGACGAAGAAGGCATTCTGTCGTTCGAGAATGCGAGCGGGACCATGGAAAAGCCAAAATCCGACCGAGAGCAGAACGAGCAGACCAAGATTCCACCAGATTTGCATAAGGCCATCCTGTCCACCAGCCGCATGCTGAATCCCGTTCAGAATTTTCCCCACGGCATAGGGCTCGAACAGGGCGACAATATTGCCCAGGACAAAGAGGCACACATACAGAACGACGAGCGGTCGTCTGCCCGAGGAGTACGTCCAGAGTGCCGAGATCAATATGCTAAAGGCCCGCATAACGACCTGCCCTGCTGCTTCTGACCTGCACGATCATGAAACGGACCCTTCGAGTGCTAGTTTCGAGGGCTCCTTGCGGAAGGATCATGCCACATGAGGCTTGGACACTCTCCACTGCCATTACCCCATCCGTTGGCCGCGCGGGTTGTAAAATCCTGCCCAGGTCACGCGATATGGAAGGTCGAGGCAGGAGGTTCGCAATGAAATGTTGGACCTTTACGGCCCATCTCCCCGCACGCTACAAGAGCAGTGCGCCCCCTGTCTAGGCCGGGCGCTCCATGAGTACGCACGGCTCAAACATCCGCTGGTCCGTCTTCACCCTCGCCCTGCCCGTCACCGTCAGCAGCCTCCTGCAACGGGCGGAAGGGATCTTGGCCGTCTTTTTGGTCGGAGGACTGGGCACGGACTCGATTGCGGCCGTCGGCCTCAGCCAGCTCCTCATCTTCATCGCCACGACGCTCTTGGCTGGCCTCTCGGTCAGTGGCACCGTGGTGATCGCCCAATTGCGGGGCGCCCAGCGGAAGGACGACGCCGGCATCGCCGCCATGCAACTGATCGGCATCGGCGTGCTCGCCGCCTCACTGCTGGCATTGCTGGGCGCAACCGCCGCCCCGACGCTCATGCAGCTCCTTGGCGCGGAACCGTCCGTGGTGGCCGCTGCCACCCCCTATGTCCGCATCATGTTCAGCGTTCTCCCGATCACCACGTCGATCCAGGTCCTCGCGGCCATTCTGCAAGGGAGCGGCAACACGCGCACGCCGGCCTTGGCCCTCATGTTGGTGAACCTGTTGTACTTCACCCTGGCCTACCACCTTATCTATGGCCATGGAGGATTCCCTGAACTCGGTATCATCGGCGGCGCATTAAGCGCAGGCATTGCCGAACTGGCGGGCCTTGCCTTTCTCGTATGGCGAATCTCCCCGATTGTGCGGCGCCCCGGACAGATCCGATGGGATCTCATTCGTTCCGCCTGGCAGGTCGGCGCGCCGGCTTCCGGCGAACGCGTCGTCCAGCAAGCCGGCATTCTGGTCTACACCAAACTCGTGATCGGCTACGGGACAGTGGCCTACGCCGCTCACCAGGTCGGCCTCTCGATCGAGGCGCTCTCGTTCTTACCCGGGTACGGATTCGCGATCGCGGCCGCCTCGATGGTGGGTCAAAGCATCGGAGCCGGGAATTATCAGCGGGCCAAGCTCGAGAACTGGGAAGCCAACCGACAGGCCACCCTCATGATGACGGCCATGGGCGTCGTGTTCTTCTTTTTCCCCTACGCCCTCATGCGGCTGTTCACCACCGATCCAGCGGTCGTCGAACTTGGCACGTCATTTCTGAAGATCGTGGCGATCCTTCAGATCCCGCTGGCCCTCACGATGGTCATCTCCGGTTCGCTGCGCGGGGCCGGCGATACACGCTTCATCATGGGGGCCACCTTTGTCGGCATGTGGGGGGTGCGCGTGCCCTTGGCGCTCATCGCCGGGCTTTGGCTGGAACTCCCGGTCGTGTACGTTTGGACCGCCATGGTCATCGATTGGACCGTCCGGATGGGGCTGCTGCTGTGGCGGTACCGATCCGAACGCTGGCAGGAGATCAACGTCCTTCAATAGCCGGCGGGTGGACAGACTCCACTACACCTGAAACTGGGCGTCATAGAGGACGGCGTAGACCCCGCCCCGCTCCATCAACCGCTCGTGCGTGCCCTCCTCGACGATTCGACCGTGGTCCACCACGATGATCCGGTCCACGTCGTGGAGCGTTGAGAGGCGGTGAGCAATGATAAAGGTCGTGCGTCCCTTGGTCAGCTCATTCAGCGCCTCACGAATCTTCACCTCGGTCTCAGTGTCGATATTCGAGGTCGCTTCGTCGAAGATAACGATCGGCGGGTCCTTCAGCAGCACCCGCGCAATCGAGACACGCTGTTTCTGGCCGACTGACAGTTTCACCCCGCGCTCGCCGATCCACGTCTCGTATCCTTCAGGCAAGGCGGTGATGAACTCATGTGCGCGCGCGGCCCGCGCTACCGCTTCAATACGGGATTGAGTTGCTTCAAGGTCCCCATACTGGATGTTCTCACGCACCGTTCCATTGAAGAGGAACGGTTCCTGCTGCACGTAGCCAATCTGGCTTCGCAGGAACGCCAGCGGCACGTCGCGAATATCGACCCCATCGATCTCGACGGCGCCGCTCTTGACGTCGTAAAACCGCATGAGCAGTTTGAGCAGCGTGCTCTTCCCCGCGCCGCTCGGTCCGACCAACGCCACCCGTTCTCCAGCCAGGACGTTCACGGCGACATCCTGCAAGACCGGAACGTCCGGCCGATAGTGAAAGTGCACCCCTGTCAGTTGAACGGACCCCGTCCAGCGCTGGGCCGGCGCCGTGACGCCTGGCCGATCCGCCACCTCCGGGACCGTATCCAACACCTCGAACACCCGTTCACTCGCCGCCAGGGCATGCTGCAGCATGTGGTTGACCGAGTGAATCTGGTTGATCGGCACGTAGAACAGCGCGAGATACGATAGAAAGAGCACCAATTCACCGACCGTCAGGCGGCCGGCTGTGACTTCCCCCGCGCCATACCACAGGATCAACACGGTGCCCAAACTGCCCACAAAGATCATGCTCGGCGAATAGGCCGACCAGAGGTACATGACCTTGAGATTGCTGTGACTGTACTCCTCACTTTTCCGACCAAAGCGCGCTTCTTCATAAGGCTGGCGATTGAACCCCATCGACTCACGAATACCCGAAAGCGCGTCCTGCAGATAGGCGTTCAGATCCGCCAACCCCTTGCGCACCTCGTGGTAGTAGCCGTGTACCTTGCGGGTAAAGTAGCTGGCCGACCAGACCAAGAGCGGGATCGGCAGCAACGCCAGCAGTGCCATCCGCCAGTTCAGCGTCAGCATCATGGCCATGATGCCGATCAAGGTCAGCGACGCGGTCAACACCCCCTCCAAGCCGTCGATGAAGATCCGCTCGACATGCTCCGTGTCGTTCGAGACACGCGACATGATCTCCCCTGTCGACCGATTCTCAAAGTAGCTGACCGATTGGCGTTGGAGGGCCGCAAACACCTCGGTACGTAGATCGTGCACGACACGCTGCTCAAGCCGATTATTGAACCGGATCCGCAGCGACGCAAAGAGATTCTTCAAGGCATAGGCTGCCACGAGACCAGCGAGCACCCACGGGAGCCATGAGGTTTGGTGAGCCTGAATGACGTCATCGATCACAATCTTGATGAACCAGGGCGGCGCCAATTCCATGGCCGTGGCCAACGCCGCGCAGAGCACGGTGGTCATCGCCTGCCAACGGTAAGGAGCGAGATAGCGGAGCACGCGGAAGAGTGACTTCATAGGTGAATGTCGACGCGGCAGTTTGAGCCGAGAAACCAGCAACCTGCGCCATCATAGCGCATTTTGGCCCAAAGAACTGATGAGATTTGGTGGGGCTTACGCGATTGTGGGTGCTCGAGGGACAATGCCTCCCGATTCCCTACTTCCCCGCTTGAAGCCGCGTACTATTGCGACACCATGACCCTTATCGACGTGGCAGCCCAGTCTGTTGCCACCGTGGCTGGCGTCGTGACGGCTCGGGCTGTATTCGCAGAAGTCACCCCTCCATCCGGAACCCGTGAGAGCTCTTCGCGCGTGAGGGTATGCCCTTGAGTCGCGACGGAACCGAGCCATTGCCTTAATGTGTGCATGCCGGCCGCCATCGAACGCATTCTCAGTGAGGCGGGTTCGTTCTTTGTCGAGAGGTGCAACGCGGCAAGACGGTCACGAATCATCTGTGCGGCATGCACGTCACGGCTCGCGAAGACGAAAATCGTGTCCATGCCGGTTGGCGGACTATAGTCCAAATAGAATCCCGCCTGGTTGCCAGGCTTGATGGAATCCGGAATCAGAACAGACGTATTCGCACGAATGAATCCATTGCTATAGAACGCTTGATTCTGCTGGGGGTTCGGGAACAACAGATTCACGCCACCTTCTGAATCCACGTCCGTGATCGTAAGATACGAGTCGGTATTGACGTTGATCTCGAGCTGTAAACTATTCTCCTCCGAACGAGATTCGCCCTCTTTTCGAATGCGCAGCTCGGGCGCCTGCATCTCAGCGATAACCTTGGGGCTGTGTGGAGAGGACATCGGTGTGAGCTTGGACGCACCAACTACGCGCACGTCCACTTTCACGTGAGAAGAGGGATTGTCCAACGTCAGGAGCTCCACAGCGTTGATGGATCGAGCGACGACGGTGGCCACACCAGCTCCCCACAATTCGTCCAGCCCAAAGGAACTGACGACGTCCCGTCCATCTGCCGCCAAGAGCCGAAGCTGGTCGCCTTCCACGTCCAACGCAAATCGGGCTGGCTGCTCAGGTCCCACGAACTCGACATCCTGAAGGTGGGTCTTGAGCACGTCTTGGATCACCCCTCGCCGACTCGGAGGCACGGCCAGGAGTCGAATTGAAATCCGCTGCCCGCTCGTCGCGGGAAGCAGAGCAATGGCCCGTGCGTCGGGCGAAATGACGATCCCGGCCGATTCGACTTTGGCGACGACATCTTTCCCACTCACCTGCGTCACAGTCGCCATGGCCAACGCCTCTCCCGGCACAAACCGAGTCTCCCTGGGCGGATAGACCGCCCACGTTGATCCAGTCGTTGCGCCTAAGAGGGTCCCGTTCACCAACGTGACGAGCCCACTGCCACCATCCTTGATCGGCAAGACGTTGAGCCACGGAAGCCGACTCGAGGTATCACCGATAGACAGAGTTCCAGCGGACACACCCGCTCCCAAGACCGCCGTGTCTACCAGATGAGGAGGGGTTTCCAGCTGTGGTTCTGGCATGGAGCTCCGGTCAAATAGGATTTGAATTCGTTTCAACTCGCGTTCGACGCCGGAGAAAATATCGCGCGGGGACGCGCCTGGCCCGACCTGGCTCAGACTCTTCGAAAGCGCGTAGGTAAAGAATCCGTGGTGACGGCCCTCGATGGGACCATCCAGCGCATCTTGGTGAGCGGCGGCACCAGTCATGACCACGTACCGTGACGCGAGGACGGGGACGATCGCCCGCGTGTTCGCCACGGAAGACGTGGCCGCCTTGTAGAGATGCACGCGGGTATCACGCGGGATCGAACGAGTTCGCACGTCGAGGGAGCGAGTGGCCGTACCAGCATGACAGGAATCCAGTGTGATCAAGGCCGTTTTGGCTCGCATCTTCGAAAAGATCGCATCCAGTTCGTCGTCGGTGATGTCACGGACTTCCCCAGTACGACCATCTTGAGGCACCAGTGTTTCATCGAGTTGATCGTCCTGCTCGTCTCCATTGAGATCTTCCACCTGAGAACCATGCCCTGAGTAATGGACGTAGACGGCATCGTTCGGACCGGTTTCTTTCACAAACTGCTCCAGCGCACTGAGCAGGCCGGCGCGTGTGGCCGCTTCGTCAGTGACGACCGTGATGTTCTCTTGGGCAAATCCCCATTTCGTCAGCAGGATTTGCCGCATCGTGTCGACGTCGTTCAACGCTCCCTGTAGTTTGGGGGCACCCTTGTAGTTATTGATACCGATCAGCAGTGCGCGCTTGATGCCTTGACTGCCTATCGACTCGGCGGGGCTCACTGGAAGCGCCCCGGCAGTCAGCAACAAGAGAAGCACGACAATGGTTCGCATCAATCACCTGCTGGAAACGTCTATCGACCACATCCGTTCAAGCCGACACTGCGTGCAACCCTCCCGCATGCCAGGCTGGCGCGTACGCGTCCCTGTTGTGGCCGAACAGATCTAGGGCTTGACGAGCTCGGCCGAACGTACAATATCGGCTCGCGCTTTTAAGAGGGCGAGCTTCTTTTCAGCGACGGACGTGTCGGCCGAAAGCACTTCGATGGTATAGAGGCCGGCTGTCGTCGGACCATCGATCACACGGCCACGAACGCCCTGTAGCAAGGTGCGTATCTGTTCCTCCGTGGCGAGGGCGTGGAATGTCACCGTGATCTTTGCCGATTGCATGCCGAGCGACCGAGTCGACACCTGTCCCTGCTGAGTTGGAGACCCTCCGACCCACAGGAGCAATCCCAGTTGGGCGACAAGAAGGGCAGCGGCGAGCGTGGGCGCCCATGGGATGAGCAACCACGATCGAGCCCATTGGTCAATCCGTCCGAGCCAAGAGCGCTGGCTCTGGTGCGTCCCCTGTCGTGCCACGGCCTCTCGGGTCACGGCTCCAAGCACCGCGCGACCAACTTCAGGCGACGGGCCGGGCCGTGATTCATAAAACGTTTTCAATCGTGTCTGCAGTGAGGCCAGCTCATCGAGTTCCGCACGACAGGCCGCACAAGACGTCAGATGTTCGGCCATCTGTGCTCGTTCGGGTGCCGCCAAGGTCCCGTTCGCATACCAGGGGAGCAATGTCGTTTCCGGATGGATGTCGGGAGGCAAGGTGTCTGGCTCACTCATGGGATCGAACCTTTCCCTCCAAGCGCTCAAGGGCCAGTTTCAGCTGCCGCTTCGCATAGAATACACGGGTCTTCAACGTATTATTCGGGATGAACAACATGAGCGCGATTTCTTCATAGGGCAATTCTTCATAGAACACGAGACGCAAGACTTCCTGGTGTTCTGGAGAGAGCGTGGCGAGCGCGCGTTGCGTGAGTGCATTCATCTGTTTGCGAAATACGCCTTCCACGGGGCTCTCCTGAGGATTGGGAAGGTCCGAGGCCATCTCGAGATTTATCTCGCGTTGTTGCCGGCCGAACTTGCGAGCCGCATCAAGGGATTTATGGCGAGCAATGCCGAAGATCCAGGTCGAAACCCGAGATGTGCCCGAGAACGTCCCAGCGCCGCGCCAGACCGCCAGCATCGTTTCGCCCACAATCTCCTCTGCCTGCGCAGAATCATTGATATGCGTATGAATATACTGAAATACGCGTTTCTCATATAGGTGATAGAGCCGCTCGAACGCTGGCTGGTCTCCCCTCGCCACCTTGGCCAGGAGTTGGACCTCGAACGCGTTGTGCTCGTGAGTCGCATCCATGATCACAAGGGTTCAAGGCTACCACACCCCTGGCGATTCTTCATGGGCACCGTCGCCCATGCGGTCAGGAGCAGCCGCTGAGGCACACACCATACAACGACATGTGACGGCACGGGACAAGAGTCGCTAGAACGGTTGCGGAACGAAAATAAAATCACCCAAACTTTCGTGCCCCGCCATATGGATGGGATCATAGGTAGGAATCTGTTCGTTGTTCAGTTTCTGCGTGGCACTGATGACTCTGGCACGGACAGCCCAGAACAGGCGTTCGGCTTCCAACACCGCGGTGTTTTCCTCCAAGACACCGAGCAGCGCTTCCGCAAACACCGAGTGACCGCTGCCGCCTGCGTCGAGGACTGGCTTCACTCCACCGGAGGTCATAGCCGTGCGCACGCGTTTCTGGGCCAAGGTCTTTAATAACACGATCCTGGCGTCATCACTCAGTCCAGGCTTCAGTTGCGCGAGCGAACTCCGCGTCAGTTTTCCTCCGAAACAGGAATCCGCGACGACCATGACGTGTTTGGCCGACATCAATTGCAGCATATCGGCGACCCCGGGAAGCAGGACCCATTCCGAATTGTCGTTGGTTTCGGCGTCCACCGGAATCCAGTACCCACGATCGATGCCCTGCTCCAAGTGGCCGTGGCCGGCGTAGAAGATCAGCAGGTTGTCTTTCTCCGTGAGTACTCGTCGATACTGATTCAACGCCTTCATGATCTGGGAGCGCGTCGCATCTTTCAGCATCGTGACCTGAAAGCCATACCGTTCTTTCAAGGTCTTGGCCACGGCGGACGCATCGGCAATCGCGTTCATGAGTTGCGGCCAGTGTGTATAGTGGTCATTGCCGATAACGAGGGCGTGGTAGTGGCCAAAGTCGGACCGATTGTGCCCCGCCATGTGTGGGCCGACTGGCACAGCCCCTTGCGGGTTCAAGCGAAACTTCAAGGCCGCGCGCTTATTCTGCGAGTCCACCACGAGAATTTGCACGATCAGCCCGTCATCGCCTGAGCGCGTCGCAGGGAGCGTCGCGGTGAAGATACCCTGGTCGTTTGGTTCTATCGCTTCGCCGTTGACAGTGAGCCGACGCAGCCCAGCCGGCGCCAACACGCGGCCGGTGAGTGAGCGGCGAGGACTCGTGCCGACCATGGTCGTCGCATCATCGGTGCCCACCTTCACGCCACGGACCGTGACCAGCGGCGGATCGATGATTTCCACCGATGGCCCGTCGAACCCTACATCGCTGACCGCCGCGACCTGAGGATCGTGACCTTGCCCGCCGGCGTCGGCTTCCATCGTAGCGATCTTCTCCCGAAGCCTTGCCACCTCGTGATTCCGAGTATCGAGTTCTTGTTTGGCCTGGGTTACATCTCGATTGAGCTGCTGGACGGAGGCCTCCAGAGTGGTCCCTGACGGGCCAGGCCGCGCATGCAACTCGTTCAGCTGGGCTTGGGCAGCAAGGTAACGCTGCTCCACCTCAGACAACTTCCGCTGTTGCTCCGTCACCAACGCGGTCCGATCAGTGAGCTGTTGCCGGACCTTCGCCAAATCCTCTGCGGTCGCATCCAGCCGCTGCTGAAGGTGTTGGGCCTCTTCACTCTTGCCGGCGAGTTGCGTTTCGAGGGCGGAGACCTGACGACGAAGCTGCGGGTTGCTCAATTGCGAAAGCGTCGCCTCACTCAGGCCCGATGCCTTTACGAACCACCGAAAGGCTTCATCAGGATCCTGGGCAATACCCGCGCCCTGCTCATACAGCCGGCCCAGGCCGACGGCAGCTCGCTTGTCGCCTTGCTCGGCCGCTTTTCGATACCACTGGGCGGCACGCGCATAGTCGGGTACACCGCCTTGACCGGCTTCATAGAGCGTGGCCGTGTAATACTGTGCCTCGGCTGATCCTTTTTCCGCCTCAGCCAGCCAGACCTTAAGTGCGGCTCGATAGTCCGCCCGATCGGCCACCACATACTCCCCGCCACGGATCACACAGTCATCCTTGGTCGTACGAACAGGCCGCCGCTCCGTGACGTACGTGGTCATCGTACCCAATTGCCGGATCTGCCCCGGCAACAAACACTCGACAATCCGGTAGTCTTCCACATCACCCATCTCGGCCACTGGCTTGTTCCCGCTGGAGACCGAATCGACAGGGGGCGGTTCGGTGACACACCCACACAGGGCACACATGACGATTCCTAGCCAGATGTGTGGTCGATAGGGTCGCAGGTTCATAACGGCAGCCATGAGGAACCTATGCGTGAGTCGGATCCACGCCACAAAAGGTTCACGTGAATTTTGCACCTCTTCCACGCAGCCATGCTGTTCATTGTCGCGCCGCATAGTCTACTTTATAATCCGCATGCTCGCCAGCGGGCACGCACGCAGCCCGGTTCATACACGACCGGTGATTGAACAGACGCACACAGAGGCATGAAGATCCAGGCGCTCGCAAAAAGAACGCAGCCATCCTGCGCAGACCAAGTCGGCACTCGACCCCCGCGAAGGGTCGCATGGCTCGGACGTTGCCTTCTTGTTGTGGTCATTGGCGCGCTTACCGTTGGCAACGTAAGCGTGACACAGGCTCAATCTCTCGACCGCAAAGTCCTCGATCTCCTTAGGAATCAATGCGCAGGTCTCGGGCTGAATCCCCCCGTCCCCACGGCTGCAGCCCTTGGCGGCAACCTCTTGCGGCTGTGTAGCAGCGTGGCGGTGGCTGCGCCAGGACCGCTGGTTGGCTCTTCAGCCATTGGGGGGAACGGAGGCGCCATCATCAGCGCCAGCGTGTCCGTATTGAATCGTCCCGTGACGGAACACCTGCAGGACAGGTGGCGTGACACTGAAGGCAATCAGGGCAACGACACAAATCCCTCAACGCTTCAGTGGACACCATTGGCGGTGATACCGGCTCAGTTGTTCGGGTTGTCCAACGCGTCGGTCTCGACGTCGCCGCAATCGCCAACGGGAGCGGGCGCCGTGGCGTTCAGCACGCAAGAACGGTGGAAGAACTTCGGCTTCTATGTGTCCGGGAGGGTCGAAGCGCTCAATCGGAATCTCACTACCTTTCAATATGGCTATCGGTCGAACATTCTGGGCATAACCGCAGGGGTGGATTATCGATTCGCGAAGAATCTCGTCGCCGGGGCCGCGTTTACCTACTCGAACACCCACGGCGATTTGAAGACGGTGACTGGCGGAAATTTTGACATCAACACGTACAACCCAACGCTGTACGCCTCGTGGATGCCGACTGACCGCACATTCGTCCAAACGGTGGCCGGCTATCGCCGTCTGAACAACTCCGTGTCGCGCCCGGCGAACGCCTTCATCGACCGCGCCGAAAATACCAATTCAACGCTCGTGATGGGAAGTGATACCGCGGCAGGCTTTGCGTCAAGCCGTGTGGGCAGCGATGTCTTCGAGCTGGGCCTCCTGACGGGGTACGACCTTCCGATCAAGAACTTCACCATCGGCCCCCGTGTCGGATTGAACTGGAGTAATACACGCATCCCCCGATACTCCGAACAGGGAGAGACCGGACTCGAATTGCGATACGACCGGCAATCCGTCAATTCTCTCCAAAGCATCTTAGGACTTCAGGCGCAGGCAGCGTTCAGCACGGCGATGGGCGTGCTCGTCCCCCAAGTCAATTGGGACTACATTCATGAGTATGCCAATTCCCAACGCTTCGTCCATGTGCAGTTCGTTCAGGATTTGCGGGCCACTCCGACTCAATTCACGTTTCAAAACGACGCCCCGGCACGCAACTACTTTCTGCTCGGCACGGGACTCTTGGCCGTGCTCCCGAACGGGTGGCAACCGTTTGTGAACTTCCGCGCCATGGTCGGCAACAGCCAGTTCACCAACTACGTCGGCTTTGTGGGCCTCAGAGTCGGATCGTAGTTCGCGTCGGTGCTGCCTCCTATCCATAACTCCTCGTGTCTGAGTCGTCTCTGGTCCGTTCCACCTGTAAGCTCCCCGCCACCTGAGACTCCACGCGTCTTGTAGTCCTCTGGCAGATCGATGCGGGGTGTTCGATACACCTGGCTCCGTCGAGCCACCCCTTCCCGCTTCCTAAGAACCTCGCTCAACGACGGTGGATCTGGAATCTCCCCGAGGTCCCGTAGGCGTACGGCAACAATTTTCGTCTCTGGCTTGAACCTAGGAGGGGGTCATGACGACATACGTGCGCAAATGGACAACACCGACGCATACGGCACAGCTCATGATAAGGCAGCCCGGCCATCGAGAGTCAGCCCGCGCTTACCTTGTCGCAGCCCTCCGCCCGCATACATAGGGGATGAGGAAAGCACGCAGCGCTGCCGTCTGTCGTATCTGCATCGAACGAAGGAGAAGCCATGAAGACACATATGAACATCCACAAAGCACAGCAGCGAGGAGCGCAGTTGCTATTCGTGTGCAGTATGGGATTGACGTTCATGAGCGACGGAGGCACCACTAGTGGTTCGGCTTTTGCCCAAGTGCTCAGGCCTTTTGTCGCCCCGGCCGTGTTTCAGGCCACGGGGCCTGACCTACTCTCCATTCAAAGCACCGTCGATGAGTACAGAACCGCCCTCGGCGCCACGAACAACGCAAGTAACACCGGGCCGCTCCCCGACGGCCGCCGTGAGATCAACTGGGACGGCGGCAACGTGAACATCACAGCCACCAACGTGGTCCCAACGCCGTTCCCCGGGTTTCTCATCACACGCGGGGCCCTCTTTACTACCCCAGGAACAGGCTTTGTCCAAGCCCCCGTGGCCGGTTTGGCGTCGACCTTTGCCAATCCCACCTACGAAACGATCTTCCAGGCGTTCAGCCCCCAACGGCTCTTTAGTCCCATCGGCAGCAATGTCACGGAGACGCTGTTCTTCGTGCCCGGCCAGGATGCTGCGACCAAACCCGCCACCACCCGAGGGTTCGGCGCCATCTTTACAGACGTGGACCAGCCGAATGGGAGCAGCGCGAATGATCCCAATGGAAACAGACCGGCGAGCACGCGTATCGAGTATTTCGATATCAACGGGTTGTCGATTTACACCAGTGTGGTCCCATCCTCACCGGGCGACAAAAGCGTGTCGTTCCTTGGCATCGTCTACGCCGACCCACGTATTGCCAAAGTACGCATCACCAGCGGCGATACGATTCCCGGACCGAATGACGACGGGACGCACGACATCGTCATGATGGACGACTTTCTCTATGCCGAACCGCAGCCCTGGAGGTAACGAAGGTCCCTGGTGACCCGAACAATAACTGAGATCCGACCACGCAATG
The DNA here is from genome assembly GCA_964449255.1 of uncultured Nitrospira sp. Lineage (GTDB taxonomy): Bacteria > Nitrospirota > Nitrospiria > Nitrospirales > Nitrospiraceae > BQWY01. Next base: position 31,207 of record CAYUYE010000009.1, on the reverse strand, counting down.
TGATTGGAGTCCGAAGAAGGAGATCATCATGAGAACCCATCGACACCCACGAATGACAGCGAAACGAATGGCGCAGGTGCTGGTCGTGTGCGGGATCGGATTGGCATTGACGGCCTGCGGAGACGGCGACTCGCAGGACACTCAGCCTCCAGCACGGAGCTTCGTAGCCCCGACCGTGTTCCAGGCCACGGGCCCGAGTCTCGCCGCCGTGCAGGGCACCATCGATCGATATCGCACCGCCCTCGGCGCCACGAACAACGCGAATAACACCGGGCCGCTCCCCGACGGCCGCCGTGAGATCAACTGGGACGGCGGCAATGTGAACATCACGACCACCACCGTGACAGGGACGCCGCTCACCACCTTCCTCAACACGCGCGGGGCCCGCTTTACCACCGCGGGGACGGGCTTTGTCCAAGCCCCCGTGGCCGGCCTCGCCACCACGTTGACGAATTCCACCTACGAAACAATCTTCCAGGCGTTCAGCCCGCAACGGCTCTTCAGTCCCATCGCCAACAACGTCACGGAGACGCTCTTCTTCGTGCCAGGCCCGGATGCGGAGACCAAACCCGCCACCACCCGTGGATTCGGCGTGGTCTTCACGGACGTCGATCAGCCCAACGGGAGTAGTCCCGATCACATCAATGGAAACAGACCGGCCAGCACACGCATCACGTACTTGGACGTGAACGACTTGCCGATCTATACCAACTCAGTGCCGGCCTCACCGGGCGACAGGAGCGTGTCGTTCCTTGGCATCGTCTACGCGGACCCACGCATCGCCAAAGTGCGCATCACCAGCGGCGATACGATTCCCGGGCCGGATGACGACGGGACGCACGACATCGTCATGATGGACGACTTTCTGTATGCCGAACCGCAACCGAGGTCGTAATGATCGTGGGTTCCGGCTGGAACTCACGGTGCGGCCTGATGTCGGTCGTTTGAATGGGGAACAGGCGGGCATCCAACAGTTGGATGCCCGCCGCATTGTTTTGGACGCACCCGACAAGGCCTGATGACGGGCAAAGTTACTGTCTGAAGGGTCTTTCAGGGAGGGCACAACGGGAAACGGAGTGGTGCCGGAGCCTCCGGATAAGTCAATCGCATGCCAGACGCCAAATCGAGTGGAGGCAGCACCGGCTCCCGTCAACGCCGCGGCCGACGAGCCCTCTGGTGTTCGCCAGCCAAGACTTTAGCGAGGAGCGACTTCAACGGCGGAATATCTGCCTGAACAGTCTTCCACAGGACCTCGTAGTTCACCCCAAAGTACTCACGAATGAGCTTATCTCGCATCACAGGCCCACAACCTCATTGAGGATCTGCCGACCGATGAAAGGCTTCAGGGTGTCTTTCATCACCAGATCAACCTTGACGCCCAGGATGCTCGCCAATCGCTGTTCGAGGGCCACAAACTCAAACAGACTCGGGGTACGGGTATATTGGACCAGCAGATCAAGATCGCTATTCGGCCGCGAGGTGCCGCGAACATGCGAGCCAAACACGCCAAGTGTCCGCACGTGAAATTCGGTCCGTAACAGCGGCAAGTGCCGTCGTAGCACGGTGAGATACCGTTGCAGACGACGCCTCGACCCAGCACCGGCTCGTGAGGGACGTCGCACTAATGAAGTCTGGTTCATAACCTGTACTCCCAGTCGACGACAACCTACGGGTGATCGGTCGCCCTGTCAACGGCGCTCCCGCATCGGGTGTGCTGCCCCGTTCGACTCACGCGGCGCACTCAGTTATAGAGCCCTCGTGGTAGTCGAAGATTTCCGACGTCATGCGTTCCACCGTCACATACTTGGCGCCAGGAACTTGGATGAGGTAGGTACCTATGCGGCTAACTTGACCACGACCGTCAGCCCGGCCTTCGCGCAGAGGCCCACCAGGTAGTCGAGCGAAAGCTTGTCGACCTTGTTGCAGGCAATCTCGGAGAGCCGCGGTTGAACGACTCCAAACCGTTTGGCGGCCTGAGTCAATCCTTCACGAGTCATCCACTTGCGCAGGGCTTCCGCAAGCTCGCAGCGCAACAACATCACAGCGGCCTCGTGTGGAGGAAAACCCAAATTGAGGAACACATTCCCGCTGCCTCGCGTGAGACGGACGCGTGGTCGTTTCATAACTCCTCCGCAATGAGCTTGTAGCGCCGCGCGGCCAGCTCTATGTCCACCTTCGCGGTCGCTCGTGACTTCTTGTGAAACGCATCCAGCACGTACACGACGTCATCGAATTTTGCCACGTAGATCACGCGGAATGCACCAGCGTCGTCCCGCACGCGGATTTCGTAGGCGCCGATTCCGACCATCGGCATCGGCTTGAAATCAGTCGGTGTGCGCCCGACCTGCACCATGAATAACTCATGTCCGGCGCGTCGCCGGGCCGTCTCTGGAAGAGGTATACAAGTGTCAATACTCATCCCAGATCCTCAAGCGTCTAAGCCTCCCGACCCTTAATTTACATTACACGGAAGGATCCCAGTACGGAAGCTCTGAATGCCCGGGCTCGTCGATCACGATCGCCACGCTCTGCTCGGCTCGCGTGACTGCCACATAAAACTTCGATGCTGGAACGGGATCCAAGTGTATGCCAGATTGGATGAAAGACTTGATTCCAGCGGTCGGAACAATCAGAACACGTTTGCATGTCATACCTTTTGCAAGCCGAAAGTTCATAAAGTTGAGAGCGAACGCCTTGCCCGAATTAGCACTGTCACGCAAACACTGCGGGCCAAATCTAGCCACATACTCGGCGACGTGGTGGGAGCGAATCAGAAAGATACCATCGTGCCCGGTCACGGTCTTGTTTAGCGACCGTGTCCGCGGAAACGACCAGCTTGAGTCGAAGATTGAGTCTGAGAACGTAGCAATCTCAGGGCGACAACGCCAAGTTGTATCGTTCTCGCTGATCTGCAATTCGCCGCGCTTCTCACGTTCACGAAACCACTTCAATGCCAACGCGTATGCGTATCTCTTGTTCTTTTGACTTCGCGGATTAGTTGAAAGTACCGCCTGCCGGATGTCACCAACCATACGAATGTCGAGGGTCGAGCGCAGTAAGATGTCGACAACCTCCCAATCGTGGCTACTAAGATCCTGTACTTCGTCGAGGAGGATCTCATCGTAGATACACTCAAGCCTGCGCAGTAGTGCCCCCTGACTCATTTGGACCAACTCGTGCGCCAAACGACCTAGTTCGCATGCATAGACGCAGTCATTCGAGTCCAGAAAGCGCCTCAGCCCCGTCGCCATTCTGTGGGGCCGTCCTTCAAAGTTGAAGCCACGGACTCTGTATCCAGCGAAATGAAATGGAAGGAACGGCCGCGCGAAATCTCGCAGGAGGAATGTGAACCACCCCATCACAAAGATTCCAGGATGATCCCCAACAAGTCTACCTAGACGATTGCGTAATTCAGCTTGGTTGGTCTGAGTATACGTAAGGATCAATGCGCGTCGATGGTGCGGTAGCGAGGCGCAGTGGTCGACAATGCTCTGTGTCTTGCGAGAGCCGGCAACGGCAAGCGTGAGGTAGTTAGCCATGAATGAAGGCGGCTGCCTCACTCAGATATGCCGGGGGACTTATCGATTCTTCGGCATCGGCTATTCGAATTGCCGTCTCGGTCTTCTTGCGGGTCATCCATGTTTCCAGATCTGCGCGCTCGGCGACCTTCAGAATCTTTCGCAGATGCGATTCGCCATTACAGTGAATAAGTTGCGGCTCGAGCGTGCGCCCGGCTTCGACCGCTCCAATGAAAATAGCTCGCCGACCGGCCGCAAGCCATTCCTGAATGGGGGTTCGCAGTTCATTCGGGTCAACCCCGTCGTTGTCTCGAACCGCAGCGACGATCTTGTCAAGCGCGGTGCACAGTTCCAGGCATCGACCAAGCGACAATCCTCGCATGCTGATCACATCAATACCCAGCTCCATAGGTCGCTTCTGATACCTATCTTTGAAGATTCGCTCAAAGATGATCTCATCTGAAGGACCCTCAACAAGGACGATTTTTTCCGCTAGGACCATACGAAGTGTGTCATAGCCCGGGAGTTTTCGGAAATAGTCGACCGTCTCGGGCTTGAGTTCTGTCAGTCGGAGAGGCTTAGCGCCGCCGAGAAGATGTAGGCCGTCCAGTCCCAACCGATTAATAACGAAGGAGCTGTGGGTCGCAACAAAGAGCTGCTGGTGCTCGCCCATAAGCATTTCCATCCTCGAGATAAGCTTCGTAAGACTCGTGTGCGTAAGATGGTTCTCCGGCTCCTCTACCATTACGAAGTTTGTCCGCTCGGAGTGGCGACTCATGGCCAAAGCAATCTTGACCGAAGCCTGTTGTCCCTGCCCCGACATTGAGAAAGGAATATTGTTGATATGTGGTGTTACAGCACCTTCCCAAGACGTTCGCGCGCTCTGGTCCATCGCAAGCATGATCGGATTGTCATGAAGCGATGCGTGTGTCTCAGCCATCCGCTCGTTGACACTCTTTAGCGCGGTTTCAGACATCGAGGCCTTTATCTGCCGATAGGCGACGGAGATCGCAGCCCGCTCAGCGGGCTGCAAGGCATCGTTGAGAATATGGCGCATGTGGTAGTCGACGCCCTTAGACGAGCGCACGGTACGAGAGTCGATGATCGCAGTCGTAAGCTGAGGCGGCCGATTCGTAATCGGGTCATCAGCGAATGACCGCCAATCGATAAAGTAGTATTCGACTGGCAAGAGCAGCGAGGCATTCTTGGTCCACTCTTCGAGATCTTCGAAGTACGCGGGATCGGGCAGGACCTCAAATGATATTCCCGGACACGCATTGGTGGGCACATCCGTATTGATTGCGCCGCACAGCTTCTGCAGCTCGTCTCGATTCTCCAGGAATAGCTCGATTTGTATCGTTGGCCAAGCAACCGGGCTTCCCGATGTACGTTCGCGAACAAATTTTTCAACCAACTCGCTGTTGAACCAATAAGGATTGAGTTCCTCGGAAGCCGTGCGGCCGTTTATACGACCCGTCAGAGCGAGGCCTATGGCCTCCATCAGAGTCGATTTCCCGCTTTCGTTTGCTCCGACAATGAGGTTCAGCTTCCGGTTCGGCTCGAGCGTGAAGTCCTTGTAGATCCGGTAGCCGTGTATCTTGATCTTTGTGATCAATGATCTCCTCCTCTCGCGAGGGTTGCGGCTTGTCTAGCGCCTCGGTGGTCGGCTTGAACGGTGCACGCGCATCTCAACTGAATGGGATATGGGGTCGGGAGTCTTTTTCTGGAGCCTGGCCCCTTGGCCCTCGCCAATCTGACATGCCCGCAGAGAGCAGCCGCCCCGGTCAGCAGTGCGTCCGCTCTTCCTGGGGAGGACGGGTGTCTTTGCCGGTGCCGATGCGGACTTCGATCCGGCCCACACCCTTCACATTCGCGCAGAGGTCGTCGAGGCCCGGCGTGATCAGACGAAACGGACCGCCCTTCGCCTCCGGGAGCGGTTGCCCGTCGACTTCAAAGACCAGCAGTCCGAAGTCCCTAGCCTGTTGTAGCGTGAGAGTGGCGGCATACTTGCCGTCGAGTGAGTGAAAGGTCACGTGATCGGCCTGAATGCCGAGGGCCGGCACCTCGAGCAATGCCTTCACTTTGATCGCGCGTCCCTTCATCCCCGGCATGACCGCCCCCACGTCAAGCACCTGATGCTCCGCGGGGAGTTGTTGCAGCGCCTGCCGATCGAGGGACACAGGCTGGACGACCGCGCCGTCGATGCGGACGATCCCGGGTCCCGTCCGATCCTTTGACGTAATCACCTTGATCATGGCCGTGAGCGCTTCGTTCACAGGCGTGGGGATGCCCAGCTCCCTCCCCTTCTTCGCGACATAACCATTGAGGTAGTCGATTTCGGTCGGTCGTCCCGCTTTCCAATCGTCATACATGGACGTGTGAATGTCGCGGATCTCCTGGGTCCATTTGACGGTTTTTTCGGCCATATCCGGCGGCAGCGGCACTTTGCAGGCGGCCGACACGGCCATGACTTCCTGCACGATGCTCTGAATGACGCCCAGCATCTCCGGATGGTCGAGGGCCTTCGCCACCTTGTCGTCGATCACGACGGTCAGCGGATTGAACACGCAATTCCAGCACATCTTTTCCCACTTGCTGCGGCGCACATCCTTCGTGAGCTGGCAGGGAATCCCCGCCGCTTTGAACAGCGATTGGATCTCCAGGACACGTGGACTCTCGTGGCCCATCATCTCGCCGATGGCCACCGCGCCTTTTTTGTAGTGGTCGATCACGCCCGGCTCGGCGATCTTCGAATAGATGAACGCCACGCCGCCGACCACACAATCGCGCTTCACGCGGGCCAACAGCCGGTCTTCCGTATCGACCCCGTTTTGAAGCGTGAGGATGACCGTGCGATCGGTCATCACCGGCTCCAGTTGCGACATGACTTCGTCGAGATCGTAGGCCTTCACGGACAGAATGATCAGATCCGGCGGTGGCAGGTCTTTGGGATTGGACGCAGCCGGGGGATGCACCGTGAAGGTGCCATTGGCGCTTCGAATCGTCAGGCCCCGCGCTTGCACGGCCGCGAGTGTCTTGGGTCGGAGCAGAAACGATACGTTGGGATTGGATTTCGCCAGATGCGCGCCGAAGTACCCGCCTACCGACCCGGCGCCCACCATCATGATGTTGTTCATACGTCTTTCCCTGTTGGATCTGACGGGCGAACGCGGCTACTATACCATGTCACCTCACCTATAATCCGCGCGTATGGGCTCCACCGTCTCAGAAGTCCGCACCAGGCTCGCGCAAGCCCGGCGCATCACCGTCCTGACCGGCGCCGGCATTTCAGCAGACAGCGGCGTACCGACATTTCGCGGGGCCGATGGACTGTGGCGCAACTTCAGGGCCGAAGAGTTGGCCACTCCGGAGGCCTTCGAGCGAGATCCACGGCTGGTCTGGGAATGGTACAACTGGCGGCGGGAGCTGATTGCCACCAAGGCCCCGAACGCCGCACACCTTGCCCTCGTGGAACTGGAGCGGCGGACGGAGGATTATTGGCTGATCACACAGAACGTCGACGGCCTGCACTGCGCCGCGGGATCGGAGAAACTATCCGAGATCCACGGCAACATCTGGAAGACCCGTTGCACTGGTTGCGGCCGGATCGCCGACAATCGGCTGGTCCCGATTCCCATCCTGCCCCACTGCGAGAACTGCGGCGAGTTGCTGCGCCCCCATATCGTCTGGTTCGGCGAATCGCTGGCTGCGACGGACATCCAACGCAGCACCGACGCCCTGGAAACCTGTGAGGTGCTCTTGATCGTGGGGACGTCGGGGCTGGTCTACCCGGCGGCGGCGTTTGCGTCGATGGCGAAATCGGCCGGTGCGTTTGTCGTGGAGGTCAACCTGGATTCGACGCCCAACACGGGGCTGGTGGATGCCGCGCTTCAGGCCCGAGCGAAAGATGTGGTGCCGTTGCTCGTGGCGTGAGGCGCAAGGGTGACAGAGGCCGCAGTCGGTACTAGGTGTTCAGGAGCCGAGTGAGGTCGCTCAGTGACGTAATGCGTGGTGCCTCCGCTGCGCCGGCAGGCAACGATGCGGGCCGCTCCCCTGACCGATCCAGCCAGACGCCGCGCAGGCCCGCCCTGGTCGCTCCAATCACATCATCCCGCAGACTATCGCCGACGTGCAGCACGTCCTCCGGGTCGAGGGCATGTTTCTCCAACGCCAACTGAAAAATGCCCGGCGCCGGCTTGGCCGCGCGAGCCAGACTCGAGATCGTGACGGTTTCGAAGAACTCGTCGAGCTTGAGGCCCCGGAGCACGTTGAACAGGCGGGTATCGAAATTCGAGACGATTCCTAGTTCCAGGCCACGCCGACGGAGGTCTTGAAGAACCTCGAGCGTCTCCGGGTAGAGCTGCCAGAGGTCGGGGCCGTCGAACCGGCGGAAGACCTCCTCAAAAAAATCGTCGAACCGCTCGAACATGCCCACGCGGTAGAAGACGTTGTGGACGACGTCGAACCACCAGAGCCGCTCGCAGCGTTTGATCTCGGCCGGATCTTCCACCTGAAACGCCGGCGGCGGGGCATCCTGCATGGCGCGTTGGAAGGCTAATTTGATGGAGGCTTTGGTCTCGGGACCAGGCCGAAACCCGTGCTGAACCGCCAGATCCAAATAGATCTCCGCGACCGGGCGTTTGACGGAAAAGAGCGTCCCTGCGGCATCAAAGAAGACGGCCTGAATCTCACCGTTTGCGGAACTCATCAGTCCTTTCGATCAACCAGCTTGCGCGGCCGGAACTGGTTTTCTCCGTGTTTCCCCTAAGCAAGCGGAATTATGGCTTTCTTTTGACAGAAAAAGACCCCTCTGGTAGCGTCGATTCAAGACTTTCGAAGGGAGACTCCTATCATGGGCGCAAAGCTCTTCGTCATCGATGGCAGCCCGGCCGTGCGGCGCATGGTCGAACAAGTGTCCGCCACGGAAGGTTACGAAGTCCACACCTTTCAAGACGGACCGACCGCCCTGCAAGCGGCCAAGCAGCATGCCCCCAAAACCATCATCGCCGACTTTCACCTCGACAAGATCACCTTTTCGAGCTTCTGCAAGGAACTGGGTAAGATCGAGAACATGTCGGAGGCCTCCATTATTTCGCTCGTTGATTCTTCCGACAAGATCGATGAAAGCGTCTACAAGTCTCTCGGCGTCGCCGTGTTCCTGACCAAGCCGTTGGAGCCGGGGAACCTGCTCGACACGCTCAAATCGTTGGCTGAGAAACGCGCCAAGAAGGGCGCCAAGGCCAAGACCAAACGAACTTGGCCACCGGTCACCACCTCGACCGACGACGAGGAGGACGAGGACATGGGCGCCAAGGGGCCAGTCGAGGAACTGGAGTTCACCCTGCCCCCTGCGAAAGCGCCAAGCGCGTCGGCCCCAGCCCATCACGAGTCGAAGCCGTCCGCTGCCTCCGGCCCGGCCCCCGTACCGACGGCCTCCGTTGGTTCACGCGCTTCGGCGCCGCCCGCAACGGCCTCGGCGCAGGCTGCCCCTGCCCAGCTCGAATCTGCCAGCAAGACCTTGATCGATGCGATGGCCGCCGGGGTAATCCCCCAGGTGACCCAGGCCATCATGGGATCGTTACCCGGACTGATTGCCAAGGAAGTCGAGAGCGCCTTGTCGTCTCGGCTTGAGGACACGGTTCAGAAACACGTGGCCCAGACCCTCTCGAACGCCAAGATCACCGAAACGGTCGAGATGGTGATGCGGAAAGAGCTGCCCGGCCTCATGGCGGCGCAAATGGCCTCGCATGTCGTCTCCATTGAAACCGCGCTTGACACGAAGCTGAGCTCGAAGCTCGAATCCATGGCCAAACCCCTCATCGAGCGCGCCTCACAAGAGACGCTCGGGGGTGGCGTTGAGGCGCAGGTCGAGAAACAGTTGCCAAAGGTCGTCCGCGACCACGTGGGCTCGATCGACCGGCTGGTGATGAATACGGTGCAGGATCTAGCAGCGCCGCAGATCCGCGAGGCGCTCGAGAAACAGATGCAGGAGGGCGTTCCTCAGCAGGTGGCCAAGGCTGTCCGCGATCAGGTCGGGTCGATCGACCGGCTGGTGCTCAACACCGTGCAGGACCTGGCAGCCCCCCAGCTCCACGAGGCGATTGAAAAGACCGTTCGCGAGTCGGCACAGGATCAGATCGCGCGGGCCGTGCGAGAGATCGTCCCGGCCGTGGCCGAGACCCAGGTATCCGAAGAGATTAAGCGCCTCAGCGCCCTCGCCTAAATCCAGTGCTGCGGACTGAGTGCTGAGGCAGCGCAGAGTCCCACCGAAAAGACAGGGCTGAGGGCTGAGGACTCAGTGCTGAGCGCGACCTCCGCAGCCCCCCGTCATTCGTCAATCGTCGCTCGTTGGGGAAGATAGTCGCTCCCGAGCCCTCTGCTCGTCTAACGACTGACGAGAGACAAATTTCGACCTGACTGCGGATTACGACTTCTTGCCCTTTTTGGCGGCTGCTTTCCTGGCCAGCACCAGTTTTTTCATCCGCTGTACGTTCTTCCGATGCTTCCGCCGAACCTTCCGATCCTTCTCACGTCCTCGTGGCATGCGTCATCCTTTCGCCGGTAACCGTCCGTTTGTCGGCTCTCCCTCTGCTGGGAAATCCGCGCGTTCTATAACACAGGCCCTGTGCACACTCAAGGCTGGCCCAAGCGGAACATCCCCACTGCAGGCTTGTTGTCACGCCCTGGCGACGTGGTAAGATGCCGCACCGCTCATTTACTAGGGCTGCAAGCGGGCAGCCTCCAGGGCTGGCTCCAGACGACTCGATGGCACAGCGCGAACTCGCGAAAGTCTACGATCCCCATCACGTAGAAGAACGGTGGTACCAGTATTGGGTCGACCGCGGCTATTTCCACGCCTCGGCCACCGATCCGGCCGCCTCGTACTCGATCGTTATCCCTCCACCGAACGTCACAGGGTCCTTGCACGTCGGCCATGCCTTGAACAATTCGCTGCAAGACATTCTGATCCGCTGGCGGCGCATGCAGGGTCGCAACACACTCTGGGTCCCTGGCACCGATCACGCCGGCATCGCCACGCAGAACGTGGTGGAACGCCAACTGGCCGGCGAGGGCACGTCGCGCGAGGCCTTAGGGCGAGACGCCTTCGTCGAACGGGTCTGGAAATGGAAAGAGCAATCGGGCGGGACGATTTTACGGCAACTACGCCGCCTGGGCGCCTCCTGTGACTGGGACCGCACGCGCTTCACGATGGACGAAGGCCTGTCGAAAGCCGTCCGCGAGGTGTTCGTGCGCCTCCATGACGACGGCCTGCTCTATCGCGGCGAACGGTTGATCAACTGGTGCCCTCGATGTCTGACGGCGCTGTCCGATATCGAAGTCGAACACGAAGACACGACCGGCAAACTCTATACCATTCGCTACCCGCTCGCAGACGATCCCTCACAACATCTGCTGGTGGCCACCACGCGGCCCGAAACCATGTTGGGCGACACGGCCGTCGCCGTGCATCCGGAAGATGACCGCTATCGGCATTTTATCGGCAAACTTGTGAAGTTGCCCTTGACTAAGCGCGTTATCCCGATCCTGGGCGATTCGATCCTCGTCGATCGAGAATTCGGGACGGGGGCAGTTAAGATTACCCCCGCTCATGACTTCAATGACGAGGCCGCTGGGAAACGCCTGGGATTGTCCTCCATACAAATCATGGATCTTCACGCCAAGCTTGATACCGTTAAGCTTGGGGCAATCGCCAAAACAGAAGATGATGTTCTGCAGGTTATTGGCCGACTATCACGAGAGGAAGCGCGCAGAAAGATAGAACAACTCCTAAAGGAGCGAGGACTATTGGAGAAGGTCGAGCCGCACAAGATGGCGCTAGGTAAGTGCTATCGCTGCAAGACAGTGGTCGAGCCAACTCTTTCTGATCAGTGGTTCGTTAAGATCCAACCACTAGCCGAACCGGCGATTCGCGCCGTGGAGGACGACCGGATCAAGATCATTCCTGAGGCCTGGAAGAACAACTACCTCGGCTGGATGCGCGACATCAAAGATTGGTGCATCTCCCGTCAGATCTGGTGGGGCCACCAAATTCCTGCCTGGTACTGCCGTACCTGCAGTGACAATGACTTATCCGCCACATTTTCTGACGATCAGTGGCATGCCCCGCATAACGCGAAACCCATCGTTCAGAGAACACCGCCGACACAATGCCCTGACTGCGGCAGTGCAAAATTACTCCAGGATCCCGACGTGCTCGATACTTGGTTCTCCTCGGCGCTCTGGCCCTTCTCGACCTTGGGATGGCCCGAGCAGACCGCCGACCTCAAGAAATTCTATCCCACCTCGACGCTGGTCACCGGCCTCGACATTCTGTTCTTCTGGGTCGCCCGCATGATCATGATGGGGCTGAAGTTCATGGGCGACGTCCCCTTCCGCGACGTCTACATCCATGCCCTCGTCCGCGACGCCGAAGGCCAAAAAATGAGCAAGTCCAAGGGCAACGTGATCGATCCGCTGCATGTCATGGAGCAGTTCGGCACCGACTCGCTGCGCTTTACACTGGCCTCCATGTCCACCCCGGGACGGGACATCAAACTCGCCGAAGAGCGGATCGAGGGGTACCGCAATTTTGCCAACAAGATTTGGAACGCCGCGCGCTTCCTGTTGATGCACCTGGAAAAGGGGCAGGCTCAGGCAGCGTCAGGCCCACGATCACTGCCAGACACATGGATTTTGTCCCGGTTCGCGAAAACCGCCGGAGCTGTTTCGAAGGCACTTGAGGAATATCGCTTTGACCAAGCGTGCCAGCTTCTGTATCAGTTCGTCTGGCATGAGTATTGTGACTGGTATCTCGAAATGGCGAAGGTCTCCCTTCAGGACGCGGACTCCCCCGAGGCGGCCACGGCGAGGATGACCCTTGCCGAGTCCTTCGAAAAGCTGATGCGGCTGATGCATCCTTTCATGCCATTCCTTACTGAAGAGCTCTGGCAAACCATCCCACATGAGGGAGAGAGTGTCATGATGGCACCCTACCCTAACGATGCGCTTCCTACAGATATAACCAACAGCCAGGCCGAAGGGGCAGAACTGTCAATGGCCGTGTTGCAACGCTGCATTTCGCTCCTTCGCACCGGGCGGGCTCTCTTGAATATGGCTCCCTCGCAAACGCTGGATTTCTACGTTGATGCCAGACAGGTGCATGAACGGAAGTCCCTTGAAAGGGCAAGCCGATATGTTGGCCCCTTGGGAAAAGGCTCTGCATCCATTGCCGAAGAAAACGCCTGGCCCGCTCACCGTCTGCTCAAACTTGCAAAACAGGGAATGACCGTTGGGCTGCCGGTAAGTGAGGACATAGATCTCCAGAAGGCCATGGACCGGATCGCCAAACAACAGCAAGACGAGCGGACAGAGGCGCAGCGGTTGGAGGGCAAACTCAAGAATAAGGAGTTTGTCGACAAAGCGCCGCCGGAGGTGGTCACCGATCACCATCAACGGCTCGCGGCCATCCAGCAGAATCAGGCCATTCTGGCCAGCAGTCTGGACCAGTTGAAGGCGATGACCTCATGAACGCCGAAAAGTCGACCGTACCTACCGAACAGATCGAGTTGGCCGTGCAGGCCGCCCTCCTGGAGGATGCCCCATTCGGTGACGCGACCTGTGCGGCGTTGTTTCGGACGCCTCTCTCTGCCACCGGAATCATTCGCGCAAACCAACCAGCCGTGATCGCCGGTATCGCCATCGCCCTGGAAACGTTTCGGCAGGTCGATCCCCTGCTATCGATCACCTCGCACGTGGACGATGGCGCCCCCGTTCAACCAGGCGATCCCCTGCTCACCGCCGAGGGGGACGCGCGCGCGATTCTGCGAGCCGAACGCGTCGCGCTGAACTTCCTGCAACAGCTCTCCGGCATCGCGACGATGACCGCGCGGTTCTGTGAGGCCGTCCGTGGCTACCCTGTGAAAATTCTGGATACCCGAAAGACCATCCCCGGCATGCGGGCGCTGCAAAAATGGGCCGTTCGCCTCGGCGGGGGCGTCAACCATCGCTTCTCCCTGAGCGACGGCATCATGATCAAAGACAACCATTTGCTCCTTGCCCAAGGACAAGGGCTGTCGGTCACCGACTGCGGCCGGCTGGCCAGAAGCCAGGGACGGCCGGGACTTCGCATCATCGTCGAAGTGGACCGGCTTGAACAGGTTCCCCTCGCCGTGGAAGGCGACGCCGATGTCATCCTCTTGGACAACATGACGCCCACACAGGTTCAACAAGCCGTTGAACTCATCAAAGGACGCGCGCAAGTGGAGGTGTCGGGCGGTATCACACTCGCCACGATTCGAGAGTACGCCGCGGCCGGACCCGACTTCATCTCTGTCGGCGCGCTCACACACTCGGCTCCCGCCGTCGACCTAAGTCTGGATTTGATCCCAGCCAATACCGCCGCGTAGCACCATCCCACATGGTCCACGACCTGTCGCCCGAGTCCGTCACCGCCGCGTTGACCACGAAAGCGCTTGGGCGGACGCTGCACCTCCTCGACCATTGCGACTCCACGAATTCCGTCGCCATGCGACTGGCCCAGGAAGGCGCCGCGCATGGCACGGTGGTGTGCGCCGAGCACCAAACGGCCGGCCGAGGGAGAAGAGGCCGCATTTGGCATGATCAGCCTGGAGAGAGTCTGTGTTGTTCCCTCCTGCTGCGCCCTGCCGCTCCGGGAAGCGAGGAATCCTCCTGGGTCTCATGGATTCCCCTGGCTGCCGCCGTGGGCGTGGCCACCGGGGTGCACGATGCCACCAAGGTCAGCATCAACCTGAAGTGGCCGAATGACCTGCTCCTCCACAACAAGAAAGTCGGCGGCCTCCTCTGCGAGCGGATTGGACCGGTAGGCGGCTCCCCACTCTTCGTCATTGGCCTCGGGCTCAACGTGAACGGCTCGCCGAGCACATTTCCCGCAGAATTTCGCGATCAGGCCACATCACTCCGGGCGACGACGGGACAGCCGATCGCCCGAGGACCGCTGCTGGCCCACCTGCTCAACGCGTTAGAACCCCGATTGCAGGCCGTGCTCAGCAATGACCTCCGCAGCATTCGCCAGGACTACGAACGGGCCTGTTCTACCCTCAACAAGCTCGTGCGGATTGATCTCCCAGCCGGGCAACGGCTCGAGGGGACGGCCATCGGCCTTGCTGATTCCGGAGCCCTCCTGGTGCGCCCGTCGGTGGCGGCTGGATCCAGTCCCGCACCTGAGGTCATTGAAGTTCTCGCCGGGGATGTGGTCCATTTGCGGGAGCCTGTGGTAGGGTAACGCATGCTGCTCGCCATCGACATCGGCAATACGAACATCGTGTGGGGACTCTTCGAGGGCCGTACGTTGAAAGGCCATTGGCGTCTCGCCACCGATGCGGCCAAAACCGCGGACGAGTATGGGATCGAGTTCCGCAGCCTGCTGCAGCTCGCCAGACGCGGGCCCGATGACATCCACGGCGTGATTATTTCCAGCGTCGTGCCCTCGCTCAACCAGACCTTTGAGACGCTCAGCGAAACGTATTTCCACCAGACCCCGCTGTTCATCACCTCCGATACGGACACCGGCCTAACGCTGCGTTATGCCAACCCCAGGGAAATCGGCAGCGATCGAATCGTGAACGCCGCCGCGGCCTACCACGAATTCAAGACCGATCTGATTGTGATCGACTTCGGCACCGCCACGACCTTCTGCGCCGTGACGAAGCAAGCCGACTACTTGGGCGGCGTCATTGCGCCAGGCCTCGGCATCGGTGCGGATGCCCTCTGGTCACGCACCGCCAAGCTGCCCAAGGTCGCCCTGGTCAAACCGAAGTCGGTCATCGGCCGAGACACGGCCAGCAGCATGCAGTCCGGCCTTATTTTCGGATACGCGGGTTTGGTTGATAGCCTCGTCGAACGAATGGTCCGAGAGCTCTGCACCACCCCGGTCGTCATCGCCACGGGCGGTCTCGCCCCCGTCATTGCCCACGAGTCCAGCCAGATCCAGCATGTCCGCCCCTTCTTGACCTTGGATGGTCTGGCGCTCCTCTATGACCGCAGCCGAGGCTCTTCGTGATCATTCCTCCCAAATTTCTCGCTGATTCCTTGCTCACTCCTACCTAACTCCAAGAAAATCCTGGCTCAGCGGTTGACTTCCTCGCCCCGGTGGCTATCTGAACGGGACCAGAGGTGTACGTCGTGGCGGATAATCAAGAAAACACAAGTTCTCTCAATGACTTAGAGTCAGAAGATGTGGCAGGATCCGGTGAGCGAACGGAGGCCAAAGAGGCCGTCGCCACCCTCCAAGCTGACTTGGCGAAGAAGACCGAGGAGGCGAAAGCGTTCCAGGACAAGTACGTCCGGTTGGTCGCGGAAATGGAAAACTATAAGCGGCTGTCGCAACGCGAGCAGCGCGACAGTATTCGGTTTGGAAATGAGTCGATTCTCCGCGAGGTCCTCCCGGCTGTCGACAATCTGGAACGTGCGATCAAGGCCTCGCGGAGCGCAAGCGGCAGCGACGCGCTCATCCAAGGCGTGGAATTGACGCTGAAGCAACTGCTGGAGAGCCTCGGCAAGTTTGGGGTGAAACCCATCGACAGCCTCGGGCAGCCATTCGATCCGACGCACCATCAGGCCGTGGCCCAGGTGGAGTCAAAGACCGTCGAGGCCGGGCACGTGGTCGACGAATTTCAGAAGGGCTATTGGTTACATGATCGGGTCCTGCGTGCGGCGATGGTGAGTGTCGCCAGTGCCGCGACATCGTCGGACGCCTAGCGTGGGAGCAGGGCACACAAGACGCGAACATTGCTATTGAAGTAAGAGTTACACGGAAGGAGCGCAAGCATGGGAAAAGTCATCGGCATCGACCTAGGCACGACGAACTCTTGCGTGGCCATCATGAGCGGCGGCGATCCGATCGTGATCGCCAATGCGGAAGGCAGCCGCACCACGCCGTCTGTCGTGGCCATCACGGACAAGGGCGAACGGTTGGTAGGCCAAATCGCCAAGCGGCAGGCCATCACCAATCCGGAGAATACGATTTATTCGGTGAAGCGGTTGATGGGTCGCAAGCATCGCTCCAAGCAAGTCCAAGAAGCGGCCAAGCGCCTCCCCTACAAGGTGTTGGAAGCGGACAATGGCGATGCGCATGTGGAGATTCGCGGGAAGAGTTATAGCCCACCCGAAGTCTCCGCGATGATTTTGCAAAAAATGCGGCAGACTGCCGAGGACTACCTCGGGGAAAAGGTCACGGAAGCCGTCATCACCGTCCCCGCCTACTTCGACGACAGCCAGCGGCAGGCGACCAAAGACGCCGGGCAGGTGGCTGGCTTGAACGTGCTGCGCATCATCAACGAGCCGACCGCGGCCTCCCTGGCCTACGGCCTGGACAAGAAAAAGGACGAACGCATCGCGGTGTATGACCTCGGCGGCGGAACGTTCGACATCTCGATCCTCGAGATCGGCGAAGGCGTTTTCGAGGTGAAATCGACCAACGGCGATACCTATTTGGGTGGCGACGACTTCGACCTGCGGATCATGGATTGGCTCGTTGACGAGTTCAAGAAAGACCAAGGCATCGACCTACGCAAGGATCGCATGGCCCTTCAGCGGCTGAAAGAGGCGGCGGAGCGGGCCAAGATCGAACTGTCCTCCTCCCAGGAAAGTGAAATCAACCTGCCCTTCATTACGGCGGATGCGAGCGGGCCCAAACACCTCGTGACCAAGCTGACGCGGGCCAAGCTCGAACAACTGGTCGACGACCTCGTGCAGCGGACGATCGAACCCTGCAGGAAGGCCTTGTCGGACGCCGGCGTGTCGGCCAAAGACATCAACGAGGTGGTGCTGGTCGGCGGTATGACCCGCATGCCGAAGGTGATTCAGACGGTCAAGGAATTCTTCGGCAAAGAGCCGCACCGCGGGGTCAACCCCGACGAGGTCGTGGCGATCGGCGCCGGCATTCAAGGTGGGGTGCTCAAGGGCGAAGTGAAAGACGTGTTGCTGCTCGACGTGACGCCGTTGACCCTCGGCATCGAGACCCTGGGCGGCATCTTCACGCACTTGATCGAGCGCAACACGACGATTCCAACCAAGAAGAGCCAGGTGTTTTCGACGGCTGCCGACAATCAAACGGCCGTCACCATCCGCGTGTTCCAGGGCGAACGCGAGATGGCCAACGACAATAAACTCCTGGGCCAATTCGACCTGGTGGGGATTCCACCCGCCCCGCGCGGCATGCCGCAAGTCGAGGTCACGTTCGACATCGACGCCAACGGCATCGTCCACGTCTCGGCGAAGGACCTTGGCACCGGCAAGGAACAGTCGATCAAGATCACGGCCTCGAGCGGCCTGAACAAGGACGAAATCGAGAAGTTGGTGCGGGACGCCCAGAGCCATTCCGATGACGACAAGAAACGGCGTCAGGTCGCCGAAGCGAAGAATCAAGCCGACAGCTTGGTCTATAGCACCGAGAAGAATTTGACCGAGCACGGTGATAAAATCGGCGAGGACGATAAGACCAAGATCAAGGACGCGATCGCGGCGTTGAAGAAGGCGATGGAGGGCACCGACGCCGAGGCGATCCAGAACGCCACGCAAACCTTGACGACGGCCTCCCACAAGTTGGCCGAGGAAATGTATAAGAAGGCGTCCGCGTCCGCGTCGGCCACAGCCTCCCCAGAGCCGGACATGAGCCAGGACGGCGGCAAGAAAGCCGACGAGAAGGTCGTGGATGCAGAGTTCGAAGAAGTGGACAAGGACAAAAAGTAAGTTAGAATCGGCCTAGAGCAGACCGGGCCCCAGATGGGGCCCGGTCGACGCCCCTCACGATCATTCCATCCAAGGCGCCGCTGCTTGTGAGCAAACGAGACTACTACGAAACGTTAGGAGTTGAGCGGGCCGCCACGGACGACGACATCAAGAAGGCATTCCGCAAACTCGCGCGCCAGCACCATCCCGACGCCCATCACAATCACGGCGATAAAAAACAGGCCGAGGAGAAGTTCAAGGAAATCGCCGAGGCCTACGAAGTCCTGAGCGACCAGGAGAAGCGCAAGCGCTACGACACGTTCGGCCACGCCGGGGCCCAAGGCGGAGGCGGTTTCGAAGGCTTCGACTTCGGGCAAGGCGGCTTTGGGGACATCTTCAACGACATCTTCGAAGACTTCTTCGGCGGCGCACGCGGCGGAGGCGGACGGCAGCGCGGCGAGCGTGGATCGGACCTCCAGTATAACCTCGAGGTGACCTTCGAAGAGGCGGTCTTCGGCAAAGAGGCCAAGCTTAAAATCCCCCGATGGGAAACCTGCGGCGAATGCCAGGGCACCGGCGCGCGATCACAGGCCGCCCTCAAGATGTGCCCCAGCTGCAAGGGCGCAGGCCAGATCAGGCTCCAGCAGGGCTTTTTCAGCATCAGCCGCACCTGCCACCAATGTAATGGAAACGGTCAGGTCGTCAGCGAGCCCTGCCGGGCTTGCCAGGGTCGGCAGCGCATCTATCGCGAGCGCATGTTGTCGGTCCAAATTCCGGCCGGCATCGAGGGAGGAATGCGGTTACGCCTCTCGAACGAAGGTGAACACGGGATCAACGGAGGTCCGCCGGGAGATTTGTTCGTGGCGCTGAGCGTCAAACCCCACCCCGTGTTCAACCGTAAGGGCACCGATGTCCTGAACGACGTTCCCATCAGCTTCATCACGGCCACTCTGGGCGGAAAAGTCGAAGTGCCTACCTTAAAAGGCAACAATACGATCAAGATCCCCGCGGGCACGCAACACGACAGCACGGTCCGCATCAAGGGGGCCGGGGTTCCGAGCCTGAAGGGGAGCGGTGCAGGCGATCAGGTCTGTACGATCAAAGTGCAGATTCCCACCAAGCTCAACCCCAAGCAAAAGGAACTCCTGACCGAATTCGCCAAGGAAAGTGGGATGTCCATGGAAAGCGACGGCGAAGGATTCCTGGACAAAGTGAAAACCCTGTTCGAATAGGACACAGGGACCGTCACCCTGCCTCCCCTTCTAGCGGCCATGCCCGCCTTTTTTGTCACTCGCGAACAGATCCAGGGCGATCGAATCACCATCACGGGTGAGCTGCTTCAGCACCTCCGGGACAGCCTCCGGTTTCGCATCGGCGACGAGCTGCTGCTCACGGAAGAGTCGCACCAGCGCCACCGGGTGACCGTGATTGAGGTGACCCGTTCGCAGATCACCGGAACCATCGTTCACTCCGAGCACGCCCCATCACCCACGCCCACGCGAGTCCACCTGGCACAGGCTCTGATCAAGCACGATCAGATGGATTGGGTCGTCCAGAAGGGCACCGAGCTTGGCATGGCCTCCCTTCAGCCGCTTGTCACCCGGCACGCGGTCGTACGGCCGGATGCCGCACGCACCGCGACACAACGGCAACGATGGCAGCGTATCGCGCGGGAGGCCGCGCAACAATGTGAACGGTGGGACTGCCCGCTCATCCTCGAGCCGCAAGATCTCCGCCAGTGGCTGGCGTCATTCCCAAAATCCGGCCGGTGCGTTCTGTTACAGGAACGCAGCCAAACGGCACGTCTTTCGGAGGCTCTCCGCGACAATGCGAGTGGAGACCTGACGATTGTGATCGGTCCGGAGGGCGGATGGACCGAGGAAGAGGTGGTACAGTGTCAGCAGGCTGGAATCAGCCCCGTGAGTATGGGCCCAGCGATTCTACGGGCGGAAACGGCGGCCATTGCCGCGCTGACGATCGTGCAGAGCCGCCTCGGTACCCTCGGCTAACCGCAGACCCCCACCACAGCCGGCTCATTTCCGTTATTTCTCACGCGCTAAGGGGAAATGGCGAAGATGACTCCCTTCTCGCCGGTCGTCCATCCGTGGCCCGCATCACCGAATGAGAGTCCGAAGAGTGCATCTTTCCCGATTGACGGCAGGGCCATCCAAGAGAGCCCGGCATCTCGCGTACGATACAACGCGCCCCGCTCCCCGACCATCCAGCCCGTTTTGGTGTCGGTAAAGCGGATTTTGAGGAGATCGGTCAACCTCGTGCAGGTCCCCACGCAAGACAGGGACTGATCGGTCCAACTGGCTCCGCCGTCGAGCGTGCGGAAGAGCGCGCCCGCGTTCCCCACGGCCCATCCGGTATCCGCATCGGCCATGGCCAGGTCAAAGAAGGTTGCGGTGCTATTGGTCTCACGGACGGCCCACGATTGGCCGCCATTCTCCGTGGCGAGAATCGTTCCGAGTGCCCCTGCGGAAAATCCACGCTGGGGATCCCGAAAGGTGACGGCATAGAGATTGGCCGCCGATCCATTCGGCTGCTCGACCCAGTGGGCGCCGCCGTCCTCCGTGTGCAAGACAATGCCGCGCTCCCCGACGATCCATCCGATCCGTTCCGTCAGAAAGGTCACCGCATAAAGGGTGGTCGACACCCCACTGGTTTGACGGCTCCAGTGTTCGCCTCCGTCGGTAGAGGCCCCAATGGTCCCGTTGGCCCCCACGACCCAGCCCCGCCGTTGATCGACGAATGTCACTGCCGTGAGGAGGCCGCTCAGTCCGCTGCTGACTGATTTCCAGCGCTTGCCACCGTCGACGGTCTTGAGTACCGTCCCTCCCCCGCCGACCGCCCATCCGAGTTGGGCATTGAGAAAGTAGGTCGAAAGGAGCGTATTCCCCGTGCCGCTCTTTTGTGGCAGGACCGTCACCGGGCGAGTCCCCTCCGCCGCGTGCAGGAGAGGGACCGATGTCGGTACAAACAGGGCGACGGCCAATGCGAAGCCCAACCCGGTACCGAATCTGAGGGACGTCGCCAAGACAGACACGCGAGAATTACTGATTGGTATCGGAGTCCGGCCGGGGATCCGTGAATTTGCCCTGGTCTGGAAGGCCCCGGGCCTCAATCCTGAACTCCCCGACTGGAATCGAAATATATTGTTTCGGCTGGCAGCAGGTCCCGTCGGGGAGCACATCCCAAGACCCACGCCGGATCACAATGATGCCTTTCGAGAGGTCGGGGTTGAACTCTACCCCCTTCCCCATCCCCCACAAATGCCGGCGCGGCACGCGGACCTGTATCTCGGTATCTGTCCAGGACACCACTTGCACCGCGGCACCGTTGATCAGCACCTCCGTGCGGGAAATATTCTCGTCCAATTCCTGTTCATACCGTTTGTAGGCGCGTTCGGACATCCCGATCTTGACGGTTTCCCGCATCTTGATGAACTCCCCGAACCCGGTCCCCTTGATGGTCACGATCTCGTCGAGCCCGCCGGAATGCGGGTCGTAGGAGCTGACGACAGGCGTGACTTTGGTGAAGGTGCCCGCCTCAAAGACGAGCACTTTTTTCTCGGCACAGCAGCTCCCGTCTGGATTAGGACGATCGCCCCCGCGCTTCACCACCACCGGCCCGTCCTTCACGCTGAACGGCACCCAGACATCGATCCGGTCGTTGTGCCAGCGGTAAATCACCCCCGGGACCCCTCCGAACTCCACGCCGCTCTCGCCTTTATTGAAGTCCGTAAACGCATAAGGAGTGGATCCGCTTTCCGAATAGAGACCAAAATTCTCGCCGGAGATCTTCACGAGCGTACCGATGGGAGCCGCAGCGGGAGTGATGCCGGTGACCTTCGGCACGGTCACGGTAAAATCGCCGAGGGTACGGCGGGAGTCGCCCTGCTTCAACACGAGCGGGCCGCTTTCGGCGTCCAAGGGAACATGGACCACGATGGACGTATCCGTCCATTGTCCGATCGTCGCCAGATGCCCATTGAAATACACCCCGTCGCTGTTCCCTTTCGCCCCTCCGAATCCTGACCCAAACAGCACGACCTTGGTTCCTGCCGGCCCGACAGCCGGATCCATTCGCACGCTCGGCAACAATTTTAGCGAGGCGGTATTACTGGTGGTGTGCTGGACGGGAGCACAGCAGGATCCGTCCGGCAAGGGGTCCGATGAACTCAGCCGTATCTGAACGGTGCCCCCCTGCGCATTCCCGGGGACCTCCACTTCAATCTTGTCGTCGCGCCAGCGACGCGCGCGTACGGCAACGCCCCCGACGACCACGTCGTTCACACCGAACATGGAATTGGGGTCGCGAGGCCCCGCCGTCGGGCCAAAGTGTTCCCCGGCAATGGTAATCAGCGACCCGGGTTCGGCCTCCGATGGAGTGACCGTCTGGATCACCGGCACACGCACGGAGAAACTCCCAATGCGGAGCGATTGTTTGCCCCTCACGAGCTCGACGGGTCCGTCCTTTGCGCCCGAGGGAACCCTCACTTCGATAATCGTCGGCTCCCACCGCTGCACGAGCGCGGGCACCCCGTTGAACAGGACACGATTGGCTTGGGCGGATTGAAAGGCCCCAAAGCCGGTTCCGATGATCGTGACAGTGGCCCCGGCGGCCGCGTTCTTCGGCTCAAGCTGGGCTTCAATTTTTGATTGAGGTTTGGCCTGTTTCGCCAACGTTAGATTGGCTAAACCAAGCATGAGGGCGAGGCCTACGAGAGCCGCTACCAATACCCGGCTAGACATGATGTCCACCACCTTCTTTGGTTGTCGACGCGAAGGTTAGAATGGGCCCTGACTCGTGCTCATGATTCCCCGCGCACGGAGACGGGCACAGGAGAACATCCGTGGTCTGGAGGGCTCGAAGGACTATAACAACCGAATTTTTCGAGTGTCAAGGCGAGCGGGAGCGCGCCGGCGGAGGATCGCTAGGGGGCCACCTGGACGATCAGGTCGAGTTCTACGGCCGCATTCCGCGGTAGCTCCGCGGCGCCCACCGCGATGCGTGTGTGCCGTCCACTCTCCCCGAAGACTTGAACCAGCACATCGGACGCGCCGTTCATCACGGCGGGTTGCTGCTCGAAGCCAGAGGCGGAGGCCACGTGCCCAGTCAAACGCACGATGCGCCTGACCCGGTCGAGGGTTCCCAGTTCGGCGCGGACGATCGCCAGCGCATTGAGGATCGCCATCCGGGCCGCCTCGCTCCCCTGCTCCACCGTGAGATCGCGACCCACCTTCCCCACGAATTGCACCTGTCCGTCCCGTGAGGGAAGCACGCCGCTGAGGAACAGTAGCTCACCCGCGAGCACGGCCGGAACGTAATTGGCCACCGGTTTCGGCGCTGCCGGCAAACTCAGTCCCAAGGCTGTGAGACGCTGTTCATTCGACACGAGTCCTCCATCCGAAACCAGGTTCATCCGCGTTGCAGCGCGTGCAGGAAGCTTTCGCCCACCGAGAGCCGCGCGGCTTCAAAGGCTTCCGCAATGGTTTGCCCGACATCGGCATAGGTCGGCCGATCCCCGAGATTCACGCCGCGGGCGAGCCGAGGCCCAAATACGAGCAACGGCGCATACTCGCGGACGGGGAATCCTCGACGATCCGGCACGCGTCCTTGGTCCGCGGTTACACACACAATGTCCTCGGGCTTGAGTTTCTTCTGCAGATCAGGCAATCGCGCATCCAGTCCCTTGAGTTGCTCCGCAAACATCTCGGTGTACTGCGACTGAGCGACCTGGTCGAGATCGTCGAACAGGTTGACGAGAATGAGACCGCGGGGCGTCGTCCCCAAGGTCTTGAGGAGATCGCTCCAGGCCACGGCCGTCTCACGGACGGGAATGGACCGCGTAAAGCCCGATCCATTAAACATATCGCCGCTCTTCCCAAAACTCGTCACCAGTTGTTCGGCCGCGATCAGATGATCGAACAGAGACTTGTTCGGGACCGGGACAGAACTCTCCCGCCACCCATCAAGCCAACGAAACGCGCCAACGGGTCCACCGTAGGACCGGGCGCCAACTTGCCACAAAACGGACGATCCGGGCCCGCTGGTGCGAATCTCTCGGGCCAAACGGAACAAATCCTTCATCGGCACAACCGTCTCGTGCGCGGCGAGATGACAGGCCCCTCCTTCATCCCCCCACACGAAGAGCCCTTTCTCGCGATAAGCCTGGGTCCCGCTCATCGCCAGCATGTGGTCGAGGCCGTTCGTTTTGGCCGTCACGATGGGCCGTTTGGCCAACTGCTCGGCGGTCTGGAGTATGGCCTCTGGTACTCCACCGCGAAACGAGGGCACCGCTTCCGCTTGCGGGAGCCCGGCCAGCTCCCACGCGGCGGTCAGGGCATCGGACCCCGGCGACTGTTTGATGAGCCGCCCGAAACAACCTTCCGGCTGATCCATTTTTCTGAGATTCGGATAGGCCGCAACATGGCCAAGGCCCAGGGCCTCGAAATGCGGCAGTGCCAAGTCCGGGAACGCGTCAAACATCCGCCCGAGAGAATTGACGCCACCCTCTCCGGTTTCTTGACTGTCTGGAAGAGCGCCGAGACCGACGCCGTTGAGCACGAGGAGAATGATCCGCTGAGCCACGCGGGCACTATAACAGAACGCGTGCAACTCGAAAAGACGGAACGGATGTGATCTGCACAGGTACCGCAGGAAGGCAAGACAAAGCCGCCTCCAGAACAATCAGCGCGTCAATCCGTTGCCGAGCTACCCTCGGGCGAGAAACAGGTCGAGTTTCACCTTGTCCGCACGCGGGATCAGGATGAACTCCACCCCAAACTCCTGGCGCATCGCCCATCGCACGCGCGCCAACTCTACGGAAATCGAGCTCGCTGTGTTTGGGAGCCCTATCGAGAGCACCACGTAGCTGCCCGTCACGGCGTGCAGCTCGCTCACAATCCCACAACCAGCTTGGGAAAGATCGTAGAGCCGGCCAGTCCCAGGCGTTCCGTCTTCGAGATAGAAGGTCACGGGGCACTCGACCGGCCCCCGTGGGTGACGTCGCGCTGTCGTCATCCCGCAACGCCGACCAGTTCGCGCACGATGGCCAGACTCGCACTGGTGCCAATGCGGTCCGCACCGGCAGCTAACAGGGCGACGGTTGCCGCCAGGTCGCGGATGCCGCCGGACGCCTTGACCTTCGCCCGCCCTGCCACCGCCTCTTTCATCAGGCGCACGTCGTCAACGGCCGCCCCTCCGGCCCCGAACCCCGTCGAGGTCTTCACGTAATCCATGCCGACCTCGACCGCGAGTCGGCAGGCCAGACGTTTTTCGTCCTGCGTCAAGTAACAGGTCTCGATGATCACCTTATGCTCCACCTGCGGAGTCGCCTCGCAGACCGCAGCCATGTCCCGGCGCACATAGTCCAGATCACCCGACTTGAGCCGGCTGATGTTGATCACCATATCGAGGATCGTGGCGCCCCGCACGACGCCGTCCCGCGCCTCTGCGACTTTCGCGGCTGTGCTGTGTCCCCCCAACGGGAACCCCACGGGAATCCCGATGCGAATCGACGTGCCGGCTACGGCAGTCACCGCCTCCTCCACATAACAAGGCGGGACAAACACGACGGGAAATCCATACTGCTTGGCCTCGTGACACACCCGGAGCACATCGGCCCTGGTCGCTTCGGGACGCAAGATGGTGTGATCGATACGTTCTGCGAGTTGAGTCGAAGTCAACGACGTCGCCATATCTGGGACTTGTACGACGACTCTCCGAGAAGTTCAAGCGTGTGGACGGGACGTCCGGCGGAACGGACGCTTCTGGTACTTCTCAACCGCTTCGTTGTGTTGCACGAGCGTGGAGGAGAACTGGTGGGTTCCGTCGTTACGCGACACAAAATACAGGTAGGGGGCCTTGGCGGGATAAAGCGCGGCGCTAATTGCCTGCGCGCCTGGACTGGCAATCGGCCCCGGCGGCAATCCGCGCACCTTATAGGTATTGTAGGGGCTGGGACTCGACAGATCCTTCTTGTGGATGTTCCCGTCGAAACGCTCCAGGCCATAAATGACGGTCGGATCGCTTTGGAGCGGAATCTTCTTCTTCAAGCGGTTGTGAAAGACCGCGGAGATGAGCGGCCGCTCCTCCCCGGCGCCGGTTTCTTTCTCGATCACGGAGGCCAGAGTCAACACTTCGTGCGGGGTCAGCCGCATCGCCTCGGCCTGCTGTCTGAGCTCGGGGGTAAAGACGCGCCACAAACGGTCGACCATCGCATGGATCAGCTCCGCGGCCTTCAGTCCGCGCGCCACATGATAGGTGTCGGGGTAGAGATAGCCCTCCAGCGTCGGCGCCCGGACGTGCAGACTCTGCACAAACGCCGGATCTCGAGCCAACCGGGTGAACTCTTTCCCGTCCACGACATCGTCGATGTCGAGCAGGTCGCCGATCTGCGCAATGCTGTAGCCTTCCGGAATGGTAATGGCGTGGAGCACCACTTGTCCCGCGGTGAGCTTGGCCAGAATCTCCTTCGGCGTCATGCCAGGATTTAGTTCGTATTCACCGGAGACAATGTGGCGGTCGGCACCGTTCTCCCGCCCAAGCATCGCGAAGCGCCGATGGCTCCTGATCAAGCCTTCGCGCTCGAGCAGCGTCGCGGTGTGCTGAAAGGTGGTGCCTTCGGCAATGGTGATGATTTTCGAAGGCGCTCGCTGAGGAGAAGGGACGACCGGACTGTCGGCCCAGCGGAGCGTCTGATAGCCAAGGACGCCCGCGACAATGAGCCCGACACAAACGACCAATATGATCAGGCGCAGATACATCGCGGTGGTAACAGGATTATCGGCTCGGTGCTGCTCCCCACTCGTCGTCCGGCTCGGTAAAGGCCTCGTCAGGGGGCTCCGGCGCCAGACTGGCCAGATAACTCTGCAGCAGAATCGCGGCCGCCACCCGATCGATGGTCTGTTTCCGTTTGGCCCGGCTCAGATTGGCTTCGAGCAGGACGGATTCCGCCGTTTGCGTCGTATGCCGCTCGTCCCACGCAACGACGGGTACGGGGAGCCGCGCCTCCAATTGCTGCCGAAATAGCTCCACGGCCTGGGCTTCGGGTCCCAACTCCCCGGTAGTCCGGATCGGCAGCCCGATCACGACCTGTGCCACTTCGTGCTCGCGGACCAACTGTTGGATATGCGCCAAATCGGCGTCCAACGAACGCCGTTGGTAGGTCTCCAGCGGCTGCGCCGTCCACCGCAATTCGTCACTCAGGGCCACGCCAATTCGCTTGGTCCCGTGGTCGAGTGCGAGGATTCTGGTGGCTGCCATTCAGACAGTCCGATCAGTGGCCTAATGTAGATTCTAGCAGAGGAAACACTTTTTCGAGGGCCCGCCCGAGCCCTTCGGGGTTCTTGCCCCCGGCCTGCGCCAGTTCCGGACGCCCCCCGCCGGTCCCCCCGACCTCGGCGGCCATGACCTTGATGAGGTCCCCCGCCTTGATCCGACCCGTCAGGTCCTTGGTGACGGCGACCAGGAGGGATACCTTCTCGTCGGCCACCCCGCCCAGGGCGATCACGCCCGAGCCAAGTTTTTCTCTTAGCCGGTCGGCGAGCGCCCGCATCCCGTTCATATCCATGCCGTCCGTGCGTTGCACGTGCACCTGCACGTTGCCAATGGTCCGCACCTGACTTTCGGCAGCCGTCCCACTCGCCAGCTTCAGCTTCAGGTCTTCCAGTTCGCGTTCTTTCTCCTTGAGCTGCGCCGCGAGTTTCTTGGTGCGGGTCACCACTTCGGCAGGACCGACCTTGAGCAACTCGGACAGCTCACGCACATCGGCTTCCAAGCGCTTGACCGCGGCCACCGCCCCCACCCCCGTCTGCGCCTCCATTCGCCGCACGCCTGCCGCAACCCCAGTCTCCGAGACGATCCGGAACAGCCCAATCTCCCCGGTCTGCCGGCAATGCGTCCCTCCGCAGAGCTCCTTGCTGAACGTGTCGATGGTGACCACGCGAACCTGCTCGCCGTATTTGTCGCCGAAAAACGCCAATGCGCCACCGGCCACCGCCTCTTGGATCCCCATCACCTGCGTCTTCACGGCTTCGTTCTTTCGAATCTGATCATTGACCATCGATTCGACGGCTTCGATGTCCTTGACGGACAGCGGCTTGAAATGTGCGAAGTCGAACCGCAGCCGATTGGGCGCGACCAGCGATCCGTACTGCTTGACGTGCGGCCCGAGCAAGTCCCGCAAGGCCGCATGCACCAGGTGCGTCGCCGTGTGATTCCGCGCCGCGTCCTGCCGGCCGTTCGGCTGGACCTGGGCCTGCAGCCGGTCCCCCTCACGTACTCGCCCAGCCTGCACGGTTGCCTTGTGCACAATCATCGTGGGAATCGGACGGGAGGTCTCCGTCACCTCCAGCCGGCCTTCCGGCGCCAGGAACAGGCCCTGGTCCCCAACCTGGCCACCGCCTTCCGGATAGAAGGGCGTCACGTCTAGCACCACTTCCACCACATCGCCCTGCACGGCTTCTTTGACGCGCTGCTCGCCCTTAAGCATCGCCTGCACCGTACTCTCGGTCTGGAGGCGCTCATAGCCGACGAACTGTGAGCCGGCGAGGCGCTTCGCCAGGTCCGACAGGACGGGCCTGGTTTCATCCATCTCGAAGGCCGCCGACTTGCGCGCCCGGGTCCGCTGTTCCTCGATCGCCTGGTCGAATCCCGCCTCGTCTAGGGTGAGCTGTTGCTCGCGGCAGGCCTCGATGATGAGGTCGGTCGGAAATCCGTACGTGTCATAGAGCTTGAAGACCTCAGCGCCCGGCAACACGGCGTTCCCGGCCGCCTTCGTTTTCGCGATGACGTCGTTGAGAATCGGCAGCCCCTGGTCCAAGGTGGCGATGAACCGTTCTTCTTCCCCTTCCGTCACCTCGTGAATGGTCCCGGCGGCCGCGCGCAATTCCGGATAGACCCCGCCCATACACTCGACGACCGAGGCCGTCAGGCCATGCAGGAACGGTTCGGCGACACCCAACAACCGGCCGTGCCGAGCGGCTCGTCGCAGAATGCGACGCAGGACATACCCACGTCCTTCATTGGAGGGAAGAATCCCGTCTGCGATGAGAAAGGAAATCGCCCGCAGATGGTCCGCAATGACGCGCATCGACCGGTCGGAGGCCAACGCGGCGCCGTAGTGTTGCTTTGTCCGCTCACCAATGGCCCGCAAGATCGGCGCAAACAGATCGCTGTCATAGTTGCTGTGCTTGCCTTGGACCACGGCCGTCAACCGCTCCAGTCCCATGCCGGTATCGATGCTGGGCTTGGGCAAGGGGTGTCGTTCGCCCTTGTCGTTCTGGTTGTACTGCATGAACACCAAGTTCCAGATTTCAATGACGCGATCGCCGTCGCCGTTCGGACGATCGTCGCCGGGCACCGCCGGGCCTTGATCAAAATGAATCTCGGAGCATGGGCCGCAGGGACCCGTTTCACCCATCTGCCAAAAATTATCTTTGTCCCCGAACCGAAGAATGCGCGAAGCCGGCACGCCGATCTTGCCCCAGAGCGAAGCCGCCTGGTCGTCGTCTTTGTACACGGTCACCCACAGTCGGTCCTTGGCCAGTCCGACGTCCTTCGTGAGAAATTCCCAGCCGAATTCGATCGCTTCCGCTTTGAAGTAGTCGCCGAAGGAAAAATTCCCGAGCATTTCAAAGAAGGTGTGATGCCGGGCGGTATAGCCGACGTTCTCCAGGTCGTTGTGCTTCCCTCCCGCGCGGACGCATTTCTGCGAGGACACCGCACGATGGTACGGCCGCGTCTCCTCGCCCAGGAAGACCCGCTTGAACTGATTCATCCCGGCATTGGTGAACAGCAACGTGGGATCGGCCTGGGGGATGAGCGACGCGCTCGCCACGGCTCGATGGCCGTGCCGCTCGAAGTACTGGATAAAAGCCTGGCGCAATTCGTGTCCGCTGGTTCCCATGTCGTTCAGTCCTTGCCCTCGAAAAAATCGTGGTCCACGCCGGCCCGTTCCACGACGTCCCGAATCACGTCCTCGTCAAACCCTCGCTGTCGAAGCCTTCTGATGAGCGTCGCCCACGGCGTCGCTGGGCGCTGCCGACGCCCCTCCCCAACGAGGAGCTCCGCCCAGTGCCGTTCCGGTCGTTCGCGATAGAGCTCGGCCACCGCTGCCGAGACGTCCGCCTCGTCGAACCCCTTGGCGAGCAATTCGTCCTGTAAGCGGGCGGACCCCATCGGGCTCTTGCTCAGCTTGGCGTCAGCCCAGCGACGGACCAACACCTCGTCGTTCAGATATCCCAGCCGCCGAAGCCGCTGGACCACCTGGACGATGTGGGCCTCCGAGGCGCCACGTCGGCTCAAATAGCTGGAAAGCTGGACGACGGACCGATCCTGGCGGGACAGATAGCCAAGGGCCAAACGAGTCACACGATCTTGGGCGGCACTCGTTGCCCCACTGGAGTGATGCGGGACCTTCACGAACTCCTCGCCGCCCCCGCCAACCGCGTAGGGCGGAGACGACTACCCGCGCCCGGCCCGAACCGGCTTGCTGTCCGCGTGGGCGTCCGCTTTCTTCTCGCCCTTCTGCTCAGCAGGTTTGTCGGAGGCCTTCTCGGGGATCTTGCCGCCGACATGGGACAGCTCCCGAATCTTCGCCTCGATTTCTTTGGCGATCGGCGGATTGTTCTTCAGCATGTCCCGAACCTGCTCGCGCCCCTGCCCCAGGCGCTCACCTTTGTACGAATACCACGCGCCCGATTTTTCCAGGACCCGCTTTTCGACCCCCAAGTCGACGAGCTCGCCCATCTTCGAAATACCTTCGGCGAACATGATGTCGAACTCGGCCTGTTTGAACGGCGGCGCCATCTTGTTCTTCACCACTTTGACGCGCACCCGGCTGCCGGTCACGTCAGTACCTTCTTTGATGGATTCGATGCGCCGGATGTCCAGCCGAATCGAGGAGTAGAACTTGAGCGCGTTGCCGCCGGTCGTGGTCTCGGGATTCCCGAACATGACGCCCAACTTCA
>CAYUYE010000008.1:0-135666 GCA_964449255.1 uncultured Nitrospira sp. | reverse complement strand
AGCACGTACATGTAGCCGGGATAGTAATCGAGCCACTGATTGAGCGTGATCTCGATGTTGATCGCGGACAGGTTGTACTGCTTCACCGGTGCATACGCGGGGCACTTGCCTCCCCCTTCCATCACCGGTTCGCGGCGGGGATCGGACATCAACAACAGGTCCTGACCGCCGGCACCATACTGGTGCATCATGGTCATGTTGTTGAATCCCCCGGTGCCCACTTGGTGCGCCTGCGGATCCTTGCTCATCTGCTCCATGATGCGCTGGTGTTGAGTTTCCACCATCGCGGCGCGCTCAGCCCGACCGGACATGGCGTCTTCGACGACCGTCTGGCCTTTGAGCTTCTCCGCCCATTCAGGGCTCGTTTGCCCCATCGATGTTTTGTGGATTGAGGCATGCTCTTGATGTGAGGCATCCTCTGCCGAGGCTACGAGCGGCAGCGCCATGACGGCGCTGACCGCTAATAGAGCGACCCAACCGCGCAGCGGTTGCGTCTGATGTTGGGATGTAAACATGGACCGGCCTCCTTGCTGATTAAAAATGTCTTGGGCTCAATACGAGAGAACTACATGGGAACCTTGGCGGGGTTTGATGTATCAACGACGGGGAACCAGGTATTCACCGGCCTCATTCCCCACGTACTACTGTTAGAACCACCCTGCACGTCGTGCTCAAAATTCTTCGACCACTCGACACCGAAAAAGAGGGGCAAAGATAAACAATGTCGCACGAGGTGTCAACCCCTTTGGACAGTCTGTAGCGGAGATTCGACACCAGCCGTGTCTCTCTCGGTCGATTGTGCCATAATGGCGGCGTATGATCCTGAAGCGACTGCTCGTCGGTCTTCCACTCAAGACCGCGCAGGCGGCCCATGAACGCCTGTCTAAACGACTGGCGCTCGCGATTTTCTGCCCCAATCCCCTCTCCTCCGTTGCGTACGCAACCGAAGAAATCCTGTTGGTCCTCATCCTGGCCGGCACCGTCGCACTGAGCTGGTCCATTCCCCTGAGCATTGCGATCGTCGGGCTGATCCTCATGCTCAATCTCTCCTACCGGCAAATCATTTATGAGTATCCCGAAGGCGGCGGCGCCTATGTCGTGGCGAAAAGTAACATCGGCGAGTTGGCGGGTCTCACGGCCGCGGCGTCACTCCTGATCGACTATACCCTCACCGTGGCGGTCAGCACGGCCGCCGGCATCGCCGCCCTTACGTCCGCCTGGCCCTCCCTCTTTCCGTACCGAGTGGAGTTGGGCCTTGGGGCCATGGCGCTGATCGTGGTGATCAATCTCCGGGGCGTGCGAGAGACCGGTCGGTTCTTCGCAGGCCCAACCTACTTCGCACTCGTAGCGCTCGGGGTTATGATCCTCGTCGGCTATGCCCGGCTGCTCGGCGGAGAATCCGTCCCCACGTCGCCGGCCGAGATGGTCTCGGGGACCGCCGTGGAGGGGCTCACGTTCTTCCTCATTTGCCGGGCATTCTCGGCTGGCTGTAGCGCAGTCACTGGCATGGAGGTCATCTCCAACGGCGTGAAGGCCTTTCGTCCGCCGGAGCCGGTGAACGCGGCAACCACGATGACCGTCATGTCCCTGATCCTCGGCTGCCTCTTCCTAGGCATCAGCGGCTTGGCCTACTACCAAGGGATCGCGCCGAAGGCGGACGAAACGGTCGTGTCACAGTTGGCACGGAACATCTTCGGAGAGGGAGCACTCTACTATATCGTCCAGGCCTCGACGATGATGTTGTTGATCTTGGCCGCTAACAGCAGCTTCAGTGGCTTTCCTCCCCTCGCCAGCATGATGGCGAGGGACGGGTACATGCCGCATCAGATGTCGGGCATCGGCGATCGCCTGGTCTTCTCCAACGGGGTCATCATCCTCGGCGTCATGGCCGGGGTCTTGCTGCTGCTCTTTCAAGGCGACACGCATGCGTTGATTCCGCTCTATGCCATTGGCGTGTTCATCTCGTTCACGCTCTCCCAAGCCGGGATGGTCCTTCGCTGGCGAGCGAAAGGCGGGCCTCACTGGCGAAAGAAATTAGCGGTGAATGGGTTGGGCGCCATCACCACCGGCATCTCGACCTTGATCATCACCGGTACCAAGTTTACGCAAGGCGCCTGGATTGTGATCCTCCTCATCCCTGTGCTGATCGTCTGGTTTCGATCCATCCAAAAGCACTACCGGGCCGTCTCTGAGCAAGTCGCGCTCTCGCGCGACCACCGGCCGCCGATGCCGCGCTCCAACATCGTGGTCATTCCCATCAGCGGGGTCAATCGCGCCGTGATTCGCGCCGTCGACTATGCGCGGCACCGTTCCGCCGACGTCCGCGCCGTCCTGGTGGACATCGATCCACGCGACACCGCCCGCATCGAGATCCAATGGGCCCAATGGGGCTGCGGGGTCCCTTTGATTGTCCTCCCCTCCCCCTATCGATCGATTTTGGAAACCCTGCTCGACTACGTCGAACAGCTGCTACAAAAAGACCAAGAAGGATGGGTGACCGTCGTGCTCCCGGAGATTCTGCCGGCGCGCTGGTGGCAAAATATCCTGCACAATCAACGAGCCTTGATGCTCAAGGCGGCGCTGCTCTTTAAAGAACGAGTGGTGCTCACCGACGTCCCGTTTCATTTACAACGATAAGGAAGAGTTGGCGCGATGCAATCTCTCTCCACCCCCGCCGGGTCGACATGGTTCCTCTCGGTCGCACTCCTGATCGGCGGCGTTCAACCGGCACAGGCCTTCAAGCTCGTCGAACCGACCGCACAGACTCCGTTGCAGTCCGGGAAAAGCGTGACGGTGACCGTGGACCTCGGCCGGGACGAAGGCATCGTCAAGGTTCTCTATTATTGGTATCCCGAGTATGGCGAGACACTCGTTGAGCAGGCGGACCGCGAAGCCTTCCTCGCTCCGGCACAGACCGAGAGCGTCACGGGCCAGCCAATCGTGGCGACTCCAGCCATGGTGGGTCTCTCAGACTCAACCCCGCCGTTCGGCGGCACACTGAAGGTGCCGGTCGAGGCCGTCGGCACGATGCGGTTGCTGGCCGTGGCGGATATCTCGCGCGGCCGACTGGGCACGCGGACGGTCTTCGATGAAGTACTGGTCAAGGTCGAGCCACCGGCAGAATTGACCTCCATCGACTTTGAAACGGAAAAGCCGTTCAAGCTTGGCCGCATCGGGCAAAACGCCAGCTACGAAGACATCGACTCGAAGGGGAAGCTCATTGACCTCCCGATCGTGGGGTCATTCGCCGATGGGGTGACCCGACCCATCGCCAATCCTTCGACCGGCACGACCATCACGTCGTCGGACGAGAAGGTCATCACAGTCGAGTCCTTTGGCTTGCTGCGTCTCGTAGGCAGCGGGCGGACTATGCTCACCGCGACGAATCGCGGAAAATCGGCGACACTCGAAGTCTTGACCGCCCTGTCTGAGGAACCCAACGAACCGCCTGTTGCGGAGATCGGCCCAGCCCGTACCGTGAAGGCCGGCACCAAGGTC
This sequence comes from uncultured Nitrospira sp., assembly GCA_964449255.1. Classification (GTDB taxonomy): domain Bacteria; phylum Nitrospirota; class Nitrospiria; order Nitrospirales; family Nitrospiraceae; genus BQWY01. Next base: position 132,168 of record CAYUYE010000008.1, on the reverse strand, counting down.
AAGCTCAATGGTCTCAAGAGCCGCGACCCTGAAGGCGAAGCGCTGTCTTACTATTGGAGCCAGGTGCGTGGTGGGAAGATCGCGTTGCTGGACGCGAACGGAACGGAAGCGTCGTTCCAAGCGCCGCACGTGTCGGAGTCACGGACGTACCGGTTCAAGTTGCGGGTGACGGATAAGAAGGGGGCGGATTCGTTGCCGGCGTTTGTCGACGTGACGGTCGAGCCTTAAGCCAGCGTCGTTTTGCTTAGGGACCGGGGAAAAGACGACCTCTCGCTTCCACGCCTTTCGCGGTATCCCTTCCTCGGCGCTCAGAAGCGGAAGCCTTCTGGAATTCCTTCAGCCGCGATCAGTCGATCGCGGTGCTTCTGTCAGTTCCAGCTTTCCTGCTTCAGACGCCGGGACGAGGAAGGGAATTGAGAGCAGGCCAAGTCGGAGGGGTTTCTCCGGCGGCGCAAGGAAGACGGCTCCGCCCGAAGGGCCGCCGGCACTAGCAAGCTTGGTCGGGCCCCAGCCGCTCCGGCGCAAGTCGCTCGTGCTCGTCCCTCCCCTTTGAGAGAGTGGGCGGGGACAAATCGCCGATGGATTTATCCCTGCTCGGATTGGAACTGGACCGGTTTTTCTTCTCTTAATCAGAATGAGCATCAATGGTCACATATCTCGCTGCTGCACGATTTCTAAGTCGAGTGCGGATCCTTATCAGTCATCATCGTCTCGAGCATCGCCGACCTTTTCAATATATCTTCGGAGAACGACTCTAACATATTGCTCACTGATATCTCCCCTCGCCACTCCGGTCGGCGGAGAAAATGCGGAGCAGATCGCATGAATCCAACCCAACATCAGTTGATCGCGATCACCCTCCGACTTTGGTGGCAATACAGTTTCTATTTCTGTTTCGTACTTGTCACTGGCTGAAATCATGCCTCTAGTTGATAACAATCGCCCATCCACTTCCAAACGAGCTCCCTGAATTCCAACCAGAGAAATCTTAGCAACATATTTCCCTCCCCTCGCAGATACGAATCTATCGAGGAAAGGCCAAAAGTCCTGCAAGCTATCAAGAACCAGTTCCATCCTTACCAGGTGAACTGCTCCTGACAACGACTCCACCAGGACCAGCCTAATTTCACCTTTGGATGAAACCTCAAAGAATCGCCTCAAGGCCCCGTCACTGTGTTCTGCACCGCACCATCCAGGTTCTCGCTCACGAACCAAATTGCTTCGGTCCTTGAAGAGGGGCCACCGCATGGTACGCCCGAAATCATTCTGAAGTAGCGAGTAACAGCAGCTACAGACCACATCGACTAGATTGTGCTTTGCTATGTTTGTCTCATGTGTGGGCGTCAGCGTAAGCGATAGCCGCCAGGCTCCTGAAGGAAGCCCGACTTCTCCGCGTGATCGATGAACATGGACGGCATTCTTCTGTCCAGAACTCTTACCGTCCAACAAAGCTTGATCTGCATTCTTGAATAACTCGGCAAGCTCTGAGCTGGATTCAGGATAGGCAGAGGCTCCTATGGTTACATTCAACGCGATTCCTGCCGGATGCCGAAGTTGTTCAACTGCTGATCGCAGCCGTCGCCCAACTGCCGCAACTTCGTCAATGGTAGAGTTTGGCAAGAGCACAACAAATTCATCTCCACCATATCGATAAACTGCCCCCTTTACCCCGACGTTCTGCTTTAGCGATTGAGCCACCATCCTCAGCGCCTGATCACCACCCTGATGCGTCGCTGCAGTGTTAATGTCCTTGAAGTTGTCCAGGTCAACGACTAGCAGCCCGGCCGGCAATCCATCTCCTTCAGTCTTGCTAACAAACATCGGGAAGTCCTTCTCGTACTGGTTCCGACTAAACACATCTGTTGTGGCATCAATGTCCTTTTGCTCACCACTCTGGCTCAATTGGAGACCTCCGGGGTTCAACCTTGCCTCCGATCTGCATTTGCATACAGATCGAGAAGAGTCAAGTCCTCATACGACTGACGTCGTTTGTGCGCTAGGCATGTTGCGAACCGCCGCATCATTGCGCTACTCAACAACGGGATGAGGAACGCGACGGGGGGCGAAGCAGAAGCGGTTGAGCCTTAAGGCAGCGTCGATGTGCTTAGGGACCGGGGAAGAGACGATCTCTCGCTTCCACGCCTCTCGCGGCATCCCTTCCTCGGCGCTCAGAAGCGGAAGCCTTCTGGAATTCCTTCAGCCGCGATCAGTCGATCGCGGTGCTTCTGTCAGTTCCAGCTTTCCTGCTTCAGACGCCGGGTGGGCCCCAGCCGCTCCGGCGCAAGTCGCTCGTGCTCGTCCCTCCCCTTTGAGAAAGGGGGCGGGGACAAATCGCCGATGGATTTATCCCTGCTCGGAAGGTCCCGGATCCGGAGCTTCCTACACTTCGTCCGAAATCTAATTTCACTCTGGTGCATCGTGTCATCATGCCGCAGAGTCGGCCTATCGTGGGCCATAGGTCTTTCGAGCCTGCTCGAGTTGGCGTTCGTGCCGGCGTAGCTCGCGGGCGAAGGATGTCCCGGCGATGGCCTTGCGGTAGTTCGTACTTCGACGGCTGATGCCAGCCACCTCACGACCGAGTGCGTGCGTGAGACTTCTCCCCGCCCTCGGGAGCCAGCGGCGGGTGTTGGCGGCGTACTGGAGGTCCCGGAGCGAGTACCGCACTGACTTCAATTCCTCCAAACATCGAAACTGCGCACGCGTCAAATCTCGAGCCGTCAAGCCATTCGCCTTCCAATGCCGCTTGCCCACCTTGCCTCTCCCCCACGTTGAGAGTCGATCGAACAGCAGCGCGCCCATCGTGAACGTAAAGGTCGCGTGCAGAATACCGCGCAACGGCCGCAGGCTCCGCCGCCATGGAGAATAAAAGATCTCCTGATTGTGGTCTCCTTTATACAGGACATGCTTTCGAAGGAGCAGATTCAGATGGTGGTGGCTGTTCTCATGGATGAGATCATCGACCAAATCGAGCTGAGACCGGTCGAACAGGTTAACGAACGACAGGCCAGGCCGATGTCGATAACTGAAGCTGACTACGCCCTTCGCTTGGAGCGGCACGATCCGCCACGTCAACAGCGCCAAGAGCCGAAGCCCTTCCGGCCATGCCCCGGCGATGTTTGCGATCGCCTGCCTGATCCTCGGAGCAAGTGTGCGTGGAGAAGGGCGGACCGTCTTCGCCACGCGATGCCGGTCGTACACCAACATCGGTCCCAACGTCAGCCCCCGCTTCCACATCGCATCGGGCGGAAGGATGGACTCAGGCCTGTGGTAGCGCCACTCCCACTCCACCGATTTCCCGACGGCACAGATGCGCGACACCGTTCGGCCGGCTTGCAGGCGAATGTCAGATGGGGTGACGACGAACCGCACCGATGCTGATCTTCGGGCCAGCGCGCCGGGCGCTCGAACATACGCCCCGTCGATCCCGACGGGGATCGTACCCGACAACTCGGCACGCTCGAAACTCGCCGTGAGCGACCCCTCGACGGTCCACCTGCGCCGGCCACTGCGTTTGATCCAGTGGCATGGCAGACCTGGAACGAGAAAAAGCGACTCTTGGATGATCTCGCGAGCCAGTCGTGTGCACAGGCTTGAGAGCCGGCCGTACAGTTGCTGAGCTTCCGGCTGGCGATGGGGAAAGAGCTCGTCGAGGTAACTATTCTCGTAGAACGCGTCTTGGCAGTGGGCCAGCAATTGTTCCGCGAATCCGGATCGGTCCGACTCGCGCGCCAGCTGCCGTCGGATGTCCTCGAAATAGACGAGATCGTTCAGACTCTCGATCCAGCCCACGACTTTCCAATGATCGAAGTCGTCCATCGACAGCCTGTCGGCCAACAATCGGAAAAATCCAACCGGCACCTGTTTGCCTTGTAGTTCCCTACAGAGGTCGACCAACAGGCGTCGCATGGCCCGCCGAAACTCGCCGACAAGGGTCGCGAGCGCAGGAATGTCGAAAAGATCAGCAGCCACGAAGATTCAGGTCTACGTATTGGGGCGGAATGGAATGATGACCGGACGGACTCTACTCTATGCGGCGCGCGCGAGCAACGGCCAAGGCCTCGGTGTGGGGCACCGCACGGCTGAGCCCCACAGGACTCCCCGGCCGGATGCCCCACAAGCCACTAGGCCGCGAGCGGCGGCGTGAACTCGTCCTCTTCGTACTCCTGGGCCACCGCCGGCACGAGTTGCGGCATCGCCGCGGCGCGTTCCATGCGATGTTTTTCGATCAACGGATCGACGATGTTGCCGCAGGCGACGCAGCGCCAGCTATGCACCCACATCGACCCCATCGTTTCCTTGATGTCCAACAGGTGATCACGAACCATCAACCCCTGACAGCGTGAACACTTCATCGGGCACCTCCTTCGTGCGCCTCGCCCCCGGGTGATACGGGGAGCGACCGGGACGTTTGATTCTTCCGTCTACTCTCTCGTCCCTTGCCACTGGACTAACGCAACCCTGGTGCCAGACATGGTCTGTTTTGGCGCGGCTCCAGAGGGGGCTATGCCTGCCCCTCAAATCCCCTTACAATTGCGGAGTTAGCAGGCTGCCCCAAAGATGGGTAGAAACGGGCACGGTGCAAGGCTCGCAAACGTATGGTTTTTCTAGGCATTTTCCCCCCGAAGGGGGCATGACGATGGCCCTGTCTGCAGCGGAAATTGGCGCTGTGCTCGACGAAATTCGGCCGGTGGTCGTCGGCGGCTGGATTCAGAAGGTCTTTCAGCCTACGGAGACTGGCATCCTGCTTGAAATCCGGTCGCCGGGACGGACGGTTCTCCTCACCATCTCCGCCTTTCCAGAAACCGCGCGAATCCATGTCCAGAGCCGACGCGCGCTAAATCCAGAGCGTCCACCCGCATTCTGCCAACTCCTCCGTGCACGGCTGCAAGGCGGGCGGATCGAGTCGCTGGAACAAGTGGCGCAAGACCGCGTCGTTGAGATTGTCGTTCACACGAAAGAATCCACGTGGGTCCTCGTCGCCGAGCTGACCGGCCGTGGGGCAAATGTGTTGGTGCTCGACAGAGATCGCACCATTCTCGCCACATTGCGCCCGGACAAGGCGCGGATGAAAACAACGTTCGAGCAGCCGCTCCAGGAACGCGGTCCAAGGGCTCACCACGACCGGCTGCGGTTTCTCCGGGATGGAGATGGCGAGTTCCCAATCTCCCGTGCAATCGAGGCACAGTACGGCGAGCGCGAGCACGAGGCCATGCAATCCGCCGCTCAGCATCAGCGGCTCCTGTCGTTGCGAAAACAGGTGAAGAAACTCGCCAGGCGGGTGGACGGGCTCGAAGAAGATTTGGAGAAGGCTCGCCGGTACGAGTCCTATGCGCGGTACGGAGAGCTGCTGAAAGCCAATGTGGCCCAACTCAAAAAAGGACAAGAGGAAGCGACGGTCGTCGACTATTTCGAGGACGGCCTGCCGACGTTGTCGCTGCCTCTGGATCCCGCCAAATCTCCTCAGGCCAACCTCGAGGACTATTTTCACAAACACCGCAAGTTCCTGACCGCCCAACGCGAGATTGCTCCGCGTTTGCTCGCGACCAGACAGGATCTGGCAAAGGCCTCAGAAGAAATCCAACGGATCGAACGAGGCGACTGGTCGCCGCCGGCAACGCCTCTGGAGCGATTGCGCCAACCGGGCAAGCCCGCAAGAACGGCCGGTGTCGAACCGAGGAAAGGTCCGTTCCGCCGCTTCCATTCCCACGACGGCTACCCGATTTATGTCGGTCGCAATGCCAAAGAGAATGAGGAACTCACGCATCGGTTCGCCAATAGTGAGGATTTGTGGCTGCATGCGCGCGGCGTGCCCGGCTCGCACGTCGTGGTGAGACTGCCGAAAGGCACTGATCCGCCGCTCGAAACACTGCGCGACGCAGCGACGCTCGCCTTGCAGTACAGCGACCTCAAAAAAAGCGGTAAAGGCGACGTGATCTATACCAGAAAGAAATGGGTAAAAAAGGCGAAGGGGCAGGCGGCGGGAACCGTGACGGTCACGCAGGACAAGTCCATCCATGTGCAGTTGGATCGCGCGCGGCTCGATCGGCTCAAAACGACCAGCGCCTAAGGTCTGGCACGGCGACAGCTGCCAACATTAAGGGACCGCTCCTTGCCCGCTTTCGACCAGTATGGGATGGATTCAGTGCTGCGGGGAAGCCGGGAGGGTTTCGTCAAATGTCAGTGTCACCTGGCCCTTGATCGACTGGAGCACCACGCTCCCCGGCGTTGAACTCGCCACCAATTTCTCGTTCACGCCCTTCGCCGGCTTCCACGAAGCCGGGATGCGCAAGGTGAGCCCCGCCATCGGTTGTGGGGCCTCGATCGAAACCACCCGCCGGGCACCATCTGCGGTGACATCCACACTGACCTGATTTCGCGCGGCCCACCAGGCGCCGAATTGTCGGATCGAGCCGAACCAAGCGCGCGGTTTCAGGGCGGCCACGAACTTTTTCTCGAACTCGAGTTTGTGCCCGAGGATGTTTGGATGAATCAGCACGACCACAGTCCCCCCATATCGCGCAATCTTCTCGGCCACCTCGATGGCTTGACCGACGCGGGAGCCCATCTCCGGCAGCTCTTCATCCTCGATTGTCACCGGAAATTCGAACGTCCCGGATTCGGCCTCAGTGCCGCGATCCACGGTGAGTTGATAGGGCAGATGCGTCAGCGAATTGTTCGCCGTGGCCGAGGAACTATACCGATAGCCGGTAGCCGTCAGCGCCTGCGGAAGTGATTTTGGGTTGGAGAGCTCGCCGGGCCGGAAGGACACAACCGACGCTCCACCTGACAACTCCTCGATCAGATACTTGCTCACCCGCAACTCACCCAGCACGCTGGCATTCGCCGCCGTCATCCGCGTTTTGACGAAGGGCGTATAGTCGGGATACTGCTCCGTTCCGGTGCCGAGCGGAAAGTCCACCAGCACTTTCGAGTGCGCGACGGTATGGCTCCCCAACTCCATGCCCAATGCGTAGACCTTCTTCATGTCCCGCACACCCTGTTCATTGAAGAAGATCTCGTCGTTGAAGTCTTTGATGTACTTGGTTTGGATGAAATAGGTCCCTTCAATACCCTGGCTCTTTTCGAACTCGGCGTAGGTGATCGAGTTGGCCATCGAGGTCTGGGCATCGATATCGTGCGTGAACATCACAGAAAGATCCTTGTTCGCCGGCACTGAATGGAGCAGCACCGCGTCCGGCTCTCCGGCTCGATAGATCTCCTTCAGCAGCCGAAGGAACACGTCGAGCACCGGCTCATAGCGATTGTCATAGCTCTCGGCGATGCCTTCGTCACGAAGCGTGTGGCCTTTCAGAATCAAGAACCCGAGATCCAACCCGATTGCGTAGGCATGCCCCACGCCATAAGACCGTTGCGTAATGGCGGCGCTCCCGTCCTCAAAGAGGGCCAGCGGCGATTCCTTCGGCTGTGTAAATCCATTCGTCCCGATCGGCTCCATCCCCTTGGCGCGGTTCCCCAGTCTGATCGTCCGTTCTTTCGGGTCGGTGAACGACGCCACCAGCGGCGCACCCTCTGCGAACGTCATGGCATACCGCATGCGCGACGACTGTACCTCCTGAAATCCAAACACTTCGTTCAGCCCTCCGCCCAGGATCTCGCTGCCGATCAAGGTCCCACCGCTTCTCGGATGGCCCGCCAAGGCCTTCAACGCCTCGCCCGAAAGGACCTTCCCGGAAATCGTCGGATAGACCAGCACCACGCGATGCCGCACCGCCTCACGATAGTCTTCCGTGACGGTGAAGGGCAGGCCGATCGATTTCAGTCCGTGCGCCAACCCCAACCAATTCGACTGCGGGTCGGTCAGGAGGATGGCCAAGCGGCTCGCCCCACCCTTGCCGTAGCCGCCCGGAGCAGTCGGGGGTGTACGAGGTACGGTCGTCGTGTGCAACGGCCCCCGCAGATCTCGGAACAGAAAGACCTGCTCTTTCGGCACATCGTACCGTTCCATCACGAAGGGCACGCGCGGTGTGGGCGGCGTGGGCATGCGGGAGTTTCCACCACGCTGGCTCCAGTAGAAGCCCCCGACGATGATCACCAGCACCAACGCCAAACCGATCGACACGAGACGCGCGTTCATCGATGCCTCTCTCGCCTCTCCTCACTCACCAATGCCAGATCAGGTTGAACGTGCCGCCGCGGCGCACATACAGAAATCCCCGATCTTCGTAGTACCCGGAGAGTTCACCGGAGAGTCGTTCGCTGATCGGGAAGATTGCACCCGCCTGCCAGATGATGCTCTTGATGCGCGTGAAGTCCTGTACGGCGACAATCCGTTCTCCGGAGGTCCCATAGGTGCCGGAGACGAAGAACTGCAGCCGATCCTGCGGGCGCCACGTCAGCTGCGAGGACAGACTGATTGAGCCCTGGTTTGGCACATAGGAAATCTTTTCGGTCAACCAGACGTTCCACGGCGTGTAAAGGGTCAACCCCGGCGAGAGCAGATCGATGCCCGCGGTCTTGAACTCCATCCGCTTATAGCCGATCGACGCCTCCAGCCAGCGGAGGCTCGGCGACAACAGGCCCAGCCCTTGGAACAGCTCGCCGCCGAGCGACCACGAGGGGACGAACTTGGCGTCCAGAGCGGCGGACCCGCCGACATAGCCCCAGGCCCCGGCCCACAAGGGGCTGTACAACTCGCCCGAGACGGGGGTGTCGTGCAGCCCAAACCGATTGAGCGGTTCAATCCGCCCCACCAACGTCATGTCGCCGAGAGGTTTGGCCGCTTCGATCAACACGTTGCGCTCGTCGGGGAACTTGTTGGTGTAGGTGTAGTGGCTGTAGCCGAATTTCAGATAGTCACGAAAGGGAATGGCAATCCCAGCCCCGGCACGGGTCACCGGCGCGCGGGCCGAGAGCGCGAGTTCCGATCTGACGGCTTCGATTCGGGCGGGCAATTCCGCATCCTTCGTCTCGGCGTACACCTCTTGGTACAAAACCAAGGCATCGGCATACCGGCTGCTCCAGTAGTACGTGTCCGCCAAGCCCTGTTTGGCCTCCAGGTTCGTTGGATCCTGGCTCAGCACAGCCCGATATTCCAGAATGGCCTCGTCGTACCGCTCGCCCCAAGCTTTCTGCCTCGCCTTCACCACCTGCTCTCCCAGCGTCGCGCGGGACACGGCGGCAGCTTGTTCCGATTTCAAGGCCGCGATGCGCTGGGCGACCTCCGGATCCTGCGTGTCTCGATAGACCTCTTCGTAGAGCGGTAGGGCCTCATTCGTGCGACGGCTCCACGACAGTGTGTCCGCCAGCCCCTGTTTGGCATCGAGATTCTGCGGATCTTGGCGCAGCACCGCCTGGTACTGCTGGATCGCCTCGTCATAGCGGTTCGCCCAGGCCTGCTCCCGCGCCTTCACGATGTGTTCGCCCAAGGTAGCCTTGGCGGCGGCTTGGATCTCGGACTTCACGGCCTCGATGCGTTGCCCGAGGTCCGGATCGCGGGTCTCGCGATAGACCACTTCGTACAGAGGCAAGGCCTCGACTGGGCGCTGGCTCCACAACAACGCATCGGCCAGCCCCTGCGCCGCATCGAGATTGGACGGCGACTCGTCCATCACGCCGCGATAGAGCTGTTCCGACTCCGCAAACTGTTTGTGCCATGAGAGCACCCGGGCCAACGCCACGCGTGTATCAAGATCGACGGGGTGCCTCGTGAGGATGTCCCGATACAGCACGATCGCTTCATCCAACTTGCCCTGCCAGGAGAGCAGCCGCGCGGCCTGTCCACGGATCTCGTCGTCATCCGGGCGGCGATCCATGATCGTCCGATACCGGCTCAATGCGTCATCAAGCTTCTTCTGCGATTCCAGTACGACGGCCTCGTCCCGCAACTCACGAATGGTCCGCTCCGCTGGTCGCGGCTGCACGACGTCTTGCGCCCAGAGCAAGGCCGTCGGCCCACAGCACACGATGAGCGTTGCGATCGTGGCCGGGACCCACGCGCGGATACCCGCCTGTCTCCCGTCTGGTCGTCGCGTTGTTCGGAGTCGCATGGGTTAGCGGGCCTCAGCGGGTAACATCCGAAATCCCGTCAGGTCGTGAATGAGAACGCCGGCGAGACTGCGATGTCGCAGGTCCCGTAGGATGGCGCTGACCGCGCTCTGCACAGAGGCCTGGGGCCGGCCACTGAAGGTCAGCCGCTCCGGGCGCACCGTGGTGCGTTCCACCACACGGAACCACTCTCCCATGGCGTCCCGCGGCGGGGCGTCGTACACCAACTGCCGCCGCTGGCGATCGACAAACGCGTTGGCCAATCGCGCCACGTCGACCCGCTGCAGGCGCACATGGCGCTCCAATGGCAAGGCGCGGGTCTCCACCGCCAGCCAGACCGGCCGGCCGACGAGATCCCCGTACCGCAACACATCCGCCGCGATGGCCTGCAACTCGTCGAGATCAGTGCGGTAGCTCATAATCGCCACCTCATCCGCCATATCCATGACCTCGAACGCGACCGCGCGCCCCTCGGCCTCGATGGACGAAAACCAGAACGGCATGACGATCGACAACCGCGTGCGTCCTTGCGTGACCGACTTCATCATGCGCACCGCCTCGAGATAGCGATGGAATCCTTCCGGATCGGCGGCGAAACGCGGCAAGATGTACGGCTCGATGTCCAGCTGCACGCCAGCAAGGGCGCCACGGGGCATCAGCGACAACAGCCGCTCGATCTTGGCCGCCAATCGCGCCGGTTCGTAGGCGGCCTCCGGATAGCCGTCCAACGCATAGGCCTCAATGCCTTGCGCGTCGATCCAGCGCAGCGTCGCCGCATAACCCGACCACAACCCCTCCGAATCCCCATCGCTCGGCATCTGCACCAGCAGGCGTTGACACCCGTGAATCCGGCAGGTCTGGACCGCCCGTCCGGGATCGCCGATCACCTCGCGATACTCCCAGGCCCAAAACCCGGTGCGGGACCGACGCCCAGTTTCGACCGAGGCCGCAACGAGTCGGACATCAACGAGCTGCGCACTCTGGCCTCTGGCGCCCTGGCCCTCGGCACTCACCCCCACGGTCATCGAGACGACGTCTCGGAGGTCGATGTCTTTGGCGAAGACCCGCAAATCCACCTGCGCCTCGCCGTCGGGTCGCACGCGCCCCAGCTCGGCATAGGCATGGCGGCCATGTCGATCCTCCAGCACGAGCGACCGTGGCTCCACTCCCTCGATACGCAGGCGCAGGGCTTCCCCGGACAGCAGATCGAGGACACGGTGTTCCTTCCCCAGGGCGACCCCCACACGGCACAGCTCGGTTCCCGAAAAATTCAGCCGAAAGCCTGTGCCTCCCCGATCCGCTCCTTTCGTGGCAGTGCAAGGCCCATCGGCGGCGACGGCATGGCCGAAGCTCAGAAGATTTTCCGATAGGCCGACAACTCGCCTCCTTGGTTCCGGCGCGGGCGCCCGTTGATGCAGCATGACCATCGGGGGTTGGCCCTCGATCGATACCACCTCGATGTGTTCGATGTGCTCGGGCAGCGGATCCGTCAACGGCACCAATTCGGCCGCGTCGATCCGACCGTCACAGAACGTGACCAATCCGTAGAACACCGCAGCCAGCCATCGGGAGCCACGCGTGCGACGGCGCGTGGCGAGTGGTCGGACGCTCCTTCCTTGGTTCGTCGACGAAGGCATCATTTGGCGGTGGCGGGCGTCGCCTTTTGGAATCCGGCGCGCTCCATCACTCCCCAATCGGTTTTTCCCCGCCAAAACTTGATGAGCCCGCGGATGCGCCACAGCACCGTGAGTTGCCGGTAGCCCAGGTTTTCAGCGAAACACCAGCCGACAAGCCGCAGCCGATCGGCCATCCCATCGATGCGTCGGAAGCTGTATTCCTCGATGACGAGGGTCCAAATGGACAGCAGAGCGCCATACCCGTAGGCCACAAGAAAAAACAAAATCGCAAACGACGCGTGGCCTCCCCCCAGGGCAAGCAAGAGAATGGAAATCACCATCCCCACGGCTTCGATCACCGGCGCAAGCAGCTCCACCAACACGAAATAGGGATAGGCGACGAGGCCCAAGGCGCCATAGGCTGGGTTGAAGAACATGCGGCGATGACGCCACAACACATCGGCCAAACCTCGGTGCCAGCGGTCGCGCTGACGCCCGAGGACCCGGCAGGTCTCCGGCACTTCCGTCCAGGCGACCGGATCGGGAATGAAGACCACGTCCTGCGCTTGCCGCTTTTCGTAGCCCTGACGCCGAAGGCGTACGACCAATTCCATGTCCTCTCCGACCGTGTCGTGCTGATAGCCGCCGGCGTCGATCACGACTTCCCGGCGGAACAGGCCGAACGCGCCGGAGATGATCAAGTTGCCCCCGAGGCGGTTCCATCCGAGCCGCCCGAACAGAAAGGCCCGCAGATATTCCGCCACCTGTACTCCGGCCAACGGATTAGTTGGCACGCGGACTTTGGTGACGCGCCCCCCCTGGACGGTGCACCCATTCACCGGCCGAATGGTCGCGCCGGCGGCCACCACGGTATCCGACTCCAGGAAGGGCCGAACCATCCGCTGCAGCGCGTCCGGCTCGATCAACGTGTCCGCGTCGATCGCACAGACCAGCTCCTCCTGGGCAACATTGAGGCCCACGTTGAGCGCATCCGCCTTGCCACCGTTTTCCTTGTCGACCACGATCAAATTCGGATGCATCCGGGAACGATACAGCGCCTTCACCGGCTTGGTGGTTAGGCGTCGGCGGAAGATCGGATGGACGTCGACCAATTCGAACTGATGCTGCAGCACGGCCATCGTGTTGTCTTTTGACCCATCGTTGATCACGACTACTTCCAGCCGTGGATATTGCAGGCCCAGCAAGCCGCGGACGCTTTCCGCGATCGTCTTCCCTTCATTGAACGCGGGCGCAATCAGGCTGATGCGCGGCACCATATCGGAGCGCAACAACCGGCGCCGGTTTTCGCCCCGCTCTTTGAGCAGATGCGGACGAAGATCCACGACCGCGCTGACCAGCAAGACCCCGTAGAAGGTGGTGACCAGAAAAAAATAGAGCAGAATGAGCCATTCGACTCCCAGGAGAACCGACAGCAGGTTGTCAACGAATCGGTCCATCATGCGGCCTTCGTCACCTGGCCATGGACAGGCAGGTCGAGCACGTGTTTAGCCATGTCGGCCGCAAATTGGTCGCTCCCGCGAACCGCTCGCCGGAGAAAGAGTTGGCCCGGCGCACCCATGTCACGCAGCGCCAGGCCGGCCGCCCGCCGAACGTTCCACTCGGGATCGAGTAGCAGCTGGGCGACCTTCGGCGACGACTGCCAATGACCGATCCCGCCAATGGCCTGCACCGCGGCTTCTCGTACCCCCGCGACCGAATCCGCCAACCTCGCCAACAGAAATGGCACGTGGGCCACGCCGCCCACGGCGCCCAACACCTTTGCCGCAAATGCGCGAGCCACAGGACTGTCGGCCGTCATCATCGTCGTTCCAACGTGGAGAAAATGTTCGTGTCCCATCACCGAAATCACCGCCATGGCATAATCCACCGCTGGGCCCTTTTGGGCCGTCACGAACTCCACGAGCGGCTCGATTACCACCGTCCCCATCCGATGCAACGCATCCATCGCCGCGAACCGACAGAATCGATCCCGTTCGCTCAACATGCAGAGCAGCGCGGCAATGGTCTCCGGTGTCGGATGTGCAGCCGCCCAATAGGCCACCTGCGAACGCACGACGGCCGAGCGGTCCTCAAACAACATCGGCACGACGCTCGACCGTTCCGAGAGCATCGTCAGAATCCGCACACCGCGCACGCGCTGGGCCCACCGCCAGCTCAGGCACATCCGCTCGGCCGCCCGCACCATCCCCAGCTGCTGACTGAGCGACGAGACCACGGCCGACCCGCGCCCACTGAGATTCGACCCCCATTCGCTCAAGAGCCACGCCTGCCGCGCCAGCGGCAACCGTCGAAACAGCGCCACGTCTTCCGCGGAAAGCGCTCCGGATCCGAGCGCCGTCGTCAAAATGGTGCGGGCATGATCCATACGTTCCGCGTAGCGCGCCTCCTGCGTGCGCTGCCACGCAGCGTGCCCGAACAACGCTCCGAGCGCGATCAGTAAGCAGCCGCCTTCAAGCACCACCACCAGCGTGAGCAGTTCCGTCGACAAGCCGATCATGCGGGCCCTACCCCTGAAGTGCGCGTTTGATGCGCTGCACCAACACACGGATACTGAAGGGCTTCGTCACATGATCGAAGGCCCCGATTTCAAACGCGGACACGACCTCTTCTTCGTTGGCACGATTGGTCAGCATCAGCACGCGCGTCCCGGCAAGGACCTGATCGTCGGCCAGGTGACGCAGGACCGCCATGCCGTCCAGCCCCGGCAAATCGACTTCCAAGACCACGACTTTGGCCTTGAGCAACGGGGTCCGGCCGGCTAGTTTGTCGATCGCCGTCTGTCCGTCACGAATCCACAACGGCTTGAGTCCCTGATTCATCAACGTCCGATGCAGCAAGCTCGCCACGCTTTGATCTTCTTCAATGATGACCACGTCATAGCTGGACTCCTCGGCCGCCACTGGCGAGACCTCCGCCGTGCAGACCAGTCGCCCTCCTCCCGATTGTTTGGCCTGGGAGAGCAACTCTCCGGCGGCGTTGTAGAGCCACTGCAGATCCGTTCCATCAAACAAATACTGGACGACCGTGGCGCTAAACGAAGGCACCAACTCGCCGTCGCTCGCTTCGGCAAAGGACTCCTGCCGAAACGAGTCCAAGACTGTTTGGATTCGTGCCACGGCATCCACTCGCCGGCAGTTGTACATCGCCACGATGAACTCATCCCCTCCCAGTCGCGCCACGAGATCCTCAGCCCGTAGCGTTTTGGTCAGCACCTGCCCCAGGCGGCGTAACACGGCATCGCCGGCCTGGACCCCATGCCCCTCATTGATGCGCCGGAGTCCATCGACATCCAGCACGGCGAGGGACAGCGGAAGTTGGCTGCGGCTCGACATGCGGAGCAGCCGGCGCACGTGTCCGTCGGCGGAGAGCCGCGTCGCCACACCGGTCAACCCATCCGTCCCGGCCTGCTGGCGCTGCAAATACACGCGCTCCAACCGATTCGACACTCGTGTGACAAGCTCAGGGCCCACGACCGGTTTCGCCACAAAATCGTCAGCACCGGCGGCAAAGACACGCTCGATGGCGGTCGCGCTGTTGTCGGTCGTCAGCATCACCACGGGAATGAGACGCCAGAAAGGGTCCTCGCGGATCTCTCGGCACAGTTCGAGGCCGGTCACCGGTTTCACCTCGGCCCCTAACAGCACGAGATCCGGTGCGCCTTGATTGAACAGGTCCCAGAACCGACTGGAATCCCCCAGGGTGGTGACGTCCAATCCACGCGAATCCAGCAAACTCCCGACGAGTCCCATCATCTGAGGATCGGCATCGACAGCCAGGACCTTTGGCGCCGACGCCCGTACGACGTGCAACACGTCACGCACGGCATCGGCGATGGCTTGCGCGCTGCTGGCCACGTCCAGAATGGCGCGGGCACCCCGGCGAGCCACTTCAAGTCGCTGGGCCATCGCATCCTGATGGAGCAAGACCAGCACGGGAATCGGCGGCATATGGTTCGTCAATTCATCGAGGAGCAGCAGTCCCCGTTCGATGCCGCCGCCCGCATGCAGGTCGAGCACGGCGGCGGTCGGAGTCCCGCCGGCCAGAAGCTCACCGGCAGTCCCTGGAAAATCGACGGCCAGCGCCTGAAACTCCTCCGCGCCCTCAGCGCCCTTGAGGCGCGCAGCCACCCCGCGATCGCGACTCACGACCAACACAACGGGACCACCGGCCGCATCCGCCGTCGGCACCGTCGTGGGCTTCGCAAGTTGGTCGATGGCGTTGTCCAACGCCACGACTAGCTCACAGATCTGGAGGATCTGCGGGGGGAACAAGACGTTCTCTCCGTCGAGGGCCTGACCCACCTCCCGGGCCAGGCGCGCCCCTTCGAATAATCCTCGGGACGTCAATAACTGCTCGAGCGAACGTGCGCCGAGAAAGCCGGACTTCAGGCTCTCGGGCGGTGGGCTGCCTTCGATCAGTGCAATTGCCGCTAACTCGAGCCCATCCAAGTGATGCATCGCGTGCGCCCTGAGTTCTTCCCACGGATTTGGGGATACTCCTGTCGATCCCGTTCCGTCAGACCGATCGGAGGCCGGCTCAAGTGCGACGGCAGAGGCCTCGCTGCGCTGCTCGGATTCCGCTGGCCGCGGCCCTTCTGACGTCATGCCGGGTTGTTCCCCTTGATGTCCCACAATGCGACCCTCCGAGAGCAAAGACCTATGGCAGAGCAAGGCTTAGGCGGATGCCCTCAGTATCTTGTCGGTCTTTCTCGTTGCGTTCTGTAACTATCGGTTAGGCGTACGCAGCAATACTGGCGGGTCAAGCAGCGGGAGTTTCAACCACAACCCATTGATTTGCTAGAAACTTGCCAATTCGGCTAGACTGCCCATATATGGGCACGGCTGTGCAACTCCGTGATTCGTACCGGATCATCCAATCACTCATTGGTTGTGAAGGATTGCTGGACTTCGAGCACACGCTGAGCCGCGAGCTTCGCGAGACGCTCCCCTGCGACCTCGCAGGCTTCTACCTGTATAGCGAAGCGGCCCATGCGTTTGCCCCCGTCTCGGAAGGGCTAGTCCACCCCGAGTCTCCGGGGCGCATGCTTGGCCAACTCCCCCCCACGGGTACCATCAAAGAAGCGGTCGTCCAAAGGGGCCAGGCCGTCCTCGAAAACGACCTGGCGGCGTCGGCATGGGCCGAGGCCGTGGTCCTAAAAAAACAACCGATCAAGAATGCATCGGTCATCGCCGCGCCACTGACGGTCCGAGCCGCGGAGGGGATTCCCCGTCCGCGCACGCTGGCCGTCATGAGCGTCGTCGCGACCGACCGTCCGCACGCGTTCACGGAAGCCGATCGGCAGTTCATGGAACAACTGGGGGCACAACTGGGCCCCGTCCTCCACAACGTGCTCGCTTCGGAAGAGCGCACTGCGCTCATGGCGATTAACGCCCGGGTCGTCGTCGGGGCGATGACCATCGACCAACTGATGCCGGTCGTGCGGGACATGCTGGCACGGGTGGTGCGGCAAGACATGACCGGCCTGGTGCGCTTTGTCCACTCGCCGGCGGGTCCCTGGTTTGACATCATCTATCTCGACGGCGTCGACATTGATCTGGCGCAACTCCGTCGCTTCCCCTTCGAACGGATGGCCCCGGCAGAGATGGTCGCGACGGGGAAACCGCTGATGATTACCGGTCATGGTTCCGAGCGGTTTCCGGAACTGGCCTACATCGAATCCGTCGGCATCCTGTCCTGCATGCTCTGTCCCCTGATGATCCAGGGCCGGCCGTATGGTTTCCTCGCCATCGGCAACAAGCGGCGTAACGCGTTTTCAGAGCGAGACCTCGCCTTCGCCGAACAGATCGGGTTCCATCTGTCGCACGCCATCGCCAATTTGTCGGCGTACGACGAGATTCGCGCGCTCAAGGAGCAGTTGGAGCATGAGAACGTCTACCTGCGGGACGAGATGAAGGCCTCGATGGATTTCAAATCGTTGGTCGGAGAGAGCGCTTCTTTCCAAAAAACGCTCAAGGCCATTGAACACGTGGCGCCGACGGACTCGACGGTGCTCGTCACAGGCGAAACCGGGACGGGGAAAGAACTCGTGGCGCAGGCCATCCATCACTTTTCATCTCGAAAGGAGAAACCGCTCGTTGCGGTGAACTGTGCGGCATTACCACCGACACTGATCGAATCCGAGCTGTTCGGACACGAAAAAGGCGCGTTTTCAGGCGCGGTGGCTCGCAAGATCGGCCGGTTCGAAGTCGCGAACGGCGGGACGATTTTCTTGGATGAAGTGGGGGAGTTACCCCCCGAGTTGCAGACGAAGTTTTTGCGCGTGCTGGAAACGCAGGAGTTGCAGCGCGTGGGCGGGACGCAGACGATCCGCCTGAACGTGCGCGTGATCGCCGCCACAAATGTGGACGTGGAGCAGGCGGTCAAGAGTGGGCGCCTCCGGTCCGATCTGTTTTATCGACTCAACGTGTTCCCCATCCGCATCCCGCCACTTCGCGAGCGGCCCGACGACATCGCAATCCTGGCCCGACACTTCGCCAAGAAGTACGCTCAACGCCATCGAAAACCCATCACACGGATCGCGGTCCGCACGCTCACAGCACTTCGTACCTATCATTGGCCCGGCAACGTCCGCGAACTCGAACACGTGATCGAACGGGCCGTCATCGTCAGCCAGACGCCGGTTCTCCTCGTTGAAGAGTTCGTGTCGCCCGCTGGGAGCGGAGAGACGTCCGTGGCGCAGACGCTCGCCGATGCCGAACGCCGACATATCCTCGAGACACTGCGACAAACCAATTGGGTCCTGGCCGGCAAACATGGGGCTGCAGCCCATCTGGGCCTGAAGCGCTCCACCCTGCAACACCGGATGAAAAAACTCGGCATCAGCCGTCCCTCCTAGCCAGTGTCACACTCTGCCGCCCTCCTCTGCCCGTATTTCGGCACCAGGTGAATCCACTGCCCACCAGTTGGCACTCGGCTGCTTCTCAACACCACGGAAATTCCACCAGTCTTGCTCTTAATCCGCCATGCCCTCAACGCGTTAGGTTGCCGCGCCGAGCTCATCCTTTGGACGGCACGGTCTCTGCTCATACCATCACTGTGATGGATGACCTTCCGCTCACGACCCCTCGGCAAGTCGGCGACGCCCTTGAGGCATACCTGCGCGAGCGACAGGCCGAGCTGGCGCCATCAGGGGAGCGAACGAAGGATGGCCGGCGCTTCACGTGGTGTGGGGACGTGTTCGAATATTTGACCGACGGGTTGGCTGAACGCATGGCCGCCCATGGGATCACCTTCTCGACCGGATTTCCGGGGCCCTTCCGATTGATGGACGAAGACCAGCAGGCCAACGGCCTGCACGTCCGACGCTTCTGGACGGTGGCTTTCGCGCGTGGTTGTCCCATCGCTCGCCTCTGCACATATTTTTTTCATCGCCACGATCAAGTGCCTCTCCCGCAGTCTCCCCTAGTGGCGTCCTTTCCGCCGGACCATACCGAACACGAGGTCGTGACGGAATGAACTATGTGGCACTCAAGATGCTGTTCGGCGATCGCGCGAAATATCTCATGCTGCTTTGCGGCCTCACGTTTGCCGTGATGCTCATCGTCCAGCAGGGCTCGATTTTCTGGGGCCTCATGACCTGGTCGCAATCAGGCGTCAGCAACATCAACGTACCGATTTGGGTGACTGATCCTGGCATCGCCCAGGTGGATGAGGTGAAACCGATCTCGGACACTGCGGTCGACCGCGTGCGCAGCGTCCGCGGCGTCGAATGGGCCGTGCCGATGTACAAAGGCCTGATGCGCGCGCGGCTCACCAACGGCGAATACCATCAGATCATTCTCACGGGGCTGGACGCATCCACGCTGATCGGTCGCCCGGGCCAAGTCCTGGCGGGACGCATTGAAGATCTCCGGGAACCGGACGCGGTGGCCGTCGATCAGTGGGCCGTCGACCGGATGGGCGGCCCGGACATCATCAAGATCGGCACCACCTTCGAATTAAACGACAGACGGGCCCGAGTGGTCGCCATCGCCAAAACGCAAAAGAGCTTCACCAACGTCCCGGTGGTGTACACAACCTACGACCGCGCGCTCCGCTATGTCCCCCGCGAGCGGAGAACGCTCTCGTATGTCTTGGCCAAGGCCCGCGACGACGCTCCCATTCAGGAGGTGACCAAGCGGATTCGCGAAGAGACGGGCCTGGGCGCCTTCACCGCGGACGAATTCAGTTTGAAGACCATTTCCTGGATTCTCAAAAATACCGGCATCGGGGTGAACTTCGGCACGACCATCGTGCTGGGCTTCATTGTCGGCATGGCGATTGCTGGCCAGACCTTCTATCTCTTTACGGTGGAGAACATCCGCCAGTTCGGAGCGCTCAAGGCCATGGGCACCTCAACGGCAACCTTGGCGCGGATGATCCTGTTGCAAGCTTTCACGGTCGGGCTGACCGGCTATGGTCTCGGAGTCGGCCTTGCCACGGCGTTCGGCCTGCTTGTGGCCAGGGAGGGGCGCCTGCCGTTTCAAGAAACCTGGCCCTTGCTCGCCTTGGTGTTCGTGGCGCTGCTGACGATCTGTGCGGCCTCGGCGCTGATCAGCATCATCAAGCTGGCGCGGCTCGAACCGGCCATCGTCTTCCGGTGATCCCATGACGACCGATACGGCGCTTCAGGACAGTACGTCCACGATATCCGCCCCTCAACTGGCCGTGCAGGTGCGCGGGCTGGTCAAGTCATTCGGTACCGGGGACACCAAGATGATGGTGCTCAAAGGCATCGATCTCGACGTGCACTTCGGCGAGTTGCTCTTGCTGGTCGGAGAATCCGGCGGCGGAAAAACGACCTTGCTGTCGGCGATTGCCGGAATTTTGGATATCGACGAAGGAAGCATCGATGTGCTTGGCACGCCCCTCGCTAGACTCTCAGCAGCCAAGCGCACCCGTTTTCGAGGACAAACGATGGGTTTTATCTATCAGCAATTCAATTTGCTCCCGGCGCTCACGGCCGCGGAAAACGTGGCCGTGCCGTTGCTGATCCAAGGCATGGCGCGGGCCTCGGCCATTCGAAAGGCCACGGCGATGCTGGATCGCGTCGGATTAGGAGACCGGACGAACTTCCTGCCCAAAAACCTCTCAGGCGGACAGCAACAGCGAGTGGCCATTGCGCGCGCGCTCGTGAATGATCCCAAGTTGCTGGTGTGCGACGAGCCGACTGCGGCGCTCGACGGGCCGAACGGACAAAAGATCATGGAGATCATCCGCGCGGTGGGTCGCGGCCCAGACCGGTGCGTGATCGTCGTCACCCATGACAGCCGTATTTTCCATTTCGGCGACCGGATGGCCGAACTCACGGATGGCCGCATCGTGGGGATCCATCCCGTGCACAAGGAGAGCCGCCCATGATCGTGTTCAAACGCGTCAGCGTCTGGCTCTCCTTCGCCGGGATCGCCCTCGTGGCCTGGACACTTTTGACAGGCGGCAAGCGGGAACCGATGCCGGCGCCCATCGTCGACCCGCCGAAGTCGCCGTTTGCGACCACAGTCGCGGCCACCGGCATTATCGAAGCGGTCAATGAAAACGTCCGGATCGGGCCGCCGGTCCCGGGCTTGATCACCAAGGTGTTCGTCTCCGTCGGCGACAGGGTCAAAGAAGGCGATCCGTTGCTGCAGTTGGACGACCGCGACTTGCGCGCGCAACTCCTGGCCCGCGATGCCGCCATTCCACCAGCGCAGGCGCAGATCGACGAACAGAAGTACCGCATTGCCGATTTGGACACACAGTTGAGGCGGTTGAAAGCCGTCGGCGACAGCCGTGCGGTCAGCGAAGACGACGTCAAGCGGACGTGGTATGCGTTGGAGATGGCCAAACGGAACCTGGGCCGCCACGAGGCCGCACTCAAACAGGCTATGGCGCAACAGGAGGAGACCCGCACGCTGGTAGGCCGGCTGACCATCCGGGCTCCTCGCGCGGGGACGATCCTTCAAGTAAATTCCAGGGCCGGCGAATACGCGCTGACCACCGGAGCGACGGAACCCTTGATGCTCCTAGGCGACACGGAGCAGCTTCAGGTGCGGGCCGAGGTGGACGAAGTGAATGCCCCGCTCGTCACGCCGCAGGCTCCCGGCGCAGCCTATTTGAAGGGCAGCACGACCCACGCCATTCCGCTGCAGTTTGTGCGCATCGAGCCTTATATCGTGCCGAAGAAAGCCCTCACGGGGGACAACAGCGAACGGGTCGATACACGCGTACTCCAAGTCATCTACCGCTTCCAGCTGCCGCCGTTTCCGGTGTACGCCGGACAGCAAGTCGATGTCTTCATCGAGCGCCCGGCCGCGTCCGGTCCCGTGACGCCGGCTCCACCGGATGACAAGCCCTTGGAGAACGCACGATGAAGACATTCCACTACCTGGCCGCCCGGTTGAACCCCCTGGTGATTCTCCTCGCGGCGGTAGGGACCGCGGGGTGCCTGCAGGGACAAGACTACCGGCGCCCCGACGTGCCGGCGCCCAGCGCCTGGACGGAGGTTGCGCCGGGCGGAACCGCCCAAGCGGGATCCTTCCCTGGAGACAAGGCCCCTGAAAGGAGATGGTGGACGGCGTTTCAGAACGACGAACTCACCGGCCTCATTGAACGGGCGCTCGGGCAGAACCACGATCTCCAGCGGGCGGTCGCCCGGATCGTGGAAGGGCGCGCCTCGGTGATGACCGCGGGCGCGGGGCTCTATCCGCAGCTCAATCTCCAGGGCAGTTACTCCAATATCGAGATTTCCAAAAACACACTAGCCGGCCTCGGCCTGGCAACCGGCCGGCAACCGGGCCCGCAAGTCTTTGCGGCGCCCGGCACGAACTTCGACCTCTGGAACGGCGCCGCGGACCTTCGCTGGGAGCTGGACTTCTGGGGGCGCATCCGCCGGGGACGCGAAGCCGCCGACGCCGAAGCCGCCGCCATTCAACAGGACGCGCGAGCCATTGCTTTGACCGTCATCAGCGACGTGGGACAGTCCTACTTCCGCATCCGTGAATTGGACGAACAATTGGATATCGCCCGCCGCGCGCTGGCGCTGAGACAAGACACGCTTCAGATCGTCCAGAAGCGCGCCTCCGTCGGGTTGGCTTCCGATCTCGACGTCAAACGGACCGAGGTGCTCGTCGCGGAAAGCGCCGGGCAGATCCCCGAACTGGTCCGTCTGCGCGCCGTGGAGTTGCACCGGTTGGAAGTGCTGATGGGAGCGACGCCAGGGTCGCTGTTGATGGAGGCCAAGCTGTTGCGACGCATCGTCGTCCAACCGGCCATTCCCGTCGGCTTGCCGTCGCAATTGTTGGAGCGACGGCCCGATATACTAGAGGCCGAAGCCACACTGATGGCTGCCAACGCCCGCATCGGGCAGGCGCGAGCCTACTTTTTCCCCTCAGTCTCCATCACGGGTCAGGGCGGCCTTCAGAGCGCCGACTTCGCCAACTGGTTCACCGGCAACAGTTGGAACTACAGCATCGGCCCGTCCGTCACGCTGCCGGTCTTTCTTGGCGGAACCAACGTGGCACGATTGGACGCGGCGGAGTCACGGTATCGGCAGCTGCTGGAGAGCTACCGCCAAACGATTCTCGTCGCGTTCCGAGAGGTCGCGGATTTTCTGGTGTCGATCGATGCCCGCTCGGAGCAGTTGATCAAGCAACGCGAGCAAGTGGCTGCGGCCCGCACGGCGAGTGAGCTGGCGGAGATTCGGTATCGAAAAGGCTTGGTGAACTATCTGGACGTCCTCGATGCGCAGCGCACGTTACTCGCGGCCGAAATGCAAGTGGTCCAGACCGAATGCATGCGGCTGTCGGACATGGTGGGACTTTTCAAGGCGCTGGGAGGCGGTTGGGATCCTGACACAGCAGCGAATGGCGCCTAGCGAGTGGCATATGGCGTATGGCTTGAAGAACGGATTGGCAGCGTTGTTTGACTCTTCGCTATAGGCTATGAACCATCCGCTCCTTGGTGATGTTGGGTCATGAACCAGCCGGCGATTGAGAGCCGCTTGTGGGCTCCGGCCACCGAATCGACACGGCAGACACGGTGGAAACGCGGGACGGAGAACACCACCAACGAGCCCGGCAGTGGCGCAATACAATGGGTGGGGCGCAGATCCTTGCTGTCCGAGCGTCCCTTGCGCTGCTCGTAGATGATCAGTTCTCCACCCCAGTCGGCATGCCATTCCTCGTGCAGATACAACACTGCCGCAAGCCGACGGCGCGGCGCCGCCGCCTTGGCTTCCCCGCCCTGCGCAGTATCGTCGTGTGTCAGGAGACAATCCCCAGCCCCATAACTGTAGTAACTAAATCCCATGTGCAGGCCTGTGATGTTCGGAAAGGACTCCACATAGGTCTTGATACAGGGCAACGCGAGCCGTTCCATCAGCAACAGGCCCTGCGGTGGGTGAATCTCGGCCTTGGCCCAGTTGCCACTGTTGGGGAAATCGTAGGCTGTCTGAGGAATATCCTGTAGGGACGTCCAGCGGGCCTGCTCCATGCCCTCACGGAAATACTGGCGGTCGTCCAAGCTGAGGAAGTTTTCGACGATCAGGACGGGAGTGGATTGGAAGGAAAAACCATCAAGCTCTTGGCGCGACCACTCGGTGCTCCTCAGCATGTGCGCTGGCTCCCCATCCCGGCTGCATCGTGTTGCCGGGAACACATGGCGCCAGGAAGTAGTCCGTGACGCACATACCGGACACACCGTGCAAACCTACCGATGCGTGGAGCCGAATCTGTACCATGGAAGATGGGAGGATTGCTAGCCGGCGTTGGGCGAGCGGTGACTGTGGGAAGGGACTCAGGCGAGGAGTCGGCGGACGCCCGCAGGCTCGCTACGAGCCTGCAGACCTCCTAGGCAGAGGGACGCGGGAAGGAGCCCATTCCTAGAGCAGACAGACTTTGCCCTCGATGCCCCCGGCGACACTGTCACCGGGCGCCGTGGCGAGGATTTGGTAGTGGCCGAGCCCCAATTCCTTGCCGTACGCCTTTCCAACCAGCACGTCTTGCACGTGTTGATGGTCCCAGGCGCGAAAATACGACCGGCCTTCCTTGAGTCCGTCAAATTCGTGCCCTTCGAGCGCTTTCAGCACGGCGCCGGTCTCTGTCGTCCGTGCCCGGCCGACCGCCTCGAGGATCTGTGTCATAGCGGCGTACCCGAGGTAACAGCGGGACGTGGGCGTGTGATTGTATTTATCGACGACGCCCTGGATGAAGCGTCGCGAACTCTCCGTATTGACCTTGGGATCCCAGATGAGCCCCCAGATGCCGGCATTGTTGGCGTACCCAAGCGGCCGCCCGATTTGTTCGCCGGCGATCATCCCCGCCACGCCGATCTTCTCTTTGGCCAGTTCCATCTTCGCGTAGCTTTTCAAGGCATGCACGAGATCCCATCCATAGAGATTCAGGATCACCACATTCGGATTGGCCGCTTTGGCTTTGGCGAGCGCATCAGTGTAGTCGGTCGCGCCGAACGTCGTCGTCGTCGAACCGACCACATCGCCATCCACCGCTTTGCAGGCGTCGGTCATGGCCTGCAGCGCGGATTTCCCATCCACCGTTTCGGCCGTCACCATGTACCACCGCTTGCCATACTCCTTGACGATGGCCGGAGCCACGGCCTTCGCCAGCATGCGCGCATTGGGCATAAAGACGAACATGTGCGAACTGCATTTCTCATGCGTGAGTTCGGGCAGATGCGCGCCGGTCACCATGAACAGCTTGTTGTCCTTTTTGGCCAGCTCACTGACAGCCAGGGCACACTCGCCGTTGAACGTGCCCATGAGGAAGTCGACCCGATCCTCATGAATGAACTTGGTAGCGACTTTGACCGCGGTCTCGGGATTGGACGCGTCGTCCGCCTCGAGGATCACGACCTGCCGGCCCAATACGCCGCCGCGCTTGTTGAACAGATCCACTGCGACGTTGGCGCCATGGACGTCATGAATCGATGAGGTTTTGTAGGGGCTCGAGAGGGGATCGAGGATGCCAATCTTGATTGGCTGGTCTCCAGCCGGCGAACTGTCTGCGGCCCAGACGCCTGAAACCTGACCAGACCAAGGAGAACGACCGAACAGGGCCGCCCCACTGCCTACGGCGGCTATCTGAAGGAAGCGTCGACGCGAGATCGAGGCCATCGGTGAACCTCCTGGTTATGATTGAGGCCGACACGGCTCATTTGATCCCCGACTTATGCCAGGGTCATACCCGCCCTATTCGACTAGGGCTGAACGACCTCATCAACAGTACTACAAGAGGACTCGTAGTTCTACCTCAAATTCATGAGCCGGTGTTCTCAATATCTTCTGCAGTCTTCCCGCAAGACCTCGCTCTCTCATCAACAAAGGCATGGCCCTAGAACCTATCTCAAAGGTCATTCGCGGAGTGAGCGCGACTCTCCGCCATTTACCACACCTATCGGCGTTGTGCCCCGCCCACTCCCTCCCGGGGAGGAATGCGAGTACGAGGGACTCGCGCCGGAGCGGCCGCTCGCCTAGCACAGGAAGTGCGAGGTGTTACTAGTCCCTCATTGCTTGATAAGACCGCTCTGGAGGGTTGTGCGCGCTCCCCTGGTCGATCGGCGCGAGTCGAAGCGGCGCACACACATTTGCCCGCATTTTGGACTCAGCATGACCCGATAGTCCCGTAAACGACCTTGCATCCTTACTGTCATTTCCATACACTGCCCCTGGACTGTCGGGTTATCTCGTCACCGCTCTCGGTCACCTAGGGGGTATGGCCATGTCGCCATTGCAGCGCAACCCGCTCCGCTTGGTCACGGCCTCCGTGCTTACGACAGTACTAATCCACGTCGGCACAACTGTTTTTGCTGCCGGTCCGACTCAGGCCGGACCCAGCGCTGCACCGGACGTCCTCTATCAGAACGCCTCACTCCCACCGTCCGCAAGCACAACCGAGCAGATTGGCGAGAAGATCGACACACGCCCCCGCGCCCTTCTCAGCGGATCGTCCGCCGAACATGACGCGGCGGCGATGAATGAGCTTGGTGTGGCCCTGGTGTTCCAAGGCCATCTGGATCAGGCGATTATCGAGTTTCAGAAAGCCACGCAGCTCCAGCCGGATAACTTTTCTGCGCATCTCAATCTGGCGAACTCGCTCCTCGACAAGGGACGCTTGGATGATGCCTTGGCCGAGTTTCAGACGGCGCTTCAACTCAGGCCGGAAAGTGCCAAGGCGCACAACGATTTCGGCGTGGCCCTCAAGGCTATGGAGGATCTGACCGGTGCGATCATGGAGTTTCGCCGGGCCCTTCGCCTACAACCGAACGACGCCAACGCGCATAACAATCTCGGAGTCGCGTTGAAGGCCATGGGAGACTTGGAGGGCGCCGTCGCCGAATACCGTGCCGCCTTAGCGCTGTCACCGGAAGACGTCAATGCACGCTTCAATCTTGGGCTGGCGTTGCTACAAAAAGGCGACCTTCCGAACGCGGCGGACGAGTTCCGAATGGCGATCCGTTTGCGCCCCCACGATGCCAAGGCTCGATACAATCTGGGAACCGTCCTCACCAAGATGGGCCAACGGTCGGAAGCCGCCCGCGAGTTTCGCAAATATCTGCGACTCGAGCTTGAAACACCGGTCAATCAGCGCTGGATTGAAGAAGCCCGCACTCGGTTGGCCGAACTTGAGCATCCCCAAGCCGCCGACGCCCGGTAATTCACGCTCACGCCGCTCCAGCTCTTTCTATCCGGAGGGGGTTGCGCAACAGCCTCACCGATGACGGCTGCCTTCGGACGCCCGAGTCTGAAGGTGTTGCCCTACACTCCCTACGTGAGCATCCACATTCTTGTTGCCTACCACTGTCTAAAACCTATTGTTTTCTCAATCGGTTAGTGTCTGGTGTTTCATTGGCACCCAATGTGCTTTATCAGGACCTATGCGAGGCGGAGACTTCATCGCTAGGAATCACATCTGGTCCGTCGCCACCCTCCGCGCATGGCTGAGCACGACGCAGATTCAGCGGCCGGCGCGTCGTCTGCTTGGGATGTTCGCGGCGTTGGTGATGATCGGATTGGCTCTGAGCTACGCGGCCGTCCAGAGTTCCACATTGTTCCATGTCAATGAGCAGGTGGTCGGATTCATGCCGGAGTGGAATGGCGCTGGCATTGCGGCGGTTCCCGCATGGGTCTGCGCGATCCTGCTGCTCCTCGGTACATGCTTGTTGGCGATCATCGGCCTCACGTGTGTACGTGCCGCCGATCCACTCGCCCCCTACTGGGGCGCGTTGGGAACGGTCCTCTTTCTGGTCGCCACTGGCGAAGGGATCCAAGTCCAGTCCGTGCTGCGCCACGTGGCCGAAGCGGTCGTCGCTGGACTTGGTCCGTGGGCAGGAGGGATCACACTCGTTACGCTGGCAGGTCTCCTCGCTGGAGTCCTTGCCCGCGGCTTTCAGAACTTTTTCCGGTTGATCCCAGCCGATACTCGCTACGCGCTCATCCTCGCCGCCGTGCTGTTTCTCTCCGGCGCGGTGGCATCCGCCATTGGAGCCGGAGTTCCCGTGCCCTTCACGGCGCCGCAAGACATCTCCCGCATGATTGTCTTTGTCACCTTGGTTCAAGGGATCAAGATGGCTGGCGCGCTGGTGTTGATTTACACCCTGACCTCCTACCTGTCTCGATACTACGATGAGTTCAGCATCCGGGTTCGAACCTGGGCCACCTCAAAATCGTATCACGTCGCCCTTCTTCCGCCGTCCGATTCGACGGGTGTGGCGGAGTCACGCTGAGGGACTCGCCTCCGCGACTCGTCACGTAGGGCCTTGTGGTTCCCCCCACTTCGATACCCGCACGTAACGTCGGATAGCTGCCACACGCCCTACTCGCCGACCTTCACCAAGAGCCCTTTGTCTTTGCACACTGCCAGCACTCTGTGAAACATCAGGACGCTGGCCACGAGATAGGAGACATTGAGACCCATCGCCCAGCCGAGGTGAGTCGTCGAGAGCGCGCCGTCATGGAGGACACCGCGCATGCCTTCGAAGATGTGGGCCGCAGGATTGAGCCACGCGATGGCCTGCAGCCAGGGTGGGAGGACGTCCATCGGATAGAAGACACAGGAGATCGGCTGGAACAGGAACACCATGCTCCAGGCCAACACTTCGGCCTCGTGCCCGAATCGCATGATCAGGGACGTCGTCATGACCCCGATCGTCCATCCGGTCACCACGAGATTGATGACAAACGGGACGAGCGCGAGGCCGATGATAAACACATTGTAGGCATAGAAGAGATAGGCGAACAACACCATGACCGTCGCCACAGCGGTCACCTTGAAGATGCTCATGGCCATCGTCGACGCCAGAAACTCGCTCGGTTTCATCGGGCTGGCAAACAGGTTCAGGAGATTTCTGGCCCAGATTTCCTCCAGAAAGGTAATGGTGATCCCCTGTTGCGCCCGAAACAGCACGTCCCACAGGATCAACGCCCCAAGAAAAAATGTCACTGCCCCGGGGAGCTGTCCCTGAAATTTCATCAGATAGGTGGTGATGAATCCCCAGATGATGAGATCCAAGAGCGGCCAATAGAAGATCTCCATGATCCGCGGCGGGCTTCGCTTGTACAGATAGAGATGTCGGCTCAGCAGAGCC
The DNA here is from genome assembly GCA_964449255.1 of uncultured Nitrospira sp. Taxonomy (GTDB): domain Bacteria; phylum Nitrospirota; class Nitrospiria; order Nitrospirales; family Nitrospiraceae; genus BQWY01. The sequence goes on along the minus strand of CAYUYE010000008.1, from coordinate 102,949 downwards.
ACGATCCGATGCAGTTTCATCCTCTGACCCGTGCCTCTCCCGCACCCGCGTTTCTCTCGTTGGGCGTGCTCGCAAGATTGCCCGCCGGGGCAACCACGGGTCCACCTGACCCAAATCACATTGAGATAGGCGCTAGTGATGCGGCCCGTGCAACATTCCGTGGATCATGGTTCGCAACTCGGCCAACTTCAGCGACCCGGCATAACGGCCATCCGGCAACGTTCGCGCTCCCCGAACGATCAACAGCAGTGGCACCCAGGCGGCCCCTGCCCAGAGGGAAAGAGGTCTGAAGCGACCGACGTCCATGAGCCAGAGCATCCCCACGAGCAGGAAGACCTGGACGAAGCCCGCTGCCACGGCGTTCCACAAGATAGCCGGCCGGCAGGTTCCTCTGAGAACCCCGACGACGGCAGCCCCACTCCAAAACAGTGCCCAGACCGTCCCCAAACTCAATGCCATGAGCAGCGCACCTATCAGGAAGAGCCCGAGAGTTTGAACAATCCCCACGATTGAGACGGTCAGCGCATTCATGTCGATCGGCCCTCGCGAGCCAGCTTCAGAAAGACCTCTTCGAGATCGGCCTGCCCGAATTTCTTGACGATTTCCTGGGCGGTCCCTTCCGCCACAATGTTTCCACGCTGCATAAAGATGATGCGATCGGACATCTCTTCCATCTCCCGCATGTTGTGCGAGGTGTAGAGCATGCTGAGTCCCGTCGATCGGCGGACGTCCTGCAGCAATGCACGAATCTTGTGCGCGATATCCGGATCGAGGCTCGCGGTCGGCTCGTCGAGAAATAACACGCGCGGCTCGGTCAGAATCGCCTTGGCCAACGTGAGCCGCGTCATCTGACCGGACGACAATTTGCGTGTCAGCCGGTGCCGAATCTCTTCCATCTCCAACTGCTTGACGACTTCATCGAGACGCCGGTCGACGTGTGTGATCCCATACAGCCGAGCGACGACGCGCAGATTTTCCTCGACCGTCAGCGAGTAGGGCATGGAAATGTAGGTAGAAGAAAAATTGACGCGCTGAAGAATTTCCTCGCGGTGCGTGGCGAGATCGAGCCCGAACATCCGTATCGAGCCGGCCGTCGGGGTAATCAATCCGAGTAACATCTGGATCGTGGTCGTTTTGCCCGCCCCGTTGGGACCGAGGAGGCCCAGAATCTCTCCTGGTTGAATGGCGAAACTGATCCCGTTGACGGCGGTAAATTCGCCGAAGCGTTTCGTCAGGCCTCGCACCTCAACAATGGGAGACGACATGGAGTCTCGGCGCTCACACACAGCCCGCGCTAGAACAGGAGATCCTTGACCTTCTCGGGAAGATGGCAGGTCTCGCATGCGCGGCTCAAGACCTTCCCCTCGTAGCTGGTTGTTCCATCGTGGCAGCGAAAACAGTCCCCCATGGCCTTCTTGTAGAGGATGCTGTCTTTCGGATGTGCGGGCTCATGGGGTTTGGCATCTGCCTCCACGTGGCCCCGTGGGACGACGATGGGATACCCCTTGATCGGCGTGTCGTGCACCACGCGGGAATGACACGTGGTACATCCTTCCCTCTGGCCGCGTTTCCCGAACGCGTCCATGTGTTTGCGATGACTCATCACCAGGCCGACCTCTCTGACGGGCGGCGGAAGATCCCGGGTCGCAATTTCAGAGACTCGAAGAATTTCCCGGTGGCAGCCCATACACATCTCCGAGTACACCGTCGCGTTGAGATTGTGCGGATCGGACCCCCGGCCGAAGAGGGTCAGCAGCACGTCTTTGGTTCCGGTATAGGCCTTATCGTGCAACCAGCCGGTGAGGGTGTCCCGAACGTGGCAGTCCACACAACTGACCTCTTTGTGTGAGGACTTGATCCAACTCTCGTAGGACGGCGCAACGGTATGACAGGTCGCGCAAAAGGAAGGGGCGTTGGTGAAGTGGAGACCCGCACCGCCGAGGGCCACAGCCCCGGCCACGACGGCCAGGACTACCCAGGCAGAAGACTTAGGCATCATGCCGAGAGCTTCGGGGGAACTGCGTGATGATCAATTGCGCCACCGCCGAGATATCGTCGGGGTCAATCACCGGGACCGGCACGGACAGCGGCTTGTTGGACACCACCGCAAGCAGCCCGTCCTGCGACACAGGGATTTCCCCCACTTGGTCGCGCACGACAATAATCTTGGGATAGCCTTCATTTTTCCACCCCTCGGCGATGATCAAGTCGGTTTCACCCGCCACGCATCGATCGCGCACCTCTTCCAACTTGATTTCCTCCGGAACGTCGGCGAACATCGCGAGGCTGCCTTTGGACAACACCACGACCGTACTGGCGCCCGCTTTCTTATGTCGCCAGCTGTCCTTGCCTTCGGTATCGAGATCAAACCCGTGGCCCGCATGTTTGACTGTGGCCACCTTGTACCCCGCCCGGACCAACTCCGGAATCAGGCGTTCGATCAGCGTGGTCTTGCCGCTATTCGACCGTCCGACGAAACACACCACGGGAATTGCCATCGCTCCGACTCCTCGTTCCTTAACAACACGAGTGGCGATGGCCGCGGGACGGCGGATGGCCCACATCGTGCGCCCACAGGGGCCCACTGAAAATCTGCACCGGCACCATATCGCCGACGTTGACACGTTCGACCTCGGTCGCAACGTCGATCAGGCAATTCGCTTTCACCATCGAGGTCAGAATGCCCGACCCTTGATCGCCGGTCGTGCGGACTTTGAACACTCCCTCCTCGCAGGTCAGGATGCCGCGCAAAAAATGCCGGCGGTCCGTGCGCTTGGAGAACTGTTCCTGAAAGACCGCCTGCACAACCGGGCGGCCATAGCTCCGGTGCCCCCCCATCTTCAGCATGGCGGGGCGCACCAATTGCTCAAAGGTCACCATCGAGGACACCGGGTTACCCGGCAATCCGAACGCCAGCTTGCCTTGAATCTTGCCGAACGCGAGGGGTTGGCCCGGCCGAATCGCCAGCTTCCAAAAATTCATCTCAGCGCCCAGTTCCTTGAAGACCGCCTTCGTGAAATCGTAGTCCCCCATCGACACGCCGCCCGACAGGACGAGAATATCCGCGTTCAACCCGTGGGAGATCTTCTCCTTGAGTGCGGTCGGATTGTCTTTCGCGATGCCGAGGAGGAACGGGATTCCACCGGCCTCTCGCACCGCCGCGGCGATGCCGTAACTGTTGGAGTTGATGATCTTCTCCTCGCTGAAGCGCTCATCCAGATCGGCCAACTCATCGCCCGTGGAGAGAATTGCCACCCGCGGCTGCTGATACACCAGCACAAACGACTTCGCCAAAATGGCCAGCATCCCGGCTTCTCCCGGCCGGATCGCCGTGCCCTTGGCGATGATGCGCTCCCCCTTTTTGACGTCCTCGCCTTGCGGGCGGATATTGGCTCCCCGTGGTTCCGGCTTGAAGACGCGCACCGTGCTCGGGGTCGACTCGGTATCTTCCACCTTCAGGACCGTGTCGGCGCCGTTCGGCACCGGTGCTCCCGTCATGATACGAATGGCCTGGCCCGGCCCGACGGTCTTCGTGGGCATCTTGCCGGCCGGCACGTCCTCGATGATCGTCAATTCAACAGGCTTGGAGATCGCGTGCTCCTGCTTGATGTCGTCGAACCGCACGGCAAACCCGTCCATGGCGGAGTTGTCCCAGGGCGGATTGTCGCGAGTCGCAACGATGTCTTCGCCGAGCACACGGCCCAACGTCTCCAAGATGGAGACTTTCTCCATCCCAAGCGGAGTGGCCGCCTCCAGGACGATGCGTTGAGCCTCTTCGAGTGGGGTCAAACCTGGCATCGGATCAATGTCCGTGGCGCGGCGCGACTTTCACCAGCGAACCGGCCTTTTTACAGAACGATTCGACTTGATTGGCGACGCTGTGGAACGCATCCGCGGTCGCCGTATCGGAATAGAACATGGCAAAGGGCTCGCCGGCGTCCGACTGCGTGACCACGTCCGGATCCAGCGGGATACGCCCGAGGAACGGCACGCCCATATCGTGGGCCGACGCCTCGCCGCCCCCCTTACGAAAGACGTCGACCTGTTTGTGGCAGTGCGGGCATTCGAGCCCGCTCATGTTTTCCACGATCCCGATGATCGGCACTTCGCTGTCTTTGCAGAACGAGACGGATTTTCGCGAATCGAGCAGCGCCACTTCTTGCGGCGTCGTGATGATCACCGCCCCCGTCACATCGCCCAACAGATCGATGGTCGTCACGGATTCGTTGCCGGTGCCCGGCGGCAGATCGATCAGCAGAAAATTCAGGTCCTGCCACTCCACGCCGCCCAAGAGTTGATTGATGAATTCGTATTTATAGGCGTCGCGCCAGATGATCGGATCGTCCGAGTTTTGCAGCAGGAACGACATCGACGCGATCTTGAGATTGTACGCCTGGAAGGGAATGATCCCGCCGGAGGTGCTGATCTTCAGCTTCTGGCCCTCCGCGCCAACCATTTTGGGGATATTCGGACCGTGGATATCCAGATCGCAGATCCCGACGTGCCACCCTTTCAAGGCCAGGCTCACGGCCAGATTCGTCGTGCAGGTGCTCTTGCCGACGCCACCTTTGTTGCTCATGACGAGCACTTTGTATTCGATGCGCTCCATCCGCTTGGCCACCAGCCAACGGCTGTGCCCTTCCTTGTCCTTCTGACAGGCTTCGTTCTCGTCGCAAATGGCGCAGGCCCACATATAGGTACACACGTCGCCGCTTCCGGCGCCCGGTGCGTTGATGACGTTCAATTCCTTGGGCATATGGTGTTCCTTTATTCCGTTGACTCGCGCGCCCTATCGCGGGCCCACCCCGGTGGGCACCGCCAGATACTCGTCACCCGGTTTTCCGGACGGCTTGGGTACTTTCACGGCCCCCTGCCCGTTGGTGGGCGCGGGGACCTCCGCGCCGGCGGATTCGGGCTCTGCGGCCTGGGCTTTTTTCTTGTTGAAGAATCCGGCGCTGATGATCCCGACCTCGTAAAACACATACATCGGGAATGCCATCAGACATTGATTAAACGGATCGGGGGTCGGGGTCAGGATGGCCGCAAAAATGAAGGCCGAGAGGAGCGCCCACTTCCGATAGCGCTTCAAGAGAGGCGCGTCGACCCACCCCAACTTCGCCATCAATGTGATGGCCAGCGGGACTTCGAATATGATGCCGAAGACCAATAAGAACCAGAGGGCAAACCCGACATATTGGGCAATCGACAGCTGGGGGATGAACCCGGCGTTCACGCCATACGAGATCAAGAAGTTCAAGGCGAAGGGCAGCACGAAAAAGAACGAAAACGCAATGCCGGCGTAGAACGCCAGTGAACTCAGCATCACGAAGGGCCCGACGAACCGCCGCTCCTGAACGTGCAAGCCGGGCACCGTAAATTGCCACACCTCCCAGAGAATGAACGGCGCCGCCAAGACCAGCGCAAATAACCCCGCCACCTTCACGTTTTGCCACAAGGCCTCAGCCGGGGCGAGGAAGACGAAGGGCACGGCCGGGAGATCGGTCGGCACCCATTCGAGCGCACTCGGCACGAACATGTTTTGAAGTGGAATCCTGATCCACTTCACCAGTGTGTCGGCATAGAAGAACGTGATGATGAACACGACCCCCGTCACCACCACCGCACGCGTGAGCCGGGCTTGGAGCTCGACCAGGTGCTCCATGACCGGCATCTTCTTGTCTTCCAACGGCTTGAAGACGCTGTCTTGCAGCCATTGGCCGAACCTGTTCACACCGTTAGCCATGGGAATAGTTGCGCGTCAGGTGAAAGGGAGGAGGTTTGAGGCAGAACGAAACTTCGCTCATTTCCGGCCTCCAACCTCCAACCTTAGACCGTTACCTTCTCCTATTTCGGATTCACCGCCACAAAGAGGTTGTTCCCCTGCCGGCTGAGCAGGAGCACCACCATCTCGTCCTTCTTGATCTTCCCGGCGGCCTTCGAGTAGTCGTCCAGCCCCTTCACGACCTCGTGATTTACTTCCTGGATGACATCGCCGCGTTGGATACCGGCGCCCTCGGCCGCGCTGCCGCCCTCAACCGATGCAATCAACACGCCGGTCGTCTTCGACGGAAGATTGAACTGACCCATGGAGGCCGGGTCCAGCGCCTGTACCCGCAGCCCCGCCAACACGTTGTCCGGTGGTTTGATGCCTTCCGGCGCGGAGGGCGGGCCTGGTTCGCGCTTCGCCAGCATTTCATCAGACGGCCGCTCAGCGACCTTCACCTTCAACATCTGTTCCTTGCCATCACGCAACACCTTGACGTCGGCATCGCGCCCCACTACCGTACGCGCCACCAAGTTGCGCAATTGGCTCACGCTTTGGACTTCCTTGCCGTTGAACGCCACGACCACGTCCCCGCGCTTCATCCCCGCGGCGAACGACGGGCCGTTTTCATTCACATCGCTGATCAAGACCCCCTTCCGGTTTTCCGGGATCTTGAACGACTTGGCCAACGCCGGCGTGATCTCTTGGATCGCGACCCCCATCCACCCACGGACGACCTTTCCGGTTTTCACGAGGCTGTCGACAATGTCCAGCGCGATCGTGCTGGGGATTGCAAACCCGATGCCCTCCGATCCGCCGGTGCGGGAGAAGATCGCCGTGTTGATGCCGATCAACTCGCCCTCCATATTGACCAACGCCCCGCCGCTATTGCCCGGGTTGATCGCGGCATCGGTTTGAATAAAGTCTTCATAGTCCGCAATCCCGACGTTGCCGCGACCCAAGGCGCTGATGATGCCCAGGGTGACCGTGCTGCTCAGGCCGAACGGACTACCGACGGCCAAGACTAAGTCCCCGACTTGCAGCCTCTCGTAGTCCGCCCACTTGAGCGCAACGGGCAGATCTTTCGCCTCAATCTTCACGACCGCCAGGTCGGTTTTCGGATCGGTGCCTACGACCTTCGCGGGAAACTCTCGCTTATCACTGAGCGTCACCGTGATCTGGGAGGCGTTCTCGACCACGTGGTTGTTCGTGACAATGTATCCGTTTTTGTCGATCACCACGCCTGAACCGGCGCTTTGTTCCGGCCGGCCATGGGGACCCGGCGCGGGCGGAGCCGGCGGTTCCATGCCCGGTGGTTCCTCACCGGGAGGCCCACCTCCAGGAGGCCCGCCGCCAGGAGGACCTCCGAACGGACCGGGCGGCAACTGGCGACGGCCCTCCCGACGTCCTTCCCCGCCCGTTACGGCGATATTGACGACGGCCGGCGTCACCTTCTTCACGATCTCCGAGAAACCCTGAGTCATCCCGGCTGGAACCGCGGCCTGTCCGACCGACGGCTGAACCCCACGGTCACCGAGTACTAAGCCGAGCACGACCAGCGTCATCCCGACCATCCACCGCCCTAGCCACTGACTGGGTCGACTCTTCATTGTGCCTCCCTCACTTCAGTCCTGACGCGACTGGTCCCCGCCGCCGGGTCCGCCGCGCCTCCATACTGTGACGAGTGTCTTCAGAAACCTCAAAGCTCATCATTCTACACCATGAGAAAAGGTGTCTTCAAAGAGGAAAAGTCTGGTCTGGAGGAGACTTCGGCGAAGGTGATTCTGACCAACAACCCGTCTGTGGGCTAGGCAGGAGGACCAGCGGCAGGCCGCTCGAGTTCCTGTTCTCTGCGCTCGTTCCAGGCTCGCCGAAGTTCGATGGCCAGCCGCTTCGACGCCTCGCGTAGCCCGACCTGCCGGAGCGTGGCCGGGGCTTCGTCGTAGCTGGGGGGAAAAATACGACGTTCGGGATCCTGAGGACGAAGATAGATGACCGGATACCACTGATTGATCCCCGGGGCCGTCGGTCGATCCAGGGTCGCCCACCCACGGCCTTCGGCGGTGAGCACCGTGCGGCCGCTGGTGGTATCCAACAACCCTGCCTCCAACAATGTCCAATGATCCCGGCGCCAACCAGGTTGCCGGTGGCTGACCCACCCGAGAAAGATGGTGATGGGATACTCTTGCTCCTCGCTGGAGGCGACAACCACCAACAGATGGTTCAGCCCCTGGGCGCGGCCAAACTCAGCCAGCCGCTCCGGAGAGGTCTCGCGAGCGCCGGTCGGCAAATCGAACAGTTTTTGGATCGAGAATGGCGTCGTCCGAGTCAGCTCTTGCGCCAGCCGATTGGCTGCGTCGGCACGGACGGCTTCAGCGGCCGCGCTTGAGTCGGCTGGCTCCTGGGGAGGCGTGATCAACACGAGCCCCGCTGGAATCCGCCCACTTGGCGGCAGCACCGGCAACACATCGCCTGCGCTGTCCGACGGGCGAGGGAGATATTCCGGGAGATGGGACGCGGGCACGGCTGGCGTACAGGCTACCCCCACGAGCAGACCCGCGATCACCATAAGGACGAGCACCCAACGTGATCGAGCCGTCATCCGCGCGTCCCCTCAATGAGAACGGGAGACCGATGGTGCGAGAACACCTTACACCATCGCGTGCGCAGAGAGGGACTGTCAAGAGGCTGAGGAAGGGCGCCCGATAAGGACTACGCAGGCCGCGGGGAATTGGGACCGTTCGAATGGCCGCCCGCGTTCACTGGAGACACGTAGGATAGCTCGCTCGTCGCCGACCGGGAATAGATTGCCGCCGCTTGGCTCCGGCGAGAGATGTTGAGTTTCTTGTAGATATTGACGAGGTAATTCTTGACCGTCTTGTCGCTGAGTTTCATCTCTTTGGCAATTTCTTTGTTGGTCAAACCTTGTGCCAGAAAGGGCAGCAGGCGACGCTCTTGTGCCGACAACGGAGACTTTCGCCCCTTCCCTTCTTTGGCGTCGCGCACCAGGCCGAAGAGCGTGCTCGTCAATCGAGGATCGATGACACTTTGTCCTTCCGTCACAGCCCGCACCGCCTGAGCGAGCTCGTTCGGACTCACATTCTTGAGCATGCACCCATAGGTCCCGGCGCGGACGACGCTCGCGAGCGTCGCCTCCTCGAAACGATGCGCCATGAAGAGCACACGCTTGTCGCGGCAGACCTCGAACACATCCTGGAGTAGCTCCGGGCGTTCCGTTTCCGGGGTCGAGAGATCCATCACCACGACGTCCGGATGAAGGCGTTCGATTTTCGGCGCCGCGGCCTTCCACGTGCGTTCCTCACCTACCACGACAAACTCGTCTGCTTGGCCCAGCACGATCCGCATGCCGATACGCTCGAGTTCATGGGGGTCGATCAAGAACAAACGAATCCGCTTTGTCTTTGCCGTCATCACAGCCTCTTGCACCGCCACGCTATCCGCACGTGTGAACATGGGACCTCCTCCGTCATGAGTACAGAGCTCCATACAGAGGCACAGCCGTTGCTCTCGCGAGATTGTAATCGCAGTTCAATAGCCCCACTTGAACCTCATCAGTCAGAACGTACAGAACAGTCAGGGATCCCATAGCACTTCTCATACCAGCCACGGATGGACGACGGTTAAACATATGGAAGGGGCAGCCTTCGCATCTCGTTGATTTACCATGGGGTCGGCACGTTGCTCCCCGGCTGAACGGCCCTACTAGTCGAAGATCAACATGACCAGTAGGGTTGAGCCACCAGACTCTATGGTCGGACGACCATAGTCTGGCAACCCAGGGAGGCAACTCAGGGAACAACCGACTCCGCTCAAGGTGGAAATATACGGATTGGGCAGGACGGGCCGAGGGGAACGCCGAATTCAATCATCGTTTCCGTCGCGGAGGGTGAATTCCCCAACGCCGCAATTTCTGGTGCAGAGCCTTATAGTCGATTCGAAGCCGCCGGGCCGCTTCTGCCTTGTTCCATCCCGTGTCCTCCAGCACGCGGATGACCGCGTGCCGCTGCGCAGCCTCCGATGCGAGTCGTCCGATCTGTGACAGGGACAACCCCTCCGGAACCGGTTGTTCGTCATCTCGTTCGCCCTCCCCCCGCGCGCGACCGCCCTTTCCCTCCGCCGACGTCGGCAGGCGCAGAGGCACGGGCAGATGTTGGGGCCGGATGATGCGATCCGCCACGATGACGGCCGCCCGGATGGAGTTCTCCAGTTCTCGAATATTGCCCAGCCAAGGCTGCTCTTCCAACAACCGCAACGCCTGGGCGGAAATGCCCTGCACCTTGGTGCCGTAGGCGCGATTGGCGCGCAGGAGCATCACATGTGCTAATAGCGAGATATCCCCCCGTCGCTCGCGAAGCGGAGGCACGCGCAAAACGACCGTGTTGAGCCGGTAGTACAAGTCGCGTCGGAAGGTGCCGGCCTCGACCATCTGTTCGAGGTTCGCGTTCGTCGCGGCCAGAATGCGCACATCCGCCTTCATCGGGCTGCGCCCGCCGAGCCGATCAAATTCTTTGAACTGCAACAGGCGCAGGAATTTCGCCTGCACGCCCACCGGCAGGTTCCCGACCTCATCGAGCAGCAGCGTGCCGCCTTCCGCTCGTTCCATGCGGCCGGGCTTCACGTGTGTGGCGCCCGTGAAGGCCCCCGCCTCATGACCGAACAGTTCAGACTCCATCAGCTCATGCGGGATCGCGCCGCAATCGAGCGGGACAAAAGACGCTTGCCGGCGCCCGCTCAATGCGTGCAAGACTCGGGCAACGAGTTCCTTCCCCGATCCGCTCTCCCCAAGAATCAACACGGGGACATCATACGGGGCCACTCGCTTGATCTGATCCGTTAACTCCAAGATGCGAGGGCTCATCCCAACGATGTCGCTCAAGGACACGGGCACATTCCCATCAGGGGCGAGCGTGGCGATCTCACGAGTGAGCTCTTGCAGCCGGAGACAATTCCGGATGGTGATGGCGAGCTTCGGTAGTGAGACCGGCTTTGATACGTAATCGAAGGCGCCGGCTTGGACCGCCTCTTCCGCATCTTTATGACTGGCGAAGGCCGACAGCATGATCACGCGATAGGGTCCCAGTTCGGGCAACAGTTGAGACTTCAGCAATTCAAGTCCGTTCCCATCGGAGAGCCGCATGTCGAGCAAGACCAGATCCGGAACCTCCCGGCGAACCGCGGCGATCGCAGCCTTGGTGCTCTCAGCCGTCACCGCGCGGAATCCTTCGTCGGAGAGAAACTCCTTGAGCATACTTTGAATCTGAGGGTCGTCGTCGACGATCAAGATGCAGGGAGACGGCATCGAGGCGTTACCCCTTCCTGCGGCGAGTTGACTGCCGCAGCGAGAGGCGCGAGGCACTCGACCCGCTCGCGGGCAGGCGCATAGTGAAGGTCGCGCCCTCCCCAATTCGGCTCTCACAGGTGAGCGTGCCGCACAGTTCTGAGACAATCCGGTGACAAATCGCCAGGCCCAACCCGGTCCCTTCACCGACTGGCTTCGTGGTAAAGAACGGATCGAAGATCCGCGGCAGCAGATCCGGCGCAATCCCCGGTCCGTTGTCGCGAATCAGGCATTCCACCGCCACCAGGCCCTGAAATTCTGTCGCCCGCAGCTCAACGGAGATCAGGCCCGTCCCTGAAGCCGACTCCAACGCCTGACAGGCGTTCGTGAACAGGTTGAGAAACACCTGTGTGAGGGCTTGCGGGTCGGCCGACACGGAAGGCACCGCAAGGGCCACGGAGCGCTCCACGTGGATATGCCGCGCGCGAAATTCATTGCGCATCAGCACCAGCACCTGCTCCATGATTTCCGCCAAATCGCAAGGCACCCTCATGTCGACCGACCCATGCGCGGTATTGAGGAATTGGCTGACAATATTGGTCGCGCGCTCCGCGGCATCCTGCGCCGCCATCAATTCTTTCCGCAACGCCTTCAACTGCCGTCGCACCAGCTTGCGCTCGATCAGATGTAGATGCCCGCTGATGACGAACAAGGGGTTGTTGAGTTCGTGCGCCACACCGGCGGTGATGGTTCCCAGCGTGGCCAACCGATCCGCATGGCGAAGTTGTTGCTCGAACTGCTTACGTTCCGTGATGTCCCGGGCAATCCCGCAGGTATAGCCGACGCCGTTGTGTTCTAAATATCGAATGGACACTTCGACTGGAAACTCGCGCCCATCCTTGGCCCGGTGGAACGATTGGTATTGATCGGTCTGCCCCTGCTTCAATAGGGCCAACCGTTGCTCGAACCGGATCGGATCGTGCTGGGGCGCAATATCCGAGATGCTCAACTGCAACATTTCGCGCTTTGAGTAACCGAGGGAGCGGCAGGCCTCCTCATTGGCATAGACCAGCCGCCGGTCCGGGCCGGCCCAGAGAATGGCGTCGGCGGCATGGTCCATGGCAAATTGGGTCAACCGCAGCTGTTGTTCCGCTTCCCGAGGGGCGGTGACGTCCGTGAACAACCCGTACCACACCGTGGCACCATCTTCCTGGCGTTCCGGAAGAGAACTGCCACGAATCCACTTCACGACTCCGTCTGACGAACGTACTCGAAACTCATGCGTCCATGGGGTCAGATTGGCCGCCGAAACTGCTATTGTGGATTGGATCGCCGGAACATCCTCAGGCACCACGGTCCTCCACCCGACCATGGCGTCAGCCTCCAGCTCAGCTGCGTCGCACCCCAACAGATCTTTCGTGCCACGGCTTGCGAACGGAAAACTCTGCGCCCCATCCGGCCCCACCCGATATTGATAGACGAATCCGGGAATCGCATCCGTGATGCGGCGAAGGTCGGCCTGGGTCTTGCTCAGGGCCCGCTCGGCCTTGACGCGAGCCGTGATATCCCGTGCGACTCCCAGCACGCCGCAGACCCGGCCATGTTCCTCGTAGGGTCCCCCGGCTCCCTCAACAATGATCCAGTCCCCGTTCTTCGTGCGAATGCGCAACTCGGTGCGTGTATCCTTCACCCCGGCCAGCGCTCGCTTCAACCCCAGCACCGCCCCCTCGCGGTCATCCGGATGCACGAGGTCGAGAAACGGCCTCCCGATCCACTCTTCCCGAAGCCACCCGGTCCGCGCTTCGAATGCCGGGTTCAGGGATAAGATGAGTCCCTCTGGCGCCAAGAGGTAGACGACATCCCGCAGCCCATCAACCAGCATGCGATAGCGGCCTTCGCTTAATCGGAGCGCTTCCTCGGTGCGCTTCCGTTCGGTAATATCGCGCGAGACGCCGATGACCCCGATGATCCGTCCTTCAGGGTCTCGATAGGGAACTTTGGTGGTCAGAAAGACCGTCGCGGTTCCATTAGCCGTGGACGTTTCCTCGGTAGTGACGAGTTCACCCGTTGCCAACACACGTTGATCGGCGGCGCTGCACGAGGCCGCCAGATCGGCCGACCACAATTGGTGATCGGTGCGTCCGATCACTTCTTCAATCGACATCCCCAGGGCTCGTGCCCCCGTCTGATTGATATGGACGTAGCGGCCATCGAGATCCTTGACGTAGACGATATCGATGGACCCATCCATGATCGCCGAGAGCACGGCGTGATTCCGCCGTCGAGCCTGCTCCGCCTGCACGCGGTCGGTAATGTCAGAAAAAATCCCCAGGATGGCAGGCTTTCCCTTCCAGCTGATCGGGCCCGCTTCCACGAGCACGTCGACCACCTGGCCATCGAAGGCGACGTACTTGCGCTCCGCGCGCCGGACTGGTTCGCCTCCCTCCAGCAAGGCCCTCGCATTGTCCTTCACCTCGGCCAGGCAATCGGGGTGCATAAACTCAAACGCGGAACGATTCAGAAGGTCTTTCGGTCGCTCGGTCTTCATGATCCGGCAGGCCGCCTGATTGACGTAGACCGTCTTTCCCTCGCAGTACACAAAGATCCCGGATGGGGACAAGTCGACCAGCCGCCGATACCGATCCTCCGACTCCCGCAACGCCTCTTCCGTACGCTTGCGCTCCGTGATGTCTTGGACTAATGCGAGTAATTCGACGTAGTTCCCCTCTCGATCGCGGATCGACGACAGGCTGGTCAAGGCCCATACCATCGTCCCGTCTTTCTTGACATAGCGTTTTTCGATGGTGCCTGAGTCGATCTCTCGCGCGACCAGCCGCTTGATGAAGGCCTGGCTCGTCGCCACATCCTCCGAATGGGTAATGCCGTTCATACCGAGGGTTTTTAACTCGCGCTCACTGTACCCCAACATTGCGCAAAAGGCGTGATTGACCTCATCAATCCCGTTCCCATGCACATGGCTTCCCATCACCATCCCGATCGCGGCGTTGTCAAAGGCCGCGCGCAAGCGCCCCTCATTCGCGCGCAGCGCCTCCTCGGCCAGCTTTCGATCTGTAATGTCGGTGTGTGATCCAAGCAGGCGGATCTGTTGTCCGTCTGGCTCCACGACAAACGAGGCACGGGCCGCGATCCACCGGTAGGAACCATCCTTGTGCCGTAGACGAAACTCTTGCTGATAACTCGAGGCGGGGGCGGCTAAGTACGAGCGAACATAGTCTCTGGTCCGTTGTTGGTCGTCTGGGTGCAGACGTGATTCCCACGTCTCAAACGTATCCGCCAACTCTCCTTCGTCATACCCCAGTTGCCGCTTCCATTCATTGGAGTAGGACACCTCGCCGCTCCGCGTGTTCCATTCCCACAATCCGGTATTGGAGGCGTGCAACGCCTGATTAAGCTTATCCTGAGAATGACGAAGAGCGTCCTCCGCCCGTTTGCGTTCCGTGATGTCCTGAAGTTGGGCGAGCACGTAGGCTGGACGCCCCTCGCGGTCATACCCGACCGAACCCACCAGCGACGTCCACACCACACGGCCGTCTTTTCGGCAATATCGCTTGTCCAGCGCGTAGTGGGCGATCTCTCCAGCCTTCGCTTGGTCAAACAAGGCGAGGTTGCGGTCGACATCGTCCGGATGCGTCAGGTCCTTGAAACGGAGCGTCGCCAACTCCTCCTGACTGTACCCCACCAACGCGGAAAAGGCTCCGTTGACCCGCAGAAACCGTCCCGTCATGTCCACGCGGCACATTCCGATGCCGGCATCGTCGAACATCATTCTAAACTGCTCTTCACTCTCACGCAGCGCCTCCTCCGCCTGCTTCCGGTCCGTGATATCCTGGCAAGAACCGGCCATGCGGTAGGGTCGTCCCAGTTCGTCCCACATTCCTTGGCCGCGGCCTCGAAGCCAACGGTAATCGCCGCGACTGGTCCGAATCCGGTATTCCCTGTCAAAGGGCAGCCGCTGCTCGACGTGTGCGGTCAAGGCCTCCATCACGAAGCCCAGATCGTCCGGATGCACTCGGGCGGCCCACTGGCCAAGGGTGTTGAACGGCTCATTGTTCTCGAGGGCGAGCATCTCACGGATCCTTGGAGACCACCAGATCGGATTGTCCGGGTCACTCCAATGTTTGCCGGGCAGGCATCGGCCATCCCACAGCGCGTCACTCGACCCCTCGGCAGCCAAGGCCAATCGTTCCTCGCTTTCCCGCAGAGCCTCCTCCATCCGCTTGCGTTCGGTGATGTCGGCCCCGACCGTCAGCAGATGGCGCTTTCCGTTCAGCACGATCATGTCCGAAGAGACGAGGATCTGTTTCTTCTCGCCGCTCTTCACGACAAAGCTCATCTCCATATTCCGCACGGCCTTCCCTTCTAGGAGCGTGTCGATGAGCCGCTTCCGATCCTCGGGATTCGGCCAGATGCCGAGGTTCAGGGTCGTCTCGCCGATGACCTGTTCACGCCGATAGCCGAAGAGATTGAGACAGGTGTCGTTCACGTCGATGCAGCGACCAGTTTCGAGATCGGTGATCCCGATTGAATGCGGACTCGCATGAAAGGCTTTGGAAAATTGCGCTTCACTCTCACGGAGCGCCTGTTCCGCCTGCTTGCGTTCGGTGATGTCGCGGGAGAGCACCAACACCGTCTCGATCTCCCCTTGTCGACCCCATTCCGGAATCATGCGTGACTGATACCACCGCGGTCCTCGTGGGCTGGGCAACTCGAATTCGACGTCTTGTTCCTTTCGCGTCGCGACCGTGGTCTCAAGAGACCGCTGCCACAGGTCGGCTACGTTCGTCGGCGCGCCCAACTCACGGAAGGTCTTGCCCAAGACAGCCGCAGGTGGCAATCCCGTGGCCTCCTCAATCGCCCGGTTGACACGGATGATGCGTCCCTCCCGATCGTAGCGGGCAATCACTTCAGGGGCGTTGTCAAACAAGGTGGAGAGCTCCAGTCCTTGGACTCGAAGGGCATCCTCCACCCGTCGCCGTTCGGTGATATCCCGCGACAGCCCAATCGTCCCGATGATCCGCCCATCGCCGTTGTACAGCGGTTCCACCAAGGATTCGTACGTGATGCCTTGCCAGTCCTGTTGAAAGCTTACGGTCTCGCCCGCGAGCGCCCGCAGCATGCCGGTGACGGGCAGCGCCTCAGGATCCTCGATCTGGAAATACTCCATGAACGTCATGCCGACGACTTGGTTGGGCCTCAGCCCGAGCTGTTTCAACCCGCTTCCGGTGGAGAGCGTGAATCGTAACTGGCAATCCGTCGCCCAGAGGACCGCGGGGATCTTCTCGAGTAGGAACCGCTGTCGCCGCTCGCTCTCCTCCAACGCCGCACGGGCGGCTTCGTGGGATTGTTTTTCCTGCTGTTCCCGTTCCAGCGCTCCCCGCACATCCACCAAGGCCTCTTCGATGCGCCGGCGCCCAGTCATGTCTCGCTTAGTTCCGACGTAGCACAGGGGCCTGCCGTGCGAGTCCCGCACGGCGAACGCGGACAATTCCACTATCTTGATTTCCCCTAGCTTGGTTCGCGACTCCACCTCCCCACGGTAGGCGCCTTCGGCTCGTAAGTGAGCCATGATCTTTCCGGCCGCCTCGTGCCCCAAGTGCAACGCAGGCGTCTGTCCGCGCAGCTCCTCGTCCGAATAGCCGATCAGCGCCGCATGCGCCGGATTCTGCTCAAGGTAGAGCCCGGAGGGGTCGATGATGGCAACCGCATCCGTAATGTGGTCGAGAATGGCACTATAGAGATGGGCCCGAGCCTCGCCTGAAAGCGAGACCCCGGACGACTCGGTCGGCTCAGCTGCCGGCATACGATCAATCACTTGCATACGAACCCCCTCCATGTGGCAGGTCTGTCGAGGGGGATGATTGTACGCGTCCTACCCTATTCCACAATAGGTCCATTCTGTCCTAACCCATCCGATCGAAGTCATGACCATTCTTGGGTCGTGGCTCCTGTCTCTCCACCCCCGCTCGAGGGGTTACGGGGTCGATGGCGGGCTCACGTTTCGAACCTGGCCATCGCCCCGGATTTCTGGCGTCGCCGTCATGGCGCTGAGCGCGACATGGCCCGCGGCCTCCCAGTCCATGTTTTCGGAGAGGCCGGTCCTGACGCCGATCCCCTCACCGCGCGAGAGCGCCAGTACGATATTTTTTCCCCCGAATCCGAAACTGTTGATGAGGGCGCGTCGTCCGTGGAAGGGCCGTCCGCGCAACGGGACATAGTCCAGGTCACAGTCGGGGTCTGGCGTCGTCAGATGCAAGGTCGGAGGAATAAATTGGTGCTCCAACGCAAGCACCGTGCCGATCACTTGAAACGCGCCACTCGCTGCAAACGCATGGCCCAGGGCAGCCTTGAACGAGCTGACCGGGATCCGGTACGCATGCCCCCCTAAGGCCCGCTTGATCGTGGCCGTTTCAATCGCATCGAGGTCGATGGTGCCTAGACCGCAGGCATTCACATAGTCCACTTCCTCTGGAAACCAGCGCGCGGCCATGAGCGTCTGGGCGACGGCGCGCTGTTGGAGGGCTCCGGTTTCCAGGGGTTTGGCCATGGAATAGGCGTCGCACGTGAACGACCAGCCTTCCAGTTCCGCGTACAGTTTGGCGCCCCGGCGGCGCGCGTGTTCATATTCTTCCAGCACGACGCAGCCGGCTCCTTCCCCGAGCACCATCCCGCATCGCGTTCGATCGAACGGGCGTGGATGGTTGCGAATGGTGCCACGCTCGTCTGCGGCCAGTGTCCGCCCTGCCTCCATGACCGAAAAAATGCTGGGATGCAGCGGGGCTTCGGATCCGCCGGCGATCATGACCTCGGAGTGGCCCGCCGTGATCAGGTCGTAGGCGCGTCCGATGGCATTCGCCGTGGACGAGCACCCATTCGAATAGGTCTCACAGGTGCCATGGACGTTGAGCGCAATCGCAATCTCCGCGGACACGGCGTTGGGAAACGTGGAGGTCATCGCGAATGGATTCGTGTGTTGGTACTGTTTTCGTTGAATGCTGTCGTGGGTTTCCAACGCTTCCTTCAGCCCCGCAATAGAGGTGCCCATCGAGACGCCGACCTGGAGACGATCTTCGCGGTCGAGGTCGAGCGCGGCATCGCGCACGGCCATCATCGCCGAAGCCACGGCAAAATGCGTGACACGCCCCATGCGACGGACCTGCTTGCGTGGCAGGAAATCGGCAGGGTCGAAGTCCTTGACCTCGGCCCCGAGGCAGGCCCCAAACGGTGACGTGTCGAAAGACGTGATCGGCGCTACCCCACTTTCTCCTCGACTGAGCAGATGCCAAAACATCCTCGGATCGATACCCAACGGCGAGACAACCCCGAGGCCGGTAATGACGACGCGGCGATCCTGCTTCATGACGCCACCTCCTTCCCCTCGTCGGCAGTCAGACGGATCTCCTCGAGCGACTCGATGCCGTGCCACGCGGCCAGGTGGTCTCGATGGGCCTGCGGCAGCATCTCCTGTGGGTAGAAGTGGTCATAAAACTCCACATCGACGTGATGCGCCTGGAACGCCACCACCGTCTTGAAAGCATCGACGTGGGCCGGGAACCGTCCATAGGTCCGGTGGACGTATTCGCAGAACCTGATCGTAGCGTCCACCGCCAGCGGCTCGTGCGGCACGATACCCGCGTCGCCTTCACCCCGAACCCATGGTTGCTTCGAGTTGGACCCGTATAGCCCATGCAGACCGAACTTCGATCCAACGAGCTTGAAGACCGCCGACTCCATCGACGGCTCGAACGGCGGGCAGGGCCCTTCCCACACTGACGGCACCCCCACTGGATTGGCGCGCACCCCGTTCACCCCTGTCTGGCGGAAATGGAACCCGAGCCCCGGGAAGACCTGCGGCTCCCACCCAAGCACGTGTCGTCCGCTGCCGACGCTGTGGATGCCGCCGCCAAGCCCCAAGGCCTGCTCCATGAGAAACATGTTTTGGCACACCGCGCCTTGCTCTTGGAGCGCGGTGTCCGAAATCGCCGCATCGACGTCCCGAAGGGTCAGCATGCGGCGCTTCGCGGGATCATCGTGCAAGTGGCCGCCCCGACTCGCACGAAAATCATCCAATCCGCAGGCCGCGCCCCCATTGTCCGTATCGACGATGAAGTAGCCGTATTCTTCACTGAGCAGCACGAGCAGGAGATTGATGTAGACCCTCGCCACCTCCGTGACCGGAACGATATACAGACTGCCCGGTCGGTTGGCGTACCACTGGTTGAAGGAGAGCATGAAGGGCAGTTGGCGCGGAATCGCGATTCGGCCCGACTGCAGGCGGACCAGTTCCGGTTCGCCTCCCGTATCGGGGTGCGCGACTCGCGACACAAACCAGACGCCCTCATCATCCGAGATGAACAGTTTCGTGGTATTGGCGGCACAGGCGCTCGGCACCGTGCGCCCGTCAAATCCCATGACCGCCATCCCCTGTCCGTCTTCGTGATTCGGTCGGCGGACGTATTGCATGTCCGCCAGATGTCTCCCCGACTCGCCCACACCCGCGTACAACAACCAATGGACTTCCTCGCGCGACAGCGGGATCGGCTTGGTGGTGCTGCGGTACCGTAGTGGGCCGGCGGGCATTTCCATGCCACAGCCGAACCGCCGCGTTTTTCGCCGCTGCAATAACTCCCCCAAAGCTCGCACCTCAGCCAAACTGGCCGCCTGACATTGCATGCTCGACATAGGGCGCCTCCTTCCAACAAGCCTTCTCGGGCCACAGGACAATGACGGCGCACTCTAGAAGAAGTTGAGCGGGAAGGGACCTACCCGACCGGGTAGGTCTCAGGGTGGGGGTTCCGGTGTAGCGTCACGCCTGTTTGCGTGCGCCTGTCGCCCGATCGATGGGCGGTACGCTATTTGGTATCTCACTCTCGCCAGGAGGTCGACCATGGCTACATCACTTGAAGCGGGTTGTCCGTTTCACAGCGGAAGCGCTGCAGCTCCCGATTCGAAGGGGTCTTTACGGTCGCTCGGGCGTAGCCTCAAATCGCTGCCTGGACCCGACGGCCTCCCGCTTCTGGGAAATGTGCTGCAACTCGACCTCAAACATCTGCACTCTGTGCTCGAACGATGGGCGGACGTCTACGGGCCGGTATATCGCTTCCGGATCGCCAATAAGCCCGTGGTCGCTGTGTCAGATCCGGACCTGATTAACGAGGTTCTACGAAAAAGGCCGGCGGCTTACCGCCGACTCGAGGCCATCGAGCCAGTCTTGAAGGAGATGGGAATCGACGGCGTGTTTTCCGCGGAAGGCGAACACTGGGTACGGCAACGTCGCACAGCAATGCAGGCGCTCAATACCGCACACTTGCGTAGTTTTTTCCCGACCTTGGTGAAAGTTACCGCACGCCTCAAACAGCGCTGGGATCGGGCCACGAGCGAGGGCCGAGCCATCGATGCTCAAGAGGATCTGATGCGTTACACGATCGACGTCACCAGCAATCTCGCTTTCGGCTATGACGTCAACACCCTCGAAGACAAGGGCGATGACATTCAGCGGCATCTTGAGCGGGTGTTTCCGATGGTCAATCGCCGCATCAATGCACCATTCCCCTATTGGCATTTCGTGAAGCTTCCCGCCGACCGCGCTTTGGAGGAATCACTCAAAGCAATCCGCAAAGCGTTGGGGCAATTCATTGCGCATGCCCGGCAACGACTCACTGACCAGCCAGACCTGGCCAGTCACCCCACCAATTTCCTCGAGGCCATGCTAGCCGCCCAAACCGCTGGAGATGCAGCGGTTACAGATGACGAAATCTTCGGCAATGTGCTCACGATGCTCATTGGGGGCGAGGACTCCACAGCCGCCACAATGGCCTGGATGTTGCACTTCCTGACCGAACATCCGCACGTACAATGCCGAATGCAGGAGGAGATCGATCGCGTCCTTGGGCATTCCAACATGCTGCAAGAGTTCAGTGACGCGGATGAACTCAAATATACGGAGGCCGTGGCCTTCGAAACCATGCGGCTCAAAGCAGTGTTTCCCATTCTTTTCCTGGGCACCAACCAGGACGTGGAGTTGGGTGGAGTGGAGATTCCGAAGGGGACAGCGATATTTCTCTTAGTGCGCCAGAGTTCGACCCAACAGACGGCCTTTAGTGAGGCCGATGGATTTCGACCTGAACGCTGGCTTGCTCATACAGACAGGAATTCCACCGAGTTCGAGCGGCACAATACCAGGGCCTTCGTTCCCTTCGGCGCGGGGCCCCGCTTCTGCCCCGGGCGGAATCTTGCGCTTCTGGAACTGAAGGCCGCGATGGCAATGCTGTGCCGAAATTTCCAGGTTGAGAAGCAGCCAGGCAGCCTCCCGGTGGAGGAAGCCTTCGACTTTCTCATGGCGCCGAAAGGGCTGTCGGTTCGCTTCTCTCCGCGGGAGCCTGGTCGGCCGCTCGAAATGAATGCACTGGAGGCTACTGAGTCGCCGGGCGTTGAGGCCGGAACTGCCTGCGTCTAGACTGCGGCACGCCCTGGCCGAGGTGCTAGTGAGAATAAACCTGCTCTAGGTGGGGAACCATCTGAAGGAGAGTGTGCCCGCAACCCATTGCCTCGGGGTTGGCCAACTCATGGGATGACGCGAGGATCGGAGCTATTCACGGCCTCGCGCCACACCTGTGTGTGGGTTACCCTGTCCCAGTTCCAGAACGTATCCGCCCTTGCTCCACTGCCACTGAGCGACAGCCGTCCACCTGTTTTCCACCCCGCCTAGCTTCTGATAGATGTTCTTGAGGTGGAATTTGATGGTATTGAGGCTGACTCGGAGAATGATGGAGATCTCCCAGTTTGTTTTCCCCTCAGCCACCCATCTCATGATCTCTTCCTCTCGCGGGGTAAGCATGAATCGGTGTTCAAGCGGCGGTTCGGATTCCACAGCTGTTGTGGCCTGCATGTACGCCAAATGAAGGTGCGGAGCAAGTATCTGCATCATGGTTCTCAGCTTCAGGAGCAGTTTCTTGTCAAAGTTGCTGAAAGCGTAATAGGTGCACATGCCCAATACCCCGCGCACCCCGACGGTCAGACAGGTGGTGATCCCCGAATCTAGCTTCAGATTCGTGACCGCTCGCGGAACAGTGATGGTCGGATCATCCTCGCTTGAGACCGTACCAATATTAGCCCGCTGCAAAAGTTGGATGGCCGGATCGGTCATGAACCCTTGAGTGGCGTAGAGCCCCGTATGCTCCTCTCCGTAGTTAGAATATCCCACTTTGACCGCACAGGCCTTGAGGTTGAAGACGCCGCATCCGGAATAGTGGTGAGGGACTAGCTCTCCCACCGTCTGAGTCAAGAGAGGGAGATCAGCCGGGCCTTTGATCGACCTCATCTTGTACATGATCTCCCCAAGGTGCTGAAATTCCCTTCGGGAGGGGTACTGGAGGCTTTCGGGTCCGCGGAGGATCATCGGCCCACCTCTGCTCCATCGAGCCGAGCGAGCAGACCGGGTCTTCCCGCCCCGTGAGGTTCGGGCTGAAGGGGAACCGCGCGGCCGTGCAGCCGAGGGCTCATCGGGAAAGCCTATTCATCCTGACGTAACAAAGGGCCACGGTCGTCCGCTCATCTCTATGACCCGCACACTGGAGCCGACGTCCAGCACTGGCAGGCCACCTGTGGATTACGGGACAATCAGTTGCTGTGCTCTGGAGCCCAACACAAAGTACGCCTGGAGAAATAGGATAAATAAGGATGGACTATCCTTCCACAGGAGGCAGGGGAAAACAAGGTCCTCTGGCGAGCCCAACTAGGCCCGAATGGACTGGGGCCCTATCTAGGAGAGCTGTACGACTGGACTGGGGAGATAGTAGGTTTGGCGGCAGGTAAAGGGTGTAAGCGCTTGTTGCTCTTGGACGAGTTGCAACAGTTGCGGCAGACTGAATGGCTTATAGGCCACGGCATGGGCCCCGACGAGAAAGCCGACGTCCTCGATCTCTTGTTGCCCGATGTCGGGGTAGTCACCGGACATGAGGATCACCCGGGTGTGCGCCAGAGGAAACGCCTGACGGGCGCGCCTGATCGTGTCCAAACCATTGACTCCCGGCATGTGCAGATCCACGAGCATGACATCGACAGCCCCCTGCCGAAGTTGCTCGATTGCCTGGGCCCCGTCCTTGGCTCTTCGGACGGCATAGCCGGCCTCTTTGAAATAATCGGCGAGAAGTGTGCGCACCATATCATGGTCATCAGCTATCAGCAGTGACGGCATACGGTCCTCCCCCGCCTTGGATGGCATGAACTGTGACAACCCAGTCTTCATCATGGCCACAGTGTCGCCCAAGCAGGACCGGAACCCCATCGGGAGCATCTGATTCCTAGGCAGGATGGAAGGAAACTCGCCCGTAGGACTGGTCTGACAACAAGGAAGGCTTGAGGCACGAACTGCAGGAGCGCCCTACTGCTTCACAGGATCGACCTCGTTGTTGACTTGCGGAGCGTCCGAGCCGTCCTTTTTCAACCCGTCCGCGAGCAGGTTCCCGGGCCCATCCCCCGCCATCACGACGAGCAATTCGACTCGGCGATTCTTCGCCCGATGCTCCGGGTTCAAATTGTCCGCGACGGGCTTGTATTCCGCGTGGGCCGCCGCCGATAACTTGTCCGGCGACACCGCGTACAGCTCGCTGAGTGCCCGCACCACCGTCACGGCCCGCGCCGACGAGAGTTCCCAATTCGAAGGAAATTGCGCAGAGCGCATGGGCACATTATCCGTATGCCCCAGGACACGGATGTCCCGCACGCTCGGGTCGCCCAACACCTCGGCCAACGCCTCCAACAACGGGAAGGCCTCGGCCCGCAGCTCCGCTTGCCCGCTCTCGAAGATCATGTTGTCGGCAATGGAGACGCGCATGCCGGTATCCGACTCGGCAATCGACACATGCTCCACGAACTTAAACTCCCTGGCCCGACTGGAGAGGACCTCCTGGAGCTTTCTGACGATCTGCGTCTTCTTGGAGATCACCGGAGTCAGCGCCGACTTGTGATCGCCCATGGCGAACAGCCGATTGGAGGCCGGGGAACTGACGACGGGCTTGAGGGCCGCTTGAATCGATTCGCTGACCACGCGGAACCGCCCTTCGTTGACGGAAGAGACCGAGTACATCACGACAAAGAACGCAAAGAGCAGCGTGATGAAGTCGGCATAGGACACCAGCCACCGTTCATGATTTTCGTGCTCTTCGTGTTTATGCTTGGCCATCGTGGACCCTCTCGTCGTTCGAATCTCGCATCTCGTCGCCCGTTGAAGGACTCCTCCTCGAGAGACGCTTCACGATCTACGCGTCACGATTTACGCGTCACGATTTACGCTTCACCGCATGACAATGTCAGTGTTTCTTCTCGGCGCCATGCGCCCCACCGACATACCCCGCCAGCTTTTCCTCGAGCTGCCGCGGATTCTCGCCCGACGCAATACCCACCAAGCCCGTGATCAACATCGTCCGGCAATGAGACTCCGCCTTGATCTTCAACTTGATCTTACTCGCCAGCGGAAGAAAAAACAGGTTCGCGGCTCCGACGCCGTACACCGTCGCGACGAATGCCGTCGCGATTCCGCCGCCGAGTTTTGAAGGATCGGCCAGGTTCTCCATGACGTGAATGAGCCCGAGCACCGCGCCGAGAATCCCGACGGTGGGTGCGTAGCCGCCGGCCGCCTCCCAGACCTTCGCCGCAGTGAGGCCTTCCTCCTCGTGGTGCTCCATCTCGACCTCGAGGATCTCACGCACCATCTTGCCTTCCGTGCCGTCGACGATCAGCTGCACGCCTTTCTGAAAGAACGGGTCCTGGATTTCCTTGACCTTCCCTTCGAGTGCCAGAAGGCCCTGCTTCCTGGCCACTTGCGCGAGATCCACAATTTGTTTCAACTGCGTCTTGGGATCGAGTTTGGGATTGAACAGCGCGAGGGAGAGCAGGGACACACTCTTGAGGATGACGTGCATCGGATTCTGAACGAAGCAGGCTCCCATCGTGCCGCCCATCACGATGATGAAAGCGGTCGCCTGCATGATCGATCCCGCATGACCGCCTTCCAGCGCCTGCCCGCCGAGGATCGATCCGATCGCGACTACGACGCCCAGAACCGTCAGAATATCCACTGCCGCTTACCTCATCGATTCACGACTGCACTGACACCGGAGAGCCTGCGGGAACCAAGCGCCCTGCGTGTGGACGCACCCAGCCGGCGCCGCCGCCACGGGCCGCACCCGGCGCCGTGACGCGTCTGCTCAGTGGGTCCGGCCACCCTGATGCATCCAGGCCTCTAGATCGCGCCGCACAAAGCGCCAATGCTTCCCGATTTTCGAAGCCGGCAATTGCCCCAAGCGCGCGAGCTTATAGACGGTGGATTTGGGGACGCGAAGCAGATGTGCGACTTCGGGCACCGTCAGGATGTCTCCCTCGGCCATGGGTCCGGAGTCCGGCAACTTGCTGGTTGCTGTCACGTTGATCTCGTTCATGGTCACTGGTGATATCGGACGTTCGAGGTCAAACTTGAGGGGGATCGATCGGCGCCGGCCTAGACAACGCCCCGGCTGCAGCACGTGGGGAGGTAGATCAGGCCGCCTGACCGCGCTGGCGGGTCCGCAAGCGCTCGGCCTGGAGTTGGAGAATGTGGCGGATCAGATGATCCTGATCGTCCGAACGCATCTCCACGAATCGAACGGCGACGAGATACCGGCCGGCCGGATGATCGCCAAGGTCCGACACTCGGGCCACCTCGGCGGCGGTTTGGATCGGCAGAAACGGCGGCAGGATCAGCCGTACCTCAAGGGTTTCTCCCGGAGTGTACGGGCCTGTGGCGGGAAAACTCATCCCGGTCGCGCTGATATTGACGTCGGTCATGCGCGGCACGGGCAGTCCACCTTGCGCCAGGCGTGCGACCGCCTGCAACAGCACGCCCAGCGTCCAATCCATCTTCATCATCCACGGCACGAGCAACGCCTGCGGGTCACCCGGCTTGGTGTTCAGCAGAATATCCTGGGTCGGCCTCGTCAAGAACTCATTGAGGGACGCCACCATGTCCGGCTCCTGCCCGCCGAATTCGGTTGCACCGTGGTCGCCGGACCGACGCACTTCGAGCGGCAGACGATCATCGATGCGAAGCCATTCGCGGCGGTCGCCGGGAGCGGTGGAAGTTGAAGGGGAAGTCGGCATGACGTGTCGTCTTTCAGGTCCGGCGATTCAATCGCTCTCCGACGTGCGGCCCGTCGCCCACGTGGTGAGACAGCGCCTTCCACTGCCGATGCATCGCCGTGACATCGGTTAGGGCTCGGCCGGCCGCGCGCTGCGCGAGCGCGGCTCGCTCGGCCACGGCGGTGTCCCAGTCTAAGAGCGTACGCGCAAGCTGCGGCGTGAGCAACGCATCCTGGAGGTGTTTCGCCCGCTCATCGTAACAGGCGGCGACGAGATCCCACTCTCCACGTTCAGCAGCCGACAACGCCTGCTCGGTCAGCCGACCGACGTCGACGACCTCACGTTCCACAGTGTCACCGGGTCGTGTCGGCATAGGTGTCCGCACCGCGCGCGGCGACGGTCTGCCAGGCCTGGCGGAGGGTCGCCAGACAGCGGATCGGGCCGTCCAGCCGGTCGGCTTGGTTGTGCAAATTCGCCTGCAGCAGCTCCGCCAGCACGTAGTCATAGAGTCGCCGCAGCGAAATGGAGATCTCGCCCCCGCGTTCCATGTCGAGCACGTTGGACAGCTCGGTCACGATGTTCACGGCGCGGCGCAAAAAACGGGCCTTGTCGGCAGGCTGATTGTTCAGGATGCCCTCACGCGCCAGTTGCATGGCCTGGATCGCCCCATCGTACAGCACAACCACGAGTTGCACGCCCGAAGCGGTGAGCACCTGCGTTTGCTGATACTGCTGAATGCCGTGTCGCATCATTTGGAGGCTCCCTGTGACGAGCTCAAGCGGGCACGAAGAAAATCACCCTGCGATTGGAGCTGGCTGAGCAACGAGTCCAGCGTGGCATATTGGCGTCGGAGCCGCTCCTCAAAAGCGCTGAGGGCATCTTCCTTCCGCTTGATATCATCGGATAACCGGGTGATTTCTTCAGTGAGCCCGTCTTTTCGGCCAGACACCGACCCGCTTTCCACGTCATCGAGACGATCCACGGCCGCGGAGATGCGCTGCGCCACGCCGGTGATCGTCGTCTGATTGATGAACAACGTCTTGACGGCCGTGTAGTTGGTCGAAAGCGCCGTGTCGAGCTTGCCCTCATCGAGTTTGATGGTGCCATCACGTTCCGTCTGGAAGCCGATTTGGCCGACGCTCGAATAGATCGTCAGACCCGCCACGTCCGAAGCGAGCGCCTGCCGCAAGTTGGCAATTGTCGTTCGTGCCGCGCCGTCTCCCAAGAAGATCCCCCCCTTCTTGGCGACGGGATCGTACGTGGCCCGCTCATTCACGAATTGCACGATTTCGTTGTAGGCGGTGACGAAGGCTTGCACGTTCTTCTTGATCGCCCCGGTATCGAGCGTGACGTTGACCGCCACGGTCTCCCCGAGCGCGGTTTCCTTCTTCAAATTCAGCGTGACGCCAGGAATCGCATCGGTCACGGTATTGCTGCTGCGTTGGATCGTCAACGCGGTCTGCGACGGATCGCCAAGCACGACCATCGCGTCCTGCGCGGCCTGCAGGGTGTCGGTTCCCCCGGTTCCCGTCGTATTGAGAAAATCGAGATCGGTCCCGTCCGCCGTGATGGTAATGGCATGATCGGCGCCCGTGTTGGTCGCCGTCACCAGCAAGCGATATGCCGGCGTCGCGGACGTGCCGGCATTGACGATGGAGGCCGTCGCCCCGGCCCCAAGATCATTGATGGCCGTGCGGAGATCCTCGAGCGTCGCCGAATCCCCGAGCGTCACCGTCTGCACCGCCCCTGTCCCGACACGGAAAGAAAAGCCGGCGGAGGAGCCACTCACGATGTCGGTGGAGGTCGCTGCGACCGCTTTCGCGGCCTTACTCGCCAGTTGGTTCGCCGTCGCAAGCTGCGTGACTCGAAGTTGATAGGAACCTTGGGTTGCGGTGGAACTCGCTGAGACCGCCAGGACGTCTTCGTCGCTCACGGACGCCGAGGTTCGATCGAACGAGCTTTGGAGCCGGAGCGAGTCCGAGGCACTTTGAAGCGCCAGCAGTTTCGTCCCGAGTGTCCCATAGTCGGTTAGTTTGGTTTGGAGGGCCGTTTTCTTCGCCTCCAGTTGGTCGATCGGAACGCGCTGGACCTTGACCAGTTGGTCGACCACCTTGCCAAAGTCCAGCCCATTGCCGAGCCCTCCAAAGCTAATTGTGGCCATCCGTGGGTACTCCCGCTAATTCGTCCTACACGTGTTTATCGAACAACAAACCCGCCTGGTCCTTCAGCACCTTCGCCAACTTGAGCAGATTCTCCGGTGGAATCTGGCGGATCACATCCCCCGATTCTCCATCGAGAATCTTGACGACCACCCGGTTGAGCTCTTCATCCACCTCGTAGTGGAGATCCCGCTCAACCGCCGGCACGTCACGCTCCGGGCGACTGACCAACGACGGTGACGCCTGCTCGTCGCTTCCTGGACGATCGACGTGTGCCTTCTGTTCAGCTGCCTGGCCTTCCACCTGACGGGCCGTCGGTTCTCCATCCCGCCCGCCCCCTACCAGGAAAGCTCCATGACCGGTCACTTCACGGACCATGGGTGCCTCCTC
Source organism: uncultured Nitrospira sp. (assembly GCA_964449255.1). GTDB lineage: Bacteria > Nitrospirota > Nitrospiria > Nitrospirales > Nitrospiraceae > BQWY01. Next base: position 74,205 of record CAYUYE010000008.1, on the reverse strand, counting down.
CCTATCGAACGATCACCGGTCCGGCCCCCGAAGGGGGCCGGACCGGTGTCGCCGGTAGCGCCTTACTGCAACAAGGCCAGGGCCGACTGCGGCAGCGCGTTGGCTTGCGCCAACACCGACACACCGGCCTGCGTGAGAATCTGGTTCTTGGTGAACACAGACGTCTCGTAGGCCACGTCGGCATCCCGAATACGGGATTCGGCCGCTGAGAAGTTCTCGCTGGTCACTTGCAAGTTGGAGATCGTCACCTCGAACCGGCTCTGGATCGAGCCGTATTCGGCGCGGGCGGTCGCCACGGCGCTGATCGCGCTGTCGAGGTTCGCCAGTGCGCTCTGCGCGTTCGCCGAGCTCCCGATATTAACGCTTGCCAACGACAGGTCGGTCGTCGTTAAGTCGTTGAGATCCAGCGACAACACGTTGTTGGCTCCGCTCTTGAAGCCGACGAAGACGCTGAAGCTGTTGCTGGCGCCGCTGAGCAGCGCATTGCCGTTGAACTCGGTGACGTTGGCGATCCGGTCGATCTCCGATCGCAGCGCCAGGAACTCTTGATCGAGGTACGACCGCTCGTTCGTGCCGACCGTGCCGCTCGCCGATTGCGTCGCAAGTTCGCGCATGCGGTGCAGCAGGTTGCCCACGTTGGAGGCCGCGCCGTCGGCGATCTGCGTCAAGCTGATGCCGTCGTTCGCGTTCCGAGTCGCCTGGTTGATGCTGCGGATGCTGGCGCGCAACGTTTCCGATACGCCCAGTCCGGCCGCGTCATCGGCCGCACGGGTGATGCGCAAGCCTGACGACAAGCGCTCCACCGAACGAGCCAACTGATTCGTGGTGTTGGTGAGGTTCCGTTGAGCGGACAACGACGCGATGTTGGTGTTGACAACTAATGCCATGGGATCTTCCTCCGACTGTGAAACACACTGAAGAGAAGGACTATCACCAGCCTCCGTGCCGATGATCCGGCAACGATCTCAACCCGCGGAGTGCGCGCGCTCCGCCTGCTGATACGCTGCCGCTGTAGTTGCGTACGTTATCGGCGCCCACTGGGGAAACTTAAGCTCGCTGACGCGCCGTCACAACCGACGACAACCGACCACAGTCGCCACCAACCGGCAGCAAGAGGCTACGCGGCCTGGGGGCTGTCTGGCAGCCGGGGCACCACCTCGTATTGCAGCAGGTCGGCCACCCGGACGGCGTCCCGTTGCTCGCGCCCACGCATCAGCTCGTTGATCCACGGCGCCAAGACCGCCGACTCGGATCGCCGCGATTCGACCGCCTCGCAGGCCTCGAGATAATCGGCGAGCCGCCCGACCCACGCATCGAAGTGCGGCCACCCACCGACGCCGATTCGCAGCCCGCCGATCATGCCGACACCCTCCGCCTTGAGTTGCGCTCCCAAGCGCGCGGCGGCCGCCGCCACCTCGGAGTAGAGCTGCGTCAGGGGCTGGCTGGTCGCAACAATGGCGCCGACTTCCTTCGCGGCGCGAGCCAAGAACTGCGGCTGCAGTTCCCGATCCGTGATGACAGATCCTCCGATCTGAAGTGCCGTCACCACATGGCGCCGCGCCGTGGCGCGGTCGCTCACGTCGGCGAGAATTTCCATGACCGTGGCGTCGTCGGACGCCTGCCACTGTTCTTCATCGAGAGAGACGTGCATGATGTTTCTCCTTTCCCACTACCTTGACCTGAGCATCGGCAGCTCCGCCGCACGCGCGCCGGGTGGCCGCCTGAGTGCTGTTTCCGCGCCATCGAGGCGATTCTCCGCCATGAGGGCGTATAAACGCTCGACGCGCGCATTCCACCGATTGAACGCGGCTTGTCGCACCTCGACCATGTCTCGAAGTGACATGCCTTCATCATTGTCCAGATCGCGCCAGAGCGCCACGCTCAACGGGCCGAACGCCGGCGATCCCTCCGTCACCTGAGCGATCTGTCGCTCCAGGTCGGTCAGCTCGTGATGCGTCGCCTGCACGGCACGGACGGCCAAGGGCTCGCGGGCCACTGTGCGCCGTAGTCTGTCCACACGTTCCCGAACCGACTGACAGAGCGGCTGCAACCGGCGATACCGCTCGGCGACATTCGGCCAATCAGGCGGCGACCCCTCCGGCGCGTGTGTATCGATCGGCTGGCCCGTGAACTCGGCATACCAAAACCGTCGCCATAGTCGACCGTACCATTCTTCCGCGTGAGGAACCGTCCCCGCCCGCTGCCGATACGTCACCAACCCGTCTGCGTCCACGTCCGACTCGTACAATCGCACAGCGGAGACGGCCGTCGGACAGGGCCCCAGTCCCAGCACATGTGCACACAGTTCGGCCAGCATCTGCGGCTCCACGCGATCCTTGCACGCATGGTGCGCACAGATCTGGTCGAATCCGCAGGGCGCGCAGGGTAGATCCGGCTGCACGACCCAATGCCCGCGGCCGTAGGGTCCCGTTTCGCGAAAGTCGACGTGTCCGACGGACAGGTCGACGACCGGAATCCCGGCCGCCACGGCCATATGCATGGGCCCCGTATCGTTCGTGAGCAACAGCCGACACTGCCCGAACAGGCCCATGAGCTGGTTCAAGCTGGTCCGGCCCACGGCCTCACGAACCGGTGCGACGCCCCCCGCCTGGCGATAGGCCGCGAGGGCCGCGCGCACCGCCTCGGCCTCGCCGGCCGTACCGATGAGCACAAAGCCCACCTGCGTCAGCCGCCCCAGCCTCGCCATCGTCTGTCCGAAGGCCGCGGGGCGCCACGCCTTGATGGCCTCGCTCGCGCCGACTTGGACCGCCAGCCATCCGCCCGGCGGCGTGTTTGCGCCGAGAAAGGCGCGCGCCCATTCCGAGGCCGCACCGTCCACCTTCAACGACAACGGAGCATACGGACCGACTCCGCTCCCCCCGAGAGCATAGACGTCGACCAGATTGAACCGATTGAATCGACGATACCGATGTAACGCGGTGAAATAGGTCATCCAAGGATTGCGGACGACCGTGGACCCGTCAGGGGCGCAGGCGATGCCGCGCACATCCGGCACGCCCAGATAGCTCGCCAGCAACCCGCTCCGCCGCGTGAAGGTCAAATTCACGATCCGATCGTAGGCTTCCGTCGCGAGCGGCGCCGCCCACTGTTTCAGATCACGGTAGAGGGCCACGACGTCCTTACGCATGACCCGGCAATCATCCGCGAGCATCCGGAAGTCGTACGCATGGACCGCGCGCACGCCGGGCAGGAGCTCTGCCATGGGTGCGAATTGCCGATCCACGACCACATCGATCGAAACGTCCGGCCATTCATGCCGCAGACGCGCCAACAACGTTCCGGACTGCACCAGATCTCCCATGCGGGTCACGTTGAGAATCAATACCTTCCGCGTCATGCCACGTCCCGTGCATCAGTCCGATGCTCATCCAGCAGGAGCATCAACAATTCCTCCTGCTGCAACGCGCTGGTCGCCCCTTTCCGTCGAATCTGCTCGGCCACGTCCTTGAGTTCGACACGATCGCGTGATGCCACTGCACGCACCAACGGCACGACCTCGGGACAGTCGCCCGCACGCGCCACGAGGCGATCGGCCTGGCGGTCTCCGCGGAGGAGGGAGCCGAGCCGGTCCGGCTGCGCGATGCCGATGGTCGCCAGAAGAGATTGCACGCGATGCACGTACGTGTGTTCCGCCAACGTGCGCTGGTAGGCGGCATCACAAACGGCCCGCCGTCCCGTCTCATCCTGCAGCCAGCGCCGGATAGCGGACGGCACGCCGGCCGGCTCGTCCACCGTGACCATTTCCTCGCTTCCGAACAGGTCGGCCATCAGGGCGCGGCGGTCCACCAGTTGAAACGCGCGGCAGGCCGCGAGTTCGAACGTCCGCGGATTGACGAAATCGCCCTGCGGATCGAACCCCGTGCCCGTATGTGAATGGAGGTTGAGATTGATCGTGCTCGCGCTGAAGACCTTCATGCAGGTCTCGGTGTCGATTCGGGCGCCCTGCCGTTGGACGATGCTTTGCAGCCGTTCGGCCCCCTCCCATTCGTTGCCCCAAATCTTGAACGACCAGTCCCGGCTGATCCAACGCGGGAACAGTTCGCGACGGTTGGCATACCCTGCACCGACGAACGAGACGTCCGAACCGAACTCGCGATGCTCCGCCTCGTTCAGCGCGATGGGCCGGTGCACTGTGGGATCGGCGGCCATAGGAAGGTACGACACCTGCGTGGCCCCCGCCCCGCGCAGCGCATCGAGGCACGCGCCGCGCTGGATCACAAACCAGAAGTCGTAGCCCGACGCCAATTGCTGCCAGTACGTCAGATGCCGATAGTTTTCCACAAACCACATCGCGGTCACGAAACCCCGAGCCTTCAACTGTTGGAGCCCTGCCAAGCCCAACGGCGCCTGGGCCAGGGAGAGCACCAAATCGGGTGGATCGTCCGCCACCTTCACCATCGTCCATTGGCTCAGCAATTCGGCGAAGTGCCCTTGAAGCGCTTGACGGTGGCGCGGCCCGACAACCGCAGCTAACGCGTGGTAACTGGCGGCATGAATCTGATGATCAACATAGGTGACACGATGCCCCAACTGCTTGAGTGCGGACACGACATACCCGGCCACTGGCAGTGATCCGCCGTAGATCGGGCCCACCACGGCCACGTGCAAGCGACCACTGGCGTGCTTCGCAAGCAGGTCCCGCACCGCCGCTTCGAGCGCGACATGATACGCCCCATGATTCCCGGCGGCCGGCGCATACGTGAGCACACGCAGCGGCGTGGCCTCGGCGGCCAGCGCGGCGGCGGCCTCCACCGCCGATCCCACAATCCATCGGACCTTCCCGGCCCAGGCTCCCCAGTCCCTTGCTTCACAGGCATCGTGCCACTCACGGACATCCGGAACGACCACGGCAATTCGCGCGTCGGCGTCGGCCATCGCACACAAGGCCTCGACGTGATACAGCAGGCCGACCCCCAACACGACGGCGAGTTCGCCGCCCTGCCAGGATGCTCGTTGGGCCTTCGCCCACGCGCGCCCTTCCTCAATCGGGTCATAGGCGCTGTGGACCCAGCGATCCTGCACCTTCGCGGTCGGATGACCGGATCGCGATTCGGAGAGCGTGAGATAGCCGCCGACCGACCGGCGCAACGTCGCCGCGGCATCCGCTTGGACCGCATTCAACAAAGCCAGATTCTTGTCCACTCGACTCACGCCGCCACCTCGTCCTGTTCGGATGCCAAGGCTCGCCACACCTCGCTTCTCGCTCGCCCCCCGCTCAGGCCCTGTGCCGATACGTAGCCCGTGCCCCAGGCATCGAATCCACTCCGCCAGAGGGACCATCCCTCGCAGGGTCCCACACAGGCTCCATTGGCCAACAACGCCACCGTGCCTTCCACGGGCCAGATGTCGTGCGAGTGACTCGCACTCACGCCCTCACGATTCGCGCCGTCCACTTGCCAGACCCAATGCCCATTTCCATAGGGTCCGGTCTCGTGGACCCTTGCACGCGCGATATACCATCCGATCGCCTTGACGCCTAACGCGGCGCCAAGATGCAGGGGCCCCGTGTCCGCCCCCAGTACCCAGCTGCACCGAGACAAACAGGCGGAGAGCTGCGCCAACGTCAGCCGATCGGTCGTGTCCCAGACCCGGCCGAGTTCGAGGGCGGACAACCCGTCCTGAATCGCCTGCGCCGTTGCCCGCTCTGCAGCACCGGCGCCCACCAGCACGACCTGCCCGACGGGAGCCGCCTCGAGGAATACCTTGATCACGCGCGTCCAGACACCAGCCGGGATCGTCCGTTCGGTGTCCCCTGCGCCGATCACCAGGGCGACCCAGAGCCCATCCTGTCGTCCAATCGGCTCACAGGCCCCAGGCAGCGGCGCGGCCGCGGGCGAAATACGTGGCGGGACGGCAGGCGGACGCACACCGCACATCCCACAGAACGCATCCGCCAAGTTCACGCGGTTCAGACCACGCATACGCGCCACCTCACGAAGATAGCGGGCCCACGGGGGAAGCCAGGCGTCCACCGCGCCCCGTGCGCCGGGCCCCACGACGCGTGACGCCAGCAAATGTGCCGCCGCCATCGCGCGGTGATGCTGATTGAGGTTGAACGCCACGGCGTAGGGTTGGGGCGCCACCTGCTCCACCCACCGCCGCGCCTGTTCCAACACCTTCCGGTTCCCCCCGACGTAGGCCTTGCTCCACGCTCGCCAGTGCGCGCCGTCCCACGCGTGCACTCGCTCAATCGTGGGAAACAACTCGGCAATCGGCGCGAGAGAGGCGGCGCAGAGGACGTCCGGACCGCACACACCGCCCTGCTGCAACGCCGAATAGGCAGGCAAGGACTGTACGAGATCGCCCAGTCGAGCGAGCTGAATCAGGAGCGCACGTCCCGACGTTCGGTTGTCGCTATCGGGGCTCATGCGCTGAGACGCACGCCTCCTGGGACGCCAGCGCGCGGGCAAGATCGGCCAGTCCCTCGAATCCCGGATTGAGCAGGCGAATCGTCTCGTGCTCCCGTCGCGCTGCTTCGATGCGCCCCAGCCGTACCAATGCGCCGGCATAGGCGAATCGGGCCGACAAGTCGGCTGGATTCCGAAACACATAGCGCGCGAGGTCCTCCGACAGCGGCTCCCACCGTTCCAACGACGCGCCCACACGCACCAGCCAATGCAACACGTCCTGATCGTCAGGAAAGGCCGATGACAACTCCTTGCACAACGTCCAGGCCTGTTCCGGCTGCGCCATGCCCATCGCCGCCATACAGCGCCCGAGCACCGCCCGCTTGCGATCCGCGCCGACCTGCGCGGCCCTTGCGAACGCAGCCTCCGCCTCACGGTAGGCCTGGCGCTGCATCAGCACGACCCCGCGGATGAGCCACGCGGGACCATAACCCGGCGCACGGGCGACCGCCGCATCGAGATGCACGGAGGCGGCGGCGGAGTCCCCCTGTTCGAGCGCACGCTGCGCCAGTGCAACACGGGCCGGGGCATGGTCTCTGAGCGCGAGGATCCGTTCCCAAAACGTATGCGCACGATCGGCCATGGAGACGAGGCCACACACGTTCGCGGCCCACTGGAGCGTCGCCACATCGTCGGGCCAGTGGCCGGCCTGACTCAGACACCGCCGGGCCCCATCCAAATCCTTCGCGTGCGCCAGACGTTGCGTATCAGCCACGAGCTTCCAGGGACGACGGCTGGGCTCGTCGGGCAAGAGCTCGAGGCGGTATTTGCCTTGCCCATTGTCATCCTCGGTCCGACAGGCAAACCCGTCGGCGAGATAATGGATATCCTCGTCGGGCAACCACCAGTGGTCCGCCCACCGGGCGCAAAGCCGCTCGGCGTTCTCATGATCGTGAGCTTTGCGGCCCGGCGATTGGCTTTCCAAGTGGAAGAGAACACTGGCGGGCTGGTAGATGATGCGCCCCCCGCGGTCCCGAACCTTGAGGCAGAGATCCACGTCCTCGAAACTATTGCGATACCCTTCGTCGAACCGGCCGACTGCGTCGAACAGCTCGCGGCGAATCAAGAAGCACGCTCCTGTCACGGCGTTGAATTCACGGCGCTGATTGACGGCGGGATGGTCGGCCGGGAACGTGCGATAGAGGTGATACGGCGTGAACGTACTTTTTGAGAAGACGACCCCCGCATGTTGAATGGTGTGGTCGGGATACAACAATTTGCTGCCCACCACTGCCACGTCGGGATGCGCCTCCACCTCCCGCACCATGGCCGACAGCCATCCTTTGAGCGGAATCGTATCGTTGTTCAGGAACACCAGATAGCGCCCGCGGGCCGCCGCGGCGCCGCGATTGCAGCTCACCGCAAACCCGCTATTGCATTCATTGCGGATGATTTGGACGTCGCCTCCGAGGGACTGCAAGAACGCCTGCGTGCCATCCGTTGACCCATCGTCGACCACGATGACTTCGAACTCCACGCCGTCCGTCACTTCGGCCAACGCCGCAAGGCATTGCTGCGTCAGTTCCACCTTGTTGAAGACCGGCACGATGATCGAGACGTCGAATCGCTTGCCACCACACACACTGCCAGCGGGCGACTCGCTCGCCTGCAACGCCGTTCTGATGCCGTCCTGGTACGCGAGGGTCAGCAGCGTGCCATACAGGGGGTACAACACCGTCCGAGCGTAGTACTCATTGTAGGGCATGCCCTTGATCTGCAGCCCCCCCAGCCGTTTCCCTTCGGGCTTCTCCACTTCCTCGATCATCTGCAGCAACGACTGGAGCATCGCCGCCGCCCCCCCAGCCGGCGCGGGAGGCAACTCCTTGATCTGGAGCATCAGCTGATCGAGTTCGGGATGTTTGCGCGCCAGCACTACCGCCATCTGGCCCGCCATCTGCTGGCGACGCATGAAGGACGCCGGTACAATCTCGTGGTGATGTTTGGTAATGGCCCGCGCGTTGAACGCCAACCGAAGGCCCTGTTTCGCCAGGCGATAACCGAACTCCACATCATCGTACGCCGGGAACACAAAATCCGTGTCGAACAACCGGGCTTGGCGCGCCAGCAACGCCCGCTTCACCGAGACGTTGCTCGTATAGAACATCCGGAAATCTGCCTGCCCGTCCTTGATGCTATGAAAGGCGAACTGCTGGCCCCCTTCCGGCGCCACGATGTAGTGCATGAAGCGATTCACCGGAATCTCCGGGGACCAGTCGATGTAGCCCAACATCGCCTCGGTGTCCGCTGGGTGCAGCCGATGCCACTTCAGGTGCTCCTCCAGGAAATTCGGCTCGGGGATCATGTCGTCCCCCGTCAAGAGCACCAGTTCGCCTTCGGAGGCCCGCATCGCCAGATTGCGCGCGGCATTGGCCCCTCCGTGTGGTTGTGTGTGGACGCGAAGGGTGAAGGGCGCCTTGAACGCTCTGGCCATCGCCACCGTGTCGTCGGAAGACCCGTCGTCCACGACGATGAGTTCGAACTGCTCGGCGGGCAAGGTTTGCGACGCATAGGCCAGCAGCGTTTTGCGAAGAATCGCGCGGCGGTTGTAGGTCGGAATCACCACGCTCAGGGCATACGCGGGCTTCCGCAGGGCCTTCATCGCCGCCTGTGCTCCGGGTTGCGGCGCGGAGGTGACGACCAAAGCCGGCGCAGAAACGGGCATCGCCGCTGGGGCTGCCTCCTTCAAGGCCGTGACCATCCCGTCCAATCGGTAGGCCCACCGCAGCAGCTGTTCGTAGTGTTGGACCGCCACCGCCTCGATGAGCGCCGGGTCCTTGGCGCCGATCCGACGCGCCATGATGCCGAATCCCTCTTCGAGGAATTGCTTGCCGATGACCAGGTCTTCGCGGCTGAGCGACGGCGTATGCATCGGGACCTGGTGGCCGCCGTAGTCGCCGGCCTGCAAGGAATCGATCCATCCCTTGGCCAAGGCCTCTTCGTACAGCGGCGTGCCGGGATACGGTGTAATCACCGTGATCCCCACCGTATCCGGCCGATAGCGTTGAATCAGATCGTAGGTGGCCACGATGGACTCGCGGGTTTCTTGCGGGAGGCCGACGATCAGCAAGAAATGCACGCGAATGCCCAGTCGGCGGGCTGTCTCCCGCACCTGCGCGAGCCTGGGCACCGTGAGGCCCTTCTTGCCCTCCCGGAGGTGCATGACCTGCTCATCACCGGTCTCGACGCCGATCAGAATGCCGACGCAGCCCGCTTGCCGCATCTTGGTCAACAAGGCGTCGCTCAAGCAGTCCACGCGCGTTTCGCAGACCCACTCGAGCCGCCACCCCGCGGCCACGATCAGGTCGCAGAGGGTGGCGACGCGCTCCTGATTGAGGGTGAACGTGGCATCGCGGAAGTAGACCTTGGAGATGCCGAAGGTTTCGACGACCTGCTTCAACTCCGCCGCAATGCGTTCAGGTGATTGCGAGCGCCATTTGACGCCCTCGACCAGTGGATAGGGACAGTAGTAGCCGCAAGGATAGGGGCAGCCCCGGCTGGTCTGGAGGGTGGCGACCGGCGTTCCCAGCAAGGGATACACGTACCGATCGTTCGGCAAGAGATCGCGGGCCGGGAGCGGCAGCTGGTTGAGATCATGGATTGGCTCGCCTGCATCGAACTGGAATCGCAGAGCGCCGGTCGCCGGATCCGCGTCGAACCAGGCCGTTCCACCCCGCGTCCGTCCGTAAATCAGATCCGTGATCGATAGTTCCGGCTCGCCGTGGATCACCAGATCTGCCTGGCTGGTGCGCAACAGGAGCTCCAGGGTGCGGGCATTGCGAATCAACGTCTTCGCGAACACCTTGGCGCCGGGATGCCGGCGGCGCAGCTCGGCGAGAAACGCGGCGTCGGCCTCCAGACTCGGCAGCGAGACGGTTGCGATCAACACGTCCCACGTCGCCCCTTCCAACGTGGCGTAGACGGCGGATTCGTTCAGCCGTAAGGGATCTGCGTCAAGCACGATGACCGTTTCACCGGCCTGCCGCAGCGTCGCGGCCATGAGGGCCAGGTCCAGTGGCGCCAGCAGCATGTGCTCGCTTCCATCGAATCCCAACCCCCCGGCCATGGTGCGACTCACGGGGCGGCGGGTCAGGGACGGCGAATTGATCAGCGCGATACGCATGGGGCCTCCTGAGACGCCGACGGCAACGCCGCCAGTGCGGCGAGGCGTGCTTCGTTCGGCTCGTGATGGGCCAGGGCGATGGCCTTGGTCAGCCAGTCGTAGTCCGTATTCTTCGTCTTGGCCTCGTTCGGGGAGCGGCAGGATCCGTTGTAGGGATCGACCATGATCAGTCCCTTCTGTTCCAACTCGGCGGCCATCCCACTACCCGGCGTCGGGGTAAAGAAGCTGGTGCTCAGATGGTTCGGCTTGATCTTCCAGGTCAAACGGACGGTCTCCAGCGTTTCCTCTCGGGTTTCCCCCGGAGCGCCGAACATCATGTTGGCCCAGATCTTCACGCCGGCGGCCTTGCAGATCTCCGCCGCCTTCAGATTTTCTTCCACGGTCGTTTCCTTCTCGAACAGGTCGAGGATGCGCTGACTTCCGCTTTCAAAACCGATCATGGCCCAGGCGAGCCCCGTCTCGGCCATCTGCTGGACAACCTCGGGATAGCGGCATATGAGATCGGCCCGCATTTGGCAGATGTAGGGCTCCGTGAAGCCAGCCGCCTTGTATTGGACGCAGAATTCCCGCGTCCACCGATGATTGATAAAGAACAGATCGTCGTGCGCCATCCAGCTCCGGAATTTGAAGCGCTCCTTCAGATAGAGCAGCTCCTCGATCACGTTGCGCTGACTTCGCATTTTGACGCGGTTGCCGAACACGGCGCGTTCGGCCGGCTGGCAGAAGTTGCACTTGAACGGGCAGCCGCGTCCTGCGTTCGTCGTGACAAAGGGCGTGGGCAGGCTCGGCACCATTGGAGTTTCCAACTCGCCCGCCATGTCGAAGAGATCGCGGTCCACCCAGGGAATCTCATCCAAGACCGGCCCCTCGCCGATGATGACCCGCTCGAGCGACTCTCCCGACTCCAGCCGGCGAAGGAGCTTCGGAAAGCTGATCTCCCCTTCTTGCGTGATGATGTGGTCGATCAGGTGATTGGCCGTCACCTGCTGCAATTGCACGGTCGCGTGCACGCCGCCCAAGATCACGACGGCGTCATCCTTCTCCTCTTTCACGATGCGAATGGCACGGGCGGCGTCCGGGTAATGCAGACTCCAGGACGTGATGCCCCAGACTTTTGTCGCGCGCCGGCGCACCTCCCGTCGGAAATGATCCCAATCATCGAGCGTACGCAGGTCGATCAAGTCTACGGTGTGGCCCTGTGCCTTGGCGGCTGCGCTCAGCGAGGCCAGCCCATGATCGATGAAATTCGCCTCGACCGTACGCCGCTTGCGGTAGCTGCCGAACCCAGGGAGAGCGATGCCGGGAAAGATCAATGTGACGTGCATGGTTGGGCTCCTTTGGGACGCACCGCATTGAGCAGCGCCGAAAAGGCGCCGCAGTCGCGATACCAGCCCAAGGTGGCGGCGAGGCCACGCGGCAGCGACCAGCGCGCGTAGTCACCGACCTCGGCCTGGAGTTTGGCGTTGACATAGGTGCGATGGCAGCGGACCTGGTCGCCCATCAGAAAATAGGCGAAATCCGGCGGCACCGGTTGGGTCGTCAGCACAGACGCAGGGCTAAAGCGCAGGCTGGATTTCAACTGCTCGCGCAGCCCCAGCAAACTGGCCACGTGTATCAGGTATTCCTCCAGCGACACCGGCTTCGTTCCGGTGGCGTTGTACAGCCCCTCCAGTCTCGCCGCGGCAATCCGCACCACGGCCTCCACGAGATCATCGACGTAGATCGGCTGAAAACGACGATGATGGAGGCTGTCCCATACCGTGAAGAGCGAGCTACGCCCCAGCAACATCACCAGCGAGGATTGCAACAACCAGGGACTGCCGGGTCCGTACGTGTTGCCGATGCGCACGACAGCCGCCCGGCGACCTGGCCGGGCACCCCAGGCGGACACCAGCGTTTCCGCCTCCAGCTTCGCCCGCCCGTACTCCGACACCGGATGACACGGCGACGTCTCCGTCAGGCCGGGCTCCTGGTCGGTCGCCAGGCCCTGGGCCTCGATGCTGCTCGCAAACAATAGATAGGGCGACTGCAACCGATCCGCGAGTTCCAGCGTCCGACGTGTCCCATCCACGTTGGCCGCCCACACGCCCGGCCCGGCGACGGACGTATCGGCCGCAAGATGGAACAGGCACGCCCCCGTCGGGAGTTGGGTGGGATCCGGCATCTCGCCTTGCGCGAGATCCGCGCGAAGCACGGTGGCCCCCTGAGCAGCCAGGTCACGAGCCCGCGCCGAATCCACATGGCGCGTCAAAATCGTGACGCACGCCCCGTCAGCGAGCAGTCGCCGGGTGAGATGCGATCCGATGAAGCCCGCCCCGCCCGTCACAATCACCGGCATTTTTCGTGGAATCGTCAACAGCGTCATGGTGAATCTCCCAAGCGCAGTACATCGAACTGACCCCGTGAAAGACTGAGCAAGGTTCGGGCCAGATCACGCGCCTGAGATGAATTCCTTACAACGACGGATTACACCAGGCTTTTCAGATGGCGTTGGTCTTTGGCACGTCGAGAGGGGGGAAAAATCTGCCGAGGAGCCTCGGCAAGAACCTCGCCGATGCCGGGCGCGATGGGTCGCTGTTGACCGGGCATTCACCACCTGCCTCCGCGTGTCTGCTGGCGCCTCAATTGCGCGGCCGCCCCACAGACGTTCGTGCGCGCACGACGGAAGCGGACGTCCTGTCCCGTCGTGAAACTGACGATTCGACCCGCTCGTACAATCAGCAGATGGTCTGTTTGGAGTCGGCGGTGATGGACGTCACGCGCCACATGCGGGAAGGGCCAGTGGTCAGGCCGCCCGGGACATCGAGGCACCGAACTGCGCGCTGTTCAACACGTCGTTCGGCGCGACCCCGATAGACGCGGGCGACAGCACTTCGGTGATGCGGATGATCGGTTTGCCGGACTGCGAAGACAGATCGCATTCACGAGGGGTGATGGCCACTCCGCCGCGGGATTCCTTCACAATCAGGACCACCGGATTGAGGGTTTGGCCAGGATTGATCTTCGAGACGATCCCGATGGCTCCGGAACTGAGGTGGACGCACGAACCCACGGGATAGATGCCCATGCAGCGGATAAAGCGCTCGACGCACCCCGACTCCAGTTGCCCTCGACGCGACAGATCGTAGAGCATCTGCAAGGCCTGATGCGACGACACAGCCTTCCGGTAGGGTCGATCACTGGTCAGCGCATCGTACACATCCACCACGCCGCTGATGACGCCGAACTCCGAGAGTTCCGATCGTCGGAGGTGGCGAGGATACCCGGATCCATCCAACCGTTCGTGATGCTCCAACACCGGGAGCAGGCTCTCTGTATCCAGGTGCATGGTTTCTGTTAGAAACTCAACCCCTCGCATCACGTGTTGTTTGATCACCTCGGCTTCCTCGGCCTGCAGCCGTCCCGGCTTGCTCAAGAGGTCCTCGGGTATTTGCGTCTTGCCAACGTCGTGCAGCAGCATCCCGAGACCGAGCTTCTGCAGGGCCTCCCGACCCATGTTCAGGCTGCGCCCCAGCGCCATGGCAAGCACACAGGTGTTGACCGAGTGATAGTACGTGTATTCGTCGTGCGCCTTGAGGCGGGAGAGGCTGGCCAGGGCGTGCGGATTGCGCAAGATGCTCTCGGCGAGTGACCCGACCGCGCCGCTGACGGCCTCCAGCTCAAACGCCCGCCCCATCTTAGCCTGGGTCAATGCCGCTTGGATGGCGGCACGCGCCTGATGATAGCCGGCCTGCGCCGCATGCAACTCCTCTTCAAACGGCACGAGCGGCCCGTCCCCCGACGCCGCGGCGGTGGGGCGCTTGGCCTCGGTCACGCCATGACCCGTCGGAGGTGGCTCGGTCCGGCTCTGTGGAGGCGGCTTCGATTCAGACGACGAAACCGGTGCGGGGGATGCCACCTGCGGCGACGGACTTTCGGCCCTTGCGGGCGCAGACTGCGACGCGGCCGGAGCTTCCATCGACTCAGACATTTCGTGCTCGATCTCGACGAGCTTCACACCGCAAGACTTGAGCGCCTCGATTTCGCTGTCCTTCGTAATGACGAAGCGATGAGACAGGAAGGGCGTGGCATACCAGGGCCGGTCGACGCCGGTCACGAGCATGCCCACAGAGAGATCCGCGATGGGAATCTTCTGCTTGACGGCCTTTTGACTCATCCTCTCGCGCTCCTTAGGTCCGCTCCCGACCGACATTAACGCAGACAATTTTCTGGCGCGGCGGCCTGAGCGACCGGGGCGTCCGATGCAGTGGCGTGCGCGAATACAGGAAACCGCGTCGGAAGCTCTTCGACAAGCACGACCTGTTTCCCCACACGTGTGCGCAGATTGACGATGACGGGGCCCCGTAAATTGGCCGTCAACCCTCCCGGGTCGGCCGACCGCACGGTCGCAATCACAAAGAGCGCGAACTCCCCCTCATCCAACCGACCGAGATCCCGCAGATCTTCGTCGCGCACCGTGATGGCATACTCGCAAGGGAGATCGCCAGGATCCATGATGGCAAAGGCAAGCTCCGGCTCATCCATCGACTGGAGCCATTTGAACGGAGCGGGGCGGAAATGGTCGAGCACGATGTACCGAGTCGACGCGGGGAATCCAATGATACCCGAGGGCAACGTCACACAGGCGCGCTCGTCCACCTGCAGCTGGCCGAATCGACTAGTGCGAATGGTCGTCATGAGTTGGTGTCGTGGGAACAATTCGAAGGAGCGGGCCGCCCGCCACCTGGACCTGGATCCCGCGTTTGGGTTTGATACGCGCCGGCGGTTCGGAGCCGGCTGGTTTGACCGGGACGGAGGAAGCCGCCAGCCTGTTTTGTTCCATGATCCGGGCGTAGACTTCGTCGCGATGAATGTCCACGGAGCGCGGGGCCTCGATTCCCAGACGCACCGCCCCGCCCTTGACCTGTAACACCACGACGCGGATATCGGGTCCGATCGTAATAGCCTCGCCCAATTTTCGCGTCAGTGCCAGCATACCCGCCGTCCTTGGCTGAGATTCGTCTCCTACGCGCTGTATCGGCAGGAAGCGCAGAAAACTTTACTCAAATTGCCAGTAGACTGTTGAACCCCCCTGCTGGACTCCAAACCATTCATACTCGCAGATGAATTCAAATGGCATCGGGAAAGCCCGCAGGATGTTCAAAAAGGCCGACATTCTCACCCGCCCAACCCCGGCGCGCCGAGACGCGCTTGTCCACGGGGCGGCCGCAGCAAGCGATGAGGCGAGGCGTGCGCTTTTCGGCACGTCGAATCTCTGAGCGCCGCGAGAACAAAGCTGGCGGTCTTTTTCAACATCCTGCTAGCGTAGGAACTTAAGGAGGGAGGTGTCGAACAACCGGGTCAACGTCGCCTGGGCCGCTTCGAGCGCGACTTCCTGTTGGCGCAACTCCGTGATGGCCGTCGCCAGATCGGCGTCCTCGTTCTCCGAGATTGTCTTGGACAGCAGCGTGTCGGCCTGTTCCAGCCAACTCCGCGTCACCTCCAGCCGATTGACGAGCGCCCCCACTTGCCCTTGGCTCTTGGTAATTTGCGTCACGGCCTGATCCATCGCGCCGATCCCGGCCTGGATACCGGCGGCGTTGTTGGATTCCATGGCCGCGAGTAAGTCGCGGAGCTCGTTGAAGACGTTGGTGGTCGGGCCTGAAAAGACCTGTCCGCCGGGGATGAGCACCTGTGCGGTCAACCCTTCCCCCACTTCAATGGATTGAGTCTCGGTATTGCCTTGATAGGTCACGGTATCTCCGGCGCCCAACACGTAGGCCGGCACGTCCGTTCTCGTTCCGCCAAATATCGATTGGCCGTCGATCTGGCTATTGGCGAGTTGCAGCACGTGCCGCTGCAGCTCCCGTACCTCTTTGGCATACGCGGCGCGGCCGTCGGCATCGAGGGTGTCGCTCGCGGCCGCCACGGCCAATTCCTTGATCCTCGCCAACACGCTGGACGTTTGCGCGAGGGTGCGGTCTGCCAGCTCGAGCCGCTGCGTGCCGAAATTGATGTTCCGGACCCACTGCTCCGTCCGCGACAATTCGGAGCGGGCCTCCAGCCCTTGCCCATAGACCACCGGATCGTGCGACGGCTGCGAGATGCGCTTCTGCGTCGCCACCTGCTCCTGCGCCGCAAAAAGGCGACCCCGGGTGCGCGCGAGACCGCCGATCAGCAGGTTGAAGATTTGTCCATCTGCGACGCGCATCGTACGATCATTCCTGCCAAGGAGGTTAATGCCTACCGTTTCAACCCCAACAACGTCTGCAACATCTCATCCGCGGTCACAATGAGTTTCGATGCCGCCTGAAAAGCGCGTTCCTGCTGGAGCATATTCACGAGTTCTTCATCCAACGACACGCCCGAGACTTCGGCCCGGCGCGATTCCAATCGCTCCTGCACGATTTCCTGCGCCTGCAGATCTCGTTCGGCCGCCCGCGCCTGCGTCCCAATGGAGCTGACCAGGCTGCTCGCATGGGCCCCGAGGGTCGCCCCGCCCAACGCCGCCTGTGAGGACGTTTGAATCGCACCGAGCGCGAGCGCGTTCGCGTTGTTTCCGGGCACGCCCGCCGCCGTCGACGAGGCCGCGATCTGACGCCAATCCGTCAGCCCCACCGCCACGGTTCGTGCGGTCGTCCCACCAGCAGAAAAGAAGTTGAGCCCCGTCGAGCCGTCCAGGCCGAACCCGAGCTGATGTTGCTGGTTCACCTGTGTCACGAGGGTCGACGCCAGGGTATCGAGCGCAGTCTGTGTTCCGGGAATCGTCTGGTCACGAACGTCCAGCAAACCCTTCAAACGGCCGCTGCCGATCAGGGACGTCATATCGCTCGTAGGCCCCACGCCGCCGTCGTAGTGCACATCGAGCAGGCCGCTGTTGCCCGCATTCGCGACACCGACCAACTGACGGGAGGTCCCCAAATCGACCAACACCTGGCCACGACCGGCGAACACCTGGAGATGGCCCCTCTCGTCCTCAATCGTGGAGATGTCGATCAATTCGCCCAGGTTGTTCACCAGCAACCCGCGTTGATCGCGCAGATCGTTGGCCTGTTGCCCGCTCGCCTCCGCCCGATTGATGTCCAGATTGAGTTGGGCGATACGTGAGGTCAAACTATTGGCGTCGTCGATGACCTGCTGGATCTGATCGTCCAGTTGTTGTCGTTGCCGGTCGAGATCGTCGGCCGTCCGATTCAAGTGCGTGGCGAGATGTCCCCCCTTGGCCAACAAGACGGTCCGCGCGACGCTGTCGGCCGGGTTGGTCGCCACGTCCTGCACGGCGCGGAAAAAGTCGTCGAGACTCGCGGTTACCGCCGCATCGGCCGAAGGCGCCACGGTCCGCTCGACATGGGTCAGCGCGCCGCGCGAGGCGTCATACTGCCCGAGTTGTCCGCGTGAGACTATCAAGGAGTGTTCCACGAATTGGTCGACGTGGCGCCGGATTTCCGCCACCTGCACACCGGTTCCGACTTGGCCTGGCTTTCCGTCGACAGGACGGCGCTCGGACAGAATGGCCTCCTGTCGCGAGTACCCCGGAGTTTTGACGTTGGCGATATTGTGACCTGTGACTCCCAGCGCCTGCTGCGAGGCAAACAGGGCGCTTTTCCCGATGTCGAAAATGCCGGTGAGCGACATGGACTACCCCTCCTGCTCCAGCACACGCCCACTGGGACGTGGGGTTTTTTTCGTGCCGGACTCCGAATAGGTGACCTCCCCGCCTCCGGTGGGCCGCCACACAGCCAGCGTCTGCTGGACGAAGTCCGTCAACCTCGCCATGGCCAAGCGGTTCACCGCCATCAATTGGCGAACGGCATCCACGAGGCGATCCATTTCATGCTGCTGCCCCTGCAGCGTCGCGCCCAATTCACGCCCGACGCGTTCGACCACGGCGGCCAACGTCACGGGCTGGCCGCTTGGGCTCCAGTCCCGCGCAAGGTCCGCGAGTATGGACTCACGGCGCGACTCCAATACCTGAAGGAGTTCCAACGTCTTACGTCGTCGTTCATTCACGGTGTCGAAGGCCGGCAGCGTCAAACGCTCGATCGCAGCGCGTTCATCCCTCGCCACTTCGGCCAACCCTCGTAGGTGGGCGATCTCCTGATGGAGGATCTCGATCAAATCTTGGACCGGTTGGGATGGACCTGTCATGGCATCTTTCACTGTCATAAATCGTCGGGTTGCAGCAGCCTGCGGCGGTGGCTCGGGGTGAGGCGCATGGGATTGGGTTTCACTCCGCCCGGACCTTCACCGTGACCTTGGCCTTGGGCTCGTGGGATGGCTCCGGTCCCGCTACAGGACGCCATCGATGAGCGTCTGCTGGATCAAGCGATCAGCTACCACCTGCCCCTTGACCGTGTAGGTCCCTCGTTCGACGGCCTCTTTCAGCTGTTGAACTTTTTGCGCGCGCGCGGCCTCGCCGGCGTGCGAGAGTTCCCGAACCCGCTGCAACTCCTTGGCCGCGGCCGAGATTTCCACTCGATCCTGCCCGGCTTCACCTGTCGCGACTTTGCGCGCAGTCGTGCGATCGGCCGGTTGCACGCCGAGCAGCAGCTTGCCAAGATCGTCGATTCGACCATGCCTTGAGATTTCCATAGTGGGCTCTCCTTCTCCGCAATCAGGGGCCAGGTGGTGTATGATTCGCGATCCCGGCCGCCTCTACCTTCCCACTAGTCATATCGGCTACTCCGTCTTCAAACTTGAGTGGGAAATCTCCACGTGTTGTCAATGGGTTAGGAACCACGGCCGTCTCAAATGACTTTGCGAGCCCTACCCCGCCGCTCTGGGCGGCCAGACGTCCTATCTCCGCGTCATAAAAGGAATAAAAGGACTTGGCCGCCTTGCTGTCGAACATGCCGTCCGGCACGGTCTGTCGCATCACACCCATAATATAGGCGAGGAAATACGCTTCGAACTGCTGGGCCGCCTCCCTGACCGTCACTCGCCCCGAGTCAGGACGAGCCACGCCTGGTTGCAGCGCCGCCGGGACGTTCGGCATGTCCCAGTCGGGCATCGTGACGGTCGGCAGTCCGCGAACTGGATCCATGATTCCTCCGGTCAACCGAGAAAGGGTAAGGTCGAGGCTGAGGTTGAGTGAAAGGTGGGGTGTATCTTCGGCACCACTCTTTTCTCAACCTCAACCTTAACCTCAGCCTTCTTAAATGATCTCCAACGTGGCCTGGAGCGCTCCCGCCGATCTCAATGCCGAGAGAATCGCCACCAGATCACGCGGCGTCACCCCGACGGCATTGAGCGCTTGCACCACGTCCCCCAAGGTGACGGTTTCCTCGATGACCATGAGACGCGACTCCTGCTCCTTGACCTCGGTCTGGACGTCGGGTGTCACAGTCGTCTGCCCGCCGGTGGATCCGACGACCGGAGCCGGCGGTTGCGACACGTTCAACGTGTTTTTGACCGCGATCGTGAGATTGCCGTGCGAGATGGCGCAGGTCGAGATCCGCACTCGCTCGCCCAAGACCACGGTGCCCGTGCGCTCGTTTACGACGACCTTGGCCGGTAGATCCACCTGAACGTCGAGACCTTCAATCGCCGCGATATACGACGTGACGCGGCCTCGATAGTCGGCCGGAACCGCTACCTTGACCATCCCGCCGTTCACCGGCACGGCCGTGCCGACCCCGAAGACGCCGTTGATCACGTCGGCGGTGCGGATCGCGGTCGTGAAGTCCACCTGCCGCAACAGAACGGAGATGGATTCCCAGGTATCCAAATCCACGTTGACTTCTTTCTCGATCAAGGCCCCGCTCGGCACCACGCCGGCCGCCTGGTGATTTTTGATCACGGTGCTTCCCCCAGCCCCGCCCGATCCCCCGAGAAATCCGCCGATGGAAACTGGTCCCTGGGCCACGGCATACACTTGTTGATTGGGCGCTTTGAGCGGCGTCAACAGCAGCGTGCCCCCTTGAAGGCTTTTCGCGTTCGCCATCGAGGAGACGAGTGCATCGATCGGCATTCCGGGCCTGGCGAACGGCGGGAGTTTTGCGGTGACCATGACCGAGGCAATGTTGCGAGTCAGCAATTGAATCGGATCGATGACGAGATTGATGCCCATCTTGTTCAACATGGACATCATCGCTTGAATCGTAAACTGGCCGCCGATGACCTGGTCGCCGGATCGATCCAACCCGACGACCAACCCGTACCCGATCAATTGGTTCTCGCGGACGCCTTCGATCGACCCGATGTCCTTGATCCGCACGGCTTCCGCGCCGGCCGGGAAAAGGGTCAGGATGAGCATGAACGCGATCGACGCCGCAAACCACGGACCAAGCCATAGGGACAAGATGGACCTACGACCTGTCGACGCCGGAGGAGGGAGCTCCTCCCGCGTGAAGGCGGACGTCTGGTCGTCGTACCGCGAGGTGGTCCGCGGGTCGAAGCGATGGACGTCGGCTCGCCGCAGGGCGCCGCTGGACGCTAACAATTTCATTGTCACATCGGGAATTCCGGGACGTTTAGGCACCGAGCATCTCCTCGCTCAGAACGGATAAACCCAATCCAAAATGCGGGTGAACCATCCGGGCCGCTGCACGTCGTCCACCACACCCAGCCCGGAATATTCGATCCGCGCGTCGGCAATCGCGGTGGACTGCACGGTATTCTTGGTATCGACGTCCACGCGGCGCACCGTTCCGGAGAGGGTCATCAATTGTTTTTCGCTGTTGACGGTCACTTCCCGATTGCCGGTGATCCGTAGATCTCCGTTGGGCAACACCTCCACGACGGTCGCGGAGAGTGTCCCGCTCAAGGTGTCCTCTCGACTCGTCGCACCCTTTCCGCCGAACTTGTTCTTGGCCGTCGCGTCGATCCCGAGGCCCTGCCGGGCATTCGAGCTCAACCGCACGCCGGGAATGCCAAGGAAGCCCATCCCGGTTCCGTTCAGACTGTTGTCAATGGTCGATTCCCGTTCCGCCGACGTGTCCGCCGACTTGGAGCCCTTGTGTTTTTCAACGATCTTCACCGTCAGGATGTCCCCGACGCGCATGGCACGGAGATCTTCATAGAGGTAGGCGCGCCCGTTCTCTTCCTGCCACAGTGATCCGATCGTTTTTGGCGGTGGTAACGGCGCGGCGGTCACCTTGCTCCCAGACGCCGCGGGCTTGCCCGTACCACATCCGACCAGCACGACCGCGCTCAATCCCCATGCCACGATCACGCGACAGGCCGCCACCGTGAACAACCTCAAGTGTTGATCGAGATAGTTCTTCAAAAGTCCACCCGCACCAAGCCGGGTCCAACGACCTTAGCCCGAATGTCCTTGCCCGAGTCGGCATTCGTCACCGTCACGAAGGAACCCTGTTGCGCCGGGCCTTTCGTGGTTCCGACCGCTTGAATGGCCAGCCCTCCGCGACGCGCCTCGATCGTCACACGATCACCCTTACGGACCGCGTACGGCCGCGCGAGCGCCGCCACCCGGATCGGCTGTTGCGCCGGCAGGACACGTCCAGGACTCTTGCCGACCGCCTCGCTGAACTGCGTGACCATCTGATGCGGCACACCCGGCACCTTCACCCGCGAGAGTGCCAGGTCCTCCGGTTCGATCAGGTCATCAGGCTTGAGCACATGGGTCGCCACCACGACTTCCGCGTAGAAGGTGACGTCGGCCACCACGTCGATGACCTCTTGCGCCCGTCCATCGACCAACGGCACCAGATGGAATCGTCGCCTCCCCGCATGTTCGGTTGGGCCGCTGACGGACACCTCCCACTTCAGACGGCCTCCTTCGACGGAGACCGCCTCAGCCGGCTCCAACACCTCGATATCCACTTCCTCGACCCGCCCCTCGAGCCGCGACTCGAGGAATGCGGCGATCGCGCGTCGCAGATGGTCTGGCGTCACGAGCTGCACGGAACGCCGCTCGGCCCGCGCTTTGGGTCCCGCCTGCTCGGCCGCGCCGACGGCGGGGATGCCCCGGGCGTCGAGCCCCAGGAACCCCAATACGACGGCGACCGCCGCCGCGAAACCCGCTCTGTGCACCCAACTGCTCACCATGCCGTCCATTCCTCTCATTACCGCCGCAGATTGTTGGCGATGGCCATCATTTCGTCCGAGGCTTGGATGGTCTTGGAGTTAATCTCATAGCTGCGCTGGGCGATGATCATGTTGACCATCTCTTCAGCCAGATTCACATTGGAACTCTCCACGAACCCCTGTTGAATCAGCCCGAAACCGGTCG
This sequence comes from uncultured Nitrospira sp., assembly GCA_964449255.1. Classification (GTDB taxonomy): domain Bacteria; phylum Nitrospirota; class Nitrospiria; order Nitrospirales; family Nitrospiraceae; genus BQWY01. Next base: position 51,485 of record CAYUYE010000008.1, on the reverse strand, counting down.
AGAACCCCGGCACGCCTTGAATCGCCGGGCCCGACGCGAAACTGTCGAGCAGGAGGTTGTTCCCCATCGCCACCAGACCCGACGGGTTGTCAAATCGCACGAGCTGAATCTGCCCGACTTGCGACGCCTGAGTGACGCCCGGAAGCAGGACCGAGACGGTACCGTCTTGTCCGATATCGACCTTCAGCGCACCGGAAGGAACCGTGATGACCGGATTGAGGAGATCGCCGTCGCCCGTCACCATATTGCCGACGTTGTCGCGCTTGAAGGCGCCGTTCCGCGTATACATGATCGTGCCGTCCGGACGGGACACCTGAAAGAACCCCGGTCCGTCGATGGCAATATCCATGTCGTTGCCGGTCTGTCGGAAATTACCCTGCTGCCATTCTTTCGCCACGGTGGTGGGACGAACGCCGGCACCGACCTGCACGCCGGTGGGAAACACCCCGACGCTCGATGCGCTGGTCCCCGGCATCCGTTGGATTTGGTACAGCAGGTCCGCAAATTCGGCCCGGCTTCGCTTGAAGGCGTTGGTGTTGACGTTCGCCAGGTTGTGCGCGATCGTATCGACGTTGAGTTGTTGCGCCGTCATGCCGGTGGCCGCCGTCCACATTGCACGAATCATAGTTCCCTCATTTCCTTGGTGCTCATGCCGTTACCGCCCATCCTCAATTGGTGACGCTATCTGAGTTCTGAGTGCTGCCTCCCCACGCAAGCGGCCGCCTCAGACCTCAGCCCTGGACTCTTCCGAGATCGTTCACTGCCAATTCGGTCATCCGATCGAAGGCTTGGATGACCTTCTGCGCCGATTCATAGGTGCGCATGCCCTGAATCATTTTGACCATTTCGCCCAACGGGTTGACGTTCGATTCCTCGATGGCCCCGGACATCACCGTGGGGGCCTTCATAACTTTGGCGCCCGGCCCGGCAAAATACCCTTCCGCGAGCCGCTGCGGCATGGCGTCCTCCGGAAACTCCACGATCTTGAGGGTGCCCACAGTCTGGTTGTTGACGGAGATCGTCCCACGCCCGTCCGTTTTGAATTCGCCGTCGGGGATTCGCAACTCCCCTTTCACACCCATGACCGGGTAGCCCGCTTCGGTCACCAATTTTCGCTTGGCGTCCAGGTGAAAGACGCCGTCGCGGGTGTAGCGAATGCCCTCGGGGGTCTTGATCTCAAAAAACCCTGGGCCCTGAATGGCAAAATCGTGGGGATTGCTGGTCGGCCGCAATCGCCCCGCATCGAACACGGTCTTCGAGCCGTTCGGCGCCACAAAGACGCGCTCCTGCACCGGCGAGTCCGGGCTCCACATCTGAGCCACCAGGTTGACCGACCCGGCCGGAGGCATCACGGCCATGTGCCGTGTGACGTGCGACTTGAACAACACGTCCTCCTGCTTGAACCCGGTCGTATTGATGTTCGCGATGTTGTGCGCGAACCCGGCGATCTGCCGTTCTTGCGCGATGGCGCCGGATAGGATGGGATAGATGCCTCGATTCATACGCCTTTACTCCTTGGCCGCTCGCTGAGCGGTTCCCACATCACTTAGCAACCGTTGTGCCATCGGGCCGTGCCGGGCTGTTTCTTTCAGACCCGCCATTTCGCACGCCAGGTCGCGAATTGAAGAGGCTCCTCGATCTTCGGCACGCAACGACCCGAGCAATCTTGCCGGCCTGGCATTTTCTTCCGAGTCGCTTTTCGCCGATCCATCCGATTCGCAATGGCCGATCCGACATGGCCGATCCAACATGATCGACCGGACGCCCTCTCGGAGGCCTGCCCTACTGCGCAACGGGCTGCAGTTTGGCCTTCAACAGGAGGATCGTTTTTGCGTGGATCTGGCACACCCGCGATTCGGTGATATTGAGGATCGTGCCGATTTCTTTCATCGTGAGCTCTTCGCAGTAATAGAGCGTCAACACCAGCCGTTCCTTCTCAGGCAGCGACTCGATCGCGTGCTCCAGTGACGCACGAAGGCGTTGGGTCACCATCATCGACAACGGGTCAGGATGCTGGCTGTCGACCAGCATGCGAACGATTTTGTCCCCGTCCGAGTCGCTCACCCCCAGATCATCGAGGCTCATGACGACGGCGCCCTGAGCCGCCGCAATAAACTCGGACAGCTCGCTGACGCTGAGCCCGAGCGCGGAGGCCAATTCCTCGTCCGTCGGCGGACGCCCCTGCCGGCGGATGAGCGTCGCTTCCGTCCGCTGCAGGAGTCCGATCCGTTCATGCACCGAGCGTGGCACCCAATCCATCGCGCGGATCTCGTCGAGCATCGCGCCGCGAATCCGAAATTCCGCGTAGGTCTTGAAGTTGGCCTCGCGGCGAGGGTCGTACTTGCCCATGGCGTCCATGAGGCCCATGATCCCCACGGAGACGAGATCCTCGACGTCCAGATAGGCCGGCAGCCGGAACGCCAATCGATGGGCCATCGCCCGCACCAGCGGTGCGAATTCACGGATGACCCGCTCACGTTCCGCGTCCAGACCGACCACGGCCCCTCCGCCCGCACTGTGTTGTCCGATCGTCACCGAGCTCTGTGATTTCATGATGTCCCGTTTCGTCGCTCACACGTCATTCAGCATCCGTCGCCACAAAAATTGGACTGCTCCTTTAGGAGACACGGCCGGCTCCCAGCCGATCACCTGCTGCGCCAAGCGCTGAAACGCCTCGGTGGAAGGCGCCTGAGGATAGGCGGTCACCACCGCGCGCTGGCGGGCCACCGCCATCGGCAAATAACTGTCCGCCGGGACCATGCCCACGAAATCGATCGAGACCCGGAGGAAGCGTTCCGCCACCAGCACCAGCCGCCGATGCACCTCCCGCGCTTCCCGGGTATGCCGCGCCATGTTGACGAGCAGTCGAAAGCGCGACTCGCGATACCGGGACGACAACACCTTCATCAATGCATAGGCATCGGCGATCGAGGTCGGCTCGGGTGAGACCACCACGAGGATTTCCTGCGCCCCGCTGGCAAAGAACAGCACGTTGGTCGAGATGCCCGCTCCCGTGTCGATGAGCACGACGTCCAACGCCTGGCCGAGACGGTCGAACTCGGACTGCAGCGCGAGCATCTGCGCGGGAGTCAGCACGGTCAGCTCATGATCGCCCGAGCCAGCCGGCAGGATCTGAATGCCGCCGGGCCCCGGAAGGATGACTTCCTCGAGCCGTTTCCGACCTCGAAGCACATCCGTCAGGCTGAACCGGGGTGCCATGCCCAGCAGCACATCGAGATTGCCGAGTCCCAGATCCGCGTCGACGACGAGCACCCGCTTCCCACCGGCCGCCAGCGAGAGGGCCAGGTTCAACACGACATTAGTCTTCCCCACCCCGCCTTTCCCGCTGGTGACGGCGATGACGCGAAGCGACGACCGCTCCGCGCCGACCGTCACGTGTGGGACGGCGGGCTGACTTACGGCCTGATCCATGCTCGTTCTCCTCCATGATGGGCGCGCGACCTCGGACGGACCACGCGCGTCTGCTTCGTCTCATGATCCCACTCAGGGCCGGTGCTCCCTACGGAGCCGCCCCGCCATCCACAAATGAGTTCGGCCACGCAATCCGGCGTGGCGACCTCCAAGCCCGAACGCGGGTCCTGACCGGTGCCCAAATAGGACAACGGGAGCCCGCACCCCATCGCCACGTCGAGCATGCGCCCGTAGCGTGTCGTCTCATCGAGCTTCGTGACCAACAGCCGGTGAATCGGCACCCCCGCGTAGCGAGTCGCCATCTCGACGAAATCCTGGGGCGAGGTCTGGGCGGGCAACACGAGATGCACTTCCAGGGGCAGCTCGGCCAGAAAGAGTTCGCGCAGTTCGTTCATCGCCTCACGGTCCAATAGGCTTCGGCCCGGGGTGTCCACCAACAGGGCGCGGTCGGGGCACGACGAGACGGACGCTTCCATGGCCGCGACCAACTCGCGTCGATTGCGCACGAGATCCACCTGCGCGCCCAGCTCGGCCGCGAGAACCTGTAATGGATCAATCCCGGGAGAACGTTCGCGCTCAAGCTTGATCACCGTCAGATGAAAGGCGCCCTTGCGGGCCGCGACGGACAGCAATTTCGACAAAGCCAGCGTCTTGCCCGCCCCGGTGGGCCCCACGACCATCACCGGCTTCGGACAGTCTCCCGTATCGGGCGTTGCGGCCACGGCAATGTGTCGCCTCACCACCCGATGCAGCGCGAGCGTCAACGCGTCTTCGGATAAGCCGCCTCGCTGCGCCGCGTCCGTCACGGCCTCTGCGACCAGCTGAGAGGCCGTCGATGGCGCACAGCCGCGATCGATCAAGTGCCTTCGCAATTGTGCCGGCGCAAGGCCTTCCTCTAGGGAACGGCCGCCGCCTGGGAGAAGCCCCGGGCCCGTCGAGCCAAACTCACGCCCCTTGGCCAGTGTCGATCCATACGTATTGCTGCCGAATGACTCGTTGCCGAACGTCTCCCTGTCGCCACCAGCTCCGCCTTCGGCATCCTCAACGCCCGAAGACTCGACGAGGGCATCCTCGTCAAGGTCCCATTCCTCCGCCGCCGCTTCGTTCGCCAAAGGCTTCGCCCCATGCGGCCGCTCCGATTCGATCCGCATCGATGCGGCAAGCGTGCGACGAAAATCCGGCGGTGACAGTTCTGATTCATTCGATGGGCTGAGCGCCACAGCCTCCTCCAGACCGCCGGACTCCCGCGCGTCGGTCACAGGATCGCGATCGATCGCGGCTTCCACTTCAACGGCCGGGCGGCCGAAGGGGTTCAGCAACGTCCGCTCGACGCGCACCTGGTTAGTGCACAGGATCACGGCGTCGGGGCCCAGCTCCGCCTTGATGAGGCGGAAGGCCTCCTGCACCGTCTCTGCCTGGAATATCTTGGTCCGCATGCTCGTCTCTCGTGACTCGCTCAGCGCGATCCGCAACACTCGACCCGGCTCGATGAGGGCTCGCGATCACCCCCACGCCGCGATTCATGGATACTTAGGCGGCGATTACGCTCTCCTCGTTCAATCGGACCGTCTCGGAGGCCACGATCCTGGCCATGCCGTCGATTTCGCTGAGCGCCAACACCGGCACCGATTGGAGCACGCGTGCGGTCAGCCGGCGCAGATGACGCCGCAGGGCCGGTGAACACAACAGGACTGGTTGCTGACCTTTGGCTGCCACGCGTTCCGCCGCTTGTTTCAGACTGGTCAACAGGCGATGCGAGAGGGACGGGTCTAGGGTCCAGTAGCCGGCCTGCCCCGAATTCATCTGTTCCACGAGGGTCCGGTCCAGGCGCGGATCCAAATTGATTACCGGGAGGGACCCGTCGGGCGAGAGGTACTGATGGGTGATGACACGGGCCAAGGCTTGCCGGACCAATTCCGTCAACTGCTCCGGGTCCTTGACCTGGCCGGCGTAGTCCGCCGCCACCTCCAGAATGGTCCGCAGATCCCGTATCGGGACGCCCTCCTGCAGCAGATTGGAGAGGATGCGCACCAGGCCGCCGAGCGACAGCTGCGCCGGCACCACTTCTTCGATCAGTTTCGGATGACTCTTGCCCAGTTCGTCGAGTAAGGCCTGGACTTCCTGCCGGCCCAGCAGTTCGTGGGCATGACGCTTGATGATTTCGGCCAGGTGCGTCGCGATCGCCGAGCTGCCGTCCACGACGGTGTACCCCGCCATCTGCGCCTGTTCTCGCGAGGGCTCGGGAATCCACAGAGCCGGCAGCCCAAAGGCCGGCTCCTTGGTGGGCAGCCCGCGCACCACGTTCTTCTGCGCCGTGCCCGGATCGATGGCCAGCATGTGGCCGGGCAGCACCTCGCTGCGGGCGATTTCGATGCCTTTGAGCAGCACCGCATATTCGTTGGGTCTTAACTGGAGGTTGTCACGCAGGTGAACTGGCGGCACGAGGAACCCCAGGTCGGACGCAATCTGCCGCCGCAGCGCCTTGATCCGATCCAGCAGGGCACCGCCTTCCCGGCCTTCCACCAACCCGATGAGTCCGTAGCCGACCTGTACTTCCATCAAATCGGTTTGCAGGACCTTCGGGGCCGTCTCCTCGACCTTCGGCGCCGGAGGCGGCGCCGCCTTCTCCGCGGCCTCCGCCTGCTCGCGTTTCATCATGTCGTAGGCCACCCACCCGGCCACCGACCCAAGGGTGAGAAAGGCCACGTGCGGCAGGCCAGGCACGAATCCCAGCGCCAGCAGGATGCCTGCGGCGGCCGCGAGGGCCTTGGACGAGATGAGCACCTGCCGTGCGATCTCCTCTCCCAGATTGGTGTCCGTCGCGGCGCGGGTGACGACCACACCGGCCGCGGTCGACACGATCAACGCGGGCACCTGGGCGACAAGACCTTCTCCGATCGTCAGCAAGGTATAGTTCGCGGCGGCGGCCGCCACACTGAGGTGCTGTTGCAAGACGCCGATCGTCAAGCCGCCGATGATGTTGACCAGAATGATGATCACCGCCGCAATGGCGTCGCCGCGGACGAACTTACTCGCGCCGTCCATGGCCCCATAGAAGTCGGCCTCTTGAGCGATTTCTTTCCGGCGCCGGCGGGCTTCCGTGTCGTTGATGAGGCCCGCGTTGAGGTCCGCATCGATGCTCATCTGCTTGCCCGGCATCGCGTCCAACGTGAATCGCGCCGCCACTTCGGCCACACGGCTGGCGCCCTTGGTCACGACCACGAAGTTGATCACGACCAGAATGACGAACACGACCAGGCCCACCGTATAGTTCCCGCCGACCACGAAGTTGCCGAACGACCGGATGACCTCGCCCGCCGCGCCGGGGCCTTCGTTGCCGTGCAACAGAATCAACCGCGTGGAGGCGATATTGAGCGACAGCCGGAAGAGCGTGACCATCAACAAAATAGACGGAAACACCGAGAACTCGAGCGGCTTCCGCACCTGCATGCCGACGAGGAGGACGATGATCGACAAGGCGATGCTGAAGGCCAATAGGAGGTCGAGGATGACCCGCGGCAGGGGCAACAGCATGATCATCAACATGCCGACGACGCCGACCGACATGACGATGTCGGTATGCCGAAGCCATTCCCATCCAGCCGGGTGCCGGGTCTCCGTCATCGTGTTCCCCGTTCAGCGAGCACAACCATTAGGACGCCTCCACGCGAATCCGCTTGGCGCGATACACCATGGCGAGGATTTCAGCCACGGCCTTGTAGAGATCCACCGGGATCTCCTTGCCGAGATCCACCAGCTTGTAGAGCGCGCGCGCCACCACCGGCCGCTCAATGACCATCACGCCGTGCTGACGCGCCACTTCCTTGATGCGTTCGGCGATGAACCCGGCGCCTTTCGCGACCACCACCGGCGCCCCCGTCGCACCCTGGTCGTAGCGGAGCGCAATGGCGATGTGCGTCGGGTTCGTAATCACGACGGTGGCCTTGGGCACCGCGGCCATCATGCGCTTGCGCCCCATTTCGCGTTGGAGGCTGCGCACGCGGGCCCGCAGTTGCGGATCGCCCTCCGCCTCACGGTGTTCTTCTTTCACCTCTTGTCGCGACATCCGCAGGTTCCGCTGCCACTCGAACCGCTGGTAGCCGTAGTCGACGGCCGCCAACGCCAACAGCATCAGCCCGATCCAAAAGGTCAGTCGCAGCAACACGTCCCCCGTCGTACCCAACACGCCTTCGACGCCGAGCGCCGGCCACCCCGCGATGTGTTCCCAGTCGCTGCGTGAGGCGGCGTAGGCCACGGCGGCCACACAGCCGACCTTGGCCAGGGATTTCACCAGGTCGAACAAGGATCGCCAGGACAGAAGCCGTTTGGCCCCCGCCAGCGGGCTGAGCCGTCCGATGTCCGGCTGGAATGCGTCGCTGCGCCACGCGAAACCGGTTTGAACGAACGTGGCGCCCGTGGCTGTCAGCCCCACACAAGCCATCAGCGGCAGCACGATCATCATCGAGTCGGCGCCGGCTTTCAGCAGCAGTGCCTGAACGGATTCCGCCGTGCCGACGGCCCACAGACCGGGTTGCCCAGCCATGACGAGCCATTCACGCACCATGGACACGACGCGTAGGATGGCTTGGTCGGAGGCGAAGGACACCAATGCAAGCGCGGCCATGAGGGACAGGGCCATCGATAGATCGCGGCTGAGGGGCACCTGCCCTTTGCGACGCGCCTCTTCCTGCCGCCTCGCACTCGCCTGTTCTGTTCTGGATTCGGCCGCGTCACTCATGGCCTAACCCTCTCAACAGGGCATCCAACGTCCGGCCGAGCGTTTCGAATTCCGACGCATAGATCCCAATCAGGGTCGGCAAGGCCAGGCCCATGGCGATCAGCCCGAACACGATGGTCAATGGGAACGATAGGACGAAAATATTGAGGTGGGGCACGGCGCGCCCCATCAAGGCCATGCTCAAGTTCACCATGAGGGTGACGATCACGACCGGAGCCGCCAGCTTGAGTGCGACGACGAATATTCCGCGCACGACGCCGAGAATGTCCTCCATCACCGGCGCCGACAGCGTCGCGCCGAACGGCGGGATGAGCCGGAAACTCTCGCCGACGGCGTGCACCACGAGCAGGTGCAGGTTCAGCGAGAGAAAGACCAGCATGGCCAACGTCGTCTGGAACTGGGCCATCAACGACACTTGGTGCGCCGACATGGGATCGAAGAGTTGGGCCACGCCGAAGCCCATCTGGCTCCCCATCACTTCCCCCGCCACCTCGATGCCCGCGAAGACGCTGCGTACTGCCAGGCCGATCACCAAGCCGATACACGACTCGGCAAGAAGGCCTAATCCGATCATGCCCGGATCGTCGGGCATTCGGATGGGCGTGACGAACGGCGCCACGATCAATGACAGCGCAACGGCCAACCCTAGTTTGACGAGGTGCGGGACGGTGCGCGTGCCCAACAGCGGCAACGCCGCCAGGATCGCCCCGACGCGGAACAATACCATCAGGAACGTCTGGAACTGGGGGATCCCGAGCTGAATGGCCTGCGTCATCGCCACCCTCGTGTGTCGCGCACCGGGCTGCTCTCGCCCCTTGCAGAACACCGCCCGCGGTACCACGTATCCATCATCTCAGCCATCCCGCCTTCCAACATTTGGCACCCGACCTCGCTCATCTGATTTCCCTCATCCGACTTCGCTCACGCGGTGGACGCGAGGCGAGCACAGCCCCACAAGTCGCGCTCCCCGTCGTGTCAATGCGCGTACTGCGGAATATTCGTCAGGATCGACGTCATGAAACTCGTCAACATTCCTAACATCCACGGGAAAAACAGCATCGTGGCGAGAAACAGCCCCAGCATTTTCGGCACGAACGACAACGTCGCTTCGTTGATCTGTGTCAGCGCCTGGAAGAGGCTGATCAGGAGGCCGATCACCAAACTGATCCCCAGCATCGGCGCCGACACCAACAACGTCGTCTCGATCGCCCGCCGCCCAAGCTCGACCACCATCTCTGGCGTCATTGTCTGATGCTCCGTGTCCTTTGATAACTAACTTGAGCCGCGTTAACCGTTCTTCGCGAATCGCAAGAACGGGATTGTTTCTCAGGTCACTCTTCTTAGATCTCTCAAATAACGATTCACAGCTCACGTTCACTGGAAACTGCGGACCATCGACCCCACGACCAGATACCATCCATCCGCCAGCACGAAGAGAATCAACTTGAAGGGCAACGAAATCACGACTGGCGGCAACAACATCATGCCCATCGACATCAGGACGCTGGCGACGACCATGTCGATGATGAGAAACGGGATATAAATGAGAAAGCCGATCTGAAACGCGATGCGCAGCTCGCTCAGCATGAAGGAGGCCATCACCACGTGGAGCGGCAACTCCTTGGTGTTCTCCACACGGTCCAGACGGGCCAGATCCATGAACAGCGCGAGATCCTTTTCGCGCACCTGCTTCAGCATGAACCCGCGGATCGGCACCGAGGCCTTCGCCCAGGCGTCTTCATAGCCGATGCGCTCGGCGAGCAACGGCTGCACGGCCTCCTGATAGACCGTTTGCGCCACTGGAGTCATGACGAACATGGTCAAGAAGAGCGCCAGGCTGATCAGCACCTGATTCGGCGGCACCTGTTGCGTGCCCATCGCCTGCCGGAGAAATGACAGGACAATCACGATGCGGGTGAACGACGTCGCCATAATGAAGAGGGCCGGCGCGAGTGACAGCACCGTCAGTAACGCAACGATCTGCAGCCCCACGGCGATCGCGCCTTGCCCGCCTCGCCCCAGATCCAGCGTCAACGACGGCCCATCCGCCCAGGCGGGATCTGCCACCGCCAGGGTCACAAGGACAACGGCCGCTAAGACCGTGATGGTCCACTTGTCGCGACACGTCATCGTCGTACCTGCTCCTCAGCCACCGTCGACCCGGGGGACAGGTCGCCGTTCGGTGTCGCGACCTCGCGATGCAGCGCCAACACGCGCGCGGGATCGGTCACAGTCCCCAACCGCACCAGGTCAGTGGCGCTCGATCCGACAATCAACACTTCGCCGCAGATGGACACGAGCGAGATCGACTTGCGTGAGCCGAGCGAGGCCGTGGCAATGACGTGGATGAGCGGCGCGGGCCGATTGCCCAGCCATTGCACTCCGCCGAACCGGCGGAATCCCCAGGCCAACAGCGCCATCAGGCCCAACACGACGATCAGCGCGAGCACGGTGCGTACCGCAGGTTCCAACATCTCCACCGCTGACTCATTTCCGCCGGACGATCCGGCCCTCAACTCAATTTTTGGATGCGTTCGGCCGGACTCACGACATCGGTGAGACGGATGCCGAACTTCTCGTTCACCACCACCACTTCACCGCGGGCGACCAGGCGCTGATTGACCAGCACCTCGAGCGGCTCCCCGGCCATTTTTTCCAGTTCAATCACGGAGCCTTGTCCCAATTGCAGCAGATCCCGAATCTGCATTTGGGTGGCCCCCAACTGCACCGAGACCTCCATCGGAATATCAAGCAGCACTTCAAGATTCCGCGTGGAAACCGGCGCATCCTTTCCGTCTGTCCCAGCCGCGGGCGGCGGAGCCGCTACCATCTGGGCGGGGTCGGCAGTGGGTGGGTGTGTGTCGTCGGCGGCCATAACCATCTCCTTACCTGGACAAGCGGGCCGCCACGCGGGCCACGCGCAGGGCGTGGCTCCCACGGACGACGCCCGGATTCCCCAAGACTTTGGCAATTCCCTCAACATAGCCCGTCATCAGTTCACCCGGGCTTTGCTCCAGCACAATGACGTCGCCTACCTGAAACTGCAGGATCTCGCGCATCCGCACGTTCGCCGTACCAAGCTCGACCGAAACGTTGACCTTGCATCCCAACAACTCGTCACGAAAGCGGGCGCCCCAACTGTTGTCGCTGTCGAGCTGATCCGCGAAGAAGCCCGCGCTGAGTTTGTCCTTGATGGGTTCGATCATCGCGTAGGGATACATCACATGGATTTTCTGGGGGCCGTTCCCCAAATCCACGTGAAATACCACGGAGACGACGATTTCTGGCACCGACACCACCATCGCAAACTGCGGATTGCTCTCTGACCGCACGTACTGTACTTTGGCCGGCATCACCGCCTGCCATCCCTTTTCCAGGTCACCGATCGTCCGCTCGACAATCGCCTTCACCACACGGGTCTGGACGGGGGTGAAGTCGCGGCCCTCGGGCTTCACATGCGTCTGATTCGCCCCTCCGAAGAAGTTGTCGACAATTGCATAGACCAGCGCGGAATCCATAATGACGAGGCCGTGGCCGCGCAAGGGCTTGAGCTGAAACAGGCTCAACGACGAGGGCACAGGGATCTTCTTGAGCAGGGCGCCAAACTTGATAATGTCGGTCGACACCGGCGTGAACTCGACCGGTCGGTGCAAAAACGTCGACCAGGAGACGGCCTGCATGCGGGAGAATCGGTCGTTGATCATCTCAAAGGTCGGCATGCGCCCGCGCAGAATCCGTTCCTGCGAGCTGAGGTCATACGCCTTGATCGCCGAGGGCGTTTCTTCGGCCAGCGGGGCGGTCTCTACTTCCCCCCCGTCCATGCCCCGCATCAAGGCATCGACCTCTTCCTGCGACAACACTTTGTCGGACATACGCGCCTGTACTCCACACGCCGCCGCTCGCGGCGACCGCTACTGAACGATGAAATCCGTGAAATAGGCTCCCCGCACCCCGCCCTTGGGGAGCAAGCTGTTCACTCGATGAATGAGATCTTCCCGCAGTTGCAGTTTGCCCTGCGCGGACCGGATGGAGGCCGCCTCCTTGCTGGACAGCAAGATCAGCACGGTATCTCGCACCTGGGGCGTACGTTGGGTCAGCATTTCGGCGACCTCTGGCCGTTCGAGCTCCAGCTTGACCGTCACCTTCAGGTAGTGTGAATCCACCGTGTCGGCCAGGTTGACGATAAAGGGATCGAGGTCGAAGATCGGGCCCGGCTCGTTCTTGCCGCCGCCCTTGTGCCCGCCCTCGCCGCCCTCTTTACCCCCATCCTTGTGAGCGGTTTTCGTCTCGCTGGCATGTTCCTCCGCCTGTTCGCCCTTATCAGCCTTGTCATGGCTCTTACCCAACGTGAGAAAGAGCACCACCCCAATAACGACGAGCAGCAAGACGCCGCCGCCGATCATGAGGATGAGCTTCGTGGGCATCCCGGGGGCCGGAGCTTTTTTCTCGTCAACAGCTGCTTCGCTCATAGGTCTCCTCTTGACGGTGAATATCCGGCAACGCGTTGTGCAATGGGTATGCCATCACCTCCCCACGGGTCATCGGTCGGGACCTCATCGCTAACTGCGCGTTCTGTCGATGTTTGATTGAACCGAGGGACCAGGATCCGTCAGGGACGCAACGAGGCAGAAGCCACGGCGTTGACGCTGTCAGAATCCTGACGGGCTAACGGAGGAAAGAAGACGGAGAATTGAGGACTGAGGGCGGAAGCCTGAAGACTGAGTGCTGAAGACCCCGTGGTCTCAGCACTCAGTCCTTCCCTCGGCGTTGCTCGGAACCCTGCGCCCATCGAAGGGCAGCACTCGGCACAGAAAGACGCCGCTTACCGCTTGAGATTCACGAGTTCCTGCAGCATCTCATCGCTGGTCGTGATCGCCCGCGAATTGGCTTGGAAGGCCCGTTGCGTGATGATCATGTCCACAAATTCTTCACCCAAATCGACGTTCGATTGCTCGATCGCGCCGGAGATGATCCGCCCGAGCCCATTGTTTCCGGGCGCCCCTTGAATCGCGGCGCCGGACTCTGAGGTCGATGTAAAGACGTTATCGCCCTGGCGGGCCAATCCCTGTGGGTTGGGGAATCGGCTCAACACGACCTGGGCCAGCAACTGGCTTTGGCCGTTCGTATATTGGGCGGTGAGCTGCCCCTGGGAATCCACTGCAAACTGGGCCAACGACCCCGACGTGAATCCATTTTGGGTTTGGTCGAGCAAGGAGGACCGAGAGCTGTATTGCGTCAGATCCGTGAAATCGACGGCCACCGATTGCGGCGTGGCCGCTCCGCCGGCAATCGCGAAGTTGAACGTCTGATTCCCCCCCGACGTCAAAGCCCCCGACGAATTGAACACGAGATTGGCCGCAGCTGTAGCCGCCCCGTTGTCCAACCGCTGGTAGAGATTCCAGGTATTCGCCGCGCCGGTCTTCACGTAGAAGAACTGCAGATTGTGCGAATTGCCCAAGGAATCGAAGATCGAGATGCTCGACGAAAAATTGTACGTCGTCGGATCCGTGGCGTTGAAGGCGACGGCCGGTGGCACCGCGGCCGAGTCCAGATTGGCCGCAAGGGTGGCGGTCGTCGTCTCGCTCGGGGCGCGATTGGTATTCGACAAGGTGATGTTGCCGATCGTCCCGGTCAACACGCCGGCCGCATTCGCCTGATAGCCCTGCACGAGAAAGTTATTCGCGTCCACCATGCGACCCTGGCTGTCCAGTTTGAATTGCCCGTTCCGTGAGTAGAAATCGGTCCCGGCCGCGTCCCGCACCAGGAAGAACCCGTTGCCGTCGATGGCCATGTCCAACACCTGCCCGGTCGTCGTCAACGATCCTTGGGTGAACACCCCTTGCACGTCCGCCATGAAGACCCCGAGCCCGACCTGGTCCGTCCCGGAGCCACCTGCCAGGCTGGTCGAAATGAGGTCGGCGAAGGCCGGCCGGCTCCCCTTAAATCCGACGGTGCCGACGTTGGCGATGTTGTTTCCGATGATGCCCATGGCATTGCCGTAGGCGCTGAGCCCGCTAACTGCCGTAAACATCGACGTTAAGATACCCATTGCAGTGTCCTCCTGGTGTGATATGGCCGAATAAAGTGCTGTGTGCTGAGGACTGAGTGCTGAGAGAAGAACCGTTCCCTCCTCCTAGTCCTCAGTCCTGGTACACTACGCCTGCGTCGTCTTCCCCGATTCGGTCGCCGGCGTCGCGCGCGCCTCCATCTGGCCCTCCTGCAGTTCCACCATGCGCCCGAGCAAATCGACGACCTTGGTCAATTGCTCCACCTGGCTGAACTGCGCGGTCTGCGCAATCATCTCCGCGTTGTCCATCGGCTTGAGCGGGTCCTGATGCTCCAATTGGGCCACCAGCAGTTTCAGGAACTCGTCCTTCCCCAGCTGCGCGTTGTCGGCGATCGCCGAGGACACGTTCGTAGAGGCGGCGCTTGATCCCGCAGCGGGTGTCACGCGGGATTGATTCACCGCTTGCTGAATGGGCGAGGTTTGTGCTGTCGAAATTTCCATGGTCCTCTCCTTTAGTGTGCTTCTCGCTCGGTCATTACGGTCTTAAGCGACGATATGTAGTCGCGACCGACGCTCCCCCACGGGGCCTGGCTCCGACCCAGTCGGCCTACCTTCCGTCTCGCCAACGCGAGAGACCGTCGCCCGCGGCTCCTCCTGCCACCAGCTCTGAGGCGCCTGCTGCTCGCGCCCTCCCGAGTCAACCTGCAGCTGCCCCATTTCCAAGCCATGCGCCTCGAGACTCGCTGCAAGACGATCATGGTGGCGCGCAAAATACTCCTGGACGTCAGTCTGACTCGTCACGATCCTGGCATAGACGGTCTGCTGGACA
Source organism: uncultured Nitrospira sp. (assembly GCA_964449255.1). Classification (GTDB taxonomy): domain Bacteria; phylum Nitrospirota; class Nitrospiria; order Nitrospirales; family Nitrospiraceae; genus BQWY01. The sequence continues at coordinate 36,479 of CAYUYE010000008.1, read as the reverse complement.
AGCGACACATGGAGTCGCACCGGCTCTCCCTCACCCTGCGGCACATCAAGCCGAACCGACGCGGATGGGAGGATCGGCGTCTCCATGGCGCCCGGCGCGACCGGCGCACCGGACGAGGCCGCCAGCGCCCCCCGCCCAGCATGGCCCATCTCCGAGACGAAGCTCGGCTGCGCGCTAGACGCAGCGGCTCCACCCACCTCCTGCTCGGAGCGACCGTTGAACTCAAATGTCTGACCCGCTTGTTGATCAGAGTCGAAGCGGTGATCTCCGGGCTCGCTCTGCGCCGGATCTTCCGGTTCGATCCCCGCTAGGGCGATGTCGGACAGATGGGGCGCGGCGGCCTCATCGTGCCCGCTCTCAGACAGTCCAGCGGCCGCCTCCCCTTCTGAAGTCTGGGTGGCCCGGGCCTGGAACATGATCGGCTCGACCTTGTCCGCCGCCGACTGGCGAGCTTCGAGTTGTGGGATGAGGTCGGCCGTCCTGCCATTGTGCGCGTCGTCACCACCCACCACGGACTGCGCCTCAGTACTGCGCGACGGCGAGACCGGAGGCAACGACACCCTAGATGGTCCGCGTTCCCCCACCGACTCGGCCGGAAGCGCCACCTTGGATCCGAGTGCCTCCGCACTCGGGAGCGCACTGCCGTCCGTCGATTCTTGTCCGGTGGTCGGAGCCGTCGGCATGGCTTGGCCGGACACCGCGGCAGCAGCCGCCGCGGTTACGTCGGAGGCATCAGCACAGCCGCCACAGTCGGGCTCACCCTCGTGGCCCACCATCGCACCCTCGCCACCTGCAAGCGGTTCAGCCTGGGCGCTGTGATCAGACACGGCAAGAACACCCCACCAGTGAAGGGCGCGGTCGAGCGTCTCCTCGTCTTCCAACACTTCCTCCGGTGGCGCGTCCGATGCATGCTCGTCGACGCCAGCCGATTCGACTCGGGCCGCGGTGGTCGTCGGCGAAGAAGTAACCGGCGTCTCGTCAGCCGATCCCCGTTGCGCCGTCGCTTCCAGCTCCGAATGAAAGGTCCGGCCGTGCCCCGCATACGCGGCCGCTTGCGGGGACGATCCCACGGACGGGGCGCCGGCCGGCTGATGATTAAAGGGGATGATCAATTCCATTCCATCTGTGACCTTTGTCGTTGGGCTCTCTGATCCCGTGTTCCCGCGAATCGTCTTCCTTGCTACTCAAGTCCGATGCCACACCGTCCGAAACGAGAAGACGGCCCGAAATCAACCGCTTCGCGCTGCGCATCGAAACCCTCGGCTTCTCGGTAGGAAAAACTTTCTCCCCGTCTAGGAAAGTCTGTCTCGCAATCGAGCCGTTCGTTCCTCCTCAAAATATTCGGTACGTGGCCGTTAAGTCCCGTCGCATTCACGCCGATACCACTCTCGCGGAGGCTTGTGCGTCAAGCCCGCCGCTCGCGGTCGCGCAAGAGCCGATGGCGCATAACTTGCAGCCTTACCGCAAGCTTTTTGTGACAGGAGGAGTGTCATGCCAGCAGATCCCAACATGAAAATTCTCGTCGTGGATGACATGTCGACGATGCGCCGCATCACGAAGAACTTTTTAAAACAGCTCGGCTTCAACAACGTAGAGGAAGCGGAGAACGGGCAGGAGGCGCTCAACAAGCTCCGCACCGACACCTACGGCTTCGTCGTATCCGACTGGAACATGCCCGTGATGACCGGCATCGAAATGCTGCGTGCGATCCGTGCCGATGACAAACTGAAGCCCATCCCGGTGCTGATGGTCACAGCCGAATCCCAGAAAGAAAACATTGTCGAGGCGGCGCAAGCAGGCGTGAACAACTACGTCGTCAAACCGTTCACGGCCGAAACGCTTCAAGACAAGATTAACAAGATATTCAAATAGTCAGGCCTGGAGCGAGGATTCGATCCTCCTTCTACCCTCCGGACGAGGAGCACGCGGTGAGCAACGACAATCGGAAGCTCTATCAGGAACTCGGCGAATTGGCCCGGTACATTGAGCACACGATGCGAGCGTTCAATAGCCTCCAGCAGCCCATTACATCGGTCTCTCACAGCCTGCCACAGGCGAAGGAGCATCTGGGCGATCTTCGACGACTGAGCGAGGAAGCCACCCACAAGGTGATGGGGGAAACCGAAGCGCTCCAGGAGAGCCAGGCGGTACTCAACGGCTTGGTGCGTCGGATCCACGCCTGCACCGAGGCATCAGCGACGACCACCGGCGTGGCCGCCCACTGCGACGAGATGACACGCGTGTTGGCCGACAACAACCGGCGTTTGATTGAGATTTTCACCGCCCTGTCGTTTCAGGACCTCTTGGCCCAACGATTGAACAAACTCACGACAGTGCTGCAGGAAGTGGAGCACAAGCTTCTGGAACTACTCTTGGTGTTCGGGACCAAACAACCGGGTGTCTCAGTCGCCGAGGAAGGCAAGACGGCGGAAATGCTGCAATGGCTCGAACGGTCCAAAACCACCGCACTCAAACAGGATCTTGTGGACGACGTGCTGAACCAGCTTGGATTCGATTGATGAGGCCCGTACATGGCTAAGGCAACACGTTTGAAGCGAGTGGCCCCACCCCCGGCGCCGAGTGTCTCGCCGGTGTGGACCCACCACGGTCCGCTCACGATTTCCCAGGCCAGGCAGTTCAAAGAGCAACTCGTCAAACGGTTGGCGGCCACGGCATCGCTGACGCTCGACCTCAGCGACACTGAGCCGCTCGATAGCGCGGGGCTTCAAATCATCGCGTCCGCGCTGCGAGCGGGGACCATGCGTCTCATCGGCGTGTCCGACGCCGTCCGAAAGAAGTTGGCGGATGCCGGCTGCCTCGCGTTGGTCGGTCTCTGAGGCATGCGCGCTCCAGTCCGCACGAGGGACTGGCGGGCGGAATGATAAGACGGACCATTCGTGCACGAAGGCTAAGGAGTACACGTTCCGTGGATATCGCGAGCACGGGCTGGGGTTTCGTCCTCGGCATGGCGGTCGGTGCCGTCGTTCGCGCGTGGCTTCTGGGAGGCACACGAGCGCCGCAGCCCTCGCGCTTGGAAATACTCCCCGCGGGAATTGCCCTATCTGATCGACCGAATCGCGACGCATGGGAACGTCTGGCCGGGGATGCCGTCCTCCTGCTCCCGATTGTGACCAGGCAGATCGAGGAAACGGTGTTGGAGACCGAGCGGGCCATCTCTCAGGTCAATGTCAGCATCCTGGCCATCGCGGGCCGAGCGGAATGGCAGGTTTCACGTATGAAGGCGGCCTTCGAAAACCTCAACACTCGCGTGAATGGATCGGATTCAACGCCGGAAGACCTCACGGCCACCAACGAGGTGCTCACGGATACCGCCAAGGACTTGGCCGCAGATGTGGCTCGCATTGTGGTGGCCCTCCAGTTCCAGGACATTACCAAGCAGCAACTCCTGCACGTCATACAGCCCTTGGAACATCTACGGAAGTCGCTGGATGCCCTCCTTCGCCATCACGGCTCGACGGATGGCGACACCGAAGGGCTTCTCCATGCCTTGCACGACAGGTACACCATGGAAAGTGAGCGCCGGCTCATGATGCAGACCCTGGCGGGCAGTCCCGCCGGGCCCTCTGGCGACAATAGATCAGATATTGAGCACTGTGACGTGACCCTTTTTGAGGAGGATCACCGTCCAAGGTGATGGCGGAGGCAACACACCATGGCCAAGACAATTCTCGTCGTCGATGATTCTCCCACCATGCGTCAGATGGTGGCCTTTACGCTCACACAGGCGGGGTTCCAGGTCGTCGAAGCGGCCGACGGCCGAGAGGCCCTCGCCAAGTTAGCGCCGGCTCCCCTCCCGGCACTCGTCGTGACCGACCTGAACATGCCGGGGATGGACGGGCTCACGCTGATCAAGGAACTACGCAGGATGCCGGCAATGAAATTCGTCCCGATCCTCATGCTCACAACCGAATCGTCCGCCGAAAAGAAGGTCGAAGGACGAGCGGCCGGGGCCACCGGCTGGATCGTGAAACCTTTCCACCCCGACCAATTCATGACCATCGTCCGCAAGGTGTTGCCGGAATGAGTACCGATCTCGCTCAGTTCAACGATGCCTTCTTTGAGGAGGCGTCGGAACACATGGTCCATATCGAGGACGGCCTCCTGCAATTGGAGCAACGTCCGACCGACCTCGATTTGTTGAACAGCATTTTTCGCTCGGCCCATTCCATCAAGGGGGTCGCCGGCATGCTGGGCTTTGCCGCGGTGGCCCAGTTCACCCACAAGATGGAAACACTCCTGGACCTCCTCCGTACCGGCAAGCTCGCCGTCACCGAGCCTGTCGCGGATCTGTTGCTGCGATGCACCGATTGCCTGAAGACGCTGATCGCCGAAGCCAAGGGCGGCGACAAACCGGATGCGGCGCACGTTGCCCTGTTGGAACAACAGTTGGCGGACTTTGCGGCCGGGAAGATCCCCTCATCCGTCACGGCACCCGTTTCCCCCTCATCCGCCGCACCTCCGCCACCGGCACCGGCGGCACCACACGCCTTCCAGTTCACGATCGGATGGACCCCCTCGCCCAAGATCTTTGAGATCGGGCTCGATCCGATGCAGGTACTCAAGGATCTTCGTCGTCTCGGGACCGTCTCCCAGCTCCGGGTCGACGCGAGCCGGCTGCCCGACCTGTCTACGATGAATCCGGAACGGTGCTACCTGTCGTGGTCTCTAGTGCTCGACACCGTGAAATCGCAGGAAGTCGTCGAGTCCGTCTTCGAGTTCGTGAAGGACGACAGTATCCTCAGCATTCTCGACACCACCCCCGACCACCCCTCCGCCGCCGCTCCCGTTCCCTCTCCGGCAGCCCCCACCGGGGAAAGCGAGGAAGGTCCCGTGAAGCCCGTGGGAGCAATCCTGGTCGAGAGCGGTGCGGTCACTCCGGAAGATCTCAATGCTGCGCTCTCTCAGCAAAAGAAGATCGGCGAGATCCTGGTCGAGCACAAAGCGGTGACGCCCGAGCAACTCCACGATGCGCTCAAGAAACAACAGCAGCAGGAGGCCGTCGCGCAGGCGAAAAAGGCCGACACCACGTCGATCCGCGTCGATACGACCAAGATCGACAAACTCATCAACCTGGTCGGCGAGTTGGTCATTACCCAGTCGATGTTGAGCGACCTCGGCTCCCGCTTCGACGTGAGCCAGCTCCCAGTCTTGCTGGAGCGTCTGGCGCAACTGGAACGCAACACGCGAGAAATCCAGGAGCGGGTGATGGGTATCCGTATGTTACCGATCGGCACGGCGTTCAGCCGCTTCCCACGCCTCGTTCGGGACCTATCCGCCAAGGCCGGCAAGAAGATTCAGCTGCTGCTCTCCGGCGAGGAGACGGAATTGGACAAGTCCGTGATCGAGTCGATCGGCGATCCGCTCACGCATTTGGTACGCAATTCCGCCGACCATGGCTTGGAGCCCCCCGAGGAACGTGTCGCCGCCGGCAAGCCCGAACAGGGGACGGTCCGGCTGAACGCATTCCACGAAGGGGGCAACATCTGCATCACGGTAGAAGACGACGGGCGCGGTCTGCATCGGGACAAAATCGTCGCCAAAGCGATCAAACAAGGCCTGATCTCCGAGCATGACAAGTTGCCCGACGACCAGATTTGGCCCTTGATCTTCAAGCCCGGTTTCTCGACCGCGGAGAAAGTGACCGACGTGTCCGGCCGAGGGGTCGGCATGGACGTGGTGAAGCGAAATATCGAGCACCTTGGCGGCACCGTCAGGATCATGACTGCTTCCGGAAAAGGGACGACCTTCACCCTAAAACTGCCTCTGACCTTGGCGATCATCGAAGGCATGACGGTCCGGGTGGGCCACGACACCTACATCATTCCTCTGCTCTCAATCTTGGAATCCCTGCAGCCAAAGCCGGACATGGTCCAGACCGTCCTTGCCAAAGGGGAACTGGTGAATGTGCGCGACCACTATCTTCAGGTGCTCCGTCTGTCCGACATATTCCACATCGAACCGGAGCATCGTGACCCCTCCAAGGCGATTCTTCTGATCGTCGAAACGGAAGGCGAACGCGTCGCGATCATGGTCGACGAAATACTCGGTCAGCAGCAGGTCGTCATCAAAAGCATGGAGCACAATTTTCGGAAAGTCGAGGGCATCGCAGGAGCCACGATCCTGGGCGACGGCACGGTCGGGTTCATCCTGGACGTACGAGGTCTCCTGACAATCGCCCGCCGCGGGTTGCCCTTGGCGGCTTGACGCGGACCGTGCGAGGGCGACCCAGGAGCATCGCCACCTCGCTCGCACATGCGCGCTCAAGAATCGCCCCGAGCATGCCGAAAGATAATTGGCGCGAGCCTTCTTGACGGCTCGACGCCCCGACACAGTCAGTGACAAGGAGGGTTCGCATGGCAGCACACTCCGACACCGCGACAAAAGAACTCCATCAGGAAATCGGATTGGCCAGCGACTGCGGGCAATACCTAACGTTTACGTTGGGAGACGAACACTACGGGATTGACATCCTGCGCGTTCAAGAGATCAAAGGCTATTCCGCCGTCACCCGAATTCCCAACACCCCCGCCCACATCAAGGGTGTCTTGAATCTTCGCGGCACCATCGTGCCGATCGTGGATCTGCGCAGCAAGTTCGGGATGCCCGAGACGGAATACACGTTGTTCACCGTCATCGTCGTGGTGGTGGTCCGCGACCGCATCATGGGCCTTATCGTGGACGCCGTCTCGGATGTGTTGAGCATCGCGCACCAGGACCTTCACCCCTGTCCCAATTTCGGCACGACCCTCGATCTCGCCTTCGTGCGGCACATCGCCAAGTGCGGCGATCGGCTCGTCACGCTGTTGGAGATCGACGCGATCTTGGCGGATGCAGAACCCGCCGCGCCTACCCAGGTTGCGGCCTAGGCGCCCCTCGCCGGCTGGAAAGGAATGCCTGTCATGAACACGTGGTTCGGCAATCTCTCGACGATGTGGAAGCTCATGCTCGGGTTCGCCGCAGTCGGCGCGATGATGGGGATCGTCGGATACATCGGCGTCACCAACATGGGCACCGTCATGAGCAGCGCGGAGAACATCTATGCCGTCCAGCTCAAGCCGCTCATGACCCTCACCAAGGTGCGAGGCATGGTCTACCAGATGCGGGCGCAGACGATTACAGCCTTGCTCACGACCAGCCCAGCCGACCGCGAGGAAGCCCTCTCCAAAGTTCGAGACTTGAACAAGCAGGTCGACGAGTCCCGGGAACTCTTCGCGAAGACGATTCGGGCTGAGGCGGTTCAGAAGAGCTACGATCAGTTCACCGCCGTCTATGACGACTATCGCTCCTATCGGGACCGTACAGTGTTCGGTTTTTTGGCCGCCGGCGAGTCCGCCAAGGCGTTGGCCGCCATGAAGGGCGACGGGACCACGAAGTTCAAAGCCTCTGTCGATGCCATCAATGCCCTCATCGACGTCAAGATGGGTGTCGCGGAGAAACAGTATGACCTTGCCGTCGACACGTTCGCATCTTCCAAGGTGACCCTTACCGGCATTATTGCCGGCGGTGTCTCCCTGGGGCTGCTGATCGGGTTTCTGATTGCTCGCGTCATCGCAGCGGGACTCAAGCAGGTCGCCGACGTGGCTCGTGAAGCCGCGACCGGCAACCTGACGAACCGGACCACCCTCGCCACGAGGGACGAGCTCGGCCAACTGGGCCAGGCCGTCAACGCTATGCTCGACAGTCTCGTCCGGATCGTCGCCAGCGTCCGAGAAGGCACCGACAGCATCACCGCGGCGTCTACCCAGATCAGTACGGGTGTGCAAGATCTGTCGCAGCGAACGAGCGAGCAGGCCAGTGCGTTGGAAGAAACGTCGGCCTCGATGGAGGAAATGACTTCCACCGTCAAGCAAAACGCCGACAACGCCAAGCAGGCCAATCAGCTCGGCAATACCGCCTGCGAGGTCGCCGAACGCGGCGGCGCGGTCGTCACCAAGGCCGTGGCCTCGATGGAGGAGATCAACAAGAGCAGCAAGAAGATTGCCGATATCATCACCGTCATCGACGAAATCGCCTTCCAGACCAATCTGTTGGCCTTGAACGCCGCCGTCGAGGCGGCCCGGGCGGGTGAGCATGGCCGCGGCTTTGCCGTCGTCGCCGCCGAGGTCAGAAATCTCGCCCAACGCTCCGCCGGCTCGGCGAAGGAAATCAAGGGGCTCATCAACGAATCGGTGCAGAAGGTCACGGACGGCAGCGAGCTCGTCAATCAATCCGGCAAGACCTTGGAGGAGATCGTCACGTCGGTGAAGCGAGTGACGGACATCCTGGCCGAAATCTCCGCGGCCTCCCAGGAGCAGGCGCAAGGGATCGACCAGGTCAACAAGGCCATCATGCAAATGGACGAGACCACCCAGCAGAACGCCGCCCTCGTCGAACAATCTGCCGCCGCGTCGGAAGGCATGCAGCAGCAAGCCAACCATCTCCAAGGGCTCGTCTCGGTCTTCAAGGTGAATGCAAACGGCGCCCCGGCCTTGAGCCACCCTGCGGTCAGGACCGCACCACCCGCGATGCACGCGCGTACGCACAAGGTCGCGGCAAGCCTTACGGCTCGTCCTGCGGTCAAAGCCTCCCCTGCGATCAAGGCCAGCCACCAGGCGCCGGAACCGGCGGGGATCGCGTCGGGCAACGGCCATGACCGTCGACGCCGTGATGACGATTTCGAGGAGTTCTAGTCGATAACCTGGCGAACGAGCGGCCCCCGTGAGTTGAGTACGACGGCCCATGCTTGTGAGGGACGAACCACCCAGCCTGACGGAGAACGATCCAGCGGAAGGAACATACACCATGCACTTTCTAACTCGACGATTTACTCACGCTCGATTGACCACCAAGTTAGTCGCCCTCCTCGGGCTGTTCGCCTGTATCCCGATGGCCCTGGTGGGAGCCATTGCCTTTAAGGCCGCCGACGATAGTATCGACACGATCGGCCAGCAGTTCGAATACGCCGCGATCAATATCGCCGACACCATCGATCGGAATCTCTTCGAGCGCTATGGCGACGTCCAAGCCTTTGGGCTGAACACGGTGCTCCACGAGACAACGAACTGGTACAGCCCGGACGAAAAGAAGAATCGCATTATTGCCGCCATGAATCAGTACGTGGACACCTACGACATCTATTTCCTGACGATACTAGTGGACCCTGACGGCCGGCTCATCGCCGTGAATAATCGGGATGCCGACGGGAAGCCCATCAAGACCGAGTCCTTGTATCGGAAAAACTATGCCGACACCGCCTGGTTCCGGGCTTTGAAGACCCAAACCTTCACGACGAAGATGCCCTTCACCGCTCCAGGTAACGACGTCCTGACCGGCACCTACGTCGAGGATCTCCATCAAGACAAAGAGGTTCAAGAATCCTACGCCGGCATCGACGGGTTGACCCTGGGATTCTCCGCTCCGGTGTACCAGAACGGAAAGGTCGTGGCGTATTGGAGCAACCGGGCCAAGTACTCACTGGTGGAAGAGATCGCGAAGTTCGGCGCGCAGGATCTGAAGACCGCAGGCCATGCACAGGCCGAGATTACCATTCTCGACAGTGAAGGGCGGGTCATCGTCGACTACGATCCCGCCCGAACCGGCTCCGAACAGGTGGTGCGCGACTTCGGCGTGATCGGCAAGCTCAATCTTGCGAACGAAGGCTTAGGCGCGGCCCAGCGAGCTGTCAAAGGGGAACGCGGGTACGTCAATGCTCGTCACGTGCGCAAGGGCATCATGCAGGCGATGGGCTATGCGCACCTGAAGGGGGCCATGGGCTTTGCTGGGATGAATTGGTCGATCCTCGTCCGTTCCCCTCTGGACGAAGCCGCCAGGGGCGCCCGGACCATCCAACGGAATGTGTTGATCACGGCGTTGGTCTGCCTGCTGCTCGTCGCCCCAATCGGGGTGATACTCGGGAGAACAGTGGTCCGCCGGCTCTCCGACATCATCGGAACGGCCCAAGCGTTTTCGCATGGCGACCTCACTCTCCGATCGGCCGTCACCACGCATGATGAAGTTGGAAACCTGGCCCAAGCCTTTAATGAGATGGGGGACAACCTGACGAAAACGATCCTGGCCGTGCGGGAGACCGCCGACTCGGTCGGCAGCGCCGCCGAGCAGATTACCAAGGGCAATGAGGATCTCTCTCAGCGTACAAGCCATCAGGCGTCTTCGTTGGAAGAGACCTCGGCCTCCATGGAAGAGATGACTTCCACCGTCAAGCAGAACGCCGACAACGCCAGACAGGCCAATCAGCTCGGCAACGCCGCCCGCGAGGTCGCCGAACGCGGCGGGGCCGTCGTCACCAAAGCGGTCGCCTCCATGGAAGAGATCAACAAGAGCAGCAAGAAGATTGCCGACATCATCACCGTGATCGACGAGATTGCCTTCCAGACGAATCTGTTGGCCTTGAACGCGGCGGTCGAAGCGGCCCGGGCCGGCGAGCACGGCCGCGGCTTTGCTGTCGTGGCGGCCGAGGTCAGAAATCTCGCCCAGCGTTCAGCCAGTGCCGCCAAGGAGATCAAAGGCCTGATCAACGAGTCGGTGCAGAAAGTGACCGACGGCAGCGACCTCGTCAATCAATCCGGCAAGACGTTGGAGGAGATCGTCACCTCCGTGAAGCGGGTGACGGACATCATCGCGGAGATCTCGGCGGCCTCGCAGGAACAGGCGCAGGGCATCGATCAGGTGAACAAGGCGATCATGCAGATGGATGAAGCCACCCAGCAAAACGCCGCCCTGGTCGAACAGACCACCAGCGCCAGCCAATCCATGAAGGAACAGGCCAAAGAACTGATGCGGCAGGTGGCGGTATTCAAGGTGGGTCGGACTGCTGACTTGCCTTCCATGAAGCCTGAGACGACCCCGGGCAGAAAGACAGCCGTGGCATCGCACACGCCTCGGCCATCACCGGCACCAACGGTCACGCCGCCCGCTCCTTCAGCCTCCACGACTGAGGTCGGACAGCCGGTCGGCATGGCCGCCGGGCACGGCCATGATCGGCATCGCCCGGACGTTGACTTCGAGGAATTCTAGCCGCCCCTCCGGCGCTTTGAATCCATCGACAACTCGCCGGTGGAGGCTGGGCGCCTGGACCGTGATGATCGCAAGTCAGGCGAGGAGGTAGACGGTGGAGTATTCGATTTCCGCGGCCGAATACGAGCAGCTTTGCTCACTCATCTATGCTGAGAGCGGAATCTCCCTCGGGCCGAACAAACAGTCGCTGGTCGTCTCGCGTCTGAGCAAACGCCTGCGCGATCTTCGCCTTTCGACCTTCCATGAATATTACGAACTGGTGACCGGCGATCCGACCAAGGACGAATTCACCCGCCTGCTGGACCTTGTTTCGACCAACAAGACGGATTTCTTCCGCGAGCCGAAACACTTCGACTTCCTTCGCGAACAGATCCTTCCCAGCCTCTCGCAGGACAAACGCGTGCGCATCTGGTCCTCAGCCTGCTCCACGGGAGAAGAGCCTTATACAATCGCGATGACCTTGTGGGAGGGCGTCGCCGACCCGGCCCGCTGGGATTTTAGGATTCTGGCCTCCGACCTCTCCACGCGCGTGCTGGCGAAGGCCGCCTCCGGCGTCTACGACGAAGAGCGCATCCAGGACCTGCCGCCGGATGTCGCCAAGCGCCACTTCCTCAAAGGGCACGGCACCCACGCCGGGATGGTGAAGGTGAAACCGCATCTCTCGCACATGATTTCGTTCCGCCACTTGAATCTCATGAGCGAACGGTTTCCGATCAAGTCTCCGCTCGACCTCATTTTCTGCCGGAACGTGATGATCTATTTCGATCGGCCGACGCAGGAACGGCTGGTCAACAAGTTTTATCACCATCTCAAGCCCGGCGGTCATCTCTTCATCGGGCATTCAGAAAGCCTTCAATGGGTCTCACACCCGTTCAAAGCGATCGCCCCCACCATCTATTGGAAAGAGGGGTGAGCATCATGCCGCCCATCGACACGGAGAACTTCTCGCACATCCGGCGAATGCGCGACAGCCGCTTCCCACATGAGATTGCATCGATTCTCCCGGGCGAGTTCTTCGTCAGCCGGGAGCCGATGATCGTGTACACGGTGCTGGGCAGTTGCATTTCGGCCTGCATTCGCGACCCTATTGCGGGCGTCGGGGGGATGAATCATTTCATGCTGCCCGCCCCCAAAGCCTTTTCGTCCGGCGATTCCTGGGCCGGTGAATCGACCCGTTATGGATCCTTTGCAATGGAGCAGCTCATCAATGAAATTCTCAAACGCGGCGGATCCAAATCGCGCTTGGAGATCAAGCTCTTCGGGGCAGGTAAGATCTACGATGGGCACATCGACGTGGGCGCCCGCAATATCGAATGGGTGCTCCACTACTTGGAGAACGAAGGCTACACCCTCGTCAAGAGCGATCTCGGGGACGTCTTTCCCCGAAAGGTGTACTACTTTACCGATTCCGGGCGGGTGCTCATGAAGAAGATTGAACGACTCAAGAACCAGACCATCCAGGAGCGTGAGCACGAATACAAACGCCGCCTGGAGTCAGAACAAGCGCAGTCCCGCGCGGATGTGACGCTCTTTTGATGATGGACGAGGGCCGAATGCCCTCACAGGAACTCTCATGGGGAAGACACGCGTCCTGATCGTCGACGATTCGGCTTTGATCCGGCAGGTCCTGACGTCCCTCCTGTCGCGCGACCCCGAGATCGAGGTCATCGGCACGGCCCCCGATCCTTTTGTCGCCCGGGAAAAGATCAAGGCCCTGAACCCCGATGTCTTGACCCTGGACGTGGAAATGCCGCGGATGGATGGGCTCACGTTTCTCGAAAAGCTGATGCGCGGGCATCCGATGCCCGTCGTGATGGTCAGTTCCCTGACCGAAGCGGGCTGTCAGACGACGTTGCGTGCGTTGGAGTTGGGCGCCGTCGATTTCATTGCCAAGCCGAAGCTGGACCTGAAGACGGGAATGGAGGAACTCTCCCAGGATCTGATCGAAAAAGTGAAGGCCGCCGCCTGTGCCAACGTCAAACGTGACCAGCACCACGTAAGACTTGAGAGCGCACCTCTCCCCCCTCAGACCTCACGCCCGACCGCCTCCAAGGCGATGATCAAGACCACCGACACGATCATCGCCATCGGATCGTCGACCGGCGGCACGGAAGCCGTGAAGGATGTCCTCGAAGTCTTGCCACCGAATACGCCCCCTATCTTAATCACCCAGCACATGCCGGAGCGATTCACCAAAACCTGGGCGGACCGCTTGAACAGTCTCTCCAAAATTTCGGTCAAGGAGGCGGAAGATGGGGACAGCGTGCTCCCCGGACATGCGTTGGTCGCCCCAGGGGGCTACCACATGACCTTGGTCCGCAGCGGGGCGCGCTACATTGTGCGGATCCATCAGGAGCCACCCGTCAATCGCCACCGCCCGTCGGTGGACGTGATGTTCCAATCCGTGGCGCAGTACGCCGGCCACAACAGTATCGGGGTCATCCTCACCGGCATGGGGGGCGACGGCGCCAAACAGTTGCTGGCCATGAAGCAGGCCGGCGCCTTTACGATTGCGCAGGATGAAGCCTCCTGTGTCGTCTTCGGGATGCCCAAAGAGGCAATCAAGCTCGGGGCCGCCGACAAGGTCCTGCCGCTCCACGACATTCCCGCAGCCATCCTGGCCCACGTAAGCCGAGGTTAGCACGCGCTCCTCGTCGTGCGGGTGGCCTGGAACCACGGTCGAAACATCCCCGCCATTCGCCCCCTTCGATTCAAAATGCTGCAAATTTCTTTTGCGATCGCATATCTGCCGGTACAATAGTCGTGCGTGCGGCTAGGGACGGCCTTACTCGTGCTGATCGCAAGGCCGTCCCTACACATCGGGCAAAGGAAGAGACGATCATGGCAGTGCTGGTGTCCGTAGCTTCAGGCAAGGGTGGCGTCGGGAAAAGTGTGATCTCCACCAATCTGGGGCTGCTGCTCGCCAAGATGGGGTATCGTGTCGTGGTGGCTGATCTGGACGTCGGCGGCGCCGATGCCCATATCCTGCTCGGCAAACTGACACCGCCTCTCACCCTCACCGACTTCCTCAATAAACGGATCGAGCACCTGGATGAGGCGGCGCTGTCGGTAGGCTTCCACCCCAACCTCCGTCTGATCGCCGGGACGGGAGAGACCATGGCAACCGCCAACATGCCCTACGCGCGGAAAAAACGGCTCATCAAGCATTTTCGCGAGATACAGGCGGATGTGATCGTGATTGACGTCGGCGCCGGAACCTCGCACCACGCACTCGACTTCTTTCTGATGGCCGATATCCATCTCGCCGTGGCCACGCCGGAACCGACCTCCGCGTTGGACCTCTATCGTTTCATCAAGTTGGCCGCGATCCGTCGTGTCTTGGCCCATTTTCTCACCCACAGTCCCATCGCCGATGTGCTGAGTAACCGTGACTTCGCCACGATGGAGGAGCTGATGACGGTTGCGGGTGCGGCCGATGAGGAGGGACGTCGGGCGGCAGACTCGGCGCTTCGGTCCTTCCGCCCGGGACTCGTGGCGAATCGTGCGACAGGAGGAAGCCAACTCAATCTCTTCCAGCTACGCAGGCTGCTGTATCAATACGTGGGAGGCGACCTCACACTCCTCAGCAGCATCCCGGAGGACCCCGCCGTTCCTCGAGCCGTGCGAAGATTCCTTCCGGTGGTGGAGGTTGATCCTGCCTCGCCGGCCTCGAGGGGATTGGGCCGACTTGCCGGAAGTGTGGTCCGCCTGATTGAGGGACATGCTCCTGAGACCCTCACGGAATGCGCTGTCGCAGGCGCTCCCGTCGAGCCTCAACGGACAGCAGGTTGGTTTCTGAAGCGGCTCTGGAGGGGGGATTGAGTCTCAGATTGAGGTTGAAGTTGAGGTTGAGGCTGAGCGAGGCACACCTCCCTACCCGTGGCCGCTACTTCTCTCCCGTACGCTTCTTTGGCGAGACTCCGGCCAGCTGCTCGGTCAGTTTCGCCGCTTTGGCCGGACGGACCAGCGCGAGAATGGCGCCGGCCGTCTTGCTCTTGACGCTGCGCAGCACTTTGACGGCCATGTCGGGCGGCATTTGCTCGATACGAGCGGCGGCCTCCTCCGCGGGCATGGTTTCATAAATCTTCGTCACCGCGTCGAGCTTGGCTTGCCGTTCCGCCGCTTCGGCCTCCGCTTCGGCCTTGGCTCTTTTCTTGGCTTCCTGTTCCCTGGCTTGCTGCTCGGCCAATTGTTTCTCGCGCCCGCCTGTGACGGCCTTCTCATACCGATCGAGTAATTCTTCGATATCGCGCTTCAAATCGTCGAGCCGCGCCTGCTCCACCCGCAAGGCAACCTCACGGCGATCCAGAAAGGTCTTCCGCTGATCCAACAGAGCCAACACTTCTTTGGGCACGTCCGCGGCAGGGCCCCATATCGTCGGCAGCCCTTCGGACGAACCGCTGTGCTCGGCGTCTGGTGCGGACGGTGCCTCGGCGGTCGAAGGCGCATGGTCCGTCGAACCGCGCACGGGAGCCACGAGTCCCGCACCAATGACGGACACCAAGCCCATCGTCGCCAAGGCCCACAAGGCCATCGGCATTCGCCTCGACGCTTCGCGTCGCCGCTCGTTGTCCCCTGCCCTCCAGCCACTCACACGCGACTCCTCTCGTCTCCGGGCTCCTGTGCCTGCCTGCCCCACCGGGCGTTGGCGAAATCGTCGAGGTCGCGCTGCGCCTGTCTTTGCAGGCGATCGTGCCGTTGTTGAGCGCGCCGCTCGATCAGACGTTCCATTTGCTTACGGTCTCGACGGGCCGTCGCCAGTTCTGCCTGCTTTCGTTCGCGGTCTTGCAAGGCCTTGAGCACCGCCTGTTCCGCACGCTCCAGCTCGGCCTGACGGCCTTGCCACGCCAGATCACGGAGGCTGACCTCAACGCCGTCGATGCCGGACTGCATCGCGGTCACATACCGTGACGCTTCCTCCTCGGCGGCGGCCTGGTGCGAGGCCCGAGTCCGGACGGCCGCCGCGACCGCCGCATCCCGCTCGGCCCATTCCACCTGTACTTCCTCTTCGATCTGCGCGCGGTACCGGCGCAGGACGTCCAGCCTCATCGGGCTTGCTCCACCAGCTTGATGAGCGCTTCGAGCGAGGCCGGGAAGCTCGCGCGCTGGTCTTTATCCTGTTTGAGAAACGTCTGGATGGCCTCGATGGCATTCACCGCGCGGTCCAGTTTCGGATTCACGCCGGGCTTGTAGGCCCCGACCGTAATCAAGTCTTCCGCCCGTTGGTACACCGCCAGCAGTTCCACCACGGCGCGCGCCGCGGCATCGTGCGCGGGCGTGATCACGCTGCGCATCACACGGCTGGTGCTCTGCAGCACGTCGATGGCCGGATAGTGATTGCGCGCGGCGAGGTCGCGCGACAACACGATGTGGCCGTCGAGAATCGACCGCGCCGAGTCCGCGATGGGGTCGGCCAGATCGTCGCCCTCCACCAGGATGGTATAGAGGCCGGTCAAGGTGCCGGCGCCCTTGCAGGTGCCGACCCGTTCCAAGAGTTTCGGCAACAGGGCGAAGACCGACGGGGGGTACCCTTTCGTGGTCGGCGGCTCGCCGATCGCAAGGCCCACCTCCCGCTGCCCCTGTGCAAACCGCGTGAGCGAATCCATGAGTAACAATACGTGCCGTCCCTGGTCGCGGAAGTACTCGGCAATCGCCGTGGCGAGAAACGCCCCGCGCAGGCGCACCAACGGAGGTTGATCCGACGTCGCCACGACCACGACCGTCCGCTGCAAACTTTCCGGCCGCAGATCGCGATCGAGAAACTCTTTGACTTCCCGCCCCCGCTCGCCGATCAGCGCAATGACGCTCACGTCGGCCACGACGTTGCGGCTGAGCATGCCGAGCAGAATGCTCTTGCCCACCCCGGCGCCGGCAAAGATGCCGATTTTCTGACCCAGCCCACACGTGAGCAACGCGTTGATGGCCCGAATCCCGACGTCCAGCGGTTGGGAGATGCGGCTCCGCTCCAACGGATTGAGGGGCGCTTGGTACAACGGATACAGCGCCTCGGCCTCAATGGGGCCTTTATCGTCGAGCGGCTGGCCCAATCCGTCGATCACGCGGCCCAAGAGGCGCGGACCGACAGAGACGCTCGCGGACCGCCCTTTCATGGTGAGCCGGCTTCCGGGTCCCACCCCACGCGTATCGCCGAGCGGCATGAGCATGATGCGATCGCCACGAAAACCAACGACCTCCGCGCTCAGTGGGGCCGCGCCGTCTTCACGCGAGACCTCGCAGAGCTCCCCGATGGAGGTCGCCGGCCCGAAGCCTTCCAGCACGAGGCCCGTGGCCTGGACGATGCGTCCGTGCACGGCCATCGGATCGAGTTGTTCGAGGACGCTAGCGTGTTTCATTGGCCGTCTGGTACCTCAAGGCTTCAGCAATACGCGTCAATTGTCCTTCGACCGTCGCATCGACCAGATGGGTGGGCGTTTGCACCAAGCATCCACCCGGTGAGATCCGCGCATCGGACTCGATTTTGAGCGAGACGGGACCGTCGAGGCCGGCGGTCAGCTCCCGTCCAGCTTCTTCCAACAGCGGGAGATCGCGCGGATGGACAAGAATGCGGATGGCCTTACCGTCGCCCACGCGTGCGATCGCTTCCTTGGCCTGAGCCACCACCAACTCCCGCTGCGTCTCGGCACAGGTGTGGATGACCTTCCGGGCAATATCGAACGCCAGGGTGACGACCTCGGCTTCCAGACGTTCGGGAAGGCTGGCGCAGGCGTCCGCCAATTGGCGCACAAGCCCGGCCACGACCGTCTCCTGTTGTCGAAGCTTGCCCATCTGCTCGCGGGCATGACGCTCGCCCTCGGCCAATCCACGCATGTACTCCGGTGACTTGGGCCGGGAGGTCGAATCCGCCCAGGACCGGACGGGCGGACTGGCGGCGTCGATATCGGCCAACTGAAAGGAATGGATCTTGAGACCGCGCGTCATGGCCTGCTTCAGCACGCGGTTCTCCTGTCGAAGGTGATGCACCTCCAGCACGCGTTGCACGGCCATCACCAGGTCGTTCGGCTGGAACGGCTTGGTGAGCATGTCGGCCGCGCCCGCCTTCATCGCGCGGATGGCGAGGTCGATCGTCCCGTGTCCGGTCACCAAGATCCCAACGGTCCGCGGATCGTATCGCGTGATCTGTTCCAGCACGCTCAGCCCGTCCAAATCCGGTAATTGGTAATCGGTCACCAACACGTGCACGGGAGCCTCCACGACGGACTCCACCCCTTCGCGGCCCGTGCCCACCGCCCGCACCTGGTACCCTTGGCGGGAGAGAATCGTCACGACGAGATCCCGGATGGCCGGATCGTCTTCGACGACCAACACGCGGACGGCCTCGGCCTGCGACCAGCGCATCTGCCGCGTCTGGTGCGGCGCGGGCTCCATCCATGGTCGCGGCTCCAGCGCGGGGCCGTGGCTTGCGGACATGCGTGTCATCCTTACACCATCGCCTCGCCGCCGCCAGCGCCGGCGATGACGATTTTGCCTTCTTCTTCGAGCTTGCGCACGATTTTGAGGATGTTTTGCTGAGCCTTTTCGATATCGCTGAGTTTCGCGGGCCCGCGGGATTCCATGTCTTCCTTGAGCGACTCCGCCGCCCGGCTCGACATGTTCTTGAAGATTTTCTCCTTCACCGCTTGGTTGGCCGCGCGGATCGCCAGGGTCAACTCCTCTTTGTTGACTTCCTTCATCACTTCCTGAATGCCGCGGTCGTCGATCTTAATCAGGTCGTCGAAGACGAACATCAGGGACCGGATGGTCTCGGCCAACGCCGAGTCCCGGGCGGCGAGTTTTTCCATGATGGACGCCTCGTTCGCCTTCCCCAAACGAGTCATGATTTCCGCCGTGACTTTCGTCCCCCCTAAGCCGGAGGACTTCGGCCGGTTGCGCGAACTCACCACTTCCTCCAGCGCATCACTCAATTGGCGCAGCGTGTCTGGCTCGATGTCCTCCATCGTGGCCAACCGAAGGACGACGTCCCCGCGCATGGCTTCAGGCAGCCCAAGGATGACCTGGCTGGCCATTTCGGTATCCAGATGCGCGAGCACCACGGCGACAGTCTGCGGATGCTCGATCCGCAACATTTGCGCCACGGCTTTCGCATCCATCCATTTGAGGGACTCGATGCCGGGATAACTTTCCGACACCAGCGAGGCCATGACCTGGGTTGCCTTAGATTTGCCCAACGCCTTGTCGAGCACGCTGGCGACGTATTTTTTCCCTTCAACCCCAACGCCCGCCCCGGCGGCGCTGGCCTTGAACTCCTGAATGACTTCGGATTCCTCATCCTTGTTGATGGAGACCAACTCGGCCATCTTGGCACCGATTTTGCGGATATCGCCCGGCGGCAAGTGTTTCATCACCGTGGCGGCGGCGTCTTCCCCCATCGCCAACAACAGAATCGCCGCCTTCTGCTCACCCGTGAGCTTGCTCGCCATACCCGTCACCTCAAATTCGCGTCATTCGTTACGCGTCAATCGTCAAACGGAGAAAGCAAAAGTTCTGGCTTGAGACTTTCTTTGCTACTCCTCGATTGACCACTGACGAATGACGTTTGTATCCCGCTACGCTTGATTACTGAGCCACTGTTTGACGACCAACGCCGTCGACTCTGGATTGTTCTTGGCCATGTCCAGGATCTGCGTGCGCGAGTTGGGCGCCCCGCCATTCTCGACCTGCGCCGCGGCAGCGCCACCGGGGACGGTCTGGACGGTCACCCCAGGGACAGCGCCGGGCGCTCCGGGCGCTGAGACGCCGGCCGGCGACGTGAGCACACTGATCAACGGACGGATCACGAAGAACAGAATCAACAGGAAGAGCACGCCGCCGACGCCGTAGCGAACGTACTGCGCGTTCGAGGTCGGGACCGGCGTCGCCTCTGTCCCGGAGGCGTCCTCTTCCGGTCCAAATCCGAATTGCGCGTTGACGACCTGCACTTCGTCGCCGCGGTCCGCCGAATAGCCCATCGCCTTCTTCACGATCTCTTCGATCTGCTTGAGTTCCTCCGGCGACCGCGCCACGTACTTCTTGGCCGTCTCGCCCTCGGCCTGGCCGCCCTCGGCCTTGTTCCCTTCATACTTACCGTCCACGAGCACGGCGGCCGAGAGCCTCTTGATCGTGCCGATCGGTTCGACGATCTTGGAGACCGTCCGGCTGATTTCGTAGTTCACCGTTTCGTTCTTGTTCTGGCTGTTGGTGGAGCTGGTCTGGGCCGGCTCCGCCTCCTTGCCCGGTGGCACGTTCGAGGCGACGCCCGGCACGCCGCCCGACACACCGTTGCTGCCCGAGGCCTTTTCCTGCCCACGCTGCTCGCTGCGGACCACCTGGCCGTTCGGGTCGTAGCGTTCTTCGGTCGTTTCCACCTGACGGAAATTGAGCATGCTCGACACCCGCACCACGGCCTTGTTCGTGCCGACGATCCGCTCCAGCATCGTCTGTATGCGGCCCTCGATGTCTTTTTCGAGCGACCGTTGGTACTCAAGCTGTGAATCCGAGAGGCGGGCCGTCTCATCGCCGGCGCTGCCGGACAGCAGCCGTCCATGTCCATCCACCACGGTCACGTCATGCGCCTGCAGGCCCTCAACACTGCTCGCCACCAGCCGCACGATCCCTTGCACCTGCGCTTTGCTCAGCGATTGTCCGCCCTTCACTCCGAGGACGACGGACGCGCGCGCCCGATCCTGGTCGCTGCTGAAGAGCCGGCGTTCCGGGAGCGCCAAATGAACACGCGCCCGCTCTACCTCGGGCATTTGCGCAATCGTCCGTGCCAGTTCGCCCTGTAACGCGCGCCGGTAATTCACCTTCTGCACAAACTCCGACACTCCCAACGAGGTGCGATCGAAGATTTCGAACCCGAAGCCGCCGCCGTGCGGCAAGCCTTGGGATGCCAACTGCAGGCGCAAATCGTGCACCTGGGCGCTGGGCACCATCACCGTCGTCCCGCTCCCACCGATTTCATACGGCACCTTCATTTCCTTGAGCCGATCGACTATCGAGCCGGCGTCGTCGGCCGACAGGTTGGTGAAGAGGGCCTGCATGTCCGGTTGCTGGGTCCACAGCCCGACAGCGGCCAGGCCAGCCAC
This sequence comes from uncultured Nitrospira sp., assembly GCA_964449255.1. Lineage (GTDB taxonomy): Bacteria > Nitrospirota > Nitrospiria > Nitrospirales > Nitrospiraceae > BQWY01. The sequence goes on along the minus strand of CAYUYE010000008.1, from coordinate 15,363 downwards.
GGCGGCAGCTAGGCCGACCAGCACTGCGAAGCGTTGCGTCAGAGGAAGCGAGGCGAATTTCGACATCAGTTATCGTCCGGGGTTCGCTCAGGTTAGATCTGCATCCGCTGGATCTCTTCGTAGGCGGAGACCAGCTTGTTGCGCACCTGCATCATCAACTGGAAGGACACGTCGGCTTTTTGTAGCGCCAACATGGCCTGGTGCACGTTTTCACTCTGTCCGGTCATCAGGGCATCGACCGCGTGATTCGCTTGCAATTGCGCATCGTTCACCTGCGACAGCGCATCCTTGAGCGATGCCGTGAAGCCGCCTCCGGAGGAAGCGGCTTCCCGCGACGCACGGGCCGGGCCCTCGATCCCCGCCGGCGCGCCGATCGCTTTGATGGTCGTGGCATCCATCGTGTGACTCCTTGCGTAGACTACTTCCCGATCTCCAACGCCCGGTTCCACATGGTCCGGGTCGCGTTGATGGCCTGCACATTCGCTTCATAGGCCCGGGACGCCCCGATCATATTCACCATTTCTTCCATGACGTTGACGTTGGGCATCCGCACAAACCCTTTCTCGTCCGCATCCGGGTGCTTGGGGTCGTAGATCGCCTGACCCGGTTTGTGGTCTTCGATGACCCGCGCGACTCGGACACCCTGCAGTTCCTGGGTGTTGCCGCCCTGCGACGCTTGGCGCAACATCCGGCTGAACTTCGACTGGATCGGCGCGGCCTGAAAGACCACGTCCCGACGGCGATAGGGGCCGCCGTCGGCACCCCGCGTGGACTGCGCATTCGCCAGGTTGCTGGCAATCACGTTGAGGCGTCGTCGGTGCGCATCCAATGCGGTGACCGATGCCGCCAGACTTTCGGAAATATCCATCGTGGTCCCTCCTCTGTGTTCGTTCGTGTTCTCTTGCGTTGGACTACTTCGTCTCACGGATAGCCGTCAGCAACCCCCGCAGCTTCGACGCGACAATGGTGGCCGCCGTGTTGTAGTGCATCGCGTTGTCCGACAGCTTGGCCATTTCGTATTCGAGATTCACCGTGTTGGCATCCAGGGGCACGTCTGGGGCGGCGAGCTCATTGACACGCCCGGCTACCCGGGCCATCGCGTCGCCGGTCAACCCCATATGTCGCGCGTGGGTGGAGACGAGCATGACGCCGGGCCGTCCCCGGTGGGCATTCGACAGCGCCTCTTGAAACTGCATCTCTTTGGCCCGAAAGTGCGGCGTTTCTTCGTTGGCGATGTTCGAGGCGATGACCTGGTGGCGCTGGCCACGCAGATCCAGGGTCCGCTCGATCAATCGCAGGGTTCGATCGAAAATCGTCATGGCTCGCGTTCCTCCCTCATCTCTAGCAAACGACGTTCCCCGCACAATTCCATATGGACGACCGTTCGGCGACCCCGCAGGCTGCGGTCCTCGGCAATTTCGACCGACGCGGCAAATTCTGCCGGCTCGCGCCGGGTCACCCCGGTTCGCCCCGACCTAGGGCCGAGACCCAGGTTACGAATTCACAGCCAGGGCGCCCTCAGCTCCTTGCCGATACTCCCGCAACTTGTTACGGAGCGTTCGCACGCTGATCCCCAATTCTTTCGCCGCGCGCGTGCGATTCTGATGCACCCGGGCCAGGGTGTTGACGATGAGTGTGCGTTCCATTTCCCACAGTGACCCTCCCTGGGGGGGCGCCACGATCGGCGCCTCGGGCACCGACGCGCTCCGCACCGGCGTCGTTCCCGATTCAGTTGGAAAATGTTCGGGCAGAATCACGCCACCGCCGGCCACCAATACCGCGCGCTCGACCGCGTTCTCCAGTTCCCGGATGTTGCCCTTCCATACACGCGCCTCGAGCGAGGCCACGGCGACCTCCGAGAGAACCGGCGCAACGACTCCGTTGCGCGAGGCGGCCGCCTGGACGAAATGTCTCGCCAACAACGAAATGTCCGAACGCCGCTCGCGCAGGGGCGGCACCGTGATGGGGAACACGTTCAATCGATAGTACAGGTCTTCGCGGAACCGGCCCGCTTCCACCTCGCGATCGAGCGGCTTGTTCGTGGTGGCAATGACGCGGATGTTGATCGAGACCGGTCCGCTCCCCCCGACCCGGTCTACCTCACGTTCCTGCAACACACGCAGCAGTTTGGCCTGCAGCGGCAGGTTCATCTCGCTGATTTCGTCGAGCAGCAGCGTGCCATGGTTGGCCAGCTCGAATTTTCCGAGCTTGCGCATCAGGGCGCCGGTGAAGGCCCCGCGCTCGTGGCCGAACAGCTCGCTTTCAAGCAACCCCTCCGGTAGCGCGGCGCAATTGACCGCGATGAAGGGCCGATGCCCCCGCGGACTCGTGGCATGGACGAACCGCGCCAGCAATTCTTTCCCGGTTCCGCTCTCACCGTAGATCAGCACCGTCGCCTGCGACGCGGCGACGCCTTCCACCAATTCCAGCAGCCGCCGCATCCCGGGATCCTGCGTCAGAATCGGCCGGATCCCCTGGCTCCGCGGCTCGCCGCTGCAGGGCAAGTCCGGAAGCGGGTCCGCCAGGCCGGAGACCATCTGATCCAACACGTCGGCCGCGAAGGGTTTGACCAGGAAATCGTGGGCGCCCAACTTGATCGCCTCGACGGCCGTCTCCACGGACCCGAAGGCGGTCATCACGATGACATGCGTCTGGGGCGCCCGTTTCTTGATCTCCCGGACCAGCGCCAGCCCGCCGAGCCGAGGCATTTTCATGTCGGTGAGGACCAGCCACGGCCGCGCTTCCGCCGCCCGATCGAGCGCATCGCGCCCGTCGGTGGCGGTCACCACCTGATAGCCTTTGCGGCGCAATGATTCCCCGAGAGCCATCCGCATGGCCGGTTCATCGTCCACCACCAGGACCGTCCGGGCTGGGCCCGTGCCGCCGTCTTCTTCGCGACCCGTCATGAGACTCATACGTCCTCCTTCATCGGCCCGCGGAACCACCCGAGCGCCTTGCGGCGCGGCCGGACGCGGAGCGGATTCGTTTCCTGCGGCAACAAGACCGTCACGGTCGTCCCTTGACCGGGCGTACTGTCGATCTCGATGCGTCCATCATGTCCCTCCACCAACGCGTGCACGATGGCCAACCCCAATCCGGTGCCGTCATCGCGCGTGGTGAAAAACGGGTCAAAAACCCTCGAGACGTGCTCCGGTTCGATGCCCTTCCCGGTGTCGGTCACGGCGATTCTCACGACCGGCGACTCGTGGGCGCTGCGGAGATGATCCGACACGGTGATCGTGAGCGAGCCCCCGGATGCCATCGCCTCCACTGCGTTCAAGACCAGATTCAACAACACCTGGCGAAGTTGCGGCCCGTCGCACCAGATCTTCGGCGGCGACCCCTCCAAGACGACCGTCGGGATGATCCTCGCGCCGGCCAAGGCATGCGCCGCCAGCGCCAGAGACTCGCGCACGAGGGCGTCGGTCGCGTGCCAGGCTCGATGCGGATTGGCCGGCCGGGTATAGGTCAAGAGGTTGGAGAGCAAGCGATCCATCGACTGAACCGCCATGGAGATATGCTCCGCATAGCCGTGCAGCACCTGATCGTGGGCGAGGTCCTGCCGGAGCATGGACGCGAACAGTTCCACGCTCCCGAGCGGATTCCGCACTTCGTGGGCGATGCGGCCGACCATTTCGCCCATGGAGGCCAAGCGATCGCTGCGATGGAGGCGCTCCTCCAACCGATGCACTTCCGTGATATCGTGCAGGAGCACCACCGTCCCGAGCGGCTGTCCGCTCTCGGTTCTCGGGATCGTACGCGAAACGGTGAGCACCACGCCGGCCTTCGTCACAAGTGGATACCGATCGGCATCCAGACCCTCCCGTTGGAGGAAGGCGTCCAGTGCCGCGCCGAGGACGGCCGACGGATCCACGTTGAGCAGAGCCAGGGCCGCGGGGTTGCAGCGCTCGATCAGGCCGTTGCGGTTGGCGACCAGCACGCCCGTCGGCATCGACTCCAGGATGGTGTCGAGGAAACGGCGGACCTGTTCGGTGTGTTCAAGATTTTGGCGAAGGGCCTCGTTACGTTCCGCGAGTTCCACATCCAATTGCTCCACGCGAATTTTCAGCGCGCGGTAGGACGCCTCCAAGGCCACCGTCGCTTCCCCGAAGCTGCGAAAGGCCTCCTGCAAGAGATCGGCGCCCGTCACTTCCAGACTTGTCACTTCCGTCATGGCTTCCCCTCCTTCGGACGCTGGGATTCGATGGTGGCGACCGTCTGAAGCACGGCGCTCGCCTTCGTGAGCAACGGATCGTCCGGCGTCGCCGGCCCGAGTTGTAGGATCAAGGCGGCCTCCTCGGACCGCTGCTGCTGGAGCCACGCCCGCGCCATGTGCAACCGCGCCATGAGACCCTGCGCCGAACGCGGTTCGACACGGAGCAGTTCCGACCACTGCGCCATGGCGGCTTTTGGAAATCCGCTGCGATCCTGCTCTTGGGCTTCCCGGGCCCGTGCCTCGCCGAACGGCATCACGCCCGCCTCTTCGGCCGACCGGATGGTCCGAATGGCGTCGACATGCCGGCCAAGCGCCGCTTGGGCATCTGCCATCCGCACGATCATTTCTCCATACACCGGCTCCTGCTTGGCTTGTCCGCTGTTCCACTTGAACCAGCGCTCAGTGACGCGCAGCGTGGCCGCGGCATCGCCCATCATCGCCCAGCTTTCCGCCAGATAGCGCAGTGCCTCGCCCTTGAGCGGGCCAAGGGGGTATTCCAATTGATAGCGTTCGAACATGCGACGCGCGGCGGGCGCATCACGTTGATCCAAGTACGCGCGCCCCATTCCCAGCAGCGCATGCTGCCGATAGTCCTGCTGCTGGGCGTCACGGAGCACGTGCTGGTAGAACTGGATGGCCGGCTCCGAAAAGCCCAGCCGCCGGTGCGCCTCCGCCAGATGCAACACCAGGTCGAGATGTTCGGTTCGCCAATCGGGACAATTCCCATACCGATGGAAGAGGATCACCGTCTGCCAATCATCCGCCATCCGGATGGAGGCGGCGAGGTCCGGTCGAAGCACCTGGGCCAACCGGCGGCGGGCTTTCACTGGCCAGCTATCGCCGCCGACCTTGCCTTCCCGTTCACATGCCCGGCGCAAGACGGCAATGGCTTCGGCCGGCCTCTGTGCGGCAAGGTGGTGCTCCGCCAACAGGAAGAGCGCTTCGGTTCCCAACTCGTCCTCGCGATGCGCCTCGCTCACTTCCTCGAATACCGACGCTTGCTGGGCCGCTGACACCGGCGCCCGAGCCCCTTGAGCCCGAAAGATCGCTCCCACTTCGTTCGAGAGCGTGCCGTCACCCGCTTCCTCGACCTTGACCTGGCCCAGGTCGGCAAGCCGCAATTGCGCGACGCTCGCCTCCTTTGCCTCGCGATGTCGTTCGATCACGTAGCCGTAGAACTGTTCGGCTTGCCCGAGATGCCCTTCCCGCTTGAAGCTGTCTGCAACCTTGATGAGCGCACCGGGCGCCTCTTCGTGCCGCGGAAATAGATTGTAAAATTGCAGCCAGGTCCGGCGGGCCTCTGCGTCGCGCCCCTGCCGCTGCTCCAGATCGCCCACATGGAGCAACGGGGCCGGCGTCAATCGCAACAGGTGCGGCCAGCGTTCAGCCACCGCTCGATACTGTTCGGCAGCTTCCCGATACCGGCGCAACCCGTAATAACTTTCGGCCATCCCAAACGCGACCCAGCTGCGCGCCTGTTCGTCATCCTTGTTCGCCCGCACCGCTTGCAGCGCCTGGACGGCCGCCCCCCACTTGCCGGAGGCCACATGCGTCAGTCCGAGTCCGAGCATGGCCCGTGACACGTCTCGGGGATTCTTCGCGTCTTTGGCGCTACGCTCGTACGCCGCTTGCGCTTCGATGTGCCACCCCTGCCTGGCAAACAGATCGCCCAAGCGCCACCCGGCGCGGACCGCATTGGCGGAGTCTGGAAATTCGCGCAACAGTGATTGGTAGAGTTCGACCGCCGCGCTACGGCCAGGCGCCGATCCATTCCGTCGTATGTGGGCCTCGGCCTGATACGCGCGGGCCATCGGCACCAGCGCGGGATTGGCGGATTTTTCCTCGGCGCGCCGAAACGCCCAGGCTGCGGCCTCATGTTCCTCGCGTTCGAGGGCATCCAGTCCCGGTTTCAAGGCTGTGAGATCGTCGTCGCTCAAGGAAGGTTCGCGTCGAGGCCCGTCGTCCGGCAACCTGGCACCCGACAAGAGATCCGGTGCAGCCGTCTGCGCGGCGTCTTGCTCCGCGTGCGCGGAACTTCCCAACGACATTGACAGCGCACCGGCGCAGAGCAACAGAACCGTCATGAAAGAAACGAGACGCATCGTGCTCTACTAGGCAGCAACTTCCATGCCTTGCCGAGAGTGCGTCGAAGTGGGGAAAAATCGGCCCGGCGCCCGCACTCGAAGGGAGATTGTTCAAGAAACTGACGGAGGCCCCGTCAAGATGGCGGACACTCGCGAGGAAAAGGTCAAAGGATTGACGATTCGTTGAGGAGACACACTGGCACAGACCCGCCCACACGGTCCTGGCCGGCCACGAGCTTCGCGTCGAGCTTCTTTCGCTTGAGCTTCTCGACCAGCGTCGTGCGATTCAACTGTAACAGGCGTGCCGCCCTGCTGGTAATGCCGTTCGCGCGAACCATCGCCTCCATGATGAGTTGGTTTTCGTATTGCTCCAACTCCAGCATCAAGTTGATCCCATCCTGAGAGAGGCTCGCCGGCACCGCCGGTCGCACCTCGCCCGCCGGACGGGCCTCCACAGCTGGGCGGACCGCGGCCAACGTCTCCGGGAGATCCGCGATGTCGATCACGCCGCTGCGCTTGAGCACCACGAGGCGCTCGATCAAATTCTCCAGCTCCCGCACGTTGCCCGGCCACTCGTGCCGCGTCAGCGCGTCCATGGCGGCGGGCTCGATCCCGGTGATCGACGCGTCCGTGCGCCGATTAAAGCGTTCGACGAAGTGGCGCGCCAGCACGGGAATATCGCCGCGCCGCTCGCGCAGCGGCGGCACCACCAGGGGAATGACATTGAGGCGATAGTAAAGATCCTTGCGGAAGCGCCCGTCGCGCACAGCCGCTTCCAAATCCTGGTTGGTCGCCGCCACGATCCGCACGTCGACCTTGATGGATCGGGTGCCGCCGACCCGTTCAAAACACCGCTCCTGCACGGCGCGCAGCAGCTTGACTTGCAGGGCCGGGGGCATCTCGCCGATCTCGTCCAAGAACAACGTGCCGCCATGCGCCAACTCGAACCGACCGGGCCGGCTCTGTTGCGCGCCGCTGAAGGCGCCGCGCTCATGTCCGAATAGCTCAGACTCCAACAAGGCCTCGGGGATCGCCCCGCAATTAATGGGGATGAGCGGACCCTGGCGGCGGCGACTCTGTGCGTGCAGCGCGCGGGCCAACACTTCTTTGCCTGTGCCGCTCTCCCCGGTGATGAGCACCGTGCTGTCGCTGTCCGCGACCTTGCTGACAAACGCCACTACGGCGCGCATGGCCTCGCTCTGGCCGACTACGGCCGCCGTCACGTCCCCGCTTCTGCTCGGGGCACCGTCGGCCTTGGGTCCCGATCGCGCGCGGCCGCCCAACGCCCGAACCACGGCCGCCCGCACCGACATCAACTCGAACGGTTTCCGCAGAAAATCGACGGCGCCGGCGCGCATCGCTTGGACGGCGCGTTCCACGGTGCCGAACCCGGTCATCACAATCACGCGAAGCGACGGCGAGCGCTGCAGCAGACGTTCGATGAGGACGGCACCATCCATGTCCGGCAACTGGAGATCGACCAGCGCGAGGTCGATGTCGCCCTGGCTGAGCAACTGGAGCGCCTCCTCCCCCGTCGAGGCCGGGACAATCGTCAGATCATCGGCCGCGAGGGTGGTCGCGAGGAGGGTCCGGATGGACGGGTCATCTTCGACAACTAAGGCCTGTCGTACCTGCATAGTGCTCCACCACCTTGTCCTCAGTGTCAATAATGTGGCGCGGGAGGGTCTCCGATCCGTGGATCACGCGAGTCTACGAAGTCGTCTCTCCGCCTGGCAGCGACCGGGCAACAACTGCTCATCGAACAGTACTAAGGATAGAACACGAGGCTGAACTGAGAAGAATCGGATGGCCCTGCCAGAGAAGAAAAAACAGCCCTGAAGACTGATTTCCGAAGGACCCTATTGAGAGGGATCTTGAAGATCGAGCCGGATGGATCTATTGGGCATTGACGGCGGGTAGTGGGGCGATGTGCTGAGACGCGTCCGTCGCAGTGCCAGCAGCGGCCATCGAACGATCCAACACCACCCGTACGCGATAGGCCAACAGATTGGGTGTGAAGGGTTTGGGCAGGAAGTCCAGGCCCGCCGTGCTGACGCCCTGGCGCAAGAGTTCATCGTCGGTGTAGCCGGACATGAACATGATCCGAAGGTCGGGCCATCGCCCCATGAGATGTTCCGCCAGTTCGCGGCCGCCCATTTGGGGCATCACGATATCCGTGAGCACAAGATCCACCGGCTCGTTATAGTGGCTCACGAGCAACAACGCTTCGATCCCGTCCCGAGCCTCGAGGACACGATAGCCGCGGCCTCGCAGCGTGTCGCGGACCAAGGTACGAACCGCCTCCTCGTCCTCTACCACGAGGATCCCCTCCGTCCCGCGGAGCGCCTCCATCGGCGGAAGGGCCTTTGCTTCCATGCTGAGCGCGGCCTCGACCCGCGGCAAATAAATGGAAAAGGTCGTGCCCCGCCCGCGTTCGCTCGCGACCGACAGCGCGCCGCCGCTCTGTTGCACCACCCCATACACGGTGGCAAGTCCGAGCCCCGTGCCTTTGCCCTTCGGTTTGGTCGTGAAAAACGGTTCAAAAATCCGTGGCAACACGGCCGGATCGATCCCCGTGCCCGTATCGGATACCGTCACTCTGATATGAGGTCCCGGCTTGGCTTCCAGCCGATGCTCAAGGATCATCTGTTCGGTCAGGTCCACGTTATCTGACGCGATGGTCAGGCGGCCACCCTCCGGCATGGCATCCCGCGCGTTGACCGACAGATTCAGCAAGACCTGCTCCAACTGCCCTGGATCTACCTTGACGCGCCCCAACCCTTCTTTCGGCTCGACCAACAGTTGAATACTGTCCCCGGCCAGCGTGCGCAGCATTTGCGCCATCCCGGTCAGAATCGAATTGACGTCGATAATCTTGGGCTGCAGGACCTGGCGCCGGCTGAAGGCAAGGAGCTGCGAGGTCAGGACCGCCGCGCGCTGCCCGGCTTGCTGAATCTGCTCGATACTCCGCTGCTGAAACTCATCGAGCGTGCCCTCCTCTGTCAGGAGCGCGCTATGGCCATTGATGACGGTCAGCATATTGTTGAAATCGTGGGCGATGCCACCGGCCAATTTGCCGACCGCTTCCATCTTCTGGGATTGGCGGAGATGCTCCTCCAACTGCCGATGGGCGGTGATGTTGCGCAGGATCACCCGGGCCGGGCCGCCCGGCTGATCGAACAGCGGTCCGGCGGTCAGCTCGACCTCCACCACTTTCCCATTGACGCCCATCACCTTGCGGACAGCGGGGGGCACCGATTCCCCACGCTGGAGCGCCGCCCGGATCTTGCGAGTGGTGTCCGGATCGTCCTCGGGATGGAGGAACTCCCACAGATTTCGGCCAAGGACTTGGTTTGACGCCGGCACGCCGAGCAACGTCAGCGCTGCAGCATTGACTTGGAGGATACGCTCATTCTGGATGACGAAGATGCCGTCGGGAGCCAATTCGACGAGGCGCTGGCACCACGCGCTGCGATTCTGGGCGCCGGCCTCGGCCATGCCGAGCGGACCCTCCGCCTGTCCCCCTTGCGAGTCGCTCACAGCGTGCTTACCCCCCGAAGATGTCGCCCCAAACAATCCTTGCGCCCCTTGGAGGCCTTGCGAAAGCTCCCAGACACGGAGCCGAGACCTGACCCGCGCGATCCGCACACCCCCCATGTGCGCCGCCTTGGCCGGACCGCAAATTGGAGGCCGGACGTTCCTGGGCCCCAGCCGGTGGCCGGGGCTCAGGCCCCTACCTGCCTGACGTGCGGCGCATGCGGGCTAGCGTCGGCGCGCAGTCGAACCGGACCCCGCGTGCGACGGTCCCAAGGCGCGATTGAGCGCGTCGCCGAGCCGATGCAGCGAGAATTCCTTCGGCAGGAAATCGACCACGCCGAGCTCGCGCGCTTCGTCTTGGGCCGACTCGGATCCGCCGCCCGTCAGAATGATGACCGGCGCGCTGGCATCGACCGACCGAATCTTCTTGAGGACGGAAATGCCGTCCATGTCGGGAAGATTCAGGTCGAGGATCGTAATCTGCGGGCGTTCCTGGACGAACACCTCGATGCCTCGATGCGCCACGCTGGCGATGATGACCTCGTGTCCCTTGCGCTTGAGGACGGTATTCAGGAGTTCGAGAATAAACGGCTCGTCGTCCACCACTAAGATCTTAGCCATGGGAACCCCCCTTGCAAACTCTTTCGGCTGGCCTGCGCCTAATCTTTAGCCCCACCCCCTTCCCCCCTACGCCGCCCGGACGGGCGCACGCCGCCACCCGGCAGCGATAAAGGACCGTGAGATCACCCCGACCAGCTAAGGCCGTTCGGACCTTGCAAAATTTCATGGGCTTCGCTAGGGTTGGGTCCGGTTGTAGTATAGGCAACGGCACCGAGGGGGAGTCGTGGGCACGGCATCCCATCTGACGGACTGTTCAGTTTCGGTCATCATTCCCGCCTATAACGAGGCGGGGCGCATCGGTCCGACCCTGCGCACCGTGAGAGCGTACTTTCACACCCGCCGCATTGAATTCGAAATCCTGGTCGTGGACGACGGCAGCACCGATACAACGGCCTCAGTCGTCCGCCAACTCTCCGACCTCCTCCCAGAAATCCGCCTCCTGCGCCTCCCCGTGAATCAGGGAAAAGGGGCGGCTGTGCGAACCGGCATGCTGGCTGCGGCAGGGGACCTCTTGTTGTTTGCCGATGCCGACGGCGCCACACCGATCGACGAGTTTTCAAACCTGTTGGACGCCTTGGAACAGGGCGCCGATGTGGCGATCGGCTCGCGGGCGTTGGCCAACGACCGTCCGGATTTTTGCGTCATCGCCCAGCGCCATCGCACCGTGATTGGAGGGCTGTTCAATCGCCTCGTCCAGACCATCGCCGTCACCGGCATTGCCGACACCCAATGCGGCTTTAAACTCTTTCGTCGGGCCGTGGCCCGAGATCTATTCGCCGTGGGACAGGTCGATGGGTTCGGGTTCGATATCGAACTGCTGTTTGTCGCAAGACTGCGCGGCTATTGGATCGCCGAAATCCCGGTCAACTGGATGGATCAGCCAGGATCAAAAGTCCGATTGGTGCGTGACGGCGTACGGACCCTCAAGGAACTGTGGGCGATTCGCCGCCATCACCTGAGTGCGCGCTACACGCCCAGCCCCCTCTCGCCGGCAGCTCCACGCCCCCTCTTCTGGCAAGAACCGGCGTAGCCTCCGTCACGCATACGCAGCCACTCACCGTCCTCCATCAACCAACGGGCGCCGCACAAAGATGGTGACTTTCCCGTCTCGATACACCGCCTGCCACTGAGGTTCCCGCTCAAGTCGCATGCCAAGCGGCGAGTCGGCGCCGACCATCGCCCAATCGACTCCATACTTCTCAAGGACGGTCAAACCCGGTGGCGCCTGTGCGGTGACGGATAGATAGTCTTCGAAGATCCGCCGCGCCCCGATTCGCCATGCCGGCATCCGCCCATCGATAAAAACGGCTGTGTCGGGCAGCCACCAGAGCAAAAACCCACCGTGCCCGTACTCATTGTACAGACGCTGTCCCGGTCGCGCCGGCTGGGTCTTGATCCACTGCACCGCTTCCATGGGATATTCCGTCGTCGACAGGTACGCCTCAGGGTGCAAACCGGCCTGGAGAAGATGGCGCAGGTGATCGCTCCCGAGAGAGAGCAGCAGCAGACCGGCGGCCATCGTGCCCGCAGCCGCGAACCAGGGTCTGACTGACAGCCATGCACCGCCGAGGAACAGGCGGAGGCGCGCGCCGGTTCCCGACAGTGCCTCCGCGGCCAACGGAACGCTGAGCAGGAGAAAGACAAAGACGTTGCGCCAGTGCAACAGCGAGGCACCAAGAAGCACCATCAAAACCAACCAACGAGTCGGCTCACGACGGCGGACTCCGAGACCGACCAGCACTCCGACCGCCGCGAGATATAACCCATAGCCCAGCCCCGCTCCGTTTCCAAACGTGACTGGCCGCCACTCTTGCAAGGTCGCCAGCATCAGCTCATCCCGAAGGGAAAGGAGGATCTCCTCGTAGAGCCGCCAGCCGTAGGGATTGACCAGCGTGGCCAAACCGGCGAGCAGTCCGACCACCTCGATATGTCGGAGTTGAGGCCAGGTGAGGACCGGCTCGTCCAGGTGCGAAGCAACCGACAACCACCGATCCGTCACCGTCCGCGCGACGACGGAGAGCCCCCAGAGCAGCGCGAGCAGGAACAGCCCAGCCGTGAAGCCTCCATGCAAATTGGCCCAGAGACCGAACAACAGCGGAACACCCCAGAGATGCCGGCGCGTACCCTGCTGATACCCCACCCACAACCAAGACAGCACCGCCAAGCCCAGCAGCGTCACCACCTGCGTGCGCGTCCCGAGAAACGGCCGCGCCACCCAGAGCGCTCCGCCGATCGCGACGAGGCGTGCAGACCAGGAGGCACGCGCGGTGGACCCCAGGATGAGAAACGCCGCCAGCGTCACGGCCCCGAACAGCAAAATCACGGCCGAGGGCCCAAACGCTCGATAACAGAACGCCACCACCACGTCAGTCAGCCACGCATGCTCGACCCACGGCCACTCGGGCATGGTATGGGAATAGGGATCGGTCGATGGGAGCGCTCCGGTACGAAGGAGGTCGAGGCCGGTCCGAAGATGCCATCCAAAATCCGGCTCCACGTAAGTTTGGAGCGCCAGATTCACTAGGAACACCCAACAACAGGCGTGAAAGGCCGTGACGGAAATCGGCCCAGCCATCGAGGAGGCCCCTGCGGTCGGCTGCATCGTTGGCGTCGGCATCAGCGAGACGGTGTGTCAGGGCGGGGCACGAGATAGGGGCCAAGAACAAGCCACTCGACCTTCGTCTTGAGAAAACACTGGATGGCTTCATCGGGCGCGCACACGATCGGCTCCTGCACATTAAAGGAGGTGTTGAGCAACACCGGCACACCGGTGAGTCGATCGAAGGCCTCCAATAACCGTCTAAACAGGGGGTTTGACTCACGATCGACCGTTTGCACGCGCGCCGTCCCATCGACATGCGTAACGGCAGGCAGGACCCCTTTCATCGCCGGTCTGACGCGCACGGTCCACTGCATGAACGGGGATGGAGCCTGGATCTCGAAATACTCTGCCGCCCGTTCCTCGAGCACCGACGGCGCGAAGGGACGAAATGGCTCACGGAACTTCACCTTGGCGTTGATCAACTCTCGCATGTCTTCCCGCCGAGGATCCGCCAGCAGGCTGCGATTGCCTAAGGCCCGTGGGCCCCACTCCATGCGGCCTTGGAACCAGAACACCAGCCGGCCGTGCGACAACTCGCGGGCCACACGATCCGTGAGGTCCACCGGGTCCAGCTTCGTCGCCTTGAGCCCGGCCTGTGCCAGGGCCGCGCCGAGCGCACCCTCGTCATAAGCCGGCCCCCAATAGGCGTGGTGCATCACGGGCCGCTGCGCCAACCCACCACGACGAGCGGTCAGCCACAGCGCGGCACCAAGGGCCGCACCGGCATCCCCGGCTGCCGGCTGGACGAAGATCTCGTCGAATTCCAACTCGCGTCGCAGGCGGCTGTTGGCAACACAATTAAAGGCCACGCCCCCCGCGAGACAGAGCACCCGTGCTGTCGAGAGCCGGCGCAGCCGACGGCCCAGATGGAGGAGCGCCTCCTCCAATACCGTCTGGACGCTGGCCGCCAAATCGCGATGCCGTTGGGTGATCGCCTCGTCGCGCTCGCGCGCTGGGCCGAGCAATGCCGTCAACTTCGCATCGAAGAGCCCCACGCGGGCCAAATGAAAATCCAAGAGGCACGTGTTGAGCGTGAAGTCTCCCTCCGGCTGCACCCGCAGAATCTGGTCCCGCAGCAGAGCGGCATAGGTCGGTTCGCCGTAGCCCGCCAACCCCATCACGATGTATTCGTCTCGATCCGGCGTAAATCCCAGGAACGACGTGAAGGCCGCATAGAACTGTCCCAGCGAATGAGGTAAGGGGGTGCGGTGAAATGTCCGGATGGTGGTTCCCGCGCCTTCCGCGAGGAGCGTGGTGTGCGACTCGGATGCCCCGTCCACTACCAGCACCGCGGCCCGTTCGAAGGGCGAGGGGAAAAATGCACTCGCCGCATGGCACAAATGGTGATCGAGAAAGGTGGGTGCGGGCCAACCTCCTGCGATGGCGCTGCGCAGGCGGGACCGAAGCTGCGCCAGTTCCCACCACTCCTGGCTCAGCCGTTCCAGGCTGCGGCGTCCCTTGATCCGCGTGTGCGTGAACGACCGCAACATGGCGGCGAGTGCCAGTCCAGCCCGACGCCCCAGCACCCACGGCTTCCATGGCACGGCGACCCCATCCAACTGCGCCGGGGCCACTCGTCCCTCCTCCAGGCAATGCCGGATCGCCTGAAGGGGCAAGGCCGTGACGTGTTTGATACGGCAAAAGCGTTCTTCCTCGGCGGCCGCTACCACGGCGCCGTCGCGCACCAGAGCCGCCGCCGCATCCCGCATGTTGGAGAGGCCGAGAACCACCACGCTGCGCCTCACGGGGTTGAAAGGGCCGTTCGACTTGCCAGGCAGCGCGTAGCATAAAGAAGCCCTTGCTCGGTCGCAAGCGCATGGGCTCGTCAGTTGCAATCCACGCCCGTATTTATGTATGTAGGGTGACGATCACCAAACACATGCCACGCCCGACCGTCTATCCGCCGAGATCTCCAGCCTTAACCACGACCTTCGTGGCCGCCCGCCACCTCCTCACCCTGCTGCTGGTCATCCCGTTCGTGCTGGTGGGCTGCCAACAATTTAAGGCCGCCTTCACCCGTACGCCTTTGCCCGATCTAGGACCGCGTCTCACCACTCCGGTTACGGTGTCGTTCGATCAGACCCTGCTCGAGGCCAAAGCCCCGTACGTCGACGCCTGCGGCTCGCCCTGGGAACTCCCGATCGGCAAAGAGCTGGAAGCCACGATCGTCGATGGGATGTACCAAAACTTCCAAGTGGTCGACGTAAAACCCGGCGCGAAGTCCACCGGCACCGCGGAAATGGACGTCCACGTGAGTCTCACGCGCCAGGGCTGGAAAATTCTGACCGACAACGTCTATGACC
>CAYUYE010000007.1:0-154755 GCA_964449255.1 uncultured Nitrospira sp. | reverse complement strand
CTTGCATTCACTTTCCAGCCGATGCTATGATCCGCTTTCTTAATTTGCCGGTCTATGACCTAATCTCTTGGAATTCCTGGCGTTTCTCGCCACTGAACACCGAGCGAATGGGCCTGGGTCTACTCCTGGAGGAGGAGTGCTGATGTACAAAACGATCTATATCCCGGTCGACAATTCGGACCATTCGAATACCGCCGTCGACCTGGGCATTGAGCTGGCCAAAACGTTCGGCTCCAAGGTCGTTGGCAGCCACGTATACGCCGCCAAGATGCACGATAAACGCTTCAAACAAATGGAAGCGGGCCTTCCCGAGGAGTACCACGACGAGAAAGAGCTCGACCGGCAGCGCCAGATTCACGACTCACTGATCACCCGCGGCCTACAAATCATCACCGATTCCTACCTCGACTATGTCGATAAGAAATGCACGGAGGCCAACCTCCCCCTGGAGCGGAAGTCCCTCGAGGGCCGCAACTGGAAGGTCCTGGTCGAAGACATCGCCACGAGCGGCTATGACCTGGTGTTGATGGGCGCACTGGGCGTCGGGGCGGTCAAGGACAGTGTGATCGGCAGCAACACCGAGCGTGTCATCCGCCGGGTGCGGACGTCCGACATGTTCATCGTCAAGGACACGAAGCCGCACATCGGGGGAAAGATCGTCGTTGCCGTCGACGGCAGCCCGTATTCGTTCGGCGGCTTAATGACCGGGCTCCAACTCGGCAAAGCGTTGAACATGCCGGTGGAGGCGATCTCGGCGTTCGACCCCTATTTTCACTATGCGGCCTTCCACAGCATTTCCGGCGTGTTGAACGAAGAAGCGGGCAAGGTCTTCCGTTTCAAGGAACAGGAAAAACTCCACGAAGAGATCATCGACAGCGGATTGGCCAAGATCTATCAGTCGCACCTGGACATCTCGCGCGAAGTCGCCCAAGCCGAGAATACGGACATCAAGACCACTCTGCTGGACGGGAAAGCATTTGAAAAGATCATTCAATACGTCCGCAAAGAGCAGCCCTGGCTGTTGATCGTCGGACGCATCGGCGTCCACAGCGACGAAGACATGGACATCGGCAGCAACACGGAAAACCTGCTGCGAAGCGCAGCCTGTAACGTGCTCGTGTCCAACCGTAAGTATGTGCCGCCGATCGATACGCAGGCGGAATACACGATCGCGTGGACCGAAGAAGCGCTGCATCGGATGGAAAAGATCCCGGTCTTCGCGCGCGGCGTGGCCAAGACAGCCATTCACCGCTACGCGATCGAAAAGGGCCACACCATCATCAGCAACTCCGTCGTCGATGCGGCCGTCGGCCACATTCTTCCGAAGGGCGCCATGGATGCCATGCGCGCGCTGGGCGGCAGCCTGGAGGCCGCGGGCGTCGACCGCAACAAGATGCAGGCCGATGACGCGGTGGCCAAGGATTTGATGGGCAACACGCTGAGCGGCATGATGACGCAGGTGGTGGAGGAAAAACCTGCAGCCCCCTCAGCCACCCAGGCCTACCTCGACCGCATGAGCCAAAACTACTTCGTCTGCGACGGCTGTGGCTACATCGGCAAGGGTGACACTCCGGTGAAGTGCCCTGTGTGCGGCGCCGAGGGTGCGCGCTTCAAACAGGTCGACAAGTCGATCTTTGACGCGGCCGCCAAGGCGGAAGGGGCGCTCGAAACGGAATTGGCCTATGACGACGTGCCGATGCAATGGACGAAGGAAGCCAAGGAGGCCATCCGTGCGGTTCCGGCCGGATTCCAGCGGCGACGGGCCAAGGCCAAGATTGAAAAGAGCGCCCGGAAACTGGGGATGACGACGATTACGCTTGAGTACGCGGCTCCCATGATCAAGGAAGCGGCGGCTGAAGACTATCAACCGATTTTCGCCAACAAGGGCGCAGGGACCTCCGTGGAAGCGGAAGCGCTGGTTGCGGGCACGAACGGCGGCCACAGTAACGGCCATGGAGCGAACGGCGGCGGAAACGGGAATGGCAATGGGAACGGCGCGACGAAGGCTGCAGCCGACCCCTACGTCTGGACTCCTGAAGCGCAAGCTCGTTTGGAACGCGCCCCCGAGGGGTTCATGCGGGACTGCACGAGGACGCTGATCCTTCGTCATGCGGAGAAGGTCGGCGCGACGACGATCACCATCGACGTCGCCAATCAGGGCATCGAAGAGTCGAAGAAGTATATGGAAGAGGCGCTGAAGACCGGGAACCTCAAATCCATCATCGCGGACCTGAGCGGCAAAACCACGTCGTAATCTTGCAATGCTCAATTCTCAATGCTCAGTGAGCAATGCTGAAGCCAAAGCATTCTGCCAGAATATGATTTCTAACTTATTGAGCACTGAACACTGCTCATTGAACATTTCTTTCCATCGTAATGGGTAAATCCCTCCCCATCATCAACTTGTCTGGGCTCGCGGACCAACTCGGGTCGTTCGCCGGGCAGATTCAGAAATTCATGGCCGGGCCGCTGCCCACGCCCGGGCCTGGAGACGGACGCACCGTTGACGATTTCAAGCCCTACCTGATCGCGCTCAACCTGACCAAGCGCTGCAACCTGAAGTGTGCCCACTGCTATCTCGACGCCACCACCAAAGCTGGAGGCGGCCACGATGAGCTGACCACTGAAGAAAGCCTCCGCCTCATCGATCAGATTGCCGAGGTCAATCGCGGCTGCCTGCTCGTGATCACCGGCGGCGAACCACTGGTGCGGCCGGACATTTTGGATATCGCCCGCCATGCGGTGAAACAGGGTTTCATCGTCGTTTTCGGAACCAACGGCATGCTCATCGACGATGCACTGGCGAAGACCTTGGTCGAGATCGGGGTGATGGGCGTCGGCGTCAGCATCGACTCGCTGGACAAGGCCAAACACGATGCCTTCCGCGGCGTCCCCGGTGCTTGGGACGAGGCCGTCGCCGGCATCGAAGCCTGCAAGCGCAACGGCCTCCAATTCCAAGTGCACTTCAGCGCCCAGCCCATGAATTATAAGGAGCTGCCCGATGTGATCGCCTGGGCTCACGGACTCGGCGCGCGCGTGGTCAACGTGTTTTTCATGGTCTGCACCGGCCGCGGCGAGGAACTGACCGACATCACCCCGGAACAATATGAAGACGTCCTGAAATATCTCGTGGACTGCCAGGATCAGTACAAGGATATGTTGGTTCGCGCCCGTTGCGCGCCTCACTTCAAGCGACTGGCCTATGAAAAGGACCCCAACTCGCCGATCACAAAGGCCACCGGCTATATGGGTGGCGGATGCCTGGCTGCGACGAATTATGCGCGGGTCACGCCGAACGGTGAGCTGACCCCCTGCCCCTACATGCCGCTCTCGGCAGGCAATGTACGCGAAAAGAGCTTTGCCGAACTGTGGGACAACTCCCCGGTGTTCGATTCGTTCCGATACCCGCAACTCAAGGGCAAATGCGGGGACTGCGAGTACAGCGAGATCTGTGGCGGCTGCCGCGCCCGACCCTACGTCGACCATGGCGATTGGATGGACGAGGACCAGTGGTGCCTCTACACCCCGAAGGGCGGCGAAAAGATTCAGGTCGCCTTCAACACGGAAGAAGCATCGGAGATCGCCTGGGACGCGGCCGCGGAAACACGGTTGAGCCGCATTCCCTATTTCTTGCGCGCGATGGTGAAGAAGGGCGTCGAGCGCCATGCGCGCGAACAGGGGATCGCCGTGGTCACCGTCGACTTGATGGAAGAGCTGCGCAAGAAGCGCTTCGGGAACGACGCACCGGTCTTTAACTTCGACGTGAAGCGTTAAGCGTTATTCGAGAGGGACCGTGCTATAGCTGGCCGCCGTATCATGTCCGGTTAACGTGTAGCGATTCACGATTGACGCCATTTCAGAAATGGATGCCCTGCGCAATATCCTGACTGACGTCAATACCCTCCTTCCTATTCTTAATCATTGGCTGCACCTCATGGCCGCCGTTGTCTGGATCGGCGGCTTGGCGTTTCTTGTCTTGGTCGTGACCCCGGCTCTCCACCAGGGGGTCGCCCGCGAACAGGTCAAGCCGATCGCGGACCTGTTTTATCGCCACTACAAGAAAGTGATTGGGATCGCGTTGGTGGTGATTCTCTTCACCGGCGGCCTCAATTTGCATTTCATTAACAAGATGATGGTGGGCCAACAAGGAGAGCTGGGCGGCATCGCGCATAACGCGAAATATTTGACGATCTTCTTCATCAAACTCACCCTCGTGCTGTGCATCCTCACGCTGTTTCTCTATACGATTGTCTTCAAGACCGATGAGCAAGGGGATGAGGACGCCGACGAAAAGGCCGAACAGTACGAGGAACCCGTCCCCTTTCAGCGATTGACCCTCCTGATGGGTATGTTCATCATCCTCTGTGCCGCAGCCCTAAAATACTTGCATTTCTAACCCAGGTCGCACCTCCCGTTCATCTTTCGTCTTCCCTCCCATTGGCACAAGTGTGCCAGGGTGGGCGGTGCTCCAACTGTATCCACTTAGATACTTGTATCGGGACAAACCGATACAGTCCTCATCGGCTGTCGTTGTCTTGTTAACACGACGCGACATGCGAGTTCTCGGGGAAGCCTCGCTAAGTCTTTGGGGTTGCAAAGAAACTGTTCGTACCAACCGTTCGAGTTCGCTGATGGCACAGGCATTGCTGTCCTACGTAGGGCAGAGGGGGACGACGATGCCGATCTCATCTCACCATATTACGCCCCATCATGAAGAAGCCGATGTCGTGCTGTGGCGGTTTGTCTCGATGATCGTCGTCATACTCCTGACGTTGAGCTTGGGTATGTTACTCGCGCGCTAGACACGCACGAGATTCCAACGTGGAGTGGGGTAAAGCATGGAGCCGGTCAGTGTCTACTGGGTTGACGACAGACAGCCCATGTGGCCGTTGGTCTCCTGGACCGTGCCCATCCAGACAGATCATGACCGCCTTCTAGCCTTTGCCTCTGGAGGTGCGCCTTCGTGGAAGGCGCACCCGATGTTTGTTTGAGCAACTGGTGGATGTTTCATTCTAAATGGCACCTCACTACTCCGGGAGGTACGACCATGCACTCACATCAACTTGCTGCGCTTGGTTTGGTTGTCTGCGCTACCCTACTCGGAGGATGTGCTCGAGGTCCATTCGACCAGAAACCGACGTGTCCGCCTCCTGGGTCGATTCAAGTCTCCAGTGACTGCACGTATATGCTCACGATAACAAACATAGATGAGAAGACCGGTCTCGTCAGGGCCACCGTTGCACGAAATGCGGTCGAGATGAATCGGAAGGATTCCGCTGGTTTGTTCGGACCTAAGTTCAACATCGAAAACTATCCCTTCTTCGAGTACACCTTTCCCGTGGACAATCTCACTGATGCAGCCCTACGGAAGGGGGCCGATTTCAGATTCATAAGCGTCCGTGGAACTAACCTCCTAAGACGCCAAGACAGGAAGGATGGTGCTCATAGCAAGTCTGAATAACGCGCCATCCGACGCGGGCAGACTGGATCCTTGGCTACTGCAGCTATACATACTCCGACTAGCTTGCAAGGAGGTGCCGCCATGTGGATGTTGCGCGCCATGTTGCTGCTCACGGCTGTACTGTTGTTTGGGCCCGCATTCGTAGTAACAGATCCCGCGTATGGCAAACACTGCTGCGCCTGTGGAACGTGGTGCTCAGGACAAGGATGGGACTGTCCTTGGTGTGTCCAAAACCCCATCGCCCATTCTACTCCGAAAGCGCTTCGAGCCTCTGAAGAGGCACGGCCGGTGCGTCTTCATCAGTTTAACGCCCCCACCTCAGGTGACATCTTTGATAGCTCGGTTGATTCGGAGATTCTACGAAGGGGAGCACGATCCCTCTATGCCGGGGGTCTGATCCCTAGGGGCCTTGCCGTCCATACAACCAGTTTCCTGTGCCGAGATAATAGCGGCTTGAGGCGTTTGGAATTCAGCCAGCAAGTGAGCTGAACTTCACCTTTCAGAGCGTGGGGGGTCAATTGAAAGCACGCAGCAATCCAATGTGTGCGTCACCCCAAGCATCCCGCGCCACCAAGTGCGGTATCTGGCTGGCCGGTGCGGTGGCTTTTCTCCTGCTCGGACTACATTCTTCCCTCAGCCATGCTCAAGTATCCTCGACTATCACCCCAACTACAGGGGGAGGTAGCTTAGGCACACAACTAAACACGGTTGGGAATACCCGTCAGATCACGGGAGGAACAAGGCCAGGAAATGGGGCAATACTTTTTCACAGTTTCGACCAATTCACCGTCGGTCAAGGCGATATAGCTCAGTTTCTCAACACAACGCCGTTACTGCAGACCTCCAATATTCTGGGGCGCGTGACGGGAGGAAATGTATCGAACATTTTCGGCACGATCGACACGATGAGTTACTCTGGTGCGAACCTGTGGCTCATGAATCCCGCCGGCTTCCTCTTCGGCCCCAATGCCACATTACATATCGGCGGAACGGCTACGTTTACAAGCGCCAGTTACCTCGGACTTCTGGACGGTGCCAGATTTAGCGCCGATCCCGGTCCATCAGACGCGCTCCTAAGCGCCGCACCTGTGGCCACGTTTGGATTCCTAGGGTCTGACCCTGGTTCGATTACAGTTCAAGGAAGCCAATTGAAGGTGGGGGTGGGTCAAGGGCTGACGCTCGTGGGAGGTACCCTCACAATCGGAAGTGGAAGACAAGGGGAAGGGGCCGTACAACCGGCCAATATTTCCGCACCTGCAGGGCGAATCCATTTGGCTAGCGTCGCATCTCCTGGAGAAATTTTGGCGGGGACATTGGACCGGCCCCCCAATGCAAACCGACAATCGCTTGGGCCGCTCGGGACCATCCATCTCTCACAAAGATCGTTCATTGATGCTAGCGGCGATGGTGGAGGCACTATCCTCATTCGAGGCGGACGCTTGGTTCTAGACGACGCCAAAATGTCGAGCAACATCACTGGCCCCGCCCTATCCGAACCCGGCAGAGGCATTGACATAGCCGTGACGGAGGACGCGATTATTGCGAATGGTGCGCTCCTGGAAACCACTGTTTCTGGAAACGCTACACCCGGCGTCCAATATGGGGGGGTTAGTGTCAAGGCCCACCGCATTGAGATCCTAGGCAGCACAGAAACGGAAGAATTCATGGGAGTACAGTCGAATGTCGGCGGAGCAAGTAGAGGTGGGAATAGCGGAAACATAACCCTCGACGCAAACAGTATCGTCATCAGGGACGCCGGAACAGAAACTACTCTCGTTGAGGCATTAACAGAGGGAGTAGGCAACGGGGGCCAAATCCGGCTGAAGGCCAATTCTACTATTGTAATCGATGGTGGAATCGTTTCTACAGAAACTATCGAGGGTTCCGGCAGTGCAGGGGACATCCAGCTCTCCAGCGCTCAGGGTAGTATCCTGCTCAGCAACAATGCCAGGGTGACCTCACAGGCGAACGATAGTGAGGGGAACGCAGGTTCTCTTCGAATATCCGCGCCCAACGGTGACATTATTCTCAATAATCGGGTGCAACTATTTAACCAGACATTCGAGGCAGGCGCGCTTGGGGGCATTCAAGTTATCGCAACCAATCTCACCCTCACCGACTCAGTAATTGCGGGTGACAATTTCAGCCCCGTTGCGCCAGGCGATATCGCCGTCACTCTCTCCGGAAGTTTGAGCCTACGCAGCACCTCCGACCCTACTTTTCTGCAAACGGTCTCCCGAGGATCCGCCCCTGCCGCTAACCTCGACATCCTTGCCAGAGATATCCGAGTTGCCGGCGCAAGCTTCCTCTCCACAGAAACAACAGGCGCTGGATCGGGTGGAAGGCTGAATATTCATACAGACAATCTGCAACTCTTGGATGGGGGGCAAATCAGAAGCGGCAGCGTGCTTGGGCGAAACCCTCTTACACGTGCGGCGGTCCTTCCGTCCGGAGCAGGCGGCTCAATCCGGGTCCAGGGGGTAGCTGGAGAGCGTACGAGAACCGTAATGGTCAGCGGCACTGACAGCGGATTTTCGACCCAGGCGCAAGGCACAGGAGTCGGGGGAACCGTTCATATCTCTGCGGAGTCCCTGAGCTTGGAAAACGGCGGCACGATCTCAGCTTCAACTACTGGCACGGCTGCCAGCGCAGTTGGGGGCAACGTCGCGGTCGATGCCACTGAATTCGTGAGACTGGAGGGCGGGGCATCCATTAGTGCCAACAGCACCGGGCCGGCCAATGCTGGCAGCATCTTTCTCAATGCTGGCCAGCAATTTGTGGCCCTAAACAGCTCTGTGACGACTGAAGCCTCAAAGGCCAGTGGTGGGAACATCACCATCATCGCCCAGGATCAAGTGCGGCTAATCAACAGCAAGATAACGGCCTCCGTGCAAGGTGACGCCACGACCACCGGAGGGAATATCGCGATCGACCCGAATCACGTCGTCCTCCAAAACAGTTCCATCACGGCGACTGCACAGGCTG
This sequence comes from uncultured Nitrospira sp., assembly GCA_964449255.1. Taxonomy (GTDB): domain Bacteria; phylum Nitrospirota; class Nitrospiria; order Nitrospirales; family Nitrospiraceae; genus BQWY01. Next base: position 146,309 of record CAYUYE010000007.1, on the reverse strand, counting down.
GGCAAGGGGGCAATATCACCATCACGACGGCGAATCTCCTCCAGAACAACAGCAGGATCGATGCCTCTTCCGCATTCGGGGTCAATGGCACCGTAACGATTCAATCGCCGACGTCGAACCTGGCCGCCACCTGGGCGCGCGCAAAGCAGAGCTACCAAGAAGCGGCCTCCCTCTTGAAACAACGCTGCGCGGCCCAAGTGGGTGGCGAACACAGCAGCTTTGTCCTTGCCGGACGCGAAGGCGTCCCCGCAGAGCCGGGGGCTTGGTTGGCGAGTCCCCTACTGGGAGAGTTCGAAGCCGTGCGATGGTCCGCCATCGACGATCTGACCGTCGCGCGGACATTCGCCGCTCCGCAGGACACCGTATCGGTTCGCCGCGGCGCTTCACCGGGGCCGCTTCTGTCCGTCATCCCGTTCGACTGGAACGAAGGCTGTGGGTCGTGACGCCTCGGCCAGTACAGTCTGGTCGTACGATTGCAGGAGCCCGATGTGTCGGTGCCCTCATGTTTATGACTACGCTGACATCCACGACCTTCGCACAGGTGTTGCCGCCAATTTTTGACCCGACACTCCGGTCGGGCGAACCGCCGGCGCCCTTAAGGCGGGAATTCAAACCGCCGGAGGCTCCTCCGCCAAGCCCCACGCTGCCGCCGATCTTGCCGACACCTGAACCGGAAGCCGGACAACGGTTGCCGGATATCCGCGTGTTCGTGCGGGACATCCGCGTGACCGGGCACACGGTCTTTTCCGATCGTCAGATTGAGGACATCGTCGCCCCCTATCGGAATCGGACGTTGACGACGGAGGATCTCGAACGCCTTCGCCTGGCACTGACTCTCTTGTACGTCAACAACGGCTATGTCACATCCGGGGCGACTCTTCCCGATCAAGACGTGACGCAGGGGGTGGTCGCCTACCAGATTCTCGAGGGAAAGGTGTCGAGGATCGATGTAGACGGCAACAAGTGGTTTCGCTCCGGCTACCTGCGTGATCGGCTCGAGCTCGGTACGACGCCACCGGTTCAAATGGCACCGATTCAGGAACGACTGCAATTCCTGCAACAGGACCCCCGATTCGAGCGGGTCAACGCCGAATTGCGACCGGGAATCACTCGTGGCGAGAGCATACTGCACCTCAAGGTGACGGAAGCCAGTCCCTTCAAGGCCTGGCTGGAGTTCAACAATTACCAGACGCCAATCGTCGGCGCCGAACGCGGGCTGGCGACCGTCCTCCATCAAAACGTCACCGGCAACGGCGACGCCTTAAGTTTTACCTATGGCCGTTCCCGTGGCGTCAATCCGATCATCGACACCTCCTATTCCCTGCCGCTGAACCGCTATGACACGACCTTGTCCGCTTCGTATCGTCGGAACGATTTTTTGATCGTCCAACAACAGTTCAAATCGTTGGACATCAACGCCGAGGCCGAGATCTTTGGGCTCGCCATCCGACAGCCGGTGTATCGTACCCTCACCGATGAGGTTGCACTGTCCATCCAGGGTGAGCGCATCTACAACAAGATCACGGCCGGCGCGCTACCTGGACAGGTCTTTCAGTTCATCCCCGGATCGTCCGACACCGGCGTGAACACCGTGACCGCCCTGCGGTTTCTACAGGAATGGACGCATCGGACACAGACGGCCGTGGTCGCAATGCGCTCGCGGTTCACCGTTGGATTGAACGCACTCGGCTCGACGGTCAACAACGACGGGACGCCTGACAGTGAGTACTTTGCCTGGTTGGGTCAGGTCCAGGCCGTTCGGCGCTTTGAGGATTGGTGGGGCATGCAATTACTGGGGCGCATGGACCTCCAGCTCGCGAACGACCGCCTGCTCCCCTTGGAGCAAGTGCCGGTGGGCGGCCGCTTCAGCGTCCGCGGGTATCGCGAAAATGCGCTCGTACGTGACAACGCCTTCTTGGCTTCGGTCGAATCGCGCTTTCCGCTCTGGCGATCGGCAGACGGCGAAGACCGGCTGCAACTCGCGCCGTTCGTCGACGTCGGACGATCCTGGAACGCCAAAGGCGGCACACCCGATCCCCAAACCCTGGCCAGCGTCGGTGTTGGTCTGCGCTGGGCCGTCTTGCCGAAGGATCGCGCTCATTTCGAGGTGTATTGGGGGCAGCAATTGAATCACTTCCGGACCGGGACCGGGAATTTGCAGGATCACGGCGTGCATCTTCAATTTATCATGCAGGTCTTGTAGCACTCTCAAAGTAAGGGGCGCGACACCTATGCTGTCACACACACTCAGACTCCGTGTCGGCTGGCGAGCGCACGCGCTGCTGATGGCCTTGCTCCTTCTCACCGCAGTAGCGCCGATGGACGCCCGTGGGGCGCTGGACGATCGTGCCACCGCCGATGCTCTGACGAAGCAAGGGACCTCCGCGTTTCACCGAGGGGCCTTTACGGAGGCCGTACGAGTCTGGCACCAGGCGGGACAGTTGTATCATGAACTCCAGCTCCCGCTGACTGAAAGTCGCGCCCTGGCCCTCCTCGGGCAGGGATATCACGCGCTGGGGAACAACAGGCAAGCGGTCCAGACCATGGAGCTGGCCTTAGCGCTGGCCCAACAAGGGCGCGATCGGGAGTGGCAAACTGAATTGCAGGGGAAAATTGGAGCGCTCTACATGGGCCACCGTCAATTCGATGCAGCTGGCCAATACCTAACCGAGGCTCTCGCATCGGCACGGAACGAAGGCCTGGGACGCGTTGTCGCCACCACGCTGAACGACTTGGGACGGTGGCACAGCCAGCAGCAGCGCCTGGAAGATGCTGTTCGCGCCTTCTCGGAGAGCGCGATCCTCGCCAAGGTGCAGAAGCAACAACCGCTGGAAGTGCGCGCCGTGCTGAACAACGCCACGGCGCTCATCCAACTGGGGCGGTTGGATGATGCCAAGAAATGGCTCGCGCTATCTACAGCGCTCATCGACGAGCTGCCTCCATCATACGACAAGAGTTTCGGTCTGCTGACTCAGGGTCTCTTGGCGGCTGAATTCAGCGAGCATTCGCCTGAAGGGGCCGAGACCTGGCGGCGCGATAGTGCCCGCTCCCTGTCCGCCTCCGCCGTACTGGCAGATTCGCTGGGCGATCAGCGAACGGCCTCGTATGCGTGGGGATATCTTGGCCGTCTGTATGAAAGGGATCGGCGGTACGATGAAGCCGCCCAGCTCTCCAGTCGAGCCGTGGTGCGTGCCCAAACCGCCGATGCACCCGAATCGCTGTTTCGCTGGCAGTGGCAACGCGGACGCCTGCTCGCAGCGGAAGGCCAGCTCGATCAAGCCATCGATGCCTATCGCCATGCCGTCTATACACTCCAACCGTTGCGCCCTGAGCTGGCCATGGCGGCGGATCACCCGACCAACACACTGGACGTCCCTGCGCAACAGATCTATCTTGAGTTGGCCGACCTCCTGCTCAAACGAGCCTCGTTGACGGAGCCGCAGGCAGCGGCGACCACCTATCTGGCTGAGGCGCGCGAGGTGGTCGAGTTGCAAAAGGTGGCGCAGATGCGGGATTACTATCGAGACGAATGCCTCGATGCACTCCAGACCCACGCGACGAAGTTGGATGCGGTTTCGCCCAAAACCGCGGTGCTCTACCCCATCATCTTTAACGATCGGACGGAGGTGTTGCTGAGCCTCCCGACCGGCCTCAAGCAGATTTCGATCCCGATTACAAAGGCGGTACTCACGGATGAAATCCGGACGTTTCGACGCCTGCTCGAGCGCCGAACCACCCGCGAGTACCTGCCGCATGCACAACAGCTGTACACATGGCTGATTCAGCCGCTTGAGAACGACCTGACCGCTTATCACATCGAAACCCTGGTCATCGTACCCGACGCAGCATTACGCACGATTCCGTTGGCGGCGCTGCACGATGGCCGACAGTTCCTCATTCGGAAATATGCGGTCGCGACCAGCCCCGGCCTGAGTCTCACCGACTCGCGTCCGATCGACCGTTCTCAGGTCCGCCTGCTGTCTGGGGGCCTCACCCAAAGCGTCCGCGGCTTCCCTCCACTCCCAGACGTGGCAAGCGAACTCAAGACTATCCGCGCACTATACGGTGGGCATCAACTGATGAATCAACAGTTCCTCATTCCCACCCTTGAGCAAGAGCTCAAGGACTCTCCCTACACGATCGTTCACTTGGCCTCGCACGGGAAATTTGAAGGAGATGTTCGGCAGACGTACCTCCTGACCTATGATGACCGTCTCAACATGGATCGGCTCGCGCGGTTCGTCGGCCTCCTACGATTTCGCAATGAGCCGTTGGAACTCCTCACGCTGAGCGCCTGTGAGACGGCCGCCGGCGATGAAAGCGCCGCTCTGGGCCTCGCAGGGGTGGCCATCAAGGCGGGCGCAAAGAGCGCGTTGGCCACCCTGTGGTATATCAACGACCAGGCGTCGGCACAGTTGGTCACGGAGTTCTATTCCCAGCTCCAGCAGGCCGGATCCTCTAAGGCTGCTGCCTTACAGCGGGCGCAGTGGAAGCTCCTAGAGGACCCTATCTTTGAGCACCCGGCCTATTGGTCGCCGTTTCTTCTCTTAAACAACTGGCTGTAGGGATATGATGAAAAACATCTCACACAAAAGCGTTCGAGTTCTGATGCTTCTTACGAGCGTAACGATGCTTAGCTTGGCGCCGACGAACTGGCCCACAGCGGTATTGGCTGCGGACCAAGTCGAGTCTGTCCCGCAAGGGCCCGGGGCAGAAGGGCCGGTTTATAAGCCACGGAGGAACAACGCACCACGAGGAAGGATCGGAGGCGGGCTTCGGGCGGGAGGACCAGACGCACCGGTACTCTATCCCCTTGCTCCTGACCATGTGGGCTATACGCACGTGAAGGACCCCTGCTTCTTTTGGTACATCTCGAAAACCACGTCCTCACGGCTCCGCTTTACCCTTGTCGATAGCCGCCAGGTGAAGCCCGTTCTTGACACTGCCATTGCGCCCCCTGCGCAGCCTGGGATCCAGATGGCATGCCTCAAGTCCTTTGGTGTGGGATTGGAACCAGAAGTCCAATACCGCTGGTATGTGACCGTCATTGTCGATCCGGAGGCGGAATCGCGCAATCAGGTCATCGGCGGCACAGTGGAGCGCACGAATCCCGCGGAAGACTTCTTGATTCGCGACTCGTGCAAACGTGAAGAGGTGGGATGTTTGTCGGTCAATGGACTCTGGTATGACGCCATCACGGCCATTTCTGATCTCATTGCGACGTCCCCGAAAGATCATGTGCTGCGACTTCAACGGGCATTTCTGCTCGAGCAAGTCGGGCTTTCCGAAGTCGCACAGTACGACCGCAACGCCCAGGGCCGATCCTGACTCGCGCACCTCTCTCCGTCTACCCTGTTTGATCTGGCCCTATCCGATTGGATACGATGCAGAATCTGTTTGGATACAGCCGCTGTTCTTCCAACCTCGCAGCCAGACACGCCACCTAGGTTGTGTCTTGTAACTCCAAGAAAACGTGCAGCTTTCCCCACTCCCTCCCTTGAGTGCTTCGACAAAGGGACCTGGCATAGGTGTTGCTCCATCAACGGGCATTCGGATCGGTGGAGAATGTTGATCGCCCGGGCACAGTCGGTCGAACGGCGCCGATTCATGAAACACGAGGGGGGTGCGCCATGCCCTGGGATCTGGTCTTACTCGGACTGTGTGGAGGCATCATCGGTCTGATTTGGATGCTGATGGTGTCGCTGTGGCACGGCTCGGAGCATCATCCACCTTCAGGTTGAAACATCGGTGATGCCGTTGACCACTTGAACGAACCAATGTTGCACCCGACCCTTGATCGCACACACAAGGAGAGATCCATGAAACCCTACGCTGAAGTGCCGGCTTATACCACCACCTCAAACAGCGGCATACAGACCACACCGACTGAGCCGCTGCGCCGTCAGGCGCGCCCGAATAAGAACATGCGGGTGACCCTGAATCTCCCTGTGACGCTCCTGGATCAGATGCGCAATGCGGTCTATTGGACGCCGGGCATGACGTTGACCGGTCTCATCAAGGGCGCCATCCACGAGTCCCTCGACAAGCTTGAGGCCCGTCGTGGGCAGCCGTTCCCTCTGCGGCTGTCTGAACTGAAGTGCGGCCGTCCACGCAAACGATCGACGTCCCCGGCCCCGACCCCGAGCAAGGGTTCAGCCGAGGTCGCCGCGCGGATCGCACGGTATCAGGAACAGGTCGGCTCGCCGACCACCCTCGCTTCATAACATCACTTCGGCACCCCGCCGTTTCCGGCGGGCTCCCGTCGCTCGATGGCCTGATTTCGCCCCGCAAGGGGATGACTTCGGGCCATCGCTGTCTGGGCCTCTGCCTTTGTTCCCCCCGCAGCCGATCCGCCGCCGTCGGCACGCCGCTGGATGGTGTGCCGGGTTGTGCCTGTGCCCTGATCTTGCCGCTCGGAAAATCACTCGCGTGGATTCAGCCTCAGACCGTTGGCCCGTATCCAATTGGTTACACCCCCTGTATCTAGACAGATAAACACTCACGTGAGGCTGGCTCGCCAGGATCAATCACGGGCGAACATAGGCCAGAACCCATTGATTTATTGATGAACCATTTTCCGCTTCTCAGGTGAGCGATCGGTCCGGCATAGCACGGCTCTTGCCCTCTTCACAGCCTCGTTGGGGGAAGGGGGCGGGTGTGCATCACCCCCATAAACAGGACCATTTCGGCATCATGGGTAGGACAAGAGCAACCTCGTTTCTCGGAGGAGGCCTCGGTCCCTGGCTGTACCTTATGGCATTCCTGACCGCAGCATGGCTGACGGGGCCCGCCCTTGGGTGGGCAGCTGAGCCCCCGCCTGTCGAAGGTGGCAGGACCTTGGAACTGTTGACGGAAGAGCAGGATATCGATCTATTCCGATCAATATCGCCCATCATGACTGCATCGACATGAGGACGGGCACGCTGGAGACTACATTGCCATCGTTCGTCATGGGAAGATCATCTCGGAGTCATCGCAGGCTGGAACGAGGCATCGACTGCACGTTCAGGCAAGGAGGAAACCATGGGGACCACCACGGCGGATTGTCATGTGCTGATCGTCGATGACGATCCTGACATCGTCACCACGCTCCACGATTTCTTAGAACACGAAGGGTACCATGTCGAGGCCGTCCATACGGGGATGGAGGCCTTGACCCGCGCCCACGACCACCACTACAACGCGGTGATCCTCGACCTCGGCTTGCCGGATCGGGACGGCCTCTCGGTCTTGGAGTCGCTCCAACGGGAGGACCCGCAGCTCCCGGTCATTATTTTGACCGCCTTCACGAATTCGGAGCGAACCATCGGTTCCCTCATGCAGGGCGCCTTTGCCTATCTGACCAAACCCTACAACCGCGACGAATTGCGCGCCACCCTGCGACGGGCGCTGGGCGTGCAGGCTCTGGCCGCCAAGGCGCAACAGGTGGCAACGGCCCTCAGCGAGAGCGAGGAACGCTTCCGCGCGCTCGTGCAGTCCGCCTCCGATGCCATCGTCGTGGCCGATCAGGAGGGGCTGATTGTGTCGTGGAATATGGCGGCCACGGCCCTGTTCGGATACCGTGAACAGGAGATCGTCGGCAAGCCGCTCACTGAACTGATGCCATCTCGCTATCGCGAGGCCCACAAACAGGGGCTTCGCCGTTTTGCCAATACTGGCGTGGGGCGACTCATGGGGCGTCCCCTGGAGATGAGCGGCTTGCGCAAGACCGGCGAGGAGTTTCCCATTGAGCTGTCGTTGGCGGCCTGGAAAGCCTCTGGGCGGACCTTCTGCAGCGGGATCATGCGCGATATTACCAAGCGCAAGGCCGACGAGCAGGCGCTCCGCCTTCGTGAAGAACGTCTGGAGCTCGCGATCCAGGGTTCGAGCGATGGATTCTTCGATGGGCGCCCCCTCTCCAACGAACCCTGGTATTCTCCCCGAACCCCGGTGTGGTGGTCCCCCCAAGTCCGTACCATGTTGGGCTTCAGCGAACAGGAGTTTCCCGATACACTGGAGAGCTGGGCCTCACGGCTTCATCCCGACGACCGGGACAGAGTCTTCGCCGCCCTGACCGCGCATGTCGAACGGCGACAACCGTACGACGCCGAATATCGCCTCTTGACCAAGCAGGGCGACTATCGATGGTTCCATGGGCGCGGCCAGGCTGTGTGGGACAGAGCGGGGAACCCGATCCGGATGTCAGGGTCTCTGCAGTGCATTACCGATCGAAAACGCGCGGAAGACGCCCTACGCGAAAGCGAAATGCGCTTTCGCCAATTGACCGAGAACATCCGGGAGGTGTTTTGGCTGAGCAATCCCGACAAGCAGTGCATTCTCTATGTCAGCCCCGCCTATGAAACCATCTGGGGGCGGTCCTGTCAGAGCATCTATGACGCGCCGCTATCCTGGTTAGACGTCGTCCATCCAGACGACCGTGAGCGGATCAGCACCGCGGCACGAACCAAGCAGGCGATCGGGCAGTATGATGAAGAGTACCGGATTCTACGGCCAGACGGATCCGTCCGGTGGATCCGCGACCGGGCCTTTCCAGTTCGCGACGAGACCGGCCAGATCTATCGAATTGCCGGCTTGGCCGAAGACATCACCGCTCGAAAGCCGTCATGACGAGGGGCGAGCCAGACCTGCTGGACTGATGATACCACTTGAGGGCCTCACACCGGGGCGCACAGGATAGATGCCGTTGAAGGCCGGACACGTCATGACCGCCCCCTGGGCCTGGGTGCCATTTGCCTTGCTGCTGTGGCTTGGCGCGGCCGTCCCATCGCCCGCGGATGCAGCCCCTGAGATCGCCATTCTGAAGTCGTCGGACCTGGCTGCCTACAACCTCGCCATCGAAGGCTTCCGCACAGAAGCCGGCACGAACGGCATCACGTTCCGTGAATATGACCTGCAGGGCGATCTCGAACGAGGGCGCAAACAAGCCCGTCGATTGCTTGCATCCGACGCTTCCATCGTGATGGCGGTCGGCATCAAGGCGGCGCTGGCCGCCAAACTCGAAATCCTCGACATTCCCGTCATCTATTGCCTCGTGCTCGACCCGGACAAGTACGACCTGAACGCCCCGAATTTATCGGGGATCTCGCTGGACGTACCGATCCAACAGCAACTGTCCACTATGCGCATGGTCCTGCCAAAGCTGAAACGCATCGGCGTGCTGTTCGACCCTGCGAAGTCGGAACGCTACGTGCGAACGGCCAGCGCCGCCGCCAAGCAACAGGGCCTGGAACTGGTGGCCCGCTCGGTGTCCTCGGAGCGAGAGTTGCCCCCTGCCATCCGCACGTTGTTACCCACAGTCGACGCACTGTGGCTGATCCCCGACACGACGGTCCTCAGCGACGAATCGCTGCCCTTCATTCTTCAAGAGAGTCTCGAAGCCAATCGGCCGGTGTTCGGCTTTTCCCCTGAGTTCGTCAAGCGCGGGGCGCTGTTAAGCCTCTCCGTCAACTACATGGAGATTGGCAAACAGGCCGCCCGCATGTCGAAACAACTCTTGGATCGCCAGGCCACCGCCCCGGTTCGGGCGGTGCCCGAGCACTTTACCCTCGCGGTTAATCTGAAAACCGCCCGGTTCCTGGGGATCGAGATCCCCCCGGACATCGAACGCCGCGCCGAGAAGCGTTACTGAGGACAGCCATGCCTACGACACCGACCCCACCGTCCGCGACGTCACTGCCGGATCCCTCGCGCTTCGTCAGCCTGCGCGTGAAGTTCGGCGTGTTTCTCAGCTTGATCATCATCGCGACGTGCTCGGCGCTGAGCTGGTACTTCGTGCAAAACAAGCGCGACTCCATGACGGCCCAACTCAAGAATCTCGGGTCGATTCTCACGGCGAGCGTCGCCTACAATCCACGCCTCCGGTTTGCCATGATCACGGAAGACCAATCGGTCCTGTCCGAATTCATCGACGGAGTCATGGCCGTCGACGATGTCGTCTACGTCGTGATTTCGGATCCCGATGGGCGCCACCTCAGTTCGCGGTCCAAGGGACGGCTTGCTAGCGCGGAGACCCGCACACGCGATGCGAACAGCTCCCTATACCCCGACCTCGCGGTGGCCGCCGCTTCGCTCAAGACGCCCGCCAGTGAACCGCAATTGACCTATGTGATGGCGTCTCAGCAGGACGGCTACGCCGCACCGCGCCCGCCCACGGCCCAAGCGCGGTTGTCCGATGCCCCGGAGCACGAACGGTTGTACGATTTTGCGCTCGTCGTCGCGCGGCCGGCCGAACGGGAGGGACGATCTGAGACGCTGAACCTCGAACGAACGGACACGCCGCTGCGCGCCGCGCCCATTCGCAAAGAGGCGGGGAAAGTGATCGGCCTGATTCAAGTCGGGCTCACGGAGGCCTACCTGAATCATGCGTTGTTGGAGACGATTCGCACCATCGCGCTGCTGACGCTCCTCATCATCCTTGGCGGGATCATCGGGGCGATGTTCCTCACCAACCGCATCATCACACCGCTGCGTTCGCTGGCCGGGGTCGCCCGCCGTGTCACCGGCGGAGACCTCACCGCAAGCGCCGTCCCGACCACTCGTGATGAGATCGGCCAACTAACCTGGCTCTTCAACAACATGACCCAGTCGCTCAAGGAGCGGGACGGGGCGATTTCCAGCAACCTTCTGACAATTTCGAAGCAGGTGCGGCAACTCACCACGCTCAATCAGGCGAGTGTGACCATCGCCTCCACGCTGGAACTGGAGCCCTTGATGACGGCCGTCCTCCAGCTGCTGACGGACAACCTGGGCTTCGCCCGTATCATCCTGGTGCTGTACTACCCCGAGGAACATCAGGCACGCCTGGTCTGCGGAACGGGATTCTCCGAATCGTTGATCGCGCGGCTGAAGAACACCGCCATTCCGATTCAGGAGGGCGGGGGACTCGCCTCGGACATGTTGTTGAGGGGCAAACCCATCCTGGTCACGAATATCGACTCGATCGCCGACCAGGTGCACCCGCCCAACCTCGATGTGATCCGCGAAGTCGGCGTGCGCTCCTTCGTCATGGCGCCGCTCCGCCACCAGCATCGCATTCTCGGGTACTTGGCTGGGGATCGCGCCGATCAGATCTGCACCCAGGAGGATCTGGACCTGTTGGTCACAGTGGCCAGTCACGTGGCCGTGGCCATTGACAACGCCCGTGCCTACCTGGACCTGGAACAACTCACGGACAGCTTGGAGCGGAGAGTTCAGGAACGGACCCAAGAACTCCAGTCGGCCAACGAGCGGCTGAAGGAACTCGACAAGCTGAAATCCGCCTTCGTCTCGATCGTCTCGCATGAGCTGCGAACTCCCATGACCGCCATCCGCGGGTACGTCGACAACATGTTGGATGGGCTCGCGGGATCGCTGACGGACAAGCAGGCTCACTACCTGCACCGCGTGAAGTTCAACGCCGACCGCCTCACGCACATGATCGCCGAGTTGCTCGACTTGTCCCGTATCGAGGCCGGTCGCGTGGAACTGAATATCTCGGACGTCAATCTGCGCGCACTCCTGGCCGACGTCGTCGATGAATTCCAACGGCCGGCTCGGGAGCGCGGCGTTGCGATCGAAACGCATCTCGACACCTGCTTGCCCCACGTGCAAGGGGATCGAGACAAACTGCACCAGGTTCTCACCAACCTCGTGGGCAACGCGATGAAATTCACGCCTTCAAAGGGTGTGATCACGATCGAGATCGTCAGCGAAGGGCCCCGTGAGGTCCGGTTCACGGTTTCGGACACCGGAAGCGGCATTCCTCAGGACGAGCTCCCGCGCATTTTCGAGAAGTTTTTCCGGGGAGGCTCGGTGCCGCCTGAGGCCCGCGGCGCAGGCCTCGGCCTCGCCATTGTCCGGACGCTCATCGAACTGCATGGCGGGCGCGTCTGGGTGCAGAGCCAGGTTGGTGTCGGCAGTCGATTCTCGTTGATTCTTCCGGTTGTGGCGACGCCACCGGCCGACTCCAAGGCGGTGACCTCCAAGCCCTCGCCCATATAATTTTGACGGTTCACGATCCTTCGGCTTGCTCAGGAGCGCGAGGCTAGTTGTGGGCACAACCTCCGATAGACCACTGCGAGTGGCTTGGGAGCGCCATGGCGGTTGGCAGGCGGAACAGGGTTCCCACCCCCAGGCCACGTGCACCTCTTTCCTTTTCCGATTTGGAAGGGTAGGCTTTCTCGGCGGTTGACATCGGAGGACTCGGCCGCACTCGTATCATGACGAGGAGGTCCGGCCCAGGGCATGGGTTCCATCGCAGCGCCCCGGTCGGACGGCCGCCCCGCCGCAAAGGACAAGATGACTCCACTGCTGTTCGAGAGATCGCGGCGTATCATTGAAAAGGGCCAGATGGAGTACCGGCCCTTTGGCGTCGGCCTGGACGGCACTCCGATCCGCGACGTCAGCGGCGTCTCCGTCCGGCCGTATCTGGAATATCTCGAGGAAACGATCGCACGGCAACGAGGCCCCGAGGCAGGGCGACAAGCCGTCAAGGACCTGATCCGGCTGGTCAACGAACGCATTCCCGACCCGGCCTATCACGTCACCGAGGAATTTTTACGCAATCAATGGAACAGTTACTCGTATGAGTTCATGAGTTTCTTGGGGTGCTTCTGCAACGACCTCTCCGGTGATCCCGACTTTCCTTTCCATTTGGCCCGCGAGAAATTCGTCTCTCCGGTCATCCTGGCGCTGGCCCGCCCGTTCTCGACCGCCCAGATCTTCAAGGTGTGGCCCTACTTCGGCGAAAAGTACGCCCCGGCCATTCGCTTCGAATCGCTGGACGTGTCTGAGCAACGGGCGTTGCTACGCGTCAGTTTCCAACCGCACGTGCTCCAGTATTTCGGCCCCTATCGTCGTGCCTGCGCGCACCAAGTCTGTCTGGCGATCAAGGGTACCCTGATGTCCACACCCGAGCGCGTCCATGGGCTCAAGCCCGCGAAGGTGGTCGATCTCGAATGCATCGCGAATGACGACCCCTTCTGCACGTGGGAGGTGACCTGGGAAGCCGGGACCACCGTGCCCTGGCGTTGGATCACTGCAGGCGGGCTGGTGGCGCTCACGGTATTCACCCTGTTGCGCTGGGGCGTGCCGGACCTTCCCGCTCTCGCCTCGCTCCTCCTAGCTTTGCCGCCCGGCCTCATTCCCTGGCTGATCGCGACCAACTCGCGCTTGAGGGCGGAGGTCGCGGAGAGCACCCGCGTGATTCAGGAGCAGGTCACGTCGGTGGATTCACGGCACGAAGAATTGCGGGACGCCTATGTCGCCCAACACCAGACGTCCGCCGTTCTGCGGCAGAAGGTCAACCAACTCACGCTGCTCCACCGCACGGGTCTGACCTTGAGTTCTTCCCTTGACCGCGAGACGCTCATTCGCAGCATGCTTGAGCATATCAAGTTTGATCTACACTACGATCGCGTCATGTTTACGTTCTACGACCGGGTCCGCCAGATCGGGCATGATGCCCGCGTGCTCGGTGTGCCCCACCACATCGCCACGTTCGCGCGCAAGCTCACGATTCCGATTGGCGATCCCAACTCGATTGAGAGCCAGCTCTCCCTGCAGGGTCGCGCCGTGTTGGTCAAGGATATCCGTGAGGTGTGGGACCAGCTGCATCCGATGCACCGAGAACTGGCGGCCCTGACGAAGAGCAAGGCCTTCATCGCCGTCCCGCTCAAGGTCAAAGATCGTATTCTCGGGTCGCTCACCGTGGATCACAGTACCGAAGGCGGCCTGAATGAGGACGATCTGGAATTAATGCAGACCGTGGCGGGGCAAGTCGCGATCGCCCTCGACAATGCGGAGGCCTACAGCGAAATCGAGCACCTGAACGTCGGCCTTGAAGCCAAAGTGCGTGAGCGCACCACGGAACTCGCCCAAGCGAACGAACGGCTTCAAGAGATGGATCGGCTCAAGTCGCAGTTCGTCGCGCACGTCTCCCACGAATTGCGCACGCCGTTGACGGTCATTTCAGGCTTCGTCGACAACATGCTGGAGGGCATCACGGGTCCGTTGTCCGATAAGCAGTCCCGCTACCTCGAACGCATCAAGGCCAGCAGCGCCCGCCTCGCGCGAATGATCGCCAACCTCCTCCATCGTTCGCGGATCGAAGAAGGCAAGGAGCAGCACTTCCCGGCCGAGGTGTCGTTGACACACGTCGCTCAAGACGTGGTCGACCAGCTCCGCCACCTCGCCAGGGCGAGTGACCAGCAGCTCGAGCTGCTGCCCGGCCCGAGCGATCTGACGGTTTGGGCGGACGCCGATGGGTTGAGCCGCATCCTGACCAACCTGATCGAGAACGCCATTAAGTACGCCCCGCGAGGGGGCTCCATTCAGGTGAGGCTCGACCCTCAGTCATCGGAGTTGGCCAGCGTATCGGTCGTCGACACGGGCGACGGCATCGCCGCGAACGACCTGCCGCGGCTGTTCGATCCCTTCTACCGGTCCACCCGACATCAGAAGGCAGGCCGAAAGGATGGGCTCGGACTGGGGCTCTCCATCGTCAAGCAGCTCGTGGAGTTGCACGGGGGGACGGTCTCGGTGCAGAGCCAAGAGGGGGTCGGGTCGACCTTTCGATTTACTCTCCCGCTTCGGCGTCCCACGCCGCTCCGGACGATGGCCTCGCGAGTGACACACAAGCGCATCCTGCTGGTCGATGATGACCCGGATATTCGCCATCTCCTCGCGGATCGCTTGACGGCCGATGGCTATGAGGTCCTGACGGCGGCGGACGGCCAAGAAGCGGTGGCCACCTTCAATCGTGAGCGGCTGGACGGACTCATCCTCGACATCGGCCTTCCGCAAATCGATGGATTGGGTGTGCTCCAGCACGTGCGCGCCCAGCAACGCACCCTCCCCGTCATCATGATCACCGCCGCCGCATCACACGAACGCGCGCGCGAGGCCCTCACCGCCGGCGCCCAAGCCTATCTTCTGAAACCCCTTGATGCGCAGGAATTCAAGCGGACCGTCGATCGCTGGTTTCGGGGAGACACCCCGAGCACATGAAATTCGTTATCCGTCAAACGTCCATCGTCATGATCGGTCGACTGCCTTACTTTCGAATGACCAGTGACGAGTGACGACCCCGCGGTAGGCCTGAATGATAGCGAGAAGATCTCTTCAAGAGAGCAGCTAGGAGGAAGCGGCGGGGCGTCCTAACAGTGTTCGAAGGCCGAAGTACCCAAAGGCGTCCTTCAGGTTGGAGTAGAGCCGGTTAAACGGAGTCATGTCCGGATTCGTCACGTACTCCATGGTCAGGACGATCCGTTCCTCGCCAGCCCCCAATGGGGTGACGGCGTGCCAGAGTTTGTCGCCGTTGAACACGACGAGATCGCCAGGTGCCGTCGCGTACGACAACTCCTGCACGGTCTTACCCGGCTGGTCCTTGTGGAGGTGACAGACCAGTCGACATTGTGCGCTGCGGTCAACCAAGCCCATGAGAACGGTATATCGGGCTCCCTTATAGTAGGACGTATCGTAGTGGAAGCCGATGTGGTCCCCCGGCTGGGTATAGTAGTAAAGCGCACAGGCATGCGGATCGTTGTCGGGGCAGAGCTGAAGTTGCGCCTTGGTCAGGTGCATGAGGAAGTGGAGAAACGCCGGGGAGCGATACAACTCCAAGAAACGAGGCGCCTTGTGCGACACCTGGTAGTAACTGACGCTCCCCCCCTGTTTGTGGCCGGGGATGTAGTTGCGGTTTAAGTCCCCCTTCACCCCCTGTGCCTGCGGGACCAGATAGTCCTCGACCACCTCACGCGGCAAAAAGGAGGGGATCACCAGGAACTCATTCTGATCCCAGTAGGTGTTCCGCAGGCGATCGCGGTCGAGGCCCTGAATGGCCTGATCGATCTCGTCGGAGAGCGTGCGTACGGCAGGCGACGTCATGCGCATCATCTACGGGGCCCGAAAGGTGGGCGCTCGAACCACTTCCACCCCTTGCGGGACGGCGAATTCAAACACGCTGTCCTGAATGCCGCTGTTGGCCTTGATCGCGGCAAACTCAAACGTCGACACATTGCCACTCAACTCATGAAGGGTCAAGCTCTTGATGTACGACGTCTTCGGGTGCACCTCCAGGACGATCCGTTGGTACGGACGGACGGTTTGCGCGTCGCCCTTGGGCACCAGATTGATCAACGGCAACCCACCGGCGCCCCGCGCGTCCCCGGCAGCCGGAGTCACGTCGAATTCCTGTTCGAGCTTGGCGATGCCCTGCAAGAGTTGCAGAGGGGCCTGTGACGCCGACATCTGAGTGAGCCGCCCGACCAATACCTGCTTGTGCTCGGGCACATACATCTTGACGTCGTCCTGATTGACGTAGATCTCCTCGTGGTTCGGATCGAGATAGTCCCAGCGAAGCCGGCCGGGGCGCTTGATATGGAGCCGTCCGGTCGACGTGATCGGCGTGGCAAATCCTTCGACCTTGGTCTTCTGCGTGAACTCGGCCTGCAGGTCCGCCGTCTTTTCGTAGCGAGCCTGAAGTTTGTGCACCACCCCAAGCAGCTCCCGCCGAAACGCGTCGTCCTCCGCCTGCAGGGGCCGGCCGCACAAAAGCAGTCCAAAGAAAATGGCCGCTGCACTCGCCTGGACGGCTCGAGACCATCTACCGCTCACCACGCGTCACGCTCCTTCGACTACTCGCCGTGCGCTTGCCCCACCGGCCCTCGACGGCCGAGCACCTCGCGCCGGCCGTCGCGACCGGCTGCACCCACGATCCCGTCCTGCTCCATTTGCTCGATCATGCGCGCCGCGCGCGGGTACCCGACTCGCAGCCTGCGCTGGATGAGCGAGGCCGACGCTTGCCCGGTGGACAGCACGAGTTCCTTCGCCTGCTCGTAGACTTCGTCTTTTGCCTCTTCCTCGGCCGCCTCTTCCTGGCGCACGAGCAGTTCATCCTGATTGTAGACCGGATTCGACTGTTTCTTCACGAATGCCACGACGCGACGCACGTCGTCGTCGCTTAAGAACGAGCCGTGGATGCGCATCAATCGTCCCGTCCCGGAGGCCGAGTACAACATGTCCCCGCGTCCCAACAGCGCCTCGGCCCCGTTGGCGTCGAGAATCGTGCGCGAGTCCGTCTTCGACGCCACTTGAAACGCGATGCGCGCGGGGAAATTGGCCTTGATCAACCCGGTCAACACATCGACGGACGGACGCTGCGTCGCCAACACCAGATGGATCCCGGCGGCGCGCGCCATCTGGGCGAGGCGTGCAATCTTGTCTTCCATGTCCTTCGGCGCCACCATCATGAGATCCGCCAACTCGTCGATCATCACGACAATGTAAGGCAAGGGCTCCGGCGGGGTCGGCGGCGGCCGCTTGACCGTATCGGGGGGCTCGAGCTCGGCATTCTCACCGGCCGAGAGCCGCTGCTCCTCAGAGAGGAACTCGATCGGCAGCTCTGCTTGTTCATTCGGGCCAGGGGCGCGATCGCCCGGTGCAACCCCCTGCTCCTTCGACACCCAGCGATTGTAGCCTTCGATGTTGCGCACCCCGGCTTCGGCCAGCAACTTGTAGCGGCGTTCCATTTCCTGGACCACCCATCCCAAGCCGCGCGTGGCCGACTTCGGATCCGTGATCACCGGCCGCAACAAATGCGGGATCCCGTCATAGACTTGCAGCTCGAGCATCTTGGGGTCGATCAGCAGCAGCTTCACCTCGTCGGGCCGGGCCTTGAACAGCAGGCTCAGCAGCATCGTATTCAAGCTGACGCTTTTGCCGGCCCCCGTCGCCCCGGCCACCAAGGCGTGCGGCATCGTGCGAAGGTCCGCCGTCGTCGGCACCCCAAAAATATCCTTCCCCAGCGCAAACACGAGTTTGGAGCGAGACCGGGTGAAACTGTCGCTCATCACGACTTCTCTAAACGAGACGGTTTCGCGCTGCCGATTGGGCACTTCAATCCCAACGACCGATTTCCCCGGCAGCGGCGCGACGATGCGGAGGCTCATGGCTTTCATCGCGAGCGCCAAGTCATCCGCCAGATTGACGATGCGCGCCACCTTGACGCCCGGCGCCGGCTCGAATTCGTACATCGTGACCACCGGACCGGGATGGACCTCGGTCACCTTGCCGTCGATCCCAAAACTTGCCAGGGCCTTGGCGAGGACTTCCGATTGACTCTTCAGTTCTTGATCCGACATACGCGCGACCATCTCCGGCGGGTCCGTCAGCAACTCACGCGGGTCAGGCAGCACATAATCGGTCGGGGTCGCTTTACGTTTAACGGATGCGGTGGCCTCCGCCGGCTCCTCGACGACCAGCAGCGGTTCCGACGGCTTTCGCGCCACAATCGGAGTATGGGGCGTCACATGGATCGGCTCGTCATCGGGCTCTTCGGCGTCGGGTTCTTCAAAGGCCACTTCGGGCAGGGATTCTTCGACCACGGCTTCCACGGCCTTGCGAGATTTGACGCCCTTGCCTGGCTTGGGCTTGATGCGTTTGTTGCGTTTGGCGCGGTCGTCCAGTTTTTCCTCCACCCATTCGCGCAGTGCCTCGGCGGCTTCTCCCCACCACCCCCACCAAGCCACCACACGTTGGCCAAGATGCCCGAGCGACAAGGGCGTGGAGAGCAACAGTGCGATCAGCAGGCTGGCGAACAGGATGATGTGCGCCCCCGTGGTGGCGAAGGCAGCTCGCAAATTGCCGGCTAACAGCTGGCCCGTCCATCCGCCGGCTTGACCGCGCTGCACGAAACCGGACGAGAGTGTGGGCACGCCCACCACCTCCATATGCAGCAGCCCGCTCAGGGCCAGGAGGGCGCCGAGTGAATAGAGGGCGGTCTTGATGGGAACCGAAGCCTGCTCTTGGGTGAAGCAGCGGAAGCCGACGTGGAAGAGAAACAGAGGGAGCGAGTACGCAGCCGCGCCGATGAGGCCAAACAACCATCCCGCCACCGCATCGCCGACGGTCCCAATCAGGTTGCGCCCGGCCGCGGCGGCCGACCCGGCCGCGGTCGAGGACAGCGTGCGCTCGTGTGGGATGAAGGACAGCAGGCTCAAGAACAGGAGCAAGCCGACCGTCACACACACAACCGCAACGACTTCTCGCCTGATATAGGAACGCTGCGGAGGGGCTTTGCGGGGGTCACCGCGTTTTGCCGTGGTGGATCCACCCATATGGGCGAATCGTACCATAGGGGTAGGGGCTTTTCAAACGAAACGCGCGCTCCCAGCGGACTTTCAGCCCCTCACGACGAGGCCGGCCGGCCGGTCGCGAGTCGGACGGCCAACTCGCGGAAGGCCATCGGCGACAGGGATTCGGCGCGGCAATCGACAGGGTGCCCGCACTCCGCCAGCACAGCCTCCACCTGCTTCACATCCCAGCCTTCGTCACGAAGCGAATTGAGTAACCGCTTTCGGCGATGCGCGAAGGCCCCGCGCACCAGCCGGATCAACATCTGTTCTTCCCCGGCCGTCCATGTCGCCGACCGCATCGCCAGCCGGACGACGGCAGACCCGACGTCCGGCCGCGGCCGAAAGCAGTTCGGCGACACCCGGAACAGCAGGCGCACCTCACTTGCCAGCTGGGTCCGTACGGACAAAATGCCGTAGGCTTTCGTCCCAGGAGGCGCGACCAATCGCTCCGCAACCTCAGCCTGCAGCATGATGATCGCCCGATCAAGCCGGGCTCGCTCATCCAGCAGCCGACATAGTAGCGGCGTGGACACGTAATACGGAAGATTGGCCACAACCACGCTGTTCGGCGGAAGGCGATCAAAGGGCCACTCGAGCGCATCAGCCTGATGAAGCTCGAGATTGGGGCAATCGGCAAGTGTCTCACGTAGGTACGCGCAGAGGCCTCGGTCGATCTCGACCGCGACCACCCTCGCCGCCGCCTCACACAGCGCGCGGGTCAGCGCGCCACGGCCCGGGCCGATCTCCAGGACGACGTCATCCGGCCGCAATGCCGCCGCCTCGACGATTTTCCGCACGATGTTGGGATCAACGAGAAAGTTCTGGCCGAGCTGCTTGCGAGCCGGCGGAAGCCCCGCATTCATCGGGAGGTCACGCGGGAGCGCCTCCCGTCAGTTTGCTGCGGAGCGCCTTCACAGCTTGATCGAGCGCTGTCCGATAGGTGTCGACCTCCTCCTCGAACTCCTCGACCAAATCATGCGTGAAGGATGGGCTCGGTTTCGTCAATTCGAATCGTTTGGCAATCCGGTCGCCGGCCTGTTGCTTGAGTACGGCCAACGTCGCTTGGCGCCACCTCTCCAGGCGTTCTTTCCCAGCCACCGTGTTGAGATCCTCGAGTGTCTGTTTCGAGATCGCGCCAAGTTCTTTGTTCAATTGATCGAGGATCTGCCATACCTGTTGTTGGTCGCTCACCGTGTATGCTTCTCCATTTCTATGTGCGAGCCGAGGACCGCCGGCCGCGGAAGCTGGCCAACGTGGCCGCAAGTGTGATCGCTTCAACCAGGCTCCCAGGCTCCGCCACTCCCTTACCGGCGATATCGTACGCCGTCCCATGATCGACCGACGTCCGAATGATTGGCAGACCGATGGTCATGTTCACGCAGGTTCCGAACGCGACCAGCTTCAATGGAATCAACCCTTGATCGTGATACATGGCCACCACCCCGTCGTAGGCACCACGGGCCGCCTTGCCGAACAGTGTGTCGGCCGGCAAGGGATCGCTGGCCACGATCCCGGCGCGCCGCGCCGCGGCCACCGCCGGAGCGATCACCGTGTGCTCCTCATCCCCGAAGAGGCCCGATTCCCCCGCGTGCGGGTTGAGCGCCGCCACACCGATCTTGGGCTTTCGGATACGGAAACACTCGCGTAAGGCCCGATCGGCGAGTCGAATACCCTTCAGGATCGTCGCCACGGTCAGCTTCTGCGGGAGGTCGCGTAACGCCACGTGTGTGGTCACGAACATGATCTTCAAAGGGCCGCCCAGAATCATCATGCCGACCTCCGTGCTCTTGGTCAGGTCGGCCAGCAGTTCCGTATGTCCCGGGTATTTGAACCCGCCGAGGTGCATCGCTTCTTTGTTGATGGGCGCCGTCACCATTGCATCGACCAGGCCCTGTTCCGCAAGCCGCACGGCCGTGGTGATGAACGAGACCGACGCCGCGCCGGTCTCTGGCGCCGCGACTCCGACCTTGAAGTGGCCCAGCGGGCGTTCCAGTGGATCTAGCACCAACAATTCTTGGCGACGACTCGGCACATGCTCTGGGCTAATCGCCGAGATGACGGCCAAGGGCAACCGCAAGGCCTTCACGGTCCGCTGCATGACCGGCACGGAGCCGATGACGAGCGGACGGCACAGCCGGCGAACCTTCGGCAAGGCCAACGCCTTCGCGACCACCTCAGGACCAATCCCCGCTGGATCGCCCATGGTGATCGCAAGGAGCGGGAGCTTTCGTGTTGTGGTCGCCATCATTTAACAAGGTGGAGGCTACGGCTGAGGCTTGGATCAGTTGAGAGGCTAGGCCTCTCCATGCTCCTAGGCCTCAACCTGCGTTCCTCTCACGTTCCGTAAAGATACAGCGTGTACCCAATATACAAGATCGCACCACTAATCAGCAGCCAGGGGCGCCAGTGGCCCCCCCAGAGAATCTGCACGAACGCCAAGCCGCCGGCCACCACAGCCAAGACCATGGTGGCCAATGCCGAGGGCGCCAACATCCAATCCGTGCCGATGAGTCCGATGGCCACCGGGAAGGTGCCCTGAAAGACCATGGCGCCGGTCACGTTCCCCACCGCCAATTGATCCTTCTTCCGATAGAGCCACAGGAAGCTGTTCGACATCTCCGGCAACTCCGTCGCCAACGGCGCGATGAGCAGCGCGAGAATCAGCGGCGCGACGTGCAGCGTCGTCGCCAAATACTGGGCCGCGATGACGAACAACTCAGCCCCGGCGACCAACCCAGCCAAGCCCACAATGAGTTGGGCGCCGATCACGGAACCGTGGGGGCGCTTGGCACGTTTCGCGAACACGAGCGGATCGAGCCCCCCCGCCCCCTCCCCGCCGTCCTCCTCATCCTCCTCTCCACCCGGCGCGGAGAGTTTGAGACGAAGATAGAACATGTAGGCACCGATTAGCGCTGCCGCCGCGAACAGATGACCGGGACGGCCTGGGACCATGGCGCACACCAGCGCCACCCCGTACCCGATGAGAAAGAACAGCAGATCGACCCGCACTTCACGATAATCGAGGTGAAAGCGCTTCCCCCGCTTGCCGAGCCGCGCATAGAGGAGCAGCAGCGCCGCAAGAATCGGTACGACAAGCGTGCTCAGCATGAATGGGGCGCCGAGGATGGCTCCCAGTCCGACCGACTCCTGGTCCTGGCCGGTCCCGAAGAAGATGGCGATCAGCGGAATCGACGTCTCGGGCAACGTGGTGCCGATCGCCGCGAGCACGCTCCCGACCGCGCCTTCGGAGATGCCCAGGCGCTTCCCCAGCCACTCGATGGCGTTGGTAAACAGGTGGCAGGCTGCGAGGGTGATGAACACCGACGCGAGGAACAGGGCCACATAGAGCAGGATGGTCATCGCGGGCCACCCTCCACTATCGCCTCTGGCTGCGCGCACGTCTGGAGGGAGAAGGCCGCGAGGGATGCATCCGCTGATAGGCGACGACGGCTGCTTCCATGACCGCGCGCACCGGCTTCCCCGTTCGCTCGGCGAGACGGCGGCAGTCGGCGTACTCCGGCACCGCGCGCAGCTCTCCGTCGCGACACTCCGCGATCTTCATCCGCACGGTGCCTTCGCGCAACGTCACCGACTCGAATCGACGCGGCAGGACCACCCGCTCGGTTTCCTTCAATCGGACGCCCAAGGCCGTCGTTTCCCGGAGCAACACGTCCGCCACGGCGCGGGTCTGTTCTCGTGGAGCCAAGGCCGTCAGGACGATGCCCGGCCGTCCCCGCTTCATCACCACCGGCGTCATCGTCACATCCAACGCCCCGGCCGCGAAGAGGTGCTCCATCACCGATTCGTAGACCTGCGGGTTCAAGTCGTCCACGTTGGTTTCGATTTCAAACACTGATTCCGTCCTAGCCTGGTACGCGGTCGCCGCCTCACCCACAAACAGGCGCAGCACATTGGACCAGTCCTCTGGATTCGCATCGCCGGCCCCATACCCCACGGCAATCGGCCGCATGGGCGGCAGCTCCCCAAACTCCTGGACCACCGTCCGCAGCACCGCCATGCCGGTGGGGGTCGTCAATTCACGACGCGGCCCATTGCTGTAGATTGGCACGCCTTGCGCCAATTGAGCCACGGCCGGCCCCGGCACCGGCAGGATCCCATGCGACGTCTGCGCGAACCCCGCGCCCACATTCACAGGGGAGGCGGTCACGTGCGTCGCTTCCAACAGATGACACCCCAACAGGCTCCCCATGACGTCCACCATCGAGTCCACGACGCCGACTTCGTGAAAGTGCACGCGCGCCAGAGACACACCATGCACTCGACTCTCCGCCCGCGCCAACCGGTCGAAGACCTCCTGGCCCTGTTGTTTGACAATCGGCGGGAAGCGGCTGGCGAGAATGCGCCTGCGGATTTGGTCAACGGACAGGGGTTTGCCCATGCCCTGCCGGATCACCACATCGACCTTGGTCGCCCGGATCGCGCCACGCCACACGCGCCGCATCCGAAGATCGACCCCGCGCAAATGCAGCGAGCCCACGGCGCGGCGCAGGCCCTGCAGCGGGGCTCCCGCGTCTACCAGGGCACCCAACAACATGTCGCCGCTGATCCCGGAGAAACAGTCGAAGTGGAGATGTCGTCCCATACCAGCCGAACCAGTTGATCTCGCGCGCCCTTGACGCCCCGCCGCGGTTGAACCCGATGCGCGGCATCTTAACAGATGTTACCGTGAGGCGGAACCGCGCCGACCCGCGCACTTCGACTCCGGCGTTCCCGCATCAGTTGCCGATTGACAGCCCTCACCCCCTGTGTTATCCCCTAGCCGGCTTTTTCCTCGTGTCCTCTGTTCTGTTGGCCTGGAGACGTCGTTCTGGACCGATCGGCTTGATCGATCACATGAACCACCGCCGGACCCGCCTCCAACTTCCAGTCTTGCCGACCGCCGTCTTTCTCGCCCTCGCCACATTCATCGCCTGTCTCGGTCTTGGTGTCGCCGCCCCCGACACGGCATGGAGCGGCTCGAAGCATCGGGCCGGACCGAGAAAAGAGCCGGACCTCAAAATCATCGAGGTCAGCATCAAGCCCGTCCCCTACTCTCCGCAGCATGGCGAGCTGGAATTCGGCGTGACTCTGGATCTCCCACCCGAGGTCGAATCGAAGGCGCTCTTGGAAGTGACGGCCTTGATCAGTTCCCCGTCGCGGTCGAGCCTGCGATTCCTGTCGTATCGCAATCCGATCGCCCCTCTGCTTGCCGCCACAGGCCGACCCCGCATCAAAGCTGTTCCCGCCAGCACGTTGGCGCAAAAAGGCCCCTCGCCACGAATTCGCATCAAACTGACGTGGGATGGGAAAGACCACACGAAACAGGAAGTTTCAGCCGGCACCTACCACTATGAATTGCGCGCCAAGGTGATTGCGGGCGGAGACAATACGCCCCGAACGTTGACGGTTTCATGGCCCAAACGGGGCACGCTCCTCGTAAAGTAACCCCATTATTCGTGAAGCGTTCACGGTGACTCGCAAAAAAGGCTCGTGTCCGAAGATACAGATAACGATTATCGTTTAACGAATCACATTCCCACCGTCTTCCGCGAGCACATTAATGCGGTGAGCAAGGCACCCCGCCCCGAACCCGTTGTCGATATTCATCACCCCGACACCCGCGGCACAGGAATTGAGCATGGTCAGGAGCGCCGCCAATCCACCGAAACTGGCTCCGTAGCCGCAGCTGGTTGGCACCGCCACCACAGGCCGAGCGACCAACCCTCCGACCACACTCGGCAACACACCGTCCATGCCGGCCACGACGACGATCGCACGCGCCTCCTGAAGCCGATCGTGCTGCGTCAGAATACGATGGATGCCGGCCACACCAACATCGTAGAGCGTTTCCACAAGACTGCCCATCACCTCAGCCGTGATGCGGGCCTCTTCGGCCACCGGTACATCGACCGTCCCAGCCGTGATGATCAACACATGGCCAACCCGCGTGGACCGGGTTGGCTCGAGGGAGACGACTCGCGCTGATTCGTGGTAGCGCGCGCGCGGGTGGAGCCGACGAAGCGCACGAGCTGTGGGTGGATCCACACGGGTTGCTAACAACGATCGATGTCGCTTCACCAAACCCTTGGCGATCGCTACGACCTGTGCCGTCGTCTTCCCTTCGCAAAAGATAACCTCTGGGAAGCCCTGCCGGAGTGCTCGATGGTGATCCACCGTCGCAAAACCGAGCTTCTCGCTCGCCGGCGCATGCAGGCGATCCACGACCGTTTGCAGGCTCACGCGGCCTTGCTGAAACTGCCGCAAGAGTGTGGCTAGTTGTGTTTTGGAGATCATGGGTGAGCGTGACCCAATGACGCTGACGTACTGAAGCCTCCCCCCTCACCTGTGCCAAGTGCGGGGACTAGAACCTATCTCAAAATGATTCGCGGAGTAAACGCGGCTCCCGTTCTAGTGTGACAATTCTTCCTTCGCGCCGCGTTCCATCAGATCACTGACCGCCTGACGACAGGATTTTCCTTCGAACAACACGGCGCACACTTCCCGGACAATCGGCATCTCGACCCCGTGGCGCTTCGCCAGGCCTTCCGCGGCCCGTGCCGTCCGCACCCCTTCCGCCACCGCACGCATACTCTGTAGAATCGCATCAAGCGACTCCCCCTGCCCAAGCCGCACACCGACCTGGTGGTTGCGGCTAGCCGGCCCCGTGCAGGTCAGCACCAAATCGCCGACCCCGGAAAGCCCGTAAAAGGTTCGGGGATCGGCGCCCATGGCTTGCCCCAACCGAATCATTTCAGCCAACCCCCTCGTAATCAGGGCCGCGCGTGTGTTGTGTCCCAGCCCGAGCCCATCGACCACCCCGGCCGCCAGCGCCATCACGTTCTTGAGTGCCCCGCCCAACTGAACACCGATGAGGTCGGTCGAACCGTAGACACGAAGTGTCGCGGTCATCATGAGGTGTTGCAGATGGCGCACCACCTCGGCGTTCGGACCGGCGAGCGTGATCGCCGTCGGTTGCCCATGGGCCACTTCGGCGGCAAAGCTCGGCCCAGACAACACCGTGCAGAATTCCGGGTGCTCCGGCAAACAGGTGGCCACGATCACGTCGGACATGAGCCGCAGGGACCCTTCTTCGATTCCCTTGGTCGCGCTGATGAATGGACAAGGGCGCGTGAGTACACGTCGAATGTCGGATAACACGGGGCCCGCCACATGGGAAGGGACAGCGAATACGACCGCGTCGGCCTCCTTGAGCGCCTCAACCAGAACAGTGGTCACGGCCAAGGTCGGACGTAATTTGACCTTCGGCAGGAACACCGTGTTCTCCTGAACCGAACGGATGGCCTCGACCACCGCCTGCTCGTAGGCCCACAGCGTTACCCGCTGGGAACCCTGTGCCAGATGATTGGCCAGCGCGGTCCCCCAGGCGCCTGCCCCGATGACGGCAATGCGTTCAGAAATGAGTGTGGCCATTCCACTAACACTCGTCGACCCGGTGAGGGACGGTCCTCGTGCACCGAGAGCCGCGCCCCGGGAGCCGCGCCCCGCGGCGCGCGGATTATAGGAACGCGGCTTCCGCACTGTCAATCAATGCGCGCCCTCACAGGGGCGGCTCCCTCGCTGCCAAATGCAATCTCCAAGGCATCCGCCGGGACTAAAACACCTGACATACGGGAAACCACTAGGGACGAAAATCGAGCGTGTTTCCTTGTCCTTTGGCAGAGTTTTGCTAGACTCAACACAGTGCCTCATCGGTGCAGGCAATCTACTGGCACAGCCTTTGCGTTATGGTCACCGGTGCTTATGCCGGACCGTGCGTGAACATGACCGTCAAGAATCAAAGGAACTTCATATGTACTGCAAGATCCTGAAACAGAGCCTGTTCTTCCTGCTGCTCGTCGGAAGCGCCTGCGGTCTCGTGCTGCACAGCTTTGAACGCCCGGCGTATGCCGAATCCTACCTGGCTGGTCAGTTTGGGTACACCCTGGCGGGCAGCCTCAAGAGCGGTGAGGTGACCAGTCCTCTGGGCGCCGGGACCCAGCTGTCTGATCAGAAGATGATCAATTCGCCGATGTTCGGTGCCAAGGTTGGGCACTATTTCCAGGGAGCCAGATGGTTCGGCCTGGAGTTGGAGGTGTTCAATACCCAGCCGCACACCAAACAACAGACGCTCACCTTTACGGGACCGGGCGGGAGCTTTGATGCGCCGTTCACCGGGTTGACTCACCGCGTGCTGACGATTGCTCCTAACCTGGTTTTTCGCTATCCCGGCAGTCAGTTCCAGCCATATCTTGGTCTTGGCCCTGGGATTTTCCTCGCCCGCCTGAAGGATCCTGCGACCTCCGAGTCACAATCGAGCACGCGTGTCGGCCTGAACGCCCACGTCGGCCTCCGATACTTTCTCGCTCGACATGTGGCGATCTTTGGTGAGTTCAAGGTGAACTACGCCAAGTTCAGCTACAGCGATGAGGCCAACTTGTTCGGCTTCAAGGCCACTTATTTCCCACAACACGTGACGTTCGGCATCGCTTACCATTTCTAGGGCCAGTGGCCTGGCTCGGCGTCACAGGCTATACTCTGCGCCATGTTGGTGTGCCCGACCTGCCGCCGCCAGAGTCCTGAAGGCGCGCGCTTCTGCTCCCATTGCGGGGAGACGCTGACTGCCGCCATGCCAGTATCCGCTCCCGATCCCTCCGCCCGGAAGGAAGACCTCAACCTGATCGTACTGATCGCCATGGCCGGCCTCCTCATCCTGGCCGTGCTGATCCCGCCATGGGAGGCCCCACCGGACGATCCACCCGCATTTCTAGGTTTCCATCCCTTCTGGGCTGGCCCCACACCCACGGCCGTCGTCAGCCGCATGTTGCTGACGATCGAAACCACCACCATCGCGATTGCCGGCATTTACGGTTCGTGGCTGTTCAGAAGAGGACGTTAACCGTCATTCGTGAAGAGAAGCATGAACGGAAGGAAGAGCCACTTGGATTCCTCCGACCCGTTTGACGAGTGACGATTGACGGTTGACGCTGGCCTAATCAAGCGCCAGGGTGAGGCACTTGGCCGAGCCACCGGATTTCATGAACTCATCCAGCGGGGTGGGGTGCACGAAGTATCCGCGGTCGGTGAGTTGTGCGGAGGCGCGAGCACACCCTGCTGGCAAGACGACGTGCTTGCCGACACACACGGCGTTGCACGCAAACTTGAGCGCCTCGTCGTCGGACACCACCACGCGGCGTGCGGAGGGCACGCGTTCGGCTATCGCCGCCTGCCCGTATCGATCGAACGCGGTCGGATAGTACAGCAGATCGCCACCGCTCAAGGGACAGAAGCACGTGTCCAGGTGATAGAACCGGCCATCGACCAACTCAAGCGGAATAATTTCCCGTCCAAAGATCTCGCTGAGAATCGGATAGGCCTGGATGTCGCTGCGCTGGCGGTAGCCGCCGAACCAGGCATCCGGAAAACCCAGGAGATCCCCAGCCCCTTCAAAGTACCGCCCGGCTTCGAGCGTGATGACCTCATACCCCTGCGCCCGGAACCAGGCTTCGAAGTAGGCCTCTTCTCGCTGACGCTCTGGGTACCGAAACCGGCTCGTGACGACGCGCCGTCCGACCACCACACCAGCATTCGCGGTAAACACCAGATCCGGCAACTGCGGAATCGGCGTCATGCGTTCGAGGATCGCCCCGGTCTCCTGTGCCAGGACCTGCATGAGTCCATGCCACTGCGCCTTCGCGCGTACGCTATCCACGGCATTGGTCCGCTGCATCCATGGATTGATTTCGTAATCGATCGCGAAATAGTCCGGAGGACACACCAGCATGCGGCTCATGGCTGCCACCCCAATTGACGGGCCAGTTCTCGAAGAAACGACGCCGCGTCCATCACGATCCCGACCGATTGAAAGCTCCCCCGGTCGGCCAATTTGGTTGGGACGGACGGATTCACGTCGACGCAGACGGTCGGCACGGTCGCGGGCAGCAGATTCCCCGTCGCGATGGCATGCAGGGTCGACGCCACGAGCATGGCCAGACCTATCTCCGGAAGTGCGGCCCGCATCGCGGCCTGGGCCTGCATGGCATCGGTGATCACACCGGGAAGCGGCCCGTCGTCACGAATAGTGCCGGCCATCACCACCTGCACCTTTTGACGGACACAGGCTGCCATAATGCCGTTCGTGACGAGGCCTGTCTCGACCGCCCGCTCGATGCTGCCGATGGCTCGAATACGATTGATCGTGCGAAGATGATGTTCGTGGCCGTGCGGAATCGTCCGACCCGCCTTGAGCCCATACCCTAGCGACGTACCGAAGAGGTCCGCCTCCATGTCGTGCGCAGCCAGCGCGTTGCCGCAGAACAAAACTTGGACGAATCCTGCCTGGACCAACCATGCCAGTGCCTCGCGTCCCCCGGCGTGCACGATAGCCGGCCCGCCCGCGAACAAAACCTTGCACCCCGGCTGCCCCCGCCGCCATCCGTCTCGTAGCGCCAGCAAACGCTTCGCAACGTCCGCAATCATGGGCGCGTGTGGCCGTTCGGACGACACCTGCGCTTCCATGAAGCTGAACACATCGCGCTCGGCCGGCCGCGTGAGCGGCAGCACACGGACACCCGCCCGTCCCACGACGATCCGGTCGCCTTGCTTCACGTCTCCCATGGGCACGGTCGTTGCGCGGTCCGTCACCGGGTCGATCTTGATCGCGGTGTCCATTTCGATCGGGCTGACATCGATCCACCGTCCGTGCTGCCTGATCTGTGTGGGCACATGGCTCGTCGCATAGAATTGGTCCGGGAGTACTCCATCGACTGGAGCCGGTTCCACCGCACAGTCCTGTTCAGCTGCGGCCATGGCGCCGTGCGGTTGAATGGCGTTGAGAATGTCGGCCAACAACTCGGCACTCGGCGCCTTTACAACGATGGAGGCGTGTGAGGGTTCATCCCTCGTGGCCCCAATGTGGACAGTCTCCAGGTCGAAGGTGCCTCCCATCATCACAATCGTATCCAGCACCTTCGCCAGGATGAGCGAATCGATAATGTGGCCGCGGAGGACCACAGTCTCTTGTGCCGGCGTCACGAACGCACCTCGAGGCTCTTCATCTTCACGGTATCGCGAGACAGGATTTCCACTGGTGCCACCTCGGCTTCTCTCACGTGAGCCAGCCAGAATAACAACAGCAGTCCCAACCAAAAGAGAATCGCATTGAGCGAAATGACATTCGCGGCAAAGCCGACGGAATGGGTGTAGGCCCACGGAGACTGGTCTCGGGCGAGCTCATTGACGTGCCAGAAGAGTCTCACTGAAGACCGCACATATCCGCCCAAGCCCACTAACCACGTGACGACAAATGCAACTACAAAGACGACCCAATGGATCAGTAAAGGAAGCCTTCTCTGGTCTGGATGACCGCCGATGGCCTGCGTCTTCCACCCTTGAGTCAGGACGAGCACATACACCAACACCATAAGTGGTGTGGCCGCGCTCCCCACGGAATTCCCCACACGCACGTTTGCTGGAACGTAATAACCATAGATGCTCAACCAGAGGATATTGATGCCCGCAGCGAGAAAAATCCCTGCGGTCACGGGACCTGCCAACCGGGCTTGTTGGGAAGTGAGCGCAGTCCTCGCTCGGGTCCAGATATACCAAGACCCAATCGTCACCAAGATCATCATGTTGACGACTGCCTGCTTGGCCGACTCGACGCCGTAGTTGCCCAGAACCTGATGTTGCTGCCCACCCACGTCATAGAGCTCTTTCTTGGTCATGACCATGGTATGCGGGGTGATGTAGACCGCGACACCGAGCGTCAGAACGAGAAAAGCGTATTTCCGAAGGCTCTCATAATCCTTCCCACGATCTTCCATGGAAATACGCTGCCACACATAGTAGTTGAGGCCAAGGAATACGCCTGCAACCAGCGAAACGCGAAGGATGCCCAGCCAGGCCATGAGACCGCCAAGCTGTGTAATCCCCATCTGCTGACGGTAGGCATAGGTCTCACGCAGCAGCCACACACCTTCAAAGGGAATACAGACGAATGCTCCCGTCATGGTGAGTAGACAGAGATACGTCCTCCGCTCGCCCTCCACCCAGTCTTCATGTGTCTTCGCTTTCAGCGCTTGGTAGGCCGCGTAACAGGCAAAAACCACCGAGGCGAGCACGAGATGGGACAGCAGTCGATGAATATTGAACGCGTTCCAGGTTGCAGTATGGAGCGCATGCCAGATGGTGCCTAGGAATCGGCCTTGTTCATCAACACCCGCCGGCGACAACATGAAACTGCTCCACCCGTTTGCCATGAACACCATCGTGATGGCCACGACGTTGGCGAGCACCCCGAGACTAGCATGGAGGTATTTGATCGCTCCCCGCCCGCATCTTTCCCAGGTGTAGTAATACCCGTAGGCCAGCAGCGTCAGGACCAGGGCCAGCACGACGTAGAGCAGGACCGTTGGCCGAAAGATCCCGACCAAATACAGCGTCAGATCCGGATAGAGGACGAGCAGGCAGGCCGCGAGCCCGGCTCCTAGCAAGGCCGTGACTGAGAACCCCCCCATGACGAGGCGCAGGATGTCGTAGGCCCATCGGTCGTACTGGATTGCCGGTGCTTCCCGCCGACTCAGCAGTGGACCGATCTCCAGCAGGGTTACAAGCATGAGGGCGCCACAGGCGAGACCGCCCCAGTAGAGGTGCTGTTGCGCCACCATCCAGACAATAAGGCGGCTTTCACCGTATTGGGTTGGGTAGTCCGCGCTCGTCAACTGCGGTGCCGAAGGCCCACTCACCGGAGCTTCGTTGCCGTAGTACACATCGCGCGAAACTTGGGAGGCGCCGAAGGCTGGATCGAGGGATGAACCCAGAAAGCTACTCGGGAAATTGATCGCGAGGGCGAGGAGACCCGCGATCAGGAGGCACCGGGTGATGGTTCGTGAGAAAGGGCCCTGTCGGAGACTGGATCGCACGGGCGATCTCCTTTCGACGAGGCCAGTGAAGCGCCCTCTCTAATCCTATCATGCCCCGGCAAAATGCCCGTCCTGTTTCATCAATTCGCGCAGCACGCTGGTGGCATAGGCACCAGGCGGAAGCGCAAATGTCAGGGTCAGGCTGTGATCTTCAAGTGACCATGTTGGGTTGAGGAAGGGAACACGAAGGGCACGCCGCTCACCGCGGAACCCACAGGCCTTGGCCGCACCGGTGAGCCCCTCCACGGTGGCGCCAAGCTCGGCCAAGACCGCCTGTTCAATCGCCCCGGCCTCCTGGGTGGCCCATTCGGTTCGCGCGCCAAAGAGCGGAGCGGTCGGACTGATTTCGAAGGCCTCGACCCGCGGCTGCTCAACGGCCACGTCTTCCACGCGGAAGCAGGCGCCGTTGACCACCTTCATCGCCCAATCACCGGACAGCAATCTGTCGATCGTCTGGATGCGCTTGGTGAGAATCCGGTTGAAGACATGGGCCTGAAACGCATTGAGGTACCACTGTGCCTTGCTGCGCGACAACTGGGCTCGCTGTTTCGGATCGTTCAGCAACTGCGCTCCGACGAGGAAGTTTTGCCCTTTGCGGCCTTGCCGTTGAGGCCCGAAATAGTTCGGGAGGCCGCGCCGGCGCAATTCCTCCAAGACCAGCGGCACCGTCCGGCCCGCATCCGGCGCCACGTTGCGGATCACCAGCGTAAACTCGTTGCCCGCATGGTGGCCGGTGCGAAGGCGGTTCCGGTGACGGCCCAGCACCTCCACCGCCAAGAGATGCTCGTCGGGGCGCAGCCGATCCAACAGCTCCGGTTTGACGCCCTGCACCGAGACCATCTGCGTTGTTACCGCATTGGAATCCTTCAGGCCCGCGACCCCGATCTGTTTGGCCTTGACGCCCAAGTTAGACGAGAGGCGTAGGACAAGGTCCGGCGTGGGAATGCCACGCTTGGTGATGCGGAGGTAGAGATGCTCCCCTTCCCCACACGGGAGATACAGCGGTCGCTCCACCACACGAAAATCTTCGGGCGTCGATCGAATGACGCCGCCGATTCCCGGCAGAGCGCTGGTGACATAGGGCAGGACCTCAGTCCCGGGCTCAACCCGCACGATGGTCATAAACTCGTTCACCGCCTCCTCTACCCAAGCACCATTTTCCTGGTGCCTCGATGTACGCGTGTTATACTGGCCGAACGGATATTTTGGCAGATCTCCTCATGCGTTGCATCTTTCCACGGACGTTTCTCTATCAATCCCAAGACGACGCAGGACGACAGGGCGCTTTGACGGCGCTCGGACGGACCGCCGCGCTCGTTCTGCTGACCATCCTCTTGACAAACATGATCCCAACCGACGGGTTTGCAGCAGGGCGAGCGGACGAGTTTTTCACGCTCACGCAGCATGTCGCCAAGCGGGTGGCCGAGGAAAAGGGGCGGTTTCACGTGGCGAGTTTTTGCACCGATTGGTATTACAAGGAACTGCGCAAGAAACCAGCCCCCAGTCCGGTGGAGCCGATCTCCTGGAGCACGCAGTCGTCCCCCCTGCTCCGCCCGATGGCCGCGGCGCCCGACCCATCCGAGTGTGCCCGCCGCTACCCTAAGGGGCTCGAGGATGCCCGCCTGGAGTATGCACAGGCACAAACTTCGCTATCCCTGAGCCTGACCTTTTACGAACTAGCCCTCGTCGCGGACGGCGACGACGATCAGACCTACAACTCACAGGAACTGGCGGATCTCTTGGAGGCCTTGGTCTTGCCGGCAGTCGCAGCGCAGCTCGATGCCGGCGCGGCGCTGAAGGCGAAGTTCGACACCTGGTACGGCAATCGAGACCTCGAACAGATCATGAACGGGATGGGACGACTGTACGACCACGGCTACCGACTGTCCGCTGCGGATCGGGCCTCGCTCAATCGGGTCATGGAATGACGAGGCGTTGGCGGAAGTGGCAGGACCGATCGCGCATGGTCGTGGGGCACGTGACCACGCGCCCGCTTAATTACTTCTTCAACCTGCTTCCAGGATGGGAGTACGGCCTGCTGAAACCGCAGCTGACGCGCTTGGCCGTTCCCCACCAACCGCTTTCGGGACGCCGGGCGGTCCAGCTCAGCGATCTGCACTTGGATCGCTATCTCTACCGCCACAAACGAACGGCCCGCATCGTGCGGGATCTGCGCCCCGATTGGATTTTCGTGACCGGCGACCTCTTGAACGTGCCCAGTGGACTCCCGCATCTCTTTCGCTTCTTACGCGAGCTGCGCAGGATCGCCCCGGTCTATATCACGTTGGGCAACCACGACCACTACAGCGGTGTGCCCGTCGAGCACTTCGCGGAGTTGGCCGAGCGCTACAAGATCGTCCTGCTGGTCAACCAAACAACGATGGTGTCGACCGACGCCGGAGAACTGGCCATTGTGGGATTGGACGACCCCTCGCTGCACCGAGCTGAGTTGCAGTGTATTCCGCCTGCCTGCACCGATCGATTTACGCTGGTCTTGGCCCATGCCCCCAACATCGCCGACCAGTTGGAGGCCCACCACCACGTGGACCTCGTTCTCTGCGGCCACAGCCATGGAGGACAGTGGCGCCCACCGCTGTTCAGGCCATTCTGGCTGCCACCCGGCTGCGAGGGCCGGTCGGATGGCCTCTACGACATGGGCCGCTATCGGCTGTACGTCAATCGCGGCCTCGGATGGTCGGTCGTGCCGATGCGCTGGAACTGTGCCCCCGAAATCTTGCTGCTCGAATGGGTCGATGCCTCGCAGTCCCGCGCGGAAGCGGCCTAAGGCGGCCGTTCGTGAATCGTGAATCGCAAGAAGAAACGACACACCCGGCTGACGGCCTTTTCCACCTAAAACGTTTAACGATTCACGTTTAACGATTGACGCTTCCAGCTACTT
Organism: uncultured Nitrospira sp.; assembly: GCA_964449255.1. Taxonomy (GTDB): domain Bacteria; phylum Nitrospirota; class Nitrospiria; order Nitrospirales; family Nitrospiraceae; genus BQWY01. The sequence goes on along the minus strand of CAYUYE010000007.1, from coordinate 111,378 downwards.
CATCCTCTCCCACGCTTCGCGCGCGCGGCTCCGGACGGTCTGATCCCAGTCTTCCTTCATCACCACCGCCAGCTTGTCCCGCGCCTCGAGGGCCCGCATGCGCCCAAGCCCCAAGGCGGCGCACCCCCGCACATAGGCATGATCATCTTCGAGCGCGGCGATCAAGATGGGGGTGAGACTGGGATCCTGCAACACCCCCAGGTGACTCACCGCCATCCCACGTAGCCGATGCTGTTTGTCACCGACGGCCTGTTTGTAGGTAGTCAGAAAAATGTCACGAAGTTCCTTCTGCACCGATTCAAGCCCGGTGAGTTGGTAGTCGTTGACCTCCACCAGCTCAAAGGCCAGGGCACGCCGCTGTTCCCACCCGCGTGCCGCCGAGAACTGCTGCAATAATATGGCACGTTGCTGCTCCCGGAGACGTCGCCGACGAAACGGCCGGATCACCAGCCAAGCGCCCCACAAAACGGCGGCAAGCAGCGCGGCCACCGGGACCGCCTGTTCCACCACCAGATCTTGAGTGTCCGTCGGGATCCGTTTCCAGATCCACACGCCGGCCACAACCAGGCCGATGGCCAGCAGCACGGTTGTGATGTGAGCTTGCCCGCTCTCCCGTTCCAGTCGCATGCCCCGCACTATAAGTACCCGTTGTTTTGACCGTCAACCGGCCAGGCGGCGCCCCCGGGCGCCCACCGACTTGACTCTCCCCACCCCGCGCACTACGATCCGCGCTCGATGGATCTGCCCGATCTGAAAGACGACCCGCTTCTCAAGATAGTCCGTCCCTTGGTCGAAGCCTACTTGGCCTTCGCACGCGCGGACAACCGGCACATCCGCGCGATGCGGCTGACGCCCTCGCAGTTCGACGTCATTGCCACGCTCGGCGATACGGAAGGGCTCACCTGTTCGGAGCTGTCCAGCGCCACCTTGGTCACCAAAGGGACTCTGACCGGGGTCCTCGATCGGCTCTGCGCCAAGGGCCTCATCCGCCGCGAACCCGTCAAGGAGGACCGGCGCTCCACGTTTATTCGCCTCACCCCCAAGGGCGACGCCCTGTTTCGTAAGACGTTCGGCGCGCACGTCGCCTTCATCCGTCCGTACTTCGAACGCGCGCTCTCCCCCGAAGAGGTCGACCGCGCGGCGGCCATCTTGGGACGCATTCGCGACAGCTTCCAAGACGGAGGCGTCCCGACGCCGAAACCCACAGGGCGCGCGGCGTCGACCAAGGCGCGCCACGCCACCCCGTGAAACCGTTCCGCCTTCCCCAATGCGACTGACCATTCTCGGCTCGGGCACCAACATGCACCCCCGACGCGCCGCCGCGGGGTATCTCCTCGAAACGGATCGTCCGTTCATCATGGACATGGGGCCGCGCACCCTGGCGAATCTTGTCAAGACGAAGATCGATCGGCATCGCATCACTCATCTGCTCTTTTCCCATTTTCACGCCGATCACTTTTCGGACTTCATCACGTTTTACTTCGACGCGGTCGTCTATTCTAAACTCGTCCGCCGACGGCCGGACCTGACGCTCATCGGCCCCCGTGGCAGCCGGACTCTCTTTCAGACGATTATCCGCACGTTTCCCGCCTTCAAGGATGCGCCCTTTCGCACCACGATCGAGGAAGTCGGCGATGAGACGTTCCGCATCGGCGACACCCGCATCAGGGCACAGACCGTCCGCCACACCCCTCGCCTGCATTGTGTGGGGTACCGGCTTGAGTACCGGGGCCGGTCCTGTACCTACTCCGGGGATTCGATGTATTGCGAGGAACTCGTGGACCTCTGCGACCGAAGCGACGTCGTCGTCCTGGACTGCTCCTACCCTTCCACCCGCCCAGGCCCGGCCCACATGCATGCCGGGGAGTGCGGGCGCGTGGCCCAAGAGAGCCGCGCGGGCCGGCTGATCCTTTCACATTTCTATCAGGATGCGGACCGCACCGACGTCAGGCGACAAGCCGGACGGCACTTCCAGGGCAGGATTCTGAAGGGGCGAGATCTGCTGCGATATTCGTGGTAGCGGGCGCCGGCGGGAGCCTGGGCGACCATCCCAGTCCCGCCGTTCACACACGCGTCAGCCGAGCGGGTCGTCTTCCGGGATCGTGCCCTCAAGGATCGCCATGAACCGCTCCAAGCGGGCCTTTTTCACCGGATCATCCAGCTTGGCATAAATCGCGACCAGGTTCTTGACTGTCCGGATCAAGACCGCCCGCGTCGAACTTGGCTGCAAGTAACGGTCGTCGAACCCGTAGCCGGCTTCAGTGAGAAACCGCACGCAGTTTTTCTCCGTCAACAGCGACCCGCCGTTGAAGCAATCGATGAAGATCTTGTACCGCTCGGAGTCGTACTTCACGAGAAAGTGACCCGGCATGCCGATCCCGATCACCGGTAGCCCCAACCGGCGACCGACGAGCAGATACACGGTCGAGAGACTGATCGGGATCCCCGTTCTCCGTTCCAGTACCCGGTTGATGTAGCTGTTGTCGGGGTCGTAGTAGTTCCGCGTGTTTCCGCAGAAGCCCAACTCATTGAAGAGATACCGCCCGAGCAACTTCACGGTCTCCTCGCTGCTCGAACGCGGTCCAATACAATCGCGAACGTCGGCGGCCATTTGATCCAGCTGCCGCGCCCACCGCGCCATGTCCAGATCCGGATAGGCATAGCGGGCAATCAGGAACACGCCGGCCTGCAAATCCATCCGTTCGTCACCCTGCGCCACTAAGGCGACCAGTTCCTGCTCCACCCGGGCTCCACGGATTTCGTCAAGAATGGTGCCTACCCGATCCGTCAGGTCCGGCTCCTCGAGCTCGGCTTCCTGCAACAACGGGACGGCCGTCGGCCCCATATCGATCAACTTCCCTGTGATGGTCCTCACAATGCGCTCGTCGTCGTCGCTCAACAAACGAATCATCGCTCGGATCTGACTTTCACTCGTCGGCATACGGATCTCTCTTTCGTTCGTGCAATCGTGAGGTGCCCAGTTACCCCATGGCGCGACGAAACGCTTTTGCGCCTCCATACAAACATACTGCGTCAAAGATCGCCATCACGAGCGCCACCATGCCGACCTTGGGGAGGGCTTCCGCCCAGCCCGACAGGATCAGCGGACGCACCGCGTCGATCGCCCAAGTCATCGGGTTAAATTGCGCGAGAACACCCATCCACGTCGGCATCGCAGCCAGCGGGACCAACGCGGAACTCAGGAAAATCATCGGCAAGGACAGAAACCCCAGCACCGAGAAGAAATCACCATGGCTCTTCACCGAAAAGGCCATCGCCATGGAGATCGCCGTCAGCCCAACCCCGAAGGCCATGCCGATGAGGAGGATGACCAGCACGCCCAGCAGGCCGGTCGCCGGTTGGACCCCGAAGAGCCACGCGACCCCAAGAATGACCAGGACTTGCATGGAGGTAATGGCCATCACGAACAGAAAACGGCTCAGGATCACGGACGAGCGGCGGATGGGCGTCGACATCAATCGCTCCAAGAATCCGTTTTCCTTGTCAAAGAGCAGATCGACCCCGCCTGCGAGGCCGTTGTTCAAGACGGTCATGACCACGACCCCCGCGGCGAGAAAACTGATGTAGTTCGGGGCCTGGACGACCTGTGTGTCGGCCGCACGCTGAAATAGATTGCCGAAGAAGATCAGCCAAAACAGCATGGGCTGGACCAACGTAAAGAGCATGCTGAACTTTTCTCGACTCAAGCGGCGGACCCACCGCATCGTCAGCGCGCTTACTTCTTGCCAATATTCTTTCATCGTGTCGCCCAGGGTTGCCTACGCCCGTCTCTGTGCCGGGGTGAATCGGGAGTGCTCACGGCCGCTACGCCGACACACTCCTCGCCGGCGCATTCCTCAATCAATGTTCCTCGTCTCCGCTTCCGCGAGACGGCGGCCCGTGTGGGCGATGAAGACATCGTCCAGCCGGGGCCGATGATAGTCGATAAAGTCCAACTGACAGTTGTTCCGGCCGGCCGCATCCAAAATCGCAGGCAGCGCCTTCTCCGGCGAATCCACTCGAATATCGAGGCCCGACGGCTTGGCGGCCACGTTTCGCACGCTGGGCAACTTCCTGACCGCCTCGGCTAAGGCTGGGAGACTTGCGCCATCCTTCACGGTGAGGGACACGATATCCCCGCCCAGCCCGACCTTCAGTTCCGTCGGCGAGCCCATGACCTTGAGCTGCCCCCGATCGATGATGGCCAAGCGATCGCAGAGTTGGTCGGCTTCGTCGAGATAGTTGGTCGTCATGACCACCGTCAGGCCGCGCTCGCGCAACATCCGAATGTACTCCCAGATGCGCAACCGGCTCTGCACATCGAGCCCCAGCGTCGGCTCGTCCAAGAACAGCAGGCTCGGGTTGGGGAGCAATCCGCAGGCGATGTCCAATTTTCGCTTCATGCCTCCTGAATAGGTCTTGGCCGGCCGATCGGCATGCGCTTCGAGATCGACCAACTTCAACAACTCGGGAATGCGGCGCCGGGCGTCAGCCGGCGAGAGATGGTAGAGATTGGCCAGCAGTTCCAGGTGTTCGCGACCCGTCAGAAACCGGTCAATCGCCCGTTCCTGCGGCACATACCCGATCGATCGGCGGACTTGGTCCGCTTGCTGCGCCACGTCATATCCCAACACGGTGGCGCGTCCGGACGTGGGACGGAGCAACGTGATGAGGATACGGAGCGTCGTGCTCTTGCCTGCGCCATTCGGCCCCAGCAGCCCGAAGATCTCTCCGGCATAGACGCGAAACGAGAGGTCCTCCAGCGCCACGGTCGACTCATAGGCCTTGCGTAGATGCGACACCTCGATGATAACCGCGCGATCCCCCATGATCAGCCGTTACCCCCAACCTTTCACGCCCTGCTCTTCGTGCAGTTTGAATTGGAGCAGATCGGCCAACCGCCGCGCTTGTATCGTCAAGCTCTCGGATTCCAAGAGAAACTGCTTCTCCAGTGGCGTGCAATCAAAGTGCGAGGAGATGGTATGGATCAGTGTTTCGTCATTGACGCCCTGACCGAGAAACTCTTGCCAGACATGGCTATTGTCCCGGGTTCGGACATACCGTTGGAGGTGGTCGAGGACGTGTGCTTTCAGCGCAGGATCAAGGGTCCGCGCTCCCGAATGGGGCTTCAACACAACACGCGCCCGTCGGTAACTGCGATCCAGAAATTGCTCCTGGATTTCGAAACGCTCTAGGCCCTGCAGCAGGATATTGGACCGCCCGTCGGACAACATCTGCACATTGAGAAGCCGCCCCACGCATCCGATCGGATAGATCCCTGGATTGCCATAATAGTCCGCTTCCCATCCTTCCTTCAGCAAGGCCATGCCGATGCATTGGCCCTCCCGGGCCGTCTCGGCCACCATCTCCCGGTAGCGCGGCTCGAAGATGTGTAGCGGGAGGTAGGTTTTGGGAAAGAACACGACGCTGGGGAGAGCGAAAATCGGAATCGTGTCTGGAACGACGACCGATTCACGCGGCACATGGGGATCGGCGGTGCCGCCGTCCCGGCTAGGCTCAATAAGCATCCTCCACGATAGCTGAACCTCGTAAATGTTGTCAACGCAACGGCCCCCGCTAATGCCCGTTCTTTAAGGCTTTCCGCCGACTTAGCCAGGGCATGACGGCCCTAGTCCTGCATGGTATAACTCACAGGCCGCCGAGTTTAATTGATTCGTCAGGGGTCTCTTCCATGCTGCCCTCTTGCAGGCATCCCCACTCACATCAATGGCACAGGGTCGCGGTGCTGACCTGGGTGGGCTGGTGCACACTGCTCCCCGGGCTGGTTTCAGCCGAGGAGCCCCCTCGCTCCACCCCGTCCTTTCGCCCTGCCGCACCAGGGTATCAGTTTACCTTCCCGCATGATCACGGCAGCCACCCCGCGTTCCACACGGAATGGTGGTATTACACAGGGCATCTCCAAACAGAGAACGGCCATCGCTTCGGCTATCAATTGACCTTCTTTCGGCGAGCGCTCCGGCCACGCCCTCCCGGTGACCCGCCTCCTCAGCATTCACGCTGGCGCCTCTACGACCTCTACCTCGGACACCTCGCGTTATCTGATCTCGGAAATAATCGATTCTCTTTCGAGGAAAAACTGAGCCGCGAAGGTTTGGGCAAGGCAGGGGCCGAGGAGGGTCGGCTCCACGTCTGGATCGATCGATGGCAACTCGACCTGTCGGATACCGAGCCGCCGGTCCATCATCTCAAGGCCCAGGGGGAGGCGCTGGGCATCGACCTTCGTCTGACTCCGACCAAACCGCCGGCCATCCACGGGAGCCAGGGGGTCAGTCCAAAGGGCAGCCGTCCCGACCAGGGCTCGCATTATTATTCATTGCCACGACTTCGGACGACCGGGACCCTGTCGCTCGGGACCCAGTCTTTTGCCGTTACCGGACAGAGCTGGATGGATCATGAGTTCGGCTCGGGAGATCTGGCCGACGATCTCGTGGGATGGGATTGGTTCAGTATCCAGCTCCACTCGGGGGAAGAATTGATGCTCTATCGCTTGCGAGGCGCCGACGGCCGCCCCAGCCACGCCTCCAGCGGCACATGGATCGACCGCGAAGGGCGCGGACATCCGCTAAAGGCCGACGACGTACGCGTCGAGGTGCTGGAACGCTGGATCAGCCCGCACAGCAAGGCAGAGTATCCCAGTCGCTGGCGTGTCACGATTCCGTCCCTGGCCGCAGTGTTCGAAATTTCGCCGGAAATGGCCGACCAGGAATTGCGGACCACCCAAAGCACGCAGGTCACGTACTGGGAGGGGACCGTCCGGGTGGCCGGTACGGTCAGCGATCGTCCCGCATCCGGCGAGGGATATGTGGAATTGACCGGCTACGCCGAACGGTACCGGCCGAAGCTATAGAGCCTGCCTCCAGATTTTTTCCGCAATGGACCGGACATGAATCCTGCGCATCTCCCTTGCCGAAAGCGCAAGCTGGGTCTTAGGGAGGAACGCGAACTCTCACTTCCGGCGCCTCTCGCGGCGTTCCTTCCACGGCGGTCTGAAGCGGAAGCCTTCTGGAATTCCCTCCGCCGCAATCGGGTCGATCGCGGTACGTCGGTCAGTTCCAGCTTTCCTGCTCCAGACGCCGGGAGGATTCCAGCCGCTCCGGCGCAAGTCGCTCGTGCTCGCATCCCCCCTTGAGAGAGAGTGGGCGGGGCCACACCGCTAACAAGTGTGGCCTCCGCTCGGAATCCGTGGGGAGTCTCGTTCAGGCCTCGAACAGTAGTTTAAGAAAGGTGCTCGTCATGCTCTAGGTAATCGGCCTTCAACCGCAGACCGACAGGCTGTCGCCTTGACTCGCTCGCGTCGCAGGGATTACCGTGCTCCCGCCACCAGAGCCCCTGTGACGCCCTCATTTTCACACCCTGCCGCGCAGACACTCCTTGGGCCGCTCGCAAGCGTGCTCGGGCTGTTCCTCGTCCTGCTCGGAGCCGGAGCCTGCAGCAAACAGAGCGAGGCCGTCGTGTCGATCGTTCCGCATCCGACGAAACCGGAGATTCTGTATGTCGCGACGAACGACGCCGTCCTCAAATCGCGCGACGGCGGGACGACGTGGACGCGCATCCCCAACTTCAGCGCGCGGCGCGTGACGACGCTCGCCGTCGATCCGAAGTTCCCGGCCACCATCTATGCCGGCACCATGGGTGACGCCGTCTACAAGAGTCCCGACGGCGGCCAGCACTGGCTGCCGCACAATGTCGGCCTGAAAGACCACGTGTCCTTCATCAATCAATTTATTTTTCATCCGAACGATAGTCAAACCATCGGCGCCGCCACCACCGTGGGCGCGTTTCTGTCGCGAGATGGGGGACGAAGCTGGACGGAGCAGATGGCCGGCATGATCGAGGTGCATATCGTCGTGGCCCTCGCTCAAGATCCCCGCAATACGCAGATCTGGTACGCCGGCACGACCGGTGGCGTGTATAAGAGCAGTGACGGCATGAGCAGTTGGAAAAAAGTGAACCAGGGCATGATTCCGGACCAAATCCTGGAAGCCTCCATGGCCTTGGGCGTCAACGTCCTGATGGTCGACCCGCAGGCTCCCAACACCGTGTATGCTGGAAGCACGAAGGGTCTGTTCAAGACGACGAACGGCGCTCAGTCCTGGACACGCATCGGGGACTCCCTGCCCGACCAATTCATCAGCTGGTTCGTGATCGATCCCGTGACCCCCACGACGGTGTATGCCGCCGGACGTGAAGGGCTCGCCAAGAGTACCGATGGCGGCGCGACCTGGAAGATCTCCAATCAGGGCCTCGCCACCTTGAACCTACGCACCATCACCATCAGCCCACTTGACCCGCAAACCCTCTATGCCGGCACCAACGGCAGCGGCCTCTACCGCTCGACCAACGGGGCCGAGTCCTGGGTTCACCTCCCGCTCACCGTCGTGGAGCAGCCGACCAACTAGCCATGCGCACCATTCTGCTCATTCGCCATGGCGAAACCGATTGGAACCGCAGCGGGCAAATCATGGGGGAGCAACCAATTCCCTTAAACGCCACTGGCCAGCGACAGGCGTCCGACCTGGCGGCGGTGCTGCGGGATTATCCGCTCGCGTCGCTCTACACAAGTCCGGTGCTGCGTGCGGTGCAAACCACGAAGATCGTCGCGGCCTCGCGGCCGATTGCGGTGCAGGAGGACGGACGACTGCGTGAGATCGGCGTGGGGGACTGGGCGGGGCGCTTCTGGCACGAACTGGACCACGAACCGGCGCGCCTCACGTGGTATACCCCTCCGCAGGAGGCGCGATTCCCAAACGGGGAAACTTTGGGAGAAGTGCAGCAACGTGCCGTCTTGGCCGTGCAGGACGCGCTCACCCATCGCCCCGTCGGGACCTTGGCCTTTGTGTCCCATGGGGATGTGTTGCGGGCCCTCGTCGCGCACTTCCTCAAACTGCCGTTGGAGACAATGCGTGCGTTTCGTTTCGATCACGCGGCGGTGACCGCACTGACGCTGAGCGGTCCCCACTGCTGGGCCCAGTACATCAATCAGTCGCCCGCGTTCCGGATGGAGTAGGCGCTTGCCGCCGTCAGGCGGGATCTTCTATCGTACCCGTCCGGTGGGCCCGTGGGCCTGCTCGTAGTACGGATTGCCTTAGACCACTATGACCGACCAGCACGCGACTGCCACCGCTTCCTCGGATCCCGTCCAGTTTCTGCGGGAGACCTATCGGCGCCATTTGGAAACCTTTTACGGAGTGCTGAAGCTCGCGCCTCCCTATCATAGCGTCGAGAAAGCCATCCTGGAATTGACCAAACTGCTGCACGCCTTGCCGCTGGAAGATCGGCGGCGGGTTGCGGAGGATCCGGACGCACACTGGAGGCTGTTTCGCCAAGCCTTCGTGGTGTCCGGGCTCAACCAGAAACATCGCGGCATCCTGACGGGGATGGCCCGGCGGCGCGAGGGCCTGGCTCTTGCACCGGAGTATCACGTCTTCCTCGATGCCTTTCTCCCCGACGCTGGTTAGCCCTTCTCGGCCCGCGTGATCGCCTGCTGCAACTCGCTCCACACCTGCATGAGCCGTCCGTTTTCGATCTTGTAGGCGAGCGACACGGTCACGAGCCCGAAGATCATCACCAGCAGTCCCATGGCCACCACGCCCATGGCCAGAAGCAGGCTGCCCATCGACTGAAGCCCCCCCTGGACCATGAAGGAGACGAGAAACCCAACCGTCCCCACACTGACAAGCAGAAACCACACCAGGGTCACCACCGCAGACGACCACGGCATGCGCTTCGCGCAGCGGAGCATGAGGCGTTCGCCCTCCTGCGTCACCATGATCGATCCCTTGAGCGGCCAAGCCGTCCGAAACCGGGAGGCAAATCGGCGACAGTCTGGCTTCAGGAGAATGCGCTGCTGCTCGCCAAACCACAGCGCCGCGCCATGCGGCAAAGCCACCAACCGCGACGGGCCAAAGGCGGACGCCAGCAGCTCGGCCTGCCGGCTCGACAACTCACAGGCCATCGAGGCGACCGGGCAACCGTAGTGCATCGACTCGCTTTCGTGGCGTCCGAAGTACCACCAGTCGAGCACGATGAATCCGATGATCAGAGCCGCTGCGAACAGACCCGCCGCCACCATGCGCGGACGATACCATAGCGGCTCGGGTAACAGGAACCGGACTGCCCGTGCGCGCCATCCTGTGTGTCTGTGACGTCTCAGTGGCGCTGGTGGGAGCGCCACCCACACGGAGTTTTTCCGCCCAACCTGTTGACTCGTGCTCCCTGGTTTGGATATGGTAGGCCCGCTTTGTGTGGCGGGCGTCCATCTCACGATGAATCAACGGGTTTCCCGCCCTTCGCTGACTCCCCCGCGTGCGTTGTGAACACCGTGATGGGTGTGGTTTCACCGGTGAACACGTGTGAGGGAACGACTGTGATGTTGGGAGGTTGTGCATGGACCTGAAGAAAGTCGAGCGTGTCTACACGAGTTACGCGGGGATCTACGATCGGCTATTCGGGAAGGTCTTTCATGAAGGGCGCGAATCGGCTATCCGCAACCTCAGCGTCAAACCGAACGAGCGAGTGTTGGAAGTCGGCGTCGGAACCGGACTCGCGCTTCCGATGTATCCCCGCCATTGCCGGATCGTCGGCATCGACTTGTCGGAGGGGATGCTCTCACGAGCCCGCGAACGAGCCCAACAACAGGGCATGGACCACGTGGAACTGCATCGGATGGATGCCGGCGCCATGGACTTCCCGGACAGCAGCTTCGATACCGTGGTCGCCGCCTATGTCGTGACCGCCGTGCCCGATTACCGAAGCGTCGTGAATGAAATGATCCGCGTGTGCCGCCCGGGCGGCCGCATTATCATGCTCAACCACTTCAGCAACGGGAACAAAATCATCGCGGCCGTCGAAAAGGTCATCTCCCCGCTGACCAAACACTTGGGATGGCGCACCGACCTGTCGCTGAACACCGTCCTGGAAGGCACGACGCTACACGTCGCGCGTAAACAAAACGTGAATCCGCTCCGCTTCTGGGCGCTGGTCGAATGTATCAATGCCAAGCCGGCGCACGGCGTCAACGGCAACGGACACCACGCCATCGGCAATGGAAGCAGCAACGGGCACCACCATCGGGCCATGCCCGCCACCGCCTCCGCCTACCCATCACACTGAACCCTCGTTCGCGTCCGTCGGCTTCTCTCGCCATTGCAGCGAACGGAGGTGTTCGCGTGTGGTTTCGAGGACGTCTCCAGCATAATGCTGGGTGACAATGCCCACCAATCCCAGCAACAGCGCGTCGCTTCCGCGGTCGTACGTGCGTGTCTCGGCCGCAAGCCCGAAGGCATGCCCGTCCAGTGGCCCGTACCCTTGAATGGAAATCGCCCCAGCTCTCGCGGTGCCGCCCGCCGCGCTCAAGGCTAAGAGACCAGTCCAATGGAGCGAGTTCGTTCCAATGCGCGCAGCTGGCTCTTCCCGCCACACACAGGGCAGCCCGGCCCGATCGAGCTGCTCCAACAACCAGGTGACGCTCGGCAGCGTGCCGACAAGCGCCTGAAAGACCCAGCCGCGCATGCTCTCGGCCTCGGACATGCGCCCGGGAACTGCGACCTCCTCGAGTTCCGCTTCCTCACAGACGACGTAGACCTCGCCGTACTGATCGAACCAGAACCGCAGCCGCCCCTGATGGATTTCGGTCTGCATGGCGTCGATCGTCCCTCGATGGCCTCCGTCCTGCTCGAAACAGGAGAAGTCGCTGACGCCGGCAAATCGCATCCGTGCAAGGCGGTGGATGGGAGCATCCGCAGCACCCGGCATTGGGCCGATCGCATAGCGAATGAGGACCGTCACCGTCGTCCCCGCCAGCACGTCGCGCCGTATGTTTTCGTCGTACAGGTACCGCCGATCCACGTGAAACTCGGCGAGATGCCCGCCGCGAAATCCTCGTGAGTGGCGGAGCAGCCACGCGAGATCTTCCTGGTGCCGCAAGGGTCGCTTCATGATGGGAAAGGGATGCTCCCGGCTCAGCCGACTTCCCGGGTGATTGTCGCTTCCCCGCCGACTCGCCCCGCGATCCATCCCAGCACGGCGATCACGACGACCGCGAGAATAGTCGCCAACACCGCATAGGTGTACCGAGCCCCCAATCCTTCGCCGGGGCCAATCACCTGATCGATCGTCGACTTGATGGCGTCATTCCACGCCAGTGCCGCAACGAAGCCCAACGCGGACGAGGCCAGGGTGATGACGGTCTGCACAATCATGCGGGCATTCATCGATAACCTCCCTTTGAATGAACTGCGCGGGGCTGGACCCGCTTGAGGCGGGAGGCTAGGACCATCAGCGGGTGATGTCAACCGATTCGACACATACGCTTCGACCCTCGTCCGGTTCACGGTGCATGCTGTGCCATTATGAACACAATGACCGCGATCGTCGCATCAGCCACCGTGTGGGCAAGTATCGGCGCGAGCACACCACCGGATCCCGCACGCAACCAGCCCTGCAACAGCCCCCAAACACCGGCCAGGCACACGCCCACGATCCCGCGAGGAAAACCATGCGTATGCTGAATCCCGAAAGACACACCCTGGATCAAGATAGCAGCCTGTGTCCCGAACAGGGTCGAGAGGCGATCTTGGAAGACACCGCGCCAGATCAGTTCCTCCCCCGCGGCGTTGAGAACAACGAAGAGGGCACCGATCACCACCAGCAATGGCGGTGAGAACTGGGAGATCGGCTGGAGAAGATCGTTCAGGTTGGGTTGCATCACGAGCACCCAGGAGACCAGTGCAACGGGCGTGACGGCTCCACACATCACCGTGAGGCCCCACGGTACCTGTCCGAGATCCCGCCAGCCGGATGACAGAAGGGCTGGAATGCGCCGAGCCACGAGGCTGTATCCGACCAATGCCAGCGGCATGACCACTTGCCAGAGTAGACCGTCCGCAAGCCCTAAGCCGAGGGAGGCCGCCACAAATGCTACCGCCCCACCTGGTCCGCCTCCCCGCCTGAGCGACAACATGGCGGCACCCATCGCGCCCACGGCGAGGAGGACTCGCAGCCACAAGAGGGCATCAGGAGGAATGGCAGCGATGAGCCCGAGACAGCAGAGGCCCGTCAAGGCAACCGCTTGTTCGAGATGTTTCATCGCCGATGAGACTCGTGACGTTCCATGGCCGTCACGCAGCCGGATGATTCATTTTGAAGAGGACCGACATGGGCCGCTTCGCATGCCGGTAACCCTGCTTGAGAAAGATCCCCTCGACGTACACAAACGGCTTTACGTAGATTGGCACAGCCTTGGAGTAGGCCTCGACCGCTTCCAAGAGCCGGCGACCGATCCCATGGCGCTGAACCAACGGATGCACCACAAGTTCACCGATGAAGGTGGAAAACGCCCCGTCGCTGAATGCACTGACATACCCGACAAGCCGGCCGTGTGGATCGCGTGCATGGGCCACGAACGGAAACGCGGTGAGCGACCGCTCGACAACCTCCGCTGGATAATCAGCAGCCTCACCCCACCCGACCACACTCAAGAGCGCCGCGAACTCAACCGGGTCGACGTCCTTGTCTGCTCGAACGGCGATCTGTGAGACATCCATGATTGCGCTCCTTTCTTGGTGAGATGGCGAGGGCCCGCCAGGCCCTACGATCCCAGTGGAAAGTACAGCGCAATGAACAGCGCCACGGCCACGTCATAGACAGCGCAGAACGGAACATACCAGGCAGGCACAACGCCATGGCCCCCTACTCCATGGTGGAGGTAGTCCCAGACCCCATGGAGCGCTAAGCCTGCCACGATGTACCACCAATTGAACCAGAGGCCCGCCAACGCGAGCCCGATGAAGACGGTGGCCGCCGCGATCTGGCGTGACAACGCCAGTTTGCCCTGCGAGCCGAGAGCCAAGCCGATGTAGATTGCCGCAATGAGTGTGAGGAGGCTCGCCGCAGCTCCACGTGCACGATCCGGCGGTAGAAATGCCAGCGCAAGGCAGGTTGTGCCCGCAAGACCAAGTCCGATCAGCACTTTCCGCATGATTGGGGTACCGCCAACAGGTCCAACAATCGTCCGCCTCGGAACGCCGCTCAGGAGAGCCTAGGTCCCGACAACCGAGGAGTCAATACGTTCGTTGTGTATGAACCAGATGGGGTTGCCGGGAGCCGACGCCCGCTGAGCCTGCTTCAGAGGGAACTTCCTGTGGGTCCATGACCGGCGGCAAGGACCTTTGAAATCGAGGGGGTGCCCCCCGTCGATGACTGCTGCAGCAGATCGACGCGGATCGGGGACGTGAGGACTTCTCCGTTTGGGCGGTGCGTGACCATCACCACCGGCAAGTGCAGGTGGTCGGCATTCAACTCGGCAATGACGCCGCGTTCCCCGGTATTGAGCTCCACCTGGCTGTAAATCGGAAAAACTCCGACACGTTTCACGAACAGCGACGTCAGCTCCTGATCGAGCGCCCCTTCGCGCGCCTGACGATAGAGTTGCTGGAGCGCCTCATGCGGCAGGATTCGGGCGCGACCGGCAAAGCCGTCATGCGCCGCGATCCTACCTTGACCGAGGGGCGTCTCTTATGGTTAGGGTCAATAAATGCGCGCCGTGTGTCTGAAACATGTCCCGTTTGAAGGGCCTGGGGCCTTTGCAGCGCATCTGGCCGGGCGCGGGGTCAGCATCGAGCGCTTCCTCGTCCCCGTCGATGGTTTGCCGAACGACCCTGGCGATCTGCTCATCGTCATGGGCGGACCCATGTCGGTGAACGACACGGATGCATGGATCGCGGAAGAAACACGTTTTATCCGGCACGCGATCGACCGTGGCACGCCGGTGCTCGGAGTGTGTCTCGGGAGCCAGTTCATGGCCAAGGCCCTCGGCGCCAGCGTGAAACCAGGACGTGGGCTGGAACTCGGCATGACACCGATTCGCCGCACGAAGGACGCGAACGATGATCCCGTTTTTCGGACGTTGCCCGACGAATTCGAGGTCTTCGAGTGGCACGGGGAGATCTTTGACCTGCCGCCGGGGGCCGTTCCCCTAGCCTGCTCCGCGGTCGCCCCGCTCCAAGCCTTTCGCTATGGCTCCCACGCCTACGGGCTCCTGTTTCATCTCGAAATAGACGAACCGGGCATGGACGCCCTCTGCCGCGAATGCGCGCAGGACCTCACACGAGCCAACCTCACCCACGCACAACTGGTCACCCAAGCGCGTCCGCATCTCACTCGGTTGCACGAATGGGCCAACCGCCTGCTCGATCACTTGCTCCTCGCTCCACGTTGATTGCCAGATCAGACCTGCGGTACTCTAGCGGGCTACGCTCATGAAGCCCTGAGCCTCAACCTCAGCCTGTTGATCGTCTGTGGAATCACAAGAAAAGGAGCCACGCCCGCATGTCCGGATTCCCGATTGAATACGCCACACGGATCAAGACCTTACCCCCCTATTTGTTTGCCGCCATCGATAAGATGAAGCAGGAAGCGATCACACGCGGGGTGGATATCATCAACCTGGGCGTCGGCGACCCAGATTTGCCGACCCCGGCACCGATCATCGAGCGCCTGAAACAGGCGGCGGCGGAACCGCGTAACCATCAATATCCTTCGTACGAAGGCATGCTGAGTTTTCGCCAGGCGGTCGCCGGCTGGTACAAACGGCGCTTCGGGGTCACGGTAGATCCCGCCAGTGAGGTCCTGACGCTGATCGGCTCGAAGGAAGGGATCGGTCACGTGCCCCTCGCGTTTATCAATCCAGGTGACGTGGTGCTGGTGCCGAGTCCGGGATATCCCGTGTATCCCGTCGCCACGAGCTTTGCCGGAGGCACCTCCTACTTCATGCCCCTGCGCAAGGACAATGGCTTCCTGCCCGACCTGGCCGCCATTCCGCCCGATGTCGCGAAGAGGGCCAAGCTCATGTTCTTGAATTCGCCAAACAATCCGACTTCGGTTGTGGCGACAAAGGACTATTTCAAAAAGGTGGTCGCCTTCGCACAAGAGCATCAGATCATCGTCTGTCATGACGCGGCCTATTCGGAGATCTATTACGACGGCCAAGCGCCCGCAAGCTTTCTGGAAGTGGACGGCGCGAAGGACGTTGGGATTGAATTCCACTCCCTCTCCAAGACCTTCAATATGACCGGCTGGCGCATCGGTTTTGCCGTCGGCAACAAACAGGTGTTAGCCGGTCTCGGCAAAGTAAAGAGCAATTTGGACTCCGGTGCCTTCCAGGCCATCCAGGAAGCCGGCATGACGGCCTTAGAATCAGGGGACTATCTGGTCGACGGCCTCCGCACCATCTATCAAGAACGCCGCGACGTCTTTGTGCCGGGCCTTCGGCAATTGGGCCTTGATGCGGATTTGCCGCCCGCGGCCTTCTATGTGTGGATCGGCGTGCCCAAAGGTTACACCTCGGCCTCCTTCACCGCGCATCTGCTCGAGAAGGCCGGGATCGTCAGCACGCCGGGCAACGGATTCGGCGAACCGGGCGAAGGCTACATCCGCATGACCTTAACCACGACGAAGGAACGGCTGTCGGAAGCCTTAGAACGGATGCGGAAGGTAGGATTTTAGGGACCATGCTAAATGGTGAATGTTGAGTGTTGAAGTCAAAGGGCACTCGCTCGAGTGCCATGCTTCTCTAGTCATCACGTCCACCATCGTTATTGTCGGGCCACATGTCGCGTGAAACGGTGTTCATCGGATTTGGCTCCAACGTCGGCGATCGTGTCGACTATTGCGACCGCGCCGTGACACTCCTCAGTCTCTTGCCGCATTCCCAAGTCATGGCGGTCTCCGCCCTCTACGAAACCGAACCGCTTGCCGACCATGTGGATCCTGGCCCTGGCTGGTTTCTCAATGGCGTCGTCCGCATGGAGACCGACGTGACCCCGCGGAGTCTGCTGGCGGTCTGCCGTGAAATCGAATCCTCGCTCGGTCGCGACCTCGACCACCGAGGGGGCCCTCGCACACTCGACCTCGACATCCTGTTGTACGGCGACCGCCGCATTCAAGACGCAGACCTCGTCGTTCCGCACCCCCGCTTACATCTGCGGCGCTTCGTCCTCGTCCCGCTCGCGGAGGTCGCGCCGGACCTCGTCCATCCGACACTGGGCCGTCCCATGTCTCGACTGCTGGCTGATCTCTCGGACGCGTCCCGCGTGCGACTGCTCGCTCCACAACCTTCGACGAGATACGGCGCCCGTCCGGCCTGTTCGCCGCGCGAGACCTGACCAACCGCCCATGCGTGTGCTCCGCTCACCCAGCCAGGTCAGTCGGTGGACAGGCCGCCATCGTCGCGAAGGCGTGACCATCGGCTTAGTCCCCACCATGGGCGCCCTCCACGCCGGGCATCGCGCGCTCATTCGCGCCGCGCGTCTCACATGCGACGCCGTGGTGGTCAGCATCTTCGTCAATCCCGCACAATTCGGCCCTCGGGAGGATCTTGCCCGTTACCCAAGACCCTTTCGCGCAGATCTCGAGCTCTGTCGGAAGGCCGGCGTGGACCTGGTGTTCGCTCCATCCGTGGGCGCCATCTATCCGCCGGGCTTTGGCACCGAGGTCCGTGTGCCGGCCTTGGCGGCCCGATGGGAGGGCGCGGCCAGACCGCATCATTTTCCTGGGGTCGCGACGGTGGTCACGAAACTCTTGGCGATCGTGCAACCGGACCGCGCCTACTTCGGGCAGAAAGACTACCAGCAGTGCGCCCTCGTGCGGCAACTCGTGGCGGACCTGAATCTCTCGACGCAGATTGTCGTCCGTCCGACCGTCCGTGAGGCGGACGGCCTCGCCCTTAGTTCCCGCAACGTCTACCTGTCAGCGGCACAACGGCGAGAGGCCCCCGTCCTGCATCGAGCGTTACAGGCCGGTGCCGCCCACGTTCGGGCGGGAGCCACGTCAGCCCGATTGGTGGAGCGCACCATGAGACGGACCGTCCTCACATCGCCGCAGGCTGTGATCGAATATCTCGCCATCTGCGATCCCGACACGTTGGAACCCGTGGGCCGCATCAACGGAACGAGCGTCCTGCTGGGTGCGATCCGAGTGGGGCCGGTCCGGCTGATCGACAATCTTCTGGTAGGCACACCTCGCCGCCGCCCACGCAGGGGATGAAACGTCGTGGCGAGCTGTGTGGGAGGCACTGCGTCCGACCCTGCGCGGCGGACTCGGCGTGCAGCACCGATCTAGGTTTGTGGGTTGGGTTCGAGCTGCTGGCTCTGGCTCAACAGCAGCCCATGGATGAATCGGCTGAGTCGCGCCTTCTCTTCGCGGTCAAGTTCTAGAAACTGGATGCCGACCGAATTGCGGCGGATCGACCGGACCATGGCCGTCCCGACCGAAATCGCCGGCTCATGTTCTCCCGATTGGAGTTGCACGCCGAGGAAGGTCCCCATCGGCAGCGGGGACTCCATACGGACCGTACAGCCCCCCATGGACACGTCCAGAATCATTTCTTTAGGAGTCAGCAGATCCGTGACCAAGGTCGCCCAACAGGAGGTCGGCAGGCGCTTGTACTGGCGCCGATCGAACGCCTGCGTCACATCGCGCGCCCCGGGGCGAAACGCGCGAAACTGATGGGTGCACAACTGGCAACGGAAGGGGTAAAACCGAAGGAACTGAAGGGCCGATTCACCGACCGCGGACTGGTGAATGACACGAACAAACGTCGTCCCGCACTGAGGACAATGGGGTTCTTTCATCTGTAGGGCACACCCGTTTCCGTGTGAGTTGCACAAGGTCCGGCCTGTACGCGTCCATCCTGATCGGACCATCCCTGTTCACGCAAGATCGGCTCCACCTGGGCCCGCGAATACGTGGGGGGTTTCACCCACTTTCCATCGGCCCGTTTATGTCCGCCCACCTTGCTCATGTTCGAGCGATGGACTTCCCGAAACACCGGCTCCATATCGATGCCGCAAGAGACCGCCGTGCCATAGACCACGTACAACAGATCGGCCAGTTCCTTGGCGATGTCGGTGACGTTCCCCTGGGTGAGCGCTTCCCGCAGTTCGGCGAATTCCTCTTCGATGAGACGCTCGCGCAGAACGCGGGTTTCCGGGTCGAGTCGAATCGGCTGTGCCGCGATAGCAATATCGAACGCGCGATGAAACGCCGCAACTTGCGCCTGCTCATCGGTCATAGCGCGATCCTAACTCCTCTCCGGCCAGCGTCCCGCGAGTCCTCGGCAACTGCTCCACCGCCTGCAACTGCGACACTTCCCGATCGGTTGACACGCCGAGATCCTTGAATTTCCTCGCCGCCGGCAGGATACGACTCTCCAGCGATCCGACGGCCTTGTTGTACGCGACGACGCCTTTCCCGAGCGCAAACCCCACATCGTTCAAGTGTTCGGCGAGCACGGCCATGCGTTCGTAAAGATCCTTCCCCAATCGGCCGGCCTCTTGCGCGTGGGTATTGAGCTGCTCCTGCCGCCACCCGTAGGCCACGGCGCGCAGCAGCGCCATGAGCGTCGTCGGCGTGGCCAGCACCACTCCTCGGCGGAATCCCTCTTCGATGAGCCCCGACTCTTGTTCGAGTGCGGCCCCCAGGAACTGCTCTCCGGGCAAGAATAACACGACGAACTCGGGCGCCTGATCGAACTGATTCCAATAGGCCTTCAAACTCAGTTCGTCGAGTCTGGCGCGGACTTGAGCGGCATGCTTCCGCAGACGTTCTTGGCGCTGCCCTTCATCCGTGGCCTCTACCGCTTCGAGATAGGCGCTCAGGACGGCTTTCGCATCCACGACGATTTGGCGACCGCCGGGCAGCTGCACAACCATATCGGGACGCAGACGGCCCTGGTCCGACTGCACCGTTTCTTGTTCCACGAAATCGCAATGCCCGACCATGCCGGCCAATTCCGCAACGCGCTTGAGGGTAATCTCTCCCCAGCGTCCCCTCACAGTTGGCGCACGGAGCGCATTGACCAGATTGCTGGCTTCCTGTTGGAGGCGCTGTTGGGACTCCGCGAGGGACTTCAGGTGCTGATCCAGACCTCCATAGGCCGCTTGGCGCGATTGTTCCAGGTGCCTGATTTGGCCCTCGTAGCGAATCAGCGACTCATGCAGGGGCCTGACCAGCTCGTCGATCGCTTGCTGCCGTTGCGATAGCTCCCCGCGGGCCTCGGCCTGCAGCGTCTGAAAAGACGTCTTGGCCAGATTCAGGAACAGTTCATTGTTCCGCTGCAGCGCCTCGCCGGAGAGCGCGTGAAAGGATTCGACGAGTTCGTCCTTCGCCCGGACCAGCGCCTGTTTCTGGTCTTCGACCGACCTGAGGGCCGCTTCGTAGCGGGTCTCCGCAACGACTTTGGCTTGCTGGACCTCGGCCAACTGTTTCCGAACATCCCGCAACGTGTAACTTTCTTCGTCGATCTGACGACGCAATTCGGCGCCGACGCTTTCCGCCCGCTGCGCGCGCTCGAGGATCGGCAACATGTCGGCTTGCCCCTGCCGTCGCGCTCGAATCGTGGCCCACAACCCGGCTATAAGTGCGCCCACCAACAGACCGAGGCAAACACCTACTAGTAGTGTTGTAAGGTCAAACTCTGGAAGTGTGACGATCACTTTGGCTATTTTACGTAGGGATGTAGCGAAATAATACGCAGGGAGAACTCATAGCAGCCTACGCAAATTGGGGGGAAAGGTCAAGGATGGCAACCCTGCGTAGATTTGAGTTCTAGAGGCTTTCGCCCCTAGTGAACATTTTAGGACAACGCCTGAGCCCAAATCGATGCTAGGCGACACGGCGAACAACACCGGCGGACGCGTCCACGACCACCCGTTCTCCGTCCAGGAGGATCCGTGTGACGTTCGGCACATTGGCGATGGTCGGCACGCCATATTCCCGCGCGATGATGGCGCCGTGCGAGAGCGTGCCTCCCATTTCGGCAACCACCCCGGCCACGACGCCGAAGTAAGGCGCCAGCCCAGGATCCAGCACGGCAACCACCAAAATCGCTCCCGGGCGGATCCCACCGGTCTCGTCGAGTCTCCTCACGATGCAGACCGGCCCGGTGGCCACACCAGGACTGATGGGAAGGCCACGCAGATCATCGCCGGCCTCGGTGGCCGTCTGTATCTCGACGCGCGTGTCGCTATCGCTCGCGACAAAATCCGGCACGGGCATCGCGGCCCAATGCACATGGTCGCTCCGTCGCGACGCAACGATCGACGCCCAGTCTTGATCTTCCCGTTGAGACAACCCTCTCACCTCCTGGATGGTGAGAAAGAACATATCATCCGCATGGTTCAATCGCCCCTGCGCAACCAGGACGGCGCCGAGGCGGCGAACGATGCGGCGGGTCGCCAGCAAGAAATACATCAGGTGATGCCGATTGGATTCGCGGAGCGCCAAGAACTCACAGAGACGCCGGTGCCACCAGCGAAAGAGCGGCCACGCGCCGGGCCGCCAGCGAGTTGCCTCGCGAATCCTTGCCAAGACTGCCGAACGAGTCGCTTCCTGGCGCGCCACGGCGTCGCGTGACGTGACAGTCACGCCGTGGCGAAGCGCCGTACGAATGACGCCCAGTAACGCCTCAGGCTGGTCGGCATGGCGAGGGGACATGAGGTCGGACTCATGCAGGCCGCGATGACCATAGGCGTCGAAAAACCGATCCCACTCCGTCAGAAACCCTGTGCCGGCGAGCCGGCTCCGATAGTGTGCCGGCTCCCACGGCTCGCTGAGGAAATACTCGCTCACCGCAGATTCCGCCCGTGCCGCATCCGCAAGATCCGCCAGCCACAGGATCTGCCGTGCACTGATTACGCTCGCCTGTCCTTGGAGCACGCCATTCATGACGGCCCGCCAATCACTCGGGAACCAACGACCCAGCATGCGACCCAGTACATCGAGTCCTTGCCCGACGCCGACCGCAATGGCAAAGGTGGGGTCCTCTTGTCGGAGGCGGCGGCCAAGTCGATCGAGCTCCCGCAGCAGGCTCTCAAGGTTGTCCGGCCCAGCGGTGTCCCGTGGCGGCTCCTGCGCCATCCGCTTCATCGCTTCGAACCAGGCCGGCGCTCGCCGCCTCACCTGACGAATCTGCCTGAGGAGGAGGAACAGGGCTCGTAGGTATTTCGGCATGGACATGCGAGGCGGCAAGCAGGCTGGGACCGATCCCTGTCCTCCCATCTGCTCCGTCACCAGGGCCGGATTGCTGCCCAGCTGGGCAACCAACGATTGAAACAAGCTCACGTTGATGAAGGGACGCCCCTGCACGACCCGCACCGACGTCACACCAGGCGGGATCACGCAGCCAAGCCTGCGATAGTGCCGCAGCATGTTGTCCTCCATGTACTCCTGCAGGAACGAGAGGCCCATGGGACTCGGGATCTCCGGCAAGGTCTCCTTGAAATTCGCCCGGGACCATTCTGAGGTCTCATTCGTCAAGGTACGTAGGATCGTCGTGATCGGCCTGACCTGCAGCAGCCAGAGCCCGTGAGGATCGAGCGCCCATTCGAGGTCGACGGGATACCCGAACATGGTCTCTGCCCGTCTCGCCACCTGCGCAAGGTCCACCACTTGCTCCTCGGACAGTACCGGTGCGTGAGTCTCGTCTCCAACGACAGGCCTCTCCGCCAGGCCCTCAGGGCCGAGTCGTACAGCATGCACCTTGGGCGCGATACGACGCCCCACGATGGTCCAACGAGGCTCGCGTTCATCGAATTGCACTACCCACTCGTCTGGCATGACGGCGCCGGCAACAAGTGGCGCCCCCAATCCAAGAACCCCGTTGAGCACCACCATGCCCTTCCGACCGCTCACCGGATCGGCCGAAAAGGCGACGCCGGCGGCTCGTGCGTCGATCATGGACTGTACGATGACCGCCATCTGAGGAGGCCTCGCCGCCCGAGTCGTCTGGAGAGCGACCTCGACACGGCGATTGGTCCACAGGGAGGCCCAACATTCCAAGATGGCCGGCAGGAGCCCTTCCTGCGGAATGCCCAGCAGCGTGTCGTATAACCCCGCCAGACTTCGACTGCCGGCATCCTCATCAGTTGCCGATGAACGCACGGCCCACAGGCTCCCTCCCGGGAGACCGAGCTGATCGAGCTGATTCGCCAGTGCTGAGACGACGTCAGGGGGCATCCGTGTCTTCACGACACGGACCTGCGCCTCCGCCAGCAGCCGTGCACGTTCCTTTTCGGAAGATTGCTCCAGTCGAGTCCAGAGCGCCTGCGGGTCCAGCGGCGCGGCATCCAGCGCCAGGCGGTACGCAGCCGTTGTGAGGCAAATTCCCGGCGGCACTCGAAAACCATGTCGTATGAGCTCGCCGAGCCCCGCCGCCTTGCCCCCCACGAGGGTGCGGTCCGCGCAGGCAGCAAGTGGGAGCGCAAGCGTCTCAACCATGGTGGTCGTTAGAAGGCGACCAGGAGATATAAATCGTTGACGTTCGTACCCGTGGGTCCCGTGTGGATAAGCAGGCGCAATCGTTGGAGGAGGGGGTTGGCATCATTACGGACCAACGCGCGCTGAGGATTGAGCTTGCGGACGATGGCAGTCCCCCAGGTCGACCCGTCGACCACCGCCCCGGCAGCATCCGTTGGACCGTCCGTCCCGTCGGTGCCAACACCCACGATCCAGATGTTCTTCAATCCTGCGATTTCTTTTGCGGCGGCGAGCGCGAATTCCTGGGCCCTCCCCCCGACGCCGTTTCCCCGGATCGTGACCGTGAGTTCTCCCCCGGCAAGGATACAACAGGGACGCGCGACCGGTCTGCCTCGTAGCAGAATCTGCTTCGCCAGGGCCCCGAACGCCTTGGCCGCATCCCGAGCCTCGCCCGTCAAGGTGGTGGTGAGGATGAAGGGTGTGAGGCCGCTTTTCCAGATCGTCCGCGCCGCGGCCTCGACGGCCGCCTGATTGTTCCCGATGATGACATTGTGGACTCGTCGAAAGACCGCCGCGTTCGACTTGGGCGTTTCGCGCACCTGCCCCCGGCAACCCCGTGCCACGTGACGCCGCACGGACTGCGGCAGCTTCTCCCACAGCCGATAGCGCCTTAGGATGGCGCGCGCCATCACGAAGGTTGTCGGATCGGGCGCCGTGAGGCCTGAGCCGATGCTGGCCAAGTCGTCGCCCAGCACATCGGAGAGGATCACACTGACGACTCTCGCCTTGGTCGCCGCCGCAAGTTGTCCACCCTTGAGCGCAGAAAGATGCTTGCGGACGGTATTCACCTCCTGAATCGTCGCACCGCTCTTGAGCAGCAACTGCGTCGTCTGCTGCTTGTCCCGAAGCGACAGCCCCTCGGCCGGAGCCGGCAATAGGGCCGAGGCGCCCCCCGACACCACCACGATCAGCAGGTCTCGCGACGAGAGCGACCGCACAAGTGAGAGCCCTCGGGCGGCAGCCGCGGCACCGGCTGCATCCGGAACCGGGTGACCCGCCTCCAACACCTCAATCCTCTTGGTTGGCACCCGATGCCCGTATTTGGTGACCACGAATCCGACCGTGAGCCAGCGGCCGAGTAGGCGCTCCATTTCGCGCGCCATCGGGGCAGCGGCCTTACCGGCGCCGACGATGACCACTCGGCGCACCCGCCGCAGGTCATATTGATGAGGGCCGACCGAGAGGATGGACTTGCGGAGACACACCTGCTGACGAAGGGCTTGAACGGGATCGACTGCGCAGAGGGCGGCGGAGAGGCAGCGGCTCAGCATGCGGCGGACCGACGCCCGCCGCACACCGGCTGGAATTATCGAAGCGTGGGTACTGCGTCTTGCTTGAAGCACTGCTGAGGACAGGTCTGCCGAGGCACCCGGACATGGTAGGTGCCCTTCGGGAGATAGTCCTTTTTAAACTCCGGATTCAACAATTTCAATTCGAGAAAATAGGTTCCAAACTCCTCGGCAATGGAGACCAGCGTCCGCTGCGCATCCTTAATGGAGACGGTCACGGTTTCGGTTTCGAGCTGCGCATACAGATCCTTCTTGGAGAGCCCAAGATACTTCTCCGGCTGCGAGTAGATTTCCTTCGCCGCAATGATGCGGGGCACATAGCGCATCGTCTCGCGCGGACCATGCAGTTTCCAGTAGTCGTTGACCTTTTGCTCCTTCATGAGCCGCCGAACTCGATCCTCGCCCGCATTGTACGACGCCATGGCCGAGAACCAATCACCCTTCTGGAACTCGTGCAGGTACTTGAGGTACTTGATGGCCGCCTCGGTCGACATCTCCAGATTGCGGCGTTCGTCCAACCAGCGATCGCTGTGGAGCTTGTAGCGCTTGCCGGTCGAATTGATGAACTGCCAGGGGCCGGAGGCTTTCGCTTTGGAGAAGGCGGCGGCGATACACTTGCTCTCGACGAGCAACATGTACTTCAGGTCGTCGGGCAGCCCAGTCTCCGCCAGCCCCTTTTCGGCAGGGGGAAAGCAGCGCCCGGTGCGTTTGGCGAGAATGATGCTCTCGCCCTGATCTTCCAGGAATGTATAGAACTCGTATTCGATGCGCTCGCGGACTTGCCAGTTGTCCAACGGGACCGGCTGACCCGCGAAGGTCATCTTCTCGGGCAATTTAAAATGACTGAGGTAAATCCGTTCTCCATCGCGCTTGATCTCTGGCAGCACCACCAGACGGTCCTCGGGTTCCGCGCTCCGATCTTCATTCTCCGGAACAACCAGCTCCTTCTCCGCCTCAGGGGAAGGCGCGGCTTCTCCTCGCGCGTCAGCTGGTTTGGGCACGGTACTCTCCGCGGCGGCCTCGGCCACTCGATCGTATCCGACCCCCGTAAGGCTCACCAGCGCTATCAGAAGGAAACTCGCGCGATTCAAGAGCGTCATGCCTGAACTCCTTTACTTGCGTGTAGCCGCGTAGGCTTCTCTACGACGATGCTATCAGCAAGCCCCCGATGCGGCAAGCATGATCGTGGTTTTCATTCGTGCTACACTGCCGCCCGCCATGCGCTCCTTAGTGATGCTGAACCGCGCCATTGTCGGCTGCACCGCTTGCCCGCGGCTGGTTCGTTATCGACAGGCCGTGGCGAAGGCGAAACGACGCCAGTTCCGGGAGTGGACCTATTGGGGTCGGCCCATACCAGGATTTGGCGATCCGGACGCGCGGCTCTATGTCCTGGGTCTGGCGCCGGCGGCGCACGGGGGAAATCGCACCGGCCGTATCTTCACAGGAGACCGCAGCGGAGACTGGCTCTACGAGGCCTTGCACCAATTCGACTTCGCCAACCAGCCGACCTCAACCGACCGGAATGATGGCCTCCGGGTCCAGGATTGTTACATCGGCGCGAGCGTGCGCTGCGCCCCACCGGACAATAAGCCGACGCCCTCGGAGTTCGAGGCCTGCCGGCCCTTTCTGTTGGAGGAGATTCGGCTCCTGGGGCACATGCGTGTCGTCGTGACACTGGGGAAAATTGCGTTCGACAACTACCTGAAGGCTTGCAGAGAGCTAGGCCGAACCCTTCCGAAACCGCTCCCTCGCTTCAAACACCTGGCGGTCCATGTCCTCCCCTGGCACGTGACCCTGATCGGGTCCTATCACCCCAGCCAGCAAAATACGTTCACGGGGAAGCTGACGCGCCCGATGTTTCACGCGGTATTCAGGGAAGCACGAAGGATCATCCAGGGAGGGAAATGAAAAAACAGAAGGGGGACCGGCCCCTTGTAGACCGGTCCCCCTTCTCTACTGCTATCATTACTGCTGTCCTTTGGCCTTCCAGTCGTCCAGGAACTTCTTCAACCCGATGTCGGTCAGAGGATGTTTGAAGAGTTGTTGGAACACGCTGTACGGCATCGTGGCAATATGACCACCGGCCAGGGCCGCCTCGACCACGTGCTGCGGGTGACGCACACTCGCCACCAGCACATACGTCTTGTAGTCGTAGTTCTTGTAGATCGTGACGATTTGCCTGATCAGCTCCATGCCGTTGGAGCTGACATCGTCCAAGCGCCCAATGAAGGGCGAGACACACCACGCGCCGGCTTTGGCCGCCAGGAGCGCCTGCGTCGGCGAGAAGCAGAGGGTCACGTTCACTTTGATCCCCTCGGACGACATCCGCTTCGTCGCCTTGAGTCCCTCGGGAATCAACGGCACCTTCACAACGATGTTCTTATGAATCTTGGCCAGCTCTTTGCCTTCTTTGACCATCCCGTCGGCCTCGACGCTGACGACCTCTGCGCTGATCGGTCCATCGACGATCTTACAGATTTCCTCCAGCATGTCGCGAAAGCTCCGGCCCTCTTTCACCACGAGCGAAGGGTTGGTGGTCACCCCATCCAGCAGACCCATGTTCGCGGCTTCCTGAATCTCCTTCACGTTCGCCGTATCGAGGTAGATTTTCATGGCAGATCCTTTCGTGGGCGGACGAACCGCGGGCCTCTCATCTCGTGACATTCTAGGAAGATCGGTGTATGAAAGCAACGACGCCCCGCGAAGCCCTTTCGTTTGACAGACTTTTCATCCACCCAGTAGAATTTTCTCGACACAGCCACGCAACCCAAACCCCCACGAGATAGAGGAGGCTCCAGAATGACGCGACCGCTAGGCCTGTTAGGAGGGATGCTCGTCCTCGCCATGATGGTCGGCTGCAGCCACAACGCCTACCTGGAGCAATCGCTTTCGGGAGCGATGGGGAAGGACAAAGCCTGGGTGGAAAAGCAATACGGCAACCCGAATACGAAATCGACGCGGTTTTTCGGAGGAGAAAGCTGGATGTACTACCGGATCGCCGGGGGAAAGTCGGGGGTACCGCTCTTCAATTTCAGCCCTAACGAATGCCAGATCACCTTCAAATTCGACAAGGAGGATACGGTCACCGACTATAGCTACTCAGGGTGTTAGCGTGGTGCGGTAGATCGACTCGACGGACGGGCTTAGCTGGAGAGCTGCCGTTCGAACTGCTTCGCACAGTCGGAACTGCAAAAGAAATACGTTTGGCCTCCGATCCGCTCTGAAACGGCATTCCCACGCGGCACAAAGGCTTTGCACATCGGGTCCTGGACCATTTGTGTCGGGTCCGTCAGTGTCCCTCCCCCCGGTTGCCCCCACACTTGAATCGCCCGGCGAACCAGCAGGTAGAGAACCCCGAGTAACCCCGCGACAATTAAGAGTCTATACATCTAGCCTTCTCCAGGTCCCAGCTCATCGTATGAAAGGGGGTCCCCCCTGTCAAGGACACGTACTCGGCTGGGACATCGGCATTTGTCCCCATAAAAAAGTCCCGAAGGACCCAATTATGAGCCGGTATGAGGAGGCCCTTTTCCCGCGTTGACCAGTACTTCAGGTGGATGTGCGACCACTGGAACCGATGTTAGTGTGAGGGCATGCAAACTTGTGATAAATGCCGCGGAACAATGATCCCTGAGCGAGCGGTCGACTTGGACGCCGGGCTCGCCATCAACGTGTACGCCTGCCTGAACTGCGGGCGTCGAAAGATGGTTGACCCAGAACCACGGCCTTTAACCTCACGACATTGATGAGCGGAAAAACACCAAGACCCCTGACGAACGACGAACGCAAAGCCGCAGAAGCCGCCTTCCGTGGCCTACCCTTCAATGAGGATTGGTCACACTCCGCGCGCGAAATGTACGATGGGATCACGGCCTTTATGGCCTTGCGGACCGTCGAATCAGTAGGCCAGGCCGAGCCCACTTTCGACTTCGAACCAGTGCCTTCCTGAGCCGCACCGCCTGTTCCCTCTGTTCGAGTCCCCATCATCGCAGTCCCAATACGTCCTGCATGTCGTAGAGACCGGGCGGCTGCGTCACGAGCCACTGGGCGGCCCGCACTGCGCCGCCTGCAAACGCATCCCGACTATGCGCCCTATGGGTGATCTCGATTCGCTCACCCATTCCACCGAACAACACCGTGTGGTCCCCGACAATGTCACCCGCTCGCACGGTCTGAATCCCGATCTCCGAGCGCTTGCGTTCCCCGATCATACCCTTGCGCCCATAGACCCCCACCTGGGCTAAATCACGTTGCATCGCGGCCGCGAGGACTTCCGCAAGCCGAAGCGCCGTCCCGCTCGGCGCATCCTTTTTGAGCCGATGATGAGCCTCCACCAACTCAATATCGTACTCCTCACCCAGTGCGCGCGCGACATCGCCCAACACCTTGAATAGCACGTTGACGCCCACGCTCATGTTCGGTGAGAACACGCACGGCACCTGACCAGCCAGTTTCTTGAACTCGACGAGTTCTTGCGTCGAAAACCCGGTGGTGCCGACCACGATCGCCCGGCGGTGCGTCACCACGGCACGAAGGTTCGCCAGTGTAGACGTCGGCCCTGTAAAATCGATCACGACGTCGCATCGAGCGACGACCGCCGCCAGATCGTCCGTAATCGGCACGTTCAGGCGCCCGCATCCGGCGATCTCTCCGGCATCGGTTCCGATGGCCGGATGCCCCTTGCCCTCGATGGCGCCGACCAGCGCCATCGCCCCGGATTCTTTCACCAGGGTGACCAACCGGACACCCATGCGGCCCGCCGCACCGATGACAATCGTCTTGACCATGCGATTCACACCATTGGAAAGGGGTGGCATTGAACAGGAAGTCTGCGCCTACAGCAGCCCGGCATCCTTGAGCGCGCGAGTGAGCTTGTCCCGATTGTCCGACGTCATCGGACAGAGCGGCAGACGGACCTCAGGGTCGATCTTCCCCATCATGCCCAAGGCCTCCTTCACCGGAATCGGGTTGGTCTCGTAGAACAGGGCCGCGAACAGCGGGGAAAGTTTGTAATGCAGCCGCCTGGCTTCGTCCCAGCGATTGGCCAACGCCGCGTCGACAAGACCCGCCATCTCCTTCGGGAGGATGTTGGCCGTCACTGTGATGACCCCCTTGCCGCCTAGAGCCATCATCGGGAGCGTTAAAGAATCGTCGCCGGCCAGAACCGTCATGCGCTCGCCGCAGAGCTGAATCACGTCGGAGGCCTGCTGGACCGATCCGCTGCCTTCTTTGATGGCGACCACGTTTCGGCAGGTAACCAACCGCGCCACGGTGGCCGGCAGCATATTCACCCCTGTCCGGCCGGGGATATTGTAGAGCACGAGCGGAATGTCCACCGCCTCGGCGACGGCTTTATAGTGCCGGAACAGCCCCTCTTGAGTCGGCTTGTTGTAGTACGGCGTGATCAAGAGTGCACCGTCGGCCCCAGCCTGCTTGGCATGCTTGGTCAGGGCAATGGCTTCGTCCGTGCTGTTCGACCCAGTTCCCGCGATCACCGGCACGCGCTGTTTCACGACCTCAACGGTGACTGCCACCACGCGATCGTGCTCCTCGTGGGACAAGGTGGCTGACTCACCAGTCGTGCCGCAGGGGACGATCCCGTCTGTCCCGTTCGCTATCTGAAACTCGATGAGGTCGCCCAACGCGCGTTCGTCGACGACCCCCTTACGAAACGGAGTAACGATGGCAACCAATGATCCCGAAAACATGACGGCGTCCCTCCCCAACTAGGTCAAGAACGAGGGAATGACTTCCCCGCGCACCAGATCTTCGTAAGTTTCCCTCGCGCGGATGACGTGCACCTCTCCACCTTTGACCAGCAACTCCGGCACCCGCGGCCGCGAATTGTAGTTGGAGGCCATGACAAACCCGTAGGCCCCGGCACTCATGACGGCCAGCAATTCCCCGGCGGGAACTTCCGGCATGGCGCGATCCTTGGCCAAGAAGTCTCCCGACTCGCAGACCGGTCCCACGACATCGACGGTGTGCGTCGGCCCCTGCGCAAAGCGCTGGTGCACGGGACGAATGTCGTGATACGCCCCATACAGACTCGGCCGGATGAGATCGTTCATGGCGGCATCGACAATGAGGAACCGCTTCGCTTCCCCGTGCTTCTCATAGAGGATCTTTGTGATGAGCGCCCCGGCATTGCCGACGATATTCCGCCCCGGCTCCATAATCAGCGTGCAGTTGAGCTGGCGCAGCAACGGGGCAATGGCCGTGGCCAGATCGTGTGGCTTCGGCGGTTTCTCATCCGAGTAGGTGATGCCCAGCCCTCCGCCGATATTGATATAGCGGATGTCCATGCCCTGTGCCCGCACACTTTCCACCAGTCCAATGATCTTTTTGAGCGCGTCCACAAACGGCGTGATCTCGGTCAATTGCGAGCCGATATGCTTATGCACCCCCACCACCTCGATGTGCGGGAGAGACCTCGCCAGTTTGAACTCCTCCAGCGCCCGATCGGCCGCGATGCCGAACTTGCTCTTCTTCAATCCGGTGGAGATATAGGGGTGGGTCTTGGGGTCGATATCCGGATTGATGCGCAACGCCACCCGGGCACGGCGCCCCATCCCGGCCGCCACGTCATTGATCGCCCGCAACTCGGCTGACGACTCCACGTTGAACATCAGGATGTCTGACTTGAGCGCATCGCGGATTTCATCGGCGCCTTTGCCCACTCCAGCGAATACGATTTTCTGAGGTGGCACCCCGGCCCGGAGTGCACGAAACAGCTCCCCGCCCGACACAATATCGACGCCGCTCCCTTCCCGGGCCATCAGGCGGAGAACCGCCAGATTCGAATTGGCCTTCATCGCGAAGGCAATGATGTGCGGGATGCCGCCGAAGGCCTGGTCGTAGGCGCGATACTGGCGCACGAGTGAGGCCTGGCTATAGACGTAGCAGGGGGTCCCGTACTCTTTCACGATGCGGCTGAGCGGCACCTCTTCGCAATAGAGCTCATCATTCCGGTAGTAGAAATCTTCCATAACCCCTATCCTTCTCTCCTCACGGTTTCACACGTCATCGAGTGCCGACAGGGTGCAACTCGGGCAACTGCACCTCTCCTTCCAGTTCGCTCGGGACGTCCTTGCGGGATTCGTCCGCGCTAAACTTCCGCTCGGCTTCCTGTTGTTTTCTGGCCTTTTCCGCATTGGCCTTCGCGATCGCCTCGCGCTCGAGGCGTGGACCGATGCCGACATATTCCGGCGGCACTGGTCCTCCGACGGTCCCGCAGGCCGCCTGGAATACAGACCCTGCAATGAGGAAGGCCTTCCAGCCGTGCGTCATACGCCTTTACTTCAGGAGCCGTTCCAGCTCTCGTAGTCGACCTTCGACCGAACTGCGCGCCGTGCCGCCGACTTGTTGCTTCCGGTCGATGGCCTGCCGCACCGAGAGCCGCCCCGTCACATCAGGGCCAAACCGATCGGAGAATTTTCGCAAGTCGCCAAGCGACAAGGAGGTCAACTCTCGACCCTCTTCAAGGCACTTCCGGACAATCTGCCCGACGATGGCATGTGTCTCCCTGAATGGAATCCCCTTGGTGACCAGGTAGTCTGCCAGTTCCGTGGCCAAGAGCCCGCCGGCCTCCGCCGCCGGCTCGACGACCTGCCGATTGACCGACAGCCCCTTCACCATTTCCGTGAGGACCTCCAGGGAGGCCGCCGCAGTGTCCACCGAATCGAACAGCGCCTCCTTATCCTCCTGCAAATCCCGGTTGTAGCTCAAGGGGAGACCCTTCAAAATCGTCAGCAATCCCATCAGATGGCCATAGACACGACCGGTCTTGCCCCGCACCAGCTCCGGAACGTCCGGATTCTTTTTCTGCGGCATCATGCTGCTGCCGGTGCAAAACCGATCAGGGAGCGACACGAACCGGAACTCCTGCGAGGTCCAGAGGATCAGCTCTTCACTCAACCGGGAGAGATGCATCATGACCACGGACAGGGCCGCGACGACCTCGACCACGAAGTCCCGGTCGGACACCGCATCCAGGCTGTTCTGCGTCACGGCCGGAAAGCCGAGCAATTCCGCGGCATAGTGCCGGTCCACCGGATAGTTCGAACCCGCCAGCGCGCCAGAGCCCAGGGGGAGGACGTTCACCCGACTCAGCGCATCACCAACCCGGCCCTTGTCCCGTTCCAGCATCTCGACGTAAGCGAGGAAGTGATGGGCGACCAGGACCGGCTGCGCCCGCTGCAGATGGGTATAGCCGGGCATCACGACATCGAGATTACGCCGCGCCTGGCCGACAAAGGCCCGCTGCAACCCGGTCAATAAGGTGGCGATCCGTCCAAGCTCGTCGCGGAGGTAGAGGCGTACGTCGGTCGCTACCTGATCGTTGCGGCTTCGTCCGGTGTGGACTTTCCCGCCGACCGGCCCCACCAGTTCAGTGAGCCGGCGCTCAATCGCCATGTGAATGTCTTCGTCGCCGGGCTGGAAGGCGAACCGCCCTTCGTCCAGTTCGCGGCGCACGTCCTCCAGCCCGCGCACCAACGTTTTGGTCTCCAGGTCCGTCAGCACGCCCGCCCGTTCCAGCGTCCGGCAATGGGCCACGCTGCCCTGGATGTCATAGGGATACAGCCGCCGGTCGTAGTCGAGCGAGGACGTGAATCGCTCGACAAGCCGATCCGTCGCCTCCCCGAAGCGGCCAGACCAGGCCTTCGCCATCGACGTCGAGCGGGCCGGCTTGGCCGTACCGCTTGGCGCCTTTGCCTTCTTTCGCGTGGTCATTTGTTCGATTTGCGCCGCTGCGCACGAATAGCGAGCCGCAGCGCGTTCAGCCGGATAAATCCTTCCGCATCGCGCTGCCGGTAGACCTCGTCTTCCTCGAAGGTGGCCATGTCGAGGCGATACAGCGAGCGCTCGGAGCGGCGTCCCGCAAGCAGACAGTTTCCTTTGTAGAGCTTGACCCGCACCGTCCCGGTGACATCCCGTTGCGCTTCGTCAATGGCCTTCTGCAGCATCTCGCGCTCCGGCGCGTACCAGTAGCCATAGTAGATCAGCTCGGCATAGCGGGGGATCAGGCTGTCGCGCAGGTGCAGGACTTCGCGATCCAGCGTGAGGGATTCCAGCGCGCGATGGGCCACGTGCAGAATCGTTCCGCCGGGCGTTTCGTAGACGCCGCGTGATTTCATCCCGACATAGCGGTTTTCGACCAAGTCCACTCGGCCGACGCCATGTTCGCCGCCGACCTTGTTCAGGTGGGCGAGCAGCGTCGCAGGGGACATCCGCTTCCCATCCACCGCCACGGGATCACCCTGCTCGTAGTCGATTTCCACCAAGCGGGGTTTGTTCGGCGCCTTCTCGGGCGACACGGTCATGTGGAAGATTTCCTCCGGCGCCGCCTCCCACGGGTCTTCCAAAATGCCGCCTTCATAGCTGATATGGAACAGATTCATATCCATGCTATAGGGCTTGGCCTTCGTCGCCGTGACAGGAATGCCATGGCGTTCCGCGTATTCGATCAGCTCGCGCCGAGACCGCATGGTCCATTCCCGCCACGGCGCGATGATCTTCACGCCGGGCTCCAGCGCCATATAGGTTAATTCGAAACGGACCTGGTCGTTGCCTTTGCCGGTCGCGCCATGGCACACGGCCTCCGCGCCTTCTTTCTTGGCGATCTCCACCTGGCGCTTGGCGATCAACGGCCGCGCAATCGAGGTGCCTAAGAGGTAGCTCCCTTCATAGACGGCGTTGCCGCGCAGCATCGGGAACACGTGATCCCTGACGAAGGTCTCGCGCAGATCCTCCACGTAGGTTTTCTTGACGCCAAGCGACTGCGCCTTGGCCTTGATGGCCTTCAGATCCTCGCCCTGGCCGAGGTCGGCGCAGAAACAGACCACCTCGCTCTCATAGGTCTCTTGGAGCCACTTGAGGATCACCGACGTATCCAGACCGCCCGAATAGGCCAACACAATTTTCTTGATCGGCGTGGCTTTCATAATTCGTTCTTCCGCTCCCGCTCTCCCAACAGTTCCGCCAAGATGGCCTTCTGCATATGGAGCCGATTTTCGGCTTGATCGAACACGACCGATTGCGGCCCGTCCAAGACCTTCGCACTGATCTCCTCGCCCCGGTGGGCGGGCAGACAGTGCATCACGATCGCGTCCGGCTTGGCGCGCTTCATCAGCTTCTCGTTGACCTGATACGACCCGAAGGCCTTCAGGCGGCGCGCCTGCTCGCGCTCCTGTCCCATGCTGATCCACACGTCGGTGTAGACCGCGTCGGCATCCTTTACCGCCACTTCAGGATCTTCGGACAACTCAATCGTACTCCCGGTCTCCGTGGCTTCCTGCCGGGCGCGCTCCACGACGGCCGCATCCGGCTGATACCCTTTCGGGCAGCCCAGACTGACCGACATGCCGACCTTCACCGCCGCTTCGACGAGCGAATTCGCCATATTGTTGCCGTCGCCGACATAGGCCAGTTTCAGGCCTTTCAACCGACGCTTCTTCTCGTGAATGGTCATGATGTCCGAGAGCGCCTGACAGGGATGATGGAGATCGGTCAGGCCATTGATGATCGGGATGGTCGACTCCCGTGCCCATTCCTCGACGATAGCCTGATCGAACGTGCGGATCACCATTCCATCAAGATATCGCGACAACACCCGCGCCGTATCGGCGATGCTTTCGCCGCGCGAGAGTTGAATGTCGCCGATGGGCAAAAACAGCGCCTGCCCACCGAGTTGATTCATGCCCACTTCGAACGACACGCGCGTCCGGGTGGAGGCCTTTTGGAACAAGAGCCCGAGTGTCTGCCCCGCCAACCGCGCATGCGGCTTGCCAGCCCGACGTAATGCCTTGAGTTCGCCCGCCAGCGTGAGCAACCGCTGCACGTCGTCCCGAGACACGGGCCCCAGGGCGAGCAAATCTTTCATCTTGCTGCGGAGGGGAAGGTGCGGACGCGCGGCGCGAGTTGAGCGGGGCATGGCGGAGCCTCCCACCTCAGTGGTGGGAATCCTGTTTAGGTTTCGAGAGCACGTGCGGCAGCGTGTCGAGCAACCGGTCGATGTCTGCCTGCGTAATCACCAGCGGCGGCACAAACCGGAGGACCCGGTCCATCGTGCAGTTAATCAAGAGACCCCGCGAGAGACAAGCATCCACGACGGGCTTGCCCTCGCCGTGCAGCTCCATCCCCTGCAATAGCCCCAGACCCCGCACTTCTTTCACGGCGGCATGACGATCCTTGCAATCCTGCAGCCCTTTGGCCAGGTGTTCGCCCATCCGCTTGGCGTGGTCCAGCACCCGCCCTTCGAGCAACGTTCGCAAGACCGCCAGCCCTGCGGCGCAGGCCAACGGATTGCCGCCGAACGTCGACGCATGGGTGCCGGGCCCGAACACTTTCGCCACCTCGTCGGTCGCCAGGCACGTCCCAATCGGCACACCGCCGCCCAACCCCTTGGCCAGGGTCATGATGTCCGGCTGCACGCCCAACTGTTCGTAGGCAAACAACGTCCCCGTCCGACCCATGCCGGTTTGCACTTCATCGAAGATCAACAGCACGCCGCGCGCGCGGCAGAGCTCGCGCACGCGAGCCAGGTAGGTCTTGCCAGCGACATGGACGCCACCCTCCGCCTGAATCGGCTCCATCATGACGGCCGCGGTCTTGTCGCTAATGGCCTGTTCCAACGCCTCGACATCATTAAAGGGCACGTAGCTGAATCCGGGCGTGATCGGCTCAAATCCCTTTTGGACCTTCTCTTGCCCGGTCGCAGCAATGGTCGCCAGCGTGCGGCCGTGGAAGGAGTTTTTCATCGTGATGATTTCAAAACACTCCGGCCCTCGCTTTTCGTGGCCGTACCGCCGTGCCAATTTGATGGCCGCTTCATTGGCCTCCGCTCCGCTGTTGCAGAAAAACACTTTTTCGGCGAACGATCGCTCCACCAAGAGTTTGGCCAGCTGCACCTGCGGGAGGGTGTAGTACAGATTGGAGGTGTGAATGACCTGCGTGAGTTGCTTCTGGATCGCCAACATGAGATCCGGGTGATTGTGTCCCAGCACGTTCACGGCGATCCCTCCCACGAAATCCACGTACTCACGCCCTTCAAAGTCGAACACATGCGCCCCGCGGCCACGCGCGATCGAGATCGGCTGCCGCGTATAGGTGTGCATCAGATACCGCTCGGCATCCTGCCGCAACTGTTCGGTGAGCATAGGAAATTTCACCCCCTGATGAAGACGGCGAAGCTAGCATAGCAGTGGGGGGAAAGCAATGACAGCGCGGCGATCGTCGGCCTCTGGCGCGGTTGAGGCGCGGGAAAACGCTGTGTTATAAGCTGGCAAGATGAAAGCCTGCCCCGCCTGTGCCAAAGACAGCCCCGACGAAGCCCGGTACTGCAGCCACTGCGGGGCCTCGCTCGCGACACCGATGACCTCGGCGGCGTCCACCGATGCGCCCGCCGAAACATCCGCTCCCTCGCTGACGGCCGTCGGCCCTTCGTCCACGGGGGATGACGAGCAGACCTGGCGGCAGTTCATCGGCCCGAAAGCCGATCACTATCTCGCGAAGTTCCGCAACTTCACCTCGACGAGTGGCCCGAAGTTTTCCCTCACGTGGAACTGGGCGGCGTTCGTCTTCGAGCCGTTTCTGTGGTTCCTCTATCGGAAGATGTATTTATACGCCCTGGTGTATGCGATCGGCCCGGTCATGGCGTTCTTCTTCACGCAGGACATGTCGGCCGACATCGTCTGGCGGTTGATGGCGGGGGCCAGCGCGAACTACCTCTACTTCTGGCACATCAAAGAGCAGCTCGGGGACATCCGCAAGCAGGCGGGGTTTGACGGCGGCGCGCGCGACCGGCTGATTCGTGATGCGGGCGGCGTGCAGGTCTATGTCGTCTGGGTCGGCATCGGACTGTTGCTCATGAAGTTCGCCCTCATCGCCATGGTGCTCCATCGGAGCGGGACAGGCGACATCAAGATCCCCGGCACGAAATCCAAAGGCATCCAGAGCCAACTCCAGTCAGCGGTTTAGCCCAATCACGAAAATTCGTCGGTTGCGATCCTTCCTCTGCGTAGCACCTAGACCGGAGAGAGTTGGCAGATCAGTCTGCCTTCCGTGCTCGCGCAACCCCCAACGGAGAGTGTGGGAATGACACTCACGCCGGTCCCGCGCTCCCGGAGACCGCAAAAAAGAGGATTGAAACGGCGAGTATGGTCTCCGTGCTCGCAGAGGCCACACACTCAGAAGGTGCTCCCTCGATGCGCGCAGTGGAGCCCACACCCGCCGCTCCGCCGTAGGAGCCACGCCAGGCATGCCGCGCTACCTTCAGAAAAAGAAAAAAAGAATGGGCGGGGACAGACCGCCAATGGATCTGTCCCCGCTCGGAAGGTAGGCAACAGCACCTTACCTGCTATATAGGAGCCCTGTTCGTTTCTACTCCTGATGTGCGAATCGGGCGCGTTGGTAAGCGAGCCAGGCCTGGAACCAGTCGAAGTCGTGTTGGTAAGCCGCGCCGGTAAGCTCGCCCGTTTGTTGCCCCTGCTCGAGCTGCGTGTAAGTGCGCGGCCAATTTTTTTGCCACCAGGATTTGAGATCGTCGGCGCCGTAGGGTTGTCCCGTGGCCTGGAGAATCTCCGCGGCCGCCGCAACATCCGCCAACACCGGCCAATACCGATCTTTCCCAATGCCGAGCGCCCGCATGTGCTCCCGCAGCAGAAACACCACCCACAATTCGGCGCTGTGCTTCTTATTGTGTTTGAACGGCTGTGACTGGCGCAGCGGCACCGGATCGAAGTGCTTGATGACCGATGTGTAGTCCGGCCCGCCGTAACTGCCGGCGACTTCGGCGATGCCTTCGAGCATGCGCGCGAGATCGACCTCCACGGCCGGTGACTTGGCTGCGGCCTCTGCCACGGGCGCTGCACCCAATGGATTCTGCGCGGTCAACAGTTCAATCAGCGGCTTGAGCTCTCGCAACCGCATGACAGCCGCCTTGAGAATCTGTTCCGATTCCAGCCAGTAGTCGGGATCGTTCTTGGTGAGACGCTCACGTCCGGCCGGCGGCAAAACCACCGGGAGCCAATAGCGGATCAACACGAAGAGCAGATAGTCGACCTGCCCGCCAAGCTGCTCGATCCGATCGAGGGTTTGTCGCCGCTGGGCTTGGCGAAAAAATGCCTCGCAGCGCTCCCCCACTCCCAGCCGCTCCGCCAGAGCGGTCCACCACTGAGCCTGCGCGGTACGTTGCGAGACGAGATCGGCCACGGCGAGACTCCCACACCGGCGACGTAAGTGGGCCGCATCGTACTGACCGAGGGGGGGGATTGCAACCAATGTCGGGGCTCAGGCACCATGCGAAATTGTTCCTGAGGACCACGCCAGTCGACCACGATCACGATCGCAGAGGGAGAGGATCTCATGGGGACGTTGATTTTGCTCCGCCACGGCGAATCACAATGGAATCTGGAGAACCGGTTCACCGGTTGGGTCGACGTCCCGCTTTCGCCGAAAGGAGAGGAGGAAGCGAAACAGGCGGGCACGAAGCTCAAAGCCTACACGTTCGACATGGCCTTCACGTCAGCCCTCAAACGCGCGCAGGACACGTTGACGCTGGCTCTGAAAGAGCAAGGACAAACAAATCTCGCCACCACGAAGAACCAGGCGTTGAACGAACGGCATTATGGCGACCTGCAAGGGCTCAATAAGGCCGAGACGGCCAAGAAGTACGGCGACGACCAGGTAAAAATTTGGCGCCGCAGCTACGACGTGAAACCGCCGGGCCAGGGCGCGGAAAGTTTGAAGGAAACGGCGGAACGCGTGCTGCCCTATTACAAGACTCAGATCGAACCGCACGTGCTGGCCGGGAAGACTCTTCTCATTGCGGCCCACGGCAACAGTCTGCGCGCCCTCGTGATGCATCTGGAGCAACTTAGCCGCGAGCAAGTGCTCGAGCTCAACATTCCAACTGGGGCTCCGTTGCTCTATGAGATCGACGGCAAGGGGAAGGTCTTGAATCACCGCTATCTCTAGCGGCCGCACGCCGCCTACGGCGCCACCAACTCGATCTCTTCAAAGAGATCACCGATGGCCTCCACCG
Organism: uncultured Nitrospira sp.; assembly: GCA_964449255.1. Classification (GTDB taxonomy): domain Bacteria; phylum Nitrospirota; class Nitrospiria; order Nitrospirales; family Nitrospiraceae; genus BQWY01. The sequence goes on along the minus strand of CAYUYE010000007.1, from coordinate 71,712 downwards.
CCACCAGATCCACGATGAGGGCCAGTACCTGCGGCTGATCCTCCGTTCGCACCACCCAATTGGATTCGAGATAGGCCGCCGCCTGCGTGGATACCGACACCGCGCTCCCACCTTCCGATTTGATCCGTGTGTATTCCGCAAACCGCGCCGGCAGGTTCGCCAAGAACGGCTCCCACTCGGCTGAAGGTAGCCGGTAGTCGCCGCCCCAACGCGCGCGAAGCCGCCGATGGACCTCGGGCAACACCAACACATCGCCGATCCCTCGGTAGTGCGCCTCCAGCGCCGACGTGATCCAGTACAGCGTGAGCGACAGCAACTCGCGCATGAGCGGCGGCCATTTCGTCGTGACGTGCTCCAGGCGATAGCCCGCCAGCAGATCGGGCGTCAGTGAAGGCGGAAAAAACGCGGCCAGCCGATCGGCCATTTCCTGTGGTGTGGTCGGTTGCTTGGACATCGTGGCGTCGTCGCGCGTCTGCGCAAAGATAGCGAACCGGGAGCCAAGGCGACAAGCGGCTTGTGAGGCGTTTGGACCTATGATAGAGTTCGAGCACTTCGCCTTGAACTCACCAGGTCCCGATCACCACACGATGCGTCGTCCGTCTCGCTGGCTCCTGCTCAACCTCTGCGCCCTCGTGCTGACCGTCCTCCCGCCTTCGGCGAAGGCTCAAGAAAGCCGCATCGGCTTCACGACCGATTTGGGAGTGCTGCAAGGCGCGCCGGACGGTTCCCACTTTGCCATGAGCTTCGGCCTCGACTACTACGTCGATCCGTCCTTTTCCTTTGGCCTCACAACCCTGTTTACCCCGGCCAGCTCGCTGAATACCTATGCCTTCGCCGGCGTCGCGAAGTATCACATTCGATTCGATCGCTTTACCCTGGTGCCCTTCGCCGGGATCGGCTTCATCCATATGAACCTGGACCGAGGCGCTCCAACCCGCATAGACGATAGTTCGACCAGCCATTGGATTCCAATCGGCGTGAGCGCCGAGTACACGGTGAGCGATAAAATCGCCATCTCCTCCACCTTCCTGCTGAACCTTCATCGCATCCGCCTGAACCCCGTCGATCGCGACGACACGAGTCTCGCGCTGCTGTTCGGCGTTCACTTCGGCCCCTAGCGGGACGCTGCCACACCTTCCTCCAGCTTCGCGATCCGTTGCCGGGACGTTGGTCCCCCTCGCGTCACTCGACAAGCACATGGATCACCCGTGTATTTTATCTAAGCATCCCGGCGCCCCACTTTTCGGAAGTTACTTGGTATAGTGAGCTCGATGATCGCAAGGGTACGACAGATCGCAAGGCGCGCGGCGGGGGTTGGGGTCGCGCTATGGGCATTGGCGGTGGTGGCCCCGTCGGGCACTCAGGCCGAGTGGTACGTGGCGCCGCAGTTCGGGGTCAATTTCGCGGATCGCTTGAAAACGGTCCGCGGCACGGGCGCGCTGGAGGGGTTGGACGCCCCGAATTTCGACTTGCAGAACAGTTACGCGTGGGGCGGGAAAATCGGCGTGTATCCCAACAGCCACATCATGGGTCTGGAAGTCGACGTCCTCCACAGCACGCCGCACATCAAGAACCTGGACGACATTCCCGGGATTCAACTGCGGGTGACCAACATCGGACTCCATCTCTTGCTGCGCTATCCAGGGAAGACCTATCAGCCCTATTTCGGGATCGGCCCCGCCATTCTCGTGAGTCGCCTCGCCAATTCACCCACGACGCAACGCGACACCGACGTCACAGTCGGCCTCAACGTACTGGTCGGCATCCGCGCCTTCGTGACGCCCTATGTCGCCATGTTCACAGAATTCAAATATACGAGCGGCACGCCACGCTATACGGAGGCCTTCGGCACCAATAGCGGGTTCCATGCCGACTATCAGGCCCAGCAGTTGGTCTTCGGTGTGTCCTACCACTTCTAGGGAGCAGGCGTGAACGGACAGCGGTGCATGATCGGGGCGACAATTGTGCTGGCAATCGCACTCACCGCCTGCGCGGAGTCCGCTCATCAAACCGGGCTCGGCCAATTGGGTCAGAACATCCCAGAGGACCTGCGCCGTCTGGTCGACGAATCCATCACCTACCAGGACGTCAAAGCCGCACCCGGCAGTTACAGCGGCAAGACCGTGATGTTCGGCGGCGTGGTCATCCGGGCCAAGCGGCTGCGGGACAAGACGGAAGTGGAAGTCCTGCAGTTGCCGCTCGGCACGGACGGGATCCCGGTCGAGGATCGCAGTCAGTCGCAGGGCCGTTTCATCTTGACGGAGGAATCTTTCCTCGATCCCGCGACGCTTGAAGCCGGCACCCCTCTCACCGCAATCGGGACCGTGGAGGGAGAAACTGCAAGGCCGTTGAGCGAGGGAGAGGACACCTACACCTATCCGGTGATCAGGATTCTGCAGTTGCTCAACTGGCCGACGTTGCCCCAAGCCAATACCGCCGGCGGCTGGGCCTATCAATACAATCCCTACGCCTTCTATGGGCCATCCTATTGGGGACCGTCGTATTACGGGTACCCGTTCTGGTCTCCCTGGGGCTACGGAGGGTACGGCCGATCCTACGGAGGCTACTACGATCCGCCGCGTTCGCGGTCTTCCGGAAGCGGGTCGCCGGGTTCATCCTCGGGTACTCTCCCTCCGCAGTTCGGCGGGTCGAGCGGCTCCTCTGGATCGTCCTCCTCCGGGTCGCCGTCGCCCTCGATCCCGCCCCAATTCCAAAAGCGCAGAGACTAGCGCCGCGCTCAAGCTTCTCCGAGCGGGAGTCTGTCGCCACCGCGAGCCATTCTTGAATCGTAGGAAAGCGTTTAGCTCGTCGAGGCCCCTGACGACCTCGCGGCCTACGCCGCCTGGGCGGGCCGCCAGCGGATGGCCAGGTTGAGGAGTTCTTGCAGCAGATCACCGTACGACCAATTGGCTTTGAGCGCCGATTCCGCGAAATCTTCGTCGCGGGAGATTTGTGGATTCGGATTGGCTTCGAGCACGTAGATCTGGCCGTTCGCATCCACACGCAGATCGATGCGGGCATACCCGCTCAGTCCCAGCGCCCGATAGACCCGCCGCGCGACGTGCTGGAGCTTGTCCTCCATCCCCGGGGGAAGACGCGCTTCACAGGAACGAATCCCATATTTGTCTTGATACTTGCGGCTCCACTTCACCCGTTCGGTCGCAATCCGCCACGCCTCCTCGGGCATTTGATCCATGACCAGTTCCCAGACGGGCAACACGTGGAGGTTGGCATTGCCGATCACGCCGACGTAGAGCTCGCGCCCCTCGATATACCGCTCCACGAGCGCGCTGGTTCCGACACTCTGGTGGATGAACTCGACCCGCTCGCGGAGCTTGTCCTCGTCATTGACGATCGACGCCTGAGAGATCCCGAGCGAGGCTTCCTCGGTGGCCGACTTCACGATCAGCGGAAACGGCAACCAGTGGGGCCTCCGCACCTGACGCCCCATGGGAATCACCGTAAATTCGGGGAATGGAATCCGATGGTACGAGAAGATCTTTTTCGAGAGGCACTTGTCTCGCGCCAGCATCAGACCGCGCGGATTGCAACCGGAATAGGGGACGTGCAGCAGCTCGAGATAGGACACGACATTCTGATCGTAGACCGCGATTCCGTCGAACTCCTCCAGCAGGTTGAAGACCACGTGGGGCTGCCATTCCTCGATGGCCGCGCGAATGACCCCGAGATCGCTCTTCACACCGAGCGGCCGGACGTCGTGTCCCAATTTCTGGAGGGTGGAGACGACGTCGTATTCGGTCTTCCACTCGGCGGTCTTCGGATCTTTCCCGTTCAACTCCGCCGGGGGAACAAGATCTTCATGCATCAGCACGAGGACGCGCAGTTTTCTCATACGGCGATACGATGCCTCCCGCTATGCAGCGAGTGGAGGGCCTGTCGGGTCAGTACCACGGTGAAATCAAGCTTGGCTTTGTCGAGGGGCATGGTCAGCTTCAAATTCAGCGCCTGGCAACGACCGATCATGTCTTCGATGACTTGATCGATCGTGTACTGGTATTGCCCGGTCCATTCGGCGACTGTGCGGCGCACCTCCGCTCGGATCCGTCTGAGAAATTCGGACGCGGACATACGCGCAGGTTTCCCGGGTCGCGCCGCAAACAGCCGCATCAGCGCCAAATCATAGGTCTTGGCGTCCTCCACTCCATAGTGCGCACGTTTCCACTTGTAGTGTTCTCCCAGCGTCTTCGTCAGCCGGTCCAACGGGTCGATTCGGGTGCGCCGGCTCACCAGGGGCGCCCCGCGCGACAGTTCTTTCATGACGTCATCCAGATACTGCAGCTTTTTCATCGCCGGACTTCCGGCGTAGCGCTGGCGCCATTGGGAATCAGGGTCCAACCACACGGCAAACGTTTCAGCGAAGTCTTCGTCGGGATGACTTTGGGCATACCAGATATCCAGATATTGGACGAAGCTCCGGCTATAGGGCTTGAACGTATAGTGGTCTGGATAGGGTTCCGTGGACTTCCCGAACAGTTCCTGGCGCCGGCTTCTGCGCCGCAGCCGATAGGCGTTTTCGATGGCATGGCCGGTCTCATGGCGCAACAGCCGCATGCACCATTCGGAAGTGCCGCCCTCCACCTCCAGCATTTGGTTTCGTTCGAGCCGGACAAGTCGCGGATGTGCGAGATAGAACGGGATGGCGATACCGGGCACGCCATCCGGGCAAAACCATTCGTCCGAAAGCCAAAAGTGGGGGCGAAATCGGAGATTGCGATCCGCCAGTTCCTGGTACAACCGCTTGATCTGCGGGGCGAGCAGTTCGCCCCCGACCTCCACGCCGAGGTCGCAGAGCCTGACTCCCAGGAGGCGCCGCTCCGACCAACTGGCCCAAAGCGGGCGCACTGTCTGGACCTGTCCCCGAACAGCCACCGGCCATACCTCCGTCTAGACCCATGAGGGCCTGCCCTTTCGATGCCCTCTGACAGGTGTAGCACGGACCCTGCAAATCGTGGAGCAATCGCGAAAATTTCGACGACAGGTCAGCGAGACTGAGGGACGGCGTGTACGGAGAGCTGGCAGAGGAAACTACAACTGGGGCGACGACTCAGAAGGGTCTTGCTGCGGGTCTTTCAATTTGAAGTGGAAGGAAAATTCCCCGTTGTCCGACTTGAACCAGGTGTCCGCGTCGACACCGTCCTCGGAATGGCTCCGTCCCTTGGGGTAGAACTTGAAGTGCAACTTCCCCCAACTCTTGTCCTCGGGCGTCCCGGGATGCACCTGACCGTCGACATCAAAATACTCGTTCAAATAGAGGTCCGCCATCGACAACAACCCTTTCAAGGCGGAGAGCCCCGAGTTGAGGTCGAATCGATAGGTCCCGGAATCCGAGGGTGGATTTCCACTGCCCGACTCGGCTGCCTGCACGGAGGTGGCTGCAACCACGAGGGAGAACACCAGGATGGGAAGGCGCCTGTTCATGGGTTCACTCTATCGGCCAGATGAGGGACGGTCAAGAGGACCTTCGTCCCAATCTTCACATGGGCTGACGATCCAAGGCATCGATGACACGGTCTGTCAAATCGATTTCCGGCGCTCGATATAGCACGATCATACTGGTCTCGGGCCGACCTTGGTGAAGGACGACGGAAAATCCTTCTCGGTCGGCGAGCGGCCCTGCGACCGCAGCGATCTTGGGAAGATAGTCGGCAATGAGCGCGCGGTGCCGCCGCGCCACGTCGACATTGAAGCCTTGGACGCGGAGCCGATACTGTTCGAGACGTTCCAAGTACCGTTCGGTTTGCCGAGCCAGTTCGTCGACAGGGATGGCCGCACGCCCTTGCTCCAGGCGAGCCGCCACCTCTTTGAGAGCCGCTTCCTCCTCCGTGAGTAAGCGCCGTTGCTCGCCGAGTTCAGCCACCAACCGCTCGAGTGCTGATTTTCCGGTTCTGGAGCGCTCGAAGACCGCCTGTACGTCGATCACCCCCACCCTCTCGGCTGCTGGGGCGCGCGCGACATCGGCTCGCCCTCCGGGAGACTGGCATGCCCCTAGGGCCAGAATACCGACCAGCCCTGTGCACGAGAGGATACTCCACGCCCTATGACGAACTGGGCGTGGCATGACCTTCGGCGGGTGAACGATTTCGTGCCTCATTTCTCTCCAGCTATCTCCCGCACTATCGGCGCAACGCCCTGTCGAGAATAAACCGGTGCAGGTACGCCTGGGCCGGAGGGCCCGCCTGCAGGACCTCTACCCCGAACTCGTCCCCATTGGTCCAACGGACGATGGAGCTTGGAATTTCGAGCTGTTCGCTGCCATCTGAAAGCCGGAACCGAAACGCGAGCCGCTGCCCCCGCCGCACGCCAGCGTCCCCACGTACGCGCCAACCCCGTGGAGACAGGTCGAGTGCGAGGCCTTGCCCCAGCAAACCTTGACCGAGGTAATACAAGGGGCGGGACACCGGGAAGCGATGACTAGACCGTATGGTGTATCGCAATGGCATGAGGGGGCCGACCAGCGATGCCGAGGTTTTACGAATCTTTTCGGCAACATAGGCTGTTCCTGCGCTATCCGTCAAGCTTTCTGGGCGGGGACCTGCGAGGTTCCGCTGCCCACTTCTGGCCCTTTAGATCGATGAGGCCTATTCCGCTTATGTGGGTCTCCGTTCAGAACCTCCCCTAAGCGCACACCCCAGAACTGACCTGCGGGAGGTAGAGCCTATCGATCGGGTCCATTTTACGTTACACGTATTGCAAATGGCCTAGTGAATACCTTATATGTGAGGGTCCAAATCGAGGCTGGCTCCTCATTCGCAGGCCGCCAGAAGGGAAGGTTGGAAACTCATGAGTATCTCGAAGAAACGATCCAGTGCGTCCGTCCTCATCGTGGCCGATTGTGAACTCGTTCGCCTGGGAGTCCGCGAGATTCTTCGCGACGCGTTCAAGACTCCCAAGATCGAGGAGGCCTGCATCCATGACGCCTGGAAGGTGGCGCTGCAGCATCGTCCGCAGGTCGTAATTCTGGACCTCGACGACTGCAATCGAAACCTGTCGTTTGTGCGGGAATTGAAGACCTTCGGTCAGTGCGACGGGTTGGTCACCCTTACCATTTTCAACAACAATGAATTCGTCCGCTCAGCCTATTGTGCCGGTGCCAGCGCGGTGGTCTTGAAGCAACAGAGCCGAGAGACGCTCGTGGCCGCCATCCAGAAGGTGTTTGCGGGCGAGGTCTGGATCGATCGCGCCACCCTAGAGGAAGTGCTCGACGCCCCTAAGCCCGCTCCCGCCGCGCAGGAGCTCGGTCCTGGCGGTATCGGCAGCCTCACCCAACGCGAACGGGAAGTCCTCACCACCATTGCGAAGGGCTACCGCAATAAGCAAATCGCTCAGGAATTGGGCATCAGCGAAGTCACCGTCCGGCATCACCTGACCGCCATCTTTAGCAAGCTCAAGGTGTCCGACCGTCTCGAACTCCTCATCTACGCGCACAGCCATGGCCTGGTCGAATTGCGTTATCAAGCCAATGGTACCGCCAGCGAAGAGTCCGTCATCGTCCCCTAAGCTACCCGAGGGGACATTCGGTTTCTACTACAGCTCTTGCTCTGAAGGCATTTCCATATCCCCCCTTCTGTAGTTTCTTTTGCCCCGTCGACTCCCTCCCCTGTTCTTCATCGAAGTAGTTCATTTTATGACGTTTTTCTTCTCAGGCACAAATCGTCCAGTCATCACGTAGCTCAATCCGCAGAACTCTACAACACCTTTATACGATGTGATCCTCGTCTCCCATAGAGGAGGATACGAGCTCCACCCTGTAACTGAGAGGGCGAAGCTGTGTCAATTGCCTGCTCTGAATTTTCCCTAACCCCCCAGAAAAATTGGTTTGCCGTCCGCACACTTAGCCGCCACGAAAAGGTCGTGCGGGATCGTCTTCGACAACAGGGAATCGACCACATTCTTCCTTTGCACACACGCGTCAGCCAGTGGAAGGACCGTCGCAAAACGATCGAGCATCCGTTGTTCCCCGGCTACTGTTTCGCGAATTTCGTTCCGCAGGACAAGCTGGCCGTACTGCAGTTGCCGGGCGTGATGTATGTCGTCAGCAATCAAGGCCAGCCCATCCCGGTTCCCTTGGAGGAAATCGAGGCGCTGCGCCGCCTCACCGCGAGCGGAGTCGAATACGAACCCCATCCGTATCTGCCGGAAGGAAGCTGGGTCACCCTCACGCGCGGCCCCTTGGCCGGCCTGCGGGGGCGACTGCTCCGCCGCCAAGGGCATTGCTACGTATTAGTTGGTATTCAATTGCTGCAACAAGGCGCAACGGTTCGCGTGGACGTAAACGACGTCACCCTCGTTCACTAGACCCGGCCCAGGATGAAGCGCCGCTCAGAGGGGCGCGCCCTGTGCGCAGGCCTAATTTACCACTCTGGACGATCGGCTCGATCAAGTGAGGCATGTGTGCCGGTAACACGCAGGCGCGCTGCACTCGAAAAGCCCCAAGTCATAGTCGTGTTGCTGATCATGATCAGTTGCTTCGACGGGTCCTTGGGTTCTTCTCGTGGTTGGGCACAACAGCTCTCGCCACTCGGCGGACAAGGGTTCATTGCGTTCCAACCCTTTATGAACCCGTCCCTGGTGGGGGCGCTCTATATGACACCCGTCTTCCCCTTCACGGGATACTACCCGTTCTTTCCGGGCGAGCTGTCGCGATTGATCCGGCAGGATGGGCCGAAAGTTGGTCCGGTCACGATCCATCCTTTCCTGGGGGTGGCCCAGATGTACACGGACAACGTCTTCAGGACGCCTAACAAACAGAGCGACTTCTTCACCACGCTGGCACCCGGCATTCAAGCGCAACTTCCCATCGGGAGTCGTCATCTGTTCGTCGCCGATTACCGAACGAATATTCAGTTCTACAACCAAACGTCCTCGAACAACGTGCAAGATCAAACCGCCACCGGTCGCTTTCAGTTCAATTTGGCAAGCAACTGGCAAGTGGACCTCCAAGGCGAGCACCGTGTCGGACACGACCCTCGCGGCTCAGCCCTGGACCTACAATTCCTCGACATCAACAAGTGGGAGGCCAATAGCCTCAGCGGCCGCGCCGACTACCAAGGCGGCAGGCTGGGCACAACGCTGACGGGCGGGATGACAAGTTGGAAGTATCTTAACAACAATCAGGGCATCATTCGCGACCGCGTAACTGCCTATGCAGCCGTGAATTTCTCGCTCGAGGTACTCCCCAACACCTCTGCCCTCCTCAATTTTGCGGTGCAAAACGAAAACTACGACCAGAATAAGAACCTCAGCAGCCTAACCTATACGCTGAGCGGAGGCGCGCGGTGGAATATCTCCGGGAATACGGTCGGTGAAATTCTCGTTGGGTATCAGTTCCTTCAATTCACGGAGGACCGGAGGGACCAGACCGATCCGGCGTTGAGCCTGTTCACCCGCGACAAGGACCGTGCGACCAACCCGTTCATCGCGGGCAACCTGCGGTGGTCGCCGTTGCCGTACGTGCAGCTGACGCTGCAACCATATCGGCAGATACAGCAGACCGTGGTAGCCGGCACCACGTTCTTTACGGCCACCGGCGTGAACCTGTCGGCCGCCTACGACCTCACCGATCGTATCGACGTCCGGGCCAATCTTGGATGGGAGCAAGACAAGTTCACCACACCCGTCGGCCTGTCCTCCGTCACGCCCGCACGGACCGACAATTTGAAGAACGTGGCGATCGGCATCAACTATCGTGCGGTGAAATGGATCGGCTTTGGGGCCCAGTATGTGTTCGAAGACCGCAGCTCGACCATCGATAACTTTCGGTATCGCGCGAACACCTTCATGCTGTCGGCACAAACTCTGTTTTAGCTCTGCTCATGGCCACTGAGGGACTTCGGCCGTCCCCACAGGGCACCACCTCGGCCGACTTGTCGTTACACCGGAGTACCACATGGAATTTCCACGCGAACTCGTGCTCTCCCGCGGACAGCAGGATCCGCGCGAACTGCTCATGGCCCCCAGCCCACGTGAGGAGGAATCGTCGTCCGCATGGGCGGACTACGCGGAACTGGCCTGGCACTACCGCTTGTTCGTCGGTGGCCTGGCGCTGGCCGGTGGGATTCTGGCCGCCCTGTGGTCCTTTGTGCAGACGCCGATCTACCAATCGAAGGCCACGTTGGTAATCGAACAGGCCGGCCCTGGTGCCTTCGATCGTGACCGGCACTTCAACGACACCAGCCCTGAGTATTTCCAGACCCACTTCGAACTCATGAAAAGCCACGAGGTCTTATTGCGCACGGCGCGGCGCCTCAACCTGGCGGAGTCGGCAGAGTACGGCACTCCCCCGGAGCCCGCCGCCAAACCCTCGTTCCTCAGCAAATTCGTCCCGCAGCACGTCCGGACGTGGTGGGAGTCCAAGGCGGCGGCCGTCCCTGCCGCGGATGTGGCGCAGTCTGAGGAGCGGTTGCTGGGCCGGTTTGCGCAGAACCTCGACGTAATGCCAGTGCGAGGAGCCCGCCTCGCCCACATCACTGTCAGTTCGAAAGATCCGGCCTTTGCCGCCCTGGCCGCAAACACCCTTGCGTCGGTATATATCGAGCGCACCCAAGAATTGACTGCCACCTCGAAGGAGAAATCCGCACAGTGGTTCATGTCGCACCTCGACGAACTCCGCGACCGGGTGACGTCCTCCCAACGGGCCTTGTACGAGTTCCGCAACAAACACGGATTGTTGGGCGAACGCGAGCGGCAGCCGGTTGTTGCGCACAACCTCGTCGAACTGAACTCCGAGCTGGTGCGGTCAGAAATGCGAAAAACCGAAACCGCCACGCGGTATAACCAGATCCAAGCGTTGCTCCGTCAGCGCACGCCGGACGGCCGCATGAATTGGGATAGCCTCGACGGGTCGACCGAAATTCTGAATGCCCCGTTGATTCAGACCTTGCGTGCGCAGGAGATCACCGCCTCCCGCGAGCTGCTCGACCTGTCCGACAAATACGGCCCCCTGCACCCCAAACTCGCCCGCGCGAAGTCCGAGCTGGAGCTGCTGCACACCAAAATCCAGGAGCAGATTCAAAAGATCGTAGACTCGCTCAAGCGCGAATACGACGTCGCGGTAGCGAAGGAACGGGCCACACGCGAGGCGGTCAATCGGTACAAGAAGGAGAAAACCTCAAACGACCAGCAGTACGAGACCGAACACGCCATGCTGGAGCGTGATGCCGAAAGCAGTCAGCACCTCTATGACATTTTCCTGAAAGCGACGAAGGAAACCGACGTCGCCGCCGGCATGCGCAGTGGGAACGTCTATCTTGGAGACCCGGCCGTCCCGGCCGTGGCACCCGTACGCCCCCGGAAAACCTTGAACGCGATGTTGGGCGTGTTGATGGGGCTGCTCTCCGGCATTGCGTTGGCGTTCGTCGCGGAAGCCCGTGATCGTAGCTTCAAGAAGGCCGACGACGTCGAGCGCTACATCCCGGGCCTGGCCGTCCTGGGGTCCATCCCGTTAGCTCCGAAAGCCGACCTGGCGCAGTCCGCGTTAGTCCCGACTGCACAACCCTTAAGTCCGATCAGCGAAAGTGTCCGGGCCATCCGCACAAGCGTGCTGTTGTCCAATTCCATGCAACCGACCACCTCCCTGCTCGTGACCAGCCCGGGAGAAAGCGAGGGGAAGACGACCCTTGCCGTGAATTTGGCTATCGCTATGGCCCGACTGGACAACACCCGGGTTGTCCTGATCGATGCGGATCTGCGCAAGTCGATCACGCATCCTCTGTTCAATGTTCGCAACGGCAATGGCACCCCGCACGGGCTCGCCCACTTTCTCATGGGCGCCTGCTCCGATCGCGAGATTCTCTACACGACCGATCTTCCGAACCTGTCGGTCGTCCCTCGCGGGGCCACCCCCAGCAATCCCTCCGAATTGCTGCATACCAAACAGATGAGTGACCTCATCCGGCGATATCAGGCCGCCGGCTATCACGTGATCGTCGACACCCCGCCTGCCTTGCTCGTCACCGATCCGGTGGTACTCGCTCCGCAAGTCGACGGCATTCTCGTGGTGGTCAGTGCAGGCCAAACCAGCCGCCAGGCCTGTCGCACCGTCGTGCGCCGCCTCACGGGGTCGGGGGGACGCGTGCTGGGTGTCGTGCTGCAGAAAGCGACCGTCACCGACGTGCCCTATTACGCCTACCAATCGGCCTATGCACGAGCGTAGGCCGGGCCGGCTGAGGATCGCGTTGTGAACCCAGAATCATCGGGCGGCTCGTCCATCAGCGTGACCTCCTGGCTCAACCCGCCGGCAGGCTGGGCGGCAGCCTGGCGCGCATGGCGCGCGCAGTCGCTGCATCACCAGGTCGGGTCGGCCATCGTCACAGTCGGCGTGATGACCGTGGTGGTTAAGGCCGTCTCGGTCATCAAGGAGCTGGTTGTCGCCTATCAGTTCGGTACGAGTGATAGTCTGGACGCGTATTTGATGGCGTTCCTGATCCCGCAGTTCGGGATCAACCTCATCGGCGGCTCGCTCAATGCCGCGCTCATTCCCGCCTATGTCCGACTGCGTGAACAGGCCGGAGACGATGCCGCGTTCCAATTGCTGTCGAGCGTCATGCGGTGGAGCGTCGGGCTGCTGTTCCTGCTTGCGGGGCTCCTGGCCTTGGCCGCGAGCCCCGTGGTGCGCGCGATCAGTCCCGGCTTTTCTCCTGAGAAAGCGCAGCTCACCACCTGGCTCTACCTGTGGCTGCTTCCAGGGTTGATTCTGACCGGGATCAGCACCAGTTGGAGCGCCGTCCTCAATGCACACGATCGGTTCTGGCTCGCGGCCATCGCGCCGATCTTGCCGGCGATCGTCATGACCGTTGCCGTGCTTTGGCTGGGCCGACAGTGGGATGCCTATGCCCTGGCGCTGGGGACAGTGGCCGGGGCGGCCTGCGAGGTCGCGCTCTTGGGCTGGGGACTGGCGCAACTCGGCATCCCGGTGCTGCCATCGTGGCGTGCACAGAGCCCGGCCCTTCAGGAGGTCTGGCAACAGTATTGGCCGATGTTGGCCGGGGCCTGTCTCATGGGCAGCGCTGGCGTCGTCAGCCAATCTCTGGCGTCGCTCCTCGACCCTGGTAGTGTGTCGATCCTTTCGTACGGAACCAAATTCCCGACGCTTGTGATTGGGATTGGGGCGGTTGCCGTCAGCACCGCCGTCCTTCCGCATTTCTCCAGGCTGGTCGCCAATGGGGAATGGGATCCGCTTCGCCATACGCTCTCGTTCTATACACGGATCCTGTTGGCCATCATCGTCCCATTCACCGCCCTGATGATGTATTTCTCCCCGAGCATCGTGGCCGGGTTCTTCGAGCGCGGGGCGTTCCTGCCTTCCGATACGCCGCAGGTCGCGGCGGTTCAGGCACTGTTGCTGCTCCAGCTCCCCAGCTACATCGTCGGCATGTTGTATGTGCGTGCGCTCTCCGCCCTCCAGGCCAACCGGTGGCTGATGTGGGGGGCTGGACTCAATTTTGTGGTCAACGTCGTGAGCAGTTACCTCCTGATGCGCTGGTGGAAGGTCCAAGGGATCGCGCTCGCGTCGAGCATCATGTATCTGGCCTCCTGCTTGTTCCTGTGGTTGGCATGCCGCCACATGTTGGCTCATCGCACAACCACCCGGGCGACCCCTCACGAATAGCGCTTGCGGAGAGCGTTCGATGGACCGGTTCCATATCGCACTTGTCATTTCATCGCTCGACGGCGGAGGCGCTGAGCGGGTGCTTTCCGAATTGGCCAACGACTGGGCGACGGCGGGACGCATCGTGACCCTGATCACCCTCGGTCCAGCAGGCGCCGACCGCTACCCCTTGCACGCAGCCGTTCGCCGCATCGGACTCGGGCTCACCGCCACGTCGGCCGACGCACGAGCAGCACTCCGTCACAATTGGGAACGGATCCGCCGTCTGCGCGCCACGCTGAAGGACGCAACACCGGATCTCATCCTAAGTTTCATGGACACCACCAACGTGCTCACGATCTTGGCTAGTACGGGACTTGAGATTCCCGTGGTTGTTTCTGAACGCATCGACCCTCGCTACCAGTCGATTGGCACAGCCTGGGATGGATTGCGCCGGTTGCTGTACCGTCGGGCGGCCGCGTTGGTCGTCCAATCGGGATCAGTGCGGGATTGGGCGCGACGGCTCATGCCCGACAGGGCGATCCGGGTCATCCCGAATCCGGTTCGCCCCGCGCCGGCCCGAAACGGCGCCAGCCAGCCGGCCGCCAACTCACCGCCCAGGATCGTCGCTATGGGCCGTCTGACGCATCAAAAGGGCTTCGATGTCCTCTTGCGGGCCTTTGCTAAATGTGTGACGGCGTATCCGGAGTGGAAGCTGACGATTTTAGGCGAGGGTGTGGAACGCGCCCGCCTTGAGCTGTTGACGACGACGTTGGGCTTGGCAGGTCGTGTGGATTTCCTCGGACATGTCACCAATCCCCACCGATATTTGGCGGAAGCCGACCTCTTCGTCTTGCCGTCTCGCTACGAGGGATTTCCCAATGCACTCCTTGAGGCCATGGCGCTTGGGGTACCTGTCATCGCGGCTGATTGCCCGAGCGGGCCGCGCGAAATCGTCAGGACCGGGATTGATGGGCTGCTGGTGCCCCCTGATGACGTCCCGGCCCTCCATCTCGCGCTGACCTCCCTCATGGCCGACACCGCCGCACGGCAGCGCCTCGGTGCGCGCGCAATGGAGGTGTCTGAGCGATTCAGCGCAGACAAAATCCGCGCGCTCTGGGACCAGCTGTTTCTGGATTTGCAACCAAGGAAGTGTGCATGACCCAACACGCAACGGAAATTGCCAAAGGCGATCGGTTCGAGTTCGGAAAAAATTGGGCCCAGTACCTCCCCGTTATCGATGACCAGCGGATCGCCGCCGCCGAACGCTCCCTTCGTGACGCACTCGGAAGGGACCGCCTGGACGGATTGACCTTTCTGGATATCGGCTCAGGCAGCGGCCTGTTCAGCCTGGCCGCCCGACGTCTCGGGGCGCAGGTGCGTTCTGTGGACTATGATCCTCACTCCGTTGCCTGCACGAAGGCCTTAAAGCGACAGCATTTCCCCAACGACGCGCAGTGGGTCGTCCAAGAGGGCTCGGTGTTGGACGGGGCCTTTGTGCAGTCCCTAGGACGCCACGACATCGTTTACTCCTGGGGCGTGCTGCATCACACCGGCGCGATGTGGCACGCGTTGGACCATGTCACCCAGGCGGTGGCCCCCAATGGCCAGCTCCTGATCTCGATCTACAACGACCAAGGGACGGTCAGTCGGGCCTGGACCCGTATCAAGCGCCTCTACAATCTGGCCCCGCAGCCTGTCAAATTGCTGATGCTGATTCCCTCGTTCTTCTATGTGTGGAGCATCCCTTTGGCGCTCGATGTTGTTCGCGGCCGCCCGCTGGCCTCGTGGCGGGACGACTACGACCGCGGCATGTCGCCTTGGCGCGATCTCGTCGATTGGGTCGGCGGGTATCCCTTCGAGGTGGCCAAGCCTGAAGACATCTTCCGTTTTTACCGAGTTCGCGGCTTCCACCTGCAAAATCTTAAGACCTGCCGCGGTGGACGCGGCTGCAACGAATTCACGTTTGTGAAGGCGGCGTCACAGCCATGAAGCTCTTGTTCCTGCTTCGCTCACTCCATTTCGGCGGCGCTGAGCGCCAGCTGGTCGTCTTGGCCAAGGGCCTGCATGAGCGGGGGCACCGGGTGACCGTCGCCACTTTTTATGACGGCGGTCCGCTCGAGCAGGATCTGCAACGAGCCGGCGTCCTCGTCCGCAGCCTCAAGAAACAGGGCCGTTGGGACGTGATTGGTTTCACCCGTCGCCTCATTCGGCTGGTGCGACACGAACGCCCGGACATTCTTCACAGCTACCTCACGGACCCGAATCTGGTCGCCGCGCTGCTCAAGATTCGGTTTCCGCGCCTTCGCATCGTGTGGGGGGTCCGTGACTCCGCGGTGGACCCGCACGCGTATGACTGGCTGTTTCGCGCCGGCCTCAAGTCCACGAGCCTGCTGTCGCGAGTGCCCGACAGGATCATCGTCAATTCACACACCGGCCACCAGGATTACATCGACCTCGGATATTGCGACCGCTCGATGGTGGTCATCCCAAACGGCATCGACACAACCCGGTTTGTCCCCAACCCTGAGGCCGGGCGTCGTACCCGGCTGGAATGGGGCGTACGAGACGATGAACTCGTGATCGGCATCGTCGGACGGGTGGCGCCGATGAAAGATCATGCGACATTTCTGCACGCGGCTGCGCTCTTGCGCCGCGAGCGCCCGAGCGTCCGTTTCGTGATTATCGGAGATGGACCGACGGACCATCTGACCGCGATGTACCGTCTGGGACAGTCATTGGGCTTGAACGGGCGGTTGCTGTGGCGGTCTGCACAGCATGATCTCGTGGGCCCCTACAACGCCTTGGATGTCCTCGTCAACAGCAGTTGCGAAGGCGAGGGATTCGGCAATGTGATCGCCGAAGCGATGGCCTGCGGGCTCTCCTGCGTCGTCACCAAGGTGGGTGACTCCGCGAACATCGTCGGCAACCACGGCGTCATCGTCCCACCGCGTGATAGCGTCGCGCTGGCGCAGGCGATGCAACGGGCTATTTCTCGCTCGGCCGTCGACCACCGGGCGGGTCGACGCAATATCGAATCACGTTTCTCCATTCAACGCTTGGTCTCGGAAACTGAATCCGTACTGCTCGCACTTCTGCCGCACGAAGGCGTCCGGCGCGCCGCGACGCCGTCTTCGCCGGCGGCCCGCATCCAAGACTCCGCGCAATCAGCGGCCGGATGTAAAGAATCGCCACCCGTTACCGTCCTTACCAGCGTGGGAAAGGAGTCCTTATGAGACGAAGCGTCACATTCTCTGCGCTCCTGCTTGGCATCGGCTGTGCCCTGTGGGCGTGGGGCGTGTTTTCGAGTTCGCCCTCCGGTGCCGCACAATCCTTCAGCGCGCGTGAGTTGCCAGGCAATGACATTGTGAAGGTCACCGGCCCTAATGCACTCGGACAGGTGGCCGTACGGCGAGGCCCGGGCACCGGGCAGTCCCAGCGCCTGTTGTCAACCGGCGGGACCACCGACCTCATCGAGAACCTTGAGCGCCTCCAGGGCGGTGATGCGATCACCGCCAATGGCCTCAACGATGCCGGGGACGTCTGCGGATCGGCGAATTCGCGCTCAAACATCCGGGCGGTCCTGTGGAAGAAGAACCAAGGGGCCCGCGATCTTGGCACCCTGCCGGGCGATACTGGCAGCGAGGCGTTCGCCATCAACGCGGGGGACGACGTGGTGGGATACTCAAGCGGCAGCCGCGGCGTGCATGCCGTGCTCTGGGCCAAAGGCGCCAACGCGCAGGACCTCGGGACGTTGCCTGGCGGTACCTACAGCAAGGCGCTGGGCATCAGTCCCAACGGCAACTATGTCGTTGGCAGCTCCAACGGCCCGGCAGGTACACATGCGATCCTGTGGGAGCGAGGGCAGTTACGAGATCTCGCCACCTTGCCAAATGACACGCTTAGCGAAGCCATCGCGGTGAACAACGCGGGGCGCGTGGTCGGGTATTCCGTGGGCCCCAGCGGGATGCGGGCGTTCATCTGGTCGGCGCAGGAAGGCATGCGGGCGCTCGGTTCCCTCCCGGGAGGCGCCTCCAGTCGGGCACTCGCCATCGACAATTCCGGACGAATCATTGGAACGGCCAGCAATGCCGACGGGCCTCGCGCTGTCTTGTGGGAAAAGATCGGCGAGCCACAGGACCTGACTACCCTATCAGCAGTTCCGCCAGGCACAGTGCTGATGCAGGGCGTGGGGATGAACGACCGCGGCGACGTCGTCGCAGTCGGACGCGACCGAAACGACCCACACGGCACGCATGAGGGTCCGGTTCGCGTGTTTCTCCTCTCATCGCGAGGGAGTCAGCAGACCAATTGATTTTGACCTGTGCGAGACTGTGGTCGGGCACGTCTTGTTCGATTCATCCCATCATCCTGCTCGCTCGCTTTCCTCAAAGGAGACTCACAAATGAGACGGTTGACCACTCTTACGTTGTGTACAGTGTTCAGCGTTAGTGTGGCCCTGGGCACCGCTCACGCTCAGTCCTCGACGGTCGGCCGATGGGTCAACGGGCCGGTGTTCCCCGTGGCACCCATCCACATGCAACTGCTCCCGAACGGAAAAGTCATGTTTTATCCCGGCAATAACGGGATCAGCGGCGACGACGCGAGGACGTGGGATCCGGCGACAGGGCAGGTCGTCAGCTTGGCCAAGGCCGGCTACGATCTGTTTTGCAGCGGCCATTCTGGCATGCAGGGAGGGTCGATGCTCGTGACCGGGGGCCACGTCGACTTGTTCGTTGGGCTCCCCTACGCCAGCGCCTACAATCCCTCGACCAACGTCTGGAACCGGACTCCGGACATGAACGCCGGACGGTGGTACCCGACCACCACGACGATGGGTCTGGGTGACGTGCTGGTGATGACGGGATTTATCGACACCGTCCAGTTGGAGAACCCGCTCCCGCAGGTCTACGAACCCTGGAGTGGCACGTGGCGCAACCTGACCAATGCCATGCTCCGAATCTTTAGCTACTCATGGGTTTTTTGGACACCGTGGGGCAATGCGCTGGTCGCGGGCCCGGAGCCGCAGACGCGAACCCTTGACGTTTCGGGACAGGGAGCCTGGTCTACCGTGGCCACGTACAATCATCCCGGGTTCCGCGATTACGGCTCCGCGGTAATGTATGACCCGTGGCGGGTAATGATTGCCGGGGGCGGGCAACCGCCCACGAATACTGCCGAGGTCTTCAATGTCGAAACCAACTCCTGGCAATACGCGGGGTCGATGGCCACTCCACGTCGCCATCACAACCTCGTACTTCTGCCCGACAACACCGTCCTGGCCGTCGGGGGGAGCAAGGGTCCCGGATTTAACGATACGACCCAGCCGGTGCTGCCCGCTGAACTGTGGGATCCCAACACGGGAAACTGGCAGACCATGGCGAGCCAGCGGGTCGGACGCTTCTACCATTCGGTGGCCATGTTGCTCCCAGACGGGCGCGTCATCAGCGCCGGCGGCGACCTCGCCTTCCAGACCGAGCTCTACTCACCGCCCTATCTGTTTAAGGGAACCAGGCCAACGATCAGCTCAGCGCCGCAACATGCCTATTACACAGAGACCTTTTTCGTCAGGACGCCGAACGCCGCCAGCATCACGAACGCCCGGCTCATTCGCCTGGGAGCCGTCACCCACGCCTTCGACCAGAGTCAGCGTATCCTGCGGCTGGACTTCACCAAAACGGCCACAGGGTTGAACGTAACCGCACCGTCCAGCCAAAACCAGGCGCCGCCTGGGCATTACATGCTGTTCATCTTGAACGGGTCTGGTGTTCCTTCGGTCGCTAAGATCATCGCCATCGACGACGAAGGGCATATCTACCCCTAGTTCGCGCCCCTTAGCTAGACAACCATGGCTGTGCATCGACAAAATCGAACAGGACTGCTGGGGTTTTTAGCCGGCCTCATCGGTGTCAGCGTCACATTGGCGGCGCTGGAAATGGCGCTGCGGCTCATGCCGGTGACGAGTGCACTGGGTGTCGCGCCGGTACATGCCCAGGCCCCCATTCTGCACTATGCACCGTCGCAATCGTTCACATTCTCGCGCGGCTGGCAGTTTGCGCTGGTGAACCGTGGGCATGTGAACAACTACGGATTCGTGAATGACCAGGACTATGTCCGCTACGCGGAGAATGGTCCGCTCGCAGTCATCGGCGATAGTTACGTCGAAGCCTTGATGGTGCCATACCAGGAGACTGTGCAGGGACGGCTCGCGACCGCGCTCCAAGCTGAGCGAGCCGTCTACAGCATCGGGGTCTCAGGCTCTCAACTGTCGCAGTATGTCGCCTTTGCCGAGTTCGCCTGGTGGGAATTTCATCCAGCGCTGATGGTCTTCGTCATTGTGGGCAATGACTTCGACGAGAGCCTGCGAAAGTATCGGAACGACCCCGGGTACCACTACTTCGCCGACGATGCCGCAGCCAACGTTACGGGCCTCACCCGCATCGACTATACGCCCAATCGTCTGAAGCGCGCGCTGCGCACGTCTTCACTCGTCCGCTATCTCTGGGAGACGGGAGGGGTCTCCCAGCTCCCATCACTATTGGCCCACTGGATGGGCGGGGAGGAGGAGTACATCGGCAACACGATCGCCCTGGCCTCCACCACCCGGCTGGCCGATTCCCGGCGAGCGGTGGACGCCTTTTTCTCTGAATTGGCCAAGCGGCTTCCGCTCGATCGTACCAAGCTGGTGTTTGTGGTCGATGCCGTCCGCCCTGCCATCTACTCGGATGAGGACCTCCGACGAGCCGAATCGAGCTATTTCGCCGTGATGCGCCGATACTTCCTGGAGGCCGCGCGCCGGGCGGGACATGAAGCAATCGACCTCCAACCGCCTATGGTGGAGCGTGTGCGCCGCGAGGGTGTGCGCTTTGAATGGCCGGTCGACGGCCATTGGAACGTGCTCGGCCACGAAGAAGCCGCCAGGGCCATCGTCGATTCCCGCACATTCCGCACCGTGGGCCGTAGGGATTCCCGATGACCACCTATCGCATCGTGCTGGCGGTCATCGCCATGTTCGTCTTCTTCACGAACCTGCCGCTGTATCTGTACGATGAATTGGGTGTCAAAATCTTCGAGGCCCCCAAACATTGGTGGCTGGCATTCGCCGCGCTGGCCGCGCCGGCGATATTCTGGCGCGCTCCCTCTCGCACCGTGTTCTCCTCGCCACTCCTCTTGTGGTGTGTCCTCTATGTCTGGGTGGCCGTCATCGGATTCTTTCTTTCTTCCCAGTCGGACATGGCTTGGCAGGAAGTCCGCTGGCGGCTGCAGGGCGCGAGCGTCTTGATCGTCTTGTTCTTCTTGTTCTCGCACAGCCGTGTCTTGACGGTTTCGCGGCAGGCGCTGGCGGGGGCGGTCCTGTTCGGGGTGGCCGTGAACGTTTTCGAACTCCTGTATTGGCCCCTCTCCCACGAATACGTGGGCGGTCGGTCGGCCGGGCTGTACATCAATGCGAATACGGCTGCCGAGTGTCTTGTGCTGGGAATGATTCTCAGCGTGGGCAGTCTATGGCCTGCCCTGCGCGTCCCGTTTCTGGTCGCCACCGGAGTCGGTGTCATGCTGACGGTCTCCCGTGCTGGAATACTCGCGTGGGGATTAGCCGTGGCTGGATTGGTCGTCGGTCGCCAGGTTTCGGCCAAGAAGTTTGTCACGGCCAGCTTCGCGGGCCTCGTCTTCTCTATCGTGCTCGTGCTTCCGCGCTTGGATTCCGTTCTGACGCTGCTGGATCAGAAGGGCTTCTTCAACACGAATGTCCTTGAGCGGATGGAGTGGTTTGTCGATCCAGGACGTGTCGAGGACTATTCGAGCTGGGAGCGCCGTACACTCGCCGCCGCCGCGTGGGCCAAGATCACGGCGCAACCGATCGTGGGGCACGGGACGGGCAGTTATCTCGAAGATCGCATTCCCCCGCACAATCAGTATCTGGCCTTCATGATCGACCACGGCTTGCTTGGAGCGATACTATTCCCGTTGCTCGTGGTCGCCGCGATCTGGGGTGCGCCACGGGATCAACGGCTGATCGCGCTCACCTTTGCCGGAGCAGTGCTCTTGTTTGGCTTCGCGTCCCACTCCCTCGTCTATCGAGAGAATACCCTTCTGCTTTTCGCCTTGATCGCCGCGATGGCGGTCACGCCGACCCAGGAGACACAGCGCATGTCACTGCTAGTCCGAAGCGGGCAGCGGGAATGGGTGCCCCACACCGCGGGGCCATCGCGCTTGTGATGGAAACAGGGCAAACCAGAGATCAGGGCTGGTGGCGCTCTGGGATGTTACTGCTCTTTGGCCTTCTGGTCGGATGGGCCCTCAGTGAAGTGGGGCTCCACCTAGCAGGCGTCTCCTACCCGAGTTTCTCCCGGTACGACCCCGACACCGGAACGGCGCTGCGTCCGCAGGCGGAAGGATGGTGGACACGGGAAGGACGCACCTACGTACAGATCAATCGCGCCGGACTCCGCGATCGGGACCATACCCTGACTAAACCCCCGAGGACAGTCCGCATTGCGGTCCTCGGAGACTCCTATACCGAAGCCCTGCAAGTCCCGCTGGAACGCACCTTTTGGTCCGTCATGGAGCGGGATCTTTCCGCCTGTTCCGCGTGGGCTGGCCACAGCGTCGAGGTGTTGAACTTCGGCGTGTCGGGGTATGGAACGGCACAGGAACTGCTCACCTTGCGCACGCGCGTCTGGGACTATCACCCAGACCTGGTGCTCCTGGCGGTGACCACCGGGAATGATATTCGCAACAACTCTCAGGTCCTGGAAGGCAACAACTGGATTCCGTACTTTGTCCTGCAGGGGGATGAACTGAAGGCCGACCTGTCGTTTCGCACGCACCCGGGATTCCAAATGCGGTTGAAGCCACTCGCCGAGTTGGGGTACCGCATCATGAATGCTTCGCGCGTGATGCAGGTCATCAACGAGGGCCGCCGGCTGGTCAACGCCCGCTCGACCACCCGAGGGTCTAGCCCAATCACTTTGGACTCAGTGACCGGATCGCTCCTCAGCGAGGCCGGCCTCGATGCGTCAGTGTATGCGGCACCGACGACAGAGGAATGGACGAACGCATGGGCAGTGACGGAGGCTTTGATCGAACGCATGAAGCAAGAAGTGGCCGCGCACGGCGCCCGGTTCTTGGTGGCAACCCTCAGCAACAGCGCACAGGTGCATCCCGACGCGACCGTACGGCAACGCGTCGCCGCGCACCTCGGGGTCCCTGATCTTCTCTACCCTGACCACCGGATCCGTGCGCTCGGTGTTCGGGCCTCGATCCCCGTTCTCACCCTCGCGCCGCTGCTCCAACGTTACGCCGAAGAGCGCCAGATGTTCCTACACGGCTTCGCGAACTCTGGAATGGGCATCGGCCACTGGAATGAGCAGGGGCACGCTGTGGCGGGACAATTGATCGCGCAGCACGTTTGCGAGGACGCTATCCGGAATCCACGCCCCACGGGCGGCAGGATGATTGCACAGGAATAGTGGGGTGACCGGGGTTGGATATGACACAACCGCGAGGCGTCGAACTGACTCGGTGGGATGCGCGCCGGACTCTCGCCGCACATCAGGCGTGAGAACTAAGGCGCCGGCGTGATTTTGACGATGAACACGTCGCGACGCCCGTCCGCTTGTCCCCAATTGCTGGTGAAGGCCACGAAGCGTCCGTCACGGCTGATGTTGGCCCTCGGGGAATCGTTGTAGTCGTTAAAGACGCTGCGATGGTGGACAAGGCGACGCACACGTTCGGTACCGTCGGTGGCAATCTGGACAATCTCATTGTCGAACGCCGCCTGGACCCCGCCGCCGCTCGTGCTATAGCGGCTGACCACCACCCAGTTTTCGTCGTCCGCTTGCAGCGAGAAGTGATCTTGCTGCGAGCCATATCGCACATACCCTGGAAGGATGCTGCGCCCTTGGGTCGGGCTGGCTAACGAACGATAGGACAAGTCGTTCGTTGAGCCGATGGTTAGGAGTGTCCCGTGCCCAGTGTCATAGTGGTAATAGCCGTTCACACCCCATACCAGAGTGGTAAGGGTCTTGGTATCGAGGTTCCAGATCTGAGAATTGCCGTCTGAATTTGCGACGCTTAAGTAGTGGCCGGTCTTGTCGACTTGCACTTCATCAACCCGCGTGGACATCTGCTTCAGCAGAATCTGATCGGTGCTGCGTTTCCACACAAGATACCCCACGTAGCCGCCGGCACTGTTGGTCAAGGTAAACCCGAAGACGTCGTCATCGAGGCTTTTGCTCATCTGGTAGAGCCCTCCCCCGGACACCACGTGGGCGCTGAAGTCCTTGACCAGGGCATACTGTCTGGAAGCAACATTGTAGGTCCACAGCATGTGCACGTCGTTGTGGCCGTAGATGACGTCTCGATCGGTACCGCTCCAGATGACGTCGGAACGATCCATCAACCAGCCCGAGGACGGCGGCGACGTCAAGACGTGATCACGAGTGGCGGTCATCGTAGTCGGATCGAACGTATAGAACACGCTGCGATTAGCCTCATACTGGGCGACGACCACTAGACGCGTGCAATCTTTGTTAAAAGTCGGCCAGTAGGAATATTGCACCTGCACGTCGCTATTCCCATCCGACCCGTCCGTCAGCCGCAACACGGTCGTGCCGAAGACCGGGTCGGAAATTTTCGATCCCGCCCGGGGCAACGACGGCAGAGCCGGCTCGTTATGAATCCCCATATCTGTTTTGAGCGTCATGGTGGGTGACGGAGCTGGCGGGGGCGGAGACGTCACAGGCGGAGGTGGGGGTGGTGACGGAGTCGGCGTCGGTGCTGGAGGTGGCGTCGGGGTCAGCACCGGGGTGCCCCCCTGCGGCGGAGCGGCTTGCCTGGGGCCCGTTGGGGCGACAGGCGGTGGCGCCTGGAAGATGCGCGTGATCCCAGGAAACCTTGCCATCAATTGTGAAAAACCCCGTCCGGTCAGCGACTTTGTGGTCTCCGATCCCGCGCCCGCGCTGCCGGCCGGAATCGCCGGTGATGAGAGACCGGCAGACATGGCCGCCTGTGGCGCGATAGTCGTATCGCTTGATCGAGAGAACACGGCTGGTGCGGGGCTCGCTGGAAGACGTCCCGTTGACTGACGCGCCAGCAAACTCTTGCGCTTTCGCCTGGCCCCCTCCGCATCCGGATGGAGGTCCTCGATCGCTCTGGATTGAAGCTCCGCAGCATTCACGACGGGAACAGGTCCCAACGGGAGCCATGGATGCTGGATGCCAGGCAGCTCGATCATGCCTGCGCCGACGGTCACTACCGAGAGGCTCATCGCGAGCCAAGTCAGGGAAGGTGTGCGGCGATCTTTCGTTCTATGCTTTACGCACATGGGTTGAGTCTCGCTGATCGTCGTAGGTTGTGACAAGTATTGGTCCTCTCTTCCGGGTACAGCCCAGGCTCCCTGGGAAGGTGCAAGCTCGGTGCCTATCCGGACTTTGAACAAACCGGACAAGAATTCAATTACTTAGTTCTCGCCCTGTCGTGTTGGGCGTACAGAAGTCGGACGGCCCCGTGCGTGGCCGTCCCTACAGATCGAACAACTTGTCACGTACCACTACATAATTGCCGATGGGCACACCACACGCCATTTGGTTCATCACCACGAGTCTGGCCATGGGGGGGGCAGAGATGGCGCTGTCCCGTCTGCTCTCCCGGCTCGATCGGACCCGCTTCGCGCCGCAAGTCGTCTGCCTCACAGACCCCGGTCCCGTCGCCGAACGCATTCGAGCTGCGGATGTGCCCGTTCGCTCACTGCGCATGCGCCCTGGCATCCCCAATCCCATCGCCGTCGCTCGGCTCGTTCAGTGGCTTCGACAAGAACCGCCTGTGCTCGTGCAGACCTGGATGTATCATGCGGACCTTCTCGGCGGTCTCGCGGCCAAACTGGCTCGCAACATCCCCGTGGTGTGGGGCATTCGCCAAAGCGACTTGAGCACTGAAGGTAACCGATGGCTCACGCTCCAAACCGTCAAAGCCTGTGCACGCCTCTCCCGCTGGCTCCCCGCGTCCATTGTGTGTAGCTCAGAAGCCGCTCGTAAGTCTCACGCTGCCGTCGGCTATTCTCAAGAACACATGGTTACGATTCGCAATGGACTCGACTTGAATCAGTTCCGTCCGGATCCGGACGCCTATGGGTCGGTGCGACAGGAACTCGCGATCCCCGCGTTGGCGCCCTTGGTTGGCATTGTGGGCCGGTTCCATCCACAAAAAGACCATCGCAACTTCGTTGCCGCGGCGGCTCGCCTGCATGCACGCCGTCCGGGCACCTACTTCTTGTTCTGCGGTGACGAGCTCGATTGGAACAATACACGACTGTCCGCATGGATCGATGCGGCGGGGATCCGGAACCAGTGCCGCCTCCTCGGGCGACGATTCGACATCCCACGCCTGACGGCCGCACTCGATGTCGCCGTGTCGGCGTCCTTCGGCGAGTCCTTTCCCAACGTGGTCGCGGAGGCCATGAGCTGTGCGGTTCCCTGCGTGGTGACCGACGTCGGCGATTCATCCTTCATCGTCGGTGAGACCGGCCGGGTCGTTCCCTCGCGCGATTCCGAAGCGCTCGCCGGAGCCTGCCAGGGCATCTTGGAGCTGACGAAGGGAGCCCGTACCCAATTGGGCACCGCCGCTCGCGAACGAGTACGCACATATTTCGAACTCTCCACGATGGTCGCACACTACGAACGCCTCTATATGTCGATGATCGATCGCCCGGCTCAGCAGGAAGCGTACGCATGAGGCTGCACATCGCCCATCGCTATCTCTTGCGCACCGCCACCGCGCACGCGCTGGTCCCCAGTCCAACCATTCTCGACTACGGCTGCGGGGCGGGCCAGGTGATTGACGTCGGACGTCAAGCCGGTCTGGAGGTGTACGGTGTCCGGATGGATCCGGATGGGTCCGCCCCTCCAATGGAGGGCGCGCTCAAGAATCCGACTGATTCCGTCGTACGAACCGCCGCCCACAGAACCATTCCTTTTGAGGCGAATCGCTTCGATGCAGTGATCTGCAATCAGGTCCTCGACCAGGTACCGAACCTGGATGACGCGCTGGCGGAAATCTACCGTGTCCTCAAACCCGGTGGGACGTTGCTGTGCACGGTTCCGACACGTGAACAATTCCGGGAAGGAGGGGTCGGCATTCCGTTTGTGCATTGGTTTGCCGAAGGTTCGCGCACCCGCTTCTATTACACACTGGCCCTGCGGACAATCGGGCTTGGACACTTCAAGGACAAACGGAGCCGTCGCCAATGGACGTGCGACGCACTCGCGTGGGTCGACCAGCGAACACACCACCGAGATCGTCGCGCCATCATGAGCAGCTTTGCGCGTTGGTTTACCTTCTCATTGATCGAGCCCGACTATGCCGGCTTCCGGCTGGAAGAGTTAGGATTCGCCCGCTTGGCCCGTGTGGCACAACACCCGTGGGTGCAGCCGCTCGTGCGCGAACTGGTTCACCGATTGGGTTCGCCGATCATCCTGGCGCAAAAACCCCTCTTTGCCCGGTAACCCTTCATCATCGTTCTTCGCTCGTAGAGGCTGACCACACGTCGCCCTGAGAAAGGCCCTCTGATATGTGCGGAATTGCCGGCTTTCTTGACACCCATCTCCAGCTATCGCGCGCGGAGATGGGCACCACCGTGCTCCGCATGGCCGACTCGCTCATCCATCGAGGCCCAGACGACGTGGGAACCTGGGTGGATCCGGCGGCCGGCATCGCGTTGGGTCATCGTCGTTTATCGATTGTGGATCTGTCGCCCGAGGGTCACCAGCCCATGGTCTCGCAATCGGGCCGGTATGTCATCGTGTTCAACGGTGAGATCTACAACTTCAAGGACCTGCGGGACGAATTGGAAGGGCTGGGGTACCGGTTTCGTGGCACGTCGGACACGGAGGTGATGCTCGAAAGCATCAGCCACTGGGGACTGGACCTCGCTGTAGGCAGCTTCAATGGCATGTTTGCGTTCGCCTTGTGGGACCGGGAGGAACGGCTTCTCCATCTTGTCCGGGACCGACTGGGCGAAAAACCCCTTTACTATGGATGGATGGGAAAGGCCTTTTTGTTCGGATCGGAACTAAAGGCACTCCGGGCCCATCCGAACTTCCGGCGGGAGTGGAATCGGGATGCGGCGGCGCTGTTCCTGCGACACAATTACGTGCCCGCGCCCTACTCGATCTATCGCGGGATTTCCAAACTGGAACCCGGCGCCTTGCTGACGCTGCCGCTTGGCACCGGCGTCAGGACACCGTCCATCCGTCGCTACTGGTCTGCACGCCAAGCTGCGGAAGCGGGGATCGCCACCCCGTTCGAAGGCGACCAACAGGACGCGCTCAATGAGCTCGATCGTGTACTCCGCGATGCCGTCCGCATTCGGATGCATGCGGATGTCCCACTCGGCGCCTTTCTCTCCGGCGGATTGGACAGCTCCACCGTCGTGGCGTTGATGCAAGCGCAAAGCGCGCGGCCCATCCGGACCTTTACCATCGGCTTCCAGGAAGCCGAGTACAACGAGGCCGAACATGCAAAGGCGGTCGCACGCCACCTCGGTACGGACCACACCGAATTGTACGTCCGCCCGGAAGAAGCGCGCGCGGTGATCCCAGCCATCCCGACGCTCTACGACGAGCCCTTCTCCGACGTCTCGCAAATTCCGACCTTCCTCGTCTCTCAACTCGCTCGGCGTCACGTCACCGTCAGCTTATCCGGCGACGGCGGCGACGAGCTGTTCGGCGGATACACGCGGTATTTCTGGGCGCAACGGATCTGGCGCCACATTGGTTGGATGCCGCCGACGCTGCGGCAGAGTCTGGCCCGATCCTGCACGGCAGTGTCGCCCCAACAGTGGGATCGTCTGTTCCGTTGGATCAACCCCGCCCTGCCGTCAGGGCTGCGCCAACGCACTCCCGGCGATAAACTGCACAAACTGGCGGCTATTTTATCCGTGGCTGAGCCCGAGGCCATTTACTTCGGCTTGGTCTCCCATTGGAAAGACCCGGCGGCGTTGGTCCTGGGCGCCAACGAACCCTCGACCCCGCTGACGGATCGCACGGAGTGGGCCGACGTCCCCACTCTCGGTCATCGCATGATGTATTTCGACACGGTGACGTATCTGCCGGACGACATTCTCGTGAAAGTCGACCGCGCCAGCATGGGCGTGAGCTTGGAGAGCCGTATTCCCTTCCTCGATCACCGCGTCGTGGAATTCGCCTGGCAACTGCCTCTCGAGATGAAGATCAGGGACGGACAGGGCAAGTGGCTGCTGCGTCAGTTGCTCTATAAGTATGTCCCGCCATCCTTGATCGAGCGCCCGAAGATGGGATTCGGCGTCCCGATCGATCAGTGGCTCCGAGGCCCGCTACACGAATGGGCGGAAACGTTGTTGGACGAGAAACGACTGCGTGACGAAGGGTTGCTCGACCCGACCCCGATCCGCGCCGCCTGGGAGGATCACCTCGCGGGCCGCCGTAATTGGCAATACCACCTGTGGGACGTCCTCATGTTGCAAGCCTGGACGGCCCAGGAGCGCGCAGAAACAGAAAGGCTTCAACATGAGCAACCGGGCCCTCGCCCTTCCGTGGTGGAGCAAACTGCTCACCAAGTGGGCGCTGACACACTTACCCGTTAACTACCGGCAATGGGCGCGGCTCGGCCTCTTCCGGCACGGCGCGATGGACGATCCCGCCTACGCGTTCGGAGTATTTCAACAGCATTTCCAGCGGGCACAGGCGGTGAGGCCGTTCAACAAATTCGTTGGTCTGGAGCTCGGGCCTGGCGATTCACTCTCGTCGGCGGTCATCGCCTCCGCCTATGGGGCCTCGCGCTACCTCCTCGTTGACATTGGCCCGTTTGCCGATACTGACCTCGGCTCCTATCGTCAGATGACCACGTATCTGGCCGGCCAGGGATTCAATAGCCCACCCCTCGATGGGATGACGACCATCAACGAGCTGCTCACGGCCTGCCGTGCACAGTACCTGACACAAGGGCTCGAATCCCTTCGTACCATTCCCGAGAGCTCTGTGGATTTCATCTGGTCACACGGCGTGCTGCAACAAATCCGCCGCGATGAGTTTACCCCCTACCTCCGCGAGCTGCGCCGCATCCTCCATCCAACGGGGGCCTGTTCGCATCTCGTCGATCTCTCGGATCTCATGGCATTCAGTCTCAACAACTTGCGGTTCTCAGAGGGTTTCTGGGAATCCAACGTCATCGCGCACTCGGGGTACTACACCAACCGCATCCGGTTTGGTGAAATGCTGTCCGAGTTTCAAGCCGCGGGTTTTCTCGCCACCGTCACACATGAGTCCCGGTGGAATCACCTGCCGATCGACCGTGCTCGTCTTGCTCGGACATTTCGCGACCTGCCGGAGAGCGATTTGTCGGTCTCAGGGTTCTCAGTGTTGTTGCAAGCCGCATAGTCGTCCTGTTGCCTGACGTCTTAGAGTCACATCGTCCTAGGAACCCCTGCCCATGACCAGCCTGGCGACTGGCCTACCATGGTGGAGCAAGCTGCTCACCAAGTGGGCGCTGACACACTTACCCGTGAACTACCGGCAATGGGCGCGGCTCGGCCTTTTCCGGCACGGGGCGATGGACGACCCAGGTTATGCCGTCGGCGTCTTTCGCCACCACCTCGACCGTGCCCGCAGCGCGGCGCCCTTGCCCTCGTTCGTCGGGCTCGAAGTGGGGCCCGGCGACTCTCTGGCCTCCGCCGTGATCGCCCGCGCCCACGGCGCCTCGCAGTACTACCTGCTCGACGTCGGTGAGTTTGCCAGCGCCGGGATGTCCTCGTACCGCCGACTGAGCACACACCTCGCGGAGTTGGGACTGGCCCCGCCGTCGCTTGAGCAGATCACCACGGTGGATGAGCTGTTAGGCGCCTGCAGAGCCCAGTATCTGACCCGCGGACTCGACTCGCTGCGACTCATTCCCACGGCCTCCGTCGATTATGTGTGGTCGCACACCGTCCTCCAGCACATTCGCAAACATCAGTTCGGCGAATACCTCAGGGAGCTACGGCGCATCCTTCGGCCTTCGGGCGTGTGCTCACACCTCATGGACTTGACCGATTTAATGGCCTGGAACCTGAACCATCTCCGGTTTTCCGAACGTTTGTGGGAATCACATTTCATCGCACGCTCAGGGTACTACAGCAACCGCATCCGCTATGGCGAGATGCTGTCGCACTTTCGCTCGGCTGGCTTCACCCTGACATCGATTCAGACAACGCAGTGGCCGCACCTGCCGATCCCTCGCACGAAACTCTCGAGCCCGTACTGTGACCTGCCGGAACACGACTTGCTGGTCTCCGGCTTCGAGGTCCTCCTGCGGCCAGCCTAAGGCCGATTCGCGGCTTCGGCATCACTCGCCGGAGCGGAGTCCCCATGCCAAAGTTGTTGTTCATCGTCGACGATGACTCCTATTTCTGCTCGCACCGCCTGCATCTTGGTCGGGCGGCCCGCACAGCCGGCTTCGAGGTCATCGTGGCCACGCGCGTGGAACGGCACGGGAAGGTGATCGAAGATGAGGGATTCCGACTGATTCCCATCAAACTGCGTCGTGGCTTTCAGAATCCGCTCCAGGATTGTGCCGCCCTGTGGGAGCTGGTGCGGATTTGCCGGCGTGAGCGCCCTCAGCTCGTCCATCACGTTGCCCTGAAAATGGTGCTGTTTGGGGGCATCGCAGCGCGCCTGGCTCGCGTACCCGCCAGGGTCCACGCCATCACGGGGCTTGGGCATCTCTTTCACGACCAGAGCCCTCGCACCAGAGTCCTCCGTGCGGTGCTCGGTCCGGTGCTGAGGTGGGCAGTGGCCCCGCCATATTCAACTGTCATCGTGCAGAACGGGGAGGATCGATTCGACCTGCTCCAGACCGGCATCATCACGGAATCGCAGGCCACTATAATTCGCGGGGCCGGCGTCGACGTCCGCGAATTCACCCCTTCACCCGAACCACCAGGCATTCCAATCGCGGTGCTTCCTGCTCGCCTGCTGAGGGACAAAGGGGTCGAGGAGTTCGTCGCCGCGGCTCGGATCCTGAAAGCCCAAGGCGTTCGCATCACCTGTGCGCTCGTCGGCGGGGTAGATCCCTGCAACCCATCGGGTCTGACCGAAGCACACCTCCAACAATGGATGCAGGAAGGTGTCGTGGAGTGCTGGGGCCATCGCGAAGACATGGCCCGCGTCTACACGGCGGCGCATGTCGTCGTCCTGCCCAGCTACCACGAGGGGCTTCCCAAGGTGTTGCTCGAAGGCGCCGCGAGTGGCCGCCCGTTGATCGCGACGCGGATTCGCGGATGCCAGGAGGTCGTGCGCGATGGGGACAATGGCCTCCTCGTCCCCGTGCGCAATGCCGTCGCCCTGGCGGCCGCCCTCAAGACGCTCGCCGAAGATGCCGCCCTGCGGCAGCGCATGGGCGCGCGATCCCGCGAAATCGCCCTGCATGAGTTTTCTCAAGAACGTATCGCCGATGAGACCCTCGCCCTGTACCGACGGCTTGGCGCAGGTCTCCCACCCGAGGCCCGATAGGGGCTGGTCCATCCCCCTTCACCGACTTTTGACGAGGCCGCTTGCTATGAGTTTTGTTGCTGAACCGGCTGTCGCGCCGCCCCTTCACGAACCCTGGACGCTCCCTGGTCGTGGGGCGGGCCGCCGACCGCGCTTGCTCTTGCTCATTACCGAGGACTGGTACTTCCGTTCACACCGACTCGACCTCGCCAAAGCCGCGCAACGCGCGGGCATGGACGTGTGTGTGGTCACGAACGCACCGGACCAGGGAGAGTGGATCCGCAAGCAGGGATTGGAGTTCAGAGCGATTCCCTTTCAACGAGGGAGCCTGAACCCGGGGAAAGAGCTGTCAGCGGTCCTCCGACTCGCCTGGCTCTATCGGAAGGAGCGACCCGATATCGTTCACCATGTGGCGATGAAACCGGTGCTGTACGGCTCGTGGGCGGCCCGACTCGCCGGCGTCCCGGCGGTCGTCAATGCGTTCGGAGGTTTGGGCGTCGCGTTCACTTCCCCCGGATGGCGGACACAATTGCTGCGCGCCGGTCTCACAGCCGGACTCCGGTCCGCGCTGTCTCTGGCAAATTCCCGTGTGGTCTTCCAGCACGAGCACGATCGAGACTTGATGATCCAAGAAGAGATTGTGCGCGCCGAAGACGCCCTGGTTATCCGAGGGGTCGGAGTGGACGGCGAACACTTCCCCAGCCTTCCCGAACAGCCAGGACCGCTCGTCGTCGTGCTGGCCTCCCGCATGTTGTGGCCGAAGGGCATCGGGGAATTCGTCGAGGCGGCACGCGCGCTGAGCCAACGCAACATCGCCGCCCGTTTCGTGCTGGTCGGCCGTACCGACCCGGCCAATCCGGCGTCCATCGATCGGTCCCAGTTGCGGGCGTGGCAGTCCGAAGGCCTCGTCGAGTGGTGGGGGCACCGTGACGACATGCCAGCCGTCTTGAACTCAGCCCATGTCGTCGTCCTTCCCACCACCTACGGGGAAGGTATTCCGAAGATTCTCCTCGAAGCCGCAGCATCGGGGCGCCCCATCGTAGCCACCGACGTACCCGGCTGCCGGGACGTAGTCCGCCACGGCGAGAACGGCTTATTGGTGCCACCGCGCGATCCGTCCAGTCTCGCCAAGGCAATCGAACAGTTGCTGGGTAACGCCACGCTCCGGCAGCACATGGGTCTACGTGGGCGAACACTGGCCCTTCAGGAATTTTCCGCGGCGAAGATGGCGAACCAAACCATCGCGTTGTATCGAACCTTGTTGCCATCACCCTCTGCCGTCGGCACCGCCGCAGAAGCCTGAACTGGCCGCCCCTGTCGGGCGCAGGCAAGCGACAGGCCGATGTTCTCGTCCGAATGCATACAATGACACTCCCGTTGATCCTGGTCTTCACGACATTTGTGAGCGCATGGCTGCTCACCCCCGTCGTCTGTCGCTGGGCGGTTCGCGTCGGCGCGGTCGACGTCCCTGGAGGGCGGAAAATCCATCCCGCCGCGATCCCGCGCTTGGGCGGCGTGGCACTGGTGGCATCCATCGCTCTCGCCATGTTGTTCGCCACGAACCTAGCCTGGCTCGACCTGTTGCCGCCGCTCCCATTAGAGGCCTGGCTCCCCGTAGGAGTCGGTGGAGGATTAGTCTTTCTGTTCGGTCTGTGGGATGACCTTCGTCCCTTGCCAGCCTGGTTCAAATTCGTGGTGCAGGGAGCGGCTGCGACCATCGCCATCTCGCTCGGCGTCCACATCGATCAGGTGTCCGCACTTGGCGGCGCCCCCCTCCCGCTGGGATGGCTCAGCGTCCCGCTCACCATACTCTGGGTAGTCGGATTGACGAACGCCTTCAATCTGATCGACGGGCTCGATGGGCTGGCAGCCGGTTTGGGACTCATCGCCGCGTCCACGAGTGCGACCATTTTCTTCCTCGGCGGCGGACAGCCGGACGGACTTTTTCTACTGCTCCTGTGTGGCGCACTGGCAGGATTCCTCCGCTACAACTTTCATCCGGCGTCAATCTTTCTCGGCGATTCGGGCAGCCAATTCATCGGGTACGTGCTGGCCGTCACGTCCATCACCGGGTCGCAGAAAGGCGCGACGGCGCTCCCGGTGATCCTTCCTCTACTGATTTTCGGATTGCCGCTGTTGGACACCGGCCTCTCGATCTTCCGCCGGGCGACGGCCGGCGGAGGGCAACCCGGCGGACGCGAATCCCTCCTGAAGACCGTGACCGATGCCGCAAGACGGATGTGTGTCGCCGATCGCGACCACGTGCATCATCGTTTGTTGGCGCAGGGGTTATCGCAACGCTCGGCGGTTTTGATCCTCTATGCGTTAGCCACCGTCCTCTCGGGGCTCGCGATCATGGCGGTCTTCGCCCAGTACCGCAACGCAGGAGCGATTCTCGTCGCCGTGATTGTGGCTTCGTACATCGGAATCCGCCGGCTCGGCTACGAGCGGATCGCTCTGGAGCGGAGTGAGCGACTGCTCCGCTGGGGGGATCGCCTCCTGCTGCGGCGGCTCTCCTCACTCACACTCGTGGATGCGCTCGTAGTGCTGTGCTCCTACTGGCTCGCGTATCTACTGAAGTACGACCTGTCCGGGTCTGCGCAAATCACGGCGCTCTTCTTGGATGCCTTTCCCTGGATCATCGGCTGCCAGTTGGCGGTGCTGTTGGGCATGGGACTCTATCGAGGCGTTTGGCGGGCGCTGGGGGTCTTCGACTTCGTCTATCTCACGGTGGCCATCGGCCTCGGTCTGCTGCTCGCCTCGGCCGTCCTTGCCCTCTTCGATCCGCCCCGATCGACCTACACGTTCTTGGCCATCGACGGATTACTGTTGGAAGTGCTCCTTGTTGGAGCCCGTGCTGCCCACAAGGGAATCGTCTATCTCCGTCGGCGGAACGCCACCCCCGAGGGCAGCGGCGCGCTGATCTACGGAGCCGGCCGACGCGGTGAATGCACGTTGCGGGAGTTGGCGGAAAATCCCCAGGTGGAGCTGTCCCCTATCGGATTCATCGACGACGATCGCAGCCTCCTGGGTCTCAAGCTCCATCGCGTGCCCGTCCTGGGGACGAGCCGTGATCTCCACACGATTCTTCAACGCTCCCATTGGGTCTCGGCCATCATCGTGTCCACGGAGAAGATCGCACCGGAGCGATTGATGGCCGTGCTGCACACCTGTGCACGGCTGAAGATTCGCGTGTACCGAAGCGACTTCCGCCTGGACCTGTTGGCTGATGGAACCGGCCTCCCCGCCCTGTCATCACACGTGCTGCCGCCGACACCCAGACGGCCGGACGCGGAAGAGACCGAGCAGGAACCACGCCGTGGCGAGCGGTTGGCACCGGCTCGCCGGTGAGGCACCCCCATTCGCCGCTCGATGGGATCGATGTTCAAGAAGGAATCCACAGCATGAAACGTGTCATCGATGTGCTCGTGGCGGGCGGTGGATTGATCC
The DNA here is from genome assembly GCA_964449255.1 of uncultured Nitrospira sp. Taxonomy (GTDB): domain Bacteria; phylum Nitrospirota; class Nitrospiria; order Nitrospirales; family Nitrospiraceae; genus BQWY01. The sequence continues at coordinate 36,156 of CAYUYE010000007.1, read as the reverse complement.
TGGCATCCCCGTTGTTCTTGATTGCGGCCATCGCGGTGAAACTCGACTCCAAGGGCCCGATCTTCTTTCGCCAGGAGCGCCTCGGCCGGCATTGTCGCCCCTTCCAGATCTTGAAATTCCGCAGTATGGTCGTGGAGGCGCCGAAGCAAGGTGGCCTCTTGACGGCTGGAAGCGATCCACGGATTACGCGGGTCGGACGCATCCTCCGTCAAACGAAACTGGATGAATTGCCGCAGTTGCTCAACGTGCTCCGAGGCGACATGAGTCTGGTCGGCCCTCGCCCGGAGGTACGCCGCTATGTGGAGCTGTTCCCGCGCGAATACGAGACCATCCTGAGCGTCCGGCCCGGCATCACCGATTGGGCCTCCATCAAGTATCGCAACGAGTCTGCTCTCCTGGGCCAGGCGGAAGACCCGGAGGCGGAGTATCTGCGGGTGATCCTTCCCGACAAGATACGACTCGCCCAACAATACGTCGCACAGCAGACCACCTGGGTGGATCTGCGGATAATCGCCCAGACGCTCGCCACGGTGTTGTCCGATCGGGCGCTGTCCGAAAAGCCGCCTCTCGAACATGGATCTACATCGGGAATGGCTGAGCGTGCATAAGCCTTCGTTGGTGGTCCTCCAGAACATCCGGTGCATGCGACCGATTCCCGACACGAGACCGTTTCATCACATTCAGGGCGACTGCCGTCCATGACTTCCTCCCCATCCATGAGCGTCGCGCAGGTCTCGCGCAAACAACGCGTGAAAACCGCCGTGTACGCGGCGCTCGGCACCGCCTCGTGGGCATCCGGCATGACCTGGATGCGTCGTGCCTTCAGTGCAGAACCTTCGCTTCGTATCCTGATCTACTACAAGATCAATACCCAGCCCGGGAATACGCTGTCCATTCGACCAGAACTGTTCGCGCGACAACTCACGTTCCTCACGCAGCAGTACGACCTCATCACACCCGATGATTTGCTCCGCACCGTTGCCCACGGCACCCCGCTACCGCAACGAGCCGTGCTGCTGACCTTCGACGATGGCTATCGTGACGTCTATGACACGGCGTATCCCATCCTCAAAGGCCATGGAGTGAAGGCCGCGCTGTTCCCGGCGACAGATTTCATCGGCACCGGCTGCACGTACCCGCATGATGAACGTCTCGCGATGCCGAACCCGGTTCTGGACTGGCGCCACCTCCGCGAGATGCAGGACGTGTTTACGATCGGGTCCCACACGATGAGCCACCGCCGTCTGACGAGGCTCGCGCGCGTCGAGGCCCAAGAAGAAATCGTCGGGTCCAAGAAACTGCTCGAGGATCGCCTGGGCCGCCCGGTCAACATGTTCTGCTATCCCAAAGGCACGGCAGAGGACTTTAGCCGTCCGTTGGAAGACATGGTCCGCCAGGCCGGCTATGCGGCGTCCTTTGTGGCGCTGACCGGCCCGAACAGCTTCTCACAAGTCCGAACGGGTCAATGGCTGCGCCGCTTCCATGTGGAACCGTTCTCTGATTTCTTATTCGCCCGGCTGCTCGATGGATCGTGCGACGCCATCGGGTTCAAAGATGCCGGTTGGGGCTGTTCGGCCAAACGCACCTTTAACCGTTTGTTCCGGACCAGCACGCGCTAACTTCTGGCGTGCCCCGCGCCCGTCGCCGATGTCCCATGACGTCTAGACCACAGGAGACTGCTCCCATGTTGGAACGCCTGGATGCCCCGGCGAAACCTCGTGAACACTTTCTCCCCTTCGCGCTCCCGTCGATCGGAGAAGAGGAGATCGCGGAAGTCGTGGACTCGCTCCGCTCCGGCTGGGTTACAACCGGTCCAAAGGTCAAACAGTTTGAAACCGACTTCGCTGCGTACACCGGGTGCGACCACGCCATTGCCGTGAGTTCCTGCACCGCGGCGCTCCATATCGCGTTGACCGCGCTCGGTGTCGGGCCGGGCGATGAGGTCATTGTGCCCACCCTCACCTTTTGCTCGACGGCCAACGTGGTCGTGCACCTCGGCGCGACCCCCGTGCTGGTGGACGTCGGGGAGGACTTTAACGTCGACGTAGAAACGTTCGCCGCGGCGATCACTCCACGCACGAAGGCGCTGGTGCCGGTTCATTTCAGTGGACAGGCCTGTGATCTGACCGCGATCTATGCCCTCGCGCGCCGGCATCGTCTGGCGGTGGTCGAGGACGCGGCGCATGCCGCGGGGTCTGAATACGGCGGACACCGGATCGGCGCGCGTGCGCATCGTGACTTGTTGGGCGAGGTTCCGCACATCGTCTGTTTTAGCTTCTACGCGACCAAGAACTTGACCACCGGCGAGGGCGGCATGATCGTGACCTCGGACCACGCGCTCGCCGAACGAATGCGGCTGTTGAGTCTCCACGGGATGAGCCGGGACGCCTGGAAGCGGTACACCGGCTCAGGCTCCTGGTACTACGAGATCCTGGACGCGGGTTACAAGAACAACATGACTGACATACAGGCGGCGCTGGGCATTCACCAGCTCCGGAAGCTCGACCGCTTCATCGAGGTGCGCGCCCGTTACGCCGCCCGGTATTCGGGGGCCTTTGCCGACCTGCCCGAGATCACCGTCCCCCTCGTGCATGCGGGCCGGGCCCATGCGTGGCATCTGTACGTGATCCAATTGGCGCTGGAGCGCCTGACCATCGACCGCGCGCAATTCATCCAGGAATTGCGACTGCGGAATATTGGCACGAGCGTCCACTTCATCCCTGTGCATCTACACCCGTACTACCAAGAGCGCTTCGGTTACCGGCCTGGTTCCTTGCCGGAAGCCGAACGGTTCTATGAGCGCATTCTGTCTCTCCCCTTGTACCCGGGCATGACGGAGCAAGACGTGGACGATGTGATTGTCGCCGTGCGAGACCTCATCAATCGGCGTCGGAGGGATGGTCATGCAGCGAAGTGAGCGTGCCCTATATTCCAGCGCAACCTGGCTCCGCGTCATCGCGGACGCGGTCATGGTCAATGCAGCACTGGCCGCGGCATTGTTAGTCCGGTACGTGATCGACGTCGGACTGACTGGCAGCAGCACCCCACAATCCATCCTGCAGGAGTACGTCACCGACTATCTGTGGGGTGCTCCGATTCTCACGGTCATTGCCATGATCATCTTTGCGGCCAGCGGCTTCTATACGCGCGGACGCTATTATCTCGGCCGGTACAAAGCCCTCGTGATCGCTCAGGCCGTGAGCGTAAGCTACCTCCTGTTTGGCTGCGTGGCCTTTCTGTCGCATGGCGCCATTTCGCCGCCGCGAAGTGCGTTGGCGATGGCCTTCGCCGCCACGATGGGGCTGCTGTTGCTGTCGCGTCTGTGGTCACGGCTGTGGGTGCATGCCGGTCCACAGGAGGAGGCACCGCGGGTGTCCGCCGCCGAGCCCCGTCACTCCCCGAGAACCCTCGTGATCGGCGGGGCCGGGTATATTGGTTCCGCGTTGCTCCCCAAGCTGTTGGATCGCGGGAAACACGTCCGCCTCTTGGATCTGTTCCTGTTCGGCCATCAACCGATCGCCAAGGTGCTGGGCCACCCCAACCTCGAGATCGTCCACGCCGACTTCCGACACCTGGACAAGCTGCTCCAAGCCATGCACGGCGTTGACACCGTGATTCACCTGGGGGGAATCGTCGGCGACCCGGCCTGCTCCGTGGACGAAGACCTGACCGTCGACGTGAACCTGATCGCCACACGCATGATCGCTGAGGCGGCGAAGGGGAACGGCGTGCGCCGTTTCTGTTTCGCCAGTAGCTGTTCCGTCTACGGGGCCAACGACGAGATGTTGGACGAACGGTCGGCCGTCAATCCGATCTCACTGTATGCCCAGAGCAAACTGGCCTCCGAACGCGTGCTCTTCCAATTGGCGGAGTCGACCTTTTCCCCCATCGTGCTGCGGTTCGGCACGGTATATGGCTTGTCCGGACGCACACGCTTCGACCTAGTCGCGAATCTTTTGACTGCCAAGGCCATCGTCGAAGGCAAGATCACGGTGTTCGGAGGGGCCCAATGGCGCCCGTTTCTTCACGTCGATGATGCCGCCTTGGCCGTCCTGCATGCCGTCGAGGCGCCGGCGGCGGTCGTTCATGGGGAGGTGTTCAACGTCGGTTCCCACGAGCAGAACTACCAGTTGGGCGACCTGGCCCTGTTGATCAAAAAGTTGGTGCCTTCTGCGGAAGTCGTCGACATGGGAGCGGGCACCGACTTCCGGAACTATCGTGTGGATTTTTCCAAGATCGCCAACCACCTTGGATTCCGCCCGCAGTGGACGCTTGAGGCCGGCGTGCGGCAAGTCATTGCGGCATTGGAAAGCGGCACGATTACGGACTATCGCCTCCCGATTTACAGCAACGTCAAACACTTAAACGACCACCCGGCCAGCCAGCGGATGCGGTCCGAAACCGGATGGGCCCAACAGCTCATCAAGCAAGAAGAGCCCCCACGACCTCAGTCACAAGAAGTCGGCACGCGATAAGGCCGATTGATAGCCGGTGTGTCGCTCCGACCATCGTTGTACTTCACCCACAGCGGATCCTTTAACTTTGGGAGTCCATCATGTGTAGAGCCCCTTCAGTCCTCCCGTCTTGCTTTCGCGTCTCAATGGTCGCCCTCGCGGCCGGGCTCGCAATCATGGTCCACCTGGGCTCGGGGCCGGTGTCGGCCCAGTCGCTCTATCGTCTGGGACCGAATGACGTCCTGCAGATCAAGGTCTTTGGGGAAGCCGATCTGACGCTCGAGACCAAGGTGGCCGGAGATGGGACCATCAATTTCCCTCTCCTCGGGCGGTTGGAGGTGGAGGGGAAATCACTGCCAGAGCTCCAGGAGGATCTCACGACGAAATTGGCGAGCGGATACCTGCGCAAGCCACGGGTGACGGTCGCCATCGCCAAACATCGGAATTTCTACGTGACCGGCGAGGTCAGGAACCCCGGAGGATTCCCGTTTGAAGAAGGGTTGACGGTGCAAAAGGCCTTGGCCATCGCCGGAGGCATGACGGACAAAGCCCAGCGGACTGACCTCCATGCGCTCCGCAAGACGAACGGTCAAGAAGCTCGCCTGCCGGTGCAGATGGACCTCCCGCTCTTGCCCGACGACATCCTAGTGGTTCCCGAACGACAGCGGATCCACGTGGGCGGGGAGGTCAAGGCGCCAGGCCAGTTTGCCTTCGAGCCAGGCCTCACGGTCCAAAAGGCGCTGAGCATGGCCGGCGGCATCACGGAGAAGGGAGAACGCAGCACGGCGAAACTGACCCGTGTCGAACAGGGGATCCCCCTGACCCGGGAAGTCCCCATGGACGAAACGCTCCAACCAAACGATTTCGTCGTGGCGCCGCCCATGCGGAAAATTTACGTGAACGGCGAGGTGAAGAAGGCCGGGGACTACCCGTACGAGCGAGGCCTCACTGTACACAAGCTCATTACCTTGGCCGGAGGATTTACCGACCGTGCCGCCACCGGGAAGACGAAGGTCTTGCGCAGTATCCACGGCGTCGAGGAATCGGTGTCGGTTAACCTCGACACGGTCCTCCTGCCCGAAGACATCGTCGTGGTCCCGAGAAGCTTCTTCTAGAACCAGAATCCCTCGCGATCTCATTGACAGAGGAATGTCACATGCACACGTTACACCGCATCATCACCTTAGCCGTCACTCTCATCCTTTTAGTGGGAGCCGCGCTCGTGGCCACACCCCACGCCAGCGCCAGTCAAAGCTACAGACTCGGCCCCAATGACGTCATTCGGATTCACGTCTTCGGGGAGGAGGATTTGACCGTAGAAACTCGGGTGGGAGGGGACGGTACCATCAACTTCCCGCTCCTGGGGACCCTCCCCCTGCAGGGGAAAACCATCGCCGAAGTGCAGGAATACATTACTGCTCAACTCGCGAAAGGCTACGTGCGGCAACCACACGTCACCGTCCGCGTCGTGCGCCATCGCAACTTCTACGTCAGCGGCGAGGTCAAAAATCCTGGCGGCTATCCGTTCGAGGACGGCCTCACCGTGCAGAAAGTGCTCAGCTTAGCCGGCGGCCCAACCGAGAAGGCGGAGAAACATCGGCTGATCGTCCGTCGAGTCGTCGACGGGAAGACCATCGAACTGCAGGGGGAACCGGACACCTTCATCCAACCGGACGACACCATTCTGGTTCCTGCGAGCCGCCGATTGTACATCATGGGTGAGGTGAAAACGCCGGGCGCCCAGGCATTTGAGGACGGGTTGACCATCCAGAAGGCCCTTTCCTTGGCTGGAGGACCGACCGAGAAGGCCGACAAAGGATCGGTTCGGGTCACACGGATGACCAACGGCATCATGGACATGCGCACCATGGGATACGACGCAGCCGTACTGCCCGACGATATCTTGATGGTGGCCGAGGCCAATCAGAAATTCTATACCAGCGGAGAAGTGAAGACACCCGGCGCGTACCCCTTCAAGGAGGGGCTGACGGTGCATCAGGCCCTGGCCATCTCCGGGGGCTTGACCGATAAGGCCGGACGCGTGGATCTGCAACTGCGCCGACTAACCAATGGGCGCGACCTGACCATTCCAGCCACATTCGAGACACTCTTAATGGCCGAGGATGTGTTGGTCGTCCCCGAAGGCCTCCGATTCTACGTCAGCGGGGAAGTGAAGACGCCGGGACGCTATCCGTTCGAAAAGGGGCTCACGGTCCAAAAAGCGTTGAGTCTGGCTGGGGGCCTGACGGAACGTGCCGAAAATGGCTCGGTCAAGGTCACCCGCGTGACGAACGGCGTGGCTGAAGTGCTCGCGCTGAAACACGACGCGGCGGTCCACCCCGACGACATTCTCGTGGTCGAACCGGCCAACCACAAGTTCTACGCCAGCGGCGAAGTCAAAACACCCGGCGGCTACCCGTACAAAGAGGGGCTGACCGTGCACCAAGCCCTGGCCATGGCGGGGGGCCTGACGGAGAAGGCGGCCCGGAAGGACATTTACGTACTCCGCCACGGCAACGGGCGGGAAGAATCGATCCCCGCGCCGTTGGATACCGTACTCTCGGCCGAGGACATCGTGGTGGTGCCGGAGGGGCAACGGTTCTATGTGGGCGGTCAGGTGAAAACCCCAGGCCGGTATATTCTCGAAACGGATTTGACCGTACAAAAAGCCCTGACGATGGCGGGTGGATTGACCGATAAGGCTGAACGTGGTCCTTTTAAGCTCACCCGAGTCATCGAGGGCACGACTCGCACAATGGACGTCGATCTCGAGGCCGCGATCCAGGCCAACGATTTCCTGGTGATCCCCGAGCTCAAGAAGGTGTATGTCAATGGTGAAGTCAGACGCGCCGGCGACTACGCCTATGAGAAAGGACTCACGGTCCACAAGCTTATTACGATGGCCGGCGGCTTCACGGAGCGGGCCTCCACGGGGCGGGCTAAACTTCTTCGCACCGTCGAGGGGAAGGAATATGCGATCGCCGTCGACCTCGATGCGGTCGTTCAACCGGACGACATTCTCGTGATTCCTCGCAGCTTCTTCTAGATCCTCCTCGTCGGGAGTCGAGTAGCTGGATCGCCTCCCGACACTTCTCCTCACCCGCATCACTTCACTATCCTGACTCCCCCTACTCACATTCCCTACTCTTCCTGATTGCAGTTCGCCGTATTTCTCCTACGATTGCGCCCGCCCCACAGGGCGAGGGGCGACTCAGTGCGCTCGCTTACACCCATTCTATTTCGCAAACCCCCAAGCATGGGCATGGAGGAAGAAGGTGCCTGGGGCGGCTCTGCGTTGAACCTGACACACCAACTGCTCTCCCGCCTTCAGGGGAATAGGCCCCTGTACGGTGCCCACGTATTTGCCGGCGCCGTTGGCGCTCAATTTGCCCGACTGAAACAGGGGAACATGCAGCGTCGAGATGAGCATTGGCGGCACGGGGGGGCTCGCCGGGTTCGGCGACCGTACCACCATGCTCACAATCAGATCCTCTTGCGGATCGGATTCAATAATGAGCACGCTAGCCAGTTGCAGGACGAATCCTTTGTTACCGAGATCCACCACGGTGAGTTCGGCACCAGCATTGTTGCCTCCGCTTCCAAGCGAGCCGCCCAACCGGATGATCTTGGCGGGGATGTTGAAGAACGGCTCTGGCATAGTCACCTCCTGAGGCGAGACCACGTTGAAGGACTCACACGCAACAGACGCGGCCTACCATGACAAAGACGGGGCGAGGGAGCAAGAACTTTGGTGATGGGGCTTCTCCGCCGGCGGAAGGAAGAGGGAAAATCCTGAAAGGCAACGCTTGTGGTTTTTCTCCGCCGCCGTCAATGAAGAAGGCTACGCCTGAAGAGGCGGCGGATCATGCCAAGCAAGGGTTAGCCGGCGGTACTCGCGAAGCCAGAAGAAAGAGAACACTGGAGGGGTTTCTCCGCCGGCGCAAGGAAGAGGGCTACCATCACTCAGAGGAGACGTCACTGTCGATGGTATCTATCCGGCCGCGACAAAGAAGAAGGCAGCGCCTGACGAGTGGCCGGTACTCGCGAGCTTGGCGGCGCGGATGCCCCATGAATACCGTGACGAGGGAGTCGAGACCGAAGCCCGCCGGGGTTGCTCGCAAGTGAAGACGACGCAGGCGTACCCACCGTGGTACGTCGAGGAGGCTGAGCGAGAACGACCCCGCCGGGCGAGAGGATCGGATGCCGCAGTAGGTATTCCATGGGGCATCCGCGCCGTATGGTGCGCCCGGCAGGAATTGAACCTGCGACCTGCGGGTTCGAAGCCCGACGCTCTATCCAACTGAGCTACGGGCGCACGCATTAGCATTATGGCTCGATTAGTTGCAAGATTCTCTCACTTAATGGAAGGGTTATGGCGCTTTCCTTACTTCGACTTGTGATGTCGATAACGTTCTATGTGCAACGAGATCCTTGGACTTTGAGACGTATGGCTATACATCTCTATAAAACCTCGTTACCAGAATTATTGTTATCGCATCTTCATCGGCTGAACATTCTGGCTCGGAGGACCAAGACTAGCAATCTCGCTCCCCCTAAATCAACCGCGGGGGCCGGCGTCCATTGACCCACTGCTAGCGTCGTGGCCCGCAAAAACCGTCACGTTTTATAGTCTTTAGCCGCCAGCGTACTTGGGGTGACGCGAGCGTGTTTTAGGCAGCAGTGAGGATGCGTGGGGGCTGCGGCAGTCGACAGATAGTTTCTGAATTTCGTCCGCGAACACTGAACCGGCATAGTGAGGAGTACACTACTTTCCTGAAGCACATGCGCACACATGAGAGGCATGGCATCCTTCGGCACTCCGCAACTTCCCTTCACCTGACACCCGAGGCGCCGATCAGCCATTGATAAATCCAACCGTCTCGCTTGTCTAGTTCAATTTGACGGAGAAACTCCTCTAATCGCTCTTTTGTATAGGCTTTTTTCTCTCCCAAACTTCCGTGCCGAGCGTCCGTGCTGTGCTTTTCTAGAGCATCCAGCTTCTTCTGGTTTCCTAGAATTGTGGGATCTCTAATGAAGTGTTTAAGCTGTTTCATCGTTTTAAGATTCTGAATCAGATCAGAGTCACGTCGCTCAGACGCTCTTGAGTTCAAGATCTTACAAATCTTATTGATTGATAGGTCGTATTTAAAGTGCCCTAGTTGTTTCGTGCTCATCTCGCCTCTTACTGAAACCCAAACGGACTTGTTGAACTCGGCCTCTACAGCCTTTTGGCAGGAAACGGGAATACACCAATAGACACCGCTTCTGGGATAGATGTTTACGAACAGCACGGCATCAACAAGAGAGTCCCACGACTCTGCACAGATGGTGTTTTGCAATACGCTGCGCTTCAACCATTCTTTAGCCTTGAGTCTTTCTTCTGGAATGTTAACTCCGGCTTTCAATCGTTCAATTTCAAATTTGGCGTTAGCCAACTCGTTGACCGTGTCGGTCAGATAGGTGTTCAGAAGAGCCGTTCTTTCCTGCAGATCTTGGACTCCAATCTCGGGATTACTTTGGGGAGTGAGCTCAGCAAGAGCCTGGGTCGCACTGCGGAGAATGTGGCCCTCAATTGTCTTGTCGTTAGCGAGCCTCCGGAGATCGGCAAAGAGGTCGCGTGCCCTTGGATATTCGCCGAGGCTGCAGTACACACGGAGCATATCGAGCAGGTAGTCGTGCCCAAACCCTTCTTCTCCCCCATAGGCGGCAACATCCAAGGCTTCATATACCGACGCTGCATGGTTGAGCTGACCATGATCCTCGTACCACCGGGCAATAGCCAAGGCTCCGAGAGTATCTACCCAGACGTTCTTCTCCTTGATAAAATCAGTCCATGCCCTCAATCTCCTCGCTGGCAGAACTGAAATGGAGGTGAAAGATAGCCGCTCCATGAGGATGTCGCATTCGGGAGGGAGGTCCTCTTCACCCAAACCCTCCAGAAAGTGCTTCAACACTTTCAGAATTTGGTCGTCTCCCTGTGCATTCGCTATAACAGATGGATCAAAGCGGGGGGCAGGGACTTGCTCGGCCGGGCGAAGCCCATCAAAAATCTGCTGAAGGGTGTTCTGCCAACTGGCTTGCTCACCAGACATACTGCACCTGCTAATCCTCGACAAAATAGTCCGAATCAATCCGCTTTACTTGATATGTTGCTGTGGTCGTTGTTCCCACTCCGTGATCGATCATCAATTCAGCAAGCATCCGTCCATCGATCAAAATGACTTTGGGATCGATTGATTCGACATAGTTTCTTGCTTCATCAGAGAACTTGCCCGTGGTGATGAACACGCCCTTCTTGGCTCGTTTGCCGTGAAGTGCGCCGACAAATTTTTGTGCCTCCGGTCTTCCCACCGTCCCTTGCCATCGTTTTGCCTGGAGGTACACAAGATCGAGTCCGAGGCGATCTTCCTTGATTATGCCGTCAATCCCTTCATCCCCAGTACCGCCAATAGATTTCCCTGCATCCGTTCGCGAGCCCCCATATCCCATTGAAACCATGAGATCGACGACTAGGCGTTCAAAGAACTGAGGCGAATTGCTTGTGATACGCTGGACAATTTGCCCAGCAAGATCTCCACGAATACTTTCATAGGACTTTTGAAGCAATTCCTCCGGCGTCTCCTTCGACGCTTCCTGTTCCTCCTCTTTCGCCAAACGCGGCTTATGAAACTCAAGAAACTCTGGGTATTGGTTGAGGATTCTAATATCGATTCGTTTGTGTCCGGCTTTGTGAAGTTCCATCCCCCGCGGAGTAATTCGGAAGTAACTACGCCGTGGGGATTCTAAGACTTTGGCTTGAATGAAATAACTCTTTGCCCAGGCGACTCGATTTTCGAACTTTGTCTGTATCCCGCTTGGAAGGGGTTCTTCTAAATCCGCCTTTGGTATTGCCATGCTTTTGGCGAGGACCTGTCGCGCTTCCTGAATTGAGTGGTCGTTTCCGTCCGCGGCTAGGTCAAGCAACGGCTTGAAGAAACTTTGAAAGTCTGGGACTGCCATCGGGCGATTCCTCTCGGATATTGAGTGATAGCTCTGCCCCTCGTAAGGCACCAATACGAATGGCTGTCCAGCGTCGGAATTGTGCTGCCTCCTCCAGGAAAAGGTCAACCTAGCCGATGTGGGCAGGCAGAACGTAGGACAGTCTATAGGATTACTGCGAGGAACGCTTGCGTGGGCCTGATGCGAACATAGTTACATTGAAATAAGGCTAGAAATGGTGTCAAGCCGGCAACGGGGGCTCAGCGCGTCAGTGCCGCGAGGGAGACACGACGGTGGGCGTCACCAGTGCGAGGACACGGTCGCTAATCTGAGCGGGCGTGAGGCTGTCGGTCTCGATCGTCACATCGGCCGCAGCCTGATACTTGGGAAGGCGTTGGGCCAGCACGTCTTCGATTTCTTCCACAAAGGACTTGGTCCCCGTCAGCGACGGCCGCTGGGTGTCGCCGCCGATACGCCGCGCAATCGTGCTGACGTCGGCCGTGAGCCAGATCACCCGACCATGCTTCTTCAGCGCCTGCACGTTCGCATCCCGCAAGATCGCCCCGCCTCCGGTGTCAATGACGGTCTGGTCCCGGCCACCGACCTCCAGGCACACCTCGGCTTCACGATCTCGAAAGTAGTCCCACCCATGCTGCGCGACCATCTCCGGAATGGGTCGCCCTTGCCGCCGAACGATCTCCGCGTCGGTTGAGACCGCCGCCCACCCCAGCCGCTGCGCCAGCAGTGCCGCCACCGTACTTTTCCCCGTCCCGCGATAGCCGATGAGCACGATGTTCATGTGAACTTCGACTCCAGGACCCCACGCATGACCGCCGCGGGAGCCGGGCGCCCGGTCCACAATTCAAATTGCTCAAGCGCCTGATTGAGGAACATGTCGAGGCCGGGAATGACTCGACACCCAGCCGCCTGGGCCTCTCTCAACAAACGGGTGTCGCGCGGGTTGTAGACGATATCCATCACCGTCAGGCGAGGCGCCAAGAGCGAGGCCGGCACGCAGCTGTGCTGCACGTTGGGCGACATGCCGACCGGCGTGCAATGAATCATGACTGCCGCCGACGGCACCACCTCGCGGAGGTGCCCCTCGTCGAGCGGTCCATGGTGGACCGTCAACCCGGTCTTCGTGCGGACGTCTTCTGCCAGCCTGGTCCGTTCCTGCTCGTCGATCCCCAGCAGGCTCAACTGTTTCACGCCGGCCCGCATCGCCAACCCAAACGCAATCGCCCGCGCCGCCCCTCCTGATCCCAAGACCAACACATGCTGTCCCTTGAGATTCACCCCCGCCTCGCGGAGCGCGCGCATGGCGCCGGAGGCATCTGTATTGTGTCCGGTCAGCTTGCCGTCTTGCACGACGATCGTGTTGACGGCCCCAATATGACGGGCGGTGGTCTCCACTTCGTCGAGGTGCGGGATGACCGACACTTTGTGTGGAATAGTCACACTGAACCCGCCCGCATTGCCCAGCGCCCGAATCCCACGGATCGCATCCTCAATGCGCTCGACCCGCAGCGCCAGATAGACATAGTTGAGACCGCAAGCCTGGAAGGCCGCATTGTGGATGCTGGGGGAAAGCGAGTGCTCGACCGGATTGCCGATTACGCCGCACCATTTCGTGTGTGCGTTGATGTCTAGCCGGTCCTGCGCGCCCGTCATCATGGTCGCTTGCTGCACGAATGTCCTACCGTCAGTGTGCCGTCATGCCGCCGTCGATCGGGAACGTGGCGCCCGTCACCCAGGTGGACTCGTCCGACGCAAGATAGAGGGCCAGGCTCGCCACCTCTTCGGGCTGCCCAGGTCTCCGCAGCGGATAATCGGCCAGCACCTGCGCCGCGCGCTCCCGATCGGCCAACAACGGTGCCGCCATAGGCGTCGCAATGAGTCCGGGATTGATGACGTTGCAGCGAATCTTGTCGGCGGCATAGTCCAGCGCCAGCGCCCGCGTGAGGGCATCGAGAGCCCCCTTGCTCGCCGCATAGGCCGACAACATCGGAATCCCCACCAAACTCGCGATCGAGGAGATGTTGATGATGCTGCCGCCGCCGCTCCTCACGAGCTCGGGAACCGCCGCACGAGTCATCCGAAATACTCCGGTCAGATTGACGTCCAGCACCTGGTGCCAGGTCGCGTCGTCGATTTCATGGAGTTTCTTCCCGAAGTCGCCGATCCCGGCGTTGTTCACCAGCACATGGAGTCCCCCGAAGGTCTGGACACACTGGCGTACTGCGGCCCTCACATGTTCGTCGTCCGTCACCGAACCGGCCACCGCCAACGCGCGACCGTTCGCCTGCTCGATGCCGCGCACGACGCGATCGAGCTCAGGTTTTCTGCGACCGGTGATGACTACCGCCGCGCCTTCTCGTGCGAACGCCCCGGCGATCGCTTCGCCGATCCCGGCATTGCCTCCCGTGACGATTGCCACCTTGCCGTTAAGCCGTCCCATCCGCCTCCTCGCCATTCTCCCCATCGCCATTCGGCTGGCCATCGTCGCTGGTTGGGAATTCCGCCACTCCTGGAGGCACTCGTGCCGCAAACGAGGCATCCACTTTCCTCGCTACAGTGATAAAGCCCGTGTGGGCGACCATGCGATGATCGGGCCGCACGCTTCGCCCCTGAATATTCCACGTTCGCACCAAACTTTCGAACGTGTGGATCATCCCGAAGACTGACGCCCGCTCCAGGGCCTCCACCGTTTGCATCACCTGTGGGACCGTCGGCACATAACTGAGGTAGAGGCCGCCGGATCGGAGCGCCGATGCCGCATGGGGCACGACGCGCCACGGCTCAGGCAGATCCAAGACGATGCGATCGAACGGATCTTCTCCCGGACTCAGCGCGATGCCCTCATACACATCCCGACGTTCCAACCTGAGATTGGGCACCGCGCCCAAGAATCGCTCGATATTGGCCAAGGCCGTACGCGCAAAATCATCCCGCGCCTCGTAGGTCACGACGCTTCCACGCATCCCAACCGCCCGTAAGAGCGCCATCGTCAGGGCCCCGGATCCGGTTCCGGATTCGAAGACGCGCGCGCCGGGATAGATGTCCGCCCACATGGTGATACTGGCTAGATCCTTGGGGTACAGCACCTGTGCGCCGCGCGGCATTTTCAAGACATACTCACCGAGGGTCGGGCGCAAGGCGAGCATGCGCTTGCCGCGTGAGAGGGTCACCATCGATCCATCCGGCTTACCGATCAGATCATCGTGTGGAATGGTCTCGCCGCTGAACTGGTAGGTTTCACCGGCCTTCAAGGTCAATGCATAGTGGCGTCCTTTGTGGTCCACCAAGTGCACGCGCTCGCCGTTACGGAGCTGTTTCATGGGCGGCATTGTAGCAGGATGCTCAAAAAGACCGCCAGCCCTGATCGTGCCGTATGCTCTGTCCGCAGGACGTTGAAATCCGTCACGTGTGCCGTCGCGACAGACTCCCTTGGAAGACTGCGCCCGGCCGGCCTTCCCTTTGGACGGTTGCGCCGGAGTGGGTCAGTTTGCATGTGCAACAGGCGCCGATCGCGATCATATGGCAAGCGCAAGACGCACGGCTTCGTGCTCAGGGATGCCCTCGTCGGTCCCTCGGGCGAAGGCTGCCACCATCGGTCGTCCGGGCAGGTCGGGAAAAGCATACAGAGCCGAGACGCTATCGTGCCCAACTCCTGAGTGCCCCAGAGCACGGCCGGCATCATTCATGGTCCCGATCATGAGCCCCAGGCCATATCCCGTCTGTCTCCAAGGACGGCCCGGCAGGGCACCGCCCAGACCGTATACACTCTGCATCTCCGCCAGCGACGCCTCTGACAGCAAGCGTCCCGCCAACAATCCATCAAGGAAGGTCACCGCCTCGCGTGGTGTCCCGATCAGCAGGCCATGAAACACCCAACGCGGATCGTACTGTGTTGAATTCTCCCAATGGGTTAACTGTATGTCTCGTGCCGATGTGGCGATGCGCGTGGTCGACAGACGAAGCGGGGCTAGCACGAGCTGCTGCAATGCCCCATCGAGGTCCATGCCCGTTGCGCGTTCGATCGTCTGCCGCAGGAACAGATAGCCGATGTTGGAATAACTCCATCCTTCACCTGGCAGAAACAGGAGCTGTCGGGCATTTCGCCGAGACAGCAACTCCTCGACTGGCCACACCGCCTCTCCCGCAGTGACAGCCTTCTGATACGCCGGCCCACCGTAGTTCGTCAGGCCAGAGGTGTGCTGGAGGAGTTGCCGAAACGTAAATGGCCAATCTTCGTACACGGCGTCCAGACGGAATACCCCCAATTCGGTCAATTTCAGAATGGCGGCGGCAAGAACCGTCTTCGTGATACTCCACCATGGCACCACGGAGACATGGTCGCCCGTCATCTCGCTGGAATTGCGAACTATGGCGTAGGGAATGTCGGCCTGGCTCATACACAATACATGGCCGACGACCGCACCCGAGTCAAGGATGACCGGCTTCGAGCTCCGTGTGAAATTGAAACTGACCCACTACTGTCCCACCCGCTTCCTTGACAGGGCTTCCCGACGCTCCGTAAGATTTCGCAGGAACCATGCGGCAGCCATACATCCTGTCGCCGCGCCTTCCGCCTCGCTGACCCACATCGGAGCCTTGGCGATGCAACCGTTTCGTGCTCCTTCCGCGTACTTCCGGCATCTCCAGACGTCGCTGTCGATCTTGGCCGCCTTCGTATGCGCGGCCCTCTCGGCTGGCATGGCCCCGACGGCGGCATGGGCGGGGGGACGTGTGCTCGTGGCAACGTACGAGGGAGTGATCAACCCGGTGGCCGCCGAATACATTCATGCCGCCATCGAGGCGGCCACGACTCCCCCGGCCGAGGCCTTACTACTCCGACTCGATACCCCTGGGGGCTTGGACACGTCGATGCGCTCCATCATCAAGGACTTCACGACGTCGCCGATCCCGGTCATCGTCTATGTCGCTCCCTCCGGTGGACGCGCCGCGTCGGCGGGCGTCTTCCTGACACTGGCAGCGCACGCCGCGGCCATGGCGCCCGGGACCAACATCGGGGCTGCCCATCCCGTCGCCATGGGCGGGGGTGAGATGGACAAGACCATGAAGGAGAAGGTGGAGAATGATTCCGCCGCCTATCTCAAATCGCTGGCCGAGCAACATGGGCGCAACGCGAAGTGGGCGGAGGATGCGGTGCGGAAAAGCGTGTCCGCCACGGAAAAAGAGGCGCTCGCGCTGAAACTCATCGACGTCATCGCCGAGGACGTCCCGGCGCTCCTGGCCAGCCTGCACGGCAAACACGTCTCGGTGTCCGGACGCGAGGTCACGCTCCAGACAAAAGGGGCGCCGATCGAGACGTTTGCGATGGGCTGGCGTTTGGAGCTGCTCAAGACCCTGAGCGATCCCAATATTGCCTACGTCCTCATGACGCTCGGCACCATCGGCCTGATGGCGGAACTGTACAATCCGGGCGCCATTCTCCCGGGGGTCGTCGGGGCCATCAGCCTGATCTTGGCCTTCTATTCGTTTCAATCCCTTCCGGTGAACTACGCCGGCGCCTTGCTCATCATCCTCGGAATCATTTTCTTCGTCCTCGAGACCATGATCGTCAGCTTCGGCATTCTTGGGATCGGCGGGGTCATCTCGATGGTCCTGGGCTCGTTGATGCTCATGCGAACCGACGCCGAGTTTCTCCAGATCTCCTGGTCGGTCATCATTCCGGTCATTGCCGGCGCCGCGTTCTTCACGCTGGTCGTGCTGGGGGCGGGGATCCGGGCACTCAAGCGGCGTCCCGCAACCGGCAGCGAGGAAATGATCGGCCTGGTCGGCGAGGTCAAGAGCCCGACCTATCCGCACGGACAAGTCGCCATCCACGGCGAACTGTGGGACGCCGTCAGCGAGGTACCGATTCAACCGGGCGAGCGAGCCGAAGTGATCCGCGTGGAGGGCTTGCGCCTGCACGTGAAACCTGTCCTCCAACACAAAGGGGCCTAAGCCATGGCACTGCCCAGCATCCTGGTCCTGCTCGTGTTCGTACTGCTGTTCGCGAAACAAATCTTCAAAGTGCTCCCGGAGTACGAGCGTGGTGTGATTTTCCGGCTGGGCCGCTTGTCCCGCGGTCTCGTTGGGGGCAACGGACCCGGCCTGGTGATCCTGCTCCCTTTCATCGATCGGCTCGTCCGCGTGAGCTTGCGGACCGTCGCCTTCGACGTGCCGCCGCAGGACGTGATCACCAAAGACAATATTTCGGTCAAGGTCAACGCGGTCATTTACTTCCGCGTCGTGGACCCCGACCGCGCCATCACACAAGTCGAAGACTACTTCTCAGCCACGTCGATGATGGCCCAGACGACGCTCCGGAGCGTGCTGGGTCAATCGCAATTGGACGAACTCTTGGCCAAACGCGAGGAGATCAAC
Organism: uncultured Nitrospira sp.; assembly: GCA_964449255.1. Lineage (GTDB taxonomy): Bacteria > Nitrospirota > Nitrospiria > Nitrospirales > Nitrospiraceae > BQWY01. Next base: position 18,331 of record CAYUYE010000007.1, on the reverse strand, counting down.
TCGAGTCTCCAGCGCATCATCGATCAGCAAACGGAACCTTGGGGCGTGAAGGTCACGGCGGTGGAGATCAAGAACGTCGATCTTCCCCACGAAATGCAGCGAGCCATCGCCCGTCAAGCGGAGGCCGAGCGGGAGCGACGGGCCAAGATCATTCATGCCGAAGGCGAATATCAAGCCGCCCAAAAGCTCGCCGAGGCCGCCGGCGTCATGAGCCAGCAGCCAACCGCGCTGCAGTTGCGGTATCTCCAGACTTTGGTCGAAATCGCGACAGAAAAAAACTCCACGATTGTCTTCCCGATTCCCGTCGATACGATTGCGCCATTCCTCAAGTCCCTGACTAACCAGCGCCCCTGATCTTCACCGAGCGCTGGGATTAGTCTGCCCTAATCTTTAGAGCCTTTTAATCCACCAATGCCTCACCTGTGGCAGCCCTGCGACAGCGGCTGTGGCAGGGCTGCAATGGCTGCCGTGCGTGAAATCCATCCGCACCCTGCCTGCGTAGAAATGGTGCAACGGATCAGCGGAGCGACCAGAGGTCGTTCTTGTGAATCTTCGCGTCATTTTCAGGCTCTTAGATATGGGACGGTTGCGGACGGGTACAAACGTGCCACCGTCAGTTCCAACGAAAGAGGGAGGGCACAGTGATTGCACGATACAACAGCGCCATGGCGTTCACCGGACACAACAATCACGGGCAGGCAGAGGATGTCCAACACGATAACCACGAGGTGAGTGGCATGTTGGGAACGATGGCCGAAGAACAGGACGAACAGGCGCGCAAGCAGACCACCGTGCGTGGCTCATCCAATAAACGCAGCTACACCGATGCCTCAATGGAATTGGAGTCGATCTACTTTCGCTCCTTCGGTGAGCGCTCCTTACTGAGCAAGGAGGAGGAAACGACGCTCGCCAAGGGCATCGACGAAGGTACGCGGACCATTCGTATGGCCCTGCGCCAGGTCCTCGTGCTGGGCAGTCGGCTTCGCAAGACACTCGACACGGACCAGGCCCTCAAGGCCCTGGCGGAAGCCAAACGGTTGAGCGGCTTCTCCGCCACGGCATTGAACCTTGCGGAAGAGCAGGTCAAGGCGGTGATCGTGGCGGCTGAGCCGCAGAGCAAATCGACGGCCGCTCATCTTCAAGAGTGCCTGGTGGCGCTCCGTCGAGGACGGACCGTGCTCGAACGCGCGAAAGACGAACTGGTGCGCTGCAATCTCCGGCTGGTCGTCGACGTCGCGAAGCACTACACCGGCCGTGGTCTCACACTCTTGGACCTCTCGCAAGAGGGCAACATCGGCCTCATGAAAGCGGCTGAACGATTTGAGTTCCGCAAAGGATTCAAGTTCAGCACCTACGCCACCTGGTGGATTCGCCAAGGCATCACACGAGCGTTAGCGGATCAATCGCGAACCGTGCGGGTTCCCGTCCACCAAACGGAAGCGTCCAATCGCATCCTGCGCGCCTCGCGCCGGCTGGGCCAGCAGTACGGGCGCCCCGCCCGCCTGGAGGAGGTCGCGCGCACCTTGCGTATGCGCGCCGACAAGCTTCAAGAAACGTTGCAAGTGTTTCAGGAGCCCATCGCCTTGGAACATCCGGTCGGTGACGGCGAGACGATGTTCGGCGACCTGTTGCCCGATCATCAGGGCATTGCTCCGGACATGTCGGTGCATCGGAACGAGCGCACCCGAGAACTGGAGCGGATTCTCGGCAACCTGACCCCGAGAGAACAGACGGTCATTCGCCTCCGCTTCGGCATCGGGCACGATCAGGCCCACACGCTCGAACAGGTGGGCGACCAGCTCTCCGTGACGCGTGAGCGGATCAGGCAAATCGAGGCCAAAGCGCTCAAGAAGCTCAAGACCCCCCAGGTTCGGACCATGTTGACGGCGATTCGCTGATCTGGTTTCCTCAGCGGGTCCTCTAGATCCTCACAACACGGGCGGACAAGACCAGGTCTTGTCCGCCCGTTGTACGTTGGGAAAGCCGCTTGGGGCCTCCACGGGAAATATGCGACAATGGTCCGTGATCGAGAAGGGAGGCCTGGTGAATCGACCCGTCGGGACCATTGCACTCGCGGTGCTTCTGTTCTTCGTTGTTCCCCTGGGGGCCCATCCTCCGAACGGTGAGCGGGGCGCCAAGTCGATGACGGTCCCCGAGGTTGTTTCAGCCGTCCGGCCCTCTGTGGTCACGATCCTGTCTCGCGGGGTTTCGCCCAGTCCACATCCATCCGCTCCCTCAGCCGGCTCGGGGTCCGGCGTCGTGATCGACGCCGCCGGCTATGTCCTGACCAACAATCACCTGGTCGAAGGCGTGAAGAGTGTGGTCGTCGGATTGCCCAACGGCCGCCTCACCCCAGGGCGGGTCGCTGCCCGCGATTTGTTTCTGGACCTGGCCCTCATCAAGATCGCCGCGAATGACGTCGTGCCAGCGCGGCTCAGCCAGAAGCCGTCGCTGGAGATCGGGGAGACCGTCGTCGCCATCGGCAATCCACTGGCGCTGAAGGGAGGCTCGAGCGTCACGGTGGGAGTCGTGAGCGCATTGGATCGTACGGTCCTCGCCCCGGACGGCGAAACTCTCTACGACTTGATTCAGACCGATGCCGCCATCAATCCCGGCAGCAGCGGCGGCCCCCTCGTGGATCTCTCCGGGCAGGTCGTCGGGATCAACGTAGCCGTTGCACCATCGGCCCAAGCCATCAGCTACGCCATTTCCATGGAAGCCGTCTACCCACACTTGCAATCGATGATTATGCGCGGGTCCGTGATGCGCCAGGACGTGGGTTTCATTCCGCTCACGCTGACACCGAGCGTGGCAGCGAGCTTCGGCGTGGACCTCGACCGAGGCATCCTGGTCGCACACGTCGTCCCGGGAGCCGTCGCAGAACAGGCGGGGCTCCAAATGGGGGACATCGTGACCGCCGTCGACAACCACCCGATCTATAACGTCGGTGATTTCTGGCACCTGTTCATTCAAGGAGCCGACCAAGGACCGGCGAACTTGACCGTCCAGAACAAGACCGGCCAAAGCACCGTGTCTCTCCCGCGGAATGCACAGGCCGGAACCGGCACGACCCGATGAGTTCCCCTCAGGTCGGTGCGATGATGCCTGAATCTGTCGCAGCCCTGTCTCTTCCTCATGAAGTCGACGACGCCCTGCCTCGCGAGGCGGTCCTGTACCGATGGGGTCGGGTCCCCTTTCAATCCGCGTGGCAACTTCAGCAGGAATGGGCCAAAGCGCGCAGTGAGGGGCGTCGGGCCGACAGCCTGGTGCTGCTGGAGCATGATCCGGTGTTCACCGTCGGCCGCCGCGGTCTGACAGCCCACTGGGAAGCCGGACTCGAGTCCATCACGGCGTCGGGCATCAGCCTGCACCACATTGACCGAGGCGGTTCAGTCACCTATCACGGACCTGGACAGCTCGTGGGCTATCCCATCATGCAACTGCGGCCTCCGTATGGAGGTCCGCGCAGCTTCGTTCATCTCTTGGAAGAATCCATCATCCGCACGCTGCAGGAGTGGGGGCTCGTGGGAGCACGTCGTGAGCGGCTCCATGGCGTGTGGGTGCACCATCAGGGATGGCAGAAGGTCGCCGCCATCGGCCTGCGGATCGTTCGCGGCGTGACCATGCACGGTTTTGCGTTGAACGTCTGTCCCGATCTCCAGCCGTTTCAATGGATCGTCCCTTGCGGCATCGACCAGTGTCGGGTGACCTCAATGGCCGCGTTGCTGGGAGCCCCCGTCTCCGTCGACGCGGTCGCCGGACGGGCCGCCGCACATTTTGCAAGCGTCTTCGGCCTGCACTGGTCCTCCGTGCAAGATTCCGCAACGCAACCACAGGGGAGCTTCGGAGAGGAGGTCATCGCCCATGTCGAATGAGCTCGATACCCCTGCATTCCGTTTGGCCGTGGCGCAGTTCGACGAGGCGGCGCGGTCCATGCAACTGGACCGCAACCTCCATGAGCGGCTCAAACAGCCCCAGCGGTCGCTCGTCGTCAGTCTCCCCGTGAAAATGGACGACGGCCGCGTCGAGGTCTTCACGGGGTACCGCGTTCACCACGACTCTTCCCGAGGCCCCTGCAAAGGCGGCATTCGCTATCACGCGGACGTCACGCTGGGCGAGGTGGCGGCATTGGCCATGTGGATGACCTGGAAGTGCGCGCTCGCCGGCCTGCCTTATGGCGGCGCCAAAGGAGGCGTCAAGCTCGACCCGAAGCAACTCTCACACGGAGAGCTCCAGCGCCTCACCCGCCGATACGCGGCGGAAATCTTTCCGTTGATCGGCCCTGACCGCGACGTCCCCGCCCCGGATGTTGGGACGGACCAACAGGTGATGGCGTGGATCATGGATACCTATAGTCAGCAGGTAGGATTTGCCGTCCCTGGCGTCGTGACAGGTAAACCCCTGTCAATCGGGGGGACGGTCGGCCGCGAGGACGCCACCGGACGCGGCGTCGTGGATGTCACACTCGAGGCCATGCGACACCTCGGCCTGAATCCTCAGGGCGCAACCGTCGCCGTCCAGGGATTTGGAAACGTGGGCGCCCATACCGCCCAGATCATGGGGGAAGCAGGATTGAAGGTCGTCGGGATCAGCGATGTCACCGGAGGCCTCTACAATCCCAAAGGGCTCGACATCCGCGCACTCTGGAGCCACTACAAGGGACAGGGACAGCCGCTCAACGCCTTTCGAGGCGGCGATTGGATTTCCAACGAGGAGCTGTTGCAGCTCTCTTGCACGGTGCTGGTTCCAGCGGCCTTATCGGAACAAATCACCGAGAAGAATGCGGACAAGCTCCGCTGCCGCATCCTGGCGGAGGGCGCCAATGGTCCTACCACGCTGGATGCCGATCGCATTCTCGCCGACAAGAACGTCTTTGTCATCCCGGACATCCTGGCGAATTCGGGCGGCGTCATCGTCTCCTATTTCGAATGGGTGCAGGACACGCAGCGGTTTTTCTGGAAGCCGAAGGATATTCAGGAGCGCCTGCACGACATCATCACCACCGCCTTCGCCCGCACGTTGGCATTCTCCACGGAGCGGAAGACGAGCATGCGGATGGCGGCGCTGATGAGCGGCATCGAGAAGGTGGCGCAAGCGCATCTCGTGCGTGGGCTTTATCCCTAACCCGACTCCCCCTCGCCCCGACTCGTCAATGCTCCACGCACTCTTGGCCACGCTGGTGTTGATCTGGACGATGGACGGGATTGCCCTCCTGGCTGCCCCTCGAAGCATGATCACGCTCTTGCAGCAATACGTCCACCAGCAGCACGGTGTCAGCCGGTGGTGGGCGGTGACCAACGGACTCGGCGCCGCGTTGCTGTGGGTACCCATGACCGCCGCTCATCAGCCGCTGTGGGTGGTGGTCGGCGGCATGATGCTACTCAAAGGGCTATTCCTCGGCCTGGCTCCGGAGAGGTGGCGCATACGGGTGATCACCTGGTGCCTCTTGCGCGAAGACGTGGACTATCGGTTCTGGGGACTAGGACTTTGCATGCTGGCCATCCTGCTGGCGCGAGCGACCGGCCTGATCGGCAGCCACACCACCGAACCATAACACGCGGTCAAGGCAAAGAGGCGACGACATGAACCATCTGGTCAGCCTGTGGGAAACGCATCGCGAGGCGGAATGGCCCCGCTTTTCGAGTCCACATCAAGGCGAGCTCATGACGCTCGACACGGTCATCAGCGGCTGCGTCACGTACCATCTGGAATCCTCCGATGGCCTGGATCCTCAACGGCTGGCGATGCTTGACCGCTGCCTCACGGAGCTGGACGGGTTGCTCCCGGAGCTGCCCGAGGAAGTCCAACCCTACTTCCGCCAGCTTTGGGAGCTCGCCGCCGCGCTGCGTCGCCAGTCGCACGGCCCTCAAAGTCCCTAGAACCTCGGTTGCAACGACCTAGACGGTCCGATAAAATGTGTTGGTTGGCTTGCACTTGCCAACCAAGTGGACCGGTTTGGAACGGTCCCTGAAACGAGATCTGTAAGGAGGGGGTTCATGCATCCTGTCCGCTTCTTGATGCTGCTGTGTGCGAGCGTCGGCCTATGGAGTTGGGGCCTGTGTGCGGGACCGGCGAGCGCGGAGCCCTACGAATTGACCAAGAATGATCTCATGGACTCCACCCAGGTCAAGAGCCAGGAGGTCTCACTCTTTGGTGTGAAATTGGGTGATGCAGAGGCAAAAGCGCTGGACCTGTTGGTCAACGAAAAAATCCAGGGGGTGAAGGCGGAGCAGGAAGGGACGTTCATTCTCCTCTATGATCAACGGAAACCGACGGGTGCGATGGCCGGTGTTCGCGTCATGGACGGGAAAGTCGATCTGCTGTTTATCAATAACCGCTTTGCCTACAAGACGCGCGGGGTCTTCCGCAACGTGTTGAACAGCGAGAGCCCCGACGATGTTCGACGTCATCTCGGGAAGGAAACCTCGGGGGACGAAAACGTGATGGGTGCCCGCCTGGCCTATGCCCAGCAGGGGTTCGAGGTCAACTACCTAGGGAAGGACGTGAACGTCGAGTTCTCCCCTCAGCCCTGAGCGTTCCCGGTTCCACCCTCTGGCTCCCTCTTCAGCACCAACCGACAGGCACGATCCCTCGCCATCTCCGAGCAGGGACACGACCACGGTCGCGAGGACCGCAAGTTTATCTGGCGCGGCCCTCTATCCCTCGCTTGGCGTGACCGGCGGGCTCTTCAGGCAAAGCCTTCTTCATTGACGCCCGCCGAGAAATACCTCCAGTGATTCTTCTTGCCGTGTCTGTTCCCCTCGCTTGGCGTGTACCCGCGGCTCTTCAGGCGCAGCCTTCTTCATCGACGCCGGCGCACAATCATCCAGTAAGCGTTGCGTTGCTTCTTGCAGGACGTGCTTCCGCGCCTCTTCATTGCATTGTCGCGACTGGTATACCGCCGGGGAAACCCCTTCGAGTTCGCCGGCTCTGAATTTGAGGTGAGGCGCTAGTCGAGAGAGTTCGGAATAGCAGCCGACTCGGACGGCGTGGTGAATTCCAACACCCGCAAGCCGTAATCGAGCAGCGTTGAAGCCGTCGTCCACCGCCGCTTGGCCCCAAGCAGGACCAACAGGACTTCGCGTCCTTCCTGGGACACCTTCGCGATCAGGCACCGTCCCGCCTTGGACGTGAAGCCGGTCTTGACCCCCTCCACGCCCGGGACTCGACCAAGCAGGCGATTGGTATTGCGCAACAGATATACGCGGTGTCCGTTGAGGGGGGAAATCATTTCTCGCTCTTGCTTGACCAGACTGCGGAAGATGGGATTGTGCAGGGCGGTTTCGCTGAGCACCGCCAAGTCTTCGGCCGTGCTGTAGTGGTCGGGGGCGTCAAAGCCACAGGCATTGCCGAAGTGCGTCTCCTTCAAGCCCATCGCAGCCGCCTTGACGTTCATCAGTTCGACAAAACTGGCTTCCGTCGTGCCGACGTGTTCCACGGCCGCAAGGCAGGCGTCGTTGGCCGAGACGATCAGCATCGCCTTGAGCAAGTCTTCAAGCCGCCACACCGATCCGGCTTTGAGTCGTAGCCTCATCTTGTGGGCCCGGGCCGCGCGTTCACTGACGACGGCCTCTTCCCCCAAGTTTCCGTAGTCCAAGATCACCAACGCGGACATGATTTTGGTCAGACTGGCCGGCGACAGGCGCGCTTGGGAATGGAATTCGTACAGGGTTTGGCCGCTCTTGAGGTCCTTGAGAAGAATGCCGTGCGCCGGAATCTGTCGCCACTTGAGCGATCGCACGACTTGCCCGAAGGACGAACTCGAACGACCCTGGCTATGAGATTCTCCCGCCTCAGCCATCGGGACCCCATACAGCCCCACACCGAGGACGGCTACGAACAGCAGGCCGACCCATAGCAGCCTTAGCACGGGGCGATCAGATCCACCTCCGACGCGGGAGGTCGGTTGTGACTGCGGAGAAAGATGAGGGGGATTCACAGCGTAAACTCTTCGCGAACCTTGCGCCCGCGGACGCCACTCTCGATGACCCGGTGGAAGAAGCGGAGCAGGTCCGCCAAATCCAGCCAGAAGCCACAGTTGATGCAACGGGCGTACAGGCGACGGCTCAGTGACGTGTAATGCCGCTCCACCAACATGCACCCTTTGCATTTCAAACAATGCATGATCGAGGTTCCCGCCTTAGCGCAGTTCCTACCGGAGTCGATTCAGGATCACGGCAAGGCTCCCGGCAAACAACCCGCCGCCGATAATGGTCAGGAAAAATGAGAGGTAGGCCGGCGCGCTTCCGCTGGGGTGCGTTTCGTACAGCAGATCCCGCACCCCGCCCTGAATCATGAGAACGGACAGCGTCGTCAAGGATCCCATCCCGAACCACCACAGGAAGGATCTCACGGCTGACCTGCCGTCCGTGACCGTCGCTGCATCACGCCCGAGAATTCGCGCACTTCACCTCTCCAGAATGGTACGTGTGGCTAGGAAAGCTGTCAAGGCAAGCTTCGTTTCCATCGAATGCGCGGGCGTCCCCGCCGTGGTTACCCGACCACCGCGTCTACGAGGCACGCGCCTGCCCGGTCGTGGGCTTGAACCCGCGATGCAAGAACACGGAGATGCTCCCGGCCCCGTTATTCGCCACAATCAGCCCCGGCACCGCCGTTTGCTCCGTCATGACCGAAAACTCCGCAATGGCGAAGGGGCCGCCCTTCGTCCGGTAGTTCCGCGGCGGATATCGAAAGGTCCCATCTCCCGCTCCGTAGACAATGGAGAGATCGTTGGATTGAATATTCACGATGGCCACATCCAGATTGCGGTCCCCGTCAAAATCACGGGCGACGCCGAAGTTCGGTCCGGCGTCGGCGCCCGCATCCTTGCCAGGGTGGAACGTGGCATCCCCTTTCCCAAGAAAGATGGTGAACGTATCCATTTCCCCGTTGATCACCAAGAGGTCGGGGATATTGTCTCGATTAAAGTCGGCGCAACTCACGCCGAGGGGGCGCTTCCCCGTTTTGTAATCGGTCGGGCCGCGAAACGTGCCGTCCCCGTTGCCCAGCCAGATGGAGACGGCGTTGGACATACGCCCGCCATTGGTCACGACCATATCTATTTTGCTGTCTCCGTTCAGGTCGTTCAGGACCAAGGCCGTCGGCGTATCCCCGTATTCGTACTGGACCCCTTCCGTGAATTCCCCGTTGCCCTTGCCGCGAAAAATCCGGATCTTGTCGTTACGTAAGGCCACAGCCAGATCGAGGTGTCCGTCACCGTCCAGGTCCTCGGACGCAATGGCGATAGGAATCTTATTCACGCTGTAGCCGTGCAGCTCTTTGAATTTCCCGTCGGGTTGCCCTCGGTAAATGACGATCTGATCGCTGCCAGCGCAGGCCAGCGCGAAGTCGAGCTGCCCGTCTTGGTCGAGGTCACGCACGGCGACCGCGCGTGGCTCCTGGCACACTTTCACCTGGACTTGTTCACGAAAACTACCGTCCCCATTGCCGAGGAGAAAGGAGAGCGAGTTGTTGCCGATGTTGGTCGTCAGGAGGTCGGTCACACCGTCGCGGTTGAAGTCGGCGGTCGTCACGGTGGTCGGATTTTTCCCCACGTCATAGTGGGCATATAAATAAAACAGGTCCGGGGGATCATACCGCTGTCCGGACGGGCACCCTGCGATCAGGCCGGAGAGAGTGCACAGCATCAGGCAGAGCCCGCTCCTGCTACGGACGGAGGCTGATTGCCGCCCATCGCGTTTCCCGACTGTCTCACGCGCATCCATCATGCCTGGAATGTCCTGGCCGAGTATACAGAGAGGGGTATGGGGGTACAACCTGTGCGGGCACGACCGCCCCAACCGCGCCTAGGCCATTCGACTCATGTTTCATTGCGAGACCAGCAGCCTTCTGTGCGTGAAGATCGTTTGAAAATCTGCTCAGCGCTGCGTTAGAATGATGGCTTGTCTAGGAGGTCCCCATGGCAGAGACGCAGAAGATCAGACTGTCAATGTACGGCATCGCCGAAGTGCTCAAGTGGTGTCTCGACAAGAACAACGGACGCGTGCCCGGCGTCGACACCGCGGGGTTCAAGAAAATGCAGGCTCTCTTAGCCGAGAAGCCGCAGAGCGGCGACTACTTCACGCTGGATCAGTTCTGGAAGAAGGAAGTCGAACTCGAGCTGACGCACGAAGAGGTCGCCACCATCGACCGATGTCTGTACGATATCCCCAATTTCGACAACGTGCCCCTGCCCCAGATCCGACACAAGTTCTGGCCCCAGCAGGTCGGCGCCCACTGATGAGCACCACACCCGAGTGCCGGACGGCACTCGGGCGTGCCTCGTTGCCCTTCCCGCAGTAGCCATCCACTTCGGATCACGGGTACTGCGCGGAGTCCCCTTACAGCGTCCCCTCCCCTTTCAAGAACCGACGGAACCGGCCCATGAGTTCGGCGCCGAGCGTCCCGCCTTCCGGTTTCTTAGCATTCGGGTCGGCGAAATGCTCGCGGATCTCTTTGAGCCGTTTTTCCGCTTGATCGTTGCCTTGGAGTCGTTTGGTCTTTTCGAGCGCCGCATCGAACGCATCGAAGGTGAGTTCCTTGTACCCGAACGCCCGAATGCGTTTCACGGCCTTCATCATCGCTTCGTTGCGGAACGTCGTTAGGTGGTCGGAGTCGATTTCCCGCAGACCCAATTTCCTGGCCCGGCGCTCCGCCGCCTTCCGAATCCCGCTCCGGACAAAATCCGGTGATGTCTGCAAGCGTTTCCACGCCTCATCGGTCCATGCCACGCGCGCCTGCGGCGCGTCCCACAAGAGCCGGGCCGTGGCTTCGTCAATCCGCGAGAGGCCTTTTTCGCGCGCCAGTTCCTCCGTATCGTATCGGATCATGTCACCGACGAAATCCAAGGCAATGGGAGGCGAGTCTTTGATTTTGTCCTTGAGCAATACAAGGGCGCCCTCGGTCCATTCGAGGGGTGGGAGAGCGGCGGCCGGTCGTTCCCCCATGGCTTCGACCCGATCAAACAGATCGACGTTGACCTCCATGTGACCGCCTTCACGTGCCATTTCTTCGGCGATCTGTTTGATCATGCCGCGCATGAACTCCGGCACCGCATGGAGCCGCTCCTTCGCCGCGGCCGTCCAGGGCAACTGCCCTTTGGCCATCGCATCCGCGGCCTCAGCCATCCCTGCCGCGCCACCCATCCCGCCCATCATCTGACTCTTGAACTGATCCAGGATTTCCGCCGTAATTTCGGCGTACCCCAACTCGCGGGCTTTCTTTTCCGCCAATCGTTTGACCATGCCTCGGAGAAAAATCGGGGCCCGCTCCATGCGCTGCAGCGCTTCCGAAGTCCAGGCCACCTCTCCGACCGGTGGTGAAGATGAATCCGACATGGGACGCCTTTCGTGTACCGAGGCTCTATTGGTTCAGCATTTCCTTGAGTTCTTTGCCCGCCTTGAAAAACGGAACCTTTTTGGCCGGCACCGCCACGGTCGCTCCGGTTTTCGGATTCCGTCCTTCCTTCATGCGGCGGGAACGGAGCCGGAAACTCCCGAAACCACGGATCTCGGTTTTATCGCCGCTCCGGAGGGAATCCCTGATACTGTCGAATACCGTGTTGACCACGATCTCCGCTTGACGCTTGGTGAGCGTCGGCACTTGCTCGGACAACCGTTCGATAATCTGGGCTTTGGTCATGCCGCCTCCCTTTTCAGCTGGCTGTTGAGCACGGTCGCCAGCCGGACGACCGTTCTGTACATCCTGTGGAGCTTCCCTGGTGGCGCGGGCGCATCGCCCCTTCCGTGTGCGACTAGAAGGCCATGAGATATTTCAGGTTGACGCCGGGGTTCCAATCGAGCTTGGGGATCACACTGGATAGCTGTGACTCCAGCAATTCACGGATGGAGAATCGCCTGCGCGGCTCGACCACCTGAGGCTCCCCCTCAATGCCGGCAAGGTCCGCCGCCAACTGAATCGCATCATCCAAATCGCCGAGCTCATCCACTAGCTTGAGTTCCTTCGCCTGGCGGCCGGTGAAGACGCGACCGTCCGCAATCGCCCGCGTCTCGGCCAATTCCATCGAGCGCCCATCGGCCACGGCTTCAATAAACTGGTCGTGCACATCGTCCATCACAACCTGCAATACCTTCAATTCCTCATCCGTCATTTTTCGAAGCGGCGACCCGACGTCCTTGAACTTCCCAGATTTCACCACGACGCCTTTGACGCCCAATTTGTCCAACAGCCCCTCGAGGTTGGCGGTTTCCATGATGACGCCGATACTCCCCGTCAGCGTTCCGGGATTCGCCATGATCCGATCGGTTGCCACGGCGATGTAATAGCCACCGGACGCGGCCACCGTGCCCATCGAGGCCACCACGGCTTTATTGGTGCTGCTTCGCACGCGCCGCACGGCATCGTGGATTTCCTGCGACGGTACGACCCCGCCGCCAGGGCTATCGATTCGGAGCACGATGGCTTTCACCGAGGCATTGTCACCGAAGCGCTTCAGATCGCCCACGGTCTCGCGGGCATCCAGGATCACCCCTTCAATCCGAATCAACGCCACACGATCGGCGCCGCCCCATTCCCAATCGGGCAACAACCAGCTCCCGAGGACGGTCAGGACCAATCCTACGAGGAGGACATTCAAGACAAGGCGCCACCCTTTCTTGGACTTCGTGGAAGGTTCTGTGACCAAATCGGCCATTTGACGTAGACCCCGTCGTGATGCCCGGAGCGATCCGTGAGACCGCCCCGGGACGAGTGTACCTATTCGTCGTCGTCAGCTTTCCCCTTCTTGCGCTTGGCGGCGCGGCCAAGGCTTTGATCGACATGGCCCTGGGACGCATGGAACTCATCCATATGCCGCTGATCGATGGCCGACTGGTGTTCACGTTGGCTCAAGGCGATTTTGCGTTCCTCGCGATCCACTTTGATCACCATGGCCGTGACGTCCTCTTGGACCTTAAACGTGTCCTCCAGACGAGCTGGCGGCTCCATGCGCGCTTCACTCACATGAATGAGCCCTTCGACGCCTCCTTCCAACTCGACGAACACCCCGAAATCGGCGATCTTGCTGACTTTGCCGACGATGGTCGAGCCGACCCGAATCCGGTTGGGGATCTCGTCATCCCATGGATCGCGGGTGAGTTGCTTAAAGCCGAGGGACAGCCGCTCTTTCTCCTTGTCGATGCGGAGCACGACGGCTTCGACCTTTTGTCCCTTCTTGAAGAGCTCGGACGGATGTTTGATGTGCTTCACCCAGGACATGTCCGACACATGGATGAGGCCGTCGATTCCTTCGTCCAATCCGACAAATGCCCCGAAGTCGGTCAAACTCTTGATCTTGCCCTCGATGCGCGTGCCGGCGGGATACTTGGTCTCGACGACGTCCCACGGGTTCGGCGCGGTCTGTTTCATGCCCAGGGAAATCTTGCGGTTGGCCGGATCGACGTTGAGGACGGCCGCCTCCACCTGATCCCCGATGGACACGACCTTGGACGGATGCCGCACTTCGTGCGTCCACGACATTTCGGATACGTGGACGAGCCCTTCGACCCCAGGCTCCAATTCGACGAAGGCACCGTAATCGGTCAGACTGACGACCTTGCCTTTCACGCGCGTCCCCATGGGATATTTGTTCCCCACGTTCGTCCAGGGATCGGCGCTCTTTTGCTTGAGCCCCAGCGAGATGCGGCCGGTCTCTCGGTCGTATTTCAGGACCGTCACCTCGACGCGATCGCCGATCGAGAACATCTCCGAGGGATGGCCGACACGGCCCCACGACATGTCCGTGATGTGCAACAAGCCATCGATGCCGCCCAGGTCGATGAACGCTCCATAGTCGGTAATGTTCTTGACCATACCCTGAATGAGCTGGCCTTCCTTGAGGTTGGCGAGCGTCGTCTGCCGATTGCGGTCTCGCGTTTCCTCCAACAGGACCCGCCGGGAGACCACCACATTGCCCCGCCGGTGGTTGATCTTGATGATCTTCATCGGGAACACCTTGCCGATCAGCCCGTCAAGGTCCCGTACGGGGTGCAAATCAATCTGCGACCCGGGCAAGAAGGCTTTGACACCGATGTCGACCATCATCCCGCCTTTGATTTTTGACAGGATGCGCCCTTCGACGCTCTTTTCGTCCTTGAAGAGTTTTTCAAGGTCTTCCCAAATCTTCATCTTGTCCGCTTTTTCCTTGGACAGGATGAGATTGCCCTCGGCGTCCTCGGTGTTCTCGATGTAGACCTGGAGTCGATCGTTGACTTTCAGCGCCTTGAGCTCGTCGGGGGGGAACTGATCCAACGCGATCAAGCCTTCGGACTTGTACCCGATGTCGACGATGATCTTGTCCTTGCCGATGGCGACGATGCGCCCTTCGACGATCGTGCCCTCCTCGATGTTCCGGAAGGACTCGGCGTAGAGGGCTTCCATGGCGCTGCGGTCCATGCTTGGTCTCTGCGGTGATACAGTGCTCATAACAATCCAACCTATTCTGTTACGACTTGCGTCGACTGCTGAGGTGATTAAGACAACCCGGGCCCTCTCTCAGCGTGAAGAGGCACCGGAGCCGGACGGGACGGTGAGGCCGCTGACGCACCGTCGACTCCGTGGTGATGCCCCTTGGGCGCATCGATCCCACCGAGCTCGGCGATCCTGGCCATCACCCGCCGGCTGACTTCATGATAGAACGCCTTCTCCGACGTCCCGACGACGTCGTCAAACTCCATCGCCTCGCCAAACCGTAACGTCACACGGTGTGGTTTGGGCCATCCCTGCCCCGGAGGCATCGCGGCATAGGTCCCGTCGATGTGCACGGGCACCACCCGGCATTTCGTCTGCGCCACGATCAGACCCACACCTGGTTTCCCTCTGCGCAATTCACCGCTGGCGGTCCGTCCGCCTTCGGGGTAGATCACCACGGCCTGCCCACGCTTGATCAAGTCGATCGCGTGGTTAAAGCCCTGCCGATCCAACCGATCCGGTCGAATCGGAATCCACCCCAGTGCCCGGAACAACCACCGCGTTCCTGGGACAGGAAACAAATCGCGACGTCCCATGTACCAGAGCCGACGCCGCACCCCGCATCCCAACAGGGGGATATCCAAGTAACTCGCATGGTTGGCGGCGATCAGGAACCCGCCGCTCCGGGGCACTCGACCCGCCCCCTCGATCCGCAAGCGAAAATAGATCCGGGCAATGCCCCGAACCACCACCCACAATAGCCCGTAAAAGAATCCATTCACAGCTTCGCGGAAATCGTGGACAACATTCGGTCCAGCACGAGACCGACGTCCAAATTCGACGTATCGATTGTGACGGCATCCTCGGCGCGGCGCAACGGGGCATAACTCCTCGTTTCATCACGTTGGTCGCGCGCCCGCAACTCCTCCTCCGTTCTCTGCAACGACACGCCCCGCCCCGCCGCCAAGAGCTCCTGGTACCGTCGCTGAGCCCGGATATCCGTCCGGGCTTCCAAAAAGAACTTCACGTCGGCACCGGGAAAGACGCGCGTGCCGACGTCACGCCCCTCGGCTACGACCGCGCCCTGCGACCCGATTTGCCGCTGCACTGGCAAGAGCCATTCTCGCACTGCCGGGAGAGCGGAGATGGCCGATGCGAGCGCACTGATCTCAGGGGCGCGCAACTCCGCGCCCACCTTGCGACCATCCACAGACACGCACATACCGTCGGCTTCGGGACGCACGTCCAAGCGCGTCGTCACCAGCAAGCGTTCAATCGCCGTATGATCCGAGGCCGGTATACCAGCCTCCCGTACTTTCCAGGCGAGGGCCCGATAGAGCGCCCCCGTATCGAGATACAAATAGCCGAGGCGGGCAGCCAGCAGTTTGGCCACCGTGCTTTTTCCAGCCCCGGCTGGCCCATCAATGGCAATGACGAGGGTCGACCGGTGTGCATTTCCCGGTTGTCCGTTCGTCGGCTGGGTCTTCATTATAGACATCAGCGTGAAGGAGTCAATAATTCCGATAGCTTAGAGTGAAATCCAGGGAAGGAGGTCGCAACACATTCCACGTCCTCGATGCGCGTCGTTCCCGTCGCAACGACTCCTGCGACGGCCATGGACATGGCGACGCGATGATCCCCGGAGCTTCCACAGACGGCGGCCCGCAGTCGGCTCTTTCCGCCAAGCCCTTGGATGACCATGCCGTCGGGCCGTTCGTCCACTACGACGCCCATCTTCCGTAACTCCGCTGCCATCGTGGCGATGCGGTCGCTTTCCTTCACGCGCAGCTCTTCCGCGCCGACGATGACCGTCTCCCCCTCCGCCACCGCCGCCGCGATACACAGGATGGGGAACTCGTCGATCATCGAGGGGATCTCCTCCGCCCGCACGGCCGTCCCCCGCAGAGGCGCCGGCCTGGCCACCAGATCCGCCATGGGCTCCCCCGCCTCCTCGCGGCGATTCAGCACCTGGATGCTCGCGCCCATGCGTTCCAAAATCGGGAGCAATCCCGTGCGCGTCGGGTTCATCCCGACCTGATGAACGGTGACTTCCCCTCGTTCGACGATTGTTCCCGCGACGAGGAAAAACGCGGCGGCAGAAAAATCTCCCGGTACCATCACAGGCTTGGCCGGCCATCCGACGGTTGGCCGTCCTTCCACCGTCACGGTTGTGCCCTCGACCCGGCAGGGGATCCCGAAGTAACGGAAGATCCGCTCCGTATGGTCACGCGATCGACGCGGCTCCGTCACGCTGGTGGTCCCGTCGGCAAACAGCCCCGCGAGCAGGATCGACGACTTGATTTGTGCGCTCGCCACGGGCGACTGATACGCCAGCCCGGTCAACTTGCGCCCCGTAATCGCCAGCGGCGCGAGTTCCCCGCCGCGCCGGCCTGCAATCGAGGCGCCCATTTCGCGTAACGGCCGCACGACGCGTCCCATCGGTCGGCGCCGAATCGACTCATCGCCCGTCAACACCGAGAAGAAGTCCTGGCCGGCCAGCAGGCCCGCCATCAGACGGATCCCGGTCCCGGAGTTGCCGCAATCGATGATCCCAGACGGCTCGCTCAGGCCCCAGTGCCCTTTGCCGTGCACCACGAGACGATCGGCTTCCTCGTCGATTGTTATCCCCATGGCCTGGAAGGCCCGCATGGTGTTCAAGCAGTCCTCACCCCGTCCGTAACCCGTAATCGTGCTGGTGCCCTGTGCCAGTGACGCCAGAATGATCGCCCGATGCGTGACGGACTTGTCACCGGGCACCGTCATGGTGCCGCGCAAACTGGTCGCGGGTGACACGGTGAACGAACTCATACGAGATTCTCTTGCGCGGACGGTTTGTTCAATTGTTCCCGGACCTGTTTGGCGGACTCCATCGCCTTCTCGAGACCGGGCCCATCACCGGTTTTGATCAGGGCCTTGAATTGCCTCAAATGGGCTTCATAGACCTCGATGAGTTGGAGCAGGTTATCGCGGTTCCACAGGCAGATATCCCGCCACATCTCCGGTGAACTGGCGGCAATCCTCGTCGTGTCCCGCAGCCCGCCTCCCGAGTGGGCCTTGAGGTCCAAGGTCGGGGCGACTCGCTCTCTGACCTCGGACAAGGCATTGATCAGGGCAAAGGCCGCCACATGCGGCAGATGGCTGACGGCTCCCAAAATCAGATCGTGCTCCATCGGATCCATCGACAAGACGATCGACCCTGTCAACTCCCACATCCGCCGCACCGTCGCAAGGGCCTCGGGATCCGTTTTCGGCGTCGGCGTCAGGATGCAGCGTGCGCCTTGAAACAGGGTCACCGTTCCGGCAGCCACGCCCGTCTTCTCCTTGCCCGCAATCGGATGGGCGCCCACGAATCGCACCGCAGGCGGCAGCAGCGACTCCGCTTGCAACACCAGCTGACCCTTGACGCTCCCGACGTCCGTGACGATGGTTCCCGGCTTGAGCAGGCCACCCCAATGTTTGAGATGCTGTTGGTACGTATCCACCGGTGTCGCCAAGACGACGAGGTCCGCATCCCGCACACCCTCTTCCGGCTCGGCGACGTACCGATCGATCGCTCCTACCGTGACCGCTGTCTTCAGATTCTCGACTCGGCGCCCAATCCCGACGATCGATTCCACCCAGCCCTGCTTGCGTAAAATCATGCCAAGTGAGCCGCCGATGAGCCCCACGCCGATGATCGCAACCTGTTTGAATTGAGCTGGCATGAGACGGCGGTCCGACGGCTAAAAGTCTCTCCCCATGGCCTGGGCAATTTTCTTGAGGTCAGTCATCAGTTCTTTGAACTTGGACGGCTTGATCGACTCCTCGCCGTCGCAGAGCGCGCATTCCGGGTTGGAGTGCACTTCAATGAGGAGCCCGTCGGCTCCGGCCGCCAACGCCGCTTTCGACATCGGCGCCACCAGATTCCACTTACCCGTGGCGTGAC
>CAYUYE010000006.1:0-178676 GCA_964449255.1 uncultured Nitrospira sp. | reverse complement strand
CATGGAGGATGCCGGGGTGCCAAGAAAGGTGGCGATGGCAATCAGTGGTCACAAGACCGATTCCGTCTACCGACGGTACCACATCGTGAAGAGATCCGACCTCGTCGAAGCCGGGCGCAGGCTCCTGGAACACCATGAGCGGAAGCACAGTCGCGGTGAACAGCTGGTGAACAGTTCGGGGTCGGAGCGTTCGGCGGGCAAGACCAGAAACCCTTAGAAATCAATAACGTGGCGGTGTAGCTCAGTTGGTAGAGCAGCGGACTCATAAGCCGCGGGTCACCCGTTCAATCCGGGTCACCGCCACCATCCCGCACTTCGTATGAGCCGGTCGCTCTTCATCGTCCTATCGTGGTTCATCCGACCAGAGAAACATTCTTCGCATCCTTCCGTATAGCTCGTTTCCGCTGCTTGGTGTGATCGGCGGGCTCGACCAAGCTTGTGGGGACCGGCGGCTCACCAGGCGCAGCCTCTCATCATAATCGCGGCCGGAGAAACGCCTTCAGGTGGCGCTCGCTTGCTCCATGAATGACGCAAACTATCCCCAAGCCCGCCCACTGAGAACACCGTTAACATCCCTCCGGCAAACGTCTATTCCCTGATCGGACTGGTCCTCCGGCTTATAGGATGAAGCCTTCTATCCCTCGCGGCCTGTTCCATGGGATCTTCAGGCTTTACGCAATCAGCACCCGCGGAGGAATGCCTCACTTGGCCTTGGAGAATCCTCCCTACTCGCAGCACCCACTGACGAAAATCTGCCGTTGAAGTGCCGCCCCAAGACACATGGGGCACAAAGGCGATGCTGTTTGCCCGTCCTTCGTCACATGGCGGTAGCCCTGCGGCATCCTTCGTCCACAATCAGCACAGTAGATCTCATGCGTAGTGTAGCTGTCGCTGTTCAGATGATTCATGAGTCGTTCTCCTTTTGTTTTCCCGAAACTGCCCAGGTCTGCGTCCTTGGCGACCGGCGCCACCACCACGTCGCCAGAAAATCCGCCACCATGATTCCGTCCGCCCCCGTACGCCTTCAGTAAGCCCGACCTGCGCTTCCAAAGAACGCATGTGGCTGCGCAGCTCCCGGACCGTTTTTTCCAAATCAATCACCTGCTGGACAAGCATCGTTGCGTTCACCATACGTCCTCCTCTTCTAACGACAATGCCGAATGACGCCGACCACAACACCTTCGATTCGAAACTCATCCGTTGCTAAGACAGGAAGAGGTTGCATCGTCGGGTTGGCCGGATGTAATTCCACACGTTCTCCCTTGTGCACCAACGTTTTGATCGTCACTTCACGGTTGAGTGACGCCACCACCATTTGTCCGCTTCGGGCAGTCACCTGCTTCCGGACCACCACCAGGTCTCCCGGCAGAATCCCCTCATCTCGCATCGATTGCCCTTTCACCCGCAACGCAAAGGTTCCACCTGCCTCGATCATATCCTGAGGGACCTCGACCAACTCCGACTGTGTAATGGGTTCGATGGGAAGACCGGCGGCGACGAGCCCCATCATCGGCAAGGATCGCGTTTCCGCTAATTTCCTGAGCACCACCTGTACGATGCCGGGGATCCGCCTCGTCCCACATTCATAGCGGGTCACGGTCATACGGGTCGTCCGCAGCTCCTTGGCCAATTCTTCCTGGGTCAGGCCCAGCGCAACCCTTTGTCGTTTCAGCTCATCCGGCTTCATGTATCCAATGGTTACATGTCTTGCCACCCCCTGTCAACCCCCAAATTTTCATCGAGATGCTAGACTAAATAATCAGATGCAATCGGCTCCCAGAGCCGTTTTTCAAGACAACCACCATGAACGCTAATTATTCCTCCAATGCCCACCCCCATGCAGGGCGACGCCTTGCCGCCTTGGCCCTAGCCTCGGCCTCGGTCGCCACATGGCTCACCATCTCAATGTCCCTCTGGCACACCGACATCGCCCACCATTGGCTGCACCATGTCATCCTCCTCAGCGGCGCCATCGGCGCCTTTCTCGTTCCGTGCCTGACGGTATGGGCGCTCACACACGGCTACGATCGAGCCCGTCGGTTTCGCGGACTCTAAGCCTTCCGAACAACAGCTGCTTCGAGCAGTCCCTATTCGGAGACGCGTCGCTATCGCACCACCAGCCTCAGGCCCGTGCACCGGAACAGCAATCCCGTTGGCCGAATTTTGTTGATTAACTAAGTCAACTTTATCTACAATGCCGCCACCATGCGAGTCACGCGCCGGCCGAAGTCGACCAGACGATGCAACAGCCTCACCCAATCGCTGGTGAGTCTCTTCGTCGCGACATGGCTCAGCCAGATCCCGCTCGAGGCCAGAGCGTGGGACTGGGTGCCTACTGACGATGAGATCGCCAAGTATCGGCGAAGCTGGAATCCTCTTTCCGAAGGTCCCCTGCTGCTGCAGGCGGTGGACATCCACCCACAGGGACAACTCTCGATACGCCCCTTTGTCTTTTCCCAGATCAGCGAACGCCGCTTTGGCAATCAACTGTCATTCCCGACCGAACGGAAAGAGAGCCCAACACACCTCTATGCCGTCTCGCCCCTCGTCACCGTCGCCTATGGCCTCACAAATCACGTCGAATTGGGCGCCGCCTGGTCTCTGAACAGTTTCTGGTCGAAGAACACGCAGGCCGCAAACACCGGCCAGGGCGGCCCCTGGACGACCGACACCGGCATCGGTGATCTCTCACTCGTCTTGAAGTACCGTCCCATTGTTCAAGACCCGGACTCTTCTCGCCCCTCGATAACCATCTATAGCCAGTTGGTCTTGCCCACAAGTCGATGGGCTGGAACCGACCGCCCTCCGGGCGGGTTTGCTCCACTTGGACGCCTCCCGGCCACTCGGTTCGGAGAATACGGCGTCACGGAAGGCGTGATGTTCAGGAAAAACTTGAAGCCGTTCCGGATTAGTGGCGGTGTGTTCTATACCTATGCGGCACCGGGGAGTGATGCCGGCAAGACGACCTTTACCCCCGATGTCGTCAATACACGACTCATCTTTGAGCATTTTCTCGATGACAAAAGAGGTTTCGCCTACAATTTGGAGTTCGTCACCTTCCATACCATGTCTTATCGTCTTGACGGCAAAAGCATCAATCGCGGACAGGCGAATGGCTCGACAGTGATCGGCGTTGAACCGGCGATTCAATGGCGCTTTTCGGACGCCTGGGTGGGCGCGTTTGGCGTGCTCTTCACAGCGGCGGGACAAAATACGCTCGATGCGATCTATCCGAACTTCTCCTTCCAATGGTATTGGAACAAAAGCGGAAAGGCGATCATGCGCTGATCCGAGCGGCCGCTTCGCCCGCACCATCTTGCCGCGGCACGAGATGAATGGCGCCCGCTTTGATGGCGGCTCGGACGGGGGTCCCCGCCTGCAGTCCCAACTCGAGCAAGGCCGAGCGCGTGACCAAGGCGGCCAGCGAGAACCCACAATCAACCTGCACGCGCGCGAGCGCGCCGACCGATTGAATGTGGGAGACGACCCCGGCGAGATGATTGCGGGCGCTGGTCACTCCAGATCCTACCGATTCGAGAATCACGTCCTCAGCGCGGATACAGGCAAACACGGCTGAGCCCAATCCTTCACCGGCCACCGCAGTCAGCCGACGGCCGGCGACCTCCACCGTCATGAGCCCGGCGGTTTCGTCGACCACTCTCCCCGGCACAACCGTATCGACCCCTACGACGCGCGCAACTTCTTGGTCCACGGGACGGCTAAACACCGATTGGGGGCTCCCCTCTTGCACCATGCGCCCGTGGCTCATGACGACCAGGCGATCGCCCAAGGCTAGGGCCTCGGCCCAGTCGTGCGTCACCACCACCGCGGGAATACCGAGCTGTTTGAGCAACATACGCAGCTCGCCTTGAATTTTAGCGCGCACCGGCGCGTCCAAGGCCGATAACGGCTCGTCCAACAGAAGCAAGCTGGGATGGCGTGCGACCGCACGGGCCAGCCCCACCCGCTGCTGCTGCCCACCAGATAGCTCTCCCGGCATGCGGTGCTCCAAGCCCTCCAGGTGAAAGAGCGTGACTAACTCGGAAACGCGTTGGGCCCGCGCGGAGCTGGACAGTTCACTGAGTCCATACTCGATGTTGCGACGCACGGACAAGTGCGGGAACAGCGCATAGTCCTGCGGGAGATACCCGATGGATCGCCGCTGCGGAACCTGCCGCACTCCGCGCTGAACATCGCACCAGACAAGATCACCAAACTGAATCCGGCCGCCGTCGGGCTGTTCTAACCCGGCAAGACACCGCAGCACGGTGGTCTTGCCCGATCCTGAAGGACCGAACAGAATCAGGACCTGTGGCGGGTCCAGCGGCAACACAAACTCCGCCGCGATGGTCATCGCGCCCGAGAACGTCTTCTGGCAATCGACCGTTAGCGTTGGAGCCATGCAACGGGTCCCCGACGATTCAGGCTGTAGACGATCAAGAGCACCGCATAACACAGCACCAGCAGGAAGCCTGCGGTTTCCGCCGCGCCTGCATAATTGAGCGCTTGCACCTGATCGTAAATGTCGATGGAGACGGTCCGCGTGACACCTTCGATATTGCCTCCGACCATCAGCACCACGCCGAACTCTCCGAGCGTGTGCGCAAAACTCAAAACGAATCCTGAGATGACGCCGGCCTTGGAGAGCGGCAGGATGATCTGGAGAAAGGTTTGGAGACGCGAAATGCCGAGTGTCCAGGAGGCTTCAATCAGCTTTCTATCGACTTGATCAAAGGCCGTGGTAAATGGCTGCACGGCAAAAGGTAAGCTGTACAAGACCGATGCGACCACCAATCCTTCGAAGGTAAAGGGTAGTGGATGGCCGAGCAACTTGACCGAGAGTTCACCAATCGGGCTGTGCGGACCGATCGCGACGAGAATATAGAAGCCCAGCACCGTCGGCGGCAGCACGATGGGCAGAGCCACCACAGATTCGATGAGAAACTTCCATCGCCAGCGAGAAAAGCTGATCCAGTAGGCGACCGGGATCCCAAGCCCGAGCAATAGGAGCGAGGTTACCAGCGCCAGCTTGAATGTCACGCCAATGGCAAGCCAGTTCATACTTGATCGTCCAGCAACGTTCCGATCCCCGCGCCGCCCCGGGGACTACTCCGGCTTGGTAAAGCCATACCGCGTCATAATCGCCTGGCCCTGGGCGCTGCGGACAAAGTCCAGAAAGCGTTTCGCCTCTTCCTGGCGCGAAGACTGCTTCACGATGACCGCAGCCTGCTCCAACGCGGGATGAGTCTCGGCCGGAATCTCCCAATACTTTCCCCTCGATTGCATCGCCGGCGCCAAAGCCAAAGAGAGGGCGATGATCCCCACATCCGCCGCGCCGGATTCCACGAATTGCGCGGCCTGCGAGATGTTCTCACCAAACACCAGCTTGTCTTTCACCGCGTCATACACCTGGGCATATTCCAGCGCCGCCACGGCCGCCCGCCCATAAGGGGCATGTTTGGGGTTGGCCACAGCGAGCTTCTTGATGCGGGGATCACGCAACGTCGTCATCCCTTGCGACAGATCGAGCGGTGACGTATTCGGAATCCAGATCACCACGCGTCCAATCGCGTACCGATAGAGCGATCCGGGCACCGTCAATCCCGCGTCCTCCAGTTTCTTGGGGTAGCCGATGTCCGCGGAAAAGTAGAGATCGAACGGGGCCCCATTCTGAATCTGGGCGAAAAAATTCCCGGATGATCCGAGCGTCAGCGCGACATGGTCCCCGGACGCTTGTTCGAAACTTGCCACGATTTCCTTGAACGCAAAGTTGAGATCCGACGCGGCCGCGATCGACAGATTGGCCGCCGAGACCTCCGCGGCTGCCGACACACTTAGGACAAGCGCAACGGCCACCTGCCAACCCCACCGTACACCTGGCATCATCTGCTCCCCCTTCACGTAATCAGAAGAAGATTTGGAACTGAATACGGAGCGCGTTTTCAATCAGCGTCCCGCTCCGCGCATCGATCGGGATGGCGCCGGACGGGCTGACTGCCGTGGGCGGCTGCGACGGGAGCGGCGCGCTGCGGCCGATCGCATACCCGCCCGTCCCCATCGTTGTATTCGAATACATCAACATGACCTGATAGTCGTAGGTCCCGAACGGAAACCAATTCAGCGACACATCGGCCTGCTTGATCAGATCGCCCGAAGCTCTCGTATCCGGATCCCAATAGGAATACCGGGCGGCAATCTCGAACGTTCTGGGAATGACATAGTAGCCGCTCTGCACATACCACCCGGTCGCATTGCCGAGGAGCCCGGGCGCCGTCGCCGTGCAGGCTCCCGCTGTAGTAAATTGCAGGCAAGGCGCGCCCTTGAAGGTGCGTTCGATATTTTTGAAGTACCATTCGGCCTGCAGCGACCATCCGCGATACTTGAACACCGCATCGACAGCCTGCGTGAAATAGTTCACGACGCCCCAGCCCAGTTGGCGGCCATTGCCGAAGGTGGCAAGTTGTCGTCGAAAGTTCAGATTGCCGAGATCGATTCCGATGAACGCGTTGTTCGAGCTGGTGTTGATGCCGGGGTTGTAAGCCACTCCGCCGCCCACGGCCAACTGCGGGGTTTCGGAATAGATCAAATCCCCCTCTCCGTACCCCGGACGCCCCAGGATGTTCCACTGGAGGCGCGCGGTATACATGAGCTTGTCGATTTCATTCCGAAAATTTGCATTCAGGTTCCGTTGATTCGTGGGGCATCCCGTCGGGGACGGCAGAGGATTCCCTCCGGTCTGCCCGCCCGGACAACCGGCCGTGATTTCCTCGCTCTCGAATGCGCCATAGCGGTTGAACAACGGCCCGCCCCCATTGAAGATCCCCACATAGTAATTCACGGCGTACAACTCTTCGTCGTTTGTGAACGTGAGGCCGATATCGCGCCGATTCAGTCCGTTCGCCACAAACGCGTCCTGCACCGCTGCCCGTTCGGCGAACTGCATCGACGCCGTATTGTTGATCTGGGCACGATTGAAGAAGACCTTGTATTGCCCAGCCTGCACGTTGAAGAGCGGCAGATGCGTGCTGAGAAAATAGTAGTCGAGCAGATTGGCCGATCCTGGTGTTTGCGCGTTCTCAGCAGTTTCGAATCCCATCTGCAAGAAATACTTGAAGTCTGGATTCATCAGGTGGCCCATGAAGAGGAGCCGGGCTCGCCGCAGATTGAACTGCGTCGCAAAGTCTTCCGACCGGTTCGCTCGATAGTCGCCGAAGACGCCCAACAGTTCAGGAAAATTCTTCCCGTCGCCCGGATTCCGCCAGGCGCTGTTACGCCATCGAGAGGTTTCCCGAAACATCAGGCGCCCGCGAATCTTGAGCAGGAAGGCATTGTCGTTCGTCGAGATATTGAAGCCGCGGTCGTACCAGACCTTGAAGGGCGCCTGCGTCTGGTAAGCGTGGACCTCCGACTCTCGCTGCACGTGTTCGAACTCTTCGTTCGTGATCCAGCCATTCGCCAACGCCCGCTCCAACAACAACCGCAGCGACGGATCTTGGCTTTCCACGAAGACATAGCGACCATCCTTCTCGACCAATTTTCCCGACTCGGCCGCCCTCCCCGGCGTCGTTACAAACCCCAGAAAGAACAGTGAGAGGGCAAGCATCACCCCGGCTCGACCAGAGAAACGAATCCTCCGGCACGTCGTCGATCCCGCCCCCATGTCATGTGTGTGTGCTCGCATCGGCTGCTACCGTGGGCTCATCGGTAACGGAGATTTCAGGAAATCCTGCAGGTGAAGGGCAGGCCGTCCGTTGCTCGGGTCGACGCCCCAGAAGCGGGCCGGCTCAAAATACAGCAAGAATTCCCCGGGCGCCGGTGGGATCGCAGGATATCGCAGATCCCATTGCTCGTCCGCGCGTAAAGGAAATTGGGCGTGGAAATGCTCGAGCGTGAAATACAAGTACGGCTGGTGAACGGCGAGCCATCCTGCGGTGATCTCCCGCTCGGAAGACGGGTTCAGACCAGGCGCCCTCACTTGGAAAAACACCCGCTCGCCTGGGCCGGCCTTCTGGAGGGCCGCGATCACATGTGGCACGAGCAGCTGCAATTCGTCGGCGCGAAAGATCGGCTTCGGTGGGAGTTCCTCGGCATACCAGCGCAGCGGCAAGCGCTGTTTTTCCCGAAACGTAAATCCCGCCAGAAGGGTTCTGAGCTCGTGGAATTGGATGGTCACCGGATGGGAATAGGTGGCAGCAGGCACCTCCTGTTGCAGCACCACCGACACCCGGGCATCCTCATGCACGACCTGTGTCCGATAGGGAAGCCGCGCGCAGGCTACGGCAAGAAAGCACGCCGCTAGCGTCACCTTTGTCGCCAAGCGCACGATGGGCGTCATTGAGGCGCCCTCTGATCAGGCAGCCGGGCATAGCCTAGCTTTGACAACGCTGTCTGCGCGGCTGGTGACCGGACAAATCGGAGAAAGTCAGCGCACAGGAGGCGATTGGGACATTCCCGATCGATCCCCATCGAATGCGTCGGGAGAAATGGGGCAAGGGGCAGGATCGCCGCCACTCGAACGCGCTCCGATTCACGCATCGCCTCAGGGCCAAACACCAGTCCGACGTCGGCCTTGCCTTGGAGCACATGTTCGATCACACCCTTCGCATCAGCGGCCAGATCGAGCCGGCCGGCGAGCGTGGCGCCGCGCTCATCCAGCAATTGCCGTGTCGCTGCGCCCAGGACATTCGCCGCGCGCTCCACGACCGCCACACGCCAGGCCGGATTCGACAGGACGTCCTCGAACGAACCTGGGGCATCCACTAGAGATTCCGGAACGATGAGCACCAGAGGTACCCGCGCATAGATTGTGCTCGTGCCCGGCAACACATACTGTTTTTGCTCGAGACGGCTGAGCAACTCGTCCCCGCCCGGTGCGACCACGTGGATCAGCCCCTTCCCGACAGAATCGCGCCCCCGATTGTGGAACGTCGCAATGGTCCTCCGGAGCTCGAGACCCGAATCGAGGTGAATCCGTATAGACACGTTCGGGTGCAGAGCTTCGTAGGCCCGGCTTAAGGCCTCTAGCGGAATCTTCAGACTTGGCGATCCCCCGATCACGAGAGACTCGGCGCATACCGTTGACGATCCCAACACCCCTCCCACGAGAAGTGCCGCCAATATTGTCGTCACACGACCACGCATCTCACTCGCACTCCCCGACCTACCCAGCCCGGAGCAACTGAACCTTGCCCGTTTCGCTCGTGTCATACCCGCCCAACGATTCCATTTCGGTCCGAAAGGCGCGGCTCACAATCGTATCGAGCAGGGCCGCCAGCGCAGGATGAGCGCGAAGCACGCGGGTGAACATCACCAGGTCATACCGCTCCGCCTGCAGAGGCAGAAAATCGAGCCCGAACGCATTCGCCGCCGACCGAGTCCCCACGCCCACATCGGCCAGTTTTTCCGACACGCTCCGCGCCACGGCCAGATGCGAGGGAACGACCTGCTCATACCCTTTCACCTGGTCCGCCCGGAGCCCCGCTTTGGTCATGAGATGATCCAACAACTGCCGGGCACCGGCGCCAGCCTCGCGATTGACCAGGCGAAGCGATTTTTTTGCCAGATCGCCCACGTCTCGAAGCCCTGACGGATTTCCCGGCCGCACGATCCAGCCCTGCTCCCACGATGCAAACGTCACCACCGTCAGGTCTTCACCCTTCACATGGCGCCGGAGATACGGCAGATTTGCTTCTCCCGTCTTTTGATCGACCAAATGCACCCCGGCCACGTGGACCTCTCCTCGCCGCAGCGCGTCGACCGCCGCCCCGCTCCCTGCCAGCCACCCGACGACAGAGGCCTGCCCCTGCCGCCGCCGGAGGTACTCACCCGCCAGATAGATCGCGGGATCGCACCCAGCCACCCAGATGCTGTGTTGGATGGCCGCCCATTCCCGCCACAGACGGACGGTCACCGGTGCGCCGTGCCTCCGGCTGCGCCCACTCGAGCCCCGGCGCAGCACACGCACCCCATCGGCGGGCACGACGGCGCTCAGTGTCTCTCCCAGATCGGCCGCCGGACGGGCCACAATACGGGCGCCGACTTGCGCCACTTTCAGACGCTGCCCCGCTCGATCAGGGTCGGACAGCGTGGCGCCATGTACCAACTCCCCCTCGATCTCTTCCCCCCGCGCCACGAGGTTAAAGAGGTCTTCCACGCGGCAGTGCAGGCTTCCGGCCAAACGCAGCGCGACCGCGGTAGTCGGCAAGTATTGGTTCGCCTCGATGGCGTAGACCGCCTGACGCGTAATCCCGGCATTGGCCGCCAGTTGAGCCTGAGATAACCCGCGCGCCATCCGCACTTCCTGTAATCGATTCTCGATGTTGCCGGCCGGTTCGGCCCGATGCTGCTGGCTCATGGCCAGGCTTGTACCTGTATACTTGCTTTATTGTCAAGTATACTGACACCCGCGTGAAGGGGCCGCCATTCCGAGGCGGGCTCCCTGGCCTCGACCGATCCGCTATGCTACCCTACGCTCAATCCACCGCGCCGCGCGCGCTCGAGAGGCGCTCTCCACCCGTGCTGCACCGACTGACGATTGGCCAGAAGCTCTTGCTGTTCTTCGGGGTCCTCCTGGCCCTGCTCGCCTCGAGCCTCGCCGGCATGTCGTTCTACCTCTCGCGCGTCAACAGCTACGTGGACCGCCACCAACGGATCACGATCCCCGGTGTGGTCACCGCCGCCGAAATTCAACAGACCGTGTCCCACATGCAGACGGACGTGCATCACCTCTTGGAGCACCAAACGCCGTCCGAACAGAACGCCACCTTGATTCGACTGGCCCACATGGAGACACAGGTCTCAGCCGCCATGGACGTGTATCGCGAGAATCATGCGGCGCGCAGGCACCCCGTCCTGCATGGCATGCTGATCGCCCATGGACGCACGGATTTGGTTGAAGATGAGGATCGCCGCATGGCCGACATCGCAGAGCGCCTGGGCGAGCTTGGCCAGATTCGGCAACGGGTGCCGGAACTACTTCGCTCCGCGGCCGAAGGTCGGCGAGCGCTGACCGCCTTGGAAACGGATTACGAACGGACCGTGGCCGCGATCGAGGCCGCCACGACTGCACTCGTCGAAGTACACCGCAAAATCGACGTCGAAATGAAGCTGGAGGGCGACCGCCTCGTCCGTGAGGCCGGCCTGATCGGGTTGGGATTGGCCGCCCTCTTCGGGCTCGTAATTCTTAGCGTCTTTCTCGCGATGAAACGGCTGGTCGCCCAGCCGCTCGAACGCCTCGCGGCCACCGCCGATCATGTCGCCCATCACGACCTCACCGTCCAGTTCGCCCCCTGGCCCAGCACCGACGAAGTCGGACGCCTGACCCACTCGCTCGCCACCATGCTGACGAATCTCCGCGAACGCGGCGCCGCGCTTACGCACAAGTCCAAGGAACTCGAAGCCTTTACCTATACGGTCGCCCACGATCTCAAGGGGCCTCTACGCGAGATCGAAGGCTTTGCCTCGCTCCTCCAGAAACGCCTCGCCGACACGACCGACACGGAGGTGACGCATCATCTGAGCGTCATCCATACCTCGTCCCTTCGTCTCACGGCGATGATTGACGCCCTGCTGAAATACTCGCGCCTCGAACAGCAGACCTTGCCCATGACACGTTTCAACCTGGTGGAAATGATCGGCCACCTCGTGACCGACCGGCAACGCGGGGCCAACGGCCGGCTGCCAAAGATCTCGATGGACCTGCCGTTTGCCGATCTGTACGGAGAGCCGGCCAGCGTCCGACATGCGATCCAGAATGTGCTGGACAACGCCATCAAGTTCTCACGGCACGTGCCGGCTCCGACCATTGCCATCGGCGGGACCCGCACGCCGACCGAAACGATCGTGTGGGTGCGGGACAACGGCATCGGGCTGGAGGCCAAGGACGTGGACCGGGTCTTCGGCCTGTTCGAACGCGTCCACCCGCATCTGGACTATGAAGGCACCGGGGTGGGACTGGCCATTGTGAAGTTGGTCATGGACAAACATCGGGGACGTGTGTGGATCGAATCGACGCCCGGGCGTGGCACGACGGTCTCGCTGGCCTTCCCGAACAGCGACACGTCCGGCACCGATCCGTCCCAAGACGGCCCCCGGAGCATGTGACCGCCGAGCTGCTGAAGAGGACACAGAACAGAATAACGCCCATGATTCGAATTCTGATCATCGACGATGAGGAGTACATCCGGTTTGTCCTGGAACGCGCCCTCCGCGACGAAGGATGCGAGGTGGTCACCGCGGCGAGCGGCCAGGCGGGGATCGAGACCCTCCAGCAGGCGACGTTCTCCTGCGTCATCACCGATCTTCGCATGCCCGGGCTCGACGGCCGTGGCGTGCTGAAGTGGGTCAAGGACCATCAACCCGACGTGGACGTGATCATGTTGACCGGCCATGGCGACGTCAAAGACGCCGTCGAGGCCATGCGCAACGGGGCCTGGGACTTTCTGGTCAAGGAGACGCCGTTCGACAGTACGGCCGTCCAGGCCGCGATCACCAAGCTCAGAACCATGCGCGGGCTGCGCCAGGAAAATCTGGCCGCACGCCACGGCGGCTTCACGCGCGATGCCATCGTGGAGGGCACGAGCCTGGCGTGGCAACAACTCAGAAGCGCGGCAAGCCAGGTGGCGCCCTCTCAGGCCCCGGTTCTGATTCAGGGTGAGACCGGCTCAGGAAAGGAAGTCGTCGCGCGCTTGTTGCACAATCTTAGCGGCCGCGCGGCCGGCCCCTTTCTCGCGGTCAACTGCGGAGCGATCAGCCGCGAATTGCTCGAGAGCGAACTCTTCGGCCACGAAAAAGGCGCGTTCACAGGGGCGTCCGCGGCCAAGCAGGGACTCATTGCAGCGGCGGAGGGCGGCACTCTGTTCCTCGACGAAGTCGGCGAGATGCCGGGTCCGATGCAGGTGGGGCTTCTGCGTTTCTTGGATCGCGGGGAATATCGCCCGGTCGGCAGCACGCGCACCTTGCAAGCGGACGTGCGTATCGTCGGCGCCACGAATCAGGATCTCCAAGAGCGGGTTCTCCAAGGGCGCTTTCGTGACGATTTGCTGTATCGAATCAACACCGTCACGCTGCGGGTCCCGCCCCTGCGGGAGCGTGGCGACGATCTGCCGCTCCTGGTGACCCACATTCTACGGACACTCCGCGTCCCCGGCGGGGAGCCTCCCAGCATCACAGCCGAAGCCCTGGCGACACTTCGCGCCTACCGGTGGCCGGGCAACGTGCGAGAGTTGCGCAACGTCCTCGAACGGCTGGTTTTGACACGATCTGATTCCACGCCCGTGACAGCCGCCGAGATTCGCCAGCTGTTGCCGGCGGGGCCAGTCCGCCTCGTGCAGGAAGACACTTCCCAGTTGCCGCTGGATGAAATTGAGCGGCTGCACATTCTGCGCGTGATCGAGGCCACTCGTGGCAACAAGACGCAAGCGGCCAAGACGCTCCAGATTGACTATAAGACGTTGCTGAGCAAATTGAAGAAATACGGCGTGGCAGAATCTGCAGAAGGTTAAGGCTTAGGATTGAGGTAGTATCAGACTGTGGGGGTCTTCGGATGCTGGACCCTAACCTCCCCCTATCTTCATGGGCAGGGATTGATGGCGGCCAGTTCCAAGAGGCTCGCTTGCATGTCGCTCAGAATTTCGTTGCGGCTCGGATCAAACTTCAAATACCCGATGAAGCTATGTCCGCCCGACAAGGCCGGATCGAGCAAGGTCAACAAACCGGGACCCCAATTGGTGTTGGCCGGAAGGGCCGGGGCCAATCCCGGCAATGGCGTGCTGCGAATGGAGTTGATGAGTAGATCCGTACTGGAGGAGCGGTAGCGGCCACTCCCCTTCACCACCGAATCCGGCGTTGCCACCCCCACAATCTTCAAGGAATTCGCCACCGGGATCGGCGCCGGGCCGGCGAACGTGAGATCAAACGCCGCATTCGTGTACAGGTTGCCTTGCGAATGCGGCACGACCAGGACACGCCGACAGGACGGCGGCAGGATTTCCTGCTTGTATTTCGCGGCGTGGCGCTGGATCGTCGCCTGGTCGATTTGATTCATTCGCCCCACGGGGCCGCGCGCATCCGACAACAGCGGCGAGAGCACCGTCACACTCTCGAGACTCTGCCAAAACGTGGTGGGCGAGAGTCCGAGCCGCTGCTGACTGGCTTCAGCGAAGTCGTTCACCGCGCCGTTCGTCGGATTGTAGTTCAACTGGAACAGGTAGCAGAAGGCTTGGAGGTTGGCCGGCAGGCCTGCGAACCGTGCCAAGAATTCCCGCTCGAGCTTTCCCGCGTTGATCCGCGCTTCGTCCAACGTCGTCGTCACTCCGTTGACATAGAAGATGTCGATGCGTGGGGCGGAGGCATTTTGGCACGCGAGCTGCGTCGTCACCTGAGCCTCCGCCGGGGCCTGCCACAGCAGGACCGCCGCCAGCCCAAGCACCACGCTGATCATGCGTCTCGTCATCGGAAGCGTCATGGAGTTATGCAGGCCGACAACCACTGATCCGCCGGCAACAAGGCCGGCGTGGTGGCGACCACCTGTCCGTCTGCTTGCAAATAGGCGCTGGTGCGCAACGTGGTGTTCAGAATGCGGCCACGAAGGTCGGCGAACACGCTCGGGAAATCGTTGGGCCGCTGGGCCATGAGACACTCGATGGCACGGAACCGTTCAGCCGCATGCGTCGCCGAGAGCCCTGCGTTGCCTGCATCAATCATGGTCGATTGCGCGGCCTTGGCCAACTGCCGCAAGGCATTGCGCGTGGGAGTGTCGGAATAGGTCTGGTCGATGTAAGTCTCAACGTCGTCGCGGACGCCGTCGCTGTCCGCATCTACTCCCGCCACGGTCGCCGTGTTCGGGTCGCTTGGATTCGAATCGTTATTGCTGCAAGCGCCCCCCGCCAGCAAACCCAGGCACAGGAGGACCCAAGCGACCTTGCCGAAGCGAACCCAAAAGAACTTGGTGAATTTCCTCAACATCCTGCTAACTAAAAAAGCGCCGTGCCGCGATGCCGAGCAAATCATCAGCAATCGAGCCGTCTCCGTCGAAATCGAGAAACGAGGCCAATTTCCCAAGGCCGGAAGTTTGCGCCGGCGCCGACTGGGGCTGCCCGGTCATACCGGAAGTGGACATTTTGCGGCTCAACGCCGCCATCGCAATCGAGGCCACCATCGGCAACATCTTCTTGATCAGGCCGCTGCTGACTCCGGTGCTTTCCGCCGCGCGTGTCGCAATGTTGCGGCTCACGTCCTTGCTGCCGAACAGATGCCCGAGAATGCCGTTGCCATCTTGGACGGAGTCCGCTCGGCCGAGCAGGCTCGGATCCTCCAGATATCGCTGATGATTGCCGCGCGAGATCGCACTCAACAACGCGCTCACGCCGTCGCTCGTCGACGCGTTGTTTGCCAACGCGCGTGACACGGCTGGAAGGAGTTGCCCCACGACGCTCTGCACCTGCGACTCCCCCAACCCCAACGACTTCGCCATCTGCTGCACCGCCGCCCCGCCCCCAGCCTGCAACACCGACTCAAGGATGTTCATCGCTACTCCCTCCTCGCGTCCGGACTATTCGACGGAACCACTCGGCCACGGGCCGTTTGCATCCTAAAGAACTGCGAGAAACTTACTCCCTGCCATCACGAAAATGCAACCACGTAACAGAAGGCGCAGGGGGTCGAGTTGTGCCCCTCGGCTGACATCAACCCGACCGAAATCCTGCTATTTCAGTGACCTTCTGCGATGTCGGCAAGTGCTGCTTCATGGCATCGTGAATTGTCCTTGCTCGGCGCTCATTGCCCGTAATACCCACCCTGATGGTCACGGTGGTCTTGCCGTCTTGCCCCGCATTAAGATCAACCCACACATGCTCTCCGTCTGCAAACTCCGATTCCGTGTGCGCGGACAGTTTGTCTGCCTTGTCCTCCGAGGGCGTCAGCCCGAGGTCCTTGAGCCCGGCGAGCATTGCCTGGTGAACGGTGGGTAGATCGAACGGCACCTCATCCTTGAGCTTGCCCATGACGTACACAGCACCAGCCACTCCGCCTGCAGCCCCGATGACCAGCGGCACGCAGCCGGCGCACAGCATCGCTACTGGAAGGACCATCCCCACGAGTTGTGCCCAACGGGCGCTCGGCCTCACGTCACTCGACCCGCAATTTGTCCACATCCGATGCCTTTCTGCGTTCGCAAGCGGGGAATCGCTTGGAGCCTCTCACGGACGTGGCTTCCTCAGGATCCCCTTGCCCATCTTCTTCGGTACGTAGTTCGGACTTACCTGGAGAGGATGGCCTGCCCTAACCCATGTCCTTCAGCACATGGTCTGGATTCACCTTGCGGGCGATGTTCTTCAAAGCCATCGAGTCAGCGATGAGCATCTGCGTGCTTCTTCTGCCTGTCCCTTTTCCTAGGCCCGTCCAACTAGTGCCTCCCGTCGTCAGAGTAGTAGGAGATACTTGATTCCTACGATCAAGAAGAAGATCCCTGACGCAATCGTGTATTTCCTGGTGAATTCTGGGCCATAGAGGGTATTCATGAAAGCATTGGGATAAATGGCTCCCAGATAATCTGGTGGGTCGACTAACCATTTCCAATTCTTGATTCCTCCCCACACCTCGAGGATCCCCCAGACTATAGAAAGTGCTGCCAGGATAACATTCACCGACAAGAGAGAGTCCATCGTACGTCAGCTAGTGGAAACAGCGGATTAGCTCTTAACCTTCCATCATTGTAAACACAGCCGGCAGCCACCAATGGGGAAGACGCCTTGATCAGCCCATGTCCTTGAGCACGTGGTCTGGATTCACCTTGCGGGCGATGTTCTTCATGACTTGATCGGCGAAGAGGACCACCATGCGGCCGCGCTGATCCTTGACGATCATGGAGGTCGTCGGCGGCTTGAAACTGTTGGGGTCGCCTTCCAGCCAGGCACTGCAGGTGTACGAGAGCGGCTCCAGAATCGTTTCGACACGATATTCGTCGCCCAGCCGGTACTGCAGCACATCGAACTGCAGCCGGCCCACCGCGGCCACGAACGACTCCAGCTCGTTCAGGCTGCGCATGATCTGCACCGTACCCTCCTGCGCCATCTGGGTCATGCCCTTGTCGAAGGCTTTGCGCTTCCCCACGTCGCTGGGCCGGATGCGCGCAAACACTTCCGGCTGAAATTGCGGCAACGGTTTGAAGTTGAACCCGCCCGCCACGGACACGGTGTCGCCGATGGCGAAGACGCCCGGATTGATAATGCCGATGATGTCGCCGGGATAGGCTTCCTCCACCGTCATCCGATCCTGGGCCACCAGACTGTGCGGCCGCGAGAGCCGGAGTTCCTTGCCCAAGCGGTGATGCAGCACGACCATGTCACGCTCGAACCGCCCCGAGCAGATCCGCAGGAACGCCGTGCTGTCCCGATGCTTGGGGTTCATGTTGGCCTGGAGTTTGAAGACGTAGGCGCTAAAGGGCGTGGCGATCGGATCGACGGTCGTCTCCGCCCCATCGAACTTGTCGGCCAAGCGCGCGCCGGGACTTGGCGCCAGGTCAACAAAGGCATCTAGAAAACTCTCGACGCCGAAGTTCGTCAACGCGGATGCGAAGAACACGGGCGTAATCTCGCCGGCCAGGAATGCGTCACGGCTGAACGGATTGCCCGCGACCTCCAGCAACTCGAGATCGTGCTGGACCTGCGCGAAGACGTCTTCGGACACGCGGCCGCTCTTTTCCAGATCGGCGAGCGGCATGGCGTCGGTGTCAACTTTGGTCGCCCCGCCATGGGCCGTGCGGCTAAAGAGCTGCACCTGCCGATCCACGCGCGTCACGATGCCGACGAAGTCGCTCCCCGACCCGATCGGCCAGTTCACCGCACTCGCGTGAATGTTCAGCGCCTCCTCCACCTCGGTCATCAAGTCGAGCGGTGGCCGCCCCGGCAGGTCCATCTTATTGATGAGGGTCAGGACCGGGATACGGCGCATACGGCACACAGCGAACAGCTTGCGCGTCTGGGTCTCCACACCCTTGGCTGCATCGATCACCATAATGGCGCTGTCGGCCGCTGTGAGTGTGCGATAGGTGTCTTCGGAGAAGTCTTGGTGCCCGGGTGTATCGAGCAGATTGACGATCGCACTCTTATAGGGAAACTGCATGGCCGACGCGGTAATGGAGATGCCGCGTTCCTGCTCCATGCCCATCCAGTCGGAGGAGGTCGCTTTCGAGCCCTTGCGGCCCCGGACCATCCCGGCCGTGCGGATCAAGCCAGAGTAGAGCAAGAGTTTTTCCGTGAGGGTGGTTTTACCCGCGTCAGGATGGCTGATGATGGCAAACGTCCGGCGTTTGGCCGTGGCCGCCGCGAGCTCGCCCTGTTCAGTCGTGTTGGTGGTCATAGAGGGTTCGGCAGATTACCACAGCCCGTGGGGCGCGCCTAGCTGCCCGGGTCGTAGCATCGGGTCTGGCAGTCGGCGTCCGCAACCGGGTCGCAGTTGCGTATCGCCCCAACTCACCGCCCGAATCGACGCCCCAACCGATCCGGTGAGAATAGGACCATATCTAGCGCCGCGGGCGCTTGTGGTACGCCCCCGCGAGAGTGTCATTGACTCGCTTTTGCGAACCCGGTAGCCTCCCTCTGCGTACGCCTTTACACCCCACCAAAGGAGATCGCCTCCATGAAATCTTTCGGACTGGTTGCGCTGATTGTGGCGTTCGTTCTGTCGTCAGCAGGATTTGGGCAGGCGGCCAAATTAGAAGAGCCCAAGGTGGACTACGCGGGTGACACGGTCATGGAAATGGAAGGCGGCATGACCATGAAGTCACGCACCTACTACTCACCGGGCAAACAGCGCATGGAGATGGGCGGTCAGGGAGGCATGGTCATGATCATGCGAAAGGACAAGGGCGTCATGTGGCAATTGATGGGCACCATGTACATGGAAATGCCCATCAAGAACGAGGACCACTCCCTTGAGAACCTCGACATGGAACAGACCGTGGTCGGCGAGGAGACGATCAACGGCATCAAGACCACCAAGTACAAGACCATCGCCACCCGGAAAGACGGCAAGAAATTCGGTGGCTTCTTCTGGATGACCAAAGAAGGCATTCCGGTGAAGATGGATTTGCTGATGAAGGACGGTGATCGCAAGGATCGGATGTACATGGAGGTCCAGAACCTCCAGATCGCCAAACAAGATCCCAAGCTCTTCGAGATTCCTCCCGGCTACGAGAAGAACGACATGGGCGCGATGATGCAAGGCATGGGACAAGGCACGGGCCAGGTCCGACCACCGGCCGGCAGAGGACAGCAGGCTCCACCCAACATGGAAGAACTGATGAAACAAATGGGGAAGGGCCAGGGGGGTGGCGAAAAGATGGACATGGAGAAAATGATGAAGGGGATCATGGGCCGTTAAGGAGCACGCATGAAGACATCGACCATATCTGCACTCCTGTTCACCTGTTGTCTGGCGACCTTCGTGGGATCACTGGCTTGGGCGGATAACCCCTGCCTCATCGAGGAGGAGCAGAAGCGCACCAAAGCCGAATTGGCCCGCATCGCTCAAGCCGAGAAGTCCGGCACACCCGCCGAACTGTTCATGGCCTACCGAGCGGGGCTATCCAATTTTTGCCTCGATGACGCGCAAAAAGGCGCCACGGCCAAGATGAAGAGCACGATTCCCAAGCTCGGCAAGGACCTCGCGGCAGCCGCGGAAGCGAAGGGCCTGTTCTACTCACCAGCCGACGTGCGCGCCGACGGCACGACGTCGGCCTTTCGCTATTACGAGGCAATCGGCGACTTTTCAGAAGCGAACCGCGTCATGCTCAAGGGCGTCAAGCACAGCCCGGATGACGTGAAGCTGTTTCAGGCCGCATGGAACGTCGACGGCCAACGCCAGTACGCGCGCGATGCGAATACCGGCGAGCTCAAGCCCTTCACGTCACCGCCAACCTATCGTCAGGAACTTGAGCGAAGCGCCGCGGCCGCCGCGGATCGCCTGATGAAAGCCGAGGACAAAGACGCCGCAGGGCTCACGGGCAACATGACGGTCCTCGCAACGGCTGCCACCAGCTCGATGACAAAGTTGGAGCAAGCCGCCGCCTGGCTGAAATATACGCCGGGCGGAGACAAGGCGGCGCGGATGCGTGCAGAGCAACGTGGGGACACGATCATGAAGCGGGGCGATCCCATGTTCTCGCAACCGATGGCCATCCAATACTACGAATTTTCGGGCTCGCCCAAGGCCAAACAGGCCCGAGCCAAGCAAGAAGAGCAGCAACGCGCCATGGAGAAGTCGGCCGAATCCGTGAAGAAGAGCATGGAAAGCATGGTCAAAGAGAAGAGCCCAGCCGAGCAGGAGAAATTCAGGAAGGGCAAGGCGGACTTGGAAAAGGAGTTGGGTTTCTGAGCTTATCGTCCAAACGGGAATAGTGGCGGCACGAGGGACTGCTTTAACGCATCGACCACCAGCGAACCGGAATCGTTCTCGGGCAGGAGTGGGTTAGATGAAACCGCAAGCCAGCAAGGATTAGTCCCCGACGCTGCGCATCCGCTGGGCCTTCAAATGAGCGTCACAGACCGTACAGGACGGCGGGACGAATGACTTATCCATAGACCCGCGGCTGGCTGATCCTACCGCTAGCAGCCTTCGCCCATGTAACTGAAGTTCGGCCCGCTCATGAAGACGCACTTCCCTTGGATCCCACCGTGGGTATCGCCGGACTGATACAGATGGTCGGAACTGGAGCTTGATTGCGATCGTGAAGGCGACGGGGCCTGCTCCTGATTCGCGGACAATTGAAACGAGGCCGTCTTGCCCTCACGGCCTCCGCGCCCCTCAGGATTCATCCAATAGCGCCCACTCGTCAGCGCAGCGCCCAGTTGTCTGAAACTATCGACTTCGACGCTGGTGAGTTCGCGCCCGTTCACAAAGACTCCACTGTCCCCATGTGAGGCATCTGCGCGAAGCGGCCCGCCCAGTTCTAAGCCTGGTTGCAGATCGGCAGCCGGCCCCTCACCCTCGCGACCGACCATACCGGACACCGTGTCGTACCAATAGCAACCCGGCGGAAGCGGGTGCCCTCCCAAAAACAACGCCAGCTTGCCGCGCTCGATCATATCCAATTCCACGCCGTTGAAGACCCACACGTTCCCTTCGCACGACCATGTTTTGGCCGGAGCTTTGACCGGACCACCCTGAGCCCCTGCCGAGATTGGAGCCAGCGCCCACAGCAGCAAACCTCCGAGCACAAACCAGCGTCCACCTTGCGGTCGGATGTGCACCATGGCTTCCTCCTCTGTGGATCATTCCATGAGGCGGAAGCCTACGAGCGATCGGCCCGGATGTCAACGCCGCCCCTCAAATCCAGCTGCCGAGGGGACCAGTCCCCGAGCCCTTTCCAACCGGGCGGCACGGCAGGTTCCCCCTCGCCTACCGATCCAATTTCCGAGTAGACGGATGTGTCTCGCCACCTAGCGCGCGCACCGCGGGCTAATCCAATACGAAGGTCACTTTCAAATCCACACGAAACAACGTGACCTTGTTTTTCTCCACCACGACCT
Organism: uncultured Nitrospira sp.; assembly: GCA_964449255.1. Classification (GTDB taxonomy): domain Bacteria; phylum Nitrospirota; class Nitrospiria; order Nitrospirales; family Nitrospiraceae; genus BQWY01. The sequence goes on along the minus strand of CAYUYE010000006.1, from coordinate 157,149 downwards.
GCTGTTCCTTGACCCACGCGCCCTTGATGTTGTGGAGCGACTCGGATGCTTTGGCAATCCCCTGCTTGATGGCATCCTCAAAACTTTGGGAAGACTCACAGCTGATCTCGATTATCTTGGCGACGGACATACAGGCCTCCTCTCGTGGCTTGATGGATGACCGCTCAGCCCTAATCACCGCTCACAGACCTCTGTCCGTACAAGTTCGATACCAGGCGCGCCGTAAGCCCCGTCATTTGTCAACGGTTGATCGTCACTCGCTGACGAAGACGAGCCGTGTGCGTTCTTTCTCTCGATTGCCCATTGATACGTGACCAGTGATGATTCTCGTCGCAGCAGCACATCGTCTGTGGCACGAGAACTCATCGTGAAGATGGCGGGTGAGTATCCTTGGAGCATAGCCAACTGTCGCACCAGTCCTCACCCGGCCATTACGGGTGGTCCTGAAACACGCCAGTTTCCGACTCTGGCGAGTCAGGTCACCGCCTGCTATGCTGGCCCGCATGCCCGCCGGGCTTCAGGCCTTCGTTCTCATCTTTCTCCTTGGCGCCGCGCTTCGGGCCACAGGTGTACTCGGCAAACCCCACGCTGACCGGCTTGCCGCCTTCGTCTTCTCCATGACTCTTCCGGCAACCATCTTGGTTTCTCTTGATCGTGCGGTGTTTACCGCCTCTGCCTGGAAGCTTCCCCTTGCTGCGTGCCTTATCACCACGACCATGGTCGTCTGTGCCTGGCCGTTGACCCGCATCCTCCAGTTGCCCCGTCCGACGCAGGGCGGCTTTCTCCTCGCGACCGGCTGCATCAATTCCATTTACTTTGCCTACCCCGTGATATTCGCCACCCTGGGTGAAGCCGGCTTGGCTCGCGCGGTGCTGTTCGATCTCGGTCAGACGACGCTGAGTCTGACGGGGCTCTATGCCTTGGCCGTCTGGCACGGGACGCCAGGAAGGTCCGACCACACACTCATCGACCGGCTGCTCTTGTCGCCACCGATTTGGGCCCTGGGGGTCATGCTGGTCTTGAAGGCCCTGTCCCTCCACCTCCCGGATTGGCTGCGCATGTTCCTCGTGCCACTGCACCTCGCCACAACGCCACTGGCGAGCCTGGTGTTGGGCCTCACGATCAGCGTGGTGGCCGTCCGCCGGACTTGGAAATTGGCGGCCCTTGGCGTGGTGATCCGCATGGGCGGCGGCTTCGGGCTCGGCCTCGGTGTGACCGCCCTCCTCGGCATGGGCGGTCTCGATCAGGTGGTGGTGCTTCTCATCGCCGGGATGCCCTCGGCAGTGATGGCGACCATCTTTGCGGCTGAAACCAGACTGGACGAAGATTTGGTTGCCACCATCGTCGCACTGTCAATCGGCATGGGTGTGGCTCTCTTGCCGTGGCTCCCCCAGCTCGCGGCGTGGCTTCTTGGTTGACCGCCGTTCCGTTCATGTCCGCGGTGGGAGGTGGCATCTGGGACTGGGCTCAGCCGCTACTCCTATACAACGGGTTACTGCGCCTATCCCACGTGTCACCCATCCAGCCACCGACTCGCCCTAACATTTCAATCAGTTCGGTCTTCTTCCAGCGAAAAGGTAGGGCTCGACCTACCTCCACGGTATTTGCGGCTGACCAAATCCAACATATCCTACCGATTACTTAGACCATCGCAAGGTCCCTTGGGACCGAATTTCCACTAGCGGGGAAAGGAACCATGAACCTGACGACACCTTTGCTCGAGATCATCGATCACACCAGGCAGACCCTTCAATCACGTCGGTTGCAGCGGGAGCAGAAGGCCAGAGCTTTGAGCGTCATGATGGCGACCCGGACCCTGCGACCCGCCGACGTCTATGTCAGGAGTCTGCCTCCGGCCAAGCACCTCCCCGGGCTCCTGATCACCAAGCCACGCTCGAAGCCCCGCCCCCAACAGCCCTCCTGCACGCACACCGATCAGCACGCCGAGCCCCAACTGGAGTTGAATTGGCACACACCAGTCGGGGACATCCTGGCCTACCTGCGGCACCGGCTCATCACTGCCTAGCCGAACCGCTCCATCCCAGTATCCTGTGACGCTGGGCACCCACACCACGGCCAGCGTCACCGTTCCCTTCCCCCTGCTTCTCCTGAATCGCCGCTCTCCTCCAATGATCAGATCTCCTGACCCCGCAGAGTCAGGGGAGGAACGGTGACGGCTCTTCGGAATGCTCCCACTCCGCACGTCATTCCATCGCCAATTCGGACCCATGGGATTATCGCGTCGTTTTCTTTCCTCCCTTGTGCGCGTCCATCTTTTGGCAAGGCACCGGGCGGGTCAGCCCCGGGGGAAGTTTGGTTTCGGCATCGAGGCACGCGGCATTGAGTTGGGCCTGCGTGAGTCCAATGACAGATCCCAGGTGGGCCCCACGAAGATCAGCCTGATACAGATCGGCGCCTTCCAGACGAGCGCCGCTGAGCTGCGCGCCGGTCAGCTGAGCACCACGCAATCGGGCTTCCTGCAGATTAGCATCGGTCAGATCCGCATGGAGGAATGCCGCCCCGCTCAGGTCCGCCGAGACCAGGTTGGCCGTCTCCAGTTTGGCCTCGTTGAACTGCGCCCCGGTCAGGACGGCCTGTGGCGCGTGGATCTCGGACAGATCGGCTCTGCTAAAGTTGGCACCCAGGCCCCGAGCCAGGATCAAGACCGCGCGATTGAGCCGCGCCCCGCGGAAATCACCCTGAGCCAGGGTCGCACGGTACAGCACCGCCATGTTCAGGTTCGCAGCCTGCAGATTCGCCCTCCCCAACTGAGCCCGTTCAAGATTTGCCCCTTCCAAATCCGCGTCCTGAACATTGGCCCGCTCCAACTTTGCATAGCGGAGATCCGCTCCCCGCAGGATGGAATCACGGAGCACGGCGTCGCTGAGGTCCGCCCCGTCGAGAAACGCGCCCTCCAGATCGACCTCCACCAATTGCCCGCCTACGAGCCGGGCCCCGTCCATCAAGGCGCCCTCCAGATTCGCATGGTGAAGCGTGGCATGGGAGAGATCCGTTCGACGGAGATCTGCCCCCATCAGATCCACGCCCGAGAGATTCGCGCGGCTCAAGTTCGCCCCATAGAAGTAGGACTCCGTTGCCTCGGCCTCACTCCAGTCAGTCCTTTGAAGATCCGCCCCTTCGAAGTGGGCCCGCTCAAAAGTCGCCTCACGGAGCTGGGCGCCCGTGAGGACCGCATTAAAGAACGCCGCTTCGTTCCCGATCAATCGAGTGGCTTTCACACCCACCAGGCGTGCTCGGCGACCATCCACGCCCGACAGATTCGCATTCTCCAAGCGCGCCCCGCTCAAGTCCGCACCGGCCAAACTTGTGAGCACGAGGTTCGCATCGGACAGATTGGCGTAGCTGAGATTGGCGCCTTCCAGATTGGCCCGTTCCAGCGCCGCCTGGGCCAAATTCCGCTTGCGCAAATCCGCCTGGCACAAATTGGCGACCTTGGCGGCCCTATGGACTTCTTCCTCCAGCCACAACCCGTGCGCCTCGATCGCAGCGCGCAGCGCTTTGTCCGTAGGGGCCTGCTTCCTAAACGGCCCTTCGCAGCCGATCACCGGCGAAGAACTCATGTTCGAGGTTGTAGCCTGGCGCACCGGCTTGGCATTCGCCACCGTCCATCCAACGACCAGCACGAGGCACAGGGAGATCACCGAAGACAATACGCGTCCCATAACGCTCCTTCTCTGGGTTGTTTCGCAGACGTGCAACTAGTTTTCCTGGACCAGGGGGGATCTAAGCCCCCAATTCGAGCAGCTCAGCGGCTACTGATTCGCGATTACGTCGGGGGCACCGGCACGCAATCCGCATGCCCATAGAATTCCGTGCCAAGTCCGGCGTCTAGGACAACGCGTGATGTCCACTGATGCCGTAACCCGATTTCCATGCTGGTATTGTTACGCTGCCCCCGAAGATCCGACTGTCGCGTGTAAACGCTGGCGATGAATGTGTCAAGAAAACTCCTTGGGTAGCCTAGAAGTTAGCTCACCGCGGCCACAGCTCGGTACGCACCCGGCCGCTCCTGACCTGCGGAGACCAAAGCACCGTATATCCCAGATTCACATGCGCACGCAGCCGACCGAATGAGCGAGTCATGATGCCGGTCAACGCCTTTGAAATTCACTCCTGTCGGAAGGTCGGCTTCCATCCGAACCGCCAAGGCCAGCAAGTTAATCGTTTCGGCATTGAAGTTATACAGCACGCCCAGATGCAAGTCGCCCGATTTATTGGCGCCGGCCAACGAAGTGGGGTCCGTGGAAACATCCCCCTGAATTTCGATCTGCGTATTCTTGAAGACTCCATAAATGATCTGCGGTTGAAACGTCTCGCACGTGCGTCCTTCGCGCCGATCATTGAGCAGAACACCGCTCTCGAGACCGATTTCGTCATCGGCCGTACCGCACGCTTCTTCTCATCCAGATCGCGCGCCGCCCGCAGCGGATCGTACACGGCCACTTGCAGATAATGGTACGCCCAGATCGTGGAATTGAAGAGCGGGAACCGCGTGCGAAACGTCGCGGTGGTGGTCCAACCGCTTCACGGTGATGGCATACGCGCTGTTCTGGCAGTAAGCCAAGACGCGTCGGAGGGCCTCATCCTTGTTGGGTTCGTCAGAAACCATGATGTCATAGGTCGCGCGGTGCAGCGCATGCGCTTCGTCGAACGTATTCTGCGCACGCCACGCCAGTTTCATGTAGGTAGGCGCAATGGCTTCCTCGTTCGGGTTGAGCCTCGGCTTGGAGGCAATGAAGGCAAGCGTCTCTTTCCGAGCCCGTTCTTCGATCGCGGGCACATCTCGCCCGCCGGTGAACAACAGGTTTTCATAGAGATTGGAGTGGCCGAAATCCACGCCGTTGAACTCGCTGTCGAGCTCGGCCAAGTCCTCCCGCAGCTCGAAGTTCCAGAGCGCCCGGCAATAAAACCGCTTGTCGCGCGGCTTGAATTGACTGCAGGCAGCCATCGTGACGGCCACCAAGACCGCCACGATGAGTGCCGTCAGCCGGCGCCATCTGTCCCGTGAGCGCAGCATGATATCGACTGTCCCCGCGCCCCTAGCACCCGTGATAGGCATGCACGACAGCATGTCCCTTTCCATGCGCGATCAACCAACGATTCACTGGAAAGGCCGCAAATCCTGCCACCACCAATGACACCGCCAAGCTTCCCCAAAACAAGGGATCAGTCAATCCGGCGTCCATGGCTCCAGGAATCGCCACCATCAGCGCATTATCCACCAACTCCATCGTGGCCATCGACAGAGTGTCGGACGCGAACGCTAACCCCAGCGCCGTGTTCCACGTCAGGCCGGCCCGCCGCAACGGCCACAGCGTCATACCATAGCCGAAGAGAAATGCCAGCACGACAGCTAGGGTGACGGTCGGCCAGTTGCTCCATCCGAGCACCGAACCGATCACCATACCGAGCACCTCCCCGATCGTGCAGCCCGTCAAGCAATGCAGTGTTGCCATGGCTGCGGTGCGGTTCAACAAAGCAGGTGCGTGTCCATGATGACTGTGCACATGGTGCCCACCGTGCCCGTGATGGTCATGCAGCGGCCTCTCATCCGGCGTGTGAACCATCGTGAGGAACGTAGGGAGTTCTGGGATAGCCGCTGGGTCTGTTGTCTTGTTATGGACCGCTGTCGCAACGGCAGATTCACAATGCGTCATGAGTACGCCTCCTTATGCCTGGGGTTTGGGGAATGTGCAGCCCTTCACCCATGCTGACGGAGACGGAACTCGATTATTACAATCTAACGTATAGAGGGATGGGAAGACTCAAACTATGGTGGATGCTGAGCGGAACTAATATCGAAGCTTATATCGCAAATCTCATCCACATGATGAACTTTCATGCGTCTCTCGATTCGCCACACGTGCAGTTGAGACACCCGTGCTTCGTGCACACACCACAGGCCTGTTCAAGCGCCCCTTTCAGTGCTTGGCGGGCGCGATGGAGACGCACCGTCACATTGTTGGTGGTCACCCCAAGCTCCCGGGCCACAGTGGCCGCGGGCTCGCCCTGGAGGTCCATACGGCGAATCAATTCCGCGTAGGTGGGCCGCATCTTCGCCAGCAAAATATCAAGGCACACGCAAATCGTGGGACGAATGTCGTCCATGGAAGGCGTCTGATCGTCACCGGCCGTAACAATCTCTCTAAGCAGATTGTCGACTTTTCGTGCCTCCGCAGCCCGGGATCGGTAATAATCCACCACAGCGTTGCGCAAAATTCGATAAAACCAACTGACGGCACTATCGGTTTTCTGAAGCGCTCGATGGTGCACCACTGCCCGCATGAGACTCTGCTGGAGCAAATCCTCGGCCACCGCCTCATCCGACACGCGCCGCAACAAGAATGCGCGAAATGCCGTTCGGTGTTCGGCAAGGTGATGAGCGATCTCCTCCAGAGCAATCTCGGATCCCTTCTGCTGCGGAGGCGTACCTGTCTCTCCTCTATCTGATTGACGTCTGGACCTCACCGTGTCACCTCCCGGACTCATTTTACTCAAAACAACGGATCGACGGCGACAGCACACCGCGACTGTCTAGAGGACAGGAGTCCTCACGGACCGGGGAACGATGTCCAGGAAGGTCAGTTAATTGTGGCTAGCGACGATGAAGTGACCGCAGGAAATTCTCGAACACATAGTCCGCGACGCGGCGGCCTTGAGCAATGCCCTCGGTCTTGTCGAAGGCCCAGTGAATACCCAGATAGATGCGGCTTTGCCCGTTTTCTTCCTCAGCCTGTGAGAGTGAGGTGAATCGTCGCTCGACGAGCGGGCGCAAGTTTCCCTGATTATCCCGCGTCACGCCGTTAAATTCATCCGACACAAACGTAAACGTAATGCGATCGGTCCCATAAAGCTTTCTCAACATTTGGAAGAGAGCACCGCCGAATCCGGCGTGGCCGGATGGATAGGCTGGAAACGGCGGAGTGAAGTTGGGCCCGGTGAGATTGCTGGCCGGCGCGCCCAAGGGAGAAAACGTTGCATCGCCCACCGTGGCAGCATTGCCATCGCCCAATCCGGTGGGGCCTGTTCCCTCGTCTGCCTCCTGAATGCCGGTGACGGGCCGCCAATACTGATAGTGATACTTGGAGTCCCAGACCGCAATGCCTGTATCAGCCATGGCCACGTTGACCAACGCCAGGAGACGGGCCAGCTCGAGCACGTCGACATCCGTGCCTTTGAGGCGCGCAATTCGCATGGCGATCTGGTTGTAGAGGCGTGGCGGCGCGCAGAGACTGGGCGCGCCGTCATAGGCCCAGTAGATACCGATCTCGGTCTGTTCCGGCGAGCGCAGCGTCGGCGTCACCACCCCATCGCCCCCAAGAGCCTTCACCTCGTTAAAGGCCGCGGCATAGTCAGAACTGTTCAGCGTCGGCGGAGGAGGCGCACGAAGCTGATCACCTCGTGCAAGAACGAAAGGTCGCACTTTCCCCCAGTAGGCCCCCAGCGCCAGAGGGATCAGACTGATGGGATCCTGCCGCCACTGGCCTGGCTGTGGGTCCGTTGGAAACTCGGTCCCGACCCGTGGTTCCACATACTGCGATCCATCAGTGGCTCGCGCTGCCAGGACCGCAGCGGCAGCCTGCGTTCCAAGCTCAATGCCATCGGATTTAGCTCGGCCGTCGTGGACCTCGTTGAGGTCTTCATTCAGGAGTGCATCAAAGCGGCCCGCCTGAGAGGGGAACAATGCAACGAGTGTGTCGTGGGCCGCCTGCGCCACGGCCATATGGAGGGACGTGCTGCCCCGAACCCGTGATAGGCCAACATAGTCCTCGTACCCCCCTTCTATAGCGTTGACCACTTCAAACATCGCCAAATGAACGATGGCCATGGCCCGACTCGAGCGCCCCGGTCCTAGCTGTTCCCCGAACACGCGTGCCTCACCGGGCGCAACCGGCGTATGGTCAAGACCGCTAGCATCGATCGCTATCTGATTCCAATGCCGGACGGTGGCGGCCCGATCAAGACCGTGTCGGGGACGTTCGTGAGAAGTACGAGGAACCGAATGGGGACCAGACTGAAACCGCGAGCCATAGACGTCATCAAACCCGTGGTGGCCACGGTCAGCAGGGAGCGCTTCCGGCACAAGCATGACACCGAGCAAGGACAACCCAACAACAGCTTTACGGATAGGGTCACCCATGGCAATTTCCTCAGTGTGGCAGATCACGCGGATGGGGGTCGGCAATGTTTGCCGAGGTGGAGCATAAAGCATACCCCTTGGGCAAAAGTGACCACGGCTCTGCCCATGCCCTCGAAAATTCGCGCATCACGCGATCGCTGGGACCAGGGTCGCCGCCAAACGGGTGGAGAAAGTGTAGGGCCCGACCTACAAATCACTACGCAGTCCGAATGGACCGGCGGGAACTATTCCTCACGACTCAAGGTTCATTGCCCTTCGCTATTTGCCAGAATCACAGGTGAGCGGTACGGTTGTTCTAGTCCTGTTGTCTGGATGCCCTAGTCGAATGCTCCCCTTGCGCCCCAGCCCCCACCACAGGACACACTCACCCGTGATGACACCGTCAGATCCGAATGTCTCGAACAGCCAGTTGCCGCGGCTCCTGCACCGGGCTGGGCACCTCATTGGCCAGGGCTTCGGGGCCGCGGTCGCCATGGTCACGTTCCTGGTCATAGCACCCGTGGTCATGGACCAGGCGCTGCTGCCGGACCGGGCCGAGCTCGAGCCCACAGACCTGAGTGGCCGCATCGAACGGTTGATCGAGGGCTATGCCACGCAATACGAGTTGGATCCGGCCCTCCTGAAGGCCGTCATCAAGGTGGAGTCCAACTTCAATCCACTCGCGGTCTCCCACAAGGGGGCGCTGGGGCTCATGCAGTTAATGCCCCGGACCGCGTCGGCCTTGCAGATCGACAATCCGCTCGACCCCGCGGAAAATATCCGTGGCGGTGCGACACAACTGCGCTACCTCCTCGATCGCTTTGAAGACGACCTGGAACTCGCCCTGGCCGCCTACCATGCGGGCGAAACCCGCGTGCGGGAGTTTGAGGGCATTCCGCCGTTCGCCTCTACACAACACTATGTCGATCGGGTCATCCGGTTGTACCGGAACTTCACGGCCGACAAAGACCTCTAGCCGCCCGTTCCAACTGTCAGCCGCTCCCCGCTCGCCACCCAGGGATATTGCCGAGCCAGCGAACGCTCGGCTACACTCCGTCGGCGTTGATGAGGGCGCCGTGACACAAGACACCAAGACCAACTTCTATGCGGTTCTGGAGATCCCCACCACCGCCAGCGAAGCCGATATTCGCAAGGCCTGGCATGACCAGTTGCAGGTCTGGCACCCCGACCGTTTTTCCCACGCGCCGGCCCTCTATCGAAAGGCCGAAGCGCGGACCCAACTCATCAACCAGGCCTACCAAACCCTCGGCGATCCGGCTGCCCGCGCGCGCTACGACGCATCGATTCGTCCGCCTGCCCCCTCCTCGGGACCGATGGCTACCGCCACGCCAACTCCACCGCCACGACCAGCCGCCCGTCCACAGTCCGCGCCACGGCCCCCGAGCGGCCCACGTGGCCCGCAGGCCCCGCTCATGCTGTCGCGGCACGGGGCGGCCAAACGCATGGTCCCGGCCATTCACATCCTGGTGGATACCCGCGAGCAGCAACCCTACCAGTTCGAAGATTTCGTCCGCATTGCCGGTACTCTACGCGAAGAGCTGACGGCAGGTGACTATGCCATCGCCGAAGCGCCGGACATCTTCCGCGTCGAGCGGCGCCGCATCGAAGAATTCCATACCATCTTCTCCAACCCATCCGATAATCGGCCTCGGTTTCTCAAGGAACTCGAACCGCTTCTGGCCTTTCCGCATCGCTTCCTTGTCGTGGAAGGCACACTGCCCGCCCACGTCGCGGGTGGCCGCATCGCGCAATACCACAAGAAAGGTCTGCAGGATTTCCAGGACGCGTTGACGGCGCGCTTCGGTCTTCAATTGATTTTTGCCGAGACGCGGGAGGAAGCGGAGGAGCGGGTTGCCAACCTTGCCGCGACACACTACGCCTACTGGTTGGCCGAACAACAAGGACTCGGCCGGTGTTTAACGGAAGGCGACCTGTAGAATCCACATGGCGAAGCTGGAGCTGCTCGCCGAAACGACGTCACTGCCTACACGGCCTCCATCATTCTTGGCTTCATCGTCCGCCCCACACTCCACGTGGCTGATCCGCTGACCCGTCACCGGCACGATCCAAATTGTCGTTGGCGCAGCGCCTCGTACAGCACAACGGCCACGGCATTGGACAGGTTGAGGCTGCGGCTATTGGGCAGCATGGGGATGCGCAAGCAAGACGCCGGATCCAACGCATCCAAAATGGTCCGTGGCAGCCCTCTGGTCTCCGGCCCGAAGAGCAACACATCTCCCTCCACGAACTGCGGTCGATCGTACGGTTGCGTGCCCTTGGTCGAGACGGCAAAGACTCGTCGGCCGTTGAACTGCGCCTGGCAGTCCACCCAGTTCTGGTGCACGGTGATCGAGGCAAACTCGTGATAGTCCAATCCAGCGCGCCTCAGTCGCCTGTCGTCCAATTCGAATCCGAGCGGCTGGACGACGTGGAGTCGAGCACCGGTATTGGCACAAAGCCGGATGATGTTTCCGGTGTTGGAGGGAATTTCTGGTTCGAACAGCACCACGTCGAACATCGAAGTGCCAGGGTACGCCAAGTTCGACCACGGTTCCAGAGGGTCGCAGTTGTCAGGATAGCGGATATCTTTTGCCGACCATGAGTGTGTGGTCTAGGGTAGAGGCATGGTACCCACCCCGGCCCCACGGCCCCACTTGACCCGCATGGCCTGCCCGAAGTGCGGCTTCGAGCAGGATACCGCCCTTGAATGTCGGCGCTGTGGCGTCATCATCGCCAAGTACAAAGGCCCTAACTCCGCCTCCTCGCCTCGCCCGCACCCAACTCCTAATTCCGCGTCGCAAGGGTTCGTCGTGTCCGACCTGCCGGACGATCACACCCCTGCTCCTTCTCTGCTCTCTCGTGTGGGGCGAGCCTTCAGGATCCTGCGCTGGCTGTCCCTCGGCACGTCGCTCATCGTGCTGGTGCTCATTTTCCGGCAAGCGCCCCCTCTTCCAATTCAAGAAGATCCACAGGCAGCCGACCGCGTCGCAGGAAAATTGGCGCAGCTTGGGGAGGCGGCACAAGCGGGTGCCCCTCGCACCCTTCGCTTCAACGAGGCCGAATTGAATCACTGGCTGCGGGAGAGCTTGGCCATTGCCGACGCCCACCGCACCTCCCAAACCTTGGCCGACCTTGGGATGACCGACCAGGCAGAGTTGCAGGAGGTGCAATCGGGCTTGAAGGATCTCCGCATCAACCTCCAGGGCGATCTGATCCGGGCGCAGGCCTTCTTTGAGATTCGCGGCAAAACGCTGTCGCTTCAACTGGACGGCCATGTGTCGGTGGCCAACGGCCAGCTGGACTTCAAACCCACCGGCGGGAAACTGGGTTCCCTCCCCCTGCCAAAAAGTACGCTAGACAACGTCGTCACTCGTCTCCGCGACGCTCCCCAGAACCGCGCACAGTTCCAGCTCCCACCGCACGTGCAGGACCTGCGCGTGCAGAATGGTGAATGGGTCATCACCTACCGCTAGCCGTGTCCCTCGTACGACATCGATTCCTCTCGCCAGGTGGCGCGTCACGCATGGTAGGATGTGCGGATGACGGTCTGGCCTCTGACGCCACATACACGCCAGGCGGCAACCTCGCTTGGACGGCCCTCATCCATCACCCGCCTGCTTTTGAAGGCATGGCTATCCCTGCTCGGCTGCTTGCTCCCTTCCTATGCCCTGGCCCAACAGACCTCGCTTCCTCCCGTGGTGGAACAGGCCAAGAGTGCGTGGGAGAGCGGCGCCACGGCACGGGCCATCGAAATGTTGGACGACAGTCTCCGCCAACATTCGGACGATCCAGCGGTGGCCAAATTGCGTGGCGACATTCTGAGTACCACCCGCCGGTCTCAGGAGGCGATTGAAGCCTACGACCTCGCCCTCGCCACCCTACCATCGGCCATGGACGTCCGCTGGGCGAAGTGGAGTGTGCTCGCGCGCGGTGGCTTGAGCGAGGAGGCGCTGAAGGAACTCGAACAGATCGCCACACACGACCCCACCAACCCACTCGTGTACCTGCGTCTTGCGCAAGAACTCCGCAATCTCGACCGAATTGAGGACTCGCTAAAACCTTACGAGCGCGCCATCACCCTTGCCCCGACGCTCCTCAGTTGGCGCCTGGCGCTCGCCCGCACACGTTTCGATCTGACCGATTATCTCGGCGCGGAGAAAGAAGTGGAAGAGCTGCTGCGGTTGCTACCGCCCGGCTCCCCGTTCGAGATGCCGGCCAAGAATCTGTTGACCGTCATCTATGCCTCGTCCGATCGAGGGCGTCGCTCCGATCCGGTCGGCAAATCCGACGTGACCGAACGCCAGCGCCGAGATTGGGCGGCCATCCGAGCGGATGCGTGGCGACTGTTCGCCGCGTCACGTTATGCGGAGGCCGAACCGATCTACCGTCAGGTACTGGCGCTCAACCCGAAGGACGTCACCGCCGCGCACCAGTTCGGGATCACCCTCATGAAGCTCGGCCGCTGCAAGGAGGCGCTGACCATCTTTCGAACGGTCGGCGACCTAGACCCCAGCGATGAGGAATATGCCGATACGGTATTCCGGATGGGCCAGTGCTTCGTAGACCTCGAACGATGGGAGGATGCCTTCGTCCACTTCCAGATCCTCTACGATGCTGCCGTCGAGTTCGAGGAAGCCAACAAGGGTGCGCCCCTGCCGCCGGACAGCCGTGTCCTCGACAAAGCCAAACTCTTGCAGTGGCTTGATCGCGTGCGTCCGCACGTGCCGGAGATCGACAGAGCTGCGCGAGAAGGAGCCTCCAAACGCGCTCCGTTCAGCGATTCAGAAGCCGCGGCCAAACTGACGGAAGAGGAGTTCTACAAACAGGTACTCGGACGGCTCAACCCACAGAGAGTGCTGGACGCGAATACGTCGCTGATGGGGCGGGACGCGGACTTCAGCCGGTTCAGATTTGTCATTGCCGCTACCCGCGTCATGCGAGATGATTTGCCGACCGGCAATCATGAATTCATCCCGCTCGAGCCAGGCGATACCTTCCCACCCGGTCAGCAGGACATCTACCTGGTCTTCGGCCTGGTCTCGGACTCCTACGAAGCTGTGCCGTTGATTGCGCAGTGCCACGTGGAGGGGGGTGAGGTCCTGGGGAATTTACTGACGGTCGCTCAGGACCGCGTCGTGATGGCCATGAGCGATCAATCGGGGTACTTTCGGCTGACCGCCCCATCCGGTGGCTGGACTCCAGGCCTCTATCGTTGCGGGCTTTTCGAAGGCGAACGGGCATCCGCCTATAATCACGTGGATGAAATCCGCTTCCGCATTCTTGCCCCCACCAGGGCTTCTTAATCCAACAAGGAGCCCTTCCCTTTCATGCTTTAGAAACGCTCGAGCAGGAGACTGGTCAGATCGAGGAACGTCATGCGATTGACGTTGCCGGAGAGTGTGAAGACCGTGGTCCCGTATCGCCCGACCAACATACCGCCTGCCCCAGCCTCTGGAGCCGCGCGATAGGCCGCTTCGTCGGCGCCAACGTTTACCGATTCCGGCGCCGGCGCTCCTGGAAACGCCTTCTTGACCTCGGCGGCATAGGCTGTGGTCGCTGCGTGGACCGTCTCAGTCCTGCCCACGTGAATCTTCAACGATCGCCGGTCAGCCGTCGACCACAGACAACTCCCGCCGTTTCGATTTTCCGACTCCACCCGAGCCCGATCGACAACGGCGGGGCCCTTCAAGACCTGGCTTGCCTCTTTCGGACTGAGCAGGTCACAGACAGCCTTGCGAGCGGCAGACGCCGTCGATACCGGGGAAGCCGTCATACCAGCCGCACAGGCCACCACCAGCAGCCAGAGACCGAGGATGCCCATGGCGGGGTGCAATTGTCGGATGCGCCAGCGTCTCATGCCCACCTCGCGTCACGCGAAAGTGTACCAATCGTCCTACTCCGAATCACCCTCCGCTGCTCTCCCACGGACCGCGTCTTGGAAGGCCCCGCCAGGTAGAGACGGATCCCCTCACATCTCGCTCCGCCTCGCATTGAGAGCTTCGCCCAGACAGCTCGGACGACCAAACCACTTCATGCCCATGAGGGCTTCATGACCATCAAGCCAACAAGAATCCACACGGACGTGAACCCCACGACACCCAACCAAAACCAGATGCGTGAAAGTCGTCGGTACTCGAGTGGGACCGCCGCCCCCTCACGGCTGGCCTGCACGGCGAGGTCACGGCACCGCAGCTGAATATACACCGCCGGCAGCCAACACAGACCCGTCAAGACAAAAAACGCCATTGCCAGAACCAGCCATGCCTCGGTCAGGGCATAGCTGCCAAGCCAGACCATCGCCAACCCTGTAGCAAGTTGAAGGACCACGGCCGGCGCTGTGAAGATCCAGTCCACCAAGACAACCGTCTTAGATGCAAAGACGATCGCAGGGAGATCGCCGACCCGATCGACCCGCAGCTTAACAAAAGCGCTGCCGAATCCGGTCCCCAGCAACACAGCGGCACTAATCACATGAAAGGTTTTGATCCAGAGATATAGGTTCGTGATGGAGCCCAGCTCGATCATGACCGTCTCTCCCAGGCCCAGAGCAGCAGCGTGCCCACGAACAACGGAAGATTCTTGAGTAACGGGCCAAAGGGGTGAGTCCACCACTCCGGCATCCGCGCCGTGAGGAAGGCAGAAAACCCCAGGATCAGCACGAGCTGGGCCCCGAGGACTATCGTTGGGCGCCACCGCACGAGGGTAGCGAGTCCAAGCCCGATATCAACAATCGAAGCCATGATCAACGCAAGGCCGGTCCAAGCTGGTGGAATACCCACACGCACGAGCCATCCCTCGCTTGTCTCGCGCGGAAAGAAGAAGAGTGAAACAACTCCTGAGCCGACCCAGACAGCCGCAATACTGATCCGCAACAACGGCCGTAGGAAATAGAGACTCGCCGCTTGTCGCTCAGATTGCATTGCCCCGGCTGCAGGCAGCCCTCCAGTAAGCAGGCGTGGTGTCACACCCGTCGCCTTCGCAAACGGGGTTGGATCCGCCATGTTCCCTTGACACAACATCGACAAGGTATCCGCAGTCACAAACTCGGATCGGAGAAGCGTCCCGATTTGCGCGACCAGCCGCACGAGGCCCATGGGCACCGAGGCCACTGGACCAACCCGCAGTCCCAGCCAGGCCCGGATGGTTTCCATGTACTGGCCAAACGTCACAGGCTCGGGTCCGACCGCAGCAAGCGTCACTCGACCGGGCGCCTCCGGACGCATGAGATGCAGGATCCCTTGCACGAGATCATCGATGTGGATCGGCTGTATCGGCTGATCGCCTTGTCCAGGCAGAGGCACAAGCGGCAAGGCCGCTATCGCAGCAAAGAACACATGGCTGCGACCTCCGGAGCCATACACCAAGGATGGCTGGATGATCACCCAGTCGAGCGACAGCGATCGAAGCGCATCATCGGCAGCCTTCTTAGTCCGATGATAGCGCGTCTCTGCTTTTGCATCCGCCCCCAGGGCAGAGATCTGGATAACGCGCCGCACCCCAGCTCGCTCGGCCGCATGAAAGAGTGTGATCGGGCTGTCACGATGCACCGCGTCAAAAGTGCTCGCACCATGCTCTTGGATAATCCCTGCGGCATTGATGACGACGGATACGTCGCGCAGAATGGTCTTCCACACATCGATGGAGGGAGGTTGCGCGAAGTCGCACTCGACGACCTGGCAGAACGGAAATCGGAGCCGAAGCCTCGCCTCGTCACGTCCACAACAGATGACCTCGTATCCGGCACGGTGCAGCTCAGAAATCAGGCGCGACCCGACAAACCCGCCTGCACCCGTGACCAATACATGGGCTCCCAAAGCTCGCGCCTCCCACATGACAAGGGTCTACTACCGCGACGACTGCGATGGCCTTTACTATACCGTGAGGCGGGCGTCACCCTCAGGGAAATCGGGCAACTGACATGGCAACGGGGTGACAATCTCGCGCCGAAGCTTCGGGTGTGATGTCCGAGAAACTAAATGCCAACAGGCTGCGATACCGTCTTTTCCTGATGGAGCCGTGAACGAAGCAGCTGGAAATACAGGACGCCACCAAGATCGAAAAGCCCGTGAGTGAGGACGGGCACCACGAAGTTATCAGTGAGGGAGTAGGACAAGCCGAATAGTAGACCATGCACATACGACCAATAGCTCACCACACGGATGTCCTTGCCGCCGAAATGGAGGAGACCGAACGTCACACTTCCAGCTAGTAGCCCCCATTGCCCTTGGATGAACGCCCGGAAGAACACCTCCTCTCCCAATGCGGCGGTCAACCCTCCGGCCACAGCATGGACCCATGACGTATGGAAATACTCTTTTGCGAGTGACTCGGTAATGGCGTCGGCATAGGCTTGGCCCTTGATCAGGGCATAACCCTTCTGAACCGCCAACGTCCACATCGCGATGAGCACGAAGCCGGTGACCCCTTGCACGACCGCGAGCGGAGTCACCGCAAAGGGAACAGAAAGAGAGAACGATCGAATCCCCCAATACCCGATCCCCCCAACAGAAGCATGACAAGAAGATCGAGCCACAAGTATTTCTTGGCGTAGAAAAGCATGCGGTCGCTTCCTGTCGGGTACAGAGGGTGCTGCGAGAACAGGAACCGGGCTACGGGACCATGCAGGCACCAGTCAGAATTCCCAAACCGAACGCAACAAGACCGATGAAGACGCCATGGGCCACGTTGTTTTGTGCAATCCCTTCAGGAAGGGTCGAGATGATACCCCGTAGGACGCTATAGCCCGCAAGTTGAACGATCGCCGCGATAACGCCCCAAAATAGCAATTCGTGGAGCAGTGCACTGTGCGACACGACGAAGGCCAATGCCGCCACATAGCCCAGAATAGCTCCGCCAAGGCTGCAGGCCGCCGCCACGTTCCCTTCACGGATGAGTGTCACTTCTTTGTACGGAGTCCAATAGATGTACGTGAGCGTAAATGCACCCAACAGTCCCAGCGAGCACAGCCAGTAGCTCAGGAAGACCGGCAAAAGCTGCACATCGTCAACCAGCATATCCATCATGCGTCCCTTACGTCGTTCAGAAAGAAATGGGGAACGAAACGGCTCAGATCGCCATGCACCAATCCTTGATCTTCGCGGATTCCGATGCCGCTCGCTTCTTCACCGATGATCCATGAGCCGATCACTGGGTGCCATCCGTCGAAGACAGGCAAGGGACTGTACTCCTGGTAGACCACCGTGTTGACGTCGTAGGGGCCCCCAGTCTCAATGACCATTCCCCCGTCTACGATTGTGACGTTCCCACCTTCACGCCCCCACAAGGGCTTCCGCACGTAGGACTGCCCTCCAGGCGGCGCTGAGAATGCCGCCGGCAAGAGATTCGGATGGTCAGGGTACCACTCCCACAATAAGGCCAAGATCCCCTTGTTACTGAGCAACTGCTTCCAGGCCGGCTCGAAGACATGCATGCGAGAACCTGCCAGATGCTCGGCGAACCGATCTTGACACATCCACTCCCACGGGTAGAGCTTGAAGAGGCTTTCCATTGGTTCGGCAGTCTGGTCCACAAATTGTCGGCCCCGTGCATCCCAGCCAATCTGTTCCACGGGCAACGTCTGCACTCGCCATCCCCCTTGATGGGCCGTATCCGCAAGATAAAACAGGTTCTGCCGATCCTCCTCGCACTGATCCAAACAGGCCAGATGCAAGAGGTCGTGCGACGCATGGCGTAGCAGCGACGACCATCGACGGATCAGCCGCTCGTGCAGGCTGTTGAACTGATCGGCGTCGGGGCTGACCTCTCGTAGCCAATACCATTGTGCGACACTGGCCTCGAGCAGCCCCGTTGGCGTATCGGCGTTGTACTCCAAGAGCTTGGGATCGCCGACGCCGTCATACCTCAGATCGAAGCGCCCATAGACCGACGAATCCTGCCGTTCCCACGAACGGATGATGAGCGGCCGCCAGTCCTCGGGGATCCTGAGTTCGGCAAACCGATTGTCTCGGATCACACGTCCGGCTGCTTCCACACACAGCTGGTGCAGCGCTTCAGTGGCTGATTCCAGGCGGTCAATTTCCCCTTCAGAAAATTCATATGCGGCATCTTCCCGCCAATAGCCCCCCGTCATGCTGTGATAGGTGAACCCGATCTGTTCCAGTCGGTTGGGCCAATCGCCCCGTGGACTCATTTGACGCCGACGCATACCTACGAACCTGCTCCATACCGGCCACCAGCGCTTCCAAATCCGCCGCGCGAGAGGGTCCAGGCGCGGCTCCTCTCGGGTATGCCATCAGGCTCGTAGTCCGTCGGATGCGCCTTCCCATGCTCGTCGACCGCATACCCACGGACGGAGGGCCCGTGATAGGAGGACCATCCAGCCCGGCTGCCACCTCCGGCGCCCCTGTTATTACCCTCCTCGTATTCTGGCTGACAGTCGCGATCACTCCATTCGCGTTCACAATCTTCCTTCGATGAGTACACCGGATAGATGTTCCGAGAATGCTTGGCCGCCACCCAAACCATGAGACCAAGACCCGTGACCATCGCGGCCATCGACACCAGTCCCAAACGTACCTCGGACGATCGGCGGCTTGTGGATTTCACAGAACGGATGGGCGGCCCACCAGGCCATTTCGTTGACATAGGCGAGATGCGTAGCAATACGCCATCTGAAGGGTACTCGGATGCGTGGAAAAAGTCGACTGCAGGAGCTGAGGCCGAACGTGCTGGCAAAACAGGGAAGGCAGACGACTACTTTGGTGCGGTGAGTGCGTCCTGCACGACATGCCCGGCCTGGGATTTCCTAGCACCTGTGTCGTTGGGATCATCCGTCTCCAGCTCGATCGGACCAATCGCCCACTTGTGCACCCTCAGGGCCTGAATATACCGCGAAATGGAGACTATCCTCACCGAAATAAGGCATCTGTCGAGGAACCGCGGCAGGCAGGTTTCCGCAGAACTGTCGCAGTGCAGCTCTACCCTATGTGTCTGATCGAAAATTGCAGGCTGTGAGTTTGCCGAAGAGGAGGCCGTAGATGAAGGATGGAACACAGAAGCCGGTCGTCACATTCACGAAAGCCGCAGCCACCAACGCCCAGCCGCAGATCTGACCAGAGAATGCCCATCCCGATTGAAAACTCCAGGCAGCGCTCGTAATCATAATCGTGGCCAGCAAGCAGGCGAATCGACGTGGAGCAGGATAGCGTGGGATAGCCGGTCCACCGGTTAGCGGTCGCACGCCGAAGGCGTACAACGCATCGAAGGGATGCCCGGGCAGCAGGGCGCCTAACAATGCGAAAGGCGCCAGCACCCAAAGTATGGTCGCAGATTGCAGTGCCGTCCCGATAGCCGTCCACATCATACAGATTGCCGGCGATAGTCGAAGCCAGTAGTTGATCTGACCGATCATCCGGTCATCCAAGCCAACAAACCCCTGCCCCTCCACTCGGCGGCGCGCGGTCGGCGATATATCACTCATGGCGCCCCACTCGTTTCACCACATGTCCCCTCACCTCGGCGCTGTGCTCGCATCTTGCACGACATGCCCGGCCTGGGATTTCTCGGTGAGATTGTGTTGAATCTCTTTGGCAATGACGAGGGCGAGCTGCTCGGTCGACAGCGCGCCCATGGGCAACCGTTTGGCATCTGGATAGAACGGATCGTCCGGTGCCGCCGTGCGGTGTACGTTCAACAAGACAGACGCCGGTTGAATCGTCCGAGCCGGCTCCCCCACCACCACCGCCTTGTCCTCCTGAAGCACTCTCGTCCTCGTCGCCCAATCGCGTTGATCGATCTTCACGAACGCAACGTTCCAGATCTTGCCGTTCAACAGGCCCGACACGGCTTGCGGCGTCCGATCGAGGAATGAAGGCTCGCGGACAATCGTCTGGAGCGCTTCCCGCACACGAATGTCGTAGAACTTCGTCGCCGCATCCGGCTGACTCGTCGGGAGCAACTTGGTCTTCCCAACTTCATAATACGCCTGGCCATCGAGACTCCGCAGATCGTCTACTGTTCGCAGGTAGGTTTCGAACAAGCGCTGCAGCAGCCGGACCCTATCCTCCCCGGACAACGCACGAATCTCTTTATCCGACTTAATCGGCGCCTGAGCGAGATCCCGCTCGGCACCGATGGTCTTGGGTCTGGGCGCCGTGTCGGCCTTGCTCACAACCCATTGAAACTCCCGCCCCAGCACAGGGGCCAATCGCTCGGACTGCCCGAGGTAACCATGTTCTTTGAGCGCGGCTGCGCTAATCATCAGCCGGACTCGGCCAGCTTCGGCAGTCCGGGTCACGAGGAACGGAAAGGCCTTGCCCTCTCGATTGAGGACGATCGGTTCGATCACGATACGATCGAGGAGGTCTTTCCGGATGGCTTCGTCAAACCGCGGATAGTCCCCGCGCTGTCGCAACAAGACCGCGAACGTATCCGCCACGGTCTCGATGGCCCGTGCGGCTTGCGCCTCATCCAGAAGACCTTTGGGTGAACCTGGACTGCCACGATCCACAAACAATCGAAATGAGAGTCCGGCCAACTCCCGTCCAGCGCCTGGTTCCTGCCCTCCCTCGTCCGCCCGTGCCGCCTCTCCGACCGAGAGCAAACCGGCGAACACCAGGGTGGTCCACGAGAGCATACCCAATACTTGCGGCATGCCGTGTGGCAGCGCGCTCTGCCGCCGGCGGACGCGACGGTGCGCGAGGAGGGCCCCGATTCCCGCCGATGCCATGGCTGGAATCGAAAACAGACCGAACGCCAACAATCCGAACGGCCACAGATGGCCATGCTCATCCAGACTGATGACCCAGAGGGCCTGCGCGAGAGACGGAACGAAACCCCACTTCCACGCCCGCGCCGGATCAAGGAACCCCTGAACGCCGGCGAGCAGCACCAAAACGGGTAAGCCCACCAGAAAATAGAGACCAGAGTCCCAAGCTTCCCGTTCGCCCGAGACGACCGTGACCCCAACCCACACCAGGATCCCAGCGATGATGGCTGCGACGTAGAGTGCGACTCGGCGACGCATACCGGGAAGGTTACGCTTTCGGGACAAACGCTTCAAGGATGGACGCCCAGGGAAGGAGAAGGAGGCAGCGACCGTACGGCTGGTTCAGGACGCGAGCGCGTGGCGGCTGCCTTACCCCGGCCAGATAGAAAACTGGCCTGAAAGAACCTGTCCCGGTGCGAGGCGTTGCAGCCCCCAGTCCGGATGATTGAAGGCGTCCGTGGCGCAGGTCATCGGCTCGATGGCCAGCGCGCGTCGCTCGTACCCCGCGATCGCATCGCCCGTATACACGACGATCGCCGTGCAGGAATGATCCATCACCACGTCGACCGTGCGACCGGTCCGCGTCGACCGCAAGGACGCCGTGGCCAGGCCCTTGGCATCCCGTTCGAGCTGGACATAGCAGTGGTTGAATCGGCGCGCGCCGATCGGACGCGCCACACGATAGTCCCACAAGGTGCCGGAGACTGGCAGAACCCGCCCGGTCGGAAGGAGACGTTCATTGAACTCCAACATTCCAGCGGCCGGTATCACGGCCTCCGCCTCGTCGACGACGTCAGTGCCGACCGTGAAATAAGGATGGAAGCCAACCCCCACCGGCGCGAGTCGGGTGCCGGAATTGCGAAGGTCAAAAGAGCAGGTCAGACCTCGGTCGCTGAGTTCGTAGATCACGCTGATCGCCAACGAAAAGGGATAGCCCTTGACGCGATAGTCTGCACCATCAAGAGAGATCTCGAGCTGCGCCGCATGTGCCTGCAGGCGCGCCACGCGCCACGGAAGGGTCCGCACAAACCCATGAATGGCATTCGGCCCTTCTTTGTCGTTCTTCTCGAGCTGGTAGGACGCTCCATCGAACGTGTAGCGCCCGTCGGCGATGCGTCCTGGAAAGGGCATGAGCACATCCCCCTGTCCGCCCTTCTTCTGTGTCCCTCCGGCATAGCCCCAGACAAAGTCTGTCTCGCGGCCGGTGGAGTCGACAAGGAAATAGCGCCGTAGTGACGCGCCCCAGGGCGAGACCACGACATGGTGATTCCGCCAGACTAAGGTCAGCTCACTGTCTGGAGTGACAATCATGGACATGGCACCGGAGTATACCAGTTTGAGGGGCCCGTGCCCTCTCAGCCCGGCGTGACATCAGATTGTTGTTCTTTGACCCAGCCGAGATTGGAGTATAGTTCCGCTATGACTGCCACTGCGAAACGGGCACGCAGACGGCCGCGAACGACAAGAGGCCTGCTCCGTGGCCTCATGTCGCGCTGGCATCTCGTGCGCAAGGTGCTGGGCGCCCTGTGGAAGTCTCACCCAGTGATCCGCGTCCCTGTCCTCGTCGCCGTTGTCGCACTCCTCTGGCTAGGAAGCAACTGGGTTTACCATGCCGTTCACAAACCGACCGAGCTCTTATTCCCGTTGGACCAGAGCCTGTCGAAAAGCCCACGCGAGACATGGGACCGGTATGGGGCGCTGTTCCAGAAGCACTCCACGGCCGTCATCACGCCGGAGCTCTTGGCGGCCCTGGCCCAGGTGGAAGGGGCAGGCAACCCGGTGGCCAGAACCTACTGGCGCTGGAACTTCACGTCCAATCCGCTGGAGATCTACAAGCCGGCGTCCAGCGCCGTAGGCATGTACCAGATCACGGACGCCACGTTTCGCGAGGCGCAGCGCTATTGCATCCATGAACATGAGGTCGCGACGGAAGGGACGGTGGGAGAGCTGAAGTCCTGCTGGTTCAATAGCCTCTACTTCCGGGTTGTGCCCAGCCACGCCATCGAACTGACGTCGGCGTTGCTTGATCGCAGCGTGGCCGGCGCCATTCAGGGGCGGCGATCGCCCACTCATGCCCAACTGGAGGACCTGGCTGCCGTGATTCACCTCTGCGGCGCCGGGGCTGGTCGGAGTTATGCCGCGCGTGGCTTCCACCTGACGCCCCATCAACGGTGCGGCGACCACGACGTACGCCTGTACCTCACGCGCATCCACGATCTAAAACGACGGTTCACCACACTCGCCGCTGGGAGTGGCCCGCCTCAGCGAGGTACTGCTCTGCGCTCTTCCCCCGTATCCCCCTAACCCCAATTGACAGAAAGAGCCGCGGAGTGCTCCTCTATAGGCGTCGATCGACGGGAGACCTCCTCATGCGCCCAGCACTGATTGCCTTTGCCCTTCTGAGCGCGCTTGCGGCCGCCGACGGCGCGTACACCGCAGAAAAGACGGCCAGAGAAGAGAACGACCTAGTTGGGCCCGTCCGCACCGTCACCACCAGGTTGCAAGGCTTCTCCGTGACCGAAACCTACGACCGCGAAGGGCATCTCACCGACGCCCTCATTCACCTCGACCACGAAAAGACCTCCACCCACTATACCTTTAGCTACGACGCTCAAGGAGACCTTCACGAGGAACTTGCCACCGATTCCGACGGAGGACTCGTCTACCGCAAAGTGTTCGCCCATGCCTACGATGACGGCGGCCGTGAAATAGCGGAAGTCTCCGCCTCCTCGACCGGGGACTTTCACCATGCGGACTTTTCCACTTACGACGGCCACGGCCACCTGGCCGAGCACCTCTTCATCGCCGGCATGGGAAGCAAGCGCAATGTCTTCGATGTGTTCGGGCGATTGATCTATTCGGCGTGGTTCAGGGAAGGGCGGCTGGTGAGTGAAATCGTCCGCACCTATGACGCCCAGGGGCGATTGGTTCGACACGCCAGTTTCAGCGCCAGCGGCATCCTCACCGGCGAGGACCTGTACCACTATGACGAACAGGGACGACGTGTCTTAAGCACGACACAGCAGGCGAGTTCCGGCGCGCCCACTCGATGGATTACCACCTACGAATACGACAACCGTGGCAACTGGACCAAAGAGTTGATTCGAAGTGAAGGCCCTCCGGCGTCGGAGCCCACTGTTGCCGCCAACACGACCATCCGCGAGCGGGTCATCGAGTACTACGACGCACGCTAGTCTGGACTTCTCTCCACCCAAATCTTGCGCTCTGTTCCGGCCTGACTGCCCTCCTTCAAAACCTTTCTGGAATTTCTCCCTTCCCTCTGGAAAAACGCCCTGGTCTAACCTCCGCCCGTGGTACCGCATGCCTTCGCGAACTACTTTAACTATCTCATCTAACCCATGGCTCGTTCAGTTTTTGACCGCATCCATCATTACAGCGAGCTTGATGGCATAGTCCCTGCTGTGTCCACATTCAATGCCTACGCCTGCGTCTATCCTGCTAGTCGATGACAGCCCGGGGGAGTGCGAGCTCCTTCGCCTTGCCCTCGCGCAAAGCGACGCCGCGACCACGCTTCACATTGCGCACGACACCTCCGAAGCCCTGCATCTGCTGAACACTCAGCCGACCATTCCTTCCATGATTCTCCTAGATTGGAAGCTCGGAGGGCAGCGCGGCAATGACCTCCTGAAGCATCTCCGGATGGACGCTCAATTCTCCACACTGCCGGTCGTGATCTTCAGCACCTCGGAGGAGGTGTCGGATCTGGCGGAGGCCTATGCCGGTGGCGCGAACGGCTATGTCGTCAAGCCCGGTACCTTCGAAGAGCTCGTACAGTGCGTCGGTGACATCTGCCGATACTGGATGAAGAGAAATCGCACACCCGTCATGGCTGTCAAACCATGCTGACTCGCGCCGCCCTGAAAAACCCCTACGCGGTCTTCGCCATCTGTATGATCGCGCTCGTGCTCGGCGCCGTGTCCTACAAAAAGATGCGGGTGGATATCTTCCCCGAGATCAAGATCCCCACCATCTTGGTGACGACATTCTATCGCGGTCTCAGTCCAACGGAAATGGAAGGCGCGATTACCCTTCGGATGGAACAGCGGTTTATCGAAGCCAGCTATGTCGAGCACATTGAATCGCAGTCGCTTGCCGGTATGAGCTACATCAAGGTGTTCTTCCAACCTGAATATAGTATCGACTCGGCCCAATCAGAACTGACCAGCTTGGCCTACAGCATCATCCGGCTGTTGCCACCTGGCGTCTACCCGCCATCCGTCTATAAATTTGGCGTCTCCAGCCTACCGGTCGGTCTCTTGTCCGTCAGCAGCGAGAACCTGGGGGCCAAAGAGATCCGGGACCTGGCGTATTTTAACGTGCGCAGCCAGATCGCCAACATTCCCGGCATCTCCTTCGGCCCACCGCTTGGCGGCAAGGTGCGGCAGATCACGGTCTTCATGGACCAGCAGCGGATGCTCGCTCGCGGGGTTTCCCCTTCCGATGTCGTGAAGGCCATCAACGCGCAGAGCGCCATTATCCCGGCGGGAGACATTAAGATCGGAGATCTCGACTACTATGTGTATTCCAACAGCCTGATCGACCTCGTCGAGAAGATCAACGACATCCCCATCAAGGTGGTGAACGGCACGCCGATCCTGGTCCGCGATATTGGCACGGCCGCGGATAGCGCGGCCGTCCAGACCTCCATCGTGCGCGTGAATGGCCGCGAGGCCACCTACCTTCCGATTACGAGACAGGAAGGGGCCAACACGCTGGAGGTGACTGACGGGATCCGAGAGCGGCTCAAACATCTTACGGAAATTCCCGCCGGCGCGACCGTCAAGTTCATCTACGACCAGTCGTTGTATATCCGCCAAGCGATCGCCAACCTCCAGAAGGAAGGGCTGTTGGGCGCCGGGCTGGCGGGTGTGATGATTTTTCTCTTCCTCCGCAGCGTGAAAGCCGCGCTGGTGGTAGGCCTTGCCATTCCCCTCTCACTCACTGTGGCGCTCGTGTGTTTGTACCTTACCGGGCAGAGCGTGAATATCATGACGCTGGGCGGCCTGGCTCTCGTCATCGGGACCTTGCTCGACAACAATATCGTCGTGCAAGAAAACCTCCATCGCCATCTGGAGATGGGCAAGGACGGGCGATCGGCGGCCGAGGACAGCGCGATGGAACTCACGCTGCCGATCCTGGTCGCCACCATCTGCATCCTCATCGTCTATCTCCCCATCGTCTTCTTCTCCGGCATCATCAAGTATCTCTTTGTTCCCCTCGCCATGACCGTGGCCTTTGCGATGCTGGCGGACTATGCCGTCTCCATGTCCGTCACGCCGGTCGTGCTGGCATGGCTCTACCAGCAAGGGCATGGCGAGTCGACTCACGGACCCGAGGGCGAGCAGAAAGACTGGTTCCGCTTTGTGCTCGCCATCTACGAGCCACTGCTCGAGGCCGGTATCAGGTACCGAGTCGTGGTCGTCCTCCTGGCACTTCTCGCACTCCTTGCGACCGGGGCCTTCCTTCTCCCGCAGATGCACAGTGAATTCTTCCCAAAGGTCGACGCCGGCAACTTTACCATGACCGTGAGCGCGCCGGAGGGCTCCCGCATCGAGAAGACCACGGCGATTGTGGCCGAATTGGAAAAGCTGGTCCAGAACACCATCCCAAAAGCGGATCTCGAGGAGGTGGTCTCCAATACCGGTCTGTATTACGGCGACGCGGCACGATTCGCGCCCAACACGGGCAACCACACGGGGTTCGTCCTGGTCAACCTCGTGACCGGCCACCGCGGACATACTGACGACTATATCGCCGAGCTCAGAGTGAAAGTCCGGCAAGCCCTACCGGGCATAGAGGTCAGCTTTCAAACCGGAGGGATCATCAGCGACGTGCTGAACTTTGGACTCCGCGCGCCAATCGATATTCAGGTCAAAGGTCCCAGACTCGATCTCATTCGGCCGGTGGCCGAGGAGATTCGTGAAAAGGTGGCCAGGGTGGACAACACCGTGGACGTCCGCATCAAGCAAGGCAAGAACTACCCCGAACTGCACGTGAACGTGGATCGGACGAAAGCCGCCTACTACGGCATTACGCAAGATCGTGTCATCGTGGATGTGATCACCGGCATCAGTTCAAACATCGCATTGAGTCCGAACTATTGGCTCGACCCTAAAACGGCCAACGGATATTTCCTGCTAGCGCAGTACCCGGAACAGTCGCTCACCAAAACGGAAGACTTGCTGAACATCCCGATCATCGGGGCGCGCACGCCGTTGAACCCGACCGCCTCACTGGGTGCCGCTGGGGCAACCGGAGCCACGGTCGCGTTGCAAAATACGCCTTTCGCTGGGCGGAATTTGGACCTGTCGAATGGGTTTTTTGCCGCCGGCGACGACCGCCGTGGTCCGCCGGTGCTCCTGCGCGACGTGGCCACCCTCAACTTTAAAACAGGGCCGGACAGCGTCGACCATTACGATCTGATGCGCCTCATCGACGTCCTGGTCACACCGATGGGAAACGACCTCGGGCGCGTGGCAACCGACATCGAAAAGGTGCTCGGGACCATCAATCTCCCGAAGGACGTCACGGTCTCCATCAAAGGCGAGGTTGCCAACATGCGTAATGCGTTCAGCAACTTTGCCTTGGCACTTCCTCTCGCAGTCCTGCTGATCTATCTGGTCATGGTAGGGCTCTTTCGCTCGCTCATTGACCCGCTGATCATCCTCGTGGCCGTCCCCCTCGGCTGGATCGGCACCGTCTTGATGCTGTATCTCACCAATACCTCGGTCAACGTCGAGTCCATGATCGGCACCCTCATGATGATGGGCATCGTCGTATCGAACAGCATCCTCCTGGTCGACTTTGCCAATCGCATGATCCATGGCGGGGCCTCCGCCGAGCAGGCGGTGCTGGAAGCCGGGCGCCGACGGATTCGGCCGATCCTGATGACCGCGCTCGCCACAATCCTCGGGCTACTTCCGCTTGCACTCGGCTTCGGAGAAGGCAACGAAACCATGGTGCCATTGGCCCGAGCGGTCGTCGGCGGCCTGGCCGTCAGCACGGTCATGACGCTGCTCGTTGTGCCGGTGATTCACAGCATGGTGCTCGGCCGACGTATGCATGTGCTTGTCTCGCACACCCCGGCGGCAACCTCGGAGGAGATTTAGGATGGATGAGTTGGACACCCCCCGCCGCTCCCCCCGCACGACGACCTCGAGTCGACGTTCCCTCTGGCTGATTGCGTTAGGCGCGGTGACTCTCGTTTTCGGCGGTTACCTCTACCTTCAGGACGGGCAATCCGCGAAACCCGGCTCGGTCGAACAGGCCGCTGAGCCTGGTGCGCCCGGTGCCTACGGTTCCTCAAGCGAAATCGCACTCGACCCCACCCCCGTCGACGTACAAGTCGCGAAACCGACGCGCCGCGATTTGGTCTATTCGATCACGCTGCCGGCCAACATCGCGCCACTGTATCAGACTACCCTCTATGCCAAGGTCTCCGGCTACCTCAAATGGATCGGCCCGGACAAGGGCGACACGGTCAAAAAGGACCAGGTTGTGGCGATCATCGACGCCCCAGAAGTCGAGGAGCAGTACCACCAGGCCCTGTCGGACTACAAAATCAAGAAGGTGACCTACGAGCGACTCGCGAAAGTCTGGAACGAGTCACCAGACGTCATTGCCAAGCAGGACGTCGATGTGGCGGAGGCCGCGTACCAGGGCGCCAAGCATCTCATGGAGCAACGCAGCATCATGCGAGACTACGCCAAAGTCCGCGCACCCTATGACGGGGTGATCACTGCGCGGTTTGCCGACCCTGGCGCCCTGATCCAAGTGGCCACCGCCTCGGCGACCGGCGCAATTCCGCTATTCACGATCATGGATTTGAAAACCGTGCGCGTCTACACGAACGTGCCCCAAGACGACGCGCCATGGATCGCCACCGGCACCACGAAGGCGGCCGTGACGGTGAAAGAATTGTCCGGGCGTTCCTTCACCGGCACCGTCACTCGTTCGACGCTGGCACTGGACCCGTCGACGCGCAGTCTGCTCGTCGAGATCGATCTGCCGAATCCGGATCAGGCGCTACGCCCTGGCACCTTTGTCGAAGTCGCGCTCGGCTTGCGGGAGATCCCCGAAGCTCTCGTGCTGCCCCCGCAAGCGGTGATCAGCGGAGCGAACGGCAAGTCCGTCTTCATCATCGAAGGCGGCAAGGCCAAATCGGTGACTGTCCAAACCGGGATCACGGACGGCAAATGGATCGAGATCACCAAGGGATTGCAAGGCAACGAGGAGGTCGTGGTCGTGGGGAAACGAAAGCTTTTGGAAGGATCCCCCGTGCAACCCTCTCCCTTCAAGCTCCCAGAAGCCAAGCCGTCGCAACAGAAATTCGAACGGAAATCGGCCGGCACTCCGCCGGATCCGGCCTTCACACCACCGTCGACGGGAGGAGTCAAGCCATGAAACGCCTGCGGATCCCCTTCTTGTTCGGCCTCTTGTGCTGGATTCTCCCGTCCCTGGTGTCGGCGCAGCCGGTCGGTGATGCGCTGACCAAAGGCCGATTCCTCGGACTCCAGCAGGCCACTGACATCGCGCTCCGCAACCATCCCTTTGTCCAAGAGGCCAATGCCGGCCTTTTGGCAGCCGGCGCCCGCACTGAGCAGGCTCGCTCGCTCTACTATCCGCAGGTCTATGCCAATGCCGATGGGACGGCAGGGTCCGCGCGCATCAATCCTCGCTTTATCAACCTGGCTGGCGGTTTACTACAACCCAATTTGAGCGCGTACACCGCCGGCGTCCTCGCGAGCCAACGGATCTACGATTTTGGCTTCACCAAGAATCTTGTCGAGTCGTCGACCTACAGCGAACGGGCGCAGGAGGAGGATGTGAGCGCTCGGCGAGCCCTGGTGCTCCTCAATCTGCAGCGCAGCTATCTGAACAGTCTCAAGCGGCAGCGGCTCGTGCGGATTGCCGAAGAGACCGTCCGGGAACGCGGCATCATCGCCGGGCAGATCGAGACGCTCTACCGGCAACAACTGAAATCGAAGTTGGATTGGAGCTTGGTGCTGGTCGAACTCACCAATGCGGAATCATTGCTCGTACGGACTCGCAACGATCTCAAGTCCAGCTTTGCCGAACTGAATCGCGCCATGGGAACGGCTGGAGCCGAGGACTACACCCTTGAGGACCTCGCCATCGACGTCCATGCGCCACGCACACTGAGCGACTTGGTCACGGAGAGTTTGAAACACCCCGAATTGAAGCGGGCCAAGCAGCAGACCGCCGCCGCGGAAGCGAAAAAGCGGGCCATGAAGAGTCAATACCTCCCGACCGTCTCCGCCGTCGCAAGCAGCGGCTACTTCGATACGTTCGACCCGAACCGCAACGTGACCACCGGCGGCTGGTGGGCGGCCGGAGGCCTCGTCTCAGTGCCCATCTTTACCGGCGGATTGATTGAAAACCAGGTCAAGGAGGCGGCCGCACAGGAGGCTGCGGCCCAAGCCCAGAGCGCCAATATTGAGCAGGCCCTGACCCAACAGGTCACGAATGCCTACCTCGATACCGTCACGTTTGCACAGCAGATCAAGCTGACGGTGGAACAGGTCAAGACCGCGCAGGAAGCGCTGAACCTATCCAAACAACGCTACAAGCTTGGATTGGGAAGCGTGGTGGAAGTCACACAGGCGGAAGTGGCGCTGACTTCGGCACAAACACGCCTGGCGGAAGCGCAGTACGACTACAAGATTTCGGACGTGACCCTGGCCTACGCGGCCGGCCTGTACGACACACAGAATCTGGTCCCGGCCTCGCGCCAAGAGCCCGCCGGACTGATGGCACCGGAGGAGCGACGTTACTAACGTTGAACTCGACATTCGTCAATCGTCATTCGCATCGGAGCGCGTCGTGCCATCTCCCGCACGAACATCCACTTCATTGCGAATGACCGTTGACGCCCGTCGAGTAACGCCGTGCGCTACTCCGGAAGCGCACGGACGATGGCTGGTGGCTCCTGCACCCGTGCCAAGTCGATGACCAGCTCATCCTTCTCCAAGCCCAAAACCTTATCCACGAAGCTCGTCTTGACCTCCACGACGGCCGCACCGTCGTCAAAATACAGATCAAAGCCTTTAGGGCCCGTCGGCCGCATGGGATACCGCTTGTCGTAGATCATCCCGTAGGCCGGAATGCCGTACATGATCCGACGGTTGGCCAGAATCACGTGCAGGTGGGTCCCGTTCAGGTAGATCCCGCCGGAAGTGATCTCACGCTTGATCGAGGTCTCCGGCTGACTCAAGTAGAACGCGACGCGCTCATTCCACTTGGCCAGCGCCAGCGCTTCGTTGATCCTCGGCACGAGCAGGTCGAGTTCCTCGGAACGAAACGCCGGCTCCCGTGGCGCGAGACCGAACAGTGTTTTTTGAATGACGATTCGGTGTTCTTGGACGATGAGTCCGCCCAACACACGACGGAGCTGAGCTTCGCCGAGTTGGACGGGATGCGTGTGGGCCGACGGCGGCCATTCGGGCAGCACGCGCGGGTCGGGCTCGATCCGCACGAAGTTGACCGGATCTTCATAGGTGGTGCGGTAGGGCACCTGCGGGATGGCGCACGCGCTGATGAGGCAGGCTAAGGTTGAGACTACGGTCACCGCGAATCCTGGTCGTATCACGTATTTCTTCTGCCCCCACCCTCACCAGCACCTCAGCCTTCCGAGATCGTGACCGTCATTTCGAGGCGTTCCAAGGGATTGTCCCGGCCGTCGCGCTTGACGTTCACGATACGGTCCGCGACCTCCATCCCGCTGGTCACCTCGCCGAATACCGTGTATTGCCAGTCGAGAAAATTGGAATCGTTGACCACGATGAAAAACTGCGACCCGGCGCTGTCCGGGTCGTTGGCGCGGGCCATCGACACCACACCACGCTTATGCGGCTTGCTGTTGAACTCGGCCTTGACCTTGTAGCCAGGTCCCCCCATGCCGTGCATCGACCGGTCCGGGTTCTTGCTGTTCGGATCGCCGCCCTGAATCATGAAGCCCGGAATGACACGATGAAAGGTCGTGCCGTCGAAGAACTTGTCCTTCGCCAGCTTAACGAAGTTTTCCACGTGTTGGGGTGCGACATCGGGAAAAAATTTCAGAACGATCTCGCCCATCGGTTCGCCCTTGGACTTAATGTGCAACGTTGCCTTCATCGTGGCCGATACGGTACTCATGATCCTCGCTTCCCCTCCCCCGGTTATTGAAATGTGAACGGGACTTCCGATTTTACCAGGAGCCCCTCGTTCATCTGAACCCAACTCTTGCCTTCATCTTCGCTGCGGAACACCCCCCCGCTGGTCCCGGCGTACAGTGTGCCGATGCGGGACGCCACCAAGGCTTGGACCGACATTTCGGTCAGGCCTTTGTTCAGCGGGACCCAGAGTTGCCCCTGGTTGTCGGTTCTGAAAATGCCGCGGCCCGTGGCCACGATCAAGCGCTGCTCAGCGGACAAAATGCCGCGAATGGAATCGTTCGGCAGCGCGCGGCTGATAGGCCGCCAGGTATCGCCTCGATCGGCGCTCACAAAGACCCCGCCGTCAAACGTCCCAATGTAAATATTCTGCCGATCGTCGAGCGTGATGACCCGGATGAAGTTTTCGATCAACCCCTCGTGGTCCTTGAGCCCCTGCCGCAGACGCGTCCATCCGAGTGCGTCCTTGCCAAGACTCTCCTTACCGGGCGCCTCTTTCCCGGAGGTGTGTTTGCGGTAACGCATCACACCTTTGCCCGAGGTGCCGGCGAATAAGGTCCCATCGGTGGCCCGTCCGACGGCATGCACCAGGGTATCGTCCAGGCCACTGGTCACACTCGTCCATTTTGTGGCGCTTTCCTTGAGTTGATACACCCCGTCGCCGGTCCCGGCATAGACCATCCCCTGGCTGGTCAGCAGCGCCTTGACTTCCAAGCGCTTCAATCCGTCGCTGAGCGGCTCCCACCCCGTCGCCGCGGGTTTCCGCCGAAAGACACCGCCCCGAAACGTGCCCGCATAGACCGTGCCGTCCTGCCCCACGGCCATCGAGAGCACAAAGGGGTCGCTGAGTCCCTCGTTCGCTGCCTTCCACCGTGCACCGCGGTCGTCGCTCACAAACGTGCCCGCGCCGAAGGAGCCTGCGTAGACGGTTTTGTCGCCCACCGCTGCCAGGGCCTGGATGCTGACGGCCCCTTCCGGCGGCCCGCCGCCCAACCCCGGCAGTCGGTGCGGATCGTTGCCCGACTGTGCAAACCCGACCGAGAGGCTGGCGCACCATGTCACGACAGCCACCATGCCTTGAACCCACCGCCGTGAACCGACCCTACGCTGTCGCCGTGTGAGGTGGTGCACCGGAGCAACTCCTTCTCAGCGCACTCGATGACCGGCCGTTTCGATGGGCAGTTCGCCGTCGATCTCCACCGGCTCCTGAGCTGGGTTCGGCGCCACGCCCCGGCCGAACCACCAGGCGCCCCAGACGCCGATCTCGTAGAGGACCATCAAGGGCACCGCCATGAGCAGCATCGTGAACATGGTGGCATCCGGCGTGACGATCGCGGACACGATGAGGGCCGCTAAGATGGCGTGCCGACGAAAGCGGGAAAACAACGTCCAATGGACGAAGCCGGCCCGTGCCAGCAAGCTCATCACCAGCGGCACCTCGAAGGCGCACCCCATGATCAACAGAAATTTCGTATTGAAGTCGATATAGGTCCCGACACCGAGCTGCGGGGTGATCGACCGTTCCATGCCGAAATCGACGAAAAACGTGATCACCAACGGGAGGATCACCAGATTGCAGAAGATCAATCCGAGAATGAACAGAGCGGCCGCCAGGCCGAACAGAGGCACGGCCCACCGCCGCTCCTTGGTGAGCAGCGCCGGTTCAATGAGCTTCCAAAACTGATAGAAGATGACCGGCAGGCTGAGCACGATCGCGGCAAAAAAGGCGACCTTGACCGTGGCGAAGAACGCTTCCGTCGGGCCGTAAAACACGAGATCGTCGGCTAAGGGACGGCGGAGCCAAGCGACCATTTCCGGCGCATACGCAAAGGTCAGGACGAACGCCGCCATCACCGTCGCACCGACGATGAGCAGACGCTGTTTGACTGTCCGGATATGCGCCTGGAGCGGCGCCATCACCGCGGGCATCGATCGACCCTTTCCACGAAGGGGGCGACCGCGGTTGGCCGCCGCCCCTCACACGCCCACACACGTTAGTGCGTCACCGCACTCAACGTTTTGTCGCGATGGCGGCGAATCATCTCCGCCATCTGATCCTTCTTTGACAGTTTCTCTTTCTGCAATTGTTTCTTCTGGATTTCTTCAGCCGGGGTCAGGACATGCCGCCGCTGCAACTCGTTCAGCTCGGTGTCGAGCCGATGATGCGCCTCCTCCAACTCTCGGTATTCGATGCTCGTGGCCCGTAGCTGCTCTGCGATTGCACCGTCTGGGACCATGTGGCACCTCCTTCTGCTGGTGAGTGATGTGTTGCATGCCCCTCGCGCGCGAGGGCTACCGTTCCCCAACCTCCTTGATCGGCTCCAACGCCATCAACACGGCGTCTTCGACCGGATCAACATAATACTGCCGGCGTCGCCCCGTTTCACGAAATCCCAGGTTGCGGTAGAGCGCGCGGGCCGCCTCGTTCGACGCCCGCACCTCCAACACAGCGCGTCGCCCCGTAGTCTGCCTGGCTTCCTCGAGAGCCTGCCGAACGAGCCAGGTTCCAAGGCCGCGTCGTCGCGCATGCGGGGCCACGGCCAGGTTCATCAACCGCAACTCTTCAAACACGATCCAGTAGCACAGGTACGCCGCCACCTTCCCAGGGCGTCCCTCATTCGATGCGCGCGCTAACAGAAACCGCGCGAAGGAATTGCCGCGGAGTTCCCCCTCGAACATCTTGCGGGTCCACGGCGCCGTAAAGGATTCTGCCTCGATCGGCAGCATTTCGTCCAGATCCTCGACCCCACCTGGGCAAAGGAGGTAGCCGCTCGGCGGACTCACCTCAACCTTTTCGCTCTGGGCTTCCGTCATTCCCTTACCCACGCGGACGGGATCGCCGGGGCGCCCGCCCTGCTCCACGCACAATACGAGCCGACTTCCCCTCGATCAGCCCCTTCTTCAGTTCTGCCTCGGCCCGTTGCACATACTGCGGCACCACGATCTCGCCGGCCACTTGGCCGGCCCGCAACCGTTCCAGCCCCGCCTGTGCGACCACCATGGCCGACGGATGCAACTGCCCCGCAGGCGCCTCCCGCCAATCCCGAGTGCGCGCCAACAACGTGGGAGCAATCGACTCCTGAGACGTCAACCAGCCGTCTCCCAGGACGAGCGTCGGTCGGGTCACCGTTGCCGCCACGGCCTCCGGTGGGCCGACATGGGCATCAACGAGCACTTTGAGTTGTCCATCGGCTGACCATTCGTACTGCGCCCAATAGAGCTCGCCCTTCCGACAGGTCAGGATCGGGCAGATGGGTCCTTGACTGCCTCGGCATCCCCAAGCCATCGCCTCAAGCGTTGGGACGGTGACGATCGGCTTGCCCGTCACCGCCCGAAATCCCAGCAACGTCGCCAGCCCCACCCGTAGACCGGTGAAGGAACCCGGTCCGCACGACACGGCAAACGCGTCCAATTCCTCCAGCCGGCAGCCACACATGTCGAGCACGCGGTCGATCGTTGGGATGAGCCAGCGCGAATGACTGCCGGCCTCATCATGCGCGGCGCTTGCCAAGACCCGGCCCTCCTGGACAATGGCGACACTCTGCCGATTGGTGGCCGTTTCGATGGCCAAGAGCTTCATCTCAAATGGTTCCCAATTCCTCGGGTTTGATGGGCACGTTCGCCACGATCTCCTGGAAGGTCAGTTGCACGCTGCCGCGGCCCCTGCCATCTTCCATAACGATCCGATACGGACGCAGGATCGGCCCCATCGCCGAAACGTCGGCACTCATCGCCACCGCCTCCGGAGCCGAACGATAATCCTCGTACCTGATCAGCACCTCCACCTCGCCGGCAGGACTGAGCCATTCTTCTTGCGACATGAGCAGCGTCCGACGATCGAACCAGATCCGCCGATTGACACGCAACCCCCCGGCCTCGCTGGGGACACTGACCTCCAAGCGATACCGATCGCCGTCCTCGACTAGCCCAAGCGGCTGGCCCTTGCGGACCGTCGTCAGTCCGAGCGCCGCATGCACGGCGAGCAGGCTCAATTCAACCGGCCGGCCGTACTTGCCGATCGTTCCCAACTCGGATGCCTGCCCCTTGAGCTCCTTCCGTTCGGTTGGGAGCGTCAGCCGATAGAGGTCCTGGTTCACGACGAGTTCGAAGAGTTCTCCACCGAACAGGCTGAATCCGCGGACACGCATCGCGTCCGGACGGCTGTAGAACACCGTCCCATCTATGCGCGCAGGGAGCAACAGTCCGGGCCCCTTGATCTGGGCACGGAACAGGCCCTTGGCGCTCTGGGTCGCCTCCGCGCGCGCGCGTAGCAGCGAGGCGAGTTGATCAGCCGTCGCCTGCTTTAACTCGCCCTCGGGCACCACCGCGCCGTGCGGACAGCCCGAGAGGGCCAGCAGCACCGCCAACAGCGAGATGCGCCGCTTAAGCCAATACGGCATCGAGCGCATCACTAACTTCTTCCACGCCAATCAGCTCCACGCCGGCAATTCGGCGGGCGCCGTCCAGTTTCGCCAGGTTCCGCTCCGGCAACAAGCAGCGCGTAAACCCGAGTTTCGCCGCTTCACGAATGCGTAGTTCGGCTTGCGCTACCCCTCGAACCTCCCCGCCTAACCCCACCTCCCCCATCACGATCGTCCGAGGGCCGATGGGAATCTCGCGCAAACTCGACGTCACCGCCGCCACGACCCCAAGATCGATCGCCGGCTCCTCCACCTGAATACCGCCGACGACGTTGACGTAGACGTCCTGTCCGGAGAGGTGGAGGCCCAGGCGTTTTTCCATCACGGCCAACAACAGCGCCAGGCGGTTCAGCTCCACACCGTTCGTCATCCGTTTGGGGATACTGTAACCCGTGGGCGACACCAACGCCTGCACCTCGACGAGGATCGGACGCGACCCCTCCAGGCTCGGCACCACCACGGACCCCGTCCCCCGTTCCGGCCGTTCAGCCAGAAAAAGTTCCGAAGGATTGGCCACTTCCTCCAAACCCAGCTCCTTCATTTCGAATACACCGATCTCGTTGGTCGAGCCGAAGCGGTTTTTCACCGCACGGAGAATCCGGTAGGCGTGACTGCGGTCGCCCTCGAAATACAGCACGGTATCGACAATATGTTCCAGCAACCGCGGTCCCGCGATGGCACCCTCCTTCGTGACATGCCCGATGATAAAGACGGGCATCCCGCTTCGTTTGGCGAGCCACATCAACTGTGCGGCCACCTCTTGTACCTGGCTGACGGTCCCCGGTGCAGAGGTCAATTGATCCGAATAGACGGTTTGAATCGAATCGACCACCAGCGCACGCGGACGGAGGTCCGCCACGGCCTTGAGGATCTCCTGCAGCGAGGTTTCCGAGTAGAGGAACAGCGAGGCCGTTTCCACCCCCAAGCGCACGGCGCGCATCTTCACCTGCTTGGGCGATTCTTCGGCGGAGACGTAGAGAACCTTGGCATCGCCCTGCGCCAACCGGGGCAACGCCTGCAAGAGCAGTGTGGTTTTCCCGATTCCCGGATCGCCCCCGACCAGGAGGACGGAACCGGGAACGACACCGCCACCCAGCGCGCGGTCGAACTCCCCTATGCCGGTTAACCAGCGGGGTTCCGCGCTCAGCTCAATGTCCGTGATCCGAATCGGGAGGGAGGATACGCCTTGAACCGGCGCGGGACGCCCCTTTGCCGGGGCCACTTCCTTTTCTTCGCGGAAGGAGTTCCACTGATTGCAGTCGGGGCAGCGACCAAGCCACCGAGGCGACTGGTGTCCGCAGGCCTGACAATGAAAGGTAGTCCTCGCCCGCATGCCGGTCGTATTCTAATGGAAGCTGGGGGGGAAAGGAAAGACAGGATCCTAGGTGATCGCCCTGGAACTAGCTCGATCCATTCTACCTTAGCGCGCGCTGTTCGAAGCTGCGGGGGGCCGCGCCTTCTCAGCTCCTGGGAAGGCCAGCGGCCTCAACTGCTGGGCCAAATCGTGCATGACCTGGTCGACCCCATGCTCGTTCAAATGGCTGTCGGCCGGCCCGATTGACGGATGCTCCACGGTCACCGGGATCTCAAAGCTGCGGAATCCGGCATTGATGTCCCGCACATTGTCGTCACGCTGCCGCCGACTGGCCCGATAATATTTCCCTCTAAAGAGGTACACCTCTGGCTCCAGGCTTTTGACCGGCATGACCTCGCTCCGTAGATGGGCCGTCAACAATGTAGCGAAGGCGGCGCCTTGCTGTTCAGCCGTCCGGGCGATCTCTGCCAGGAGTCGATGGGTCAGCTCTACCCCGTACTGCATCCGCGGGCTGCGGGGCATGAGAAAGATCGAACGGTGCGTCTTTTCGTTGTCAAAATTCTCATTGACTAAGAGCGCCGCGACTTCATCCCACGCACGATTCACCGGCCCCTCATAGGACGTCAGGGGCGCATAGGCCGGCGGAAGATATTGCCCCCAGGTTTCATCGCGGCCCGGCCGTTTGCGGAAGCGCTCCCACCAGGAAGGACCTGGAAGCGCCTGCTCCATCTGTTCACTCGGTCCAATGAGCTGTCCGGCTTCTAACCGAAAGGTCGGCTTCGGCGTACCGTTGGTAGGCCAATGCGTGGGGAACATATTGTTCCACACGTCGTTTTCGGGCGTCTCCCAGAGCAGCACGAGATTGGCCCGATATTTCGCGAAGTATTCCTTCACCACCAGCAATTGCTGATCCTGGCCGTATCCGCTCGACCCCACGGTAAAGACCTTGACCGAAGGAATCCCCATATTGCGCAGATGGTGTTCGAGCCGGCGCTCGGGCATCCAGTCGAACGCGCAACCCGGCTTGGCCTCCACCTGCGAGTCCCCGACCAGCAGCACCACGTAGTCGCCATCCGCATAGGCGATCGTTTGTCCGCGGAAACCCAGCTGGTTGAGCTCACGCTCCGAGATCGAGCCGGCCAGGAGGCTGGCCGTCCGCCATCCGGAGACCTCGGATTGCGGCGGCACATACAGCGCCCTCCATCCCCAAGCGCTGACCGCGAGCGAGAGGATGAGACTGCTGGCCAGTAGGGCCAGTTCCATTGTCCTGGTCGACCCGGGCGGACTCTGCAACCCCGCCCGCTGAGGAGTATCGTTCACCTGTCAATCCTGGAGATGTTTTCTCACAGCCTTCCAGTCCGAGACCAATCGCGCCTTCCGGGGATAATCCCCCTTGGTATCTCCCCCCACGATGGCCGTCTTCAACCGTTGGCCGACGAGCGCTTGTGCAAACTCGGCCGTCCGGCCCACGCCGGCACGGACATTCTCCCAGCCATCGGTCTTCATTTGGCCCACGAGCTCGTTGAGTCCGGCAAGAGTCGCCGGGGCCGGCAGCACGACGCCGGCAGGAAAATGGTGGGCCGTGAGCCACTGGTGCAATTGTCGGCGTTGGGTGCCGTGACGAGGTCCGGCGGGAATCACGTAGACGATGTTGTAGAAAAACTTCCCGAGCCGATTTAGTTCCTCTGCGGCTTCCGGGGCCGGCTGACGGCCGGATATCTCCAGGTCAGGGGTCGGGACCGGAAGAGCGATCGGTCCGCTATCGGGTGCCGGTGGTTCGAAAAGGACAGCCGACTCGACGAGCAGGAGGGGGCGGCGTTTTTCCCACACGGCGAGCCAGCCCTCGCCCGCCGCATCCACCACGCGCGAGGAGCCGGTGACGGACACCGTCATGGGCACTAAGCCAAGCCGTTTGGGCTCAAGCTCGAAGAAGGCCACACCATCGCCGCCCGTGAGACTTCCAGCCACTTCCTCGCCGCCCATCGCAAGGCCCAGGCGTTCCCCGCCCGCTCCCTGCGGTCCCAGGACGCCGGTGTGGAGGAGGCGGCTCTCCACCCGCACCGTGCGCCCGAGACGGGCCAGCGCGTCCGCCACGATCACCTCGACTGCCACACGATCGGCAGCCACGAGGGGCAGCGGGAACAGCAACTCGCTGGTCACAATGAGCAGGAGAAACAGCCGCACGGAAGCCGAAGACTCCGCATTACATTGGCGCATCTCATTGGCGCATGACCTTCGCACACGATCTTCATTGGGCTCTCTTACTTCAACACCGCCAGCACGTCACTTACGTGGCCATCGACCTTGACCTTTCGGAACAGGGCCTTGACCATCCCCTCTGCATCGATCACGAACGTGCTGCGCTCGATGCCCCAGTACTTCTTCCCATACATGTTCTTCTGCTTATAGACCCCATATTGCTTCGAGACGACGGCCTCCTCGTCGGACAGCAGTGTGAAGGGGAGCTCGTACTTCTCGATGAATTTCTGATGCGACGCCTGACCATCAAGCGACACGCCCAGCACGATCGCCTTCGCCTTTGACACCTTGGTTTTGGCGTCGCGAAACGCGCAGGCCTCCGTCGTGCAGCCCGGTGTATCGTCCTTGGGATAAAAATAGAGCACGACCTGTTGCCCTCGCAAATCCTTCAGACGCACCGGCTTCCCAGCCTCGTTCGGCAACGTAAAGTCTGGCGCCTTGTCGCCCACTGCCAATTCCTTGGCCATACTCCTCCTCACTTATTCGGGTGACGCGTCCAGCGTGACGCGCGTGTTCGCTCCGTGGACAACCGGTGGGATCTCCTTGCGGATTGTCAGGCGTCGCGCCCCTTTTGAGCATCATTCGGGACGCCGAGCGGCCCGCACCATCACGCATCGGCCACGAACAAGCAGCACTGCCTCATCGCGGCGGCGGGGTGCCCAATCCCGGTCGTGACGTCGAATATCTTGGATCTCGCGCCTTCTTCTCCACTTCGGGATTGCCGAAGGGATGGAGCGCGGGCGAATCCCAAATGACGCGATTGCCCGGTTCCAGCGTCGCTGCTTCGAGAAATTGATCGTGGGCCGCCTGCGCGTCCCCGATGGCGTTCAGCGCCAATGCGAAATTGTAGTGGGTGGCGCCCAGCTTGGGAGCGGCGGTCAGGGCCTGTTCGAAATACGACTTCGCGTCATGGAACTGTTTGGCCTGGTAAGCTACAGTCCCTTGTTCCGTCAAGGTGATCGCTTGTTGACTCGCCCGAGCGTCCAACGGCAGGGGCACCAAAGGCTTCGGTTTGTCCTTGGCGCATCCAGCCAACATCACCAGCATCGCGACCATGAGGGCCATCCGCGTTGTGAGCTGCATCATCGGTCTCCTGGCGTCCATGTCACCGCCGCTACCGTCTGATTTGCTTCTTGAGTTCTTCTTCGACGCACTTCCGATACATCACATCCCACTCCTGGCTGCCTTCAACGATCGGACGTGAATAGGAGGCCAGCCGCTTGCGGACTAGTTGATCGATGGCCGCCTCCTGCTCCAACTCCGCAGCCAGCACCCGCTTGATCGCGCGAAGCGTTTTGGTTTCGTCCCCGTGCAGCGTCGCGCCCTTCGACGACTTGAGACACTTGAGAATGACGTGGGACAAGTGGTTCGATTTGTCATCACTCAGCAATCCCATGTTCGTCCCTAGATCACAAGGCCCCGGTCACGCACCAGCTTGGCTTTGATCATCGTGAACATCTTCTGGTAGTCGACCTGCCCTCGTTCAATCTGATCGGCATACGACTTCAGCAGTTCTCGCACTTCGGCGTTCAGCCGATCTTCGACGGTCAATTCGTCGGTCATCGCCTGTTCGAGCGCCGTCGCCACCGCCATCTTGTCGCCCGAAACGGACAGATAGCCTTCCTCCTGCAAGGTCCCGACCAACACCGTGGCCAGGTGATGAACTCGATCTTTGGAAAGCCGCATGGTCAGAGCCGCTCGATGCGAATGGTCGCCGCTTGATAGGCATCTCGCAGGACCGTGGGATCCCCGACGATCCGACCAATCACGTTCACCCGGTCTGCCGGAACCGGATCGGGCCCCATGCTCATGGGTGTCCGGCCGAAAAAGATCGCCAACACTTCGCCCGGCCCCCACCACGCGACGTCACCGACCTTGACCTGGGTCGTGGCCGTCTCGCGAAAGTCCTTCACGCCCGGCACCTTGCAGAAAAATTCTTCGCCCCACACGTTCAACGCCGTATCGACCGGCAAGGCCGCGTACACGCTCTCGGCAGTCTTGTTGGTCTTCAATTCGGCCTCGAGGTGTACTCCCCCCACGCTGATACGAATTCGTTTCTTCTCCGCATCCGTCGTCATCATGCTCCTACAGCAGGCCGTCACGCTCACGCCTTGCGCGGTCAGACTCTATCCGGTCCCTTTCGATGAAATCAAGGCTGGACTCGCTTCGCCGGCCTCTGGCAGACTGCACAGATCGTGATTGAATCCACGTTTGTTCTGCTCAAGGGCGTCGGTGACAAGACCGAGCAGCGCTGGTGGGCGAGTGGCCTCGTCGATTGGCACGCTTTCCGGCGCCAGCCCCATATCCCCGGGCTGTCTTCAACGCGCAAGGACTGGTACGATCTCGAATTGGAGCGGGCTCACCAGGCCTTCGCTTCACACGATAGCGGGTATTTCGCAACCTGTCTCCGCCCACGGGATCAGTGGCGGCTCTTTTCGCTCTTCGGTGTAGACGCAGCCTATCTGGATATTGAAACAACGGGCGGCCCGCCGGTCGACGGGGCGGTGACCGTGGTCGGGGTGCACCGTCAGGGGCGCACCACCCAATTGGTCGCCGGCATCGACCTCACCGCACGGCGCATCAACGAATTGCTCGATGGGGTGTCCTTGCTCATCACCTTTTTTGGCTCCGTCTTCGACGTCCCGTTCCTGGCTCGGCTCTACCCGTCGCTCCGCTGGCCCCCCCTGCATTGGGACCTTTGTTTTGGTGCGCGCCGTCTCGGTCTCACGGGAGGCCTCAAGTCCTTGGAACGCCACATCGGCCTTGCCCGCACGATCGACCTGGAAGGGCTTGATGGATGGGATGCCGTCTCCCTCTGGCATCGCGCTCAAGCTGGTGATCCCGGCGCATTGGATCGCCTCCTGCGATACAACG
The DNA here is from genome assembly GCA_964449255.1 of uncultured Nitrospira sp. GTDB lineage: Bacteria > Nitrospirota > Nitrospiria > Nitrospirales > Nitrospiraceae > BQWY01. Next base: position 114,200 of record CAYUYE010000006.1, on the reverse strand, counting down.
CGGCGGACATTGAGCATCTCGTTCCCCTCGCCGACCACCTCTATTCGGACCTGCTGCGCCGCTGTGGGCCAGCCGCCCTGTCGCTCGTCCACGCCCACTAGCCCATGGCCGGACACTCACCCACATGGCACGCTGCGGGCCTGAGCGACATCGGCAAGGTGCGCAGTAGCAATCAAGACGCCTACCTCATCCACAACGAAAGCCGCCTCTGGGTCGTCGCTGATGGAATGGGTGGGCATGCCGGAGGTGACATTGCCAGTCACCTGACGATCGACACCTTCGAGCGCGGACTTTCCAAACTACCTTCCCGGCGGAGCCCGGCGGAACACGAACGGTTTCTACGCGCCGCGACCAACGAGGCTCACGCGCGTATTCAGGCGGAAGGCGAACGAAATCCCGAACTGCGGAGCATGGGCACCACGCTGGTCGCAGTCAGCCTGGCCATCGACCAAGAACCCGTGGCGCATATCCTGCACGTCGGTGATAGCCGGGCCTACCTCTATCGCGATCGGATGCTCCAGCAGCTTACCCAGGACCATTCGGTGGTGGAAGATTTCGTGCGACGAGGCCTTCTGACACGCGAGCAGGCTGCCGTACACCCGAAGCGACATGCGCTCACCCGAGCCGTTGGGATCGATCAGGTGGTCGAACCGGACTACGTCCTGGAACCGCTCCACGCCGGCGACATCCTCCTTCTCTGCACCGATGGGCTCACGAAGATGCTCTCGGACGAAGAGATTGGCGCCCTTTTGTCTACCAATGGACTAGACCCGGCTCGGTGTTGCCAGATCCTGGTCGAGGAGAGCAATCGACGCGGCGGCCAGGACAATGTGACCGTGATCGTGGCTACGCAAGCTCCGTAGTCGATGGGACCTTGGTCACATTGACAAACAGCCCCCGTATCGGTAGCCTGCGCCCCGCCATGGCACACTGAGGAGAGGTGTATGCGTTTTACACAATGGCTCGCCGGTTTGGTGGTGGGGCTCGCACTCGATACCCACACTCCTTCCTTGGCGGCCCCACACGTAGCGCTCGAGACTCCGGAAGCAGTGATCCGTGAATTGGTTCGCGCCAATGCCGAGAAAGACTGGGCGAGTCTGTCTGCGCTCATGGCCCATGATGCGGACATCACGAGTTACACAATCGGTGGCCGCAAGTACGTCGGGTGGCCCGACCTCGCCCGCGACTTTCAGGAAGAACTCGCAACCGTGAACCGGCTGGAGATGCCGATTCTCGAGCTTAAAGTGTGGCAAAAACATGAGCTCGCCTGGTTTACGATGGAACTCGATTACATCCGCTACCTCGGAACAGGCGACGAGCAACGGAAAGAAGTCTGGCCCCTGCGGGAGAGCGGGGTGCTGGAGAAACGAGCGGGACACTGGCAGCTGTTATCTTGGCATGAGTCGATGCGATCGATGCAAATGGGCGCCCCCGTCGCGGAGGTGGTTGCCCCCCGCCCAAGCACGGTACGCGTGGTCACCACACCGCCCGCTCCGGTGGACCTCAGCGGGAAGTGGGATATCACCGAAGTCGAGGACGACAAACACTATCACGCGACGCTCGACACCTCTGGAAACGGCCCCTATACGCAGCACAGCGGGCAGTTCGTCACCACCAAATTTGCCGACCGGTTGTGGCAAGGCACCTGGCAACAATCGGGTAACGATCGCGAGGGGGGCTTCGAGTTACTCCTCTCGGAGGACGGCATGCAAGCAAAGGGGGTGTGGTGGTATACCCGCGTCGGCAAACATAAGAACATTCCACCGCGCGAGCATGGCGGCACCTATCTTTGGAAACGTCTCACCCCGGTCCCACCCCCGCCATCCCCATAAACTTGAGAACGGCCGGCAGGTTGATACACGATCGATGCGAGTAACGCTTTGGCCAACATCGTCCGCCCACTTCTCTCTGGAGGTACTATGGTCCGCTTGGTGATATTGTCGCTGTCCTGTATGGCATTCCTGTTCGGTCACCTTCCGGCGCTGGCCTCCGGCGGCCATGATCATCACACCGTTCCGACTCTCAACAAACAAACGACAACGACCGTGACGATCCAAGATCGGACGGTTACGCTGACGTTTGGGCCTATCGACCTACCCGCCGCCCATGACGGCGAATTGGCCGCTTCCATGCCGAAACATCACTTTCAACTTCCGAAAGACATGCACATGGTGGGGTATAAAACCGCGGTCTTCACCAAAGACGGCAAGGAGCTGCCCAAAAACTATCTGCACCACATTCTCATGCTGAATAACGACAAGCCCAGCGTCTCGTGCCCGGGGGAGCCTCTCTTTTTCGCCGGCGCGGGATTGGAAATGACCGAGACACGCTTTCCGGAAGGCTATGGGGTGAAGCTCGGTAAGGGTGAACACCTCATGTCGATCGTCGCGTTCTACCACGGCGCACCGACGACGAAGGACGTGATGGCCACGTTTACCATGTACATGGCGCCGGATGATGCCCCAATCAAGGACATGGACGTGTATCAGGTCGGGGTCAACGTGGTTTGCTACAGCAAATTCAACCAACGGGGCCCGGACCAAACCGATGAAGGCATCGAAATCCAGGCCGGCGTGCAGGTCCATACCGCCCCACTGAAGTTCTTGATGGATGGGTGCGTGAAGTTTGCTTACCCCCATGGCCACGACGAATTGCTGATGATTGGGCTGGAGGACAAAACGACCAAGCAAACGCTTCTCCGAACCGTACCCGACGTCGACCTGGACGGAACGTTTCGGGAATTTCAGTCCCACCAAGTCTACAAGAACGAACAAGGTTTCTCTGTGCGCACCACCGACGACTACGAGATGGTGATGGTCCACCACCATCCTCTGCAAAGGCCTCAACTCCAGCACGGCATGGGAAACTACCTGCTCTATATGACCCCCGGCGCTTGTCCGGCAGACACACGCCGCGCTAAACAGGGCGGTTGACACTCTGGTTCACTTATGAACGGGGTAGCCCTCACCTGCGGGGCTGCCCCGTCCCTCAGTCCCGCGAATCCCTCAGTCCCCGCGATCCAGCTCCAGCTACGGCCTATCGGCACTTTTGTGCCTGGCGCCTGTGTGTCCTGCACAAGTAGGATATCCCCCCCAAGCACCTGGCTCCCGCCTGGGGCGCAGGTGTGTTATCCATTTTCAGTATGGAAATTCACGACTTCGAGCCGCAGCCGCTTATCCGTACCAACCCCACACATCAAGGCACCTGGCTCGCACCTAATGAACACCATGTATTGACCACGCATCCCACGTCATATTTCAAACTACATAATATTTTCGCTGTGGTGGCAGTCGCCACGCACCTCCCTACCTCTTGCAGCATGGCAACACACCGAGGCGGCAGGCCATGACATCTGCCGAACCACTCCGGACACTGATCGTTAGCGACCACGCTGCCGACGTGAAGGAGCTCACGGTTGGTATCCGTGAGCGTTTCCAGGGGTGCCGCGTTGAAGCGGTATATACCGCGCGCCAGGCTGCAGAGTGGGCGGCCGAACAACCTTGGGACTTCATCTTTGTGGACCTCGAGCTCCCAGACATATCGGGACTCACCCTCGTTCGACAGCTCCGTGGGCTCTCCCCCCAGGCCAACATCATCGTTCACAGCTTGGCCCAGGACGTCAGTCCGATACAGGCCATGGAGAGCGGCGCCACTGCGCTCTTGCACCGAAGAACTCCGGCCTTTGTCGACGATCTCCTTTCGATGACCCAACAGCTGCAACATCGGGGCTCCAGGCATGTTCCGCCCGAATCAGCACGTGGTCGTTACCTTCAGGTCATCGAGGCCCAAGGGGCCATCCTCTATGAGCTGGATGCCAACGGCGCGTTCACCTATGTCAGCCCTGCCGTGCGAAACGTGCTTGGATATGATTCGAAAGAACTCCTCGGCACGCACTATTCGAAACTCTTGCAGGGCGAATCAAAGCGACTAGCGGAACAACGCTTCAATGAACGGCGAGCCGGAGTCCGAGCGACCAAAGGCCTGGAACTCCGCCTCACCCCGAAGCCACGAATCGGCATGACGCCCCGCCCACTGGAGGCCCATGTCAGTGCCCGCGGTCTATATGCACACCCTGATCTGTTCCTCGGCACGGTCGGCTTGATCCATCGTGAAACTCCAGACGAGAGCCCTGGCTCGTCGCTGAGGCAACTCACCCAGCTTCCATCAGCCACCTCGACTCAGGCCCGCGCTGCGATCAAAGAAGGCACACGAGAACAGATCGAACCGCTGTGGCATGCGCTCCAACTGTTTTTGGGCAACCTCGATATCGAAGTCGAACCCGCTTCGGACGTGGCCCCGGCGAAGACGCCGCTCAATTCACCGGCAGTCACGGTCCGCGTCCCACCGGCGGATCCGCGCCACCCCGAGCCCCCCACGACCAGACATACAGAACCGGAGCCAATTGCGAAAGCTCCAGTGGGCAATCGCCGCCACGCGACACGCCACGCCGTACGATTGGCCACCGAGGTGGCCTACGGCACACAGAGTTGGGCCGGCATCGCGACCAATTTGGGGACGAGCGGACTTGGCATCATCCTCCCAGAAAGCGGCTTGGCCCAACAGATTGCGCCTGCTACGATCTCCCTCGTCTCAGATGTCCTCTACCTTCAACTAACCGGCACGGCGCACCTAGAACCGGCGGGGACGCATACGCTCCTCCGCGTGAGCTTCGAGGGGGTTGAAGACGTCAAACGCACCGTCCTCTTGTCGTTTCTCGAAGTCCTTCACGATCATCCCGACAGCCTGCGCATACAAATTGGCCTCGCGACACCAGAATCGGCCGCCACGCCACCCCCGATCGAACCGGAGCCATCGACGAGCGTCTTCGATCGTCGCTCCGACGTACGAGTTCCCGGCCAAATGCCCGTCCAACTCGTCTGTCGCACACCCCATGGAATCCTCACGCGGTTTGCCGGCACCCTGTTGGACATCCATCTCCGCGGGGCATGCCTGCGTACGAATGAAGGCCTCGCCACCCAATTCGGCACCTGCTACATGGAAATCCCCACGATCCCAACCGCAGCAGGTGTGCGTGGGACGACGGACGTTTCGGACCAAATTTCCTCGCGCCATATCCCACTCCGCGTGATACGCGATATTGCGCCTGGCTCAGAAGGCTCCCTGCATGCGATGCCAGGCTGGACGTACGGCGTGCAGTTCGGAACAGCAGGCGACGAAACGGCGGGATATCTCGCCTCCCTGGTGAATTATTCGATCCTGTCGTACATGGGGACTGGACCGTATCGCAAGGACCGGACTGTCGTCAGCGAACTCTTGTTCACGCACAACGCCCAGGACCGGCGCATTGCCCTCTATCACGACTACGTCGGCAGCGAAAACCCTGGACTCACACCGGTAATCCTGATCGCCCCCGACCTAGGCCATACCAAGGAACAATATGCCGAGCTCTCGTATTTCTTGGCCCACCAAGGTTTCCACGTCCTCCGGTACGACTTGACCAACCATGTCGGCGAAAGCGACGGTACGCCATCCCAGACACTGCTCAGCCACATGCAGCTGGACCTACAAGCGATGATGGGATTCGTCAACGAGTTTTGGCCCGGCACGCCGACCATCCTCGTCGGTCATGGTGTGGCCGGTCGCATCTGCGCGCGCACCTTGCGCGGGGATTGGTGGATTGCTGGATTGGTTCTCCTAAACTCACCGTGGGATCTGTCCGATGACCTGCATGAGCTGCAGCATGCCCCCCGTGACCCGTTGCACTCATCCGATCTGCGGCACACCTCGGGACACCTGTACGGCGTCCGGGTCACTGTCGAAACATTTGTGCAGGACGCGATCATTTCGCGATACGTCAGCTTCCAAGACCTGCTGGATGACCTAGCGGGCACCACCATTCCGGTGGCAATTTTTGCGCCGTTGGATGACGCCGCCCACCAACGGGATACCCTCGATCGGCTCCAGGCTCAGCTGGGCGCAGCGTGCCGGACCGTGACGTTCATCGCCGCACCCCAGAGGGGGCACCTCAGCATCCCCCCACGTCCCGACAATTGGGCCCACAAGCTGGTCCACTTTTGTGTCAGCGAGTCACGTCACGGACGGCTCGCCCAGGAGTTGAAGCCCGTCCCAGCCAAAGACCTCGCTCAGGAGCAGCGCCTTGAATCGGAACGCGTCCAATGTCGGCGCCGCTGGACTTCCGTGGACCGCGCGCGGCACTGGGGTTCCTATGTCAAACACAACCAGCCGATTGTGCAGAGCGTCCCTTATCGAAAGTGGTTTGAATCCATCGCAAGGCTTGTGGCGCCCCTGGGCGCACAACATCGGCTGCTAGAATTTGGCTGTGGGCACGGCGACCTCATTGCCTTCCTGCTCGCCCACCACGCTTACCGCCGGCAGCAACAAGGGGGCTCGCCCTTTGAACTTCCTGAATATGTCGGAGTTGATCTCGCGCCCGAAACGCTGAGCCAGGCCAGAAGCCATGTGTTGGGCCTCCAAGCCTCCCTGAGCCGCGAGGGATCCAGCACGATCTTTGGGGGCCGCAGTGTCACCCCGCTGTTCAGCCACGGCGACCTTGATGGACCGATGCCGTTTCCAGCCTCGCAGTTCGATGCCATGGTGATGAATTTGGTCTTCGGCCACGTCCAGAATCCGCTCTTCACAGTACAGGAGTGTCTGCGCGTCCTCGTCCCTGGGGGGAGGGCCAGCTTCCTGATCATCAAGCCGGCCGCTACCCTCTCGGCCTGGTTTCAAAAACACAACCTGGACGAGAGTCTCCACCCCACCAGACTCACCGGGCGGCCTCTTATGGAAATTCTGGCCGAATTCCAAGAAGGCTTCCTGGACGGAGCCCTTCACCGGTTCTCCCAGCATGACCTCATGGCGCTCCTCACCGCCGCAAAGGCGACGAACATCACTATCGAGTCCGCTCTTGATGGCCACGCCTTCGTCTGCACGTTCCAGAAGCCGAAATCCCCTGGCTGAAACCCCATCCTGGGTGTATACTTCTACCCACAGCCTGGAAAGCCCCGTGAGGGGGAGAGTGTGGTGCGCTCCGAAACCGGATTGATCGCCTATCCCTATGAAAAAACGTATTCTTGTCGTCGACGATGAGCCCAGGGTCCGCACGTCCCTGAAACTTGTCCTCGAACCGAATTACGAGGTCCTCCAGGCCGCCGACGCCAACGAAGGGCTCGAACTGTTCAAGAAAGAGACCCCTCACTTGGTGTTGCTGGACGTCATCCTTCCCGGAATGGACGGGCTCGCGGTCTTGGAGAAAATGCGCACTGAGGATAAGTCCATCCCGGTGATCATGCTGACTGGCACCAAAGCGGTCAAGACCGCGGTCGACGCCATGAAGCTGGGAGCCGCCGACTATATCTCCAAGCCATTCGAAATTGACGAGCTACGGATCATCATCGGGAAAGCCCTGGATAATCAGGATCTCGAGCGTGAGGTCCGTCTCCTGCGGGCTCAGGTTGTCAACCGGTACGCCTTTCACAATCTGATTGGCAAGAGCCCGGCGATGCAGGAGATTTACGGCAAAATCGAGCAAGTTGCCGATAGCCGGACCACGATATTGGTAACGGGTGAGAGCGGAACTGGAAAGGAGCTGGTCGCCAGGGCGCTCCACTACAACAGCGGTCGCCGGGATCGTCCTTTTGTCGCCCTAAACTGCGCCGCCCTTCCGGAAACGTTGATTGAAAGTGAGTTATTCGGGCACGAAAAGGGCTCGTTTACGGATGCGACGGCTCGCCGGGTGGGCCAGTTTGAACTGGCGCATACGGGGACGCTGTTTCTTGATGAGATTGGCGACTTGAGCCCGACCACGCAAGCCAAGCTCTTACGCGTCCTCCAAGAGCGGGAGTTCACGCGCATCGGCGGCGTCCAGCCGATCAAGGTGGATGTCCGCATCGTCGCCGCCACCAACAAAAGCTTGGACGAATTGGTGCGCCGGGGGACGTTCCGCGAGGATCTCTACTATCGCATCAATGTCATCTCGCTCTTTCTGCCGCCGCTTCGGGAGCGCGGTGAAGATGTCGTCTTGCTGGCCAAGCATTTCCTCTGCAAACGTATCGAAGAGGAGAAGCGAGCTCACCAAGAGTTCACAAAAGAAGCGCTGGAATTGATCTGCCGCTATCCGTGGCCCGGCAACGTCCGGGAACTTCAAAACGTCGTGGAACAGGCCATGCTCTGGTCACAGGGCGCGGCCATCGTTCCCGAGCACCTCCCCGCATCCCTGAAGTCCGACTCGCGGTCCACCTCGTTGCGAGAGGACATCCTCTCCGGTCGCGTCTCGCTGGAAAAGGCCGTCATGGACTTCGAACGGGATATCATTCTCGATGCACTCAAGCGCACGAACTACGTGCAAACGCACGCCGCCAATCTCCTGGGCATTAGCCGCCGGATGTTGAAATACCGCATGGACACCCTTGGTATTAGCCGTCCGGACGCCGTTCCTCAAGTTCCTGAACCGTCCACTTTGGTTCAGGAATAAGTCGCTTCTGCCACAGTTGCCTCTCTTTTCACACAATCACCTCACACGTTTTTCACATTTTTCCCCATAGCAATTCACCCCTTGTTCACAGGCTTTTCCACACGTGGCACACAATATGTGCGCGCTTCACATATTTAAACCACAATACCTAGGACTCAGTACGATAGACGGCTCTACTTGAGTACAGACATGTCATGTAGAGGTATGTGATTTGCTTGACATTTTCCCGATTCAATCATACACCCATACGATATGTCCCCAAGCGCCACCGCAGTTGCCCCCAAGCCGACCATCCTCATTGTGGATGACGAGCCAGGGCCTCGTGATGCCCTAAAAGTCATTCTTCGGCCATTCTTCAACATCCAGTCCGCCGACTGTGCGCAAAGCGCACTGAGACTGCTCCAGGAACATCACATCGATCTGATCACGCTCGATCAAAAGCTGCCAGACCGCCAAGGGCTTGATCTTCTCCAGGACATTAAACACCTGTATCGCGACATTGAAGTGATCATTATTACGGGATACGGAAGCCTCAAATCGGCGATGGACGGCATCCGCCACGGCGCCGCCGGCTATCTGCTGAAGCCGTTCAATGTGACGGAGCTGATCACGTTGATCAACCAAACGCTGGACAAGAAACGGCGACTCGATTTTCTCCGCTCATTCGTGACAAACAGTCAAGCGCTCTGGAAGTCCGAAGAGCAGGCCACAGCAGCCTGGAGCGCACTGCGCGAGCAGTATCACGTCCTGACCAAAGGGAGGGCGGTGGACGGCGGGCAAGACTCCGACTACGCCGACTTGATCCCCCTTCTCTCGAGCCTGCTGGAAGCTAAAGACCGTCGCTTACTGAATCATTCCAGCCGTGTGAGTTTCTATGCAACACTGCTCGCCAACCGCCTCGAACTGAGCGTGCCGGAGCAGAAATCGCTCGCGATCGGCGCCTTCCTCCATGACCTGGGCATGATCGGTATGGAAGGAGAGGCCGTCGGGCTTCAGGAATTCGGCGATTCCGTGCCCGACTATGTGAAGCGGCACACCGAGATTGGCGCGAAGATGGCGCTGGCGTTGGGCTTTCGAGCAGAGATCGGCCAAATTATCTCGTACCATCACGAGCGTTTCGGCGGGGACGGGTACCCCTTGCATTTGCAGGGCGAGGGCATCCCCCTGCTTGCGCGTATTGTCACCATTGCCGAGGCGTTCGACCATCTCACGTCGAGTCACGAAAGCCAGTCTTTGGTGTCTATCGAAGACGCTCTCCGTCAGCTCCACGATCGCAGCGGCTCACATTTCGATCCCACGCTGGTGGACATCTTCACTCGCATTGTCACTGAGTGCAAAGCCTCGCTCCCGGCCTTGGCCATGGCCAGCCCACCACTCTCTTCTCCAGACCTCTCCTAGCCCCCAGCGGGCCCTCTTCCGTCGACTGCACAAACGCTGCCAACCGCGCAACCGACGGAGGATTGAGGACAACGGCTGCTCAGGGGCGCGGCTGGCAGATGGTCACAGATCGGACAGCAAGCGACTGAAGCTGGCGGGAAGCTAGGCACCCCCCGATGGGTTGCTCGCTTTCAGTAACTCCGCAGCGGCCTTTCTCATCGCCGTGGTGACGGCTTGTCCACCAAGCATCTTCGCAATCGCCTCTTCCCGGCTCGAGCGATCCAAACGTTTTGCGAAGGTCACTGTCCGTTGCTGTTGGGCCTTCTTCTCGACGAGGATCTGGGCTTGGGCCTGGGAAGCCACCTGGGGAAGATGGGTGACGCAGAGCACCTGATGGTAGGACGCCAGCGCTCTTAGGCGTTGCCCAATGGCCGTGGCGGCCGATCCACCAACACCGGCGTCCACCTCATCGAAGATGAGCACCGGCACCGTATCATAGTCTGCCAGCACTGACTTGAGTGCGAGCATGACCCGCGAGGTCTCTCCCCCGGAGGCCACCCGAGCCAATGGATGGAGTGCTTCCCCCTTGTTGGCGGAAAACAGAAACTGTACCTGGTCGCGGCCTTTTGGACCCAAGGATGCGGCCCCTGCCTCACCCTGAACGACTTCAACGATCAGCCGGGCAGCCCCCAAATGAAGCGCCTCGAACTCCTTCCGAAGCGCAGTCTCGAACTTTGCAGTGGCCTGGCGCCGCTTGGTCGAAAGCTCCTGGGCCAATTGCTCGGCGTCGCGAAGGGCCTCTGCTTCCGCCGCTCGAAGCATACCTAGTCGATCCTCTGTCTGTTCCAGCCGCAGCACCTGTTCTTCGACTTCGGCGGTTCTTGCCAGCATCGCGTCGATCGTACCGCCGTATTTCTTCTTCAATCTCTCGAGGAGGGCGAGCCGCGTCTCATTGGCCGCGAGCCCCGCCGGGTCGTCCGCCACCGTCTCCCGATAGTCTCGCAACTGTCCGGACACCTCGCGCAATCCCATCGCCGCCTGGTCGAGCTGCTCACACCAGGATTCTGCTTGGCGATCAATGGCCGCCAACTCCCTCAGTTGGCGGGCGACGAGCCCGAGTTGGGAGGTCAGTGCGCCCTCTCCTGCATATAAGCGATCGTAGGCGTCCTCCGCCAACGACCGCAGCCGTTCCGCGTGAGCCAATCGCTGACAGCGCTCCTTGAGGGTCACATCTTCGTCCGCTTGGACGGCGGCCTCCCGCAGTTCCTGCAGCTGGAAGCGCAGGAGATCCTCCCGCTCTTGCAACAGCCGCGCCTGTTCCATGGCCTCCGCCAACTGCGACTTGGCGGCCACCCAGCGGGTAAACACCTCGGCATATCGTGCCCGCAATGAGCCAAGACGAGCGAAGCCGTCCAACGCCTCGAGTTGGGCACTTGCAGCCAACAGCGACTGCTGCTCGTGCTGACCGTGGATATCGACCAGGAGGCCGGCAAACCGTTCTAGTTCCTGCAGGGAGACGAGACGTCCGTTGAGGTAGGCTCGACTGCGACCAGACCGCGAAAGAATGCGCCGGACAACAAGCTCTCGATCAGTTGCACCAAGCACATCCGCCTGACGCAATGGAGCGAGGAGAACGCTGCCCTCAGGAAGCGTGAAGGCGGCCTCGAGTTCTGCTTCTTCGGCCCCCGCGCGGATTTGCTCACCGGTTGCACGTGCCCCCAGGAGCAGCGCGATGGCGTCTACGAGGAGGGATTTTCCCGCTCCAGTTTCACCCGTGAGGGCCACAAAGCCGGCAGGAAACGACAGATGCAGTTGCTCGATGAGGGCGAAGTGAGAGACGCGCAGCTCGGTCAGCATCCGTCTGGAACACCCAACGACACACGTGGCACTTGAGCAACCCGGCGTTTCTGGTGGCAGGAAGCGACGAACTTCACAGCGGCCGGCTGCCAACCCCGAGGCGCCCGTCGGTCAGGTGTTGAGTCCCGCCCGACAGGCACCGCGCACCCACAGGCCAATCCGAGCAGCCTAGGCCGTCGGGGACGGCTTCGCCAGGAGCGAATCGATCAGTTCTTTGAATTGGCGCTTCGGACGCGCGCCGACCAGCCGTTCCACCAACTGCCCATTCTTGAAGAACAAAATGGTCGGGATGCTCATGATCTGGTAGCGGCCCGCCACCTCCGGATTCTCATCCGTGTTCAACTTGCGGACTCGAACCTTGCCCGCATACTCGGTTGCCAGCTCATCGACGATCGGCGCCACCATTTGGCAAGGCCCGCACCAGACGGCCCAGAAGTCGACCATGACGAGTTCGGGCGCCTTCATCACCTCAGTTTCCCAATTCTTGTCATCAACCTTCAGTGCCAGATTTCCCACTGCACGCCTCCTTCGGTGACGTCAAACCATGAGCAGTCATCCTAATCTCCGTTTTGAATTCCTGTCAACGCCACCCCGGTACCCTCCCAATGCCATGCGTCCGGCACGCCATGCCACCACGAATGGGGATGGCGCTGCCGCCATGCTCGTTGTTGCTCCCAAAGCCGCGCCACTTCAGCCTGATCCAACCGGGTGGCCTGCGCAGCCGCCACGTCGCTTTCGTGCTCGACACTCTCGTGAATGAGTTCCTTGGCGACCCTCGCCATGATGTCCGGTGGATCGACCACCTGTTCGACCTTGCCTCCCAGCAGATTGCGAGACAACTGCTCGACCTTGACCCATTCGTCGCGCGAAGCGTGGTGGTCGAGAAATCCGCCGATGGCCTGATACACATACGTGAGGTAGACGTAGCTGGCCGCCGAGGGACGGGCGCGCACCTGCTCCTGACAGGCTTCTACCGCGTGGCGGAAGTCCCCCGCGGCCAAAAAGACCTTGGCCCGCTGGAGGGGTGACTGCAACTCCGCCTGCATCCCCTTATCAGATAGTGACGAGTGGCATCCGGCCAACAACAAGCACACCCCCAGAACCGGCGCGGCGCCCTGCGCTCCGCTCAGCCACGGTGCTCCCGGGGCGGCCCTGCGGGATCGTTTGTATTGGTGTCCCATCGCGCCCCCTCGCCTACCGTGCCGTGGAGCCAATCGATTGGCCCATGGTGCCCGTTGATCCATACGGCCCGCCCACGGCCGCCCACGGGAGTCCGCGCTCCCCGATCGTAATTGGAGTGAGGATTTGCCTGATCACGGCGGTCCCGAAGCTTTCCGTCCAACCAATACCCGTCAGGCTCAAGACCACCATGGCGTTGAAACGATCGGGAAATTGCAGATAGTAGAATCCAAGCGACCAGCACTTGCAAGGGTTCTGGTACAGGCCGACAAGGTCGTATTCCGGACTGCGACCGTTCTTGACATCGTAGTAGGCCCGGCCGCCGACCGTCACGCCGTAGGGCAACCGCACGGCTCCGCTCGCCGTGACAAACTGCACTTCCGGCGTCGGAGCAAAGACCTCGTTGAACGAGATCGGATTCCAAATGTCCCCGCGGCGCGCGCGATTGCCGTCCCGCGCATACCGCTGCCCCACCTCCAGATACCACGCGTTCCCGCCCTGCACACGTATGTCCGTGTTGAATTGGCTGAGCGCCCCCCGATAGGGATCAAAGAACGCGTCCCATGTCAGGTATTGAGTCAGTGAGGAGTATTGCCGACCCAATGTACTCACAGTGAGCGGGGTGTACCCAGGAATGTATTCGGGGGTCGTATTGCCGATGATGCCGCGCACCCAGAGATCGCTGAGCTTGTGCCCTTGGATCGGCGTCGTCGCGGGGCTGAGCGGTTGCGTGAGCGTCCCAAAGAGAGGCAACTGCCCGGGCGTGAAGTCACGCGCCAACGTCTGCACGCCTCCAAGTCGATAGCTCTGTGCGACCGTCAGATCCAGCCAATTGAACGCGCTACCGTTGGATTTCGTTTCCAAGACCCGACTGTGGAGCGAATAAGTGACCAGGTTCTTCTTGGGGAGATCGTCGACCGCATCGACTTGAGCGACCTTCGATTGATCGGACGGCGGCACGAATTCGTACACCACCTTCGGTTCGATGACGTGCATTAGGCTCTGGCCGTTCTCAAGCCCGAAGCGGCGACTGAGGCGGCTTGTGGCATCAACCGAGGCCCAGAACGTCTGGCGGTGAAACGGCGTCTCGTCCTGAATCCCACGCGTGTAATAGATCTCGCGAACTTTGGCTTGCGGGGTAATGCCCACCACATGGCCGAGGTTCCACACGTTCGTCGTGATGCCGGGCATCACGTCCACACGGTTCAGTTGAAATCCTTCGTCGCGATAGAAATGCACCATGTTGGCATCGAGGTTAACCAACAGCGGCCCACCAATCGGCGCCACATTCGCCATGCTGTACCCGAACTCCGGCAGCCGTTGGAAGGTATCCTGTCCGCCCGACTGCAACGGCTGCAAATATTGGCCCGTCAGGTAGAAATTCCCCTGACCGAACCGATGCGTCGCGAGAAAATTGGATTCACCGCTGGGAAGCGCGCGCTGAACGCCGGAGTTGCTCAACTGTTGCAGGTAATTGGGGTCGGACACGAAAAAGGCGTTGGCCATGATGCGGAAGTCTTGATTGATCTGCTGGACATGGCTTCCACTCAACAAGCCGCGCAGCTGCTTCGCGTCGGCGCCCGCCGCGCTCACCCCGGCGACGTTCGGCAGTTTCTGTTGCTGCAGGAGGCTGAGGTACCACTGTCCTCGCGACAGCTTGTCGAGATAATAGCGGTACTCGAGATCGCCGCCATACCCCAGATTGGAATAGTACTGCGGGGTGATCATTAAATCCTGGCTGTGATTGATCGCCCAGAAGTAACTCTGACGGTAGCCGAACCCAAAGCGGTTGTCGTAGGTCGGCTGCGGAATCAGGAATCCGCTCTTGCGGTAGGCCACCGGATAGGTCAGGGTCGGAATGGGGACGACCTTGTGATCGTTCACACACAGCCACGCATTTTTCATCGCGACGCTGTCGCCCGCATCCAAATCAAGGTCGTCGAACGTGAAGCGCCAGGCCGGCACCTCCCCATCCTTCACATCGCAGTTGGTAAAGGTCCCTTCCTTGATCCGATAGTGGTCTTCTGAAAACCGCTGGAGCAACCTGCCGGTCGCGTAGGTATTCGATTGCGGGAAAAACACTCGCCCGTTGGTCACCAGACCGGCTTCCGTGTTGATGTCGAGTTCTAGTTGGTCTCCCCACAGCTCGGAAGTCGGCCCGGTCAGATGCACGTTGCCGGTGGCCAGCACATGCCCGGTGAGGGGATGGACCGTCATGTGATCGGCCGTCAGCCGTTGATCGCGGTTGATCACCACGACGTGCCCGTCGGCTTCATACACTTCGCGTTCTTGCAGGTATTCCAGGCGGTCCGCCGTGATCTGGACGGGATTCGCGCCGTTCGTGGTCGCGATCGAACTCGTGCCTGACGCAGGGGGGTCAGCCGCCCACGCGGTGGGAACTGTCAGGAGGAAGAGGAGAAGCCATCCGAGTACACCCTGCCTGCGCCATCGCCACGGGATCACCCCCATGTCATCCCCGGAGCGGTGACATGGGAAGTCCGCGCAGAAACGCCTTCGCCTCGCCGACCAGCATCAAGGATCCTGTGATGAGCACGAGGTCCTCTGCCCCAGCCAACGCCTGCGCATGGCGAATAGCCGCGCCGACGTCGGCCACCTGGTGGACGCGTGGCCCGTGAGACAGCGGCACGATGGCGGCCGTCAACTGGGAGAGCTCGACTGCCCGTGCCAGGTTCGGCTTCGTCAGCACAACCTCATCGGCGACAGTGACGAGTGTGTTCAGCACGCCGGCGTGGTCTTTGTCGCGCATCATTCCCACCACTACAATGACACGTGCACGGGGCGCCCCGCGTTTGAAGGCATGCAGGTACTCCGCCAACACCCGCGCGGCCGCCGGATTATGGGCGCCGTCCAGAACCATCTTGGGACGCTCCCCGACGGTCTCCAGCCGCCCTGCCCATCGGACCGACGTCACGCCACGCCGCGCGGCCTGTTCATCCACCGAGAAGCCGCGAGGTCGAATGACGTCCATCATCGCCAGGGCGCACGCGAGATTATCCAATTGATGGCGCCCAAGCAAGGGACAGGAGAGATCGCGAATCGTTCGCTCAAGCCCGTGATAGCTGCAGGCCGCCGGCACCGGTCCCTCCATGTGGAAGTCTGCACCCAACACGTGGACCGGCGCGTCCCGTTCACGGGCCGCGGTTGAAATGACCACCATGGCTTCGGCCTCAACCCTTCCCACCACAACCGGCACGCGCGGCTTGATGATCCCGGCTTTTTCGAACGCAATCGCCGGGATGGTCGACCCGAGATATTCCTGATGGTCCAGCGCAATCGTCGTGATGCAGGACACGAGCGGGGTGACGACGTTCGTGGCGTCGAACCGCCCGCCAAGACCGACCTCGAGCACCGCCACATCCACCCGGCATTGCGCGAAGTACCACAGCGCCATAGCCGTCGTGAACTCGAAGAAGGTGGGCGACACTTCGTGCGGACAGACCGCCCGAAGATGTGCCGTCGCGTCGACCAGCACATCCTCGGGAATGAGCTCGCCGTTGACCGTGATCCGTTCTCGAAAGTCGACCAAATGCGGGGACGTGTACAGGCCCACGCGATACCCCGCACTTTGCAGCATGGCCGCGGCCAGGGCGGCTGTTGACCCCTTTCCGTTGGTTCCGCCGATGTGGAGGGTCGGATAGCACTCGTGAGGTCGATTCACCGCCCCCAGCAGGGCTTGGATGGTGTCCAACCCCAGCTTGATGCCATGGCGTTGGAGGCTATAGAGGTAGGCGACGGCCTGCGCATAGGGTGTGGCTGACATACTGCAACACAACCAACCGGCACACGGCCGGCGAGTTCTCGACCTTGGTCCCCTCTCACCCGACCCTTGACGACAACCAGCTACACCACGGTCACCGCCTGGATCCGTCCGGCACAATAGACGGACTCGCCGCGACCTCACTCCACCCGGGACGAACGCCGGTTGCGGCAGGAGGCTGAACCGGCAACGTGCCTCACGGAGCCGCTACAGATGCGTCATGAGCGTGGCGAGCGTATCCTTCAATTGTTTCCGTTCGACGATCTTGTCGATCATGCCATGTTCCAGCAGAAACTCCGCGCGCTGAAACCCGTCCGGAAGCTGTTGCTTGATCGTCTGCTCGATCACACGCGGGCCTGCAAACCCGATGAGGGCCTTGGGTTCGGCCAGAATCACATCCCCCAACATGGCCACACTCGCCGTCACCCCGCCAAACGTTGGGTCCGCAAGGATCGAAATGAAGGGCAACCCGGCCGCCGACAGCTTGGCCACCGCCGCGGAGGTTTTGGCCATCTGCATCAGCGACAGCGTCCCTTCCTGCATGCGCGCCCCGCCGGAGGAGGTAATCAGCACGACCCCGACCTTCATCTCGATGGCCCGGTCCACGGCCCGACAGAACTTCTCGCCCACCACCGAACCCATGCTCCCGCCCATGAAACCGAAATCAAAGACGCAGATCACCGCCCGCTGCCCGTGAATCTGGCCCTCGCCGGTCACCAGCGCATCCTTGCGTCCCGTCTTCTCCTGCTGGGCCTTGAGACGGTCTTTATAGGAGCGCTGGTCCTGGAACGACAACGGGTCCAACGCTTCCAAGTCCGTATCCCATTCCTTAAACGTACCGACGTCCACCACCAGCGAGATTCGTTCGATGACGGATATCGGGAAATGGTAGTCGCATTTCGGGCAGACCCGAAAGTTTCGTTCGACCTCTTTTCGGTAGATGATTTCTCGGCAGTGGTTGCACTTGAGCCACATGCCTTCCGGAGCCTTGGTCTTTCGAGGTGGCTCCTCGCCGGCCCCCTTCTGCTTCTTGAACCACGCCATAGTCGCTCCTATGAAAGGTGAAGGATCTGATCCTCTTCCAAGAACGCAATCCGATGCGGCACGCGTAGCGCGGCCACCTCCCGGCGGATCTCCTCCCGAAACCGCGGCTTCACATGATACAGATAGACGGGCACCTCAGCCCGCCCGAGCTTCCGCAATTGCTGTCCGAGGAGCGACGGCGTCAGGTGACGGCTCGTTTGGGCCAGTCCGGACATGGAGTCGGGATAGGACGTCTCGACAAAGACCGCCTTCAACGTCGGCGTGGCCGCCGCCACCTGCCAGAGCTCGTCGGTATCGTACGTGTCGCCACTATACAACAATGTGGCGGTCGCATCCGAGAGCAAATATCCCACGGCAGGAACCGTGTGCGTCACCGGGACGGCCCTCACGGCCAAGCCATCCCGTTCCACCCGCTGTCCGGACGAGACCGCGGCACCACGGAACACTGGGTACTCGGTCGTGGGCAACCGAAAAAAGTTGGGGTAGATCCGATCGTTGAAAATATGGGTTTGGAGCGCACTCAGCGTGTCGGCCGGCGCGATCAGTTCGACGGCGGCGGCGTTCGACCCGGCCAAATTGTCGGCCAGCGTGGGGAGTCCTTGGATGTGATCGAAGTGTGCGTGGGTCAAGAGCACCGTTCGGATCCGCCGCTGCTCATCCAGGTCGAGCTTGCGGCCGACCGTCCCGGCATCCAGGAGCAGGACGTCATCAACGAGAAATCCGCAGGTGCAGCAGGAACGAAACTGTCCCCCATCGCGCAGCACCTGATCGGACCCATGGCACCCGAGCACCCGAATCTTCACGCAGGTCTCATCCGATGGTCCGGTGCAGGCCCACTGTTCGAAATGCGCGAGGCCTACCAGCCGGGCAGGCCTGTCTCCACGATCGTCCAGACCCCGACACCCACACTGGCAAGCGACACGAGGCCGCGGAGGGACAGTTGCACCAGCGGCCCCCATTGTTCGGCATACCGCAGCGGCCAACTGATGAGCACGCCGACCACGACCATGCCCGCGATGGATCCCACCCCGAACAACGCGATATAGGCCATCGCTTGCGGCAACGTGTGGACCGTCGAGACCACGACCAACAGCAGGGCCGCGGAACCTGCCAACCCATGGACCATCCCCACCACGAACGGACGGAGCGCCTCGTCCAACCAGTGCGGATGGTTGTGGCCGCGCGCCTCACGATGATGGTGCAGGTGCTGATGGAGCTGCCCATCGTGCTCATGCCGATGCCAATGCCATTCCTCATGATAGAGAGTCCAGGCCAACGACCCGCCCAGCAGCACAAGCATCACGCCGACCGCGCACTCGAGCCCCTGGGCCACCTGGTCCGGAATCGCGACCTTGAATCCCACGACCAAGAGCCCCGCGACCAGTAACACAGCCGTGTGGCCCAAGCCCCAGCAAAGTCCGATGCCCCCGGATCGCCAGACCGTCGTCGAACGGCTCGCAATGGCGGACACGGCGGCCACGTGGTCGGCCTCGAGAGCATGGCGCAGGCCTAACAAGAAACCCAAGCCGAGCATGGTGGAGAGCGGCCAATCAAGCATGACGGCGAGAGACATGGGGACGTCCCTCCCCTCGGGGTGAGGAAGCGAACTCGCGGTGGTCAACCGCCGCGGGCGTGCATTTCGAGATGGGGGTCGTCACGAAGACGGGTCACATCGATGAGTTGCAATTCACGCAAGCCCTCTTGCTCGAGCGCCTTGCGGGACTCAGCGCCACGATCGCGCCGCGCTTGCCACACCGAGGTAATCAGCGCCGCCAGGGTCTCGGGGGAGGCTCCCCGGCGCAGCGGGACGCGAAGATCGAAGCCCTGCTTGGCGTACAGGCACAAGTACCACATCCCGTCCGCCGTCAAGCGGCTCCGATCGCACGTGGCACAGAACGGGACAGTGGTCGAGGCAATGATGCCAAAGATCGTCCCATCCGGCAAGGAAAACCGCTGTGCGGGCGCCGAGGACACTTCTCGGATCGGTTCCACTCCGCCGTAGTGGCGCGCCAACATGTTCAGAATCTCGTCCTTCGACAGCACCTGACTCATCGACCAGTCGGTGGCGCCTCCCACGTCCATATACTCGATGAAGCGCACTTCCCCATTGACGTGTCGGCCATACTCGATGAGCTTGATGATCTCGTCGTCGTTGAACCCTTTGATGGCCACCGTGTCGATCTTGAGCCCTGGGAATCCCGCCCGGTTGACCGCCTCGATCCCTTCCAGCACCTGGTGGAGATTGTCGCGGCGCGTCAACTGTCGGAAGCGCTCGGGCCGGAGTGTATCCAGGCTCACCGTCACGCGGTCCAAGCCTGCCTCATAGAGCAGCGGGGCCTGCTCGGCCATCAGAATGCCGTTGGTGGTGAGCGCCAGCTCTTTAATCTGCGGGTTCTGGCGCAACATCCGCACGAAGAGCGGGACGTCCCGGCGGAGCAACGGCTCGCCGCCCGTGAGCCGCACCTTGTCCACGCCTAGTTGGGTAAAGGCCCGCGTGAGCGTCGCCATTTCCTCCAAGGTCAGGATCGTTTCACGCGGGAGCCAGGCATATTCCTCCTCCGGCATGCAGTACTTGCACCGGAGGTTGCACCGGTCGGTCACCGACAGGCGCAGGCTGCGCAGCGGCCGCCCAAACGTATCGTTCACCGTCGGTAAGGGCTGCATACTATCAATCGAGCTAGAATCCATATCTGCTTAACCGCTTCAATCAGTTGGGATGGTCAAACCGGTTGTGAGCAAGGCCGCAGCAAGCGAAAGGCTGAGGCGTATGTCTCACCGATACGTTGAGGCCTTGAGCGATGCGAGAACGACGCTCACAGCCGGCTTCACCATCCCTAAGGATGCTCCTCCACCCAGACCTCCCCCTCCGGAGTCTGTTCGAGCTTCCAAATGGGCGTAATCTGCTTCAATTCATCGATCGCCCACTTGCAGGCCCGAAAGGCATCGGCGCGATGCTCGGCCGCCGCGATGATCAGGACGATATTCTCCCCAATCTCAATCGGACCATACCGATGCACGACCAGCAGTTCGATGATGTCGAAGTCCTTCAGCGCCCGCTCGCGGATCTCCCGGAGTTTCTTCTGCGCCATCCCCTCGTAATGCTCGAAGGTGATGCCGCTGACGTCCCGCCCCTTCGAACGGTCGCGGGCGATCCCCAGGAATGTCGCGATCCCCCCGATACGCTTGGATCGGCGACGCACCCGATCGAGCTCGGCATCGATGGAAAAATTCTCCCGCTGGACCCGGACCAGGAGGGCCTCTTCGTCCGTCACGACGCCACTGCCCCCGGCAAACGGCGGCAACAGGGCAATTTCATCCCCCGTCTGCAGCACCGTTTCTTCATGGGCAATCTCTTGATTGACCGACACCAGAATCTTCTTTTTATGGAGCAGCTCGCCGATCGCCGGATACTGCTCGTCCAGCTTGGCCACAAGGTCACGCACCTGGTGCGATCCATTGAGCGCGATGTCCAAGGTGGCCTGGTTCTTCGCCAAGGCCTTCGTCATGCCAAACAGTTTCACCGACACCACCACCGCCGTTACCATTGTGTCGCCTCGTTATCGCGTAAAGGTCCCCGATTTCCCGCCGGATTTCGCGACCAAATAGACGTCCGAAAACCCCATGCGGCGGTCAATGGCCTTGCACATGTCGTAAATCGTCAGGGCGGCGACCGACGCCGCCGTCATCGCTTCCATCTCCACCCCCGTCTGCCCGGTGGTCTTGGCGGTCGCCGAAATCAGGATGGAACATTGGCCGTTCCGGTCCTGCTGCACGTCTTCTTTAAAGGAAATGTCGACGTTGGTCAGGAGGAGGGGATGACACATCGGGATCAGGTCGGGCGTGCGTTTGGCTCCCATGACGCCGGCGACCTGGGCCACAGCAAGCACGTCCCCTTTGGCGATCTTGCCCCGTTGGATCGCCTCGAGGGTCGCGGGCTCCATCACCACTTTGGCCTGGGCTGTGGCGGTTCGTTCGGTGGCGGCTTTCCCCCCGACGTCCACCATGTGCGCGCGACCGGAGTCGTTAAAGTGCGTGAAGTCCGCCACAGTCCACCACGAGAATCCGTCAACCCATTGGTTGCGCCAAACGGGTGATTATAGGAGCCGGGAAAAAGCGGCGTCAAGGACTGGGGAGGACGGGGCGCACAGGGTACTCCTCTGTGCTCACAGGCCCCGCACACAGGGTCAATCGTATTTCTCGAACAGCGGGCGGCGCTCGGCCGATGCGCGCACGTGAGGAGTACCCCGTGCGCCCCGGAAAGGAAAGAAAACAGCAAGCTTGGAGGGACCTTCAGGTCAATAGGATGCCAATTTGACGTGGTAAGCTTTATGAATGCAGAAAAGCGAATATCGCCTCTTTGTATATCCCACGCTTGCCCGAAGCATTGGGCTGCTTCTGTCTGTTTATCTCGCCGCGATGCTCAACGCGGCAGTTCCGCTCCTTCGTTTCCAGAATGGACCGCTTAACTACTTTTTCTTCGCCGCAATACAGCTTCTCCCTTGGGGCGCAGTCCTCGCTGCACGCCGGCTCAAGGGCTGGCCGCGGTGGGCGCTTTCAATTCCGAGTTTTCTCCTTGCAGTGATCAGCACCCCTCTCGGACTGATTGCGGGCGGGTGTACCGTAAACACCATGACGCAACAGGTAGATTCCTCGTTTGAGCGCATGACAACCATTGCCACTGAGCGTGGAACAGTCACGGTGTACCGCACCAATGGCGGTGCACTCGATCATTTTGGAATTGTTGTACGACAGGAATGTGCGGTCCTACCTGGGCTGCTCGTGGTAAGAAACCTGGCCACTGAACCTGCAGTTCGTCGCTCTGCCATCGACGTATTACCAAAAGCGCAGCTCCTAATCAGCTTTCCGGACTTCGATAAGAATATCCGAACGCAACCACCATCCCGCATGCAGGAGCTGGCTAGCTTGCCCTGCTTCTGGGCCCGTACGAGCTAGGATGAACGAATTGCCTTCGCGGCTCGGCGCGGCATTCGTTGATTGCAATCTCCACTGCAACCCGTCGCACGAAGCCACAGTCGCTTGACTGCCTTTGGGGCAATCCCCGACAATGCCCCCATGCCAGGCCGGATTGTCATTGAGCGTTTGGAGTTCCACGCCCATATCGGCGTCACGCCGGAAGAGCGCCAGGTCGCTCAGCCGCTCGCCGTCGACGTCGAGCTCGAATGGCCGACGGAGCGGGCCGGCGCCACCGATAACTTGGCGCACACCATCGACTACGCCCAAGTCGCCGAGCGATTGGTCCAAGCCGCGAGCCGCCAACAGGACAAGCTGCTTGAAACCATGGCGGAACGAATGCTATCCACTTTGTTTGCCGAATTCCCCGTGGACGTCGCCTACGTCTGGGTCCGGAAGGTCAATCCGCCGGTGAAATCTGTTCAAGGATCCGTCGGCGTCAAAGTGAAACGTACGAGGCAGACACACATGATGCAACAACCAGATCCGTTACCGGCGAGATTTCTCGTCGAGCAGCTCTACCGATTGCCCCGAGGTCGCGCGCTCGACGTGGCGAGCGGCGCCGGGCGCAACGCGATGTACCTCGCGGCCAACGGCTTTCGCGTCGAATGTATCGACCGCGACGAGCAGGCCCTGATCGCGTTGAACTCGATGGCCCAGGCGCGCCAGCTCGGATCCACGTTGTCCACTCGCACGGTCGACCTCGAAACCGATCCCGCGCACATTCCCGATCTCGGCACGGCGCAATACGAAGTCATCCTGGTTTTTTTCTACCTATACCGCCCGCTCTTCCCTCGCTTGGTCCAGGCGCTCAAGCCCGGTGGTATATTGGTCTATGAGACCTTCACCGTGGCCAATCACCTGCAGCACCAACACCCCAAGCGGCGGGAGTTTTGTCTGGAGCCGAACGAATTGCTGCGACTGGCTCCGCCGCTGCACGTCCTGTATTATGACGAAGGCGAACATGCTGGCAGCGACGGTGCCACCCCGCTCTTCACGGCGCAGATGCTCGCCAAGAAGGTGTGATCCCGGCACAGGACGCATGCTGCGCCGCTGATTCGCGTAACCCATGAGCCAGGCGCAACGACTCGACCTGCACCTCCACACGACGCATTCCGACGGCAGTCTCCCGCCGGCTGAGGTCGTCCGCCTCGCCCACAAGGCGCACGTGCGGGCCTTGGCCATCACGGACCATGACATCCTGGCGGGGTTGCCTGAGGCCATGGCGACCGGCCGAGAGCTTGAGATCGACGTCATCCCCGGAGTCGAGATCAGCTCGCGCTATCTCGACTCCGAGTTGCACATCCTGGGCTATTTCTTCGACTGGCACGACCGCACCTTCACCGAACGCTTGGCCAGCTTGCGTGCCAGCCGCCATGCTCGTAATCCGCAGATCATTCAAAAGCTCAACGACCTCGGCTTGGCCATCACCTACGACGAAGTGCTGCACAACGCGCGGACGGAATCCGTGGGGAGGCCGCACATCGCACGGGTGCTGGTGCAAAAGGGGTACGTCAGTTCCTCCAAGGAAGCCTTCGAGCGGTACCTCGCAGGTGGCAAACTCGCCTTCGTTCCGAGGGACCTCCCGACCCCCGAAACGGCCATCCAATGGATCAGAGAGGCGAAGGGGGTACCAGTGCTGGCCCACCCCATGTGGGCGCCCGTGTCCGGCACCGGGCTGGTGGATCTGCTCAAGTCGTTGAAGGACGCCGGCTTGGTCGGCATCGAAGCGCACTACAGCACCCACAAACCAAAAGATACCGGCGAGTATCTGGCGCTCGCCGCACAGGTGGGGCTTCTGCCCACCGGTGGAAGCGACTTCCATGGGATCACCAAACCCGATATCGACGTGGGAGTGGGGCGCGGCGACTTGAAGGTTCCGATGGCCCTTCTCGAACCGCTCAGAGAAGCCTCGGTCCGGCTGTAGGCCTCTGTCCCGCTCTAGGCTCGGTCCCGCCCTAGGGCCCTGGCCGGACGGGATGATTGCGGATAGACTGAAGGACTGGGGTCATGCCATGTATCCACGCCATCGCCTGGGCCTCCGGCGGTTCGTCGCAATCTTGGCGGCCACGTTGCTTGGCTTTTCCGCGAGTCCCGTGTCCGGGGAAAGCGATGCCTCGCCCGGCCCCGACCGAATTCATGCCCCAGCGATCGACCTCGGCAACGGTTTCTTGCTCTACCGCGATCCCCACGGTCCCTTAACACCAGTGCCACGCGGGCCCCAGCCTCCCGGATCGATGTTTCAGAATCCGATGGGCTCGTCGAGCGCCCCGCCCACCGCATTTGGCACCCCGAC
Source organism: uncultured Nitrospira sp. (assembly GCA_964449255.1). Taxonomy (GTDB): domain Bacteria; phylum Nitrospirota; class Nitrospiria; order Nitrospirales; family Nitrospiraceae; genus BQWY01. The sequence continues at coordinate 89,243 of CAYUYE010000006.1, read as the reverse complement.
TCCCCCATCGAACCTCACTCCAGCACCGGTCCTTCCCTTTCACCCGCATAGTCCCCTCGTCCCTCAATCAACCATGCCCGCTGGCCCTCACGGAGGCTCCCGGGGTGCTCAAGGGCGGTAGCGAGGAGGCACCCCTCTTCCTCGGCTCTTGCCAGCACACCCCGATTCCTACCGGCTCCTTCAGCCGCCGCGGCTGCCACGCCGTCGTCGGAGCCCCTGTTACCGCTCGAATCGCGCCATTCGTTGACACTCCGGCCTGCTCGGCTAGACTGGGGACTGGCCTTGTATGCAGCCCTCAACTCCACATGCCAACTGGGGGTGGTTGACCCCCTATAGCGGTGCCCTGATTGGAGTCCTGTTCGGCGGCTCCTTCCTGAGCACCAGACCGTTCCTCCAAGCCATTCAGCTTGGGCCCACGGGACTCCCGGCCTCAGTGGCGACTCACGTCCTGACCAATGTTCTCAGCCTGGCCCTGGTCTATGTCATCGCGCACCGCGCCGCTGAGCAGCTCCCGCGGGACGGAGCCGGCTCCAGCTTCTTCCGCGCCATCCTGCGCCCCACCGCAGCCCTGGCTCTCTGCACCCTGCTCGGCCGAAGGGTGGGCACTCTGTTGGCACCTCATCTCGATCAGACGCTTCACACCTATGGGAAGTTTGCGCTGATAGGCGGATTGGTCGGCGCCGGACTCTGGTTCACGATCGAGTGGCTCCGGCATCTCCCGGAACTCGGCCAATGGCTGACTGGCTCGTCGCGGCCGGTCCGTCCGAAGCCCGTCGTGGCGGCGCAAGAAGAACGTCGAGCCGTCGAACCCGAGGAAGCAATCGAAGACGCGGCCCCCGAGGTAACACCCCGCGAGGAACCCGCAGCCCAATCGGCCGAGGAGATCGTCGGATCCTCGCTTGGCCGGTACCGGATCCTCAAGGAAATTGGGCACGGGTCCATGGGAGTGGTCTATCTCGGGAAGGACCCGACCATTCAACGCTTCGTGGCCGTCAAGACGGTTCCCCTCGACCAGGGAGACAACGAGGCGGAATCGCAAGAGATCAAGAAGAGCTTTTTCCGGGAAGCCGAATCCGCCGGCCGTCTGTCTCATCCCAACATCGTCACGATTTACGACGCCGGAGAGCAGGGCGGCCTCGGCTACATTGCGATGGAGTACTTGGAAGGGCTGACGCTCAAACATTCCTGCCAGCCCGGCAAGCTGCTGCCGGTCTCGCAGGCGGTCAATCTGGTCGTGACCGTGGCGGACGCGCTCGACTATGCGCATCGACAGGGCATCGTCCACCGCGACATCAAGCCGGCCAATATTCTGGTGACCCAAGACCACCGCATCAAGGTCACGGATTTCGGGATCGCCAAGATGGCGAGTTCTACCAAAACGCATACCAACGTCATTCTGGGGACGCCCTCCTACATGGCCCCTGAGCAGGCGGCGGGGAAGAAGGTCGACGGTCGCGCGGACATTTTCTCCCTCGGCATCGTGCTCTATGAACTCCTGACCGGAGTCCGGCCCTTCACGGGAGATGACGTGGTGTCGCTCCTGTACCAGATCGCCAAAGAGCCGCATCCGCCCATCACGACTCATCGGCCCGATTTACCGGACGGCGTCGTACAAACGATCGATCGCGCGCTCAAGAAGGATCCCGCCCAACGGTTTGCCAAGGCGGGCGATTTCGGCCAAGCCCTTCGGGTGGCCCTTCAAGCCGCGGCAGCCTAACCCCCATGGCTCGTCCCTTGACCATCACCATGACCGCACGATCAGACCGCGGACTTCGGCGGGAGGGAAACGAAGATGCCTTCTGCACGGATCCTGAACTTGGACTGTGCGTCGTGTGCGACGGCATGGGCGGCCACCGTGCCGGAGAGATTGCCAGCACGCTAGCCGTTGAAACGATTCGGCGCGATCTTGCGGATGCGGCTACTGCCCCGCCCGGCCCCGGCGACCAGGAATACGATGCCTCCTGCACAGACGCCGCGAACCGGCTGGCACACGCCATCCGCCAAGCCAATCAGGTCGTCCTCGACCGAGCGCGAACGGATGCGGCCACCCGTGGGATGGGGACCACCGTCGTCGCCGCCCTCATCTCCGCGGAGGTCGCGTCGATCGCACACGTCGGCGACAGCCGCCTCTATTTGCTTCGCGAGGGCCGGTTGCACCAACTGACCCAGGACCATTCAGTGGTTGGAGAGCCGCGCGGGTCCGGTGACGCTGCGGCCAAAGAAACTGCACAGGCGCCGCCACGCCATTTCTTGACCCGTGCCGTGGGACTCGAGCCACGCGTCGCCGTGGATCTGACCGAGACGCCGCTCTTGCCGGGAGACTCCCTCCTCCTGTGCTCCGATGGCCTCACCCACGACCTGTCGACCCAAGAGATCTGCGACACCCTGACTTCTGCGCCTGACCGACAGACGGCCGTCGATCGATTGATCGACAAGACCAATGCCGCAGGCGGCCGTGACAATACCACCGTGATCCTGGTCACCGTCGAGCGCAGCAGCCAGCCGACGCTCTGGGATCACCTTCGCCACCGACTCTTTGGAACTTAGCATTCGTTTTTCGCCAGGAGGAGACCCATGGAACATCAGCAGTCCACCCCGAAATTGCTCATTCGCGCCAGAGATGGCAGCGCCCAAGAGCGGGAACTGACCAAGCCGGAATTCACGATCGGGCGCAAACCGGACAACGATCTGGTCCTGGACGATGCGACTGTATCGGGCCATCACGCCAAGATCACCAGAGTGCAGGCAGCGTTGTTCCTGGAGGACTTGCACAGCACCAACGGCACGCAGGTGAACGGTCACCCGATCGATCGCCGGCAACTTCAGGATGCCGACGTGATCGCCATCGGGCATTTTCGGCTTGTCTTCCGCGGCGACCAGGTCGCAAGCCCACAGCCACCCACGGCCGGCGCCGCCGATCACGACCAAACAATGGCCTTGACCGGACGCATTATCGCGGAGGCCGCCAAGAAGCAGCCGCCCATGGGAGTCTTGGAGGTAGTCGCCGGGAAATTGGGACAGGATCGCTACGAACTGACCAAACACGTCACGGTGATCGGCTCCCGTGAAGACGCCGCCGTGCCCCTCACCGGCTGGTTTGCGCCGAAAGTCGCCGCCATGATCGCCCGCCGCGGAACCGCCTACATCCTCACACCTGGGTCGTCGGGCCGAAAGGTCATGATCAATGACGAACCGGCCACGGGGCCCTTGGAATTGGAGGAGGGCGACCGGATCGAGGTCGCAGGCATCATGTTTCGCTTTTCGCTCAAGGCCCAGAAGAAAGCGGCGTAGGGAGCGTGGGGAACTGGCCCCGATCAGGCGAGTGGGAGGATCAGAGGACTCGTTGTTCGAGGAGCGCGTCCGTGCAGGGCGCCGACAGCTCCTTGGCATGCGCGCGTAGACACTGAATGATCGGCGCGCCACGCAGTGGAATCGCTGGGCACCATCGCCGCAAATCCGATCGACAGGCCGACAAGAACGCTTTGGCGCCCTCTTCCCGCCCCGCGACACGCTCCTCCGGCCGACGTTGACAGGCCACCGGCAGCAACTCTCGAAATTGCTCCATACAGTCGCGGAACCGACCACTCCCCGGCTCCAGCTCACCACAGAGCTTGCGTACTTCTTCGCGGCAATCCACCGCGCTTTGTACACGCGATCCCTGGTCGGAAAACTCGACCGGTCCGGACCTGGCGGCATCGGGGAGCGACGGCGTCTCCGTGAAGGCAGGGGCGGTTTCCGCCGGAGGCAGTTTCTCCGGCGCAGGCGACGGCGCCTTCCCCATGAGGGACGGCGGAATCAATTGGCGCACATCGTCCACAGGCGGCGGCGCGGCGACATCCGAACTACCCAGATCCCGGGGGACGTTCAACCACACCACAGCCCACACGGCGCCCAGCGCCGCCAAGGTCAGCAGGAGCACGCCGAGTGAGTGACCCGATTCGTTGCGGAGGCGGACGGACATGTGGCTCAAATGTTCGACAGACCCTGTCGTGCAGGACTAGTTTTCGGGCGTCTCGACAATGTGGTTCTCGAATTTCGTGCAGCCTTCGGCCAGTAGACGGTTGGTCAACATCTCGCCGGGCCATTCAATCGGCAGATCCGCTGTAAAGACCCACACATCCGGCGACGTCCAAATCGGTCCATGGTCGTCCGGCAAGTCCGGATCGAAGAGATCGGTCCAGACCGGCATATAGACGCCATTGCCGCATTGCGTATGCAGGTGCACAATCGTCCGACCGCGCACGACGGGGTCGAGTTCCCGCCAGACGGCCGCCGTTTCGTCGGCCAGCCGGTGCAAGCGCACTGCGTTCTGAGCATCGAACATGGCGTAGGCGGCGTAGACCGGCGCTTCGATCATGTGCGGGGCCATAGCCAGATCCGCGCACTGCTCGACCAAGCCGTTCAGCAATCCGCGCCGATCCTCTTCATCCATCCCTTCCGGCAACGTCGGCTCCGGCGTCCCGATGAGCTCGAACAGGAGGAAGGCGGTGTTTTCGACCGGTGGATGCAGCCGCGCACTGATCGACTGCGTGCGTTCCGACTCCGACAGCAACGTCACATGGTCGTGCAGCGACTGCAGCGAGAGGAGGTCGAGCGTGGAGTCCGTCAACAACCGCGGCTCCACCATGACGACCGTACCCGCCGGAACCCGCAAATACTTGTGGAGCAGATCGGCCGTGATCAGCGGATCCAGCTTCAAGCCCAACGGAATGTTCAAGTTGGCCTGGAGCGGCAGAGCCAACGCCCCGATGACGGCATAGGTCGACTTCTCTTCGGGATCCGACCCGTCGATCATCACCGTGCAGGCGGCCTCAGCCAGAAGATCAAACAGCCATTCGGCCATGTCCTCATCCAGCGCGGCCATGACCATGAGCACCTCTTGCTCGCGCCCTTGGTCCAGAAAGGCTTGCAGGGTGTCGATGGCCGCGCCATTGTCGCCATGGTCGTGGCGGCGGGCATTGATCAGGTGGATGAGATCCCGTGTCAGCGGATCTGGCCGGCTCAGGTTAAACATCGTCGTCTCGCAGAATGATGTTGCCAAAGAATCCGGCGTGAGGCAAGCGTCTCGCACAATTGGTTCACGTTTATTCCCCGATGATCTTGACCAGTACCCGCTTCTTGCGCCGCCCATCGAATTCACCGTAGAAGATCTGCTCCCACGGGCCGAAGTCCAATTGTCCCTTGGTGATGGCCACCACCACCTCGCGCCCCATCACCTGGCGCTTGAGATGCGCATCGCCGTTGTCTTCCCCCGTCTCATTGTGACGATAGGTCGCCGCGTGCGGCGCGAGTCGTTCCAAGAAGTCGTCGTAATCCTGCAGCAGCCCGGCTTCGTCGTCGTTGATGTAGACGCTCGCGGTAATGTGCATGGCGTTCACGAGCACGAACCCCTCCCGCACGCCGCTGTTGCGCACGGCCTCGGCCACCTGCGGCGTGATGTTGAGATAGGCGCGGCGCGTCTTCGTCTCGAAGACCAACTCTTCACGGTGGTGCTTCATGGGAACCACAAAGGAAGCGATCATGCCTGACGCCCTTCCTCCGTTGCAAGTCCGGGCGCTTGGTCGTGATCAGGAAAGCGCTGCCTGTCCGGTGGCCGTTCCTTATATAATGATCCGCAGCTACCAGGAGGCGACACAGTCCTATGCCCAAACACCGCACGCCAATGCCCGCGCTCTCCGAGAATGCCCTGACGGTGTTGCAACGTCGGTATCTCATGAAAAACGCCGCAGGACGCATTGTCGAAACACCAGACCAACTGTTTCGCCGCGTTGCGAACAATATCGCGCTGGCCGAGCGGCGCTATCGCCCGCGTGCCAACGTGGCCGCCGTCTCCCGCGCCTTTTACACGATGATGCGGCGCCTCGAGTTCCTTCCCAACTCGCCGACGCTGATGAATGCGGGCGGTCCGCTGCAACAACTGTCGGCCTGTTTCGTGCTCCCGATCGACGATTCGCTGGAATCCATCTATGACGCGCTGAAGCACCAGGCCTTGATCCACCAGTCAGGCGGCGGCACGGGCTTTAGTTTTAGCCGCCTCCGTCCGAAGCACGATGTGGTCGCCTCCACACACGGCGTGGCGTCCGGCCCCATTTCCTTCATGCGCATTTTCAATGCGTCCACCGACGTGATCAAACAGGGCGGATCGCGGCGCGGGGCCAACATGGGCATCCTGCGCGTTGACCACCCGGATATCCTGGAATTCATCACGGTCAAGCGGCAGCCTGAAGAGCTGGCGAACTTCAACCTGTCGGTCGGCATCACCGATGCCTTCCTGCACGCGCTAACGCGCGGGGCCACGTATCCGCTGATCAATCCCCACACGAAGAAAGCGGTCCGCTCCCTGCCCGCCCAACTCGTATTCGACCAACTGGCTGAAGCCGCCTGGTTGAGTGGAGAGCCAGGCGTCATCTTTCTCGACACGATCAACCGCACTCAGCCGACTCCCGCACTTGGCACGATCGAGGCGACGAATCCATGTGCCGAACAGCCACTGCTTTCGTACGAGTCGTGCGTGCTGGGCTCCATCAATCTCGCGAAATTCCTCTCGGTGAACGGCACGTCTCGCACCGTCGACTACGACCGGCTGGGTGCGACTATCGCCATGGCCGTTCGTTTCCTCGACAACGTCATCGATATGAATCGCTATCCCCTTGCGGAGATCGAATCACTCACGACGCGCAACCGGAAGATCGGCCTCGGCGTGATGGGCTTTGCCGACTTACTTCTCCTGCTCGACATTCCCTACGATACACACGACGCGCTGGCCCTCGCCGATCACATCATGCGTTTCGTCCAGGAACAGGCCCATCACGCTTCTCAGAATTTGGCACACGAACGCGGGCCGTTCGCCAATATCGGCCGATCCCGGATGAAGTCGCGCGGGTCACGACGGCGCAACGCCACGGTCACCACCATCGCCCCAACCGGGACGATCAGCATCATGGCCGACTGCTCGCCGGGCATCGAACCCCTGTACGGCGTGAGTTTTGTGCGGACCGTCATGGAGGACGTGCGGCTCGTGTCCGTCCATCCTGAATTCGTACGCCACGCGCAGGCTGCCGGCATCTACTCGGACGACCTCGCCGCAGAATTGGCCAAGACCGCCTCCATCCAACACCTGACGCGCATTCCGGCCGAACTGCGACGGCTCTTCGTGACCGCGCACGATGTCTCGCCCGAGATGCACGTCCGTATGCAGGCCGCGTTTCAAAGATACAGCGACAGCGGCGTCTCAAAGACCATCAATCTGCCGAACAGCGCCACCGTCCACGAAGTGGCCGAGGCCTTTTTGCTGGCGCATCGGCTCGGATGCAAAGGACTCACCGTCTTCCGCGACGGGAGCCGTGACACGCAGGTGATGTCGTGCACCAACATCCACTTCTGCTGAGGCGCCGGCCACGACACGGTGTAGGGGAAAACCACCCCCACAGCCTAAGCCCGCACGAATTCAGCGAAAGTTTGACAGGATAGGACATTGGTGCTATCTCTGGTGACACGCTTCTATACCCCACAAGCTTCTCACGAACAGAAGAGGTGACACATGTTCGCGTACGCTGGGACCGCCGTGACATCACACGACTCCCTGAATTGGACCTTGCTGTTTGCTCGCCAACCGGAGCCCGATTTGGACTTTGAGGAAGACCTCACCGAGGAGACACAGCAGGTGGGCGGCGGGAGCTCGAAGCCCGGCAAGGCGCCCAAGGGCAAGGGCGGCAGTCCAATCAAATGGATCCTGCTGCTCGCGCTGCTGGGTGGCGGCGCTTACGTGGCAATGGATCCGGATGGCGTGATGAACACCATCAATGAATTCATGGGTGAAAGCCCGGCCCCAGTGGCGGCGCCTCCGCCCCCGACGCGTTCGGTTCCACCGGCTCCCGTGGCCTCCTCGCCGGCGACTACGATGCCTGCGCCCGTCACGGCTACGCCGGCCCCCATGGCTGGCGCGCCGGTCCCAAGTCAGGCTCCGACGCCAGCTCCTGTGGCTCCAGCTCCGATTGCGGTCGCCAAGGCGATGGCGCCGTTGTTTGGTGAGGGACAACGAGTGTCGATCACCAGTCCAGCCCCTCTGACGCTGACACAGGACGCTCTCGGCAAACTCCCGGGTCCGGCTGTGAAGCCCGGCTCGGTTTTGGTCGTGCTCGATGGCGAGCTGCAGCCGAGCGGTTGGGTTTATCAGGTGCGCACCGACATAGGCGCCAAGGGTTGGGCGCAAGAAAAGCAATTGCGCCCCGTTCCGTAATCGATCCTGTTGGCCCGCGCGCCATCCGGCGCGCGGGCCTGCTCCTCCCTCTCCTCAGACCTCGCGTCTCGCACCTCCCTCAAACGTTAGGCTATAATGGCCGTTCTTGACCGAGCCGCCATCTATGCTGCGCGCGATCATTTTCGATTTTGACGGCATTATTGCCGATACCGAACCGCTTCACTTCCGCGGACTCCAGCAGGTATTGTCGGAAATCGACATTCCCCTGACCGAACCGGACTACTACGCCAATTACTTGGGATATGACGACCGCGGCGCCCTGCAGGCCGCACTCGCTTCCACGGGGCGTCCGTCTTCTCCCGCGATCATCACGGAACTCATGCGGAAGAAAGCCACGGCATACCTCCAAGCCGTCAAAGATCACATCGTCATTTTCCCGGGTGTCCCAGACTTCATCCGCGGGGCTTCCACACGCCTGCCGCTGGCCATCGCCTCCGGCGCCTTGAGGAACGAGATCGACCTTATCCTCCGGACGGCCGGCCTCCGAGAATGCTTTAGGCACATCACCAGCGCGGAGGATGTGTCCCGCGGCAAACCCGACCCGCAGGGATTTCTCCTGGCGCTCGCCGCCCTCAATCACACGCACAACGGCTCGACCATGTCGCCCGCCGACTGTTTGGTCATCGAAGATTCTTTGCCCGGCATTCGCGGCGCCCGGGCCGCCGGCATGAAGGTCTTGGCCGTGGCCAACACGCACACTATTCAGGAACTCGGCGAGGCGGATGCCATCACACACTCACTGGCCGACGTCACGCTCGCGGAGCTTGAGCAGCGGCTGTGGCCGTCCGGCGCCCCCTCGGTCGCCTCGTAACGATCATGCGAATCTGCTCATTCGTCCCCGGGGCGACGGAACTGCTCTTCGAGCTGGGAGTGGGCGAGCGCCTCGTGGGCCGAAGCCACGAATGCGACTATCCGCCGGCGGCGAACTCCGTTCCGGTGTTGATTCGACCCCTGCTCGACTCGGATCGAGCCACGTCGGGTGAGATCGACCGGCAGGTGCGCAGGCGTCTTGAGGCGGGGCAGGCGCTGTACGAGCTGGACCTTCAGGGACTCGCCTCTGCCCGGCCGGACGTGATTGTCGTGCAGGACGTCTGTGGCGTCTGTGCCGTCACGACGGGTCAGGTCGCCGCGGCTTGTGCGGAGTTGTCCCTCACCCCACAGATCGTGACCCTGCACCTGTCCACCATCGCCGACCTCATGCAGGCGATTGACCACGTGGGCGCCACCGTTCAGCAGGCACAACGGGCCGACAGGCTGCGCCGCTCGCTCCAATCACGGTTGGACCAGGTTCAGCGCCGACTCGGTAGCCGAACGGACCGACCACGCGTAGCCTGCATCGAATGGCTCGACCCCCTGTATGTGGCCGGACACTGGGTGCCGGAAATGGTGGCGCTGGCGGGCGGGATGAACCTGCTGGCCGAGCCAGGCAGTCCGTCGCGCCGAATCACCTGGAACGAGTTAGTGGAGGCTGATCCTGAGGTGGTCGTACTGATGCCCTGCGGATTTTCGCTGGCCCGAACGCTCGCGGAATTCCGTCCGGACCATCCCGCCACTCCCTGGCACCGCCTCGCCGCTGGACGGACGGGGCGCATGTTTGCGGTCGAGGCCAGCGCCTACTTTAGCCGGTCTGGCCCGCGAATCGTCGATGGGGTTGAGCGCCTGGCCGCACTCTGTTATTCCAAACCAGAGGCGCCGCTTCCCGATGGCGTCGCCCGTCTGCCCCTCATGAGTGAGACCATCACGAAGTAAGCGATGAATCTACTGGAAGCCCAAGAGCACTGCACCGCGGTGACGAAACGCAGCGGGAGCAACTTTTACTACTCGTTTCTGTTCCTGCCGCGCGAACGTCGCGAGGCCATGTATACGGTCTATGCCTTTTGTAAGGAGGTGGACAGCGCCGTGGACGAGCCGCCTCCCGGCAGCGACCCCCAGCGAGAATTGGCCCGATGGCGAGAAGAGCTTGCGGCAGCCTATCACGGCACACCGCGCCTGCCCGTCACCGTCAGTCTGGCCGACCATGCCCGTCGATTTCAGATCCCCCAATCGTTGTTTGAGGAACTCATCGCCGGCGTCGAAATGGACCTGAGCATCTCGCGCTATCGCACCTTCCACAAACTGTCGCAATACTGCTATCGGGTGGCCTCGGTGGTCGGCCTGATTTGCCTGCGCATTTTCGGCACGAAATCCCCACAGGCCACGGACTATGCCGTCAACTTGGGCTTGGCGTTTCAACTGACCAATATCCTGCGGGACTTGGGCGTGGACGCTCAGAACGGCCGCATCTATCTGCCGCTCGAGGATCTCGCGCGCGTCGGGTACAGCGAGGCGGACCTGCTGGCGCGTCGTGAGACCCCGGCCTTTGTCGAACTCATGAAATTCGAATGCGCGCGCGCCCACGAACACTATGCCAAGGCTCAGGCGGCGCTGGAATCGCTGCCTCCGGACGATCGGCGGGCCTTGACGGTGGCCGAAATCATGCGCGGCGTCTACAGCCGCATCTTGACGCGGATCGAAACGTCGCACTATCACGTCTTCGGTCCACGAATTCGCCTATCCTCTCCACACCGCTTGGGCGTAGCGGCGGCGACCTGGATTCGCTCCCGCTGGATATAGCTACGGCGGAGACCCTATGGCAGTTCGACAATCAGTCGCAGTGCTCGGCGCCGGTCCCGCCGGTTTGGCGACGGCCTTTCGGCTGAGCCAGGCGGGCTACGCGGTCACGTTGCTGGAAGAGCGTCCCCGCATGGGAGGCGGGATGGTCGCGACCGATGTCGACGGCGAGCTACTCGACGCCCTCCCGCCGATCATCTTCGGCTACCACGCGGCGACCCTGCGGCTGCTGAAAGACCTGGGCACCTCCCGTCTGGCGCATCTGCGCACGCCCGATCATATCGAGTTCCGCCAGCACAATCGTGATACAAAACGCCTGCGCTATCTCTGGCTCCCCGCGCCGTTGCACAGTATCTTAGGATTGGCCGCGTCGCGCGGACTCACCGTGCGCGACCTCTGGCGCGCCTTGGTCTTTCTCGAGCAAACCTGGGAAGAGAATCCCGGACTCCCGATTGATCTCGACAGCCGCCGGGCCGACCAATGGCTGACCGAAATCCGCCAATCCGATGATGCCCAGGTCAACGTCTGGACGCCACTGTCCCGCTTCTTGCTCAACAGCGAGCTGTCGAACGTCTCAGCCGGCCTGCTGGTGGACATCCTGACCCGCACCTTTCTCTCGGCGCGGGCCGATTCACGGATCGGCATCACGGATTCCTCCTGGGCCCACCTGTTCGTGAATCCCATCCAGGCGCAGTTCGAAGAGCATGGGGTGGCCGTGCGGACGGGAACGGCGTTCGACCATCTGCTCGTCAAGCGGGATCGTGTCGCAGGGGTGCGCCTAGCCGACCGCCGCACGATCACGGCCGATTGGTACGTGGCCGCGGTGCCGCCGCGCCGCCTATCGGCGCTCCTTCCGGAGCAGACCGTCACGCATTATGCGACGTTTCACCAGCTCGCCAAACTGTCGGATGCCACGGGGTTGACCGTCCACCTGTGGTTTCCCGCCAAAGTGGCGACGCCGCGGCTGCTGCTGCTCGTCGGTCATACGTTCCATTGGCTGGTCGTCCGGCGTGACGGCCACGAAGTGGTGGTCACGCTCGTCGCCACCGGCCGCACCGACCTGATGCATCATCCCGAGGAGGCGCTGGCCCACTTTGCCATGACCGACGTGCGGACCGTCCTTCCGGAACTGGCCGCCGTTCCCTGCGGCAAATCACAGGTCATCAAACGCGAGCGCGCGTGTTTACTGACGAAACCCGGCACGACGGCTTTTCGTCCCCTCCACGAGTCCCCGATCGGGAACATGTTGATCGCCGGCGGTTGGACGGATACCGGGCTGCCCGACTCGATCGAGAGCGCCGTGCTCAGCGCCGAGCGCTGTGTGGCCCTTATGAAGGACAAGAAAGGAGCCCGGCATGGCGCGTGAGGTGAGTCGGCGGCTGGAAGGGCTGGGCCAGTCGGAAATCCGGGCCATGACGCAGGCCTGTGCGAAAGTCGGCGGCATCAATATGGCGCAAGGGGTGTGCGATACGGGGGTCCCCGCGGTGGTGGCTCACGCGGTCCAACAGGCGGTTGAGCTCGGGTACAACATCTACACGCGCTACGACGGCCTGCCGCAGTTGCGCGAGGCCCTCGCTCGCAAGACCGCCGACTACAACGGATTCACGGCGAACGCCGAGAACGAAATCACCGTGTCCGCCGGCGCGACCGGCGCCTTCCATTGTGCCTGCATGGCCCTCTTGAATCCCGGTGACGAGGTCATCGTCTTCGAACCGTACTATGCGTACCACCTGCAGGCCTTGCTCTCGGTCGACGCGGTGCCGCTCGTGGTGCCGACGCAGCCGCCCGATTGGACCTTCGACGTCGTGGCGCTGGAGCGGGCGCTGACGCCCCGCACGAAGGCGATCATCGTCAATACGCCGTCGAATCCGTCCGGCAAGGTGTTCACCCGCACGGAATTGGAGCAGATCGCCCGCCTCGCGCAGGCGAACGACCTGTTCGTCTTCACGGACGAGATCTACGAATACTTCATCTACGACGGCCGGCGGCATGTGAGTATGGCGTCACTTCCCGGCATGGCGGAGCGCACGATTACGATCGCCGGCTATTCGAAAACGTTCGCGATCACGGGCTGGCGCATCGGCCACACCATCGCCTCGGCCAAATGGGCCCATGCCATTGGCGTGATGAACGACCTGTTGTACGTGTGCGCGCCCGCGCCATTGCAACATGCCACGGCCGTGGGCATCACGCACTTGCGGGCAGACTTTTATGCGGGGCTCTCGACCGAATACCAGGCGAAGCGCGATCAGTTTTGCGCCGCCCTCAAAGAGGTGGGGCTCACGCCCTCGATTCCACAGGGAGCCTACTACGTCCTAGCGGACATGTCGCGTTTACCGGGAGGCACCGGGAAAGCACGCGCCATGTATCTCTTGGAGAAGACCGGGATTGCCGGTGTGCCCGGGGAGGCTTTTTTCCAGGGAGCGTCCGGCCACCGGTTTACCCGCTTCTGCTACGCCAAGACCAACAAAGATCTCGACGAGGCCTGCGAGCGCCTGCGCCGGCTGCGGTGACAGGTTTGCACGGCGGCGTCTCCTCTACCGCACAGCCGTCACGTTTCAACCACAAGCCTTTGATCGTCTGAGGAATCCCCTTCCGAAGATCTCCGTATTGCAGTCGATCTATCTTCTGCCTTTTCAGATAGTTAGAGCTGCTACTTCAAGAATAACATCGCAACCATTTGGTCGGCACACGCCTTGCGATGTATGGGACGGAATTCCTGGACGAAGGAGCGCCCCATGCTGTGGTCTGAATGGTATGCCATGTTGACGGTCATCCCCTCCGCGATCTTGCTGCTGTTCCTGAAGGACGGCGCCCGAGCCGTGCAGATCTCCGTCAAGCATTCGGTCCGACGGGTGAGACGCCGGTCAAGAGCGATGGCCCGTTAACCCGCGCCGCGAAGCACGCAGACATCCTCGAGCGTCCCCTGCCCCTTGAACCGGGCCAGCACAAGCCACTCAAACGGTGGCGCCGACATCGCCACATACGCCTTCCCCTCAAGACTCACGACCTCCATCGTGTAAACATCGTTCAAGGCCGCTGGTCCGAGTTTGGCGGAAACCCCGGCCATGACGTAGCGGCCGCCCGTCCGCTCGATTTTGTCATTCGTCTCGTGGAGAGGCGCGAGATTCTGCCACGTCATACGGGTCAGCACATCGCTACCGGCGGGGAACACGTACAGGCTGTCGCTCGGCTTGCCGCGCATACAAAACCGCGAGCGGATGACCAAATCCGGATGTCCGTCCCCGCCCAGATCCACCTGGGCTTGCTCAAACCGCGAACAGTTCGTGGATTTGGGCGCGTCACCGGCGAGCGTCACGGGCCGCCACAGCGCCGGCTGGATAACGTCACTGGCGAAGCGGAGGCGTCCCTCTGCCAATGATGCGGCATCCAGGGCGGAGGCCAAGGTGGCGCACAAGGACGCATCGACCGCTTGGCCCACGATCATGCCCGCCGCGGCCGCAGTGCTGAGCAGCGTCGTCAACAGACCGAGGCACCAGGGCGCAGGCCGATGTCGCATCAGACTATTGTACAGAATCTTCCTGATGTAGGGGACTATTCGAAGTACAGTGGGCGCGCCTGTCGGCGAGGCTCGGGGCGGGCCGAGACGACCGCATGATCCACGACCGTGACCAGAATCTGATGTTCCAGATCCTCATTCGCCTTGTCCACTTGGCGGTGCAGGCTAAACAGATCGATCGTCCACCAGAAGACAAACACAATCGCGGCCAGCACCGCGACCACCCGCAACACCAACCCATAGGGCTCTTCCAATCGCACCGGCAAGAGAAAGCTTCCCCCGACCGCGCCGCCCGCGGCCAGAATCGCGACTAGATACATCGCCCCCTTCCACCGGCGCCCCAGGTAGAACTGGTGCACACCCGCCCATCCGAGGAAGGCCCACAACACATAGGCCGTCACCGTGTTCCGGCCCAGCCGATACACTTCGCTGTGCAGCACATCGAACTGTTGCGGGGTCAGTTGCGTTTTCATGAGTGCGAGCTGCGAGCTGTATTTCATGGTGCGATCTCCTGCGGGTGAACCTGTCCCTCACTCCTACCATATGGAGAAGAGCAAGTGACAGACCAGCACATTATGACGGGATCAACCGAGTAACTGTCTGAATCTTCAGGAATTGGACAATTCGTCCCGTGGTGAGAACCACACAACCCTGTAGGATTTTGAGGTCAGCGTTTCTCGGCTGGTGGAAATTCTAATGAAGACCTAACTGAAGGAGACGCGGTCGAGCAGTGACGGTTGTCCGGGGCACAGTGTGCAGGTGGCTGGAGCGATGCGAGCACGCCGCTGGCGGTTTTTGTCAACAGCCTGCCATCCCAGCCGTCACACCACTGCCTGATAGCGGCGGATATCGGGCTCAGCGGCCAGATGACCAGAAAGTTTGCTGAGCGCGTTCAGGATGTGCGGGGTGAAGAAATGGGCTTCTTCGGCTTCGACACTGATCCACTCTTCCATCGTGGCAAACTCGGTCGGGTCGGTGAGGTGCTGCAGCAATCGATAATGCACGCAGCCGGGCTCCCGGCGCGTCGGCTCGACAATGCCACCCAAGATGGCCCGCACCGTGTCGACGCTCTCCGGCTTCGCACGGATCCTGGCAATCACCTGTAGCACCATGATCGGCATCCCTCTGCCTCGTGCATGGCTGATCAAGACGGCCCTCGCCAGGCAAGCCATCCTCTATGGCGTTCTATGTCAACTACGAGCCCGCTTGCGCGTTGGATCTATCGGGTGGAGGGACCACGGACCATCGCGACCAAGGGGGATGCCATGTGGAGATGGAGGGGTCATCAGCGGAACGGACGATGGGGACGGTTCGGCACGTGGATCGGACGGACGGCTGCGTGCGGCGCCTTGGTCTTAACGGGGTTCTCGGGCTGTTCCCGACATCAGGCACACCAGGCCGAGTGGACGGCCGACGAGATGGCGGCGAAACTGGAGCGCGGGACGTCCTGGCTGCTATGGACGGTGGATGCGGGCGAAGACCAACGCGCCAAGGTTTCGGCCATTGTGGCGGAGCTGAAGCCCGATCTCATGCGGTTCCAAGACGAGCGACGAAAGTTCAAGGAGGAGTGGGTTCGCCTTTTGAACGAAGAGCGCATCGATCCGGCGCAGGTGGAGTCACTCCGCAACAGCGGGCGCGAATTGGCCGAACAAGTCGTGACCCGCAGCTTTGATACGGTCATGGAGGCAGCCCAGGCGCTGACGCCCGAGCAGCGGAAGCAACTGGTGGCGTCTTGGCAGCGGCATCTCTGACCGCATGCGTCCCGACTCGTTGTTGGGAGAGCGTCCCTTCAGGCGGCGCGACGGATGACGGGATCGGGAGCCGTCTTGCTGCCTTCGACGAATCCATAGGCAGCCACGGCAAACGATATGTGTGGATCGAGCACGGTGGCGCACTGGTGAATGAGCAAGGCCGTCGCCACAGCCGCAGCCTCAGCGGCGTCCTGATACGACAGACCCTGCCGCCGCATGATGGAGGTGAACGGCTCTTCGAGGATGCGCTGTGTGTCCAAGAAGCCAAGCAGCGGTTGATGGCCCTGCGGCACCTGGCCATTGAGTCGCGCGCCATCGAGCGCAATTCCGACATGTGTCAGCACGCCGCCGAGGATGGCAATCAGTTGCGGCCCCTGCTCGTTCGCCACTTCAGACAACACGGCTTGACCGGGAGCGACCCCGGTTAATGGAAACGCAAACGACCGAAAGAGAAACGTCCCCGCCATCCTCGCCGAGGCCGCGATGATCGTCTCGGCCTGCACCCCCTGGTCGGTCTTCAGCAAGTCGATCGCCCTGGTGACGAATTCTTGCGCGGCATCGACCTGCGGTTGGCTTAATTGCGCCATCATCGCCTCCTCAAACCCATGCGGAATGGCCGGTTCAGACCGTGCATCAGCTCGTGGGCATGACGCACATTCGCCCCATGGCCGACTCCTCGAGAGCCTAGCACGAGGCCTGCCCATCGCCGAGCGAAAGCGTGAACGGATGTCCTGGTTGTGAGAAAGGTTTGAGCAAGGCGGACCAGCCACGAATACGTACTTGAGACACGTAGCTCCTTGCCGAGCATCGTTGCATGGCCCGTTTCGAGTGTCAGCCTGTTGTGCTACACTCACGCCCATGTCGCAGCCAGCCGCCGCACAGTCATCGCCGTCCAATCTGAAACTGCTTCCCTCGTATTTAGGCACACATTCCGTCGAGGAGGCCTTGGCCAGCGCAAGGGGTCGTCGGGTTCTTTGGCTGGAAATCCTCGTCAATGATCAACTGGATCTCGCACCTTGGAAAGACCGCCCCGACCTGCAAGAGGTCTATGAAAAGGCCTGTCGCTGGTACAGCCATTACAGCCGCCTCATCACCTTCTTATTTCAACGCACACCACTGCCCCGACGACCCGGTGGCATTGACTTCCGCGAATATCGCACCTTTGCCGAGGCCCTCCACTTTGCCTACACTCACCGCTGACCGTCTCATCGAGTTATTGACCCAGTACGTCAGGGAATCCGGTGAATCGGTAGACCTCTTGCTCATAGGCGCACTGGCCCTCCAAGCCTATGGGTGGCAGGATCGCGCCACGCAGGATGTTGACGGCGAGTTGATCGGATCATTTCAGCCCCTTGTCGACTTCTTGACCTCGCACCACGTGCCGGCTGACTTGACAGAGAATATTTCCGGTTGGTCGGTGGTCTCTATGCCACCGGGTTATCGCGAGCGCGCCACAGAATTGATCAATCGATCCGGCGTGCGGATCAGACTCTTGGCGCCGACCGATTTCGTGATTGCGAAGCTGCGGCGGGGAACCGACCTCGACCTGGAAGACGCGGCGTTTGTCGTTCGGCGGTTTGGGTTGTCGTCAGAATCGATTCATACGGCGGCGGAAGCAGCCATTACAGCCTCCCGAAAAGACACAGCGCTCTTCCTCTTCCGAAACACCGTCACTCTCTTCTGCCAGAACTTCTAGCCCGCATTATCCACAAGAGGTCGCGACGAAACCGCGGAGGAACAAATGGGCCTACCCCTAACCTTCAATTCGTCACCGCAGAGTCCACGTCAGGCAGGTTGAGGTCATTCAGCAAGCCCTTCGCGCCGAACGCGTTGAAGGTTTGGCCGAAAGGGCCATACCCGTTGATGAAGTCATTGGCGTGCGTCCCGAATGCGATGATGACTTCATTCGATGAGGGCTTTCGATAAGCCGCAAACTTGAAGCCGTTAGAGTCGTCTTGGGATTGGGCATCGCTCGAATCTTTTACAAAGCATGGCACTATAGCGTAAGGGGGAAGGATGTCATAGGTCGGAGTGTCCCGCAATGGCGCGAGGGCGCCGCCAAGAGGAAGAGTTTGGGTCGGAGTGAAGTAGGATGCGTCGCTAGCTACTAAGGCAAGTTTAGCCAGCTCATTGAGCGGCTGAGTAACAAACATGGTTAAGCTCCTTTGCAGGTATCTATCATGTATAAGGCAGTGCGATTGCCAACCGGCAAGTTGTCATGCGTGTCGCGCACAAACGCGACTTTACAGCCGTCTGGCGAGGCCGTCATTGTATTGACGAATCCGCTTGCGATCTTCTGAATCCGGTCACCCTCAAGCCAATATACGCCACGATTCCCTGGGTCATCCTGTTCCTTAACGTTGATAGATCCGCCCGATGCAAAGACCCCCAAATGTAGGGGAAGGAAATGGTGCCAGCCTCCTTGAACTTCTGGCACTTTATGTTCTGCTATGGTCCCATCAGGCATCAGTATCCAGAATTTATGACGGGTAATTCCTGCGTACATGACGTAGGCATCTAGAAACTCCACGTAACGTGCAGAAGGAGGCCAAACTTGGTTATCATTTATGCTTAGTCTTCTCGCTTCGTTTGCTCCTGTCGGATACAACAATATGGAACTGGGTTGGCCGGGATAGGAATCGGATGGTCGGCGAAAATCTAGATATCCATGTTCGGGAAGCAATTCAACGAAGTCTCGCAATTGCCCCCTGGATCGATAGGCCTTACAAGTAATCGGGTGGTGCCTGACCCCTTCCTCCCATTCCGGCGGTTCGCCTTCCCAGGTCTCCTTCGAGTAACGAATATCGAAGTACGTCCGTTCTTGGCCCATTGGTCCTTTCTTCGATGGTCCATCGAGGAGGGAATAAGCAATGTAACCACGGAAGTAGCAGCCGAGACTCGCGTTCCTGACGTAGACTGACCGACGATCCTCGCGCGTGTCCCAAATGTAGATGTTCTGCTCGCGTACCGCGCTTCCCTTCTTATCCACCTTGTCGGAGGTGACCTCGTACCCGGTAAAGATCACGCGATCATTGTCGAGCCAATAGATCCGGTGCTGGCTGCTCGCGGGAAATCCCGAGTCTTTAAGAACAAATCCTATCTCTTCGGCGGCGGTTCCCGGTTGGGATGTGAAAAGCAGCACTAGCAGCATTCCAACCACGATTCTTGTACGAGCCATCCTGGCTTCCTCCTCCGGCCGCCACAATCCGGCCGATCTTACTTCCCTCTAACCCCTCATCACCATCTGAAGACATGCGCGTGATCGTCGGCTCTCCAGCATTAATGACCCGCCGTCCCTCCCAGCCAAGCGTCATCGCCGCCATGACCCTGCAGAAAGTCCTTACCTCAGTGAGGACGATCAGGCACGAGTATTGATGTGGCACTGCCTGCCACTTAGCGTTCGTGGAGACTTTCTTGGACGGACTTGAGGAGAGGCGAGAGGAGATATTCCATCACACGACGCTGACCGGTTTTGACTTCGACCGTGACGGCCATGCCCGGCGAGAGATGCACCTGCTTACCTTCGACCTGCATGGTGGCTCGATCCATGCTGACGCGCGTGGCATAGACGAGCCCGCCTTTCTCCTTGTCGAGCGGTACGGCATCGTCCGAGACGCTTAACACCTTGCCTGGGATTGTCCCGTAGATCGTGAAGGGGAAGGTCTCGACTTTGATCTCGACCCCTTGGCCTTCCTGCACGAAACCCACATCCTTGTTTTCGACCTGGGCTTCGACTTCCACCGGATGATCCTGCGGAACCACGATTAGGAGCTGCTGCGCCGGGGTGACGACACCCCCCACCGTATGCACTGCCAATTGTTGGACCACTCCGTCGATGGGAGAGGTCAGTCGTTGGAGCTCGGCCTTCTGTCCAGCCTTGACCACATCTTGCGAGACCGACACAGCTTTGGTCTCGGCAGCCGAAAGTTCTGTCTGTTTATTCTGTTGAAACTCTGAGACCAGGGCGCGGTGGTTCTTTTCCGCTTCGGCCAGCGCGGCGTGATCTTGCGCCAATTTCTTCCGCTGTTGGGCAAGCTCTTGGGCTTTGTCGATGCGCTGCTGTTCGAATTGGAGGTAATCCATCTTGGACACATAGTGATCCTCCAGCAGTTTTTTGTAGGCCGCGGCGCGCTCCGCCTCAATCGGGACGGTCGCTTCCAATCGACGAATGTTTTCCTGGGTCTGCCCGAAGGCCGCCCTGCGCTGATCGATCAAATGCTCGGCCGCGCCGACCCTGGCTTGATACTCCGTCAGTTGATCCCGCAGGAGCTGTTGCTGCAAGGCGATGTACTTGGCATCGGCGCCAGCCGGCGCCTCGAACGTACGCTTCCCCGCAATCAACGCCCGCAGCCGCGCAGCTTCCACCTGTGCGGCGTGAAACTCATTTGTCGCCCGATCCTGATCGGCTCGGTTCTGCGTCGGATCGAGCGCAATCAACAGTTCACCCTTTTTCACTACCTGGCCATCCTGCACATGGATCGAGGCGATCACACCCGTCTCATAGGGCTGGATGACTTTCGAATAGCCGCTCGGAATGATCTTCCCTGGCGCGACCGCCACGATATCCACCCAACCGAACGAAGCCCAGGTAATGGCCGCGGCGAACACCACCATGATGGTCCAGGACACGGCCCGACCGATCGGCGACGGCGGCGCCTGCTGGATTTCCAGCACGGCGGGCAGAAACTCGACGGCACGTCCAGACGGAACTGTGCCGATCTGCGCACCGGCTTCCGCCTGCCAGGCCGCCCGCCAAATCGTGAAGTGTCTGGTCCACCAGTGAAGCATAAACCGTTTGAGGGTTGAAGCGGAAGGGTTAAGATGCGCACCCCCTTGCCTCAGACCTCTCAGCCCCCACTTACTTCCTGAACCGCACCTTCGGCCTTAACCTTCTTATTGGTTAGGCCGCCACCTGTGTGCCGGCTTGATGCCGATGCAAACGCGCATAGAAGCCATTGGCGCGCAACAGTTCATCGTGCGGCCCCTGCTCCACAATCTCACCCTTCTCGATGACGAAGATCCGATGTGCCGGCCGCACCGTGCTCAGGCGATGCGCGATGATAAAGACCGTCCGTCCCTTGCAGATCAGCGCCATGTTCTTTTGAATGATCGCCTCGGACTCGTAATCCAGGGCACTGGTCGCTTCGTCGAAGATCAAGATGCGGGGATTGGCCACCAGCGCCCGAGCGATGGCGATACGCTGGCGCTGCCCGCCAGACAGGGCACAGCCATGTTCTCCTACAACTGTGTCGTACCCCTCCGGCAATTCCAGGATGAATTCATGGGCCCCCGCCAGCTTGGCGGCCTGAATCACACTGTCCATCGAGAGCCCCGGATCGGTCAGCGCGATGTTGTCACGGATCGAGCGATTGAACAGAAAGTTCTCCTGCAGCACGACGCCCACGTGCCGCCGCAGCCAAGCCGGATCCACCTGAGCCAGATCGACGCCGTCGACGAGCACACGGCCCCGCTCCGGCACGTAGAGCCGCTGGATCAGCTTCGCAATGGTGCTCTTGCCCGAGCCCGACCGCCCCACGAGCCCAATCACCTGGCCCGGTTGAATCATGAACGAGACTTTCTTCAGAATTTCAGCTCCATCCGGGCGGTAGCGGAACGTCAGCTCCTCGAAGACGACGTGGCCAGCGACGTGCGGGAGCGTCGTCCGATTCGGGCTGTAGGACGGCTCGGGCGTCGTGTTGAGAATATCACCCAGGCGCTGGACGGAAATGCCGACCTGTTGGAACTCCTGCCAGAGGTTCACAATACGGAGCAGCGGTCCCGTCACCTGGCCCGAGAGCATGTTGAAGGCGATGAGCTGGCCGATACTGAGCGCGCCGTCAATCACTTGATAAGCCCCGACCCAGAGAATGGCAATCGTGGTGAGCTTTTGAATGAGTTGTGCCACTTGACTCGTGACCGTGATCAGACTCGTCGCCCGGAAACTCGCCCGCACATAGTCGGCCAGTTGCTCATCCCACCGGCGCTGGAGCGGCGGCTCCACGGCCAGCGCCTTCACGGTCTGGATCCCGCTGATCGCCTCGACCAGGAACGCCTGATTCTCGGCCCCACGGTTGAACTTCTCGTTCAAGCGCGTCCGAATGAGCGGGGTAATGATCACGGAGAGCACCGCATAGAGCGGCAGGGATCCCATAACCACGATGGTCAGCAGCGGGCTGTAGTACCACATCACCCCCAAGAACACCGCGGTGAAGAGCAGGTCGAGCACAACCGTGACCGAGTTACTGGTGAGAAACTGTCGGATGTGTTCCAGTTCTCGGACACGCGCCACCGTATCCCCCACCCGCCGGGCTTCGAAGTAGGCCAATGGCAAAGCCAAGACATGGCGAAAGAGTTGCGCGCCCAACCCCACATCGATCCGGTTCGTCGTATGCGAAAAGAGATAGGTGCGCAGGCCGCCCAGCACCGAGTCGAACAGCGCTAACGCCACCATGCCGATCGCCAGCACATGCAGCGTGGTGAAGCCCTTGTGGACCAGCACCTTGTCGATGACCACTTGGGTAAAGAGTGGCGTGAGGAGGGCGAAGACCTGCAGGAAGAACGAGGCGATCAACACTTCGCCCAGGAGCCAGCGATATTTGACGAGCGAGGGTATGAACCAGGTGAAATCGAACTTCAGATCCTGGAGGCGCAGGTTCGCACGCTTCGTGAAGAGCAGCAGCTTGCCGGACCACCCGTCTTCGAAACTCTCGCGGGTCACGACCAAGGGGCGACCGACGAGCGGGTCCTGAATGAGCGCCTTCTCCGCTTCAATCTTGGCCAAGACGACGTAGTGACCATCCTTGCGTTGCGCCAAGACCGGGAGCGCAACTCCGGCGAGCTTGCCCCAGTCCGCCTCCATCTGCCCAGCCTTGAGACCGAGGTGCTTTGCCGCCCGCAGCAGGTCGGCCTCCGAAAGGAGTTGTCCGGTCTGGCCGAATTGATGTTGGAGTTGACCGCCATCGGCAGGAATGCCGTAGAAACGTGCGAGGATCAGGAGGCTGACAAGGCCCGTGTCAGTAGGGAGCGATGCGGCCGCTTGAGGCCCACCCGCAGAGGTGGCATTGCTGTTGGCTGAACCAGTGGCCGAAGACATCGTGGTAGAGATTCGATCCGTCGTGAAGAGTCACGCCCATCTTAGCGAAGGTGGGCGTAAAGTCATCCAAACAACGGTTTCATTCCTAGCGGGCTCACAGGACTTTTGTCCCTAATTAGAGAACGGGCCGGCAACTAAGAATGCCCAGTCGCCGGCCCACTCTCTGAGCCTATTTCCAGCTGGCGGCCAGAATCGACTGGACATCCTGCGGGCGCTGAGCAATGGCCTGTTCCCAACTCAACCCCGACTGTTGGGTAAAGGCCGCCATCGCCTGAATGAGCTGATCCACCTGCGTATTCACCAACTGAAGGCCATTGCTGGCTTTAATGGTCTCCAGCTGATTCGTTGCCCCACCATACCAATTGGCAATCGTCATCTGATCGGTCGAGCCATAGAGCGCGATGCGCAGGTCGTTGGCGCTTCGGCTGAGGATCAGATCAAGCGGATTGATCCCCGAACTAAGGTCCAGTCGGTCCGCCGTGCCGCTGTTGTCCGTCACTGTGTCTTGCCCATCGCCCCGGCTGAATTGGAAGACGTCGTTCCCGGTGCCGCCGTTGAGCGCATCGTTGCCCTTGCCACCGGCCAGCGTATCGTTGCCGTCACCGCCGCTCAGCATGTTGGCCGCGTCGTTGCCGCTCAACACATTGGCCATCGCATTGCCGGTGCCGTTGATAGCCCCTGAACCCGTCAGCGTCAGGTTCTCGAGATTGGCGCCCAAGGTCCAGGTCACCGAGCTTTGGACGGTGTCGGTGCCCGCACCGGCTGCTTCGACCACAGTATCGCTGGCGCCCACAACGTACGTATCGTTGCCGGCACCACCGGTCAGGGTATTCGCCGCACTGTTGCCGATCAGAACGTTGTTGAGACTGTTTCCCGTCCCGTTGATCGCGGACGTGCCGGTCAGCGTCAAATTCTCGACGTTGGATCCCAACGTGTACGTGATGCTACTCTGCACCGTGTCCGTACCGGCGCTCGCCGCTTCTACCACCGTGTCGCCGGTACCGATCACATACGTGTCGTTGCCCGCCCCGCCCGTGAGGGTATTGGCGGCACTGTTGCCGACGAGGAGGTTATCAAGCGCATTGCCCGTTCCATTGCTCGAGGAGGTGCCCGTCAAAGTAAGATTCTCCACATTGGATGCCAGCGTATACGAAACCGAACTTTGAACCGTATCGATGCCTTCGTTGGCCAGTTCCGTCGTTTTGTCAGCCGTATTATCGACAAGGTAGGTATCGTCACCCTGTCCGCCGCTCATCGTATCCGCCCCCGAGCCTCCGTTGAGCACGTTGGCGGCGTTGTTGCCAGTAAGCGTATTGGCCAACGTATTGCCCGTGCCATTGATCGCCGCCGCGCCCGTCAGGACGAGATGCTCAATATTGGTCCCAAGGGTCCAACTGACGTCGCTTCTGACGGTATCCGTTCCGCCGCTTGCGGCCTCCACGACCGTGTCGCCGGCACCTACGATGTACGTGTCATTTCCGGTTCCACCGGTCAGGATGTTGGCGCCGCCATTGCCGGCCAGCGTATTGTTCAGTGAGTTGCCGGTGCCATTGACGGCGGCCGTACCAGTCAAGGTAAGGTTTTCCACGTTCGAGCCAAGGGTGTACGTGAGGCTGCTCTCAACCGTATCAGTGCCTTGGCCCGACAGCTCGGTGACCACATCTCCGGCCGCATCGACAACATACAGGTCGTTGCCAGACCCACCAATCATCGTATCGACGCCAGTCCCGCCGTCCAACGTGTCGTTCCCCGACCCACCGTCCAGATAGTCGGCGCCAGCTCCACCCGAGAGCGTATCGTTCCCCGCAACGCCGTACAGGCTGTCGTCTCCGCCCATGCCGGAGAGGGTGTCATTGGTGAGGTTCCCGGACAGATAGTCGACCTCGTCCGTCCCAGTGAGATTGACACCTTGCACCCGTGCGACCATGGCGTTGTAGTCCCAGAGGGTGCCATCGGCAAATTGGATCTGATCGACGCGATACTCCGCCGAGGAGAAGAAACTTCCGAGGGCGAGTTGGTCCTGGGTTCCAGGCAGCGTCAAGAGCACGTCAGTCCCGTTGCCCGGTGTCGCCTGTAACACAACATCGCCCGGCGTAATTCCCTCAGCGAGGCGCACCGTGTCGACATCACTAAAGTCGCCCTGCTCATCGATCGCATCCTGCCCATACCCACGACCGAAGATATAGGTATCGTTCCCGATGCTCCCTTCGAGAAAATCGATCCCGGCGCCGCCATCCAGCACATCGTTTCCGGTGTTGGCGCGAATCTGGTCGTTGCCGCCCAGACCGCGAATCGTATCGTCGCCGAACCCACCGTAGAACGTGTCGTCCCCTTCACTGCCCACGAAGGTGGTGACGCGACTTGTGATATCACCCTCGGTCCACACCGTGCCGTCGGCAAAGACAAACTGGTCGACGGTGTCGGCGGGAGACGCCAAATACGATTCCACCGTCAGTTGATCGGATGTCCCGTTGATCTTGAGCACGAGATGGTTCGCGTGGTTTTCGACGATCAGATCGCTTGGACTGATCCCCGCGAGGAACTGCACCTGGTCCTGTCCGGTTCTCACATAACCTTGAACGCCGGTTCGCACGATGTCTTGTCCGTAACCACGACCAAACACATAAGTGTTATCTGCGGTCCCAATCAAGAGATCGTTGCCGGCCTTTCCATCAAGCAGGGCAGGCCCCGTCATGACGTTGTCCAGGGCATTGCCCACAAAGTTGGGCCGATTGTCGGTCTCCTCAAGGCCGAGATCCAGCCATTCAATGTTTTCGATATGGTCCGGCAAGACATAGGTTCCCGTTCCGGAGAACCGTGCTTGAATGGTATCCACTCCGGCATTCGACGCCTCGATCACGGTCTGTCCATCATGCGTGATCACGTAGGTATCGTTGCCAGTTCCACCCTCCAGGACATCCGCCCCAGTATCCGCATGAAGTCGATCGTCCCCGGCTCCGCCGTAGAGATGGTCGTCACCGTCGCCCCCAATGAGGAGATCATGCCCCGAATCTCCATAGAGGGTGTCGTGGCCATCGCCGCCTTCCAGTCGATCGTCGTCCATTCCGCCGTAGAGCACGTCATTGCCCAAACCACTCCAGAGGTAATCGGCCCCCTCGTCACCGTAGAGGGAATCGTTTCCTTCCTCGCCAATCAGTGAGTCGTTTCCAGCTCCTCCCCGAAGCACGTCATCCCCCTCGCGAGCAAAGATGACATCGTTCACCTGACTGCCCTGAATCAGGTCTCGCAAGCTCGACCCATAGAGCGTACCGCCGACCGCGGGGAGAGTCCGCTGGACGCCTCGTTCAAGTAACTGCCCGTACGTCAGGATTGTGCCATCGGCAAACTCAAACTGATCGATCGGATGGAGGCCGAGCGGATCGAATACATTGAACCCGGCAATTTGGACCGCGTCTTCACTGTTCCCCACTCGCACAACAAGGGCATTGCCGGTCCCCGCCTCGAGACGCAGTGATTCGGCTGAAATGCCTGCGCCAAATACCAAGCGGTTCCCTTCGCCAACCAGATCTGTGATGGTGTCGAAGCCATCTCCGAGGCTGAAGAGATAGGTGTCGGCCCCTTGGCCTCCATCAAACAGATCGTTCCCTGCTCCGCCTTCGAGACGGTCGGCGCCGGCCCCACCGGCCAATTGATCCTCACCCGCGTCGCCATACAACAGATCGTCCCCCGCGTCGCCGATCAGAATGTCGTCACCCGCGTCGCCAAACAATTGATCCGCACCCGCCTGCCCGAACAGGCGATCGTTACCCGCATCACCGGACAGTAGATCGTTGCCGGCCCCGCCCTGCAGTTCGTCTGCCCCGTCTTCTCCAAGCAGCGTATCGTCGTCCTCATCCCCGAACAGGAGATCGGCCCCCGAACCGCCATTCAGAATATCCACCCCGCTGCCACCGACAAGCTGGTCGTCCCCTTCATCACCGGACAGGAGGTCATTCCCCTCGTTGCCGTAGAGAAAATCGCCATCCAGGCCGCCATACAGCACATCGTGACCTTCCTGACCATAGAGCGTATCGATCCCTTCTTCACCATCCAACACATCGTCGCCGACTTGACCCTGCAACTCATCCGCTCCCGTGCCGCCATACAGAATATCGCCTCCCTCTTGACCAAAGAGCCGATCATTCTCACTGCCGCCATCGAGGAGATCGTCCCCGACACCGCCTTGCAATTCATCATTGCCGGCACCGCCATCAAGCGTGTCGTCTGAGCCGATGAGAATCGTTTGCCCATAATCGCCAATCAACACGTCGGCGCCGTCCCCGCCAAAGAGCGCATCACTTGCACCCCCGCCAAACAGCACGTCATCTCCCTCGCCACCTTCCAGCCAGTCTTCTCCCGCCTGACTCGGTCGGGTCGAGGCATCATCGCCGTACAACGTATCGTTACCGGCACCGCCTAGAAGGATATCGTGCCCGCCTCCCGCGTTGATTGTGTCGTCCCCTCCCTGTCCATCTAAGTAATCGTCCCCTCCTTGGGATTGAAGCGCCATATCCTCGGGCACATAGAAGGACGACTCCCCGAAATCCCCGTAGAGCTGATCCCCACCGTCGCCGCCGAGCACCGTATCATCGCCACCATCTCCGTAGAGCGTGTCGTCTCCGGCGCCACCGTCGAGGTAATCATCGCCCACACGCGTCGTATCAAACGCCACGGCGGAAAACGGCCCGATCAGCGCCGGGCCGACCATATGCTGATGGTAGTCGCCCCACAGCGTGTCGTTGCCGTCGCCGCCGAGTAGACTGTCCGTACCATAGTCGCCGCGGAGCCGATCATCCCCGGCCCCGCCATCCAAGAAATCGTCTCCACCGCCTGGTGTGAGCACGCTAAACATCTCATCATCGCCAAACAGATGGTCAATGCCGTCACCGCCTAACAGTGTGTCATGGCCGGCCGATCCCACGAGCCAATCGTCCTCGCTCCCACCATCGAGCAGATCGTCGCTCGTGGTCATGCTATAGACGTCACCGGTGAGTTGATCATTCTCCGTCCCCCCGAAGAGCCGATCATTCCCCCCCTGCCCGTGGATCACATCATGTCCGGCGTCACCATGTACCTCGTCATTGCCCCCGCCGCTGACACTAACAAAGTCGTTGCCCCCGTAGGCATGAAGCACCACGTTGTAGCCATCACGACCGAGGTAGTGCCGGTCGTCAGTCTCCGTGAAGGGATAATCCGCATTGGTGAGGGTTGACCATCCATTGGTGAAGTCGATCGTCGGCGGTGTGCCATCGGCGAGGCCACCGGTGTCGGCTAGCGCGATGGTCGCTTCCAATCCCGTTTCGTGAGTAGGATTGTTATTCGCATCGACCAGCGTCGCCGTCACATTGAGGGTACTGCTGATGGCCACATCCTGCTTGGCCCTGAGCCCCACCGTGAGGTTGCGCTGTCCTTCAGGAATGGTAAGAGTGAAATGATTACCCTCCGGTGTAAGCTCAAGCTCCCCCGTGCGCAGCACAAACGTATTGGCGTTCGTACCGTTCAACGCGAGATGTAGCTTCTGTCCGCCAACACCCGCCTCAAAGGGAAGATGCAGGGTCAGCATCGTGAGCTGCCCCTCGTTCAAGTTGAATGTCACTGGCGGCACGGCATCCGGATCAAACCCCTCAGCCTCGAATGGATTCTGGCCAACACCTTGTTGCAAAACCAGAGATTGGCCACCCGTCTCGAGAATAAGCTTAGCGGCCTCAAGAGTAAGCTTCAGTGCAGGGTTTACCGTGATGCTTCCCAACAGTGAGACGACATCCTTCACATAGGATTGATATTCTCCAAATCCGAGCGTGCGCCCAAGACTAAACGACGTATCCTGAAGGGCGGTGAGAATATCAGGCGCACCATTTCTTATGCCCTTCGCCGTGTCGAGAACAAAGTCATTCAAATCCTCCGTGAGAGCGGCCATCAAAGTGGGCGGCATCTCTGGAATCTCGCCGATCGCCTCGGCTACCGCCGAAGCCAGGCGTACCCCATAGGTGGCGTCTTGAGGATTAGCTCGGCTCCTCAGATTTTCCAATGTATCGTTGAACCACTTAGGATTTCCGTTCGTGGCTAGAAGCTGTGCTGCGAATTCAGACGGATTGAGATTCAGGCCCTGGAGCTCTCTCGCGAGGGCGGGTGAGGGCGATGGGTTCCCTGGTACGGAGGACAGAAACAACGTGGTCTTTACTTGCATTTCATTAGTTTCAACCAGACTTGATTCAGGCTCGCTCGAGGGGAACCCCAAGAAGTCACCAATCTTACTCATGACTTTCTGGATGGCTATCCCCCCGAATTCTAGGGTGCTCGCCAGCGTTGTTCCCATCAGCAGAGCCGGAGCGAGGGCGATCGACGCCCCTTTGCCCAGAAGCTCTCCTGGGAGTCTGACCGTGCTCCAGAATGCGAAGGCTGCATCACCCATTACTTTTCGCTCATGGAGATCGTCGAAATACGCTCTAACTACTCGGTCGAACTCCACAGGATTACACCACGCGCCTGCTGTCGCCAGGGCTGCCAGAGAGTCGACCAAATCTGAGCCGATAGTGCCTTTTCCGTTAAAGATCGTCCCAAGGAGTGCAGCACCATCAGCCAGATTCGGTGTCTCTAGACTGTACCGACTCAAGGCATAGCCGGTAAGCTGAATCGCAGGACTAAAACCATCGGCCTGCAGATTTGCATAAAACCCACTCTCGATCCGGTGAGATTCGATGAAGCCCAGCGAGTATTTTTCTCCAGTGTTGGGATTGGTTTTGTCGGCATCGTATTGCAGTTGATACACAGGCCCGGCGGCAAAGCCTCCACCAAGCCGGCTTACGATATCGCTCTGCACCACGAAATTGGCGGCCATACCCAGCCCGGACAACACAGATTGGTCATAGCCCCCGGGTACGTTTTCACTATTGTTCAGAGCATACAGCCCCCCCAGCCCGTTGAAGGTTGTCAACGCTATACGACTCGCATCCTGTCGGTGCGCTTTAACCCATTCGTAAGCGGCGTATTGAGCAAGGGCTCCACCAAGGCTTTGCCCGGTGAAGCTGAGATTTACTGTAAGCTCTGCACCATTCCTCGGCAGAGTATTAAGGTAGGCAAAAACCTGACTCCTAGCACTATTCCACTGGCTCCAGCCGTAAGAGGACAGATTTGACTTCCAATCGGTTGGATTAAGTCCGTCTGTTCCACCAAATGCCAGAATTAGGTCGTTGGTGGCTTCATTCTTGAATGCGACAAACTTAAAACCTGACGTTGGGTGAACATACTGGAAATCAACAACATGCCCTCCGCCCAGCAAAGCATGGTCGAACTGTAGTGGCACATAGTAGTCCGGTGGGTCGTTGAGGGGCCTTAATGGATCGCCGTTGTAGAGATGGGAAGGATCCGTCACTCCACCTGGGGGACGCGAGAATATTCTGTTCGTAAAGTATGCCGCATCACTGGCCATAAGCGCACGAAGGGCGAGGGTGTTCAATACGGGGCTAATCGACATGCGACACTCCTTGGCAGACATTGACGACCTGTAACCTGAACCTCTCCGCAGTTGGAAAGTGTTTTTCGTATTTATTATTGATTAAGGCGATCTTGCAGCCATCCGGTGACACTGCAATGCGTTCGGGCACCCCACGAACGACGAGGACAGGAACATCATTTCGCACCAGGTACCCTCCAGCCTCTCCGAGATCACCATCTCCACGGTAACGCATTGATGCTAAGAACAATCCCACCTTCGTGAGACGGAAGTCAGACCAGGCAAGCTTCGCCCATGGTTTACCTGCGGGAGAGAAGATCTGCTCAAGCATCCCAGCGGGACGCAGAAGCCACATAGGAACTAATTCAGGATTGTGCCGTTCTCCCCACAACAAATACGCATCAGAAAATGGCAGATAGGTTGGGATATTGTAGATCTCGGGACTACGCAGTCCGAGTGAAATCGGCTCCATTCCGTTGGCGGGATAGAACACCACCTGAGGATTCTGCTGCGCCCCTTCTGGTCCAGCCAGCCCAAAGTCCAAATACCCATGCTCATCGAGTAAGGGTCGTCTCTTTCGTCCCTCAGCTAGCCAGACTGGCTTCGATGACAGCACCCGGCAGCTTGTAGGATTGAACCAGTTTTCCTCGCTTAACTTGATTGGGTGCCCCTCCTTCAAGGCTATGCCTTTCATTCTCCCTTGCTCATCCACCGGTGCATAGTACGTAAGGTATGGGCCTTGAATGCACAATAAGTCTGCCCGGTCAAATCTAACATCTCGCTCCACAGCAGATGTCTCGATGTTCCAGACATACGTTCCTTCATCGATTGGATGAGTCTCCACAAATAGCCGTCGTTGGATCTGTTCAGTTCCTGTAAAGCCCCTAAAGAGCACATGCGTATCATCAAGCCAATAGATCTGCCAGTCCTCCACCCGAAACGGCGCCTCCTTCACAGGCAAAAGCGTGGAAGGCGAGGCACAAGCCCCGAGGTGGGGGAGGGTTAAGATCAACAGCGTGAGAGCCAGGATCCTGGCATTGGCCCATTTCTGTGTCATCATTCCGTCCTCCCCTCTGTGCTGCTTCCGACTGACTCTGTCTCGTCCCCATCCGCAGCAAACTTCGCCATCCTAGCGACACGGCACTTCAATTACGATTCATCATTGGTGGAGGCCCGTGCCCTCAGTGGAATAAGGACCTTCGGCCCGCCCAAATACAGGCATTTCTTCAACGCATGTGAGCCCTACTTGTCGGCACAGGCGCCCTGGGTTGAAGGCCCTAGGGTAATTCATTCCCTCGCCTTCGTCGAGGCGTGGACGGGCAACGGCTACGCTGTTAAGAAAGGCGCCCAGAGGGGGAAGCAAAGGCAGCGGAAATAGGATCCCAACCGCCGAATGGGGTCAGGCATGAGTATTGACAAGCAGTACTGTTCGTTTGCGGCATGCTTGCGTCCTCACTTGTCTTGAGAAGTAGATACTGGTGATCCCACCTTCAGAATGAATGCCAACCGCGCTCCCCCTCCCATATTCGGTCCAGTTGGACAACGCCTTCCCCACTGAAACCCTGCTTGCCCTAGCCCTTCATCGACTTGAAACCTCGCATAGCCTCGATGGACACCAAGAACCTCTTTTGTTCTGAGGTCGAGAACTATTAATTCACTCCCAGCCACTCCCATTTCCCTATCGTTTGGTCTTGAAATCCCCCGCCACGTATACCCAAAGGTGCTCTTTAGCACCGAGTCATACTCTTTCCGCATCGTCTCCGGCGCTTTTCCGTCGTGGCCAAAATATCTAGCAATTGTTGAGTCTTTCGAGGGAACAGCGTTGTAGGAAGGATGAATGAATTCTTTCAATCCATCGGGCAGCCTTCGCGACAAGTCCGGCGACTCAAAAAATCGGTACAGGTTCGGGCCGACGAACCAGAGTTCTGGTTGATTACTTCCGTATGGTCCACTATAAGGGTCTTCGAGTGCATAGAGGTGATTTGCTTCATATGTAACAGCTGGTCTTGGGCGCAGCTGATACACACCTTCCACATTCTCTACCGTCTTGTAGATGAACTCTCCGGCTTCAGTCTTACAGAGATGGTCAAAGTATTCTTGGGAAGTCATGCCGGGCTTGTAGCCGCTGTCGGCAGGGACGGGGTTCGGAATCTTGATGGAGTGAGCAAAGCGACCCTCCTCCGTCGCAAGGGGATCAGCTGGCTGCAGCTTCGTGATGTCGCACCGGTGGTTGGCGGGATCAATTTTGTGCGTCCGGCAATATTCGGCCTCTCGCGCGATGGCCTTCCGGAACCGCTCCCCAACCGTCTCCTTATCAAAATGCCCAGCTCCGACGGTGCCGCCCAGGACCAGGCCCATCCCCAGGGCCGCGGCCATCCAGATGCTTTTCGTCCTGCTCATGCTGCCCTCCCCTCTCCCCCGCTTGTCACGCGTGCTCAAACGGTAGCACACGCAACCGCCATGGGGTCAGGCAAATTGCCGCTGGCGTCGGGGAGGACCAACCGCGTGTCGTTGTTGCCTTCAGAGAGAATCTCTCGGAGCGGCTTTGCAGATTGCAGTCGATTGAGATACGTCTCAGCTGCCATTTGTTGGAGGGCAAAGTTCAACCAAGTCGTTGCGTTACTTTGATTCATCTTTCTTCTCCAGTAGTCCCTGCGTGGGCTTCAGCACTTCGTTAATGAACTGGGCATCTGTCTTTAGCGATGCCTTGGAACACTTTTGGGCTGTTAGCCACCATACCCCCGTCAAGTTGCGCATGTTTCCACTGCGGGCATAGCCACGCCGGATAGCGAGCACCTCGGTTGTTTGGTGATCTAGGACAATGAGTTCACCCCCTGCAATGCCCAACTCTCTATCATGCGGTCGACTGATCCCTCGCCATGTATAGGCGTATCGGCTCTTTAGGGATGATATGTCCGCTTGAGCTACAATATACGGTACAAGCACATAGCGACCGTCCATTGCTGTCTGGTAGCTTTTCCCAGGGTGTGCGTTCTCATCGCGGTAATACCGCCGATATTTTGGCCCCTCTCCTGTCTTGGGGGCCTGCAGCAGTGAGACTTCAATGTACTGGTACTTGCCAATCGCGGGCTGAACGAAATACTCCTCCGGAGAATCTCTTACCCCTACGGTTAGTCCGTATGGATCCTCCATTGCATAAAGATGCTGCAAAGGTCATCGTCCTTGGCAGACTCACGCGGCCGCATCATGTAGAGCCCCTCGACATTCTCCACGGTCTTGTAGATGAACTCTCCGGCTTCGGTCTTACAGAGATGGTCAAAGTATTCTTGGGAAGTCATCCCGGGTTTGTAACCACTGTCGGCAGGGACGGGGTTGGGAATCTTGATCGAGTGGGCAAACCGCCCTTCCTCGGTAGCTAAGGGATCGGCTGGTTTCAGCTTCGCCCCCTCCCCACAGAGTTCTCCTCGTTCGAGTGGTCGACCGGCACAGGCCTTTTCGATCTTTTTAATCGCTCTCCGGAATCGTTCCCTCACCGTCTCTTTGTCGAAAGGCCCCGCTCCGACGGTTCCACCTAGGACCAGGCCCATCCCCAGAGCCGCGGCCATCCAGATGCTTTTCGTCCTGCTCATGCTGCCCTCCCCTCCCCCCGGCTTGTCACGCGTGCTCAATCAGTAGCCCGCGCAGCAAACTTCGCCATCCTAGCGATGCTCCACTTCAATTTCGATTCATCATTGGTGGAGGAGCGTGCCCTCAGTGGAATACGGACCTTCGGCCCGCCCAATTGCCGGCATTTCTTCCACGCATGTGAGCTTTGCTTGTCGGCACAGGCGCCCTGGGTCGAAGCCCCTAGGGTAATTCATTCCCTCGCCCTGGTCGAGGCGTGGGGCACGACGACCGTGCGGTGAGGACAAACTCCCGCTGCAGATTGCCTAGGAAGCGAACGATCGTCTGCGGTTGAGATCTCGCGCGAGGTCAGTCCGGCGATGCAGGAGGGGGAACGCTTCGGCCAATTACGGCGCGGGGCGCAGTGGCTGGCCGGTCGCGATCTCGTAGGCGTCCGAGAGGGTGGCGACTTCGGTGACCTTGATGCCGTAACCCATGCCCTTATCCGTCAGCGTCAAGGTGCGCTGGCCGGCAGGAACGAGCAATTCATGAAACTGCGGGAGGAGATGGCACCCCTCGACCTTGTGTTCCAACCCACCGACGGGGCCGACGACAAAGTTTGTGTCCATGGTGCCGGACAGACACACATCCGGCCGAATCGCATCACCCAACAACCCCGCCGCGATGGCTACGGCCCAAGCCACCCCGGCGCTCGGTCCGTCCGTTCGCAGGTTGGTGTGAAAGATGGTCCCCACCGGCATCGAGAGACGGGCGCGGATAAACCGTGCATCGTATTGCACCGCCTTTGCCGCCGCCAGCAGCGCTCTGCCAAACGCCTGCGAGGCCGTCCCTTTGAAATGCTGGTCCGTATCCAGATAGGGGCCGTTGCCCGCCGGCCAATAGTCTACGTCGATCTGCACCATCGCCAGGTCGCCTTTGTTGGGCATGCTCCATCCCCTCGCCTTCCACGCAGGATGCACATCATGATAGCTCAGCGAGGGGACCACACGAGAGGCTGGGACGAAGGGCCGGGTCGACAAGACAGGCCCCGATTTCTTGACGCGCGGACGGACCGGAATTTCTTCCCATTGTGTGGTCGGTCCATCCACCGTTCCCGGAAGGTTGAGCTGTCCGGTCGATTGCAGGTCAGGGAGCTTCGTGACCTCCCGGCAACCATGGCCCCCGCCATCCTGATAGGTCACACCGCCATCGGGGGCGGTACACTTCCACATCTGGGCCACGGCAGGGCTCTGGGCGAACAGGCCGACTAGCGTTACCCCGCAAATAATTCCGTTGGTGATTCGCATCGATGCCGCTCCAAGCGCTTCTTCAACTATAGCAGAGCGTCTCTTTGACCCTTGGCCAAGGACTGCCTTGGAACACAGGGTGCGCATCGTCGCTCGTACCCGCCAACGCTGGTCCGGCGCGGCCGGATCATGCGTTGACATCATCGGGGGAGGTTTCTATGATGCGCCATCTCGCACATCGCCATGAGTCTCCCCACGCTCCAAGACCTGCAGAGTTCCCTTCACAATTGCCAGCGCTGCAAACTCGCCAAGCTTGGTCGGACGCAGGTCGTCTTTGGCGTGGGCAATCCCAACGCCTCGATCATGTTCGTGGGCGAAGCGCCGGGCTTCAACGAGGACATGAAAGGTGAGCCGTTCGTCGGGGCGGCGGGTAAGTTGCTGAACGACCTGCTGACTTCGGCGGGGCTCTCGCGATCGGAGATTTATATCGCCAATGTGATCAAGTGCCGGCCGCCGAATAATCGCGACCCGGAACCGGATGAGGTCGAAACCTGCAAACCGTTTCTGCTGGAACAGATCGGCCTGATCAAACCGAAGCTGGTCTGCACCTTGGGAAACTGGGCGACTCAGACATTGATGGAACGGAAGGTCGGGATCACGAAGGTTCGGGGGCAGGCGTTCTATATGAAGGACTTCGTGATGTTTCCCTTGTTCCATCCTGCCGCGGCGTTACACCAGGGGAATCTGCTCCCGACGCTGAAGGAAGACTTCAAGAAGCTCAAGGATTACTTGGACAAGATCCGGAAAACAGCCGAAAGTCAGGGCACGAAGAGCGCCGCCGATGGGGGCGGCTCAGGGCAGGAGCAACCGACCGCCGCGACGCAGATGAGTTTGTTTGGGTAGGCGCCCACCCGCAGCCCGTACTCGACCTATCCCTTTGGTTTCCCTCCAGCAGTCAGCTTTTCCTTCTCTGCAGCAGCCGCTTCCCCATCACCCGATTCACCTTGCTCCACCGGACTAGGTTCCGGCTCCGGCACATCGAACCAGGAGACCAGCATCTCCTCCCACCAGGCTTCGGTGACGTCTGAACCGGGATCAGTTCCGATGTAGTCCGCCTGCCCGGCACCAATCCCTGCTCCAACGACCTGTGGCGTGGCCTTCACCTGATCGACGACCTGCTTCGTGGCGAACCCGCCGACGATCCACGAATCCGGCTCCGAGCGCAGTGACTTATACGCCTTCAAGTGCTGCTTGAGGTAGAGGAAGATCGCCTGCTGTTTTTCATCTCCCACACCGGACTGCGGCAGGCTCAAGGTTTTCTCGATCTTCTTGCGCCACTTCCAGTCGTTGAACCGCGACGTGACGAGTTGCAGCATCTTCTGACCGTCTTCTTGATTGAGTGCCATAGGTGTTCCCTTACGCGTTCAGGTGTTGCCTAAAAAATGTCACTGCCCGTCCCCACGCGTCCCTTGCTTCAACAGGTTTGTACACCTCTTTCCTGGTGTCGTTGAAGAACGCATGCGCTGCCCCAGGGTAGGTTTTGATGTCGCCAACTTTCTTGTACTTCTTGAGGGCCTCCGCCAACCGTCGCACATCGGCCTTGGTGATCCACCCATCATCCTCACCATAGATATACAGGACTGGACAGCCAAGATTCTGAAGGGGCGTGTCGGGATTGGGCACCTGACCATAGAAGGGAACGGCCGCCTTGATCGACGCCGTGATGCAGGGCAACATGAGCGCATAGGATCCGCCCATGCAGAACCCCGTGACGCCGATCCGATCCGCATCCACCTCGGGCAACGTTCTCAGATAACTCACGGTTGAGGTCAGGTCCTTGAGGCCTTCTTCTTGCTTCAACGTATTCATCAACTTCGCGGCCTCATTCGAACTGGTGGTGACTGCATGTCCCAGACGCGAATAGAGGTCGGGGGCAATCGTCACATACCCTTCGTTCGCCCATCGCCGTGCCACGTCCTTGATGTGCTCGTTGAGCCCCCACCATTCCTGCACCACAATGAGCGCCGGCCGTTTCTGAACTCCCTTGGCCCCAACAAGCAACGCGCGAATGGTCACACCTTGCCCGGGATACTGGACCATGGTCTCGATGAGTTCAGGCATGGTGTCCGTGCCCACACAGCCTACGGCTAGTTTCCTGCCACGGTCATTTCGGCGAGCTTCACCGTCGGACTCGCGATGCGGCCGCGGAACCGCAAATCATTCCCGACCGTGTCGATATTCGCGAACATGTCTTTGAGGTTGCTGGCGATCGTAATTTCCTCCACGGGATAGGTCAGCTCCCCGTTCTCAATCCAGAATCCGGCGGCCCCCCGTGAATAATCGCCCGTGACCATGTTGATACCGAATCCGATCAGCTCCGTCACATACAGGCCGTCCTTGACGGACGCGATGATCTCCTCCGACGATTTCGTTCCCGGCACCAGGTAGAAGTTGGTCGGGCCCACGCCGGGACTATCCCCCACGCTCCGCGAAGCGTTCCCGGTGGAGGGCAACCCCAACTTACGGCCCGAATAGGTATCGAGCAGATAACTCGTGAGCACACCACGCTCGACCACCGTCGTCTTGCGGGTCGGCAATCCATCCCCGTCAAAGGGCTTCGACCCCAGCCCGCCGATCATCCGCCCGTCGTCATAAATGGTGACAAACTCAGGCGCGAGTTTCTTGCCGAGCTGCCCCACCAAGAACGAGGCTCCTTTATAGAGCGCATAGCCGGACGTCGCGCTGCACAAATTCCCAAGGAGACTACCCGCACACTCTTGATCGAAGATCACCGGGACGCGTTTCGTCGGCCCTTTTTTCCCGCCCAATCGACGCACGGTTCGGCGGGCCGCTTCCCGTCCCACGGCATCCGCGCTCTCCAGTTTGGCGTACTTGCGCTGAACCGAATACCAAGAATCGCGCTGCATCCCGCCGGTTTGCTCGTCTTTGGCTACCGGAGAGACCGACAGCGAATAGCTGGAGGCCTGATAGTCACCCGCGAACCCTCGCGAATTCGCCAGGAAGACACGCCCCGTCGACCAATCACACTCGGCTCCCTCGGAGTTCGTGATGCGCGGATCGGCCGACATGGCGGCCTGTTCGCATTGTTTCGCCAGGTCGATCTGTTGTTCGGTGGTGAGACGCGTCGTGTCATAGAGGTCGAGATCAGGCACCTCAGTCGCAAGCTGCGCGGCATCTGGCAGCCCAGAGACCTCATCCTGCACGACCGCTTTGGCCAGCGAGCAGGTGTCCGACACCAACTGCGCCAGAGAGTCCTCCGAAAAATCGGAGGTTGAGGTCACGGCCGACCGTTTCCCCATGAACACCCGCAGGCCGAGCCGCTTCTCACGCGCCTTCGTCAGCCGATCCACGGCCGACAGTCGCACCTGGACCGAGAGGGTTTCTCCATCCGCCACGATGACTTCGGCATCGCTCGCACCCTGTTGCTTCGCGCGCTCGAGCACGGACAGGGCCATGGCCTGATAGGGAGACGTGATGGCGAGTTTCGTGGTCATACGTTGGGTCGTGTTGTTATTCGTGCACCGTTATTCGCGCCCCGTTATTCGAAGGACACCGTGACTGCATGCCCTGTTCCTACGCCTGGCATTGACGAACCCGCTGTACGATTCACGTT
This sequence comes from uncultured Nitrospira sp., assembly GCA_964449255.1. Lineage (GTDB taxonomy): Bacteria > Nitrospirota > Nitrospiria > Nitrospirales > Nitrospiraceae > BQWY01. The sequence continues at coordinate 50,111 of CAYUYE010000006.1, read as the reverse complement.
CCAGATCGTCACGCGGCCTGCGTGCCGCCCACCGTCAACTCATCGATCAGGATCGTCGGCAGGCCCACCCCAACCGGCACCGACTGGCCCTCTTTCCCGCAGGTCCCAATGCCTTCGTCCAGCTTGAGGTCGTGGCCGACCCTCGACACTTTCGTGAGCACGTCGGGGCCGCTGCCGATCAAGGTGGCACCTTTGACGGGTTTCGTAATCTTCCCATCCTCGATGAGGTAGGCCTCGCTGGCGGAAAAGACGAACTTGCCGCTGGTGATGTCCACTTGGCCGCCGCCGAACGAGACCGCGTAAAGCCCGCGTTTCACCGATCGGAGAATGTCCTGCGGATCGTCCTGCCCAGCCAGCATAAACGTGTTGGTCATGCGTGGGAGCACCACGCTCTGATAACTTTCGCGCCTGCCATTGCCGGTCAACGGAATGCCCATCAGCCGGGCGTTGAGCCGATCGGTGATGTAGCCGCGCAGGATGCCCTTGTCGATCAGGACCGTGCGGCCCGTCGGCGTGCCTTCGTCATCCATGTTGAGTGAGCCGCGGCGGAACGGCAGCGTGCCGTCATCGACGATCGTACAGAGATCCGACGCCACCCGCGTGCCGATGCGATCCGAAAAGGCCGACGTCTTGCGTCGATTGAAATCCGCCTCGAGCCCGTGCCCGATTGCCTCGTGCAGCAGAATGCCCGGCCACCCGCCGCCCAACACCACCGGCATCACCCCCGCCGGCGCCTCGACCGCCTGCAGATTGAGAATCGCTTGCCGGGCCGCCTCGCAGGCATACCGACGGTACCGATCCTCTTCCTTGAACCAGTTGAACCCGATCCGGCCTCCGCCACCGAACGAGCCGACTTGGCGATTGCCGTTTTCCTCTGCGATACAGGTCACCTGGAGCCGGGCCAACGGCTGCACGTCGCCGACCACCTGGCCCTCATGGTTCGCCACGATCACCACCTTGTGCTCGATGTTGATCGACGCCATGACGTTTTTGATCCGGGGATCGCACCGCCGAGCCTCGGCGTCGATCAGATTCAGGAGGTTGACGCGCTCTTCCGTGGTGACCGGCACAGTGTGCGTGAGGGGATACAGATCCCGCGTCGGCTTGCCCTGCCGGGCCACCGGCACCGGACCGCCCTGTTGCGGGCTCGTCGCGATGTAGCGTGCGGCATCGGCGGCCAATTCCAAATCTTTCTTGGTGAGTTCATCCGAATAGGCAAAGCCGGTCTTCTCCCCCGACGTCGCCCGCACTCCCACCCCTTGCGAAATACCGGTGGTCGCACGCTTGACGATGCCCTCCTCCATCGAGACCGATTCGGACCGCGCCGACTCAAAGTACAGATCGGCATAGTCCACGTCCCGGACCTTGACGCGAGTGAGGGCCTGCTGCACCTCCCCCTCAGTTAGGCCGAAGAGCGTAAGGGCTGGTGTCGTTGGTGTCGACATAGGCTGATATGCTCCCTGTGCGCAACGAGTGAGTATAGCTGATGGCTTTTTCGAACCGCAATGCGATGGAGACCGAACCTCGCGCAAAGCCGCTCCTCGTTTGACTTTTGTAAATAGGGGCTTTAGACTCCCGCTAACCTTCCTACCATTGCTGAGACGTACCCTTCCGCCTGATTCTTATGGCACAAACCGCGCCGGCCGGCACTATTTCAGACGACGAACTCCTCGCCAAACTGAATACTGAAGCGCTTCCCAAACACGTCGCCATTATTATGGATGGAAACGGACGCTGGGCACGCGCGCGAGGCCTTCCTCGCGTGGCCGGGCATCGTGAAGGCATCAAGTCCCTCAAAGAAGTCCTCGGGGTGTTCCTCGATCTCGGGATCCCTGCCCTCACCATCTATGCCTTCTCGCAGGAGAATTGGAATCGCCCGGAGACTGAAGTCAGCGCCTTGATGGGACTGCTGGAACACTACCTGACGACCGAGCAGCATACCCTGATCGAGCGAGGTATTCGTCTCCGCACGATCGGGCGGATCGAACTGCTCCCGACCTCGGCGCTCAAACGCATCCAGACCGCCGAACAGGAGACGCGCCACTGCGCCAAGCTGAACTTGACCGTCGGGCTGAGCTACGGCGGGCGCGCGGAAATCGTCGAAGCGGCCAAGCGCCTGGCCAACGCCTGCGTCGAGGGCCGATTGACCCCCGATGCCATTGATGAGCGGTCCTTCGCCCAGCACCTGTTCACGGCCGAACTGCCGGACCCCGATCTTTTGATCCGTACCAGCGGCGAAAGCCGAATCAGCAATTTCCTCCTCTGGCAACTGGCCTATACCGAGCTGTACTTCACGCCGACCCTCTGGCCGGACTTTCGGCGCCGTGAGACCCTGCTGGCCTTGCATGAATTTCAAGGCCGCGAGCGGCGCTTCGGCCGGGTCGCCGCCCCTCTCTCGCCCGCGAACGGACGGTGAGGTCCCCTACGGTGGATCAGCTCTCGAGCTGCGACGCCCCTGTGACGGCGGGCCCCGCGAAATCCCGCTTCGATCCTCGACGGGTCTACGTTGCGCTCGTCGGCATTCCCTTGCTCTGCGGCGTCCTCGTCTTTGCGCCACCGATCGGCCTGTTTGCGTTGGCCCTTGCGACGGCGGTGCTGGCGGTCGGCGAGGTCTATCGTTTGTATCTCGGCTCACGCCCCTTTCCACCGGCCATGTTTGTAGGATTGCTCGGCGCGGGGCTCATCCTCGCCGCGGTGCAGTGGGCCGAATGGCTCTCGCTGCAGTCGGCGCTGCTCCTGCTCACGCTGGGAACGCTGACTGCCACCTTGCTGGCGGCGAGCCCGAGCGACCGTCGGCTGACCGATGCCGCCGTGGCCGTCCTGGGCGCGCTGTACGTCGCGTGGTGTCTGTCCTATGCGCTACGTCTTCGGGCCTTGCCGGACGGCGTCTGGCTCGTGTGTTTTCTCCTGCTCGTCACCTGGGCCGGCGACACCGGCGCCTACTATGTCGGCAGTCTTTTCGGGCGGACGCCGCTCGCGCCGCGGATCAGCCCCAAGAAATCGGTCGAAGGCCTCATCGGCGGATGGGCGCTGGCCTTGGCCGCGGCTCTCCTTGCCCGCGCGTGGTTTCTTCCCAGCTTGTCTCTGGTCGACTGCCTGCTCACCAGCCTGTTGTTGACGGCGGTGGGAGTGGCCGGTGACCTGGTCGAATCTGCGCTGAAGCGCAGCGCCGGCGTCAAAGACTCGGGTGGGCTCCTGCCGGGGCACGGTGGGATGATGGATCGTATCGATAGCTTGTTGTTTACCGCCCCGGCGTTCTATTACTATGTGGCGCTCCTCAAGGCATGAGGCGCCCGCCGTCACGCTGACGGCCCCCGCGAAGGATCGTCAATGAAGCAGATCGTCGTACTCGGCTCCACCGGTTCCATCGGGACCAACACCCTCGACATCGTCGCCCGCTTTCCCGACGCGTTCCGCGTGCTTGGCCTCACCGCCGGCAGCAACGATGAAAAGCTCGAGGGGCAGATCCGGCAATTCCGCCCGCAGGTGGTCGCCATGTCGGACGCGGACGCGGCCGAACGGCTCCGCCAGCGATGCCGGGATCTCGCGATCGAGATTCTTGCCGGCCCAGAAGGCGTTGCCCACGTCGCCGCAACACCCGGCGCGGAATTGGCGATCTCCGCCATTGTGGGCGCCGCGGGCCTGCTTCCGACGCTCGCGGCGATCAGGACCGGCAAACACGTGGCACTCGCCAACAAAGAGCCGATGGTCATGGCCGGCGAATTGATGCAGCACGAAGCCCGCGCTCGCCAGGTCCGTATCTTTCCCGTCGACAGCGAACACAGCGCCATTTTTCAATCGTTGGAAGGCCACCGACCGGAAGACGTCCGGCGCTTGATCCTCACCGCCTCCGGCGGGCCCTTGTGGGGCTGCACCCGTGAAGAAATTCGCGAGGTCAAACCCGAACGTGCGCTGCAGCATCCCAATTGGAAAATGGGCTCGAAAATCACGATCGACTCCGCCACGATCATGAATAAAGGTCTGGAGGTCATCGAGGCCCGGTGGCTCTTCGACATCCCGACCTCCCACATCGACGTGTTGATTCACCGCGAAAGCATCATCCACTCATTGGTGGAATACACCGATCGATCAGTGATCGCGCAGCTCGGGCTTCCCGACATGCGGACGCCCATCTCTTACGCGATGAACTACCCGGCGCGACTGAACCTCGACCTGCCGAGCTTGGACCTGGCGGCCATCGGCACCCTCTCCTTCCACCGCCCGGATCACGACCGCTTCCCCTGCCTCCGGCTAGGGTATGAGGCCTTGGAGATCGGGGGAACCATGCCGGCGACCTTGAACGCGGCCAATGAAGTGGCGGTCGACGCGTTTTTGAACCAGGGTATCAAATTCGGCGAGATTCCCGAGATCATCCGGTCGACCATGGCCGCCCACGATCGCCGCGAGTTGGACAGTTTGGAGACGGCGATCGAGGCCGATCGCTGGGCCCGGGAGAAGGCCGGTTCGCTCGTGCACGCCCTTGTGCGATGATGATTCCGGTACCGTTTTGCCACATTGGATGGTAAGGTGAAGGCAGTCTTCTCATAAAGGAAGCCCCACGTATGAACCTGCTGAGCTCCTTCGCCTGGTCCCCCGACGCCCTCTGGGTCCTCTTGCAGAAAGCCTGGTGGTTTCTGGTGGTCTTGGGGGTCTTGGTCGCCTTCCACGAATTGGGCCATTTTCTGGCGGCCCGTTGGGTCGGCGTCAAGGTGCTGAAATTTTCCCTGGGATTCGGCCCCCGGTTGTTGAGCCGCCAGGTCGGTGAGACCGAGTACTTGGTCTCCGGTGTGCCATTGGGTGGCTACGTGAAACTCTTCGGCGAGGAAGAAGCCGAAGCGCTGACCCCGGAGGATCGACGACGGTCCTTCGCCCACCAGGCCCTCTGGAAGAAAATGCTGATCGTGGCTGCCGGGCCGGGGTTCAATTTTATTTTGGCCTATTTGGTGTACTCGGGGGTGTTGGCCGCGGGCTATTCCGTGCCGGTCCCGAGTTTCAAAGACATCGTGTCCGAGGTGGAAGCCGTCCTGCCCGGCTCGCCGGCCGACACGGCAGGGCTGCGCGCGGGGGACCGCATCATCCGCGTCAACGATCGCGATGTGTCGACCAGCACCGAGTTACACGAGGCGGTGGCCAAGAGCGGCGGAAAGCCGCTGACGATCGACGTGCGCCGCCATGACGCGGTCCGAACGTTCCTCGTCACGCCTGCCGTGGAACCGAGCAAAACCGAGGACGGGCGTCCCGCCTACCGGCTTGGCATCGAAGAGCGGGCCCCGGTCATCACGGGTATCCTGCCCGGCCATCCGGCCCAACAGGCTGGCTTCAAGGAGGGCGACCGCGTCGCCAAGATCGGCGATCAGGAGATCCACACCTGGTCCCAGATGACCACGATCGTCCGAGACAACCCCGACAAGCCCCTGCAATTTACCGTGCTCCGCAACGGGCACCCCGAAACACTGTCGGTCACGCCGGCCGCCGACAAGCAGGCCGGCGAGGGCAAGGCCATCGGACGTATTGGCATTTCGGCGCAGAGCCAATCCATCATCAAGGCCGACAGCCCCTGGTCCGTTCCCGTCCTGGGTGCCGTGGCCACCTGGCGCTGGACCGAGCTGACGACGATCGGCATCTACAAGATGTTCACAGGAGAGATTTCGAGCAAGAACATCGGCGGTCCGCTGACCATCGCCAACATCTCGGGCGAAGCCGCCTCGCAGGGTACGTCGAGCCTCGTCTTCTTGATCGCCATGTTGAGCATCAATCTGGGGGTGTTGAATCTGTTGCCCATTCCGATCCTTGACGGCGGGCACTTGTTTTTCTTCGCGCTCGAAGGCATTCTGCGCAAGCCCCTGGGCGAGCGCCAGCGCGAGATCGCACAGCAAGTGGGCTTGGTGCTGCTCGTGGGGATCATGGTCTTTGCCTTCTGGAACGATCTGGAACGCCTCTTCCTACGTTAGTGTCTGATGCGGTTTTCCCAGCTTCTCATTCCCACCCTCCGCGAAGATCCTGCTGAAGCTGAAACCGTCAGCCATCGGCTGATGCTGCGCGCCGGCTTCATCCGGAAGGTGGCCGCCGGCATTTACACCTATCTGCCGCTGGGCCTGCGGGTCATTCGCAAAATCGAACAGATCATCCGCGAGGAAATGAACCGGGCGGGCGCGCAGGAACTGCTGATGCCCGTGGCCTCACCCGCTGAGCTGTGGCGGGAGACGGGCCGCTGGGACTACTACGGCAAGGAGCTGTTGCGCTTCAAAGACCGCCACGAGCGGGATTTCTGTCTGGGCCCCACCCATGAAGAAGTCATCACGGATCTGTTCCGGCGGGAAGTGAAGTCCTATCGCCAATTGCCGGTCAACTTTTACCAGATCCAAACGAAGTTCCGCGACGAGATCCGCCCGCGCTTCGGACTCATGCGCGGGCGAGAGTTCATCATGAAGGATGCGTACAGCTTCGATCGTGACGAAGAAGGCGCGCGCATCAGCTATCAGAAGATGTACGACGCCTATACGCGTGTTTTCACCCGATGTGGGTTGACGTTCCGCGCAGTCGAGGCAGACACCGGACTCATCGGCGGCGACGTGTCCCATGAGTTCATGGTCTTGGCCGAGACCGGTGAAGCCACGGTGGTCTATAGCGAGGCAGGAACGTACGCCGCCAACGTCGAGCGAGCCGAACTGCTGCCGCCGACCACCGGGGACCAGAGCCCCTCCCTTCCGCTGACCGCAACCGCAACCCCCAACCGTCGCACGGTCGAGGAAGTGACGCGGTTCATGAAAATTGGAGCGCAACAACTGGTGAAGACGCTCTTGTACAAGGGCGACAAGCAGGTCGTGGCCGTGCTGGTCCGCGGAGATCACGACGTGAACGAGGTCAAGCTGGCCCGTCTGTTGCGGGTCACGGACGTCGAGCTGGCGGCGCCGGAGCAGGTCAAGGAGATCACCGGCGCTCCGCTGGGATTCGCAGGCCCGATCGGCCTCAAGGAGGTCCGCATTCTGGCCGACCATGGCGTCAAGGCCATGCGTAATTTCGTCGTCGGCGCCAATCAGGGGGACACCCACTACATCAACGCGAATTGGGACCGCGACTTTTCGGTCGACCAGTTCGCGGATTTGCGGAACGCGAGGAGCGGGGATCCGTCACCACGCGGCGACGGCACCCTCACGCTGGCGAAAGGCATTGAGGTCGGTCAGGTCTTTTTACTCGGCACCAAATACAGCAAGGCCATGAGCGCCACGATCCTTGACGAGCAAGGCCAGGAGCGTCTGGCGATCATGGGGTGCTACGGCATCGGGGTCGGCCGCACGGCCGCCGCCGCGATCGAACAGAACCACGACGCCAAAGGCATCATCTGGCCTACCCCGATCGCGCCCTTCCACGTGCAATTGCTGCCGCTGAGCCCCTCAGCCCCGGTGCTCCAGTTGGCCGAGCAGCTCCATGAGCAGCTCTCCGCGGCCGGCATCGAAGTGCTGTGGGACGATCGGGACGAGCGCGCCGGCGTGAAGTTCAACGACGCCGATCTCCTGGGCACCCCCTTCCAGTTGGTGTTGGGGGATAAGGGTTTGGCCCAAGGCGTCGTCGAGTGGAAGAGCCGGAAAACCGGGCAGACGACGAAGATCGCCCCCGACCAGGTCGTGGCCCACGCCCTCTCCGTGATCACCAAGTAAGCCCGCCACAATCGCGAGAATCCCAGGACGGGCAGCCCCGTCTCTCTGACGACACCCAAGCGGCACTTGTTTGGCTAAGCCCTTGGCTCCTCAGCCTGGGCAGGGCTCCCCGTTCTGCCTCCCCCCTGCTGCCTCCTGGCTCATGCCAGTTCTCTCCCAAAAAAGACAATCTCCTTGCCTATTGGACACCTTCCGATAGACTGATCCCTGTACCCTCGCGGAAGGACCCGGAGCGCGTCCCGTCTGGTTCCACTGCGATCAGTCTTCAACCTCAGCGACTGGAAACGGACACCGATGACCCCTTCACCCAAACCGTCCTCGGAACCCGGGAGTCTGGCCCCCAACAAGGCGGAGCAGGCCGAAATCGTCAAGCGGCTTTCGACCAAGATCAATGCCGCCATCGATATCGACGAAATTCTGCTCGATCTCCACAAAGAAATCCTGAGTATCTTCGACGCGGAAGACCTCACGCTCTACGCCGTCGACAACGACAAAAAGGAGATCTACGCCAAGACCCCCGGCATGGACAATGTCGAGGTGGTGCGCTTGCCGATCACCGAATCCAGCCTTCCCGGATTTACCGCGAAGTATCTTCGTCCCGTCAACGTGGTCGATGCGTATAACCCATCCGAGCTGGCGGGTTTCCACCCCGCCCTAGTGTTTGACACGGCCAACGACAAAAAGACCGGCTTTCGCACCAAGCAGGTGCTGACCTACCCGATCGTCGCGGAGAACAAGTACTTGATGGGGGTCATCCAGCTGCTGAACAAGAAAAGCGGCTCTCGTTTTATCCGCAAAGACGAAGAATTCGTCGCGGAGATCGCCAAGGCCCTCGGCGCCGCCTTCCACAACCTCCAGAAAAAGGGCAAGAAGGCCCCGTCCAAATTTGACTATCTCCTCTCGGCCAATCGTCTGTCGCAAAACGACCTGAACAACGCGTTGGCGGAATCCAAGAAGGGGAACTCCGACATCGAAACGATCCTCATCGAAAAGTACAAGGTCCCGAAAGCCGACCTCGGCAAGTCGCTCAGCCAGTACTACAAGTGCCCCTACATCGAATACAGTGAACGGACGATCGTCGACATCGAACTACTCAAGAACCTCAACGTCGACTATCTCAAGAATCACCACTGGATGCCCCTGAAGCGGGACCGGCTCTCCGTGGAAGTTCTGACCGACGACCCGAGCGACTTGGATCGCGTCCAGGACATCAAACGCACCTTTCCCGGCTTGAACCTTCGCTTCGCCGTCAGTCTGCGGCGCGACATCGCCAACTTTCTCACGAATTCCGTGGGCGGCGGCGACAGCGGCAAAAGCGCCATGGGCGACGGCAACATCTCCGACATCCTGGGCGACCTCGTCAGTGAGGCGCAAGAAGAGGCCGCCGCCGACGCCGGCGGGGGCTCGGGGCTGGACGAAAACGACAGCGCCATCGTCCGTCTAGCCAACCAGATCATGTTCGACGCCTACAAGATGAACTGTTCCGACATTCACATCGAGCCCTACGGTGAAAAACGCGACACGATGGTGCGCTTCCGTGTGGACGGGAGCTGCTTCGAGTACATGAAAATTCCGCCGAGTTACCGCCGCGCCATCGTCTCCCGCCTCAAAATCATGGCGAGCCTCGATATCGCCGAACGCCGCAAGCCACAGGACGGCAAGATCAAGTTCCGCATTGGCGAAACGAAGGAAATCGAGTTGCGCGTCGCGACCATCCCGACGGCCGGGTACAACGAAGACGTGGTCATGCGTATTCTGGCGGCGAGTGAGCCGTTGCCGTTGGAAAAAATGGGGTTCTCCGAACGCAATCTGACGGCCTTGAAAGACATCGCCGAGAAACCCTACGGCATCATCCTCTGCGTCGGGCCGACCGGCTCCGGTAAAACCACGACCCTCCACTCGGTCCTGGGGTTCATCAACACGCCGGACATCAAGATCTGGACGGCGGAGGACCCGGTCGAAATTACGCAATACGGTCTGCGCCAGGTGCAGGTGCAACCGAAGATCGACTTCACATTCGCCAAGGCGATGCGCGCCTTCCTCCGCGCCGACCCCGACGTCATCATGGTCGGCGAAATGCGCGACAAAGAGACGGCCGAAATCGGCATCGAGGCCTCGCTGACCGGCCACTTGGTGATGAGCACCCTGCACACCAACAGCGCCGTCGAAACCGTGACGCGCTTGCTGGACATGGGCTGCGATTCCTTCAGTTTTGCGGACGCCATGCTAGGAGTCCTCGCCCAACGATTGACGCGCCGCATCTGCAAGGACTGCAAAGAGGAATATCGTCCGGACGAACGGGAATTCGAGGACTTGAAGAAAGCCTACGGCGAGGCCTACTGGGACAAGAACATCGGCGTCACGTACGACAGCAAATTCAAACTCTGGCGCGGGAAAGGGTGCGAAACCTGTTCACGGTCCGGGTACAAAGGCCGCGTGGCCTTGCATGAATTACTGCTGGGCACCGACACCATGAAGCGGCTGATCCAACAGAAGGCCAAAACCGAAGAGATGTTGCACTGCGCGATGGGCGAAGGCATGACCACTCTGGTGCAAGACGGCATCGCGAAAGTCTTGCAGGGCCAGACCACCTACCTCGAAGTCAAAGCCGTCGCGATCAAGTAACACAGGCGACGGTTCCCCCACTCCACGGCCTGCCGGGCTCCAACCCGGCAGGCCGTGGTTGTTTCCGCATACCTCCCTCTCCACCTGGTGCCAACGCCGAGGGCCCCTCAGAGTGCCGTCATGCTTCGAGATTGCTGGCGACCGAATCCATCGCGGCAGCCCACCCTGAGGCAACCGGAAGTTAACACTGCCTTGAGGAAGATTTAACCGACTGAAGGCGCATTCCGTCAGGATCGCGAGTATCTTGTGGCACCCATTGGCGTGCTCGCACCGTTGCCAACGAAGGAGTCTCTGCATGGAGCAGGTTCCCGTCTCGATTCGCCCTATAGATTTTTCACCGACCTCGGCAACTGCCGTCGAAAACCCGACGGGCGCGAACCGGTGGGGGCAGGCCGCTTTTGTCACCGTGCTCCTCGTGGGTGGACTCTATACCGCGCTCCAGTTGTTCGGCGACCTGTCGGGTGTCACGATTCCAACGTCATTTCCCTTCACCCTGCTCACCCTGTCATTGGTCATCGCGTTGGGCTTCGAATTCGTCAACGGGTTTCACGATACCGCTAATGCCGTCGCCACGGTGATCTATACGCATGCCCTCCCTCCGAACGTCGCGGTGGTCTGGTCCGGCGTCTTCAATCTGTTGGGGGTCCTGGCGTCGTCGGGCGCCGTGGCATTCGGTATTGTGGCGCTCTTGCCGGTCGAGCTCATCTTGAAAGTCGGCAGCGACGCCGGCTTCGCGATGGTCTTTGCGCTCTTACTGGCGGCCATCATTTGGAACGTCGGCACGTGGTATCTGGGACTCCCGTCCTCAAGCTCCCACACACTCATCGGATCGGTGATCGGGGTAGGACTCATGAACCAGCTCATCACCGGAGGCGACGGTACCAGCGGAGTTGACTGGAATCAGGGCCTCAAGGTCATGAAGTCACTGGTTCTTTCCCCCATGGTCGGATTCACCCTCGCCGCGGGGCTCCTGTTACTGGCGCGTCAGTTGATCCGCATTCCCAAGCTCTATTCGGCCCCTGAAGGCAAGCAACCGCCCCCCTGGTGGATTCGCGCCCTGTTGATTCTGACGTGTACGAGCGTTAGCTTTGCACACGGCTCGAACGACGGGCAGAAAGGGATGGGGCTCATCATGCTGATCTTGATCGGCTGCGTCCCGACGGCCTACGCCTTGAACCGGGCGGTCAGCGAGCAGGAGGTTCAGCAATTTCAACAAGTGTCCCAGTCGGCGGTGACCGTGTTGGCCCATCATGGCGCTGCCGCCGGCGTCCCGAGCGAACATGCGCGTGGGGCAGTCACCGAGTTCTTGCACACGCAGCGCGGTTCGCCTGCGACGTTCGGCGCGGTGCAAACCGTCATGTCCGAGATCGCCCAAAACGTGTCGGGCTACAAATCCCTGGCGAAACTGCCGGCAGAGAATGTCAGCAACGTCCGCAACGACATGTACCTGGTGGGGGAAGCCTTCCGACTCATGAAGCGGCAAAACGCCCCGGCTTTTTCGGCCGAGGAACAAGCCCATGTGGGCGCCTATACGGCCGCCCTTGATAAGGCCACCAAATTCATTCCCCCGTGGGTGAAAGTGGCCGTGGCGCTCGCGCTCGGTATGGGCACCATGATCGGGTGGAAACGGATCGTCGTGACGGTCGGAGAACGGATCGGCAAGCAGCACCTCACCTATGCGCAAGGCGCCAGCGCTGAGTTGGTGGCGGCCGGGGCAATCGGAGCCGCGGACGTCTTCGGACTCCCGGTGAGCACGACACACACACTCTCCTCCGGCGTCGCCGGGTCCATGGCCGCCAATCGCTCCGGTCTGCAGTGGGCCACGGTCCGCAACATTCTCTTGGCCTGGGCACTCACCTTCCCGGCCTCGATCGCCCTTTCGGGCGGCCTGTTTTGGCTGTTCCGGCATGTCTTGTGAGCACCGTCCTGTGACACGTGGCACGAGCATGACGACCGGCTTGGCGCCCAGTCGAACGAATCGCACTGGCCATCGGTGGGTGGTAGCATGACGGTCCCGCAAGACTCTTCTCGCACTCCTCAGGCAGAGGCCTCAGCCGAATCCTGCAGCACTGCGGAAACCGCACCTCCTCTTGATGGGCAACCCTTCTATCTGAATCGGGAATTCAGCCTCTTGAGCTTCTCGAGCCGCGTCCTCGACGAGGCATTCAACACACGCCATCCGCTTCTGGAACGGGTCAAGTTTCTGGCCATCGTAGGGTCCAATCTGACGGAATTTTTCATGGTACGGGTCGCGGGTCTGAAGCACCAGGTCGATGCCAACGTCAGTGAAGTCTCCATGGACGGCCTGACACCCCAACAACAATTGGCCGAAGTCCGTGTCATCGCGCGAGGGTTGATGGGTCGAATGCGCGCCTGCCTCGGCCTCCTCTTGCGTGAGTTGGAGGCCGCGGGCATTCACATTCTTAACTACGAGGCCCTCGACGAGAGCCAGCAGACGCTCATGAACGACTATTTTCGCCGGATGATCTATCCAGTGCTGACGCCTCTGGCTTACGATCCGGCTCGGCCGTTCCCGTTCATCTCCAACCAGAGCCTGAACCTTGCTGTGCTCCTTCGCGATACGATGGGCCGCAGCCTCTTTGCTCGGGTGAAAGTGCCCAATACCCTCCCGCGATTGCTGCCGATCGCCCCTCCCACTCCGGTCCCACCGCCCGCATCAGCGCCGCTGCCGCCCGAGAGCACCTTCGTCTGGCTGGAACAGGTGATTGCCGCGAACCTCGGCGCGATGTTCCCCGGCATGCAGGTGGAGGGTTCCTATCTCTTTCGCGTCACCCGTGACGCGGAATACGCCATTCAAGAACTGGAAGCCCCCGATCTGCTGGAGTCCATCGAACACGGCATTCGGCAGCGCCGTTTCGGCGCCGTCGTGCGACTCACCGTTGATCCGTCCATACCCGATGCCGTCCGCCAGATTCTTGTCGACAATCTGGACGTCGATCCTGAGGACCTGTATAACCTCGCACCGCCGCTCGGCGTCAACCACCTCATGCAACTGTGCTCGCTCGATCGGCCCGATCTCAAGGATCCGCCGTTTACGCCGCGATGGCCAAGTGGACTGGATGAAACCGCCAAGGATCTCTTTGGCGCCATTCGGCGCCAGGACATCCTCTTGCATCATCCCTACGATTCTTTCATGCCGATCGTGGAGTTTCTTGAGACGGCCGCGCAAGACCCGGACGTCCTGGCGATCAAACAGACACTCTACCGTGTGGGACGGAACGCCCCCGTCGTGGAGGCGCTGCTCAAGGCCGCCCGGAACGGCAAACAGGTCTCCGTGCTCGTGGAGTTGAAAGCCCGCTTCGACGAGGAAAGCAATATCGAATGGGCGCGCGCGTTGGAACGGGAGGGCGTCCACGTCGTGTATGGCGTCCTCGGCCTCAAGACCCACTCCAAGCTGACCTTGGTGGTTCGAAAAGAAGGAGACGTGCTCCGGCGATACGTCCACTTGTCCACCGGCAACTACAACGCCGTCACCGCGCACGTCTATACCGACGTAGGATTGCTGACCAGTGCCGACGAGTTCGGTGCCGATGCCACCGAATTGTTCAACTACCTCACGGGCTATTCGGCCACCCCGAGCTACGGGAAGTTCCTGGTGGCTCCGACCTCCTTGCGACAGGGCCTGGAAACGTTGATTCGACGGGAGATCGCCCGGCACAAACAGGGCGAGCCCGGGCACATCATCTTCAAACTCAACGCACTGGTCGATCGGAACATGATCGATCTGCTGTACGAAGCGTCCCAGGCTGGTGTGCGCGTCGATCTATTGGTTCGCGGAATCTGCTGCCTTCGTCCTGGTGTTCCCGGTCTCAGTGACCGCATCCACGTCATGAGCATCGTCGGCCGCTTTCTCGAACATAGCCGTATCTACTACTTCCGGAACGGTGAACAGGACGAACTGTACATCGGCAGTGCCGATCTCATGCCGCGCAATTTGGATCGTCGGGTGGAAATCCTAGCCCCGATCGAGGATCAGCGCCTGTTGCGCTATCTTCGCGATCAGGTGCTCCACACCTACCTCTCGGATACCGTCAACGCCAGCTTGTTGCAGCCGGACGGCAGCTATCGAAAAGTGACGCCCGGTCAAGACCCAGCGCCCCTCAACAGCCACGCGGTGCTCCTGAGTCGTCCAACCTCTCTGATCGAGCCGATGCCCGAGCACCCAATCGGCCACGCCTAAGGCCTTCGGGCTGACCACGGAGTTCATCCGCCGTTGAACGGCGGCGTATTCCCCGCATCAAGCCGCCGGCACCACTGTGCCTGTCCCGCTCATCGACCTTCGTAACGGAAGATTGATCCCACGTTGAATGCGCGATTATGGGGCGCTGCGATCATTCCCATCGAACGAACAGGTGGATCCAGCCGCGACCGAGTCCCCCCTCGCTCCCGGCCAAAACGCCGACTGGACTCCCGACCAGCCGGCGTTTTGCTGTGGGCTTCTCAGATGAACGACTTCGACCGATGGCAGGACTACCGCAGCGGGACGGAGGGTTCAAGACGTCCCGACGATCTGAGGAAGGGGGTCGTCAACGTCGGCGGAAGCGGAGTGTTGGGAGGTGTCTCCACAAACTCGAAGCTCGCCGGCCTGGACTCGGCGGTCATACTCGCGATGCCGTGCCGGGAACTCCCCGGATAGCTCGGTTTTCCGGGACGAATCACAATGGACACCACCCCGCCCATTTCGTGGGTAGTCCGGCTGGCATGGACGGCAGCCGAACAGATGGGGGTATCGTCGGTATACCAGTCCGTCCCGAAGACGCTGAGGAGCTCAACTTTTGGCGGGCAGAGCACACTCACCACACGACCGATCGAATCGGGCCAGGCTTCCGCAGAGGTCCTGGCATGCGCCGCAACCGCCGGCGCAGGGGCAGCACCATCACCCGACCGCAGAAAGACAAAGCCGCTCGGCCAGTGATCAAACCAATCGTCACTGGCGATGCCGTTCTGCAAGGTCCCCAGGTATTGCATTGGATCCGGCCGGATTTCGACTGCGACGATCCCCCCCGCCTCGCGGGAGGACAAAACTCCGGCATGCAGTGCCGCGGTGCAGATTGACGAATCGTCGGTATAGATGTCGGTACCAAAAATGGGGTGGAGGATGCCTCGGGGCGGACAGAGCAGCGCTTCCCGGCGGCCGAACTGCCCGCGCCAGTCGACGGTTCCACTTCGCCAATTGACGGGTACCGGCGTCCAGGTGCCTGGGACCAATTCGCCATTCCGCTGTTGACCGCCTCCATCCGCCTCGCGGAGCCCTGATTCCCCCGCCCAGCCGGCAGAACCGGACCACACCCACAGCCCATACGCCGCAAGACACAAGAGCCCGCGCAGGGGCACTCCCCATCGACCAAGAGTCATGATCGTCCGCAGTCGGAGGATGGCCCGCGACCACGGAGCGAACCCGGCCGAATCGCAGTGGAAGACGCTCACAAAGGCATGCTAGCAGACGGATTGCTGATGGCTCAAGGACGGTCAGCGGGGCGGAGGGGATGGCACGGAGAGGGCACCATGCCACCGCCGGTACTCACCGGCAGTGGCTGAGGCTCACGGTCGGGGTGCCTGCTTGGATGCGTGCGGCCGTGCTGTCGCGGGTTTCACCACCTGCGACAAATACTTGCGCAACCGCCACTCGGCTTCTTGGGTAAACGAGAGAAACTCGATGCCGGCAGTTTGGCCGGCGACCCAGCGCACGGCCGCGACGTCGACCTTCATCGGCGCCGCCTGCTTGGGAAGATTGAGCGTGAGGGTCATACGCTCGCCTGCCTTGATCGGCGATTCGGTCATCAGTTTGGCCCCGCCGATCGAGACGTCGAACACGACACCCAGCCCGTGGTCCTCCTGTGACCACCACGACTTGATACCGCGGCGGGAGAGGGCACATGCAAATGGAGCGTCCACGCGCACGCGAGGATGGCGCCGGAGGTCAAGGAACGATCCTTCGAGATCCAACTGAACAGCTTGGCTCATGGGGGTATCTCCTTACTCCCGTCAGTCTACACGAGAGCAAGCAGGGGCCAAGCAAATACGCATTTTGGACCGCCAGGATGATCTGTTCGAGGGACACGCGAGGGCTGGCCGAGCAGACACTCCTAGCCCAGTGAGCGGAGGAGGGTTTGCATCTCGGGGACGAGATCACCGCCGCCATTGGACCGGCCGGACTGTGCCGCCGCAATGCCGGCCCGGAGCGCCTGCTTGGCCTCGTCCGTTCGGCCTACACCGGCCAATGCCCGTCCCAGCGATAAATGCGAGGCCACATGAACCGGATCGAGCTTGACCGCCACCTGAAGGTGCTCGACCGCTTCTTCCAACGGCCCCCCTTCTTGTAACAACCGATTCCCGAGCCCGTAGCGCCCCAGAAACCCATTCGGATATTTGGCCACCATCTGGCGAAATGCATCGAGATCCATGAAAGACTCCTCCCGTCAGCAGAGGCGGATTGTAGCATTCATACCAAGCAAGCCGCTACGCGCCGGCCGATTCCGCCCAGTTGCATTTCCGCGGGCAGTCTTGCATCCTGTGCGCAGATGCGGTCCGTCCTATCGGACACGCGTCCTTGTTTGTACTTACGAGAGGTCCCGAGAGGAGATGCTATGACCCCGGAAGATCAGTCGCGACGTATAGATGTATTGGCCATCGGTCTATTCGGACTGGCGGTGGGAGCGCTGACACTAGGCGTGGCGCAACTTGGCTGGATTCCCGATCGCAATCGGGTCGGCGCGTTGGTCATCGCCCTCATTTTCGGAGGGATCGTTCAGATTCTGGCGGGCATCACGGACATTCGCTATCACGAACAGCTCGGCGGCACGGCCCTGACCATGTACGGTTTTCTCTGGACGACGCTGTGCACCGCAAAGCTGGTCGGATCGAGCACCACCTATCAATTCGACAACGTCCTTTATGCACCCATCAACATGGTGTACACGGTATTTTCGTTGGTCATGGTGTATCTCACGGCCTATCGGAACTTCACGTTGAGTTTTCTCCACGTCATCATCACGCTGACGTTCCTGGCGACCTCTCTGGCCCGGTTGGATTTCATCAGTGAATTGCTTCCGGGCGTCGGCCATATTCTCGTCGGCTTGATCGCCTTCTATCACGCCATCGGCACCCTTACTCTGGCATTCACGGGCGAGGCATTACTCCCCCTCGGCCCTCCCCTGCTGCACAAGAAACAGGCCTCGGCGGCCAAACGCGCCCACGCCGTGTAGCAGGCTGGCGGCCCTCCGCAACGTTGCCTGTGCACTATTGCGCGAAGGCGGCTTTGCCGATGAGGAGCAGACCGGAGAGGAACAGGAATCCGGAAAAAATCGAGTGGTACCGCGAGGAATCGAGTTTCGTGTAGACGATCTGTTCGGTGATCAGGAACATCCCCACCCCCACCGCCACATAGACCGCGTTCTTGGCCGGCGGCCATTGGTCGGCCGTCGCTGAGAGGCAGAGTGTCAGGAGTTGGAAAAAGGCAAACGTGCCGTAGGAGACCGCCGTGGTGACTCTAGCCACATCTTTCTCGTAGTTTTTGCCGTGAACCATGGCGGTCAGCAGCGACCCGCCGAGGTTGGTCAACCCGTGCACGATCCCCATGGTGGCGAGGTAACTCTTTTCGTAGCTGACAAACGCGTCGATCGCCCGGCTCACCAAGCCGGACATGCTCTTCAGCGCGACGGCAATGAGAAAGACGCCTACGACCCAGGTAATATTCACACGCACTTTCGTCACGAGGAACAGAAACACCGTGATGCCGGGCACCGTGATCAATAGAATCCGATGATAAAACCGCCGATCGATATGCCGGTGGTGCTTAATGACCTGGATCAGATTGATGGTGAGCGAGATCGGCAAGAGCGTGACCAGCGTGGTGACAAAGTCGTATCCCAACACAAGCAGGATCGGCGTGCCGAATAACAGGACCCCCACGCCGAACATCGACTGCACCACGGATGTCACGATAACCGCCCCCAGGATGTCTATCGCCACGGCCTACCCCCGTCAGATCGTAAGACCATGTGCGCTCCTCCAGCGCAGATCACAATGACGTGCCCCGTGCTGTCATACCAGGTTGGTCCGCATGGCAAACGGGGCACAGGCTACTGTTCGCGAATCCAGAGTGTCAACTGGTGTACCAACCACTCCCCGCGCTGGGCCCGTGGCTTAACGATCGTCCGACCTCGAAGGCCCCGTTTCGTTCCAGGGCACCCTCTGGACAGCTACATCTCTTCATGGTGCCAGCACGAGTGGTCGGAGGCGAGCAACCTAACTCTTTGAAACTACAAGGGTTGGAACAAGACGTTGTGATACCCGCCTTCGCGAAAGCGGCGAGAGTGTCAGAGCCTGCGTCCCTCCTCCGACCAATGACAAACCCAATTGAGGGGGTAGGCGGCCACGGAAGCTCTTGATACGTTGCACTCACAAGCATCGTCATGCACTCGGCTGAGGAGGACGAGATGAACATACCCTTACTCCTGCGCAAGGCCGACCGGTCGACCTGCTGGCTCTCGGTGAGGTATTTCGGCAATGACCTTTTGGGCTCTGGCACCTTGTGGGACCTCTCCAAGCAGGGAGGCCGCCTCACCGGAAACAGACCGGTCTCGGTACAGGATGAGTTGCTGGTCTACGCCCATTTGCCGGAAGACCTCGGGGAGCACTGGGTGAGCCTTGGACGTGCCAAGGTCCGCTGGCAAGCCGGAAACAACTTCGGAGTGGAATTCCTACTGGATCAGCCGGACAGTCGAAAGTACCTGGCCTACATCCTGGGAGACTTCACTCAGGATTGAGCCGCAGGGCCAACGCCGGTCTTCCCCGACCTCGCCCGGGGTGAGCCGTCCGCACCTCGACGCCGCTCCGACCGGCCCGACCCCGCCGCCGGTGCTATACTTTCCTCATGAGTCGGTACCTGATCTATCTTGTCGTGATCGGAGCCTGTTGGGGAGTGGGGAGTGCGACGTCCCTCCAAGCGGCCGCCAATTCCAAGGCGGAGACAGAGAAGGGCACGACGGTTGAGGACATCGGCCGTGGGTTGAAAAGCGCTGCCCGAAACATCGAGCAGGAAATCCCGAAGATTGGCCCCGCGATTGGGGCCATGATCAATCGGATGTCGGGGAAGGATCCAGCACCCAAACCGGGTGGGAAGGCCTCGGGGGATTCAGGAGGTGGGAAAACGAAGGAGAACCGCTAGCCGGCAATCCAGCGACCGACATTATCACTCCGAAGGCAGCCGTCCTCCCTGCCCACCTGGGGGCCGGCGCCTCCTTCACTCCCCAACTCAACACCCACGCCTTTACGCGGACACGACGAACCGCTCAGCCGCAAACGCATTGCGTAGCTGTGTGCTAATCAACGACCGATAGGGCGGCTTCTGCTTGAGCATCAGGACCATGCCCGCTTCATCGGTGAGAATGTCCAGATCATCCTCAACGGCGAGGAACCGCTCGGCTTCCCCGATATTCACGCGGTACTGAGTCCGCCCATCGGGGTTCCGCTGGGACCCGATCACGATTTCCGTCAACCCATCGATGTAGCCTTGGCGCCCGCCTTCCCGATGCCGTACCATGGTTCCGTTCGGAATGCGCACCCACGGTTTCGCGATACCCTCTCGTCCATTGCTGCTCATGGTGTTGCGTGCTCCTTCCCGATAAAACAGTGTGGTCCTGCCCAGCCCTTGACCCTGGGTTCAGCCCCAGGCGACCGACCTATTGCCATCCTACCGAAGGCAAGAACGAATAATCAATAATATGCGCGAGGAGGCCGCCCCCCTGGCACGTTACGCCCAAGTGCTAGCCGGTCACCTCACCAGCTATTCGTCAACCTGTCTCTTGGAAGTCTCGACGGGGGTGGGTTCCGCGGATAACTTCTTGCGCAGATAACGACGGCTCACGGTACTAATGATAAAGGCCAAGGCGATCGCGATCGGAACGAAGATGGCCGACGCGACAGAGGCGTCGCGGAGCCATCCCATTTCCTGCAGACCCTTGAACACATAGGCCCCTAGCCCACTCAAATAGTAGGCGATGACGATCACGGAGAGCCCTTCGACGGTATGTTGCAGAATCGCCTGACTGCGCGTGGTCTTATCGACGCTCTGGAGAAGCGACAGGTTCTGGGCTTGCAACATCAAGTCGACGCGCGCCCGGATGATGGAGATGATCCCCTCGAATCCGCCTCTCAGCGTGTCGATGCGCTTCAGCAACTGTTGGTAGCCCTCGGCGACGCCCGTCACGCCGCTCAAGACGTAATCGCTGATCGGCCGATAGTCCGGGAGCGGCCGCTCGGTCAGGGCGGCCAGCGTGGTATGCACGATCTTGTCGTAGGGGACGGAGGCCGACAGGTCAAAGTGCAGGCGTCCCGCCAAGCGATTGGTCTTGAGGAGGTCTCCGGTCAGACTGTTGAGCCACCGCTCCAAGGTCTGTGAATTCGCATGCCCGATATGGCTCGTGATGATCTCCCGCTGCTCCAGGTGGACCTGCTCGAACTTATAGACCTGATCGATTGCGGCAGAGAACAACGGCTTCTGCATCAACAGCATGTGATAGTAGGTCTCGATCCGCACGATGGCATCGACGATATCCTTGAGCAGCGACGCCCTCGTCCGCCCCGCCCCGACACTCACCCAATAGCGCTCCCGTCTATGTTCGTCGGGCGTGAAGCTGGAGACCATCGTAGTCTCCTCGTCCAGAATGCGGCTGCCGTAGATGATCGGCCCCGGAAACCGCTCGCGCAAGGCATCCCGTTCAGGCAGGCGCTCGCTGGTCAGCAAGATATCGAGACGGCACACCTCCGCGCCCAACGGCGTCACGGGGAATCGGTACTGCGGATAGGTCATCGCCCCAAACGAGAGGGGTGAGGAGGCGGGCTGCGGGGGCACGTGCCAGATTTGGTAGGCGTAATACTCTGTATGGGCTTGCCATACGAGAATCAGCCGATCGCCCGAGGGCGCCACTTTGACGCCGTACCCGAAGTTGTCCTGCACGACCCTGGCTTCACTCGGCACCTGAAACGATTCGAGCATGGCCAGAAACTCATGGCGGCTCGCCGGGCGCTGCGTCGGCGGATCGACCATACGAAAGGCCTTGAAGTGGACATGCGCCGGGGCGCGCAGCCATTCGGCCAGCGGCATCTGCGGCCGTTCGTGCAGCTTTCGAATCAGGTCCCCTGAATCTGGCTTCTGGCTCTCAGATGGAGATATCACGCGCGACGGCCCTCCCCTTCATTCCGCAAATCGGGCCATCATAGCCGATCCCCGGGGCGGTCGCTAGGTCCATGCGTTCGAGAGAATGGGAGGTATGCGGGTCGGCGCCCTGGTGTTCGCAGGCGGGCGCACAAACTCACCCTACGCGGATAAGGAGTTCATGGAGGGAGCCTCTCTCGAGGATATCAGGGCGACGCCGACTGCGTTGGCTGCCGCACGTCGCTCGGCAGGATGTAGGCGTCGTAAGGTGAAGACGAGCCCGGGCGGAACCCGGGCCCGTCTCACGCCAACATCGACAGGGCGCTCAAAAACTCGGTTTCCCGATCGCGTCCCAGACCTGCTCGATTTCGTAGCCCACGTCGTCGAAGTCGCCATGCTTGCGCGATCGCGTGGCCAACCGCATCGTGGCGTAGGAATGAGTGGTCGCGTTCCAGTCCCGCTCCAATCCCAACACCGGCACGCGGCGGCCGGTGCTGCTTTCCAAACAGTCGGCCACGTAGGTCAGCAGCGAACTGGGATAGGCCCAGATGCTATCCACCTCTTCGTCGGCATGAGATAGATTGTGAACGAGAACGTGTTTGGCCGGGACGGGCCCGCCCGCAAACGCCTGACGAGCGCGCTCCATCGTAATGGCCGGCGCCAAGAAATGCACCGAGCTGACTTCGACATTGGCCGGAAGAGGGCCGCGCAGTTGTTGTTCGTACAAGAATCCATGGTAAATGGAGCCGGCGCTATGGCCGACCAAATGGATCTTGTATTGCTCAGCGGGAGCCTCGCTCATCACCCGCACGAGCTCCTTCACGAAGCGCGCCGCACCCCCATTGGGCTGCGAGGCCCCGGCACAGCGGCCCTTCATCTCATCCCAGAACAAGTCGCGGACCTTGCCCGCCACGCTCCTGCCCACCGCCTTCTGCGCCTCCCGCACCGCCTGCTCGATCTTGCCGCCGATTTTCTTGAACAGATCGCCGAACCAGGACCCGGCCGGGCCGGTCTGATCGTCATCGCTCTTCAGACGCCCGAAAAGGGAATCACTCCAGCCGCTCTCCCAAATAAAGAAGTACGGGCAAAACCCTTTCGTGCGGGAGGCGCCCCAGAGCCGATCCGCGACCGCGACCGCGGACAGTTCCGATGTGAGGCCGCCATGGGCGTACAGCACGACGTGATGGTACCCATCCGACAACACCGGCGACGCCAATACCTTCCGGGCCATGGCGGGGAGTTCGTTCGGATCCGTCGTCAGTGCGCCACTCTTGGACAACTCGCCCCGATCGCCGGTATTGATCAGATACGACAGGAGTTCGGGATTCGTCAGGTTGAGTCCGTCGCCTGTGCTCCGGACTCTGGCGCTCTTTTCATCCGGCGCGGACGAGCCGCCGAACCCATCGGTAAAGATCTTCGCCTTCCCGCTGTGATCACGCGTTTCAGGGCCCGGTCTGGCTACCCAGGCGTCCTGGCGGTGCTCCATCCAGTCGTCGTAATGCAAGAGCGCCAGACCATTGTGTCCCCACGTTCGGCCCCAGGAGTTTTGAATGATGAACCCATCCGGCGTGTAGCCCACGATCGCGAAGGCGTGTAATCCTCTGCCCCGCGGTTGATAGGGAATCGCCGGGTAGAGCCGCCCTCGACGAGACTTGGCGTTTTTCAGATCCCATCCCTCGTGCACCCAGGCTGAGGCCAGCACCGCGTCACCTTCGACGATGGCCGCCTGCATGTTGCGGACGTCGCTGTCGATCAGCCGGTAGTAGGTCCCGATCGGCCGCTGCTTCGCGTCATCCGCCCGGGCAATCGTAAACGCGCGATCGGTCCGCCACGTCCCCTTCACGAGTTTGCCTTTAGACGTCCAAGTCCGCTCGGAAGCCACCCCATGATGATGCCAGCCCTTCATCGCCCCGCGTGGGCTCGTCCCATCGTAATGTTCGCCCTGCCATTCGTCGTAACGCTTGGCGATTTCATACAGCATCCGGGCGCTGACTTGATCGAACGTCCTGCCGGCCCGCCTTCGTCGCTCCGACAACGCCGCCCGCCGCATCATGCTCACGTTGATGACGGTCGCCAGCGCGAAGCCGACGCAGGCGCCCTCCTGGCCCTGGTCCAGCACGGGCACGCCGCGCAGGGGATACCGTTCACTTGGCAGCAGCGCTAAACTCGGTTCAAAGATGTAGTCGCGCGCATCCGTATCATCCGCCCGCACATCCAACGTTCGAAAATCCATCCGCTTGCCCGTTCGCCCAAAGCTTACTACCGGCATGGCAGCCTCCTCAGGTGTGTCGTCTGTAGGTATCTGCGAATCGTCGTCGTCAGGCCTTCAGTTGTTCCAGTGCACTCTCACCGTGTCGCGATTCGATGCATGAACGCCGTCGTTTGTTGTGGTACAGCGAAAAGCAGCATCAAAGAATATGGGAGTCACGACACGTCCGCAAGAAGCGAAATGCTCCTATTTTCGGCACACCCCTCCGCCGGTAACGAGACGAGTGCAGACTCCATGCCAACTGATTTCTGTGAGACACCGGCTCACGGGCTTCGATGGTCGGCAGTGCTCGCCACAGTGCAAGGGAAGGACAACTGATCGGACAATGCTTCTACAGCGGCAGGACAGGAGTAGAATGGAAGTGGCCCTAGACTGGGTTATTGGCTGCTCACCTAAGTATCATTCCCTCATGACCATTCAACCCTACGTAGTGCTTGTCGCAAGTATCTCTTCTGATACAGCACGGTATCTCTTTCGTTACGGGCCGTGGATGTACAGCACCCCAATCCTCCGCTCCGTGGCCGCATGCCGCCGTAGGGGGCACGGACATGGTAGAGGCCGGACGCAGGAATCCCACGCCGTACAATTCGCAAAGCTCGGCAACACAAGCGGAAGCCCTTGGCGAGGGTGACTCGCCAAGGGCTTCGCGTTCTATTGGTACTCCTCGATGGCCTAGTACAGTTCCATCGGGAGGTTGCCGCCGTTGTCGTTGAGTTTCTTCAGCACGATCTTGTGGGGCTACAAGTTCATGCGCGCGGAGTCACACTTGCTGGTAGCTCTTGGCCCTCTGCTGTGCTAGGGTGTGATGGACGGTCACTATCCTATCCCTCGCGCCACTCTCCCCCGTTTGTCTTCCGCGCGACTGATCCCATAGTTTCCGCCGTTCTGTAGCCGGCGATGCCCCACTTGCCTCAGCGGGGCTCCCCCTACATTCCCTCTCTATTCGACCCTCGCGGGAAAGGACGTATCATGACTCGTATGAACCTCGATCCCATTCTGACACTCCCGGACGGGTCGCAACTCGTCATCAGCACCCAGAGTCTCAAAGACGGTGAGTTCTCCTGCGCGCTCTATACCGCCACCACCGAAGGAATCGATGAGGCTGCCTTTCGCATCATGTCACACCATCTGGCCGCCGGCACCTGTCTGGCGGCGCAGGAGCATGCCTATCACTACGCCCTGCGGATCTATCCAAATGCGGTCTCAATCCTGAAAAAGCCGCCCTATTTAATTTGGCGCGGTCCCCAATCCGATATCCAACAGTAAGTCACCCACGCATCTGGAGACATCCGCGGCCGTTGCCGCTGCCACGCGGGTAAGTAACGCCTCGCTTGAGCCGGGGCCCGCGCGCGCCCTCCTCACTGACCATCCATTTTCTCTTGGGTATCGATGACGAAGCCCGAGACCGCGTCGATCTGGACTCCCATCAATCCGCGTTCGCCGGTCAAGATCCCCACGTCCCACATGGTTCGGCGGTGTTTCTGACGCAACTCGGCTTCGACGACTTTGCCGGGGAAATTATCCAGGGCGATCGTGATGGCCTGGTCGGCCGTCACCTGGGCCGCGACGACCATTTCGACCAGGTGCTTATACTCTTGTCGGACATCCCCTTTGGCCTTCTGATCATATCCACCACTCCACACCATTCCACCTAACACCAAGATTCCGCCGATAGCGGCTGTCAGTACCAAATTTTTCAGATCCATACGTCTCCGCCTCCTCCCATGGAACGCACGCCCACTGACATCATCGCTGCCCCGCCGCAGCCCGATAGGTGCTCTGACCTCCATGCCGACCCTCACGGCTCCGTCTCCTTCGCGAGGGTCACACACCCACGTTCAACGGTCGGAGGGCTTGCGCTGAACCCGTCGGTTGTGGTCACAGCCACCTCGGGGAGGCCCGCCCGACTCGGAATCGGCTGCCGATGACCTCTTCGGTTGGCTTCAATCCCTGGATCGATCGCCTCGCCGCAGAGCAAACACCGCCAGCCGGCCACGACCTCGTCGCTGCACGACTCACGCATGCGGATGGCCACCATCAAGCCTCGACAGCGCGGACAATTCATCGCGTCACAGTGAAACGGCCGTCGACCGTAGGTTCACCATTGAGTATCATGATCATATCTCCCTCTCATTCTGCCCCTCACTCTATGAGACGATGAGAAGGCGCTCGATCGCCCTGGAGCTCTCCACCTCTTCGACGAGACTCACAGCGCCCACCCAATTCGTTCCGTGCGTCTCAGATGACACAGTCGTTTCAAGCACCTTCACGCGGAGCACGCGTGGCTTCATTTCCTGCACAGGACTGGCGTCGGGTACGTCGTGGAGAACCGCCGCGACTTGGGCGTGAGAGTTGGTGCCGAGACTTACGTGATCGCTCGCGACAGCATACATGCGCCAATTCCCGGATTGATCCACCCGGTTCGCGTTCGCGCCAAGAATAGGCACATGGCGGCCCACGATGCCGTCAAACGCAGGCGCCTTTTCGGAACCGCACACGTAACCTGATCAATCGGCGACAGGCCTTTGCAGCCTCGTCAGCGGTGCATGACTCCAGCCATTGTGGCCTCCGCTACCGCGTCACAAGTCGGCTCTTTATTCGGTCGTAGGTCTGCTGCGGGAGAATCCGTTTCGTCACCAGCTCGATGGTCTCGGCGTAGGGTCGGCCCTTGACGATACG
Source organism: uncultured Nitrospira sp. (assembly GCA_964449255.1). Classification (GTDB taxonomy): domain Bacteria; phylum Nitrospirota; class Nitrospiria; order Nitrospirales; family Nitrospiraceae; genus BQWY01. Next base: position 23,701 of record CAYUYE010000006.1, on the reverse strand, counting down.
GTTAGCGTAAAAGATTCCGATGTTCGGCAGGCAACGCAGTCGCTCCGTCGTGGCGGAATTAATATCCGTGACCTCCGACCCGTTGTCATCCAAGTGAGCAGACACCGCCGACGTACTGACAGGCGGTACCGCCGAAGCCATCGCCCGCGCTGTCCCTCCCAACGTGTCTTGACTCATCGTCTGTCCTCCTCATCGAAAGAGGGCGTACGCCCTCGCCGTTTATTTACCTGTTATCTGCAGCTTCCGTTGCGACTAATGCGGTCGGAGTCTGGCGTAGGAGTTGCGAAGACCGTAGGGTCCGACGCGGCCAGGAGGGAACGGAGGGATTCGCCGTGTCAGACAGAGCAGTCAGCGTAACAGGAACGTCAGACATTGATCCTGGGCCGATGGCACCACGGAGTCAAGCCATGGCCTGGTAGGAGTGCCCCGTCACCCGCGATTCCTGCTTTCACGAGCGGCGCCTCTTGGCCGGCACGCCCTCTCCCCTCAATAGGCGATAATCATGGAAATAGCTGTACACCGTCACCGCAATGACGGCCCCGCCAAACGCACAGCCGAGAATCGCAAACGGATGCTGTATCAGCCACTGATAGAGCATGTGTGGGTCGTTCACAAAGATCCTTTCTGTCATGACCGAATCGACCTCGAGAGACTGCCGAGAAGGAAGCGAGTCGGGCTGATCCAAATGCGGCCCGTGTTCGCCGCCGGGGAGACTGCACCCTTTCCGACGACGGACACACACCACAGGCAGTTAGGAAACACTCTCTTCGAAGCGAACGGAGGGGACTGGAGAATCTGACGCGCAGGAGTGAACCCGGAAGCGCGATGGATAGGACAGTCAGCGTCGCCTCAACGACGCTAGAGTCACCCTACAGTGGCGCGAACCGGGTGTCAACGCGCGCCCAGCGCCATGGGGGGCTAAGCGTAGGATATTATGGAGCAATAAATATTCTTTGTGCGGCAGGGTCTTCCTGTGCCGCTCATCGGTGCGTGGGACCACGCGAAGAGCACATCGCAACTCGGGAGCATCCCAACTCACGAATCCCGGGCGGTGTGTTTCGTCAGCACGAGCAGGCTCAATGCAACGATCCCGATCAGCAACAAGACCCGCCCAATCTGGACCGCCATGACCGACTCACCGACCCAATTCAGTACGCCGGCCACTACTCCAACCAATATCAAGCCGAGTATGGATGACCACATTGTGATTCTCCCTGTTCTCGAGTAGAGCCCTTACACGGTTCCCTCCCGACGAATCCAGCCGGCGTAGGCGATCCACCTCCACAAACACTTGATTCCTCGCATACAAGGGCCGTCACACAGTCCGGTGATACGGTGATCGATGTCCCCCGCCGGAGTCATAGGATGCCGCGCACAGGACTCTGAACCAGGTACGCAGAAGCTGCGGAGACTGAGGAATCAGGCGCGCCGGAAAGAACTGGGATGCGCGAGGGATGGGACAGTCGGCGTGGCTCACTACGTCCCCACTTGACCCTACGCGCAACCCCACCGAGTGTCAACAGCGTGAAGGGCAAGGACTCTTCAGACTCGCTTCCGAGCTGTTCGCTATGCGCACGGAAGTATGCTAAGCTGTAGGATGAAGTACGGCTACGATTCCTATCTCTCGCGTTCTGGTCTTTCCTGGCCACGCTTCTACGCGATCGATCCTGTAGTCTCCGCTGTTCCTCAGTCAGAGATGTTCCGCACGGGACACGTGTCGACACGGTTCAGGTATCGGTGAGTCGACTGCGCGGCGGCTTCACCCCATTGAACGCCACCAGGCCGACGGACAGCACGCCTGTCCCATCGTTGAACCAGGCCGCATGCCGAACGGTCGTGTGCCCGAGAGAGGTTTTTCACTCACTCCTCATCCCCTATCCGAGTCAACGGTATGGGGAGCAGCACACAAGCGGAGCCACCGAGGTTCCGCCAGGGAGGAACATCAGCACCATGTCGACCACAAACCAAAGTCGTCCGAACCCTACGATTAATTGGAAGCGCATTCCTGATGGAACAAAAGTCAGACATCGTCATGCAGGGCAGGAAGGATTCATCGACGGCTTGACCGAGCTGGTGACAGGTTCAGGGCGGAATCCTGATGGAAAGACTCAATACCGCGTGAACATCGGGGCACCTTCCCGGCAACTCATGATTGAAGACGACCTCTGTATTTTGCTCGATCAAGACAATCTCGTTATCATGATGCGACAGAAAGCTCCGTACCGCCTCACCGTGACAAAACAATTGCAGGCCTCTTTCACCGATGATCGATTTATTAAATCGGCGTAAGAAGCGCGACAGACCATAGTGAGATCCCTGCAGGACCATACGGAGGCACCGAGGAGCCTGGTGGCACACACGACCGATACAAGAAGGCGACATGACTGATACAATGGGAAGCCGCGTCCGCGCTCCACACCTTGACTGAAACCATGCCCAGCAGGGCTGCCGGGAGGACATTATGCCCACTTCAATGAGAAAGCGTAATCGTGAACGGGCCCGTGCTGAACGACAGCAGGCAAAAGAGGCACGGCGCGCAGAGCGAAAAAACGAGTCCGCGGCTCCACGGGCATCGGGCGAACAGGACGACCCCGACCTCGCGGGTCTGTATCCGGGGCCCCAACCTCGTCCCAGCGACGAGCCGACCTGAGGACGAGGGGCTCACCATCGCGCCTCAAAAGGCACCTGGCTATTGCCACTGGTGCTGTGATACAGTTAGTCACGTTTCACCACGGCGGGCCTCGTGTGAAACGGGAAATCATACGGCCCATCACTGATGTTGTGGTTACCGAGAAGCTGACCGGAAGCCTGACCTAAGCCGCCTCTCGATTGCGTCTTCGGCCCTCTCCTTCCCCTCATGGGCCTGTTCTCGCGTCTCCGACAATATCACTACTCAGAAGGAGGAACCCACATGGGTTCAAAACTCTATGTTGGCGGGTTGCCCTATTCGGCAACCGAAACGGAACTCACCACCTTGTTCGCCCCACACGGCACCGTCGAGTCGGCACGGGTGATCACCGACAAATTCACCGGACAATCGCGCGGCTTCGGCTTTGTCGAAATGTCCACGTCGGATGAGGCCAAGGCGGCCATTACCGCCTTGCACGGTTCGGAGATGGGCGGACGCTCGCTGACCGTGAACGAAGCGAAACCGCAGGAACCACGCTCCGGTGGCGGCGGTGGGAAGAGTGGCGGGGGCTTCGGCGGCGGCCGCGGCCGCTTCTAGTCCACGAAGCACGAGGGGCGCCTGACTCAGGCGCCCCTCCATCACACGACGCACGACAGGTCATTCCGCACGTGGGTGTCGAGGCGCGAGTCTCGCAGCGGCTCCCGCACTCAGCAAAGCCCCCTACCACCCGTCTGTCACACGACGTACGATCATCCCCACGTACGATGCACTTCGCTCACGTGTTCGATGCCGTCCCTCATGCTGATTTCCCACCGCACATCATCGGGAACGGCGATCACCTTGAGCTCGGCGCAGTGGCCGTTGGCTTCCTCCTGCAGTTCTTCCACTACTCGCACCAGTGTGGCGTCGTTGCGTGGAACGAGCCTTCCGCATTGGTTGAACCGTGGCTCGCGTGGCGTCGCCGCATCCGGCCAATAGTTGCACGGGTCGGCCTCCCGCAGTGCCTCCGCCTGGCCTAACTCCCGCAGGCGAAGAAACGCCTTATGGCTGAGACAAAAGCGTTCATAGCTTTTGTTGATCACGATCTTTTGCATATCCCGCTGCCTTTCCGCCGGCTCGTCTCAACGATCCGACCTCGTGACCTCCTACACACAAGCCTGTCCCACGCTTGACTATGCACCCGGCGCAGGATCTTTGTAGCCCCCCGCATAGTTTCCGCTCCAATGGCAATACCGTCGATCCGCCCACGTGCGGACATCTACCTTCTGAAGCTCACCATACCGCCGCTGCAGCATGCTCGAAAAGGTGTCCAGATTTCCCCCCACGTCGGTGAGGTCCGCATCCGTGATCTTGGCCCATTTGGCCTGTAACGGGGATTTCAGTTGTTCCCAAAACTGCCGGAATTGCTCGTGATTCATCGCGCCTCCTTTACCAGATGGATTGTTTGCCCAACCTGCTCATGAACAGCCCCTCGCACCACTTCGCATTGAGCTGACGTGACACGAACACGCACACCGCTTCGCGAGAAATCATTCCGTCTTGGCCACCTGCGGGCATCCGGCCGCGGCTTCCACATCACGGCTTGGTGAGGGCACGGCGTCATCGCCAAAACGTTGGCGATATTCCTTGCCCACGAGAATGTCCGAGATGACGCGATCAATGCCCGAGCGAACCATGTCTTTTCGTGCCGCCGCGAGCGAGCCACGATCGACCCGACGCCCGAGCAACGCGCAATAGATGCTGTCGATCGCTTTCTCAGGGGCGGCCACCGGCGGTAGACCAGGCACGGGCCCTACCAAGTCACCGCCCATATGGGGCCGAATCCACTTTTCTTGAAATTCGCGCGAGAGCGCGACCGCTTCCACCACGTGCCTGACGCTCTTGCGCCCGTTCGTCAATTCGCTCGCGTAGGTGGCTGCAGTGGCCTCACCGACGGAACCGGCCTTTCTGCCTTCGAGGGGTACGACCGCCGTAGTCGATCGCAAGAGCAACTGCTGATAGGTCTGGGCGACCAGTCGGTCCGCGTCCTGTGGCGTCCATTCTTTTTCAGCCTGCGCGTGCTGCGCCTCCGGACCGATCCAGCATGCCAGGAGCACTCCTCCCACGATCATCATGGTTTTGGTCTGCGCGATTCTCATACCGTCCTCTCATCGCCCCGTCATGGCTACCTTGCGACGATCCGATGCTTGAGCCCGTCGTAGATGTGATGGGGCACAACACCCTTTGCGACGAGATCGAGCGTGGCTTCATAAGGCCGCCCCTGGATTATTCGATTCGCATAGAAGGTCCCGACGCCTCTTAGACCGCACAACTGAGCCCTCGTCGCAGAATTGATGTTGGTGAGGTTCGCGCCGGAGACCGGGAACAGCCCATCCGATGGGGCCGACCTCGTTTGCCGATGGATCATCGACTCTCTCGCTCGGCGGAGGGGCCTCCATCCAACATCCTGCCGATCCGCTTACTCAGGCGCCGGCGTGGTCCCTTCTGGCTCGGCATCGAGGAGAAGATCCGGTTGCACGTGTTCTCCCCGCGCGCGACGTCGCGTGATCTCATGGCACCGGCTTCCGGCGCCTGACTCCGGCTCGCCGCCTTCATCTTGAGCATCCGCACATCCACCATCGCGCCACAATTGAGACAGCGCCATCCCCGCATCTCGGCGGCCATTTCGTTGATCTCACCCGGCGCGGTGGATTCCACCACGACCAATCCACAACATCGGCGACAGCGCATGCTGTATTCCTCTCTCGCATCCACAATTGAGTTAGCGGCCGGGCACGGCTTGCATCGCATGACGACCGGTTTCGTCCCGCTGGCAGCTTTGTTCCGCGATCATGCGCTGCCCAGGGGTGGTCCCCGTCGGGATCCGAGCCAAACACGCCTTCAGGGAGTCTTCCACTGCACCCGCCGCCACGGCGCTCATGCCCTGAGTGGGCTGTGCCGGGGCGATCGATTTGGCCGCTTGGTCTCCTGGGGCCCCGAGGGTCACCTGTGAGGACGACAGCACCAGCGACAGGACAAGTCCCACCTGGATGACGACGACATGGAATGTGTTCATTGGATTCTCCTCCTCGACCGCAGGCCGAATGTGGGCACTCCATCAGGGGACTACCTGCTGGAGTACGGAAACAGAGGTGCGCATCCCGTGAGGCGCGCACGAGCAAGAGGGAATACCGCGCGGCTTTTAGTCGAAGCCGGGACGGACCCCATCGGGTCCGGCAACACTGACGCACTGGCACGGCGGCGTCACAGAGCGCGGTACGCGGAGAAGATAGTGAAGACTGGAAAATCGAACGCGCAGGGAAGTGGGGGACGCGCGAAGGATGGACAGTCAGCGTGGCTCAGCACGCTATCTGAACCCTACAAGGGGTCTGACCCTGGTGTCAACGCAGAGGCAGCACCCAGACTGACGATTGCCCGCTAAGCCCAGGATAACATGGCACAATAAATTTTCTTGCCCGAGATAGGGGCACATCACGACACCCTCAGCAGGCCGTGGGCCTCACGGCCCGCAAGGGCTTCGGCGATCGTCGGCCTGATCGTCGTGATCAGCTGAGCAGTTCTCTCGGAATGTTGCCGCCGTTGTCGGCAAGTTTCTTGAGCACGGTCTTGTGGAGCCAGATGTTCATTTGCGCGCTGTCGGCCATCTTGTCGGCCGGACAGCCGAGCTCGGTGGCGAGTTCCTTGCGCGCAGTCAGACTGCTGTCGAGGCTGAGCAACTTCATCAAGTCTACAATCGACGTCTTCCAATTGAGCTTTTGCGTATTCTTGGCGGCCAGGCCTTCGAGCTTACTGACGACGTCCACCATCGGCATCGTCGCGGTCGCCGAGGAAGAAACCGTTGGAGGCGGCGGGGCAGCAGGTGTCGTGGCCGGCTTAGGCGAGGGCGTGGCAGCTTGAGCGGTCGAGCCTCCGAATCCGAGTTTCTCCATGATGCTGCTGAAAAGTCCCATGGCATGTCCCTCCTGTTCGAAGTGAAAAGATCCCGAATCTGCCTGCTCGAGCTGGAAGCCTACCATCTAAAGGGGACCGAAGTCACCCCGCATGGCCAGACCCTGATACAGCACGGCCCGCCAGTCTAGTAACTCGCGGGCCGTGCCCCCATGACCTCACAATGTCCAACCTAGCGTCGAAAACCTTCAGGAGCGAACACGGTGACAGTTTGCGGTGGAGCTGGATGAAAAATCCCCAGCTCGATGGGTCCGTTGACGTCAGGATCTGCCGGCCACATCCATTTCATCGCGGCTCCACCAACTAAGATCGGCAACAGAACCAGAATGCCAGCGCGTATCCCGCGGGTCATGACAGTCTCGGCATCTAAGAGCTTGATGATCGGCGCACGTACCTGACTCCAAGATTCCTCAGTCGCCGATGCCCACCCCCATACCGCCAATGCCGCTACCCCCATTGTCATCGTGATGACCGAAGCCGACAGCGGCGGATAGACACGATATCGAAAGTACGCATACACAATGGCAAAGGCACTCAGCGCCTGAAAGAGCCTGTTCAACGGCCATCCCCATCGCCTCAATAGGTATGCCGCCAGCGTGGCGACACCGAAGAGGACGGCCAATTCAAGCAGGAGTTGCACCGGCATCACCCCTTCGATCCACCGCACAATCCTCATACGTCACCTCCTTCGTTGGGTCTTCTCAAGCTACGGCCAATCTCTGACTCCTATGGCCCTACCCAGGACAGCCTGTTCTCGGGGCCTTCGCCATGAGCAAATCCAACTCCGTGAGCGTCCGCTCCAGGGCATGCACGAGCATCCCCGAACGGGTCGTGCCCGACGCCGTCGCCAAGATTTTTCCTTCTCGAACGTCTCTGAGCTCGATGGTCATCTTGCGGGTAGTGTCTGACGCATCGGCTGATCGAGCGGCGGATGCCACAACGACAATCGACGGCGCGAGCAGCTTCCCGAGACGCACCTGGGTCGCTTCGTCCACAAGCCCCGAGTACTGCACCCCCAACTCATCCAATACGTGCGCCTGCAATCCCTCCGTGACGACACAAAGCCGTCGCTTTAACATGTGGCGTTGGATCCGACTGCGAATGGACTCCGCCTCCGCTGGAGAGATCGACGCCGGATCCATACGGACCTGCATAATAGGCGGAGTCGGCCACTCCTCGCTCGGCAGCGCATGTCGCAATGATCGCACGCTCTGTTGGAGCTGCGGCACATCGATTGTTCGGTGCTCCTCGATGAAGGAACCGTCGCCGTAGTGAAGCCTCACGGTCACGGGCTGTGCTTGGCTCACGTGAATCGGGGTGCCGCTGATCACCAGACGCGAGAGGAGGTCGGTGAATCGCACGTCCGTCTGCCCTTCCTTCGACAGCGCATAGTGAACGGCCTGCTGCGGTCGTCCTGCTACGCTCACCTCAAGGACGCCCTCCTGAAGCACTTCCCATGCCCTGGCCATCTCCAATCTGGACACGTTCGTGGCAGGCAGCGGTGTCACACCATCCAGTGGTTCGAACATGACCAACCGCGCACATCCATGCCGCAACACATTATTCGAAGGATTGTTGCTGAATAGGTGGATGAGCCCTACCGGACACTGAAACAGACCCGCAAAGACCGAGAATGGGGAGGACACATACCGATGGCCCTGCCACTGTTGCACTTCCCGATGGATGATGGTTCGCTCCACCTGCATCTCGCCGGTCACCATCCACCCGAGCCCGTCGGTATGGGCGGCGAAGGCCACCCGCGGAGTTCCAACCATGCGGCTCATCACTGGTTGCTCGGTTCGCTGTGGTTCCCCTACGCGTCTTTCCTGCATGAGGGAGATGCAACCCGTCAGGAGGAACAGACCTAAGGCCACGCCGATTCCCACCAGCAACCTGGACCGCATCACGATACTCATGGGCGGACTCCAAGGTGCGCTCCTGAATGCCGACCGACTGGTTTGACAGGCACGGGATCCAACACCGACTGCAACAGTAGATTCAACTCCCTCATCCCCATGTTCACCACATAGGGCCACTGGCTCTGATGGCCGCCGATCATCAGAGTCGCCAGGAGTTCACCAGTCGCAATGGTTACCGCTTGCATGTTGAGGATGCGCGACTGCGGAAAAGGCTCGCTCACATCAAGATGAAGGAGCACCGTTGCACCACGCACATGCGCCACGTCCACCGAGCTCAGATCCCGGTAGAGGGGCTGATGAAAGCGGACCTGGTCAGCTCGCCAGAGATCCATCTCCGCACCTCGCAACACCACAGGAACGGCCAAACGCTCCAGCGTGACCACCGCCTCCCGAATCAGAAGCGCAGGATCCACTCCCGGTGGCATCTGCACATCCTGTGCGATTCGGATCACGATATCTCGCGGCCACCGTTCCGCCGGCACACTGACGATTCGTTCGTCGCTCAGTGACGCCTCCAGATCCTGTGCCGTAATCGGCAAGGCCTTCCGCAGGATCATCTGCTCCTGTTGGAGCAATCGCAGCTCCACCGTCCCACCCTGGGGAATACTCGACAGGCGAGAAGAGCGGCGGACCATCTCGGCCAGCCAACGAAGACGCACGGCTGTGCCGGTGACTTGTGTGTTCTCTTGAAGGGGAATCCTGGCCACCACGTCCGGCCCACCTAAGGCGTGCCAGACCAAGGCCAGATGCCCTTCGGTGACAGCCTCGATGTCGATCCGTGACTCAGTTTTCACACTCCAGCGATCGTGGAACTTGACGGCCGTATTTTCGGGCGTCGCCGCACAGGCCGAAGAGCTGCGTTCCCATCTCGCCCAAAATGGAGGCGACTCGACATCAAACGGCGCGAACAGCGGGGTCAAGACCAGCAACGGGCCGCAGATATCGTCGTAATTCTCTGGCCGACTTGGTGTGCTTCGCCCCGACAGATCATAGATTCGGAACTGCCAGTACTCATCCGCCTCGGTCCTCACGTTCCTTGTCACGGCCTGACTCACAAAGACTTGCCATCCCAACCCATCGGGATGGAGGTGCATAGTCAAATCGGGCACTGCCCGCGCAACCTGCTCCTCTGTGTCCCGCACGTTCATCAATTCCTGAAGCTTTGTCGGCACGCTGAGGGTACACCCGCACAACATGCAGCCGATCAGCCCCACTATGAATGGGTGCAGGCCGCCAGGTAAGCCACGGCTGGCCATCCGTGAAATCCGTTCAGAAAGTGAAACCCACCCCGATCGTGGCATAGTGACTCTCAAACTTGAGATCATTGAGCACCTTGCAATTACTTTGCTGTGGAGGCTCTTCACTGCCACAGTTATCTAGCTGCGTGAAAGACACCAGATATTTGTATTCACCGAAGACGAAGAAATGTGGTGTCACGAGCATGCGCGCCCCCACAATCGCCTGCGCAGCAGCCCCAAGAAGGCCATGGGAGCCCGATTGCAGGCCCCCAGCGCTTTGAGCCTGGCCATCAGTAAACACACCCTCGAGCCCCACACCACCCCCGACATAGGGCTGGATGAAGTCCCCTCGGTACCGCATCAAGAAGTTGAACATCACGTTGACCTTGGTAAAATCCTGGTTTGCGAATCGCGTGACTCCACCGATCGTCGTGGGCGGCGCCGTCAGCTTTCCACCGTGAGCGAAACCTTCTAATTCGAATCCGAAGGCATAATTGAGCGGCTGTAAAAACACGCCCCCCTTGAAGCCTCCTCCTGTTCCCCCACCGATCGAGAGCGACGGAATGGGATCTTCGAGATAGAAGTACTGCCGGCCGGTCGGTTGACTACGCGTGAAAAACACACTCACGTAGGGTTCGGCAATGCGAGGCTCTTCCACCTGTTGGGCTTCGACCTCAGCGCCGAGGGATGAAAGGAGGACCGTGAAAAGTGACAGCGACGCTGAGACGTACCGGATGCAACTTGGGAGGATGTGTTGATGCGATGTCTGAGAGATGATCCCGACCTGCGTGGTGGGCGACCTGCCTTGATCCATCAGTGCCCCGAAGCATCGACACGCTGTTGTTGACCTGTTTCATCCTACTACAAGCCAATCCTCGTCAACCAGCGCCCAGTGCCAATTGGAGCGCTTCCTTGCGGAGAGCACGCGTGGCAAGAATCAGACCGAATGATGGAAGAAGCCTCCGCCAGGATCCATGCCTACTTAGGGTGCCAACTCCCATCCTGGAGAACAGCAAGATAGCTGTTTTGTGCCGGGTAACTGTTCGACATCCTTCCAATCTATTGAGACGACGGGATTAAGTATGCGGCCTCCAAGAGCTCATCCACTTGGCGGGCCTCGGGAAGGGAGCACAGGGATGTGGGCTCGCCTTCGATTGCCCGACCGAAGGCACGAACGAGGTCGATGTGCAAGTTTGCAGCTGGCGGAAGGTCGAAGATGGTCTGCTGATGGCCAATCTCCACCACGAGCCGGCCTTTGTCGAGTGGATCGAGCGTGGCGCTCCCACGCTCTCCCTGGATCACGAAGCGATCGGCGAAGGGATCATTCCACGAAAACCGGCACTGCGCCGTGCCCCCCTGCTCGAAGTCCATCGTGATATCGACCACGCGCTCAATCTGGGTCAGCGCATCCCGATCAGAGATGGCGTGCCTCACCCGCCCAGGCCCCAGCAGCCAACAGAGCAGATCGAGCCGGTGACAGCCCACATCGGCGAGCACCCCGCCGCCGGAAATGGCCGGATCCAACCGCCAGGCCTTCGCATCATTCGAGGCAGGGTTATACGTGCGGGCAAAGGTTACCTCGGCTGAACGGATGTGACCGAGCTCACCTTTTCTCATGATGTCGCGTAGACGATCCACGGCAGGCGCAAACCGACGATAGTAGGCTACCGCCGCCGTGACTCGCTTCTCGACCACGGCCTTCGTGAGGGCGTCATAGTCCGAGAAGGTCGGACACAACGGCTTTTCAATCAGCACATGCCGCCCCGCCTGCACCGCGGTCAGCGCCACCGGTACATGGGCGACGGGTGGGACCGCCACATACACCGCATCGACCCCCCGGACCAACTCCTCCAGCGAACCAGCGGCACGGGGAATTTTGAACCGTTCCGCAAACTGTTCTGCTCGCTTCCGCTCGCGGCCCCACACGGCAACCAACCGATGCGGTGGCGTCGACAGGGCCTCGATGAGCCGCTTTTCAGCCAGATCGCCGTAGCCGGCCAAACCCCAGGTCAATCCGCCTGTCATTCTGAGCCGTTCCCCTTCATCTCTCACCAACAACGCGCGCCGGCTTTTTTGGCCTGGCGCCACGCGATGATGGAGCGCAAGACCACCTTGTCACAATACTCCGCGTATGGTAGACGGGAGGCCAACGCAGGAGGGCGATTATGACAAGGTCATGGCGCGAATGGATCGGTCGAGGCTCAGTGACGGTGCTGATTCTGATGGCGTCGTTGCTCGGCGGCCCGACAGTGAGTGCTGCCACAAGCGATCAACCAACGGAACCGGCGGTTTTGCAACTCCCGCCGTCACTGAACAGCGTGCCCCTCGAGTCTCTGAGCCGCGGCGCCGAATGCGCCAACATTCCCCTCTTGATGGCCGAAGGCTCCAACTCGTGCGAGATTGTCTCGTGCGGTATGGGCATCAAGGACACCTGCAAGATCACGTGCCCCGCGGACAAGACCCCAAAGTGCAGTTGTGACTGCCTCAAATCGTTCGGCCCCATGTGCACGGAGTACAAAGCGAACTGCCGCTGCGAGTAGACCTCTCGCATTCGGGCTGGGCCCTCACGATAGCCGCCGCTACCGTGACAGTGCTTCATGTGAGGACCCTGCCGACCTGCATGCAACTTTAGGAGACGCCTCCCAGATCGTCAACTAGGATTCCCCCGGCCTTCCCCCCTCCGCACAACTCCGTAAACCTACAAGCACCGCGTTACGATCCGGTTCCGTTACCGGCTCGCTCTGCGGCTGGGTTGCTGAAAATGGTTCGGCAGCAGCATGATGCAGTTCGGGTTGAGGCCCGCGGTTTTCAGCGTATCGATGCTCCCCATGACCTTGCCACCCTGCTGCAGATCGATAACGGTCACGGACCCATCGCTCATGCCCTCCAGATTGAGCAGACTGTTCTGAACGAATAAATACCGCTCGTCTGGTGAGAGCACGGTATGGTGCGCGCCTGGCGCAGCGGGTATGGCCTGAAGAAACTTCGGATGCGTGGGATCCGTATTATCGTAGATGTTCACGAAGCCCGGTTTTGCCGTCGTCACAAACAGCCGGTCGCCTTTGGCGTTGTACAGCATTTCGAGCGGCATGCCCTGTTGACGAGGGCCGTAGTCATCCACCTGGTGAAACGAGAACGACTTGCTCTCAGGGCTCCACACACCGGCCCACAGGGTGGCCTCCAACATGTTCGTCACGTGCGCCACGGGTGGATTGGACTTCGGCGAGAACATGACCTCCACCGGCGCGGCCTTCGCTGGGGAAGGTTTTGCTGAGACCTTATGAGACGACAGCACGGCTCCGGTACTGGCCTCCAATACCGTAATCGAGTCGCCGGCTTGGCCTAAATCGTCCGGCTTGACCGTGCTCGTGATCAGCACCCGATCGATGCCGTTATGGATCGCGATCCCGTGCGGGTAGAGCACGGTAGCCGGGGCGCCGGCGGATGTCCGGACGGTCTTGATAGGCCGATCCGTGACCGCGTCGCCGATGATCACCGCGCTGGAGCCCATGCAGGTGAGATACCACCGGCGATTATCTTCCGACACGACCAGGTCCTCGAGCACCTGACAGTCCGGTACCTCGATCGGCTGGAGTCGGTAGGGAAACCGCGTCAGATCCAGCACGTGCAACACGCTTTTTCCCAGCGCCGTGATGTAGGCCTTTCGCTGATCACGATTGAAGAAGATGTGGTGCGCCACCAGATCGGAAGGGAGCGGCACCTCCATCAGGATCTTGCCGAAGTCTCCTGAGGCCGGATCGATGTCCATGATCGCGATCCCCTCGCGGCGCACGGGCTGATCCGGCTTGCTTTCGTAGTTCAGCAGCGCGAGTAATTCCGCCGAGGCAGGCACGATGGACGACAACAGCGCCGCAAGCAGCACCACGAGCAATCGGATGGTACGCATGATGGCCTCCTTGGAGAAGATGACCCAGGAATGGATGGTAAAAGGCTACTCCCTTAGGAAGAGCCACGCAATGGTGGTCGCCGAGGCATAGTTGGCATCCATGATTTCGCACTGGGGAGGCCATAGGACCGGGCGACCATGCCGATCCCCTGTTGCGCGCAACGAGTTCACTCCGCAATCAAGGAATGCGCCGCTACGCAGTTGACACCTCCCGTCCTCGTGGGTACGCTCCCGCCGTCATGACTCCCGCGGTCTCTTCCTCCGCTGTGCCCATTCGCCGGATCAGCGCCTGGCTCATGCTCGGATGGGCAACCCTGTTGCTTGGGTGCGAATATGTCCGGCCCACCATGAACGCCCCGCTGGCCCGATGGGACCCGGCCTACGGCTATCGCTCCACCAATCTGCCTCCATCCAAGACCGGCAGCTCAGACAGCCTCTTTATCGTGGCATCTTTTTCCGGTGGCGGGGCCCGCGCGTCGGCCCTGTCCTATGGGGTATTGCGGGAGCTGGCGCGAACACCGATTGTCTGGGAAGGACAACAGAAACGGCTGGTCGACGAGCTGAACATCATCAATGCCGTCTCGGGTGGCAGCTTTCCCGCCCTCTACTACGCCCTGTATGGAGACCGCATTTTCCAAGATTTCGAGACGCGCTTTCTCCGAAAGGATTGGGAAAGCGAACTCCGGGCGAGGATTTTCCGGTCCCCCTCGAACTGGTTCCGACTCTGGTCGCCCTATTTTGGTCGGGCCCATATCTTCGCTGAACTGTTGGACGAAGCGCTGTTCGACGGCCACACCTTCGGCGATCTCCTGGCCCGGCATCAGCGTCCGCTGGTGTCGCTGCACGCCTCGGACATGGCCACGCTCTCGCGGTTCGAGTTCAATCAACGGCAGTTCAACTTGATCTGTTCTGATCTCAACCAGCTGCCCCTGTCAGTGGCGGCCGCTTCCACCAGCGCGCTGCCGCTGCTGCTCAGCCCCATTTCCATGACGAACTATGCCGGCCAATGCGGTTTTCAACCGCCGGCCCGACTCGTGGAAGAGCGGCCCACCGCGTGGGGGCGGCAGCGAGCCAACGAACTCCGGTCCTACCTCGATGCCAAGAAACGGCCGTACATCCATCTGTTGGATGGCGGGCTCTCTGACAACGTGGGCATGCGCAGCGTCTTGGAAACGACCGCCCTCGTCGGGGATCTGGAGTCGACCTTTCGGTTTCTCGGGATCAAGAAGATTCGGAAGCTGGTGTACCTCATGGTCAGCGCTGAAACCTCGCCGGACCTCACTCAATATCAACTCAACGATATTCCGGGCCTGATGCGGGTGAGTCGAGCCTTGATCGACATTCCGATCAATCGCTACTCCACTGATACGTTCGAACTCATGGATCAAGTCATCCAGCAATGGCGTCTCCAGCTTCAGCGCCGGCCGGAGGGCGCGCCCAGCATCTTTACACCCGATGCAGACATCTACTTTATCAACGCCAGCCTGACCGAAATCACAGATCCGGAAGAGGAGACCCGCCTGATGAACATCGCCACCAACCTCGCGTTGACCAATGACGAGGTTGATCAGCTCCTGCTCGCGGGATCCCGCCTACTCCGCAACAGCCCTGAATTTCAGCGGTTGATTCGAGACCTGAAAAGGGATGCGGCGGTACCAGCGCTGCCGACCGTAACCAGCGACGCCCCGTAGGTCCAACACGCGCCCCTCTCCCGACCAGCATGGAAGACACACGCGGCTCCACATTCACTCCGTGCACGGACCTTCTGACGACAACCATGTAACCCCCCCGCAGTCAATCCTTAGTCCCGCGCACATCACGACATTGATTCGTTCGGTGAAACGCCGTACAGTTCTTCACACTCGTGAGGCGCACATGATCGACGTCCTGTACCGCCGAGAAGTCCCGTACTCCCAGGCTGTGGTCCTCTCCCAGTATTTCGACCTTGAACATCTGGAATATGTCCACCCCCGCACCTTCGGACGGGCTCGGATGGTGTCGGAGGGCCATGGGGCCATTGTCTGGGACTTAGAATGGCCTCCGCTGCTCGGACTCTTCCGGCTGCGCAGCCGCTTCGTTCAGGAGTACCGGCCGCCGTGGGGGATTCGAGCAGTGACCACTCGCGGCCTGTTGCGCGGATCCGAAACGCTAATTCGGTTCGACCAGACGGAGACGGGTACGCTCGTCACGGAGCACCACCGCGTGGCCTTGCCGGCCTGGCAGTGGCTGGCCACCTGGGTGCGGCGATCGTGGAAGAATCGCCTGGACCGTATTTGGGAGGAAGACTTGGCCGTCAACGTCTGCCGAGGCGGCTGGCCCGGTGTGCCACGGGTGGAGCCTCCGACACAACCTCAGCCACTCACCTAACTCAGCACTTTCGCCCTCTCCACCGGCGCCACCGTCGCGATCGACTAGGAAGAAACGACTCCCCTCCTATCGTGCAAGAGCGTGTGATCGAGGACTACGATCTTGCCGAGTACAAGACCCCACAATCTCCCGTGACATTACTTGCACCCTTCAAATGTCTGAAGCGGCAAGCCACTGGGCACCGATTTAGGGAGTTGCTTGCAGAATTCACCCACCCGTTTATCAAACAGGCCATCGCGGACGAATGCGACCAGGTCCCTCAACTCCTGCTTCGTCAGGTGGAGCGGAGGACGCAGTGCGGGATCGATGCCGGCTGCCACCATCGCCTCAAAAGGGCCTGGTGTGAGATCCGGCGGCACATTGTTCGCGCCGGGGCGATATCGCTGTAGCGAACCTTCCACGTCGAGATGGTGAACGATGGCCGCCTCCAGCGTCCCGAAGGCACCGTTATGAAAGAACGCCGGCGACACCTTGAGGTTCCGCAAGGGAGCGGTGCGGAACATATAGCGGAGTGAGGGGTCACCGGTGGTCTGTTCGACGCCGAAATCTTCCTTTTCGGTGACACCATCAAAGATCACATTCCCCGTGCCGACCCCGAAGGAGGGAGCCAGTTGGGGCCCGCCGATTCGGTGCAGTTTGAAATCGCTG
Organism: uncultured Nitrospira sp.; assembly: GCA_964449255.1. Taxonomy (GTDB): domain Bacteria; phylum Nitrospirota; class Nitrospiria; order Nitrospirales; family Nitrospiraceae; genus BQWY01. The sequence goes on along the minus strand of CAYUYE010000006.1, from coordinate 7,045 downwards.
AACATCTCATTCGACTGGCCACTCACCGTGTGGCAGCTGACACAGTTGGCTTTCCCAAAAAACAGCAGGGCTCCGCGCTTTTGTCTGTTCGTCATCGCATGGCGGTCGCCACGGGCAAAGCGATCCAGTGGAGCATTGGCCGCGGTCAGGCTTGTCTGAAACTCGGCGAGTGCAAGGCGACGCATGCTGATCGTCAGGCCTCCCGGAGGCAACGGGACACCCTTGTTGAAGAGCTCGCCGAAGATTTTAAGGTATTCAGGAATCGCGTTGAGCCGCGCATCCACAGCCTCCTGAATCGGGAAGTTGTGGAAGCCGGTCGCATCAGGGGGTGGCAGCGTCTGCCCCTGGCCATCGTCAAACTGGAAATGGCGAGGGCCAAAGGGGCCCGGGTGTTTGGTGATGCCGGTAAATCCCGCCATCTCCACCAACTCCGTCGATGGCAACGACCCTTGGGCGGCGAGCAGCGTCGGTTCCCCTGTGACGACATTTTCCGGCGGAGGGAACACAAATCCCTGAGAGGAGTCGAACGGGTTTCCTGTGGGGGCGCTGAATCGCGACGTCCACATCAAGGCAGGATAGAAAATGGTGTTCGCAACCAGTGGCGAGCGCCGCTGATTCCGAGGACCACGGCGATGCGGCCCCACAATCCCATTATTATCGACCCCGATGGCCATTGGCTGAGAATCGCCGAACCCAAAGGCCGGCGAATGGCATCCGGCGCAGGAATTGTCATTGTGTAATCCCAGCGCTTTATCGAAGAATAAGAGCCGACCCGCCTCAGCCAATTTGGAGTTGACTGGGCGTCCCAACCTCGTTTCAAGGCTCGATTCAATAGTCCCCGTAAACCCAACTTCCTGCAGAATCCTGTGCAACGTTCGATCGAGGCGATCAGGCTCATCTTCACGATCGTCTCGACTCTCCTCATCGTCGGCGCCGGCATGCCATGGAGAAAGCAGGGACGTGCTGGCAATTCCAACGACGACAAGCACAAAGGCGATGCTCAGAGAACCCCACAGACGACAAGCGTGCTCACGGACAATCTTTGTTGCTACCTTCTTGCTTTCCATGGAGAGCCTCCTCGTTCTTGAGTCGCCCATCAGTCACCCGGATGCATGGCCCTTGGCCTCAGCCCGCAGCATTCTAGCAAGGCTCCGAAAATGCGCAAGCCAGCGGACGGCGAGCAAGGGGTCCTAGAACGGCTGGCCAGGCGTGCCACGGGTTGAGCGTTCAACAGAACCTCACCTAACTCGGCCCCTTCGCCATCTCCGCAGACACCCTCAGGTCGCTGGAGATCCACCTAGACCCGGCACCCTTCTGCTTCCGTCACCACCCTGACCGGTGCGTCAACGCCAATGTGTGAACGCAAGACCTGACCACATTTGCCATTCATACAAGGAGGAAAAGGAATCCTCAACAGGAGATTGCGAAAGAAGTCTATTATTGTGCTACAGGGGGCTTAAGATGGACTTTCGGTTGGAAGTGCTTCGTATCCTTACCACGATTTTCCGTTCCATTGATTCCCTGGACCCTAATAGGACGTGTTAAAATCGAGCCAGTGATTTGTTAGCTATGAAACAATTGTTTTTTGTAAAGAAGGGAAAGTTGGAATGGAGGGATGTTGCATTGCCCCAACTGACGCATGCTCACGAGGCATTGGTAAGACCATTTGCCGTCGCCAAATGCGATCTCGATGATTTTTATCTGTTCGACCACATCGTCCCCAAACTTACAATCGGTAAATTCTTCGGCATCGTTGATCCCTTGTTTAACCAGTATTTCGGGAAGATGATCTCCGGACCTTTTGCCTTCGGTCATGAATGTGTCGCGGAAGTCCTGGAAGTAGGCGATCAGGTCACACACGTGAAAGCAGGAGATGTGGTCTCCGTTCCTTTTCAGCTGTCTTGCGGATCTTGTGTGAATTGTACAAACGGTATAACAAGTTCCTGCCAGCGCTTTCCTAAGTTGTCAACCTATGGCTTAGGCTTACATCTGCAATTCGGAGGCGCCATGTCGGATGTCGTCAAAGTACCCTATGCAGACACGATGTTGTTGAAAATCCCTGCTCACATAGATCCTGTTCACCTCGCCAGTCTGAGCGACAATGTTCCGGATGCCTACCGAGCCATCGTTCCTTATTTGGAAAGGGATGCCAATCAATCTGTGCTCATCATCGGAGGAAGGCCGAGGAGCATCGGCTTGTATTGCATACTCCTGGCGAAAGCCATGGGTGCCAGGGAAATTGTATACGTGGATGAGATCAATGATGATTTGGCATTGGCAAAGAACATAGGCGCAGATACGTGTCATGCTTCCGTGACAGACGTGAAAGACAGATATGACATCGTGGTAGAAGCGACCTCCAGCGGGAAAGGATTGAACGTTGCACTGACCAGCGTGAAGAACTATGGCGTCTGTACAAGCGTTGGCATTTATCCCAAGAAATTTGCCCTACCATTGGTAGACATGTACATCAATGGCATTACGCATAAAACAGGCTTAGCCAATGCAAGAACGGATGCGGAAAAAGTGCTCACCCTGATCCGGGAAAACAAACTCGATCTCAGTCAGGTGACAACAAAACTGGACACCTGGAACAATGCCGTCGATGCGTTCTTAAGTAAAACCTCGAAAGTGATCGTCACGCGGGACCGATTGTTTCACGATTCTGTTGCAACGTGTGTGTGAAGATAACGGTCTCCTCACTCAGCACTGCTCCTCACGCCGCCAACGAGGAGAATTGTTCGGATGGCCTTCGATGTACAGCTCCTACGGTCAGCCACCGCCCTTTGCGGATGGCATGCATGACTTCAATCCCGGCAATCGTACAGCACACGGCCCCAAAGGACTTGAACCCCAGCATCGGCCGCCTTCAGAATGGAGACGAACTGCGTTTCGGTGAACTTCGACTGCCGCATGGGAACCTCCTGGCTAGAGGTGTTGCATGAAACAGACTAAATCCAAAAGATTGGTCAGAGTCCGGACAGCTCAGGAACTGGGCCGTGCGTTGGGCTTATCGATGAGTGATACCGCCGTGATGGAGTTCCGCTCGGATCTGACCGTCGCACTCGCCAAAATCATTCAATCAGGACGGTTCACCCATGCGGACATCGCGAAGCGCGCAGGGACATCACGAACACGCGTGACCGCCCTCGCGAATGGCAATACGAAGGGTGTCTCCACCGACGTACTCATCCGCGTGCTCGCCGCCACAGGCCACCGCGCCGAAGTCCGGGTCAAGAAAACGGCGGCCTAGCCGGACCCGCCGGCACCATCAGGTCGCTGGAGATCCGTTGACACCCCGGGCCCATCCATCCCGTAAGTCAATACTCATGCCTGACCCCATCACCTAGGGGGGATCGTGTCCCCCTTCAAAGGTGTCTGTCAAATCCGGGCCACCTCAAACTGACCCTAACTACGCACACTACGGCGCAAGTCTTCAACGCTATGATCTAAGACTCCTTGAATAGTTCCCGCGCCCACCGACTGCAGAAAGACAACAATATATTGGGCAACGACAATGCAATAGGCGATCGGCATATTTACTTTCGAATACACGATACCGCTAGTGTCAGCAGGAAATCCGATCAAGAGATTTCCTGGCGCCAATCGCCTTGTAAGCGGAGAGAGATGAGTTACATGGCAGACATTTTCGTAAGAATGCCAAAGGTTTTTTGTAATTTCAGAGCTTTGGAATAAATTCTCGAGAGTTGCAGGATAATGCCAGTTCTTAACGACGCCTGGGTCTAAACTTTTCAATTGCCAGATACGTTTCCATTCAGGTTGGCGCTTTGATACTTCATCAAATTCAGCTTCGCTGATTGCGCAACTCGCGGCAAATTCCTGATCAGTTATTCGTCCCCCGATCAACTCGTTCTTCAACTCCCGATAGTGTAAAAACTTCCCCAGGTTGGGATATTCGATAAACTTTTCCAATCGGCGTTGTTTTTTCGTCGGAACGGAATACATATATTCAAGCGCAGCGTAAAGCTCAAACATCGAGCGCGTGTGGTGGTATGCCGGTATGAATGTGCCGTGCCGAAGGACTCCAATGGTAGCGAGCATTTCAGTCGTGACCTTTACAAGAACGTCTGTCAAAAAAGTGCGCTCGTCTCCTTCCTTCAGATCTAGGACATTTAGTTCAAGGGCGTACATGAAGCGGCAAGCAATGTCCTCAAGAATAGGCAATTTACTTTGAAGCAAGGCTGTTTGTAATGTGAGAAGCACGCCGGGATAGTCAGCGATATACTGCTCGAATGGTGGTTTATCTGTTAGCTCGTTCATTTGAGCGCAGAGTGCTCCGCAGCCGTTCGACTATCATTGCTGATTGCCGAGTAGTTTCTCAATCCATTATTCGTCAAACGGTAATGGAAGTTGATCCAAGAGGGGACGCTGAATCCTCTTGGAAGGAACAGGCGGAAGATCGGAATCACTCCCCGCAGCGCACTCAAACCGGTCTAAATCAGATTCCCAGGACAAAATTAAGGGGTTGGACCCACTTTCCTTGGGACTTTTTCTTGCTTACGGTGGATCCTTATGGGCCTGAGCCACGCATATTTTCCTTGAGGTGCAAGTCGTCGTGTAAGGAGGCCGGTTTCTTTTGTGCCTTCCCATATGAACTCAATTTGATGACAGGGGAATGTTAGCGGTCTTGGAATCCCATTCGGAAGTTGGCTGGCTCCAATATTGTCCCAGCCGGATAGATCGCGCCATGATGAGTCCGGTATTGAAGGTGTTCCTTTTTGTTACCTTGGGACAGATAACTCCCTTCGTTCGTCGCACACAGAAAGTAACCGGCCTTAATTGAGAAAGCATCATTCATTACGAGGTAGTTCAAGCGAGCAATATCGCGGCACATCTTTGCCCGCGCTTGAGGGGTATTAGATCCGCTCGTTCTACGGGTTGGGAGTTTGAACTCATAGGCGATTTTGTATTGCGGATCGGTCCAGACCAACAGATCTAGGAAACGGTCCTCTGTGTCTGCCTTTGTGAATACCACCGCATCAAAATCAACACGGTACTGAGGCGTATACTCTAGTAGACGGCCGAGTTCCCATGCGAATAGGAAACGAAAGGTGTTTTCGCTTGAGAGAGTGGCCCCACCAGCCTCTACGGCGGCCCGAACTCTTTCTAATGCTCGAGAAGTGAGGTTATCGATAGACGATTCAGTCAAATCTACTTGCACGATATCACGCAAAGAGGACGCTCCCACCCAGGGGGGCCGGTTCTGAGAAATTAGCCTGTCTTCTGTTTCTTTCTATTCGGCATAGATCTCGAGGAGTTCGGCAAGAACGGCATCCACATACATCTTAAGTTGTCTCACTTCCTGGCTGGAAGTGGAGATGTGAGCGCTGATGGACCCACGGGTATACGTTGATCGTGCAATCGCTGCTCCCAATTCTTCCACCATGGAAACTGCAAGTTCTGGCGCCGCAGTGGCTTCACGTGGGAGCTTTCTTTTTCGCAGAACGTATAATGCCTTCTGCCGCTGAGTCGGCCTGGTCACTCCGTGTTCCAATTTAAAACCAGGCTCAGCCATGACGTCAGCATCAGGCGCAAGATAGTCGAGCGACTCGCGCAGCACTTCGCGCAATTCATGTGCAACACCCCGGTACGAGCGCCGCGGGAGCCGCCCTAAATCGATAATACATTGCTCGTAGGATGCCGCCGCTAGTGGGAGAATTTTTGCGAGCGTATCAAGTATTTGTCGTTCAGTTGCGGTTGCAACTACTACAGCAGCCCCAGCACGGCGAGTCATTTAGATTATTGCCGGCGTTTACGAGAATTGGCTGATCTGCCACGCCCTGCGCGAGCCCTTCGGTTAGCTGGCGAGGCCGTAGCAGGACTGGCTGAACGCGGAAGCCGATGGACCACCAAGTTGTACCCGACAGGATTCAGGCGGTACTCACCCCGGCCGACATTTACCATGTAACCTGCTGCCGTTGCGTTGGTAAGCACGTTTCGGAGTGCGCTCGGCAGGGGAAAGGCAGCCATCTTAAAGTACTTGCGTATGATGTCAGCATTCACAGTCTCAGATCGATCCCGCTCAGGAGCAAGCTCTGAGACGTAGTAGGCGACAAGTGCCGCCATTTCATTCGACGACCGCGGCTGCTTTTCAGCTGTTAGTGTCCGTATATCGGGCAACATCTCAGAAACACTTGGACCGGCGCCAGATGTCTGGACTGGTTTGGCAACGCTTGGTCGGAGTGCCACCATTTCCAACCTTTTCAACACATACTCGATAACGCGCCCTCGTTGGTCTTCGTTGAGCCGCTCGAGAAGCGAAACGATGGCACCCATCGCTTCTAGTTCTTTGTCTTTGCCTCCAGGCTGTGTTCCGCGCAATGTGGCCATCTCGGCTTTATCCCTCCAAACTGTATACAGTCCTTCTCTGTCGACTGTGTAATATTTAAGCGCCCACAGGCTACTTTTCAGCGTCATTAGTGTCAAGTACCAATGCGAGCTGCGGTCGGATAGCGAACCTAGTGTCGCCCAATTGCGAAGGTCAGAGCTGACTCTCACCGAATCTAATCGGATGCGAAGCCACCATCAGAGCGCTGCGATCTACGAGCGATTGCAGCGCTCCACCGTTCGCATTAGCTAACGGGTTAGTCGGTTTCTTTGCGGGTGGCGTGGCGAACGGGGCGCCCCACCGCGCGCAGCGGGGGACCCCACACCGGGCGGGGGTGCGAGCACGGTGGGGCTGTTCGCCCCGACAGGACCCGCTCATTATTCTTCACCGGCCTTTTTAGCTCTTCATGGAAAGTAGTCGGCGCTGCCGGCTTTCAAAGTAAAAGAGCCTGCTAGATTGCTCTAGCAGGCTCCTTTTTGTAACCCGGCAGAGGTCCAAACCGCACTTCGTGCGTACCGGCGACTCTTCATCGTTTTATCGTGACTGACGTCGCCGGATAAACCCCTTCGACTTTCTTCCGGGACGCTGCACCGGGGTTCAAAATACAAAAGCCCGCTGGATTTCTCCAGCGGGCTTTTTGAACCCCGGCAGCGTCCTACTCTCCCACTGCCTCACAGCGGCAGTACCATCGGCCCT
>CAYUYE010000005.1:0-204570 GCA_964449255.1 uncultured Nitrospira sp. | reverse complement strand
GCGGCCGCCGGCAAGGGCGGATAGGATGCCCCCATCACGGGCGTTGGTTGGGCCAGGCGGTCTTCCATCGTCGGAGGCTGATGCGCCTGGGCCGCTGGCTGTTGCAGTGGTTGGCCAACCGTGAGTTTCGTCGGCTGGGGGGGAGCCTGATACACCTGCGGGGCCGCGGCGGCCATCAACGCCGCGGTTGTCCCCGGCGTCAGTTCCGGGCCTGGCTTGTAAGGCGCCGTCGGTTGAGGCGGGGGCGGGGCGGTCGCGGGGGAAGCAGCTGGCGCGGCGGCCTGCGCTTGCTGAACGGGCGCGGTCGCCTCAGGCTGGGCATTGGGATCTGCGACCGGAATCGGTTCCTGGACCTCTTTCTTGAACCCCTTCAAGGCCTTGCCCACTCCCTCACCGATCTGCGGGAGACGGCCGGCCCCGAAAATAATCAGGATAATGACGAGGATGATGATGAGTTCGGAGAAGCCCATGGTGCCGAACATGGTTGGAACCTCCCTGCCTAAGCCATTGGGTCGCCGAGGAAATACGGGCCTACCGGCCGACTTATCACTCTAGCTGCCTGTTCTTGAGGGTGTCAAGATAACCAACCCCCATCCAGTCGGGAACAGCGGCTGAGTGGGAGCGAGACCGGCCGGAGGTGGTCAAAACAGTGGATGGTGAGGCGCAGAGGAAAGGGGGGTCGCCGTGGGTGCATCACCGGCATTGCCCAGAAAACGCCATAGCCCATTGACCTGTTCCAGGTAGTGGACCTCGCGAAACCAACTGTCGAGGGTGATTCGTTTGCCCGTCTGTTCCTCGGTGCCGTACAGACCACCGGTGCAGGTCACTTCGGCCCGGAGTTGGGAATCGCTCGTGAACACCTTGATCTCCGAAAACAAATGGGTGGAGGTCAGCCCCTTGTAGTGTTCGAACACCTCGCCCCACACTCGCCTGACATCCGACTCTTTCAAGCCGTGATAGTTGTAGGCGGGCGCGTAAAACGTCATCAGGCCCCCCAAGTCTTCCCTCTGGAGGGAGGCTTCGGCCCGATCAAACGCCGCAAGGATCTCCTTGACCGCAGGATGCTGGACCTTGCGCTGCTGGCCCTTGACCGCTCGGCCATCCACCGACATTGTGGCCTCCGGTAGCACCTGAACCGCGGCCAGGACGGTCCACGACCCTAGAATTACACAGAGCCCAACGACTAGGCCTATCTGCCAGCTCACCTTCTCCCGCCACATGGGAACCTCCCTGAACATTCAAACTGGCCGACAGCCAAAAAAAGCCAGGCTAAGGGAAGGACTCGTCGGAAGGGCGCGATATGATTCAGCGCACCCGCGGAGAGTATTATGATCTATTGGAGGCGGAGAAAGAAGGAGCAGGATGACGATCGCCCTCTGGGGACGGGGAATTTCAGCGGGACATTGGCCCGGCAATGAGGCAAGGGGCCATGCCCGCTCGATCAGGGCGAAGAATCCACACGATCAACCGTACCAAGACCTCGTCCGCGAGAACCTGCGCGCATGGTGTGATCCCCTCGAGCCGCGCCGTAGAGCGGGGAGCGTGCGACGAAGCTGTCATCGTTATGGAAAGGTGAAGAGGTAAATCTGGGAGGCCGTTCGGTCCTGCCCCGCAGATGTCATTCGATTGATCTCGACATAGAGACTCTTATCGTCCTTCCACGTGCCGGGAATGGCGTACCGATCGGTTCCCAGAAACTCCGCGCGGGACGAATCGTTCACGCGCGTGAGTCGCGTTTTCCCCGTGCCATCGGGATTCATGAGCCACAGATCCGTGCGGAAAGTAGTCGTGAACTGACTGGCCGAATACGGCGGCGTATGGTCGGCCGTCGTCATGAAGGCGATCCTCGTGCCGTCGGGTGAGAACTGGGCCTGCTCCTCCCATTGAAATTGATCCGGAAACGGGCTCAGGTTCGCGACAAACTGCCCGGTCGCAAGATCGAACAAATGAATGTCCAGGACCGCGGCGTTCACCGTCCCCGCGTCACTCGCCACTGTCAGCAGCGTATTGCTCGCGTTCACGCTCCACGGCTCATAGAAGACGGTCGAACCGCCGTTCAGGACATGGGCGCCGGGCGTATAGGTCACCTTGTTCTGTAGGCTCGGGAGCCCATTCGCCCCAATCACGAAATCCGCTACCGCGATCTGTTGCACTCCGAAGAGATAGGGGGACGGAGCAGGGGCAAATCCAATTTCCTCACCCCAAATCACCTTGGTACCGGTCTTGTTGAACCGCGGAACCAATGCGCCGCCAGGCGTGGCCCATGGCACAAACGGGCCTGGATAGGCGGTGTTTGTGGTGACGGGTGCGTAGCTGGACAGCTTGATCCAGAGGCTTCCGTCGGCGGAGATGGCATAAAGATCGTTTTGCAAGCCGGCCCCAGGCGTGACACTGGTGTGAGCGGACAGATGGGAGGGAAACTCCACGACGCCCACCATCCAGGGCAGCGTCGGGTGCCATTGCTGCGCCCCTTTGTGTTGGTTGGCCCGCGGCCCGCCGGGGATATCCGTGCAACTGAGGCATGACAGATTGGTTCCGTCTGCATTGCTCACATAGATCTCATACGTCCCGGTGTTGTCCCCACCCTTGATCGACGGCTCGAATCGCATGAAGGAGAGTTTATTGAGCGCCGGTGAGTAGTCTGCCGCCACGCCCGCAGTCACGGGAGTCAGGCAATTGCCTTCGGCGGTCTTGATCGACGGACTGGAACAGAAAGGAGCCGGAGAGCTACTTTTTCCACAAGCGGCGAGAGCACACACCAACAACCCAAAGAGGCCTAAGCGACAGCCTGCGCGTAGCATGAACCCGACCGTACCGCGGCTCCCTCAAGACGTCAAAGCAATTGAGTATTTCACTTGATGGAGGGCGACGGTCTTCGCTGGACGCTCTTACTGCCCCAAAATCGGGATGATGTGGGTCTGGACCGGCTGGCCGAAGACGAGTGCATCCCGCTCGGCGAGGTACACGTCGAGCTCACTACGGATGCCGAATTCGCCCTTCAGGTAAATGCCCGGCTCGATGGAAAAGCAGGTGTGCGGCAGGAGGCGTCGGCCATCTTGGGTTTCGAGGTTGTCGATGTTGGCGCCGTTCCCGTGCACTTCTTCACCGATGGAGTGCCCGGTTCGGTGGACGAACTGTTCGCCGTATCCGGCGGCGCGAATCACCTGCCGGCACACATCGTCGACCTCCCACCCACAAGGGAAACTGCCGGTCTGGGCCCTCCCTCGGACGAAGTCGAAGGCCGCATCGCGCGCCTGTCTCACAATCTGGAAGACGTCCTCGTGACGCGTCGGCACCGTGGCCCCAACGAACCCCGTCCAGGTGATGTCAGCATACACGGCTAACGGCTGATGGGCGCGCTTGGCCCAGAGATCGATCAGCACCAGATCGCCCTCCTCGATCGGCAAGGAGGCTTCGGGAGTCGGCTCATAGTGCGGATCAGCGCTGTGCGCATTGACGGCGACGATGGGCGGGCTGGCCGTGACGACGCCATGTTCGTGGAACCGTCCGAGCATGAACTGTTGCAGACCGCGCTCGGTCAGCGCCCGCCCGGCGGTCATCGACTCGGCCACCTCCCGAAACGTCTCGGTGACGACCTGGCGCAGCACCTCGGCGGCCATGCGATGGGACGCGAACTGTTCGTCCGTCCAGACTGCCTCGAAGTGCTGGATCAGGTCGGCAGACGTAATGACGGTGATGCCAAAACTGCGGATTAGCTCAATGGTCCCCGCATCCACCCGGGACACGTACGGAATCGCATTCTGCGGCGAGTATTGCATCGCCACCAATCGGGCATCCTTGAGCAGGCGCCGCAGCGTATCCTGCTGGGATTCCCACGAGACATACTCCCACACCGCCCCTGGGAGGGGTTCCAACGCGCGCGGTTCGATCCCATGCACCAGCTTGACGGGCTCGCCGCGGGTGGGCACCCAGTAGTACCACCGGCGCGTGACATGTCGCGCGGGATCAAGCCGCAGAATCCGGTAGGCCAGGGGATCGCTGTGACGGAAGTCGTAAAAGAGCCATCCATCGACATCCGCCATCGTCTGAAGGGTCCGCTGCAGACATGCCACCCGTTCCGCATGAGACTCGGTCACCGACATAAACGCGAATCTTATAGTTCGAGACCGGTCGCGTCAATGCACCACGCTCACCCGACTCAACGCCAAGACGGACGTCGCCGTGAGATGTTAAGATCGGCCGACGCATGATCGCCCGCACGCCCCCGACGCCGCCGCCCTATCGTGTCACGCTTTTCTTCGGGCCCGAACCGCTGGACACGGCCGAACCCGCCATCCAGTGCGTGTTCAACGTGAAGAAACGCAGCTGGAAGGCCGGCGTGCAGGTCTCCATTCACCTTCGCCTGGCCGAGATCGTGCGACTCCGGCAGCGCTGCGCGTTCGACGCCCGATTCGAACCCGCGCTGACCGCGGTGGCCGAGGCGGACCGAGACGACTATCGCGAACGGGCCCGCGACGCCTTTGCCGTGGAGCTGGCTCGCGGAAAGCTGGATCGTGCGATCGAGGAGGGGTTGGCGCAGGAGAACCAGACCGTGCCGGTCGGCACCCGGGAGGACCATTTGGACGATTGGGTGACGCGGGAAGCCCCGTCGCTCGTCCCGCGTGTGGCGGCCGAACTCGACCTGACACCGCCATGACGTGGATGAGTCCCTTTGTGTTCGGGGAGAAAATTTGTTATACCTGCACAAACTTCTTGTCGTCCGGCCCGCACCTCATCACTCCATCTGAACCAGGAGGGGCACTCGTGAATGTGTTTCTGCTTGGCATGCATCGCGCCTCGCGTCGGGGTTGGTCGCAGGTCTCCATGTTCGCTGCGCTGCTGATGCTGGTTGCGATGATTCATCTGGCACTCATTCCGGTAGTCTGGGCTCAAGGGAAGGAAGAGGGCGTCTCCGAAACAACGGGCTCGCAGGCCGGCATGGGCTTCGCCGCCGGCTTTTTGAGTTTGGTGTACACACCCGTCAAGATCGTGTACGCCGCGCTCGGCGGGATCATCGGCGGGTTCGCCTACGGCTTGAGCGGCGGCGATGAAAAAGTCGCCAAGAAAATCTGGGACACCACCTTGCGTGGGACCTACGTGCTCACCCCCGACCATCTTCGGGGCGATAAGCCCGTCCGGTTCCTCGGCGTGCCACAGGAGGATGAGGAAGCCCCTGCGCTCTCGGCACCACCGCCGTCGCCTCCGAAGCCGCTGCCAGCCAACTGAATGAAGCCGGTCATCGGCGTTACATCTGACTTTAATCAGGGCGACCGTGAGGACATGGGTGGAAAGGAACCCACCTATTTCCTCCGCGCGCGCTACGTGCGGGCCATCGAAGATCTCGGTGGGCTCCCCGTCATTCTCCCCCTCGCGGCCGACCAGAGCGATCGCCGCCGTCTCCTCAAGGATCTGGACGGATTGCTGCTGACCGGCAGTGGGCCGGATTTGCCCCCAACGCTCTACGGTGAACGTCAACGGTTTCCGTTCAAACTCGTGAGCCGACGCCGCTCCAGCTTCGAATTGGCGATGGCCAAACTGGCGCTGTCGGAAGGGCTGCCCACCTTGGGGATTTGCGGCGGGATGCAGGCCATCAACGTGGCCCTGGGGGGGAGTCTGTATCAGGACATTCCAGGCCAACTCGATTCGCCGCTGGCCCATCGGCAGCGACCGCCGGCCACCGAACTATCGCACACCATCACGATCGCCGAAGGCAGCCTGCTGCACCGCGTGACACAGCAGCGGGAGATGCGGGTGAACAGCTCGCATCATCAATCCGTCAAAAAGGTCGCCCCTGGGCTCGCCTCCAGTGCCGTGGCCCCAGATGGCGTCGTGGAAGCGATCGAATCGCCGCGTCGCCCCTTCTTCCTCGCCATTCAGTGGCACCCGGAGTTCCTGTACGAACGTTTCGCCTTGCATCGCCGTCTCTTTGAGGCGTTCCTGCGCGCAGCCAAAGGGCGCGGCTAATGCCCCGGTCAAAAACGACCCGATGAGGAACTGTTTTCGCTTGGTCGCTGGAACTCGACTGCTATACTGGCCTCACCCTCAACATTCGATCGGCCGCCGGCCTCGCCTCCGTGCGCGGCCTGTCGGCACGGAGCGTCGTTACCGGTGAAGTGGATCCTTCGTACCAAATCCATCGAGCAGATTCTGTCCGAGGCGGACCGTCCCGAATATCGACTCAAGCGCACCCTCACGGCCTGGGACCTGACCGGCCTGGGCATCGGCGCCATCATTGGCACCGGCATCTTCGTGCTCATCGGCACAGCCATCGTGGGTGATGCGAGCCGTCCCGGCTCGGGCCCCGGCATCATCATCTCCTTCATCATGTCCGGCATCACGTGCGCCTTGGCCGCCCTGTGCTATGCCGAGTTCGCCGCCATGATCCCCGTGGCGGGCAGCGCCTATACGTATTCTTATGCGACACTGGGCGAGTTCATGGCCTGGATCACCGGGTGGAATCTAATCCTGGAATACGGCGTGGCCTGTGTGGCCGTCGCCATCGGCTGGTCGGGGTACCTCAATAACTTGCTCAAGATCATGGGGGTCGAATTGCCCTATTGGGCGACCCATGCCCCCACCGACGGCGGCGTCGCCAACATCCCCGCCGCGGTCATCGTGCTGCTCGTCACCTGGATCCTCGTCGTCGGCATCAAGGAGAGTGCACGGGCCACTTGCACGATCGTCCTGGTCAAGTTGGCCGTGATTGTGTTCTTTCTTGGCTCCGGTCTGACGTCCATCGATCCGGCCAATTGGACCCCGTTCGCGCCAGGCGGATTCCAAGGCATCGGCGCCGCCGCCGCCCTCGTGTTTTTCGCGTACATCGGCTTCGATGCCGTCTCGACCACCGCCGAAGAGGCGCGCAACCCACAGCGCGACCTGCCCATCGGGATCTTTGCGTCCCTGGGTATCTGCACCCTGCTCTACGTGGCGGTGGCCGCCGTGCTCACCGGCTTGATCCCCAGCCCGCAGATCGACGTGCACGCGCCCGTGGCCGAAGCCTTGCGTAAAGTGGGCTTTACCTGGGGTGCGGCGCTGGTGGCGGTGGGAGCGGTCGCCGGGATCACCAGCGTGCTAGTCGTGATGATGCTGGGACAGATCCGCGTCTTCTTCGCGATGTCACGCGATCGTCTGTTGGGCCCCTGGCTCTCGCGCGTTCATCCCCGATATGCGACGCCGCACCATGCCACCATCCTGACGGGGCTCTGTGTGTCGATCCTGGCGGCCTTTATCGGCATCGGCGAAGCCGCCGACATGACCAATATCGGGACACTCTTCGCCTTCGTGCTCGTCTGCATCGGGGTGATCGTGTTGCGTCGCGTGCGTCCGAATCAACCGAGACCCTTTCGCGTCCCCTTCATGCCGCTCGTGCCGATTTTGGGCGCGCTCTCCTGTATGGGGCTGATGACGTTCCTGCCCTGGGTCACTTGGCTTCGCTTTGTCGTGTGGACGATCATTGGAGTGGCCGTGTACTTTGGCTACAGCGCCAAGCACAGCAAGCTGAACGGCCTGCCCGTGGGCGTGCCCCCTTCCCCCTCTCAAGTTCTGAAATAATCGAAGAACGAGACGGATCGCAGGACTAACTGGTCGGTGAGGACTGTCCGCCGGATGATTTCTGATCCTGGGCGGATGAGGCAGGAACGGTCTGGGCTTGGGGAGTCGCCGGTGGTGGCGTGGAGGCTGCTGGCGGAACCGCTGTCTGGGCCGCAGGCGTAGCCGGAGCGGCGGGTGCCGACGCAGGCTTTGGAGCAGGAGCCGCCCCAGTGGCCGGAGGAGTTCCAGCCGGTTTTGGAGCCGCTGGTGTCCCCCCCCCTGCGGTGGAAGCAGGCTTCGCAGCCGCAGGAGCGCCGGAGGCGGCTCCCTCGGCACCTGCCGGTTTCGGGGGCGCCGCAGGCTTGGGCGGAGCCGGGCGTTCAGGCTTGATCCCACCTTCCCAACTGGGGCCGTCGTACATGTCGGCCGTCACAAGCCCTTTGGCCTTCCACTTCTCCTCGAAATCCGCTGCCGCCTTGTTTGGGGTTTCTGCCTGACCGACGACGCTATTGAAGGGATAGACTTTCGGAGAGATCGCAACCTTATCCCCGTCGCGACGTAGATAGAGTGCGATCGGATTGCCTCGATACGGGCCGAGAAAAATGTGAATCGACCCGACGTATTCCAACGGCGTCAACGACACTGGTGCCCCTTGGAAAGAAAGAAGGCGGATGATGCCATACGAGGGGGGAAATGGGCAAGCGGGGTGGATATGGAGGGAGTGGGTGACAGGGGATGCTTCGGCTCAGTGTTGCAACAGGAGATACCGGAGTAGTCGCGGCCAAAGTTAAAACGAGAATCCGAACCCGGCGGCGATGATGTGCGTGTGGAATCTAAGCTCGACATCCTTAGACCCAACCAGCGCTTCTTCCCAGTTGTACTTTGTGGTGAAATACTTGTACTCGCCGAAGACAAATAGTTGATCGGTCAGTCTTGCTCGCAATCCTCCAAGCACCTGGTAGGCGAGAGAAAATGTGCCGGACTTTCCGTCCACCCGTTTCGTTCCCGCCCGCACGCTGTCCGCATCCAGAAATCCAAAGGATTCGCCCACCCCGACGCCGATGTACGGCTGTACGACAGAGCCTGGGTAACGAAGAAGGACATTTGCCATCAGATTGTAGATGACCAGCGATCCCGCCGCCTCACCGGTGGCGCTGGACGGAGCCCTAAGCCTCCCGCCGTGACCGAATGTTTCGCCCTCGACCCCGAAATACCCTCGGCCAAAAGCAGGGAACGCCCCGACCTTAAGGCCACCGCCAAACGATCGCCCGACCGTCCCTCCAGCAACCTCCCCGCCGTTCTTCACGATTAACCGCTCATCGGTCGGACTGGTCCCCAGTACAAAGATCGCCACGTGGGTCTCCGTCTGATACGAGGACGTGCGAGGTTGTTCATTGCGCACGGTCTCCAGAACACTGGAATCTGGCGGAGAAGGGTCTTGTGCGGTCGCGTCTAGTGGGGAGTTCACCAACAATTCAAGAGACAGCACTCCAACCAATATCCGGCCGGGACAGCGCAGCATACTTGGCACCATACCGGAATCGCAGGGTGCCAGGTCAACGAAAAAGAGGATGACGAAGCGAGCGGGCGGATGGAGTCAGGGAGACACTCCGGCGTCGGTTCGGGCCGCGTATCTAGGTTGGCTCAGGCGAGAAGGCCGCTTGCGGCCAGGACAACACCGCACCTCGATTCCACCCGTCATCACTCATTGAATGCAGCACCAAAAAAGTACCCGGATGGCAAAAGATCGCGCAGACGCGTGGTAGGCAGAAAACTAGAATGAGAATCCGAAACCGGCGGCGACAATGTGGGCCCGGATGGAGAGCGACAGTTCAGGATTGCCGGCCCCTTCGCTTTCCCACTTGTACTTGGTGCCAAAGTACTTGTATTCGCCGAAGAGGAAGACTTTGTCCGACACGTAGGCGCGGAGTCCTCCCAACAACTGAAACGCCAGGCTCGATTGGCCCGATTTTCCGCTCACGCCGACCCCACCCGCTTGAATGGCGTTCGCATCAATAAACCCGAGCGACACGCCTCCGCCGGCCCCGATGTACGGTTGAAGATAAGATCCTGGATAACGGAGGAGGACGTTGAACATGGTGTTGACGGCCACCAGGGATCCATCGGCGCCGGAGAATCCAATGTTGGGTGCCCTGAAGCCGCCGCCGAACCCAAACAGCTCGCCTTCAACCCCGAAGATCCCTTTGCCGGCCTTCGGGAAGGCTCCCACCTTGATGCCCCCGCCAAATCCCCGTTTCAGTTCGGCATTGGAGACCGTGGCGCCCCCGACCTTCAGGTTTTCATCAATCGGGTTCGTGCCCAGCCCGTAAATCGCCACGTGGGTCTGACTCTTACTAGCGGGAGCGCTACTCGGGGTCTCAAAGACCGTCTGCGGCACTCCCGGATCGGCTGGCGGTGGCCCAGCGACATCGGGTTCTTGGGCCAGCCCTATGGACACGCCATCAAGCAACAGCCAGCAGGCAAACCCACCTACGAGGACCACGCGAGAGATTGTTGTCAGCATGTCGAAGCCCTTCCTTTACCCGATTAAACCGACTGCTCATCGGCATACTAACAATCTAGGCTGGGAGGTCAACCAATTTGGCGGTTGGAGCGAACGAGGCCGGCCCGCGGAGGGGGCGTCGGCAAGGAGCGTGGGACGAACGTCCTACGCGCTGCCCGCCGGAGTATTCGGCGTCGGCAGGGTCTTGATTTGGCCGAACTTGAGGTCGTTGACAGCCTTGGTGGTGATGGTATGCCCGCAACAGTGGACGCCTTCGAATCCCGCGCCGCCATCCAGAACCATGACGCGCAAGCCACAGGAGTCGGGGAACTGACGCTTTTCTTCCAACATGCCAGCCAAAGGGAGTGCGCCTTTCTTGCGGCCTCGGGATTCGAGTGGAGTCGGCACCACGTCCGCCTCGGTCAACTCATGACCGCAGCAGATGATCTTTTGGAAGCCTTCGCCACCGCCCATGATTTTCACCACGAGCCCGCAGCTGTCGGGGAACCGCTTGCGTTCGTCCAGAATGTCGCCCTTTTTCAGCGCCAAGGGAAAATCCTCCGGGGGAGGACTATACCGCGACGCTCGTGCGTCGTCCACGTCCTTCAGTGACGCGGGCGAGCACGCTCTGATGGGCGGAGCAGCCGACGACGGTTTTGGCTTCGGGGAGGCTGGCCGGTTCGTAGGGATGGACGAAGCGATCTTTGACGCGCGCAATCCGACGAAGCGAGGCCTCGAGGCGTGCCTCACTGATCGTGCCATCTTTGACGGCGGTCAGCATGGCTTCCATGGCGGCGAGTTCCCGGTCTCGATCCTTGCAAATCAAGAGGATATCGGCCCCCGCCAGAAAGGCCTGGACGGCCGCCTCTTCGATACCGTAGTGGTCGATGATGGCGTGCATTTCCAGATCGTCGGTCAGCACGAGACCATCGAACTCGAACTGCTCGCGAAGGAGCGACCGCAAGATGGTCGGGGAGAGCGTGGCCGGCAGGGTTGGATCGAGGGCTTCGTACAGCACGTGCGCCGTCATCATGCTGGCCAGGCCGTTTTCGATGGCATGTTGAAACGGACGCAGTTCGATGTCTCGCAGATGCTCGATGGACGCCGTCACGACCGGCAATTCCTTATGCGAATCTTTTGTGGTGTCGCCGTGTCCCGGGAAATGCTTGCCGCAAGCTACCACACGGTGATCTTGCAGGCCGGCCATCGTGGCGAGCCCGTATTCACACACGGCCGTCGGGGTGGCGCCGAACGCCCGGTCGCCGATGATCGGATTGGCCGGATTGCTGTTCACGTCCAACACCGGCGCCATGTTCATGTTGATCCCGACCGCGCGCAGCTCTTTCGCGATCGTCGCCGCCGCCGCATAGGCGAGTGTCGTCGATTGGCAGTTCCCGACCAACTCCGCCGGCGGGAAAATCGTGAAGCCTTTCGGCAGCCTGGACACGCGGCCGCCCTCCTGATCGATGGAGATCAGCAAGGGCACATTCACGCGTTTCTGCAACTCGTTGGTGAGGCGAACGATCTGATCGCGCGATTCGAGGTTCCGGCTGAAAAGAATGATCCCGCCCGGCTGATACTCGCTCATCACACGGGCCCATTCCTTGGACACCGACGTGCCCATGAACCCGAGCATGAAGAGCTGGCCGATCTTCTCTCTCAGCGTCATGTCTCCACCCACTACAGGGATTGATCGATTAAATACTGGAGCAACAAGCGGGTCCCGATGCCCGTCGGCCCCTTCGGAAGATAGGCCCGTTCACGCTCACTCCAGTCGGTGCTCGCGATATCCAGATGCACCCACGGATAGTCGGTCGCAAACTTGCTCAAGAACAGGGCCGCCGTAATCATCCCGCCCCCACGGCCGCCGATGTTTCGCATGTCCGCCACATCGCTCCGCAGTTGCTCGAAGTAGTCATCCCACAGCGGCATTTCCCAGACCCGCTCGCCCGCCTTCTGGCCCGCCGCCTGGACACGCCGCTTGAGCGCGTCGTTGGTGCCGAACATGCCGATGGCGAATTGCCCGAGGGCCACGACACAGGCCCCGGTCAACGTTGCCACATCGATCACAGCCGCGGGCTTGAACCGGGAAACGTAGGCCAAGCCATCCGCAAGGATCAGCCGACCTTCCGCATCTGTATTTTGCACCTCAACCGTTTTTCCCGAAAGCGTTTTCACAATATCGCCCGGCTTCATGGCCCGCCCCCCGGGCATGTTCTCGGCCACCGGGAGGATACCGATGAGATGGATCGGGAGCTTGAGCCGCGCGGTCGCCCGGACAGCGGCCAACACCTCGGCGCCGCCGGTCATGTCCGCCTTCATCTGCTCCATGTTCTCGGAAGGCTTCAATGAAATGCCGCCCGTGTCGAAGGTGATGGTCTTCCCCACCAACACCGTGGGTTTGCTCTCCTTGCCGGTCTTCGGCCCCTTGTACTCCAAAATAATGAACTTGGGCGGTTCAGCGCTGCCACGGGCCACCCCGAGCAACGCGCCCATGCCCAGCTCCTCGATGTCCTTCTTCTCGAGGATCTTGAGACTGATGCCGGTTTCCTTCGCGATGGACCTGGCCTCCTCCGCGATGCGCGACGGGGTCATTACGTTCGACGGATGGTTGCACAGATCGCGCGTCAACACCGCGGCCTCGGCGGTGGCCGTCCCGCGGCGTACCCCTTCGGTGACCTGCTTCAGCTTGCCTTTGTCCGGCACCAGGAGGGTGAGCTTCGTCACCTCCGTCCTTGGTTTGCCGTTGGGTTCGCTCCGATACTCGTTGAACTGATAGCTCCCGAGAATCGTCCCCTCGGCCATGGCCTGGGCCACCTCCACCGAGTTGGCGCCACGAGGCAGCACGGCTGGAAGCGCCGCGAAAAAGGTCGCCGTCTTCGCCTGGCGCACGCGCTTGACGGCGTATCCCATGGCCTGGCGTACCGCATCCAGGCGAAAATCCTTCCGCTTGCCCAGTCCCGCCAGCACCACCCGCTTGGCCGGCACCTTGCCTTGGGTATGGACGAGCAGCGTATCACCGCATTTGCCTTCAAACTCGCCGCTGCGTATCAGCTCGGCCAGGGCGCCGTGGAGGGATTTGTCGAACCATCCGGCTTCATTCTTGAGCGCCGTCTCGCCCTCAAAAATGAACAGTGCCACGGCCTCGGCGGCCTGCCCCTCGAGTCGTCCCTGCTTCGCTTCCACTTCTAGCTTCGTCATCGTGTCAGCTCCCCTTAGTCGGTCATCGTTGCGAATACGCGTTCGGGCTCGCTGGCCCCGACACGCGCGTGAACGTCCGGTCAGACCCCGCGCATATCGGGGGACCAAATCAGTTTGTGCAGCTGCATCTGGAAGCGAACCGGGAGTCGGTCCGCGAGAATCCATTCCGCCAACTGGCGACAATCCAACATTCCGAACACCGGGCTGAAATGGACGGGGCACCGCCGGAACAACTCGCGGTCGACAACTACCGCCCGCGCCCATTCGTAATCGGCCCGATCGTTCAACACGAACTTGAGTTCGTCCTTTTCTTGAAGCAGCGCCAGGTTCTCCCACCGCATGCGATCGGTCATCTCGCTGCCCGGACACTTGACGTCCATAATAATCCGGACGCGCGGATCGACCCCGGCGATGTCGGCAGCGCCGCTGGTTTCCAAGAGCACGGTGTAGCCCACGTCGCAAAGCCGCGTGAGCAAGGAATTGACCTCGGGTTGCGCCAGGGGTTCGCCGCCCGTTACTTCAACCAATGAACAGCGGAACTCGGCCACCGTAGCCAACACGTCGTCGAGCGTCTGCTCATCCCCACCGTAGAAACTGTAGGTGGTGTCGCACCAACTGCAGCGCAGCGGGCACCCGGTCAACCGCACAAAGACACAGGGCTGTCCGGCGAAACTCGACTCGCCTTGAATGCTGTGGAAAATTTCGGTGACACGCATCGTTCAGGCCCATTGCGTGATGGGCCAGCGCCGTCGCCGGGCAATGCGGTGCATGCCGCGAATCGGATTGACCACCTGCGGATACCCGACCACTTCGAGCAAACCGACGTCGCCGGGGCTGTCACCATAGGCATAGCTGGCGCGCAGATCGATCCCCCGTTCCTGCGCGAGGGCTTCGATGTGGGCTCGCTTGCCGTCTCCATAGGGCAAGGGCGGAACCAGGTGCCCGGTATAGCCGCGTGCATCCCGCGCGGGGCACGCCGCAATCACCGTTTTGACGCTGAGAAAGCGGGCCAGCGGGGCCATCAGTATGTCCAAGGAGCCGGTCACGAGGACCACCTCATGCCCGGCGCGACGATGGTGATCGACCTGCCGCAGCGCCTGCTGCGACAGCGCCGGGATCAAGGCTTCGCGGGTAAAGCGGTCGGCCAACTGCTCGATCTGATCGGGCGATTTGCCCTCGAGATAGAGCTTGCGGAGGCGCAAGGGTTGATACGAAACCGGCGGCATGGCCCTCAAAAGATACGCGGCGCTGGCCGCCAGTTCACGCCATCCCACGACGCCTTCCCGCCAGAGATGCCGAACAAAGCGCACCTCGCTCGCGGCTCCGGGTAGGAGCGTGTTGTCCACATCGAAGAAGGCCGCCACGCGGGTCGCCCGTTCCATCTGGATCGATCCTGACAGCATGTGTATTGACACAGCGTGCTACCCAACCTCTAAGAGGAAACCGCGCGCAGACGAGCGCGACGGAGACGTAGGAGGAAATTCTAACCAACGACCCCTTGATTGACAAGGAATTTTGGGCACTTCTATAATGCACCCTTCAGACGCCGAAGTGGTGGAATGGCAGACACGCACGTTTGAGGGGCGTGTGGCGCAAGCCGTGCGGGTTCAAGTCCCGCCTTCGGCACCATACCAAGCTTCGCTTGGGCCTCCGGCTCTTCCGGCAAAGCCGTCTTCTTTGCGCCGGAGGAGAAACACCCTAATTTGATTTCTTCGCTTGGCGTGATCTGCCGCCTCTTCAGGCGCAGCCTTCCTCCTTGACGGCGGCGGAGAAAGCCCACATGCGTTGCCTTTCTGTTTTGCCTTCTTCCTTGCGCCCGCGGAGAAACCCCTTGATCTGGTTTCTTGTTCCTGGCGTGTACCGACGCTCTTCAAGCAAAGCTTCACTTCATTGACGCCGCCAGAGATCCCCCTTGGTCCTAAGCCAGCTCTCGACCAAGCTCGCGAGTACTGGGCGCTCTGAGCGCCGTACTCGCGCCAGGATAAACACTGTAGGTTGTTACTTCCTCGCTGAGTCTAGTCCTTAGGCCAAAACCAGAGCCCATCTTAAGGTGGCGAGGGTGAATTCGATCATGACCTGGAGTGTCGTGACATCCTTGCGGCTGACGAAGGGACGAGCAGCTTCGGCTAGGTCATAGGGAGGAACGCGACCTCTCGCTTCCGGCGCCTCTCGCGGCGTCCCTTCTAAACCGCACTTCGTGTGAGCCGGCAGCTCATCGGGCGCAGCCCTCATCATTGACGCTGCCGGATAAGCACCTTGAATTCCTCAATACCTGATCAGTTCACTGAAGGTGTTTGTCCGTGCGCGATCGTGGCCCTGCGAGCGCCCGGAACTAGCAACCGAAGTGAGGACAAGCTAAGCCGAAGGCGTTTCTCCGGCGGCGCAAGGAAGACGGCTTCGCCGGAAGAGCCGCCGGTACTGGCGAGCCTGGTCGTGTCCCCGCCCGGAGGCAGGGGGGAGCTACGTTCGCGCCTCAAGAAATTCTAGATAGGTTCAAGTTTGATCCCTGAATCTCGCATAGCGCGTGCCGGCAGCCCACCGACGTGTGGCCAGCTCCGTCTTCAGCCGGCTCAAAGCGAAGCTCACTCAGACGAAGTCTTCCGCCTTCGGCTGGTGGCCGAACCGCCTCCCACCCCCCGCACCCTTGAGCCCAGTCCCCTATAGGTTTATCGTGATCACGGCGCGAGGAGGACCGTATGGCCAGCGTCGCCGACATCGTCGAATCCACCGAGCAAGACCAGGCCCAACGCCTTCTAGAGGTGGTACGCACCCTAGTGATGGAGGTGCACCCTGGGAGCACGGCAGCCCACGCCGTGAGCCTCGACAGCGTCCTCGATCGCGACCTTGGGCTCGATAGCCTGTCGCGGGTCGAACTCTTCGCGCGCCTGGAAAGAGAATTCAACGCGGACCTCCCCCAATCCGTCCTTGCCGAGGCCCTGACGCCCGGCGACTTTCTTGGGGCGATCCTGGCACACCGGGGCGCACGCCGCCTCCAGTTGCTCCAACCGACGGTGGCGCCAGCTACGGAAACCGCATCACAGATCCCGGACAACCTCCAAACGCTCACCGACGCGCTTGCCTGGCAAGCAACACGGCACGCTGAGCGCATTCATATTCATCTACACACCGAAGGCGGGGCGATTGAGCCCATCTCCTATGGCAGGCTTTACCAGGAAGCACGCGCCATCGCCGTCGGTTTGCGCCGCGCCGGGTTTAAACCAGGGCACACTGCGGCACTGATGTTGCCGACCGGGCGCGATTTCTTCCGCGCCTTCTCCGGCATTCAACTGGCCGGCGGCATCCCGGTGCCGATCTATCCGCCGACGCGGCTGAGCCAGCTCGAAGACCATCTACGGCGGCAGCAGGGCATCTTGAATAACGCGGAGGCCCTCATCTTGATTACGGTGCCCGAGGCCAAACGGGTGGCCCATGCGCTGCACGCGCAGGTCCCGTCGATCCGGCAGGTGACCACGGCCTCCGACCTCGCGGGCGATCCGGAGGAGTTTTCGCCGCCGCTGGTCGCCGCACAGGACACGGCCTTTCTCCAATACACCTCTGGCAGCACCGGCAATCCCAAGGGGGTCGTGCTCACCCATGCCAACCTGCTGGCCAATATTCGCGCGATGCGGGCCGTGCTCCACGTGACGCCCGACGACGTGTTTGTGAGCTGGCTCCCGCTGTATCACGACATGGGGCTGATCGGCGCTTGGCTGGGGGCGCTCTGCTGCGGCTATCCGCTGGCCATCATGTCTCCGTTGGCCTTCTTGAGCAAGCCGTCACGCTGGCTCAAGGCCATCCATCAACACCGTGGCACCCTCGCCGCCGCGCCGAACTTTGCCTATGACCTCTGCGCCACACAGATTAACGACAAGGACCTCGAGGGGGTGGATCTCAGTTCGTGGCGGGTGGCTTTGAACGGGGCCGAACCCGTTAGTCCGGAGACAATCGACCAATTCGTCTCGCGATTCTCGC
The DNA here is from genome assembly GCA_964449255.1 of uncultured Nitrospira sp. Taxonomy (GTDB): domain Bacteria; phylum Nitrospirota; class Nitrospiria; order Nitrospirales; family Nitrospiraceae; genus BQWY01. The sequence continues at coordinate 187,364 of CAYUYE010000005.1, read as the reverse complement.
GCTACGGCTTTCGTCGCGAAGCGATGTTTCCGGCCTATGGGCTCGCCGAATCCACCGTGGGCTTGGCGTTTCCACCGCCACTCCGAGGGCCGCTGATCGATCGGATCCAACGCGAGACCTTTCGCTCACGAGGGCAAGCCGTGGTCGCAACGGCCGATGATCGGGAACCCTTGCGGTATGTGAGCTGTGGCTCCGCCTTGCCCGGTCATCACATCCTCATTGCGGACGAGGATGGTCGCGAGTTGCCCGAGCGGATGGAGGGCCATCTCCAATTCAAAGGCCCCTCGGCTACCGCGGGCTATCATCGCAACCCCGAAGAGACCGCGCGGATGAAGAAGGGCGAGTGGCTGGATTCATTCGATCTCGCCTATGTGGCTCAGGGGGAGGTCTACATTACCGGGCGCGCCAAGGATCTCATCATTCGCGCCGGTCGCAACCTCTATCCCTACGAACTGGAATTGGCCATTGGCAGTCTGCCCGGCATCCGTCGCGGATGCGTGGCCGTGATCGGCACTCGGGAGGCCCGAGCGGCGACGGAGCGGTTGATCGTGGTTGCGGAGACGAAGGAGCGGGATCCCGCCAAACGCGACGGCCTGCAGGGACAGATCAATGCCCTCGCCACCGAGTTGGTCGGCTTACCGCCGGACGACATCGTCCTGGCGCCGCCCCATGCCGTGCTGAAAACCTCGAGCGGGAAGATCCGTCGCGCGACCATGCGAGAGCGATACGAACGCGGCGCTATCGGCAAGGAGGCGCCCAGCGGATGGAGCCTGCTCCCGCGCCTTCGGATGTCCGGCCTCAGGGCCCGAGGGCGACACCGACTGCGCGCATTCGCCAGTTTCTTCTATGGTCTGTACGCGCTTTCCATCTTTGCCCTATTGGGCTCGGTGACGTGGCTCGTGGTGGCGCTGCTGCCGAACGCGCGCACTGCGACTCGCGTGGCCAAAACGGCCGCGAGAGTGCTCTTCCGGGCCTGCGGCCTCCTGCCGCGGATCGAAGGGTGGGATCAAGTTCCGCGCGAGGGCGCCGCTCTCATCGTCTCCAACCACGCTAGCTATCTCGACGGCATCCTGTTGTTTGCCGTGCTTCCGGACCGGCCGAGGTTCACGGTCAAGGGGGAACTGAAGAAGGTCTGGGTGCTGCGCGTGTTCTTAGAAAAGATCGGGGCGGAATTCGTGGAGCGCTTTGCGATCGAAAAAAGCGTGGAGGATGCGGAACGTTTGGCACATGGGCTGCGCGCAGAGGAATGCCTGGTGTTTTTTCCGGAGGGCACGTTCCGCCGCCCGCCCGGCCTGCTGCCCTTCCGCCTGGGCGCCTTTTCCACGGCGGTGCGCGCCCAGGCGCCGGTGCTGCCGCTGGTGCTTCAGGGAACGCGCGCCGTCTTGCCGGACGGCAACTGGCTGCCGCGCCCCGGACGTCTGACCATCACAATCTGCCCGCTGATCACCCCCGACGGCCGGGACTTCAAGGCGGCGCTCGATCTGCGTCGCCACGTGCGCGCGGCGATGCTGCGGCATGTGGATGAGCCGGATATTCTGGACCCGACGGAGACGGCGCTCACCGCCTGACCGTCGAGGGAGGAGGCAGCTGCCCTGTCCCGCTCGGCTTGTCCCTCGAGGAATTTCTTCAGACGTTCTTCGCTTGACGCAGGAATGGCCAAGCGCTGCACGCCGTAGAGAGACGGCAAGGGCCGGAGAATTGGCACCCTCCCTATGGGAGCGATTCTTGAGCACACCCTCTCCATTCTCCCCTTCGTCGGCCTGGAACCTGGAGCAGCGTAGGCCCTCGCGCGATTCGCTTTGACGAGCGACGCCACTTTATAGGAGCATACAGGCCGCGGTGGACGTCCCCCATGCCCGGATCCCGACAGAAATTGCACGAGCGTGTCGGAACCCATCACCCCGCGGCGCTGCTCTGCGCTGAACGGACTGTATCGCGTCCCATCATCTTCAAGGAGGCAGCTATGAAGCGGTTAGGGTTATTCGTGCTCTCCGTCGTACTCCTATCCAGTCCGCTCGCCTTTGCCCAGGGCCAGACGCCGGTGATCGATCAACGGCAGACGAACCAGCAAACCCGCATCGACCAAGGCGTGGCGAGCGGTCAGTTAACGGAGCGCGAAGCCAACCGGATGGAAAAGCGTCAAGACCACGTCCAGAATCTTGAAAATAAGGCCAAGGAGGACGGCGTCGTGACCAAGAAGGAACGGGCACGTATTGGCGCCGCCCAGAACAATGCGTCGCGCCAACTCGCCAAAGAGAAACACGACCGACAGGGCAAACGACACCGCTAGCCTTCGGTGAACGCTCTGCCGCTCGCAGCGCGAGCGGCAGATGCCGCCTGCCACATGGTCGCCTCATACCCGTCTCCTCGGAACTTCATGCCCCCTGTGCCCTCCTCGCGTCGCCTGGCAGATTTCTGTGCCGCAATGCGGAACGTCTGAGGTACAATGCTCCAGAGACTCACCGATGACGCCTTCTCAACCCCCATCCGCACGCCTACGCCCTTCTCGACTGACAACGGACGATCTGTTTCTGTTTAATGAGGGCACCCACCTTCGGCTCTACGACAAGTTGGGCGGGCATCCGGCCATGGTAGATGGGGTCGCCGGCACGTCGTTCGCCGTCTGGGCCCCTAACGCCCAGCGGGTCTCGGTGATCGGCGATTTCAACGGTTGGCAGGCGCCCGGTCATATCTTGTCCCCCGTGGAACATTCCGGCATCTGGGAGGGGTTCGTGCCGGGCGTCAAGCAGGGCGCCCTCTACAAGTTTCATATCGAATCGAGCCGTCTCGGGTACGCCGTGAACAAGTCCGATCCTTTCGGTTTCTTTCACGAGATCCCTCCTCAGACTGCGTCGGTTGTCTGGGACATGGCCTACCAGTGGCAGGATCAGCAGTGGATGGCGGCACGGATGGACCAGGACCTGCACCGGCAGCCGCTGTCAATTTACGAGGTCCATCTCGGATCCTGGCAACGTGTGCCGGAGCAGGGCAATCGCTGGCTGAGTTACCGCGAGTTGGCGCCGCGGCTCGCCGATTACGTCGGCAAGATGGGGTTCACCCACGTCGAGTTCTTGCCGGTGATGGAACACCCGTTCTACGGATCGTGGGGATATCAGACGACCGGCTATTTTGCCCCCACGAGCCGGTATGGGACGCCGCAAGACTTCATGTATCTGATCGATTACCTGCATCAGCAGGGTATCGGCGTCATCTTGGATTGGGTGCCCTCACACTTCCCAACGGACGAGCACGGCTTGGCCTATTTTGACGGCACACACCTCTTCGAACATGAGGACCCCCGCCAGGGCTATCACCCTGACTGGAAGAGCGCCATCCCCAACTATGATCGACACGAGGTGCGGAGCTTTTTGTTGAGCAGCGCGCTGTTTTGGTTGGACCGCTACCACGTCGACGGCCTCCGCGTGGACGCCGTTGCATCGATGCTCTACCTCGACTATTCACGCCAGGCCGGCGAGTGGATCCCCAACGAGTACGGGGGACGCGAAAACCTCGGCGCCATTCGATTTCTGCGCCACCTCAACGAGGTTGCCTATCGCCACTATCCAGGCGTGCAGATGATCGCGGAGGAGTCGACCTCCTGGCCTGCGGTCTCACGCCCCACGTACCTGGGCGGCCTCGGGTTCGGGTTCAAGTGGGACATGGGGTGGATGAACGACACGCTGACCTACTTTACCAAGGAGCCCATTCATCGCCGTTACCATCACAACAGTCTGACCTTCCGGATGCTGTACGCCTTTACCGAAAACTTCATGCTGCCGCTCTCCCATGACGAAGTGGTGCACGGCAAGGGGGCGTTGCTGGCGAAAATGCCCGGCGACGACTGGCAGAAGTTCGCCAACGTGCGCCTGCTCCTTGGGTATATGTATGTTCAGCCCGGGAAGAAGTTGCTGTTCATGGGAGGCGAGTTCGGGCAATGGCAGGAATGGCATCATGATCGGAGCCTCGATTGGCACTTGTACGACTATGCGCCCCATCAAGGCCTTGCCCGGTGGGTGACCGATCTGAATCGCCTCTACCGCGAGGCGCCGGCCCTGCACGAGGGCGATTGTGACTCGCACGGCTTCGAGTGGATTGACTGCCATGATGCCGACAGCAGCGTCGTCAGCCTTCTCAGACGAAGTGGATCATCGGACCACTATGTGATCGCAGCCTGCAACTTCACCCCCGTCCCACGCGAGGCGTACCGGATCGGCGTGCCGACCGGCGGCCTGTGGCGGGAGCGACTCAACAGCGACGCACACGAGTATGGCGGCAGCGGCCTTGGCAACCAGGGAGCCGTCGCGACCGACGCCACCCCGAGCCACGGGCGCCCTTGTTCCGTTGTACTGACTCTTCCGCCCCTGTCGATCATTATCCTGGAAAGTCCGTAATGCATGCCGAGGCTCAGGCTGCGGAGTACGGTGACGCATCCTGACCGCGCATTTCTTGCCAAGCCTTGACCTCGACCAAAGCCTTCTGAGCCCACCAGGGGCTTGCATCGGCTTTGAGAAGATGGTGGAATTGAACCACCGGCAACGCGGAACGATCTGAAGGGGAGAAGGCCATGGCCTCGGTCTTGATCGTTGATGATGAAGAACAGCTGCGCACGCTGATGCGCCAGGCACTTGAGCATGCCGAATTTGTCGTGCAGGAGGCCACCGACGGCAGGCAGGCGCTGGAGGCCTACCGGAAGGCCCCCAGCGATTTGGTCATCATGGATATTCTCATGCCGGGACAGGACGGCCTCGAATGTATCATTCAACTGCGCCGAGAATTTCCGAACGCCAAAGTCATCGCCATTACCGGCGGGAGCGAAATGATCGGCGTGTTGAATTACCTGGAAGTCGCCAAAATGTTGGGCGCGCGGCGCACGCTGCACAAACCGTTTGACCTCAAGGAGCTCGTCGAAGCGGCCGAAGCCGAACTCGTCAGGTAACGCTTCCAGCCTTCCTGCTCTGTCTCCACCGGAGTTTCAACGATTTCAGCGCTGGGCGATCTTCCCTGACTGGTGATGTGTGAATCGTGCATCCCAACCATGATAGTGACGGTTCACGAATAACGGTTCACGGGTAACGCTGAGCCCATGTGGATGCACCAACTGAACGCGGTCCTCGGCAGCCTGGTCGTCACGATCGGGCTGTGGATTCTGCTGGGCCAACTGTCGCTCGAGCTGGCGCTGTTCATTGTCTTGGTCATCGCCATCTTTCTCGTATGGATCACGTCGCAGGTCCTGTCGGTGTGGGCCTGGACGACCCTGTTGATGGGCATCGAAAGCATCGGGTGGCCGGTCTGGCTGATGATTCAGCTGAAACGATCTGGTATCGAACCGAACGAGGACCAGATGCAGACCTTGCTCACCGCCGCGCTCTTCGGACTCTTCTCATCCATTTTCTGGTTTACCTTTTCCTACGGCCTCTTCCGGTGGGCGGCACGGGAAACAGCTCCGCCGGCGCCGGCCGCCGAGGCCACAGCGTCTCCCGCGCAGCCCAACAATCGAAAAAAACGGCGCCGTCGTTAGGCGCCGCCTGTCTTGGCATCTGAGATCTGCGCGGCGTACACTCCCCGCCGGTCGCTTCCCCGCCACGTCACTTGCACCCCCAAGCGGTTGGCCCTCGTAGCTCTATCAGTGCATGCTGTACCGCTGGTCAGGCCGCCGTCCACTAGCCCAGCTCAATCGGGTCGACGTCGACCGTCAGCCTAACTCGTTTGGTCTTGGCCTGGGGCGCGAGGCTCCGCAGACTGGAGGACACCACCTGGCGTAGAAGTGCGCCGTCCTTCCCTTTCACGAGCAATCGCCAGATGGCGCGTCCACGTCCGCGTATCGGCGACCCGGGGACTGGCCCCAGCACCAGACAGGCTGGCGCCGTCTTTCCGTTCACTGCCGCCGACCCATCCGCCTCGTGCAACGACTTGGCCCAATGCCCGGCGATCGTTTCTGCATCCGAGCCCTGTCCACCGACCACCTGCAGCGCGATGACGGAGGCATAGGGCGGGTAATCGAGCGCCTGGCGGAGCGCCAGTTCTTCGCGGAGAAATCGGTCCCGCTGACCAGTGCGTAGGGCCTGGATCATCGGATGCTCCGGCAGACAGGTCTGCAAGATCGCCTCACCGCCCGCCGACGGGTCCAGCAAGCCCAGCACATCCTGAATCTCATGATACGTCCGTTCCGCGGCCCGAAAGTCCGGCAGCTGGAGCCCCGCTTCCGCATACGGCACTCCCACCAGCCCGCAGGAGCGCGGCGGCAGCGCATTCACCATCAGCTTCGTTCCGATGGCAACGTCCCAGCCGGCGGCAAGTTGCCGCTGCAGCACGTCCTGCTTGGCACCGGCCCGCGTGGAGGTATCGCGATCCAGCCGGACCACCTTCGCGCGGGGAAATAGCCGGAGCACGTCGGCCTCCACACGCTCCGTCCCGCACCCGATTAAGTCGAACTGGGTCGCATGGCAGACCCCGCACTGATCCGGCGCGGCGGTTTGCATGCCACAGGCGCGACACCTCACCTGTCGGTGCTCTTGCGAATAGCTGAGCACCACCTGACAGCGCGGGCAGCGAGGGACTTGCCGGCAGGCAATGCAGACCAAGGCCGGGGCGTAGCCACGTCGATTGACATACAGGGCCGCCCGTCGCCCTGCTGTCAGGGCCTGTCCCAGGGCGTCGATCAGAACGGGTGAGAGGGCGGTCTGGCGCGGCGGACTCTCCAAGACGACCAGCCGGACCGGCACCGCTACTGGTACGGTACCCCGAAGCCAGGTGCCTCCTTGATCGATCCGCACACGCGATTCCATGGAGGCATGGCGACTGAGCAGCAACAAGGCGGCTCGCTCCAGCCCCGCCCGCTGCCAGGCCACTTCCCTGGCGTGATAGCGTGGCTCCTGTTCCTCTTTCAGGGCTGCCTGGTCCTCGCCATCGACGCAGATCAAGCCGACGTTCTCCAAGGGGGCGAACACGGCAGCTCGTGTCCCGACCACGACCTGCACGTCCCCCGAACGGATTCGTTGCCACACCTGTGCACGCTCCAGCTCGGACCGTTCGCTATGCCACACCTCCACCGCCTCGCCCCATCGTCGGCGCGCAAGCGCGGCGATCGCCGCCACGCGCCGGACTTCCGGAGCAATCACGATGACTCGACGGCGAGCTTCCAACGTCAGTCCGGCCGCACACAGCAGCGCAGCGACGCAATCCTCTGCCGGCGCTTCCAATAACAGCGCGGCTGGTCCCGCATGAAGCGCCGACTCCAGTTGGACCCGCCAGCCTGGCGCCTCCCGACCCACGTCCGTCTCCGGTACCAGCGACTGGGTTGTCGCCCCTCGCTCAGAATCACCAAGAGGGCGGCGTGGGGGAAGACGGTCATGGATCACCCACCCTTGCTCGAGCGCCCGCGTCAGTAACCCCTGGGAGACTCCCGTCACGCTTTTTTTGATCTGCGCAAAGGATCGTCCCCGGGGGGCACGTGCAACCGTTTCCACCAGTGCTCGTTCGAGCGGGGACAGGCCCCGCGTCATCGCGAGGTACTGTTGCCCTTTCACCGTGACGCGATAGCGGCCACTGGTATGTTTTGGGTCTCCGGGCGGCAACACTAGCCGGAGGCAATGGCCCCAAGGGGTCAGATACTGCTCGCTGACCCAGCGCGACAGCTCCAGCAGCACGGCACCGACCGCTGATCGCGAGGCCTCCCGGTTGAGCGCGATGATTTCGCGAAGCTTGCTAAGGGGGGGAAGCGGCTCGGCACCCTGGCCTAGTTCGACCACGAGCCCGCGCACGGTGACGGGACCAAACGGCACAAGGACCGCATCGCCGACGGCAAGAGCGCCTTGCAGGACGTCAGGCACCCGATAGGTATAGGGACGATCCAGGCGGCGCGGAACGACGACCTGGGCGTAACGCGGTCCCGTGGCAGGAACTGGGGCTGTTGTCGTGTGGCCAACCACGGTCGAAATGACTCGGACAGTGGCGGCATTCTAACAGCCCGGTCCCGGCCGCACAATCAATTGCGCAGCCGGACCGCTTTGACGAGGAAAATGAATGCGGGTGTTTAGAAGGTGCCGCGGTCAGACGGTTTATCGTCGGCGGCTGGGAGAGCGGATGTCTTGTCGGTAGCACCTGCCTCAGACCCTGGTGTCTCCGACCGGTTTGTGGGTTCACTTGGGCTGTCCTGCGAGGATGTCGAAGGAGGCCCGCTCGGTGCGCTCGGGACCGAATCACCCAGCGACGGCGTGGCGACTGTCGACAGCGTCGTGCCTGCCGGATCCTTGCTGGGCAACGATTGATCGTTCAACATCGGGACCTGAGGAGCCGCCGCCTGAGGACCATCGGTCTGAGCAGGGCCTTCCGCCGGTGCGACTTCGGCCTCTGGAGTGACGAACGCGATCTCCACTCGGCGGTTCTTCTGCCGTCCGACCTCAGTGGCATTCGGCGCCACCGGCTGCGTGGCTCCATGGCCCAACGTCGTCACGTGGTTGGGATCCAGTCCCGCTTCTTGAACCAGATAGCGTGCCACTCCGGCGGCCCGGGCCCGAGAGAGTTCCACATTGGTCGGGAACCGATTCTTCAATGTCGGCCCAATCTCCTGGTTATCGGCATGACCTTCCACGCGAATGTGGCGGTCGCCCACTTCCTTCAGCATGTCGGCGATCTTTTTGAGAATCGGCTGCCCTTCCGGTTTCACCGAGGCCTCGCCAGAGTCGAAATAGAGATGATCGACCAGCTCGTCGAGGCTCAGTACCACCCGCTTGCCGGACTCCTCGAGACGAAGGCTCGCCTGTCCATTGCTGTCCTTGGCCAAATCGTCGATCTTCTTCACGAGCTGACGCACCTGCTCCTTCTCGGTGACAGGCAGCGGTGCCAGGTCATTGCTGGCCGTGGCATCCGGGGCCTGCTTCGGCTTGCCCACTCGGTCGCCCATGAGGAGCGGGGCCACCGCCTTGGTCACGAGCGCCGTCGCCGTCGTCTCTTCGAGCCCAACGATTTTCACTTCACCCAGAATCCGGCGTGGCAGACCACCTCCGGTTCGGAATACTTCCAAACGGTCGCCGAGCCGCAATCCATCGTTTCGGCCGCGATCGAGGTACACCATCTGCCGCTGGCCGATCAGGGTCCGATTGGCGAGAAAATCGACGATCATACCGTTGAAATCCGAGCCAATTTGCGAGACCGGCTGCGCACCGAGTGGCGTGGTCTCCGGCGGCGAGAAGCGCATGAGGTTTTCACCGGGACCGATGGAATCGTACGAGGCCACCACGCGTGCGCTCGCGAGCCTCCCCTCGATCTCCACAATCTTGATCACCCCGAGCTGATGGATGAGTTCGCCCATATACTCGCGCGTGACCGGATGAAACACCTTGTGATAACGACGATAGGCCGTGAAGAGATCCCCAATGGCCACGTCCTGCGGCGAGTTCAACCGCACATAGATCATGTGGGTCCCGCTGCTAATCATCCGATTCCCGGTCACCTGATTGTCGCCGGTCACTTGATTGACGAGGCCGTCGAACGGTTGATTCTTTCGGATGTACCCTGCCGGGAAGGCATAGGCTTGATCCCCTCGGACGACAGACTCGACCGCGGGATCGACATTGGTGAGCTCAGCCCGAGCCGGCGAAAGCGCGCCGACGGTCAGAACTCCAAACACCAGGACCTGCATCAGTGGGCGGTTTGCATGATTTTTCATAGATTTCTCCTACACCAAGGAACCTTATCAGATCGCCCTCACCTGTCAAGAAAAGCGGCGAAATCAGAACCACGCACGATCGCCCCTATAGGTGCCCGTGATACGCGCGTCCCCAGCCGACTTGCGTTCGGCTGCGCATCGTGACCATAGTACGTGCCATGGCCTCCGACGACCACCCACGACCGCCTCGGCCTCCTCGCCTCGAGACGCAAATTCCCCGTCGAAAAAAGGGACGGGCTGTCCCGCCCCTGGAGGCTGAGTGGGAGGAAGGTACCGACCCGGCATCGAGCGGCCTGCGGACCCCTGCCTCCAAGATGCAGCGGGAGCACCCACCTCGCTCAGAGACCTGAGCGAGCAGGAGCCTCTCCAACCGTGGCTTTCTCTCCTGATCGTCACCCAACGCCAATCACCGCGATATACCACGTCATTTAGGACTTTCGGGACAATTCCTCTAGGTCCTTTGTGCGCTTGCTATTGCTCGGACCCAGTGCCTAAGATTGCCCCTCTTTTTTAGGGGGTCGGCCCCCATATCCATAAGGAATTCTGATGGTTCCGTCAGAGCTACTCCTTCGATACTTCGACGGGTATTTCCCGATCCTCCTGTTCGTCTTTGTAGCCCTGGCCTTCGGCATGGTCACGCTGTTGATTAGCTATGTGGTCCAACCCAAATTTCCGGAACCTGAAAAATTAAGCACTTACGAGTGCGGCGCCGAGCCCTTCTCGGACGCCCGCATGCCGTTTCCAGTCCGGTACTACATCTTTGCGATGCTGTTCGTGATCTTCGACATCGAGGTCATCTTCCTCTATCCCTGGGCCGTGGTGTTCGGAAAAATCGGGCTGATCGGGCTGATTGAGATGTTGATCTTTATCGGCTTGTTTGTGGTTGCGTACGTCTACGCCTGGCGAAAAGGGGCGCTGGAATGGGACTGATACAAATCGGTAGCCACGAAAAAGACGGCCAAGCCGACATCATCACGACCACCGTCGAAAAGGCGGTGAACTGGGCCCGGAAGGGCTCCCTGTGGCCGATGACGTTCGGGCTGGCGTGCTGCGCCATTGAAATGATCGCTGCGGTGTCGGCCCGGTACGACATGGACCGCTACGGTGCCGGGGTCTTCCGGGCCTCCCCCAGGCAGTCGGATCTCATGATCGTGGCAGGCACGGTCTGTCGCCGAATGGCGCCGGTGATCCGCAAGATTTATGACCAGATGCCGGAGCCGAAGTACGTGATTGCAATGGGTTCGTGCGCCACGTCCGGCAACATTTACGACAGCTATAGCGTGGTGCAAGGCGTCGATCGCTTTGTCCCCGTCGACATTTACGTGCCCGGCTGCCCCCCAACGCCAGAGGCGTTGTTCGACGGCATCCTCAAGCTCCAAGAGCGCATCATGCAGAAACGCGTGTTCGTGAAACAGCCGGCGCAGATCAAGGCAGCCTTAAAGGTATGAATCCCGTCCTCGACAATCTCCCGCTGTTGGCCCGCCGCGTTCAGGACGCCTTTCCGAAGGGCTTCCTGAAGGCGACGGAATGGCGGGGCGATGTGGCAATCACCGTCACACGCGAGTCGATGCACAACGTCGCGCGCTTCCTGCACGATGATCCGGCGTTGGACTTCGACTACATCGTACACGTCAGCTCGGTGGACTGGCCCGATGACGAGGAACGATTCGAGGTGGTCTATGAATTCTATTCGATCCGGAAACGCCATCGTATCCGCCTGAAGACGCGAGCGCCGGAATCGGACTGTATCGTGGATTCCCTGACAGACATCTGGAAGGGCGCCGACTTCATGGAGCGCGAGGTGTTCGACATGATGGGCATCCGATTTCGGAATCACCCGGACCTACGGCGCATTCTCATGCCGGACGACTACACCGAAGGCTACCCCTTGCGAAAAGACTTCCCGCTTCGCGGCAAGGGTTGGCGCGATACGTTTGAGTTTTTAAACGAGCCGGCCAACTGACGACGATGTCGACGAAACACCTCGAAGACCAGCGCACGAGCGTCTATAAGGTCGATCCGGCGCACCCGGAAAGTGAGTCGCTGCCCACGCTGCGCACGGAGGAGCTGCTCCTGAACATGGGGCCGCAACATCCGAGCACCCACGGGGTGTTGAAGGTCATTCTGGAGCTGGAAGGCGAACGGATCACGAAATCGACCCCGGTCATGGGCTACCTGCACCGCGGGGTGGAGAAACTCGCCGAGGACGGCACCTACCACCAATTCATCCCGCACACGGATCGGCTCGACTACGTCTGCGCCATGTACAACAATTTTGCCTACTGCCGGGCGGTCGAGAAACTCATGGACCTCACCGTACCGGAGCGCGCGGAATACCTGCGCACCATCGTGGCGGAGGTGCAACGCATCATCGGCCATCTGTTCTGGCTCGGCACCCAGGCGCTGGACATCGGCGCGATGACCGTCTTTTTCTACACCTTCCGCGATCGCGAAATCTTGCTCGACTGGTTCGACGAACTCTGCGGCGCGCGGCTCACGACCAGCTGGTATCGCATCGGCGGCGTCGAGCGCGATTTCACCCCCTCGTTGTTTGAGAAGATCCGCAAGTTCTTGGACTACTTCCCTCCCAAGATCGAAGAGTACGTGATCTTCTTGGAAAAGAACCGGATCTGGCTGGCCCGGACGAAGGGCGTCGCCGTGATCTCGGCCGAGGATGCAGCGAGCTTCGGCTTGAGCGGTCCCACGTTGCGAGGCTCGGGCGTGGACTACGATCTGCGCAAATACGAGGCATATGGCGCCTATCCCAAGTGCGAGTTCAGCGTCCCGGTCGGCAAGAACGGCGATACCTACGATCGGTACTGGATTCGCGTGCTTGAGATGCACGAAAGCGTGAAAATCATCCGCCAGTGCCTGGAGCAGATTCCGGCGGAGGGACCGGTTATGGCCGACGTACCCAGCGTCACCCTGCCGCCCAAGGAGCGTGTGTTCACGAACCTGGAGTCCATGATTCAGCAGTTCAAGCTGTTCTCGCAGGGTTTCGATGCGCCGCCCGGTGAGATTTATTGCGGCACCGAGGCGCACAAGGGCGAGTTGGGCTTTTACATTGTGAGTACGGGAGGGGGCAAACCATATCGTCTCAAGATCCGCTCGCCCTCCTTCATTCACATGGGTGCATTCGATTTCATGGCCAAGGGATACATGATTGCCGACGCCGTCACGATCTTCGGGAGCTACGACATCGTGATGGGCGAATGTGACCGATAGAGCACGTGACTTGTGCATCAATAAACGAGCAGCCTTCTTGCGATTCACGAATCACGCTTCACGAGTAATGAGACAGCAATGGCACTGAAACCCGCGACAAATCCGGAAGCCGAAGCCGCGACCATCGAGCTGAACATTGACGGCCAGACCGTCACGGCTCGCGACGGAGTGTCGCTCTACGACGTCATCGCCAGCACCGGGAAGATCATCCCGGCGATGTGTTACCACTACACGTTCGATCCGTTCGGGTCCTGCGGCATGTGCCTGGTCATGCAGGAGGGCAAGAAGGCCCCAGTGCGGTCCTGCACCGCGAAAGCGACCGCGGGCATGATCATCCGCACCTCCGGCGACGACCTCTTTCAGGCGCGCAAGAAGGCGGTGGAAAAACACCTCTCCGTCCATCCGCTGGATTGCCCCGTCTGCGACGCCGACGGCCATTGCGAGTTGCAGGACATGGCGTTCCAGCACGGCGTGACGAATCTCGCCAACGCCAAGCAGAAACTCATTCCGGAAGACACGCGCAGCCTCGTGCTGGACTTCAACATGAACCGCTGCATCGCCTGCGGCGAGTGCATCAACATCTGCAAAGACGTGCAGATGATCGATGCGCTCCAGTTCATGAAAAAGGGCGGGTTCAACCAAGTCGTGGCCAAGGGCGATCTCCCGCTGCAGTGCGAGTTCTGCGGCGACTGCCTGGCCGTGTGCCCGGTCGGCGCCATCACCAACAAGTATTCCAAGTATCTCTACAAGCCCTGGCAGATGCAGAAAACCCGCACGACCTGCAACTACTGCGGCGACGGCTGTCAGATGGACATCGAGGCCAAAGATACCCACGTCGTCCGCGTGACCTCGCCGCTCTCGTGGAAGAACAAGTGGGGCGATCGCACCGAAACCTCCAAGGGCCATGGCGGGCTCTGCGTGCGAGGCCGGTTCGGCTTCCAGTTCATCGACAGCAAGACGCGCCTCAGCCGTCCGATGGTCCGTAAAGAGGACGGGCTGGTCCCGGCCCCCTGGTTGGAGACCATGCACGAGTTGGTCGAGCGCCTCCTGGCCATCAAGGCACGATACGGAGTAAACGCCATCGCCGGGCTCGTCACGGCGCGCTGCACGAACGAAGAGCTGTACCTGTTTCAAAAGCTGATGCGCAGCGTGATCGGCACCAACCAGGTGGACAGCAGCGCACGGTACGGGCACGTGAATTTCGTGCAGGCCGTGCAGAAAGCGCTGCGGGTCGGGCGTATGACGGCCGATTCCGAGGACATCACCAAAGCCAAGTGCGTACTGGTGATCGGCTCCAACCTCACCGAAACGAATCCGGTCGCGAGCCTCCGGGTCAAGGAAGCCATCCGGGTCTACAAGGCGCAGGTGGTGGTCGCGGATTCTGCCAACACCAATCTCGCGAAACTGTCTTCGCATCCGATGCTGTTGAAGCCAGGGACTGAGGGCCTGTTCATCCAGGGCTTGGTCAAGGTTGCGATCGAACAGGATTTGGTGGACACCGAGGAAACCGGCAAACATCCACAGGCATTCGCCGCCCTCAAGCAGGCGGCCACCGCGTTGTCGTTGCCGCGCATCGCTGAATTGACGGGGTTGTCGGCCGAACAGATTGCCGACGCCGCCAAATTGTTCGCTGAAGCCCCCCGATCCGTGGCCATCGTGGGCGAGGGGATTGTGCGGCGAACCGGCGGCTATCGTGACGTGCTAAATCTGATCGACCTGCTGTGGATCACGGGGAAGTTGGGCCGACCCGGCTGCGGCCTAGCCACGGTGGTCGAGGAGGCCAACGAGCAGGGGGCGCTGGATCTCGGGGTCGCGCACGAATTTCTGCCTGGGCAAGCACCCTTCGAGGACCCGGTCGCCCGCGCGAAGTTCGCGAAGGCGTGGGGCACACCCGACCAGCCCGCGTCCCTTCCCGCCGCCGGCCAAGGGGCTTCGTTGACCGAGATCCTCGATCGCTGCAGAAACGGACAGATCAAGGCGCTCTATTTGATCGGCGAGAACCCTCTGGAAACGTTCCCGGCATCATTGAACGTAAAAGGCGCGCTGGAAAAGGTCGAGTTGCTGATTTGCCAGGATCCGTTTCTGACTGAGACCGGAAAGCTGGCGCATTTTGTGCTGCCGGCCTGCACCTTTGCCGAAAAGGACGGCACCGTCACGAATCAGGAAGGGAAGGTGCAGCGCGTCCGTCCCGCCCTCGATCCGATCGGCGAGAGCCTGCCGGACTGGCACATCATGACGTCGCTCGCAAGCGGACTGGGCGCCTCCTGGGAATACGAGTCGGCGCAAGACATTCAGAATGAGATCATGAAGCTGTTGCCAGGTTACTACAACCTCGGCCAGCCAAAGCGCATCGTGGCCACACCGGACGCCTATCTGTCCAATGGGTACGCCGCTGGGGTAGGGGCACGGTACACCGCCTCAACCGGGGCGGCGCCTGGGGACAAGCCGTTCCGCCTGGTCCTCGGCCAACTCCTGTATCATTCGGGCAAATTGTCCACGCAGGCCTCCGGGCTCATCAATATCGCGCCCAACACCGGCAGACTGCACCTCAGCCTGGAGGACGTGGAGCGCCTGGGGCTGAAGGAACAGGCGAAGGTGCGGGTGACCTCCGCGAAAGGCAGCCTGGTCATGGGGGTACATCCTAATGCCAACCTGCTCCCCGGTACCTGCTTCTTCCCGGAGCACTTCAACGACCCGCCAGTGAAGGATTTGATGGCCGTCGAGGTCGATCCGGTCACGAAAGTTCCAAGCTTTAAACTGACACACGTGTTTGTGGAGAAATCATAGCGGCCGCGAGCGAGAAGGATTGGTCATCATGAGCGTTGGCAGCATCACCAAGAAAATCCTCCACGCCGTCCTGTTCGACGAGATTTGGGACGCCATGAAGGTGACCTTCAAGCACATGTTCCACAAGCCGATTACGTTCCAGTACCCGCGCGAGCAGCGCCATCTCCCCGACACGCATCGGGGGGCGCTCGCCCTGCTGCGATACGACGACGGAAAGGAGCGGTGCGTGGGGTGCGATCTCTGCGAAGCCGCGTGCCCGTCGCGCTGCATCAAGGTGGTGAGCGGGGAAGACAAATCCCTCCCGCTGCAACGGTATGCCGAAGAGTTTTACATCGACATCACGAAGTGTGTGTTCTGCGGTTATTGCGTCGAAGCCTGCCCCGTCAACGCGCTCGCGATGACAAAACTCTACGAGTTCTCCACCCACGACAAGCGCACCTTGTTGTTCGATAAACGCCGGTTGTACGAGGTTGGTGAAAAGTTCCTGGAAGACGGCAAACGGTATCTGTATGCCCATGGCCAGGAGAAGAACACCGACAACAGCCGCGAGTACCGATATTTCTTTCCACAATCCGTGGTGAAGGGCACGCAGCCCCCACCCAAGCACCTCACGTAGCGGCACGGCGACGAAGTCGGCGCGCGTCCGAACGGGGCACGATGGTCGTTTTGTTTTTTTCGTATTTTGCGGTCGTCTCGATCGTGGCTGGCGCCATGACCGTGGCGCTGAAGAACCCCGTGCATTGCGGCATGGCCCTGCTGGCCGTGTTGCTACACGTCTCCGGGCTCTTCATCCTGCTGAATGCCGAATTCCTGTGGGCCGTGCAGGTCATCGTGTATGCGGGGGCGATCCTCGTCCTGTACCTCTTCGTGCTGATGTTGCTCAACCTCAAGACCGAAGAGCGGTACTTCCATCGCCAGGCCTATTGGTTCCTCGGGCCGGCCCTCATCGGGAGCCTGTATCTCATTGCCGTGCTGTTTCGGTCGCCTTTCAGCGGCGCCAAGGGGGATACACCCGCGGACGTCATTCTCCAGACGACCGACACGACCGCCATCGGCCTGAAGATGTTCAGCGATTATCTCTTGCAGTTCGAAATCGTCGGGGTGTTCCTCCTGGGCGCCGTCATCGGGGCCATCGTGTTGGCCAAGACCCCGTCCCAGATCGATCAGAAGGAAGGATAGCAAGGACAGGATGGTTCCTCTCTCTGCCTATGTGACGGTCAGCGCGATCCTGTTCCTAACGGGCCTGCTCGGGGTCTTGATCCGGCGCAATTTCATCATCGTCCTGATGGCCGTGGAGATCATGCTCAACGCCGCCAACATCAACTTGGTGGCGTTCTCCCACCATCTCGATTCGATGGCCGGACAGATCGTCGCGCTCTTTATCATCGCCATCGCCGCGGGGGAAGCCGCCGTCGGCCTGGCCATCATCATCGTCGTCTTCCGGGGCAAGATCTCCACGAACGTCGACGAGATGAACTTGTTGAAGTGGTAACGTGGTTGACGTAGCAATTCAGCTCATTCCGCTCTTTCCGCTGGCGGCCGCGATCCTGAACGGCCTGGTGGGAAGCCGCTATTCGCACCACTTCGCCGGGCGGCTGGCCTGCGGGTCGGTCTTCCTGTCGTTCCTCTGCGTTATCTTCGTCGTTGCCGACGTGCTGAAGACGGGCGCCGCCCACGAGGTCGTAGCCTATAAGTGGATCTTCGGGGGCGACCTGACGATCAACCTCGCCTACCTGGTCGATCCGCTGACCTGCATCATGCTGCTGGTCGTCACCGGCGTGGGCTTCCTGATTCACGTCTACTCGGTCGGGTACATGCACGGAGAGGACGGCTTCACCCGGTTCTTCGCCTATTTGAATTTGTTCATGGTCTCCATGTTGCTCCTCGTCATGGGGAACAATTACCTTGTGCTGTTCATCGGGTGGGAAGGCGTCGGCCTCTGTTCGTACCTCCTGATCGGCTACTACTACGACAAGGTCTCGGCCGCGAAAGCCGCTACCAAGGCGTTCGTCGTCAACCGCATTGGCGACGCGGGCTTTCTGCTGGCGATTTTCCTGGTCTTCGTCAATTTCCGCACCCTGGACTATACGAAGGTCTTTTCGCAAGCCAGCCAACTTTCACCCGACACGGCCTTCTGGATCGCGTTCTGTCTCTTCATCGGCGCCGTCGGCAAGTCGGCCCAGATTCCGCTGTACACCTGGTTGCCGGACGCGATGGAAGGCCCCACGCCGGTCAGCGCCCTGATTCATGCGGCGACCATGGTCACGGCGGGCGTCTACATGGTGGTGCGCAACCACGTGATTTACGACCTGGCGCCAGAGGTGCTCACGATCGTCGGCGTCATCGGCGGGGTCACCGCCCTGTTTGCCGCCACGATTGGCCTGGTCCAGACCGACATTAAGCGCGTGTTGGCCTACTCCACGGTGTCCCAGCTTGGGTACATGTTCTTGGGATGCGGGATCGGCGCCTACGCCGCAGCGGTCTTCCACCTCATGACACACGCGTTCTTCAAAGCGCTCTTGTTCTTGTCGGCCGGCTCGGTCATTCACGCGCTGCATGGAGAACAGGATATTCGCAAGATGGGGGCCCTGAGCGGGAAGATCCCCTGGACGCATCGGGTCTTCCTCGTCGGCACGTTGGCGATTGCGGGCATCTTCCCCTTCGCCGGATTCTGGAGCAAAGACGAGATCATGGCCCACGCCTTCGTGCACCATCACTACGTGCTGTACGGCATGGCGGCCTTGGGCGCGCTCCTGACCTCCTTCTATATGTTCCGCCTGACTTACTTGACCTTTTACGGGGAATCCCGCGTCGACCACCACACCCTCGAGCATATCCATGAATCGCCTCCGGTCATGCTGGTGCCACTGATGATCTTGGCCGTGCTCTCGCTGATTGGCGGCATCCCAGGCATTCCTCCGGAACACGGCTGGTTCCACACGTTCCTGAGCCCCGTCACTGGCGGGGGCAGCGGAGAGCACGAGGCCGGCGCCGGTACGACGTTCATGCTCATGGGCGTCGCCACCGTGATTGCGCTGACCGGGTGGCTCATCGCCCACTATCTCTACACCGTCAAACCGGGCACTGCCGATCGCTGGGCCGCGAGCCGCCAAGGCCTCTACACGACGTTGCTGAACAAGTGGTACGTCGACGAGCTCTACGACCTCCTGTTCGTCGAGCCCACGAAGAAGCTCGGGCTCCTCTGGGACTGGTTCGACCGCACCATCATCGACGGCCTTGTACGGGGCGTCGGCAAGGCGGCCGAATGGAGTTCGGCGGCCAGCACGTGGACGGAAAAATACGTCATCTATGCCGGACTGAACGTCATCGGGTATGCCAATCACCTGGCGGCGCGTTCGTGGCGCAAATTGCAAACCGGCATGGTCCACCACTACGCCGCCATCATCGTCGCGGGCCTGTTTCTCTTGGTCCACCTCGTCATGGCATGGTGGAGCGCGTCGTAAGGAGCCCTAGACCACGCTCATGATGGAAGAACTCACATTCAATTTTCCGATCCTCTCCTGCCTGCTCTTCGCCCCGCTGGCCGGCGCGCTGGTCCTGTGGTTCCTCGATGATGAGGAGATGGTCAAGGCGGTGGCCCTCGGTGTGTCGCTGCTGGAATTGGCGCTGGCCATCGTGGTGCTGGTCCACTTCGTGCCCGAATCGCCGTCCATGCAGTTCGCGGAACGCATGGCCTGGATTCCCCCGTTGGGCATCAGCTATCACCTCGGCGTGGACGGCATTAGCGTATTGTTCGTGGGCGTCACGGCCTTCTTGACCACCCTGATCATCATTTATTCCTGGGACACGGTGCGGCAAAAGGTCCGGCTCTACCTGATGTCCATCCTGATTCTCGAAACGACCGTCATGGGCGTGTTCGTCACGCTGGATCTCGTGCTCTTCTTCGTGTTCTGGGAGCTGATGCTGTTGCCCAGCTACTTCCTCATCAAACTCTGGGGCGGGGGAGCGGAGCGGCAATATGCGGCCCTCAAGTTCGTGTTGTATACGTTGCTGGGCAGCGTGTTCATGTTGGTGGGCATCGCCCTGCTGGACATCAATTACCACACGTGGGCGGTCCGCAATCATATCGAGCCGACCTACTCGTTCGATTTCCTCGACCTGCTGGCGGCGCCGATTTCCATCGACAAACAACTGTTGATCTTCTGGCTGTTCTTCATGGGCTTTGCCTTCAAGGCGCCGATGTTCCCATTCCATACCTGGCTGCCCGACGCCTTGATGGAGGGTCCCATCGGGATGGCCGTGGTGCTCGGGGGAATCAAGCTCGGCACCTACGGCTTCCTCCGATTCAGTCTGCCCTTGCTTCCAGAAGCCTCGAAGAACCATACCGTGGTCACCGTCATCATGATTCTTGCCCTGGCGGGCATCATCTACGGGGCCATTATCGCGTTGATTCAGCCGGACTTTCGTCGGCTGCTTGCTTTCAGCAGTGTCAGCCACCTGGGCTTTGTGGTGGTCGGGGTCTTCGCCCTCAACTTCCAAGGACTGCAGGGCAGTTTGTTGACCATGATCAACCTCGGCTTCAGTACCGCCGGATTGTTTTTCATTGCGGGCTTCTTGTATTCACGGCGTCAAAGCACACATGTGTCGTCCTTCGGGGGCCTCGCGAAACAGGCGCCGTTGCTGGCGTCGTTCCTCCTGCTCATCGGAATGGCCTCGATCGGCCTACCGGGGACCAACGGGTTCATCGGTGAATTTCTGATTTTGTTGGGTGCGTTTCACGCGACGTGGTGGTACGGGGCCATCGCGGTGACCGGCGTGATCTTTGGGGCCGCCTACTTCCTCTGGTACTACGAACGGTCGATCCTGGGTCCTTTGGGAAAAGGCCTCAGCCAATCCGTGCCCGACTTGAAAATGGGGGAGTTGGTGATCAGCGTATCCCTCTCCATCATGATCTTGTGGATTGGGCTCTATCCCTCGCCGTTCCTGCGCATGATGAATGGGTCCGTGCAGGCCCTTGTCGACCGGCTCGATCGCGGAACTCTCACGATGCTGGAACCCGTCCAGAAAACGGTCCGGGATTAACACGCCATGGCTGAGTACACACTGCTCATCATTTTGTTCGCCCCGTTCGCGGGGGCGTTTGCACTGATCCTGATCCCCGAAAAGCAGAAACTTATGGTGCGGGTCACGGCTGCCACGGCGGCCGGCATCAGCCTGTTGGCCTCGTTCTACCTCTTCTACGCATTCGACCCTGTGCGAGGCGGCTTCCAGTTCGTTCAACGCTTCGAGTGGTCGCGGGAACTGGGAATTGCGCTGCATCTCGGCGTGGATGGCATCGGGACCCCGCTGGTCCTCGCGTCCTGCATCCTGTTGTTTGCCGGGATCTTCGTCCAATGGCACACCAAGGACCGGGCCAAACAGTTCTACATCTGGCTGTTGATTCTCGCTGCCGCCACCATCGGCGTGTTCATGTCCCTGGACATGTTCTTCCTGTACTTCTTCTATGAGATGTCCGTGATCCCCATGTACCTGCTGCTCGGCATGTGGGGAAGCCACACCAAGAACTACCTGGCGATGACCGACGACGAGGGCGTGAAGAAGCGCGATTCGGTGGGGTTCATCTTCAACTTTGGATCGAACAGCAAAGAATACGCCGCCATGAAGCTCGTGCTGTTCCTGTCGGCCGGTGCCGTGGCCTGCCTCATGGGCATCCTGTTGATCTACAAGTTCTCGGGACTCAACACGTTCGACATCCTCCAACTGCGCGAGAAGGCGCATTTCACGGGCCCGTTGGCGACGCTCATCTGGCTGCTCATCTTCTTCGGCTTCGCGTCGATCGCGCCGATCTGGCCGCTGCACTCCTGGTCGCCGGTCGGCCACGCGGCGGCGCCCGCGGCGACCAGCATGTTGCACGCCGGCGTGCTGATGAAGCTTGGGCACTTCTCCATCATTCGGATCGCCTTCGAGATTCTGCCCGACGCGACCCGCGAGTTGATGCCGATCGCGGCTGTCTTGAGCATCTTCAGCATGCTCTATGGGGGGTTCGTCGCCTTCTATGCGCGCGACACGAAATACGTCATCGGCTATTCCAGCTCCAGCCACATGGGGTACGTGTTTCTCGGCATGGCGGCCCTCGACTACATCAGCCTGACCGGGGCGATCATCTACATGTTCGCTCATGCGTTGGCGACCAGCATGCTCTTCGCCATGGCCGGGTGGGTGTACGAGCAGACGCACACCCGCGACATTCCCTCTCTGGGCGGACTGGTCAATCGCATGCCCTTTATTGCCGGCGCCACCATCGTCGGTTGTATGGCCTCGATCGGCATGCCGGGGACCGTAAACTTCCTGGCGGAGGTCATGATCATCGTGGGCAGTTGGAACAAATACCCCGTGCAAGTGTTCGTGGCGATCCTCGGCATCGTGCTGACCATGGCGTACCTCTTCAAGATGATGCGCGGTATTTTCTACGGCGCGATGGACCAGCACTACGCGCACACCCATGACGCGGTGAGCTTCGTCGATCGCATGCCCTTCGTCCTCATGATGGCCTGCAGCATTTTCTTCTTCTTCTCGCCCGGCCACTTCTATTCCGTGGTGCGTGCCGGGGTCGACCCGCTGATCGCCCGCATTACGAACGTGGTGCCGGTCGTCGAGCAGCAACCGGCTTCGTCGCCAATCCGCACGGTCAGCGACCGCGGCGGGCTGACGCCGACCAATTCGGCAGGGACGGTTCGCCCATGACCTTTTCACTCTCGTTGTCAGCCTCCGACCTGCTCCTCATGCTGCCGGAGATTTTCCTCACGCTCTGGATCTGCGTGGTGCTGACGGTCGATTTCACGTGGCCGCGGCTGCCGAAGGCGCACATCGCGACACTCAGCCTGATCGGACTGTTGGGAACGCTCGGGTTGTTGGTGTGGCTGGACGTCGCCCATGTGTCCGGGGCGCTCTTCCACAACATGTTCGTGCTCGACCGATTGGCCATCTTCTTCAAGATCTTCATCGTGCTCGCCACGGGGCTCGTCACCCTGGCCTCGACGGACTACATCGGCAAGTTCCGGTTCTTCCGCGGCGAGTACTATTTCCTCGTGCTCATGTCCGCCCTCGGCATGATGTTCATGGCGTCGGCCAACGACCTGCTGTCGCTCTTCGTCACGCTCGAGTTTTCCACCTTCGGGTTTTACGTCCTCGTGGCCTACCTGCGGGACGACCTCGCCTCCAACGAATCGGGGGTGAAGTTTTTCATCCTCGGCGTTTTTGCCGCAGGTCTGCTGGCCTACGGGATTAGCCTGGTCTACGGCGAGACGGGGAAGCTGGTGTTCTCGGACATGGTGGGGAGCCAGAGCACACCGGGGCTCGTGATCGGGTTCCTGCTCATCTTCGCAGCCTTGGGATTCAAGATCGGCGCGGTCCCATTCCATTCCTGGATACCGGACACCTACCACGGGGCGCCGACACCGGTCACGGCTTTCCTGTCCATTGCGCCGAAGGGCGCCGCGTTCGCCATTCTCCTGCGCATGTTTTTCGTCGCATTGTCCTCGCTCAAGCCCCAATGGGTCATGTTGTTGGTCGCCGTGTCCATCTTGTCCATGACCTATGCCAACATCGTGGCCATCGCGCAGCGGAACATGAAGCGGTTGCTGGCCTACTCGGGGATCGCGCAGATCGGCAACGTGCTGATCGGACTGGCCGCGGGGACCAAGATGGGGGAAGACGCCATTCTGTTCTATCTCCTCACCTATCTCTTCGCCAACCTCGGCGCCTTTGCGGTGGTCATTGCCGTGGGGCACGTCCTGGGAAGCGACGAAATCGAGGACTACAGCGGGCTGAATCGCCGTTCCCCGATCCTCGCGTTCGCCATGCTCTTGTTCCTCTTGTCCTTGGCCGGCGTCCCGCCGCTCGCGGGTTTCATTGGGAAACTGTATATCTTTGTCGCGGCGATCAAGGAAGGACTCTATACCCTGATTACGGTCGGGCTGCTGAACATCGTGATTTCGCTGTACTATTACCTCATCGTGGTGAAAAAAATGTACATCGCGGAACCGATCGACCCGTCCCCGCTGCCCGTCTCGGGCCCGATGAAAGCCGTGCTGTACGTGAGCATTGCGGCCACCTTGGCGATGGGGGTGTACCCTCAGCCCGTGATCGATTGGGTCGTTGGGGCGACGCTCATGTTCTCCAATCTCGCCGGTCCCGTGGCCACCGATCCCTCGCTCCCCATCCTCCCCGGCAGCTAGCTTCGGCCGACCCTCCGCCTGGACCCCTGCGGAAAACGCAAAATCAGTCAGTCATCCCGAAGCGCTTTGCTAGAATAAGCCCGGCGAATTGCGCGCCCGACGGACTCGTCCGCATCGTGGCCGCTCCTCTCGCCGGCTATGCAACTTCCGGGATCGCTCCATCAGTGGTCGATTCATCGCCTGATGCTGATCGGCTTCGGCCTGGTCTTTACCATGGTCGCGGGCGTCAGCGTCGTGGCGTACCAGACCACGTCCGCCTTGATCACCAACACGAAGCTGGACGCCAAAAGCCACCGTGTGGTGAAGGGCATGGATGAGCTGCTGGCCCTCTTGGAAGACGGGGAACGAGGTTACCGCCGCTTCCTCGTCACTGGGGACAACAGCTACCTGGAGACGCAGAAGTCCTCGGTGGACCTGGTGCCGGCCTATCTCCTCACCTTTGCGGAGTTCTCCTCGAACAACGCCGAGCAAAAAGAGCGCATCCAGCAACTTGATGTACAGATCAAACGGCTGTTCGACGTCCAACGCGCCGGGATCTCGCAACGGATCAAACACGGGTATCAGGGCGTCAGACCGCTGATCTTCGGGAAAGACGCGAATCGCGAGTTGGAGTTCGTCCGCCAACTGGTCGCCAGCATTGCGGAGGAAGAAAACAAGGTCCTGTACAAGCGGTTAGACGAGTCGGCGTACCATACACGCGGGAGCGTGTGGCTGCTCGTGGCCGCCGCGCTCCTGCAGTTTCTGTTGCTCTCCTCGGTGTACTTTCTCATCCGAAACGACATCACCGAACGAGAGCGCGTCAACAACGAATTGTCGAGGAAAGGTGACCTCCTGGAGGCCGCCAACAAGGAGCTGGAGGCGTTCAGCTATTCGGTCTCGCACGACCTCCGCGCGCCCCTCCGGCACATCGATGGATACGTGGCCCTACTCGACAAGGCAGCCGGCAAAGAGCTCAACGAGAAGGGACGCCGCTATCTCGCCACCATTTCACAGTCGGCGAAACAGATGGGGCAGTTGATTGACGACCTGCTGGGTTTCTCGCGCATGGGCCGGGCGGAGATGTTGACCACCACCGTCAATATGAACGACCTGATCAAGGAGGTGCTCCAGCGCATTCAACAGGACACCCAAGGCCGAAGCGTCGAATGGCATGTCGAATCGTTACCCGACGTGCAGGGCGACCCTTCGATGTTGCGGCAGGTGTTCGTGAACCTCGTCTCGAATGCGCTCAAGTTTACCGGCACGCGGACCGAAGCCAAAATCGACATCGGGGCCCAGGCTCCGTCGCAGGAGGAAGCCGTCATCTTCGTCAAGGACAACGGCGTCGGCTTCGACATGAAGTACGGAGAGAAGTTGTTCGGGGTCTTTCAGCGGCTCCACCGCGCCGACGAGTTCGAGGGGACCGGGATCGGACTCGCCAACGTCCGGCGGATCGTCCACCGCCACGGCGGGCGGGCATGGGCCGAAGGAGAGCCGGAGCGTGGCGCCACCTTCTATGTATCGTTAAAACGAGCGGCGTAATGGAGAGCTACAAACCCATCTTGTTGGCCGACGACAATCCGCGGGACGCGGAATTGGCCCTCGCCGCGATGGACGAAGACCAATTGGCCGAAAAAGTCGCCGTGTGCCGGGACGGCACCGAGGTGTTGGACTACCTGTATCGCCGGGGCCTCTACGAAGGACGCTCCCACGGCAACCCGATTGTCATCATGCTCGACCTGAAGATGCCCAAGGTCGATGGGCTGGAAGTCTTGCGCACCATCAAGCGGGACGAAGAGCTGCGCCGCATTCCCGTCGTCATACTGACCTCCTCCAAAGAGGAGTTCGACGTCGCGCAATGTTACGCCTCCGGCGCCAATGCCTACGTGGTGAAACCGGTGGACTTTCCCGCCTACGTGAAAGCGGTGAGGGAGATCGGCGTCTTCTGGGGCATCATCAATGAACCACCTCCGCCCGGCTCCTCATCGGGAGTGTAACGCGAGCATGCCGCGAGGCGCGTTGACGGTACGGAACCGTCTCCGTATACTGCCTCCACTCTTCGCAACCGCTCCGGCATTGCTCCGCGGGACACAGCCGGACATCCTCAACGGTTCGTGCGCCTTCTGGACGCCGTTCGCCTCCTCGGGCCGCATAGGCGTGGCATGACCTCACTTCGACGTCAGGTTGACCAAGAACCGCTTCCAGGCCGACGGGGCCTCCTGCTCTGGCTGCGCATCTTGTTCCTTCTTGCGCTGTTCCCCATCCCGGCGAGTGCCGAATCGCCGTCATGGGATTCACTCGCGGACGGGCTCGACATCACGACTTGGTCCCCGGGCACAGCCTGTGCCGAAGAGACATCGACGATCATCCTTCGCGTGGACCCCGAGTTGTTCAGCTTTGCCATCCACCAATTCCAGGCCGACCGACTGCCGGCCCCGATTCCGCTCATGGAGTGGCAACGCCGCCTTGCGGCTCCCGTGCTGTTCAATGCGGGGCTCTTCCTCGACGATTTTTCATATATGGGGCTGCTCTATAAGAACGGCCAGGCGCTAAGTCGCCGCCGGCACGCCCAATGGCAAGGCCTGTTCGTGGCGGAGCCGGTCGAGGTCGGTATGCGCCGCGCGCGCGTCTTGGACCTGACCTTTGACCCCTTTTCGGATGAACCGCCGGCCTATCGGGAAGTGGCCCAGGCGCTCATGGTGCTCGATCGGAGCGGCAAGCTCCGCGTGCGCCAATCGGGGAAACGCGCGCAACAGACGCTGGTCGGGGAAGATGCGAAGGGCTACCTCTACGTGATGAAGACGATCACCGCCGCCAGCCTGTTCGGGTTGGGTGAGTGTCTCCACCAGACGCTGCCCTGGCTACGACAGATCATGGCGATGGATGGGGGATCATCGTCAGACCTGGCGGTGAGTCACGATCTGTTGGCCAAATCGAACAAAGCGTCAGCGCCCTCCCTGTGGCGGCCGATGGTGGATGGGACGGCCCCCGCGGCGCACATCCCGCTCCCGACGGTCATCAGCATCACGCCACGCAAGGCAGCAAGCAAGTAGGAAGGTTCAGCCTGAGGTCGAGGAAGACGTGGTTCAAGGAGCTGAAAGTTCCGCTTCTGCTCTAATCTCAGCCTAGGCCTCAGCCTGCATCCGCTTCACCGCCCCCGTTCGACGGGAAATCCCGCTTCCGCCCACGCGTTCATGCTCCCCACAACGTTGTAAATGTGCCGGTACCCGAGGTCGGCCAGCGTCTCAGCCGCGATATTGCTCCGATGCCCGGACTGACAGTAGACGACAATGTGATCGTCCAAGGATGCGCCGAGTTCGCGATGACGCGCTTTGATTTCACGGAACTCGATGTTCCGATCGGTACCGGGAATGAATCCGGCAGCATGCTCCTCGGCCGTGCGGACATCGATCAACAAGAATCCCTTCGCGGCCGGGGTCGCCGCCTTCATGAGCCCTTCCCGCAGCTGCTGGACCGAGAGGACATAGCTGTGGTTGGCCATCGGCCGTTCGATTCCCGTACCCAGCCACAGGGCCACGAGTCCCATCACCAGCATGATCGATCGTCTTGTCATGTGTGCGTCCCTCCGGAAGAGGCCTTGCTCATCGCGTCGGCCGCCCTTGTCGACACCGCCCCACCTGTCTATGATACGAACCCGATGAAAACCTGGTCAAGGCGCTGCGTGATCGGGCTCCTGGCTCTTCTCGCCGGCGGTCTGTGGGGCTGTGGGGAAGGCGCCAAACTGGTGCAGGACACAGGCACAGGGGGGGTGGTCGTCTATCCCTTCGTCCCGCAGCGCGGCGCGATGACCTCATCCTTCCGCAAGGATGCCCTCAAGTTGATCAACGAGCGCTGCCGGGGCCACTACCAGATCCTGCGGGAGGGAGAAGCGAAGGGAAGAGACCGGATTTCAAGCGTGCAGGGTGCCGACGAAATCGTGCACGACCATCGGTGGGGGATGCAATTCGAGTGCAAGTGACCAACCTTAGCGTCCTGTCGAGGCCGGGACGGATGCGACCAAGTCGTCGATCGTCAGCAGACTCACGAGGCTGATCCCCTCCGCCTTCACTCGTGCGCTCCCTTCCTGTTCCTTCCGGTCGACGATCACAAGAGCCTGTGACACGATGAGTCCGGCGGCGCGTGCCGCCGAGACGGCCTTCAGCAAGGACCCTCCGCTGGTCAGTACATCGTCGACGATGACAGCCCGGTTGCCCGCCGTGACCCCTCCCTCGATCAACTTCCCGGTCCCGTGATCCTTGGCCTGCTTCCGCACGACGAACGTCCGCCAGGCCTGCGTGGGTGAGGCGGCAAAGGCAAAGTCGGAGATGGTCGTGGCAATGGAGATCGCCCCAATCTCCAGTCCGCCGATGCAGTCAAACGTCAGCCCTTGCAGCCGTTCCCAGGCCGCCTGCGCCACCAACCGACGGGGCCCTGGATTGGCCATCAGCATGCGACAATCGACGTAATAGGGGCTTGTGAGCCCGGAGGCGAGTTTAAATCCCTTCTCAGGATCGTACCGAAACGACTCCGTCTCGAAAAAGGCTTTGACGAGGTCGGGCTTCCAGGTGGGGGAACTGCCGGGGCTTCGGCCGATGGACGTCACGAATTCGCTCCTTTCAGAATTCGGGGGGAGTATAGCGGGACGGGCAGGGGGGAGTCACGGGGGAAGACGCTGAAGGCCTAGGCTGAGGGTAAGGGAGAAACCCTCGAGGCCCCTATGCTCGTTGTCCTCAACGTGAGCCTCAGCCTCAGCCTCAGCCTCAGCCTGAAGCTGATACTGCTGGTAACAATCCTCCGCGACCGGCGGACATGCCATACTCTAGGGCTGAGGCGCGGACGTCTGTTCGGCAGCCTGAGGCTGCCCCTCATCAGGCGGCTCCGTGCTGCCCCCGGTTCCGGTCACATACAGATCGGGCTCTATGCAACCACCCGTGAGGCTTAGCGCAAGAAGGAGTGCCAACCCGGTGACCTTGTCCATGGTTCACCTCCTGCTGACATCCGGAATGTCCTAGCCTTCTATTTAAAACCCCAAAGAGTCACAATCGCAAGCCGTCAGAATCCTGATGTTTTTCGGTCGTCGCAAGGAGCAGGTGATCCGCGCCATTGCGATCAAGGGCTTCTCGGTGATTGCGCAGCATGACGTCATTCGCGTTCTGACCTGACCAATTCTGGAACCATTCACGTAATAGACTCTGGAACGCCCAGTGGGGAGAATCCCACGAGCATCGGCAGGACACCCATCCATACTACGGCCAAGACCGCCACGCTGACCGACAACGGCTCTCCGACAGTGATGGCACCGAGCGCCTGCCCGGCATAGTAGCTGAGGGGGCCGAAGATTCCCCCTAACAGCGCAGCAAGTCCCACTCGTCCCTTCAACCAGCGCAGCGACAATTCCGGTGTCGTCGCAAAAAGCATCCAGAGCGCTAAGAGCCACGGAGGACAGATCCACCCAGGCCCCAGGCCGTCACGAAATTGCAAGATGCCCAGGAACCCAAGGAGGCTATCGATCACAAAACCGGTGAGCCCGACCATCAAGACAAACCGCAAAGACCGTCGAGGCGAGAGAACCAGCAGCCCGTGCATGGTGAGGAGGAGCACCGCCATCACCGGGCCTGCCCAGGGCACGCCCTTGGCGGCCCCGATGACGCACACAGCCCAGCCCAGTTGGAATCCGATGGCGTTGAGGATCGGCTTCAGCATGCCGCCGGCTGTGGACGCCAGGCCGGTTTACTGAAGAGGAGGTGCGCGGTCCCAATCGACCGCTCCTGAAATCCACCTTCGCAATAGCACAGGTAGAATTCCCACAGCCGGAGAAACTCGGGGTTGTACCCGAGCGCACGCATCTGGGGGAGCGCGCGATTGACGTTGTGGCGCCAGGCTCGCAGCGTCGGGGGATAGTGCAGGCCGATGTCCTCCAGATGAATCAACTCGAGATCGCTACTCCGGGCCGAGGCCGACACCAGTGCGCTGACGGAAGGGATGCAACTGCCGGGGAAGATGAACTGTTGAATAAAATCGACCGAGCGGATGGCACGCTTGTAAAACCGTTCGTCGATCGTGATGCCCTGAATCAGCATCAGGCCGGTCGGTGTGAGCATCCGACCGCAGATGCGAAAGAACGTCTCGTAGTGTTCGTGCCCGATCGCTTCGATCATTTCGATCGAGACGAGCTTGTCGAAGTGCTGACCGAGGGCCGGGAGGTCGCGATAGTCGGTCATCAGTACTGTAATGCGGTCCGACAGCCCTGCCTCGCGGATGCGCTGCACCGCCAAGTCGTGCTGCTGCTTCGAGAGGGTCGTCGTGGTGACACGGCATCCATACTGGGACGCTGCGTGCAGGGCGAATCCTCCCCAGCCGGTGCCAATTTCCAGCAGGTGATCGGCCGCGGAGAGCCGCAGCTTGCGGCAAATGAGGTCGTTTTTCGCGCGCGACGCGTCCGCTAACGTCGCCTCCGGCCGCTCAAAGTAGGCGCACGAATACATCATCGTCTCGTCGAGCATGAAGCGGAAGAATTCGTTCCCAAGATCGTAGTGGGCTGCAATATTGCGCCGGCTGCCCGCCTTCGTATTGCGATGCAGCCAATGCCACGTCTTCAGAACGGGTGTGATCACTCGCGCCAGACCCTCCTCCATGCCGTCGAGGAGCTCGCGATTCAGGACAAAGAGTCTCACCACCGTCGTCACATCATCCGCCGACCAGAGCCCCCTCCGATAGGCGTCGCCTGCGCCAACCGTTCCCCCGAACGCCACCTCGGTGTACACGTGAGGATCATGCACGGTAATCGTCGCCTGCAGCGCACAGTCGCCGGTCGGTCGTCCAAACGTGGTACAGTCGTCACCGTCGACTATCGTCAGGACTCCCTGTTCAAGCCGCCCAAGCCGTCCGAACACGGCTCGTCGGGCGAGGCGGGACAACCATCGACGACGTGGAGACGTCGGGGCGAGCGGCGCCAGGGTCTCGGCCGTCTGGAATTCGTTCCGCATAGCCGTTTCATTCATGAGTGCAGTTTACTCGTCGCCACGGGCGACGCCTCCTGTCGTGAATGGGGATGGGAATACAGCGGCACGCCCTTCCACCACAGCTTCAGAGCCTGCCAATAGATGCCGCCGATCACCTGGCCGGTCATGAGCGGATACCGGAGGAGCTGTCTCGCCAAGGCCGGACCGTTGACCTCTCGACGGCGCAGCACCATGGTCGCGTCAAAGAACGGAGACCCATCCCTCCAATTCTCCATGTGGATCGCGAGACTTGCCCTGGGCTCCGTAAAGGCCCACGCGTAGCGGACGTTCATATCGATAAACGGCGAGATGTGGAATACCTTGTCGAGCTGGAACCGCTTCTTCGTTCCGACGCCCCGATCGTCCTTCGGCCCCAAGACGTAGCAGTGGCGCTCGCCCCACGGTGTGTTCGTAATCTCGGCTACGATCGTGTCCACCGCCGTCCCGGCGGCGTCATAGCAGAAGTAGAAACTGACCGGGTTGAAGACATACCCACCATACCGGAGATGGGTCAGGAGTCTGATGGATCCCGGTGGACGATGGCCAGTTTCCCGCTCCACGAGATCGCGAACCACCTCGTCGAGCGGCACCGTCGGATCGCCGACATGGTCCCGCCGTTGGAACGACGCCAGATTCGGCGACCCCGCCGACCAGAACCACCGGCGCCTGAAGAGTTCCGGCAGCTCGTCGAGATCCAGATACATCATGAACAGCCGATAGGTGAAGGCATGCGAAACCGGCGTGAACCGCCGATGGCGCACCGCGCCCTCATAGATCGCACTGTTCACGACGTCAAATCCTTTCCAAACGGCTTGCAAACGGCTAAGGCGCTCTTTACTCCGTCCTCGTGGAAACCATAGCTCCAGTAGGCGCCGCAGTACGAGGTGCGATTCACGCCGCTGATCTCCCCGTGCCGCTGTTGGGCCGCCACCGCCGCCGCCGTGAACCGCGGATGGTGATAGGTCATCCGCTTGATGATGCGGGCCGGATCAATATCGTCGGAGCGATTCAAGGTGACGCAAAACTCAGCTGGCGCGGTGAGATTCTGCAGTTGATTCATGTGGTAGGTCACGGCGACCCGATCCTTGCCCGAGCGCAACAGATGATAATTCCAAGCCGCCCAGGCCAGTCGGCGTTTGGGTAGTACCGAGTGATCGGTATGGAGCACGGCCTCGTTTTCTTGATAGGGCATCGCGCCGAGGATGTCCCGCTCCAATGGCGTTGGCTGTTTCAGCAAGGACAGCGCCTGATCGCTGTGGGAGGCGACGATGACGTGGTCGTACGATTCGACACGCCGTTGCGTCTGCCCGTCGCGCAGACGCTCATCCGAGGTGATTTCGACGTGATTGGCCCCCCGCACGATGGCATGCACGGGGCTGTTCAATCGGATACGGTCGCGAAACGGCCGCGTGAGCGCGTTGACGTACTGGTACGACCCTCCTGAAATGACCCGCCAGACGGGACGTCGCTCCACCGACAACATGCCGTGGTTGTGGAAGAACTGCACGAAGAACCGCATCGGCATCGCCCGGACGTCGTCCGTGCAGGCCGACCAGATGGCGGCGCCCATCGGGAGAATGTAATGTCGAGCGAAGGTCTCTGAGTAGCCGTTCGCGTCGAGATACGCGCCGAGCGATGGCCCTTCGCCCGGCTGTTCGAGCAGGCGCGGCGCTTCACGATTGAATCTCAAGATATCCCGGATCATGCGATAGAACGTGGGCCGCAGCAGATTCGTCCGCTGGGCGAAGAGACGATTCAGACTGGTGCCGTTATATTCCAAGCCGGTCGTCTCACATTTGACGCTGAAGCTCATGGAGCTGGGCTCTGAGGCCACGCCCAAACGATTCAACAGCCGGATGAAATTCGGGTAGGTCCAGTCGTTGAAGACAATGAACCCGGTATCGATTGGGTAGGTGACGCCGTGCCAGTCGACCTCCACGGTGTTCGTGTGCCCGCCCATATACCCGTTGGCTTCGAAGACGGTGATGTCATGATCCCGCTGCAGGAGAGAGGCGGCCACCAATCCCGAGATGCCGCTGCCGACGATCGCGATCTTCACGAAGGCCGCACCATTCGCGAGCAGAGTGCGGTATACAGCCGGCTCGGCAGCAGGGTGAGCAGTTTGAGGGGAATGCTGAAGCGCTTGGGAAAGTGAATCTCCGGCGTCTGCGCTTCGATCCCGTCCACGATTCGTCGCGCCGCGTCGTCCGCTTCAATCCGAAAGGGCATGGGGAAATCGTTGCGGTCGGTGAGGGGCGTCTTGACGAACCCCGGACAAACGACGGAGACCGGAATGCCCTCCGGCGCGAGATCGACCCGCAGGGCCTCAAACATATTCTTGATCGCGGCCTTGGAGGCTCCGTAGGCTTCCGCCCGTGGGAGGCCGCCATAGGCCACGGTGCTGCTCATGGCCACCACATGCGGTGACGACGACTGGCGCAGCAGCGGCAGCACCGCCTCTACGCCATAGGCCATGCTGAGCACGTTCGTGCGCATGGTGCGTTCAAATATCGTGCTGTCGAATTGCTTCACGTCCACGTACTCGCAGGTCCCGGCGTTGAACATGGCGATGTCCAATCCGCCCCACCGCTGCCGGACGGCCTCCATGGCTTTCAATGTCGCGGCCCGGTCCGTCACATTGAGGGGCAGCACCATGACGCGGTCGGGCTCTCCCTGTTTGGCCAGCTCCTTCAAGGCCTCCTCGGTCCTGGCCGAGGCAATGACGCGCGCCCCTCGGCGAAGCAATTCTTCGGCCACGGCGCGCCCGATGCCGGCGGAAGCGCCCGTGACCCAAACCCGCTTGTCTTTCACTGGATGCCGACTCATCACACACGACTCTTGATCGCCCGGACTAACAGGCCGAGCAACGGGACGTGTTCGTAGATCAAGGCGCCGCCATCGAAATAGTCACGGTGGAAAAACACCTTGTCGCGGAATCGAATGTGTGTCGCCCCAGGAACCTGAATCAGGTCCCCACCGTTGAGGCGAGGATGCTTGAGCGACATCGTCCACATCAGCACGGCGCTGCCGCCGTCGATGAGTTCCTGTTCCCATTGAAAGGACGAGGACTCCGTGTCCCGATACAGCTCTTCGCAGTAATGGCGAAGGGCCTCCAACCCTTCCAGCCGGCGGAAGGGATCTTGGAACACAACGCCCTCCGTGTAGAGGTCGCCGAGGAGGTGCAGCGTCGAGCCGTTCAACCGATTGTAGGTCTCCTTGAACAGATCCACCGGCGTCCGCATACGTACCCTTCACGATCTCATCTACGTTCCGACGGGCCGGTCGGATTTCTCCCGGCCGGCCTCCCACGACCTATTTGACCATTCCGAGCAGACCCTCCTTGAGGGCCAGGTTGATGGGATCGGGCCCCAGCCAGATCGCGAAATAGGCGGCCGCGAAATCCGCGCCGGGGATGATGCCTCTGGCCTTGCCATTGTGAGCCAGCTCCGTCCCCACACCCGGCACATAGGTCAGCGTATAGCGATCACCAGGCTGAATGTCCTGGTAGAGCTGGTGCAGTTGTTCGATACGGGGACGGACCTGTGCAATAGTGGCCGCGGGCACGTTGTCAGGGAGGACTTTGTTTGCGGCCTGAGCGAAATCCCCGCCCTTAAGGGACCGAAGATAGGAGAGTTCGAGTTTCTTCGGTACGTCCTCCAGCACGCGATCGGGGCCGACGGCGGGATCGACGTAGAGCGCCGCCACATAGACCTTGATCACACGCAGGTACTTGGCGAGGCCCAGCCCTCGCAACGGCAACGTGCCGGACCCGACCTGGGAAGTGGGCGCGAACGACACCCCTTCGAGCTCCGCGGCCGACGCGTGCGGGCCCAAGGGGAGTGCCCCTCCCAGCAGCAGGGTCACGAAACCTAGGATCAGTATCCGCCTCTTCATATGATGATCGATCTCCATCCCTCCCTGCTCCCAAGGCCAGGCCCCAGACACGTTCGAGTACGAGTTCACTTCACCAGGCCAGCCCAGAGAATAGGATAGGGCCTACGCAAAATCAATCTGTGGCGCGAGAAACAATACGTACAAAACGAAGTCGGTTACATGACCATTCTTGTCGCGCTCAAGTCGGCGGCACGTCCGGACCACGCCAGTCCGCGGCGTTCGGTGATGTTGGTTCGGAACGGTCCTCATAGTACGAACACCACACGCTGAGCGCATGCCCGTGGTAGGAAAGACCCAGGCCAGGTCAATGGCGCTGGACAACACAACGTGCATCCCGAATGCGCGAATGTCGGCCCCTCCACGCTGCTGGTGCCGCCCCGTGAGCCCCACGGTCCGTAAGTCTGGCGCCTGGTGGAGACCATCACGAAAACCTTTTCACCTGTTCCGCTAAGACACCCGCCATGTGTGCCAAGTCGAATGGCCAGGCATAACGCAGCGCGACGTCCGGATGGAGGCGTCGAAGCTCGTCGAGAATCTCCGGTATTTCGATCTCCGAGTGCGACCCACCCGGTGTGAACATGGTCGTCACCACGGTGATGTCTCTCGCGCCTTTGGACATGAGTTCTTCGACCGCCTCTTCCAGCGTGGGAGTACAAAATTCGTTGTAGGCTACAGCGAAGAGCGTGCCATTCAACTGATGCTTGAACTCGTGGGCCAAGGCTTCGAGGCCCGACTTGTAGGGATCGGTGTCTTTGGTTCTCGGCCATCGACGGATCTTGGTCTCCAGCTCAAGTTCCTCCGCGGTCGGCTGGGCCTTCGCGGCCCTCCGCTGCGCTTCCAATCGTTTCAGCCTCGTGACCAGTTCTTGAGGACAATCTTTTGGAACGCCTCCGTGCCCGACCAACACCACACCTCTTGTGACCGGCATAAATGATGCTCCTTTCATCCGTGCAGCCACCCGCGACCCGCATCTGCCAGGAGTCACGCTCCTGGAGCAATGGCCTACACGTGGTTACGTAACATGAGTTCCTTCGGATGCGGGTTCAAATACACCTGATCCCTCACATAGGGCACGTCGAACAGGTGGACATAGTGCCGGACCAAGGTCATCGGCACGATCAGCGGCACGAGCCCACGATGGTAGTCGGCGATGACGTCATGAATCTCGCGCTTCTCGGCCCGACTGAGTCGCTCCCGGAAATGTCCGGCAAGGTGCTGCAACACGTTGACATGTTTGCGCACGGTCGCTTTCATGGTCAGGCCCTCCATCAACCCCGTGCCGTACTTCGTGCCCAGCTCCTTCGTCGTGTAGTGGCTCACTGCGGCGACCAGTCGCCCCAGCATGCGATAGTTCGTCGGACTATGCGCAAGCAGGAGATACTTGTGCGCCGTGTGAAACCGCACGAGCCTCTGACGGGTCAGACCATCGCGAACCAGCGCCATCCAACGATGATAGGCAAACACCCGTTCGATGAAATTGTCCCGCAGGACTGGGTCACACAATCGCCCCTCCTCTTCGATCGGTGTCAACGGAAACCGCGTGCGAAAGGCCTCCGCGAACAAGCCCACCCCTTTTTTCGAGGGCATGCCGTGCGCATTGAAGATGCGGACGCGCTCGATCCCGCAGCTCGGAGAATCCTTCTTAAAGACGTAGCCGCACAAGTTCAGGGCATCAAGTTCGTCCAGTCGGCTCTCGCCCCAGCCCCTCATCGTTTCCGCATGGTCGATTCTGGTCCGAATCGTTACCAGCCGCGGCCGCGCGGGTATCCCCTCCAAGCGCATCGCTTCTCTCGGGGTCCCCAGCCCAGCCTCCACCTCCGGGCAGACCGGCACCCATTCCACATAGCGGCCCAGCACGTCGACCAAGAAGGGGTCGCGTTTGTGCCCGCCATCGTAGCGGACCTGCTCTCCGAGCAGGCAGCGACTGATGCCAAGCCGGATGGGCGCGGCGCTCATCGCTCGGCCTGTTGTCTGCCCAGCGCCAGGTACTCGTCACGGGCACGGCGGTGGTCGACAATCGGGACGGGGTAGTCCACACCGATCCGACACTCGGCTCGGGTTTGCTGATCGACCGACATCAAGGCGGGTTCATGGATATCCGATGCGGGCACCTGGGCCAACTCCGGGACAAAGCGACGGATGTAGTCCCCCTGGGGATCGAATTTCCGGCTTTGTAGAGCCGGATTGAAAATGCGATAGCCGGGCATGGCATCCGTTCCCGTCGAGGCGCACCATTGCCAGTTACCATTGTTCACGGCCAAATCGGCGTCCACCAAGCGTCCCATGAAGTACCGCTCTCCCCAACGCCAGTCAAGGCGAAGATCCTTCGCCAAGAACGACGCCACCACCATGCGCACGCGATTGTGCATCCAGCCGGTGCGATTCAATTGCCGCATCCCGGCGTCGACTAGCGGATACCCCGTGGTCCCATCACACCACGCGCGAAACAGTGCCGCAGTTTCATCGCCGAACGACCTGGCGGCGGGGACGGACGGAGACTGTCGATACGGCCCTGTGGCAACGTGTGGATAGTTCGCCAAGATCTGGTGAAAAAAATCTCGCCAGACGATCTCATCCACCCAGGCATAGACGTCCTTTCGAGAGACCGACCCCGGTCGGCTGAGCACCGCCAAGGCACGGCGGACTGCCATTCGTGGTGACAGCGTGCCAAAGCGAAAATGCGGCGACAACAACGAGGTCAGGTCTCGTCCAGGGAGGTTCCGGCCTGTTCCATAGGTATGGATCGGCCCCTCCAGAAACTGATCGAGCCGATGGAGCGCCCGAGACTCGCCGCTATGCCAAGTCGGTTCCAGCCGGACATAGCCCAAATCTTCCGGCGTCGGCAGGGGAGGGTCGTGAGCATCGCCCGACACGTGGCCACCCGGCTGCCTTCGGCCGATGGACGGCAGGGCCTCCGGCGCCGCGGCTTGCCAGCCCTTCCACCATCGTGTGCGATAGGCGCTGAAGAGCCTGAAGGGCTCACCTTCCGTCGTCCGCAACTCATGCGGTTCGAACACGACATGATCTTTGAACGTCGCCGCCACGATGCCGCGGCCACTCACGGCATGCCGGACCACTTGATCGCGTTCAAGCGCCGCCGGCTCATAGTCTCGATTCCAATACACGGCGTCGACGTTCAGATCTCTGGCCAGCCTCGGGATTTCCTCCCGTGGGTCGCCAAAGACCCACCGGAGCCTCAGTCCCAGCGCGGCCAGCGATCGCGAGAGTTCTCCAAGGGAGTCCAGCATGAAACCGACGCAGTGAGACCCGAAGACTTTGGCCTTCAGGAGTGGTTCGTCGAACACGAAGACGGGCACGACCTCCTTCGCCTCCCGTACCGCAGCGGTCAAGGCCGGGTGATCGTGCACACGCAGGTCTCGACGGAACCACACGAGGGCGCGGCTCTTCACGGACCGCCTCTCGGTCCGCGTGGAGGAGTCCGTCTTACGATTCGACTTGCCATCTGAAGGCTCCCCACAGTATCAAAAGAAAAAACCGAGGGAGTGGGTCCACTGTGAGCCCATCGCAGCGACCCACTCGCCTCGTGGGGAGCGCCGTGCGGAGTCGCGACGCTCCCTCCCAAGCTTTCCCTGTCTCGTTACCACTGCCACTCGTCTGGCACGCCCGTCCACCAGCGCTCCGGCGCCGCCACCCGCCAGGCCTTCTGTTGAACCCACAATCTGTCCGACTCCGTACGATCCAACCGCGTGGCCAGGGCGGCATGCATGTCGCCCTGGTGGCGCACACTCTCTTGAATCATCTCCTTGGCCATCCGTGCCAACCCGCCCGGTGGATCCACCAGATCCTGGGCATCGCGATAGGCGAGGTTCCAATACAAGCCCTCGACTGCACCCCACTGTTCGCTCACCGCCTGATGCTGAAGATAGGCGTCGATGGCATGATAGACATAGGTCAGATACGTGTAACTGGCGGCCGACGGCCGTTCGTTGACCTCCTGTTGGCACGCCTCCAACGCGCGGCGATAGTCACCCGCCGCGAGGTACACCTTGGCCCGAGCGAGGGGTGGCATCGGCGGAGCCGGCGGACCGAGCGACGACTCCCTCGCTCCGCCGGCCTGCGCGACCGGCCCCCCTCCACACAGCACGGCGAATAGGATGAGCGTCAGCGCGAGAGTCCACCCTCTGGCTCCGGCTCTTGCCCGACCTGCCACTGATCCCCCTTTGACGCAGACCTCGTGGTCACTCACGGCTCCCGCGCTCCTTGCCTCGTCTCCAGAACCCACGGAGGGTGGGAGTGGACCAGTCGGTATCTCTCCACCGGCGGTCCACTCCTCCCAGGGAAGACGGGCCTCGTCTATTTCCGCCTTCCCCGCCATGGTCTCCGCTCAGGAGTCGGCACGTCGACGGGAACCAGCCGGTCGCCACGCCAGATGAGGTAGACGGCGACAAGGCCAAGTCCAAACAGGACGCCGAGACCGGCGACGGTCACACCCATTGAGAGAACATTCATCACGCTGCTGACGCTGAGGAACCCGATTGTCGTCAAGGTCATGTCCACTCCCCACTCCTGTCGAAAGGTCAATCCGTAGCCCACCGAGAGCAGTCCACCCAAGGCTCCCGCCCACAGCACCGTCATCTGCTGGCCCGTGATGCGAGCACCGAACACGTCCATCGCCTCAGGCATCTGCAGACCACCCTCCACCGCAACCACGAGCGCCGCCACGAAACATAGGCTCCCGGCGCCTTGCAGATCGGCCCCACGTTCCCACAGTCTCCGACAACGAGCGCGATGGGCGAACGACGGGGACCGCTCTTCATAGGACGCCGCGTCCATTCTTCATCCTGATCTCAGCGCGAGGGATTGCCATGTGAGCCCATCCCAGCCTTGTACAGCGATTCATCGGCGACCCGCGGGATCGCCACCTCCCGCGCTCCGTTATCGCCTTTCACGTTGAGCTTGACGGTGGTCCCGACTTCCCCGCGAATCATCATAACCACCTGCTCGTACGTCTTCCCCGTGACCGATTGCCCGTCGACGGACGACACCTCATCGCCGTGAGCGAGACCCGCCTTCTGGGCCGGTCCTTCGGGATGGACATGGGCGATGTAGAGGACCGCTGGATCACCGATCCGCTCCGCGCCCACGTGCAGCGAGACGCCAATGACGCCTTTGGGCGCATTCGCACGGGGGTCGGGCGTTTGCGCCGCGGGCATTTCCGTCTGCTTCTCCATGGCCCAGGCTTCGCGATCGCGCTCGAGCAAGACCAACGAGCCCACCGCGATGACCATCCACAACCCCGCCGACAAGATGGACGTCTGTCTGATTTTCATGACGACCTCCCTGTAATGAAGGTTCACTGTCGTGACAACCCAAGCACGCACAACCCCATGAGCAACACCAACGAATTGAGATAGACCGATCGGCGATGCAGGCGCTCCCAGGCAACCCGCAGCTCCGGATCTACGGCTCCCACACGCTCCTGCCGCTTGAGTTCGTCCCGCATGTGATTGCTGCGGGGCGTCAGCGGGGCTCGGCAGTAGGCCTCTGCGGCCAGTACCATTGTCCAGAGGCCCAACGCCGCCAGTAAGCGGATGGTCCATCCCTGCGCAAACGAGAGGCCGACGATCGACGCCAACCCGAGCAGCGACACGACGATGCCCATCGCGTAGTAGGCGGGAAACAGTTGCCGCACGAGGCGCCCGAACGATTCCGGATCGAGGTGACGGACGAGAATCGGCGCCACCACAAACGAAAGCAGCGCCACTTTTCCAACGAGTAATCCCGCCGCCAAGGTATGCAGGTACGCCATGAGTGCCTCCATCGTCTGCCGTCAAGGCGCCCTACTCAAGCGCCGCGCGGCTTCGAACGCCGCGTCAAATTTCGGCAACTCGCCCATGGGCACCAACTGGAAATACCGAATGACGTTCGCCTGATCGGCGACAATCATGGCCCGATGCAAGATCCCATAGGCCGGCAACAGGAGCCCCGACTGCTTGCCGAAGGCACGCGCAGGAGCGTCCGAGAGAAACTGGATATTCGTCATCTTGGCCTTCTTGGCAAAGCGCGCCTGATCGTCGCTGGTATTCGTGCTCAGGGTGATGAGGTCGACCGTGCGTTCCAATCCGCCGTTGTGCTCGCTGACGTGGTGCGTTTGTTCGTCACAGACCGGGGTATTGAGCTGCGGCACGATGCTGATCACTTTCACGCGTCCGACCGATTCCGTCAGTCGCACCGTGCGGCCATCGGTGGTGGATAGGGGAGCGTCAGGAAGGTGGTCCCCCACCTTCACGGTCGGTTCTCCGCCCTGTTGCGGGCGCACGGATCCGCCCATCACCAGACCCGGGGTCGCCAAGAGGAGCACGCTCAGAATGACCACGGTTACGTTGAAGCCGCTGTTCATCATGTTCCCTTTCCCACGGGAGGCGCCGTGTGTCGGCTGGCTGACTGAGGCTTCGCGACCTGATCGGCCACCTCAAGAATCGCGGTGAGCGCAGGCGCCAGCTCGGGATAGTGGAATAGATACCGACGCGACAGCGCCACCGCCGGCGTGACCCGTTGGCCCGTGGTCAGCAACGTCCCCAGCTCACCCAGACCGAGTTTCACGGCAAACTCGGGAACGGGAAACCAGCAAGGGCGGTGCATGGCCGTTGCGAGCGTGCGGCAAAAGTCAGCCATCCGGACTGCTCCGGGGGCCACCGCGTTGATCGGCCCAGAAATCGTGGCATCCGCCAACACCCACTCGATGAGCCCGATCAGATCCTCGCGGTGAATCCACGAGACCCATTGTGTCCCCGGCAAGATCGGCCCGCCCAGGCCGAAGCGGAACGGGAGCAGCATTCTGGCAAGCGCACCGCCGTCTCGTTCCAGGACCATGCCGATTCGCACAGGCACGACCCGCGCGCCGATCGTTTCAGCCCGCCGTGCTTCTGCCTCCCAAGCAGCGGAGAGATCCGCCAAGAACCCTGAGCCTCGCGGAGCGCGTTCGTCGAACACGCCGGTATCATTCGCCCCGTAATAGCCGATGCCCGATGCGCTGACAAAAACCACTTTCCGCCGCGCGCGCCGAGCCATCGCCTCCACCAATCGCCGGGTGACGCTGAGGCGGCTCTCCAGCAAGAGTCGTTTCCGCTCGGACGTCCATCGCGCATCGGCAATCGATGCGCCGGCCAAATTCACCACGGCATCGGCGTCCTCGAGCGCCTGTTCCCAGTTACCCACCTCGATGCCTTCCCACTGGAGTAGGGCGGGCCCAGTTCCGAGCAGCCGCCAGGCCCGAGGCAGATCTCGAGTCAGCACCGTCACGTGGTGTCCCGCCTCCGACAACCGGTGGCAGAGCGTGCGTCCAATGAATCCCGTCCCTCCTGAGATGACGACTTTCATGGAGGTCTCCTACTTCTGGGCTCCCTCACTCTCGAGACTGCGCGCACAACGAAAGCCAGTGCCGTGAGTTTGTAGAGCAAACCCCCCTCGTCCGCGCGAGGCCGTTCCAATGTCCCACACCGGACTGTGCCACGATCCGCCCCTGATGCTTCGGACGACTCCTTTGTCCGGGCCTTTGGGATTTCGATCGGGCGCCTGTTTGTAGTAGTCGGGGGCGTACCAATCTTCCACCCATTCACGCGCGTTTCCCGACATGTCCTTCACGCCGAAGGGCGAATCCCCACCGGGCATGGTCCCGACAGGACGCATGGTCTTTTCGCCGTCCCACTCAATGTCGAAGATTCCACGCTTGGCCGACGGCGGATCATTCCCCCAAGGAAACAGCCGTCCATCCGCGCCGCGAGCGGACTTTTCCCATTCCGCTTCCGTCGGCAACCGCTTTTTGGCCCAGCTGCAGTAGGCTTTCGCGTCGTACCAGGTGACCTGCACCACTGGCAGGTTCTCAATGCCTTTGGCCGACACCAAGAGCCCCGATCCGTAGGGATTGGGAGGATTGCGGTGACCGGTGGCCTTGACGAATGCCAGGTAGCGCTCATTGGTCACTTCGACTTGGTCAATGGCAAACGCATCCAGGTACACCTCGCGTTGAGGCCATTCATCGGCACGGCCCTTTCCTTCCGGACTTCCCATCTTGAACGTACCGGCCGGGATGGACACCATCGCGACCAAATCAAGCTCCGTCGTCGTCCCAGCCGCTCCCAGATTCACGGAGGCCGCCAGGCAAAGGAGCGCCAGCATTCCCGCCACCCACCGCCTTCCGTATGACTCCGCATAAAGGTATGTCATTTCTTATGCTCCATGCTCTCCTGGATCACCGCGTTGGTGTGCTGGTGAATTTGTTCAATCAGCCCGTTCACCTCACGAAGATCACCGCGCTCGGCGGCAAGCTGAGCCTCCGGGACGAGCGCACGGGCTTCGTGCAGATGCTGTTCGATATCGGCTTGGATGGTCGGGGAGGCGATCGTCCCCCCGAGGGCGGCCTTGTGGTATGTCTCCCAGGCATGATCGACCGCATGCTCGGCCTCATGGACGACTTGGGCCGCCTCCGGATGTGGATGGGCCAGGCGCTCGATCGGTCCGGCCTCTGCCGGCCCGGCGAGCCACAAACCAAAATAAAAGACCGTGCCCCAACGTTGCAGCGCACGGTGGGGATATCGACATCCTGAGGTTGATCGCTGTGCGAGCATGGCCGTCCTCCTGAATCTCGTCGACAACCGCCTTAACCCTTGTGCAGGGATCGTTCGATCAGGCGTCGCAGCTCCAGCAACTCCGGATTGACGGCATCGATCGCCAACCCTTTTTCCACGGATCGTTTGGCGTCCTCGTATTGTTCGCGCCCCATCTTGATATAGGCCTCAATGGACGCGTCACGGAGTCTCTGTTCGATCTCCGGTGGGGCACCTTGCGCACAGCGAAATCCCAACCCTACGCCGTAGCTATTGTTCAACGGATGGTTCCAGAATCGATGCGTCGTTCTGGTGGTCCCTGCGGGTGCGATCCAAGAACCGCCCCGGATGACGCGTTTTTCTCCGACGGTCAACCGGTCGACATAGGTGCCGGTACCTCCCAGCCAGATGGGATAAACGGGACCCGGCGGATTCACACTGGTTTCGTGGCGTCCATAGTAGAAGGGGTCATACCAGTCAGCGACCCACTCAAAGACATTGCCCGCCATATTGAAGACACCGTAGTAACTCGCTCCCTGGGGATTCGAATTCACCGGCATGGTCGCCTCGTGCAGCTTGCCGAAGTTGGCCTTGGTCGGGTCGAATTCATTGCCCCAGGGATAGAGTGAGCTACTGGGCCCTCGAGCCGCCTTTTCCCACTCTGCCTCCGTCGGCAGACGCTTGCCCTTCCATTCGCAAAACGCCTTGGCGTCGTACCAATTCACACCTACGACCGGATGATCGGGTTTGTTCAGGCGCGGATCGTCCCAATAGGCGGGAGCCGCGTGTTGGGTCGCTTTCATGAACTCTGCGTACTGCTTGTTCGACACCTCGTATTTGTCGATCAAATACGCATCGAGCATGACCATGTGTGCAGGCCCTTCGTCGTTGAACGCATCAGCCGACCACGGCATGTGCATGCGCTTTTGGTACAGCGACATCTTGCCGCCGGAGGGTGGCTGCACCTCCTTATCGATTCCCATGACCGAGGCGCCACCGGCCACGTATGCCATCTCCGATGGGATTGGAGTGTCGGCGACACTCGTGACAGGGGAGAGGGCAACCAGTCCAGTGAGACCCATCGCACCAATGACCGTATAGTTCATGACCTGCTCCTTTCGGCGATGCTCCGGCCCGTCACGATCACAGTCGTCGCAGTTCTCCGGCGACGATCGAGAACCGCGCTACTTCTTCAGGTTTTTTTGAATGAGTTCTCGTGTTGCGAGATACTCCTTGTTCGTCGGTTCCTCCTTGAGCGCTGTTTCGATCGACGTCATGGCATCCGGCCATTTCTCGATTCCCATGCTGATGAGCGCATGGATAAAGGCGTCGCGACCCGTTTGATCATTTTGGACGATCG
This sequence comes from uncultured Nitrospira sp., assembly GCA_964449255.1. Classification (GTDB taxonomy): domain Bacteria; phylum Nitrospirota; class Nitrospiria; order Nitrospirales; family Nitrospiraceae; genus BQWY01. The sequence goes on along the minus strand of CAYUYE010000005.1, from coordinate 142,686 downwards.
GCCCGACGGTCTTGGCGCAGCGGAATCCCAGCCCCACGCCATAGGAGTTGTTTTCCGGTTGGTTCCAAAACCGATGGCTGGTGTGCAGCGACGTGTGCGGCGCAAGCCAAGAGCCGCCCCGTAACACCTTGACCGGTCCCTGATTGGCGAAGTTGTAGCCCTTGTTGGGACCTTGCGGGTTCAGGGCGACGCTTTCCTTGTAGTACTTCGGTTCGTACCAGTCGGCAACCCATTCGAAGACGTTGCCCGCCATGTTGTAGGCCCCATAGCCGCTGGCTCCCTCGGGATAGGAATCCACTGGCTCCGTCCGGCCCACGTTCTGTCCGTAATTGGCCTTCTTCGGATCGAGCGTGTGGCCCCAGGGGTAGTGGTTGTCTCCGGATGGACCTTTTGCCGCCTTCTCCCATTCAGCCTCGCTGGGGAGCCGCTTGCCCTCCCACTTGCAGAAGGCCACGGCATCGTTCCAACTCACACCCACCACAGGCTGATTGGGTTTGTTCAGTCGCGGATCATCCCAATAAGCCGGGGCCGGATGACCGGTCGCTTTCATGAATTCCTTGAACCGCGCATTGGAAGCCTCGTACTTGTCGATCATGAACGAATCCACGACCACCCGATGATAGGGCTCATCAGAATGCTCGCTGCTCCCCATCATGAATTCGCCCCCAGGGACCTTGACCATGTCCTGATCCCCGGCCGACGCCTTGGAGGGAGACCCGGACCCTATCCCGCTGATAAGTGTTAACCCAACCGCTGCTGCATACAATGTGTGTGTACTCCGCATGGCGACCTTCCTCCTTTGTTTGTTGCGAACGCCTGTCCCACTTTTAGTCCGCTCTCGCTTCTCCCCGCCGCCCGGCCTCCACACCCATCACCGAGGAGGCCTGCGCGCCGCCCTGCCCCCCTTTCAAAGGCTTGCTGCTCACATGCTCACGGCGCTGCACGCTGCGATGGAGGAGGATCACAGGGTCGATGATGTCCCCGCAGAGCACGCAACGCATCGCCTCAACATCGATCTGGCCCGCCACATTGAGAAGATCGAGACAATGATCGAGGACCAATAGCCCTCCGCAGCGCAGACACTGCTGGTCGCTCTCTGGGTACTGAACGGACGCAGCCCCCGGGAGGGAGGAGCGATTGATGGTTGATGATTCGCTGATCACTTGTGACCTCCTGGTTTTCTTATGCCTATCGTTTGTCCAATGTTGTCCATCTTATATCTCATGTTTGTCCAATGTGTCAATAGTTATAAGAAAAAATTCTATACAAACATTGGACACAGTGTGGTACCATTGGCCAATAATCATGAATATTCATAGAATTCATAGAGTTGCGAAGCTGACAGGATTAACCAAGGATGTGATCAGGGTCTGGGAACGGAGGTATGGCCTCATCCAGCCAACCCGCGGGGCAAATAGGTACCGCAATTATTCAGACGATGATGTGGTGCTGTTGCGCTATCTGAAGCAGGAAGTTGACAGGGGATCGTCTATCGGAGAACTGGCCGTTGCTGGGCGCGACGCACTGCTGGCGCGCGCACGAGCCGCCAGCCCACCGCCGACGCGTTTGTCAGAACAAACGCCGTTCACGCGTCTGCTGGACGAACTGTGTACGGCGTTGGAGCCGCTAGACAAAACCGGCTTTGAGCGGCGCCTAAACGGCGCGGTCGCGATCGTGCCGTTTGAGGAAGCTCTACACGGAATCTTGATTCCGCTTCAGAAACGCGTGGGGGAAATGTGGCATGAAGGACGGATCAGCATCGCGGTTGAACATTACGTCAGCAATCTTGTGCAGCAAAAACTCTTTTCCATCATCAATCAGTTTCCGGTCACCGATCGGGGCCCGAAAGTCATCGTGGGATGTCCGGCCAATGAACATCACGAATTGGGTGCGCTGGCCGTGGCCTATCACTGTGCTGTTCGTGGATGTCGGGTGATTTACGTCGGCCGCAATACTCCCGTGAGGGATTTGGCGGCCCTCTGCCGGGAAATTGAGCCGGCCCTGGTTCTGTTGTCGGTCACATTCGCGACCAACGGCAACGACCTGACCACTCTGGTCGATTCGCTCGTCCAGCACATCACCCCTCTGTGCATCGTCGGCCTCGGAGGCCCCGGCATTTCCTCCTTGCGCGAAATCGGCAACCGGCGCCTGATGCTCCTGCAAGATTTCGAGGCCCTCGATCATATGCTCAATCGCTTCCTTCCTGCGCAATCTGCTGTCGGCTAAATCACGCGTTACGGCCCTATCGTCAAACTGGAGATGGAGTACCAGCCGTCATCCCGGCGGCCTTCGATGGCGAGCTGCACGTGGGGAGCGTGCCCTTGCTGGTCGAGAATCGCGACATCCAGCGCGTACCGACCTTCCGGTAGATCTTTGGGAAGCGGCAGGGCATCCTCAACCACATGCGGAAATCCGGGCAGCCATTGTTTGAGATCGGCCGCGCTGGTCCATTGGCCGACCACCTCATCGTTGGCCGACCGTAGGCGATAGGCTAGCGGCCAGGGATGATAGATGGGGGCGACCCCGATATTGTCCCATCGCGAGCCCAGCCGGATGGTCGCTCCCGGACTCGCTTCCGCCGGATGTGTCAGCTCGCGGAGCACTAGTCGATACCCCAACTCCTTCAGGTACCGCTCGAAGCGCGGCCTCCAGGCCGGCGGGATCGGATGCGACTTCGCGTTCAACACCGAGACGTGCCAGTCGAGGCCCTTTCGGAGGATCTGCTCCAGATCGAAGCCCTTGTCGTACCAATCTTGGACGACACCGCAGACCTCGAATTGAACAGGACCCCGTTTCCACGCATCGGCGACCACCGGATCACGAAGTACCGGCGTATAGGCGTCGTCCATATGATTCCAGGTCGGCGTAAAGTAGCCGTAGTCGCCGAAACAGTCTCCGCGCCAGCCGGCACCACGCGCGGCGGCGTATGTGAGCAGGCCACCGTGCAGCATGACCAAGGGGGTTGTGGGAAATGCCTTCAGGTACGAGTCCGTGATCCGGACCCGATGTTGCTCCGTCGGAAACAGCACCTGACACTGCGGTTCTTGCTCAGGGAGGCAACAGGCCGTGTTCCATTCCCCCCAACAGCCCACGGAGCCGATATCGATGTGGTCGATGTCCGGAGAGCCGTCATACCGACCCCCAAAGGCCTGGATTAACCTGTCGTGATACTCGAGAAAAATGGGGTTGTTGTAGTCGGGGAAGACGCCGTCGGTTTCTTGAAAGCGGGCGACGCCCTTGCGAAAAAGCCACTCGGGTGAGCCCTTCTCGAACTCCGTCACAATGCGAAAGGCCAACGTTTCGCCTTTCGCCTTGGCCTGCGCGATGATGCCATCCACAAAGTCGAAGGCGTACCGGCCTTCTTCCGGCTCAAGATCGGCCCAGGACCAGCGAAAGTAGGCGACGGTCGAGCGCGGATATTCCTCAGGAATCCTTGGGGGATGATCGAACCCAAGATGGAAGTCGGCGATCCCCATCCCGGGATTGAACAGAATGTCGTCGATTTCTTTGGGATGAACGCTAATCGATGGGGCCTCTCTCCCAGGGGAACCCGACGCAACACGATCCGTGAAGGCGCAGCCCGTGCACACCGCAAGAATCGCCGCCCAGAGCACGACGGACAGGCAGACCGGGTGTTTCATAGCCCCCACAGAAGAATATTCGGCTGCTTCCTTGCGGTAGGAACTGCTCTCGCCTTGACGCCACCGTGAAACATTCGCCATAATTCCGCCGATCCATCCCCTATGCCGAAGTGGCGGAACTGGCAGACGCACTAGATTCAGGGTCTAGCGCCCTCCGGGGTGTCCGGGTTCAAATCCCGGCTTCGGCACCATCCCTCGCTTGGCGTGATCCGCCGCCTCTTCAGGCGCAGCCTTCCTCATTGACGGCGGCGGAGAAAACCCACATGCTTCGCCTTTCGCTTTTGCCGTCCTCCTTGCGCCCGCGGAGAAACCCCTTAATTCTTCTCTTCTCCCCGTGCGGGTACAGCCGGTTCAGACGAGATCCCGGGCTATCCCACCGTCGCCGACCGCTCCCGCAGCGGACGCCACATCGGCGCGTCCTGCTGCAGCTCCCATGCGCGCGTGGCCGCGAAGTCGTTGACCGCGCCAGACAGCACGATTCGCTCCCGCGCCAGGGCCGCGGTGCCCAACACGAAGGCCGCAGGAATCCAGGGGGCTTCGTCCACCACCAGCACATCGAATCGTACCTTCCCGAACAACGGGTCGGTCATGGCCCGGGCGGCCGTGGCGATCACCAGTCGGCGGTTTTGGAGAAACGCCTGGCGATTCGTCCCTTCTTCGGCAGCCAGCATCTCCCGAATCTTCTTCGTTCCGCCGAGTCGTACGACTTCCTCCTTCAATTCGTCGTACTCGGGTCGCATGTCGCGAGGGATCGCGGCCTCCGGACTCAGCTCGCCGATGCGCGCCTTCGCAATGTCGAGCTCCGACAGCAGTTGCTCCGCTTGCTGGTCATAGAGCGCACGGTACTCGGCAAGCGAGGCGACGTTCTTCCCGACCGACTGCATCGCCAACCGTTTCCAGATCGGGAGTGCTTCATAGTTGGCCGTCGTCTGGTCGATTTCCGCAATCTTGGCTCGCAGGTCGGTTAATTGCGTCATCAACCGCCATTCGAGCAGTTTGACCTCGTCGAGTTCCTGCTGTTTCTGCGCCTTGTACGCCAAGATGGGCGTGAGTTCGCGAAAGCGCTCATATTTGCGGCGAAGCGTGGCTTTGTCCGCCCGAGACTTGGCGTAGAATTGATGCATTTGCGCTTCGAAACCCAACTCCTGTAACGGGACCCCCTGGGCCACACCGGCCAACGCCAACTCATACCGCGTCACGTGACTCCGGTACGGCAGCCCCGCGGCCTTGAGACCCCGCGCAATGTCGCCGAGAACGTCATCGGCCGCTTGATGATCGGCACTGATCAGTAGCGCGCGCTTGTTGGCTCGAATCACTTCGAGCAGGAGCGTGGTGAGTCGTGAGCGGCGTTCGGCCAACGACTCGCTCCAGATCGTGGTCAGCACCGCGGTCGGCGTCGCCGTCGACACCTGCAAAATCTGCTCAGGATCCACATCGAGCAGACCCGTCAGCCTTTGCGCCGGACCCAGCGTATACTGGTTGGATTTCGCCGCGATGTCCCCGAGCCGACGGGCGGCCGCATCGAGAAAAGCCGTCGCATCTGGCACCACGGTGGCCGATGACTGAGGGGGGCCAAGACTGTCGACGAGTTGCATGCGCAATGTCGCGCCCTGTTGCCCTATCGCCACGCCCTCCGTCGGCTCACCGCCGTCCGACGGAACAATCGTGAGCGGGGTGTCCTCTTGCACGACGGCATCGGCCGGGAGCTGGCATTCATACCGATGGAGCGTGCCCACAGTCACGACCGGAGTCACGGTATGCACGTCGATCGGCCGGTCCAAGCCTCTGCCTGGGGCGCGATCGCGCTCCTGGCGAAGCCGTGCGGCCGTTTGATCGATCACCGTGAGGATGGACATGGAGTGGATGCCGGCGTCAGTTGAGCAATCCTGTAACCATACTGAATCGACCGGCAGAACGTCCAGGGGCGAAGGGGGACGTTTGACACCTGCTCCCTGAGAATCCCTGCCATCCACGCGCCCAGGTGCCTGCAGGGTGGCCCTGGCTGCCGCGCCCTTGAATTCGTTGACTTTTGAGGCTTTACGACAGTATCTTGGGGTTTCTTCTCACGGCAAGGAGCCTCCTTATGAAGGTCATTCTCCAGGAAACCCTCGATGGTATCGGCAATCTCGGCGACCTGTTGGACGTGTCGGACGGATTCGCGCGGAACTACCTCCTCCCACGCAAGAAAGCGGTGGAGGCGAACGACCGAAACGTGAAGCAGTTCGAGCACGCCAAACGCGTCGCGACCGAGCGGGCGAAAAAGGAAAAGACGGAGATTGAGGCCCACGCCAAGAACATCTCGGCCGTCAGCCTCACGATTCCGATGCAGGTCGGGAAGGACGACAAGTTGTTCGGCTCCGTCACCAGCAAGGACATTGCGGAGGGCTTGGCGGCGCAGGGAATCACCGTCGATCGCCGCAAAGTACAGCTCGCCCATCCAATCAAGGACTTGGGCACCCATACCGTGGCCGTGAAGCTGCCGCGTGAAGTGACGGCTACCGTCGCCGTGCACGTCGTCAAGAAACAGGACGCCGAAGCGCCCGCGGCGCCCGCAGAAGCCTGATCGTCACGAACCGGCGGACGCTCCACACCAAGGACTGAGCATGAACGATGCGATAGGGTCAGCCGACGCGCTCAAAGCGACCGACCTGGACGTCTATAACGCCATCATGGCGGAAGACCAGCGGCAGCACGAAAAGTTGCTGCTGATTGCGTCGGAGAATTTCGCGAGTCCCGCGGTCATGGCCGCGCAAGGCTCGGTGATGACAAACAAGTACGCCGAGGGCTATCCCGCCAAACGGTACTATGGGGGATGCCAGCACGTCGACGTCGTCGAAAGCCTGGCGATTGAGCGGGCGAAACAACTCTTCGGCGCCGAACACGTCAACGTCCAGCCACACTCCGGCTCCCAGGCCAACATGGCCGCCTATCTCTCGGTGCTCAAAGCGGGCGATCCGATCCTCGGCATGGACCTCGCCCATGGCGGCCATCTGACCCACGGGAGCAAGGTCAATTTTTCGGGCATCCTCTTTCAGGCCTTCTCCTACGGCGTGGACCGGCAGACCGAACGAATCGACTACGACGCCGTCCAGAAACGCGCCGAAGAGTGTCGCCCGAAAATGCTCGTCGTGGGCGCCAGCGCCTACTCGCGCATCTTCGACTTTGCCCGGTTCCAGCAGATTGCGAAGTCCGTCGGCGCCTACTTGCTCGTGGACATTGCACACATCGCCGGCCTGATCGCCGCGGGACTCCATCCCAATCCCGTGCCCTATGCCGACTTCGTCACGACGACCACGCACAAAACGTTGCGAGGCCCGCGGGCCGGCATGATCATGTGCAAGGCCGAGCACGCCAAGGCCGTCGATAAGCTGGTGTTTCCGGGTATGCAAGGCGGTCCACTGATGCACGTCATCGCGGCCAAAGCGGTGGCCTTCAAGGAAGCTCAACAGCCCTCGTTCAAGTCCTACCAACAACAGGTCATCGCCAATGCCAAGGCCCTGGCCGAAGGGTTGATGGCCCGGGGCTACAAAGTGGTCTCCGGCGGGACCGACAACCACCTCATGCTCATCAACCTGTCCACCAAAGGCGTCACCGGCAAGGAAGCCGACGCCGCCTTGGATGCCGCGGGCATGATCGTCAACAAGAATGCCGTGCCCTACGATGAAAAGCCTCCGGCCATTGCCAGCGGCATTCGCATCGGCTCTCCGATGGTCTCGACCCGCGGCATGCGCGAGTCCGATATGAAGCAGATCGTCGACATGATGGACCGGGTCATCAGCGCTCCGCAGGACACGAAGGTCCAGCAGACGGTCCGCGAGGAAGCCAAAGCGCTCTGCGGCCGGTTCCCGGTGTTCGCCCAATATTGAGATCCCTTGCTTCTCACCTTTCACCTTGAAGCGAGACTCGCTCGGTGAAGTGCCCCTTCTGCGACGCGCTAGAAGATAAAGTCGTCGATTCGCGAATGGCGAAGGAAGGGGAACTAATCCGCCGCCGCCGCGAGTGCCTCGGCTGCAAGCGTCGCTATACGACGTACGAACGCGTCGAAGAAACCCTCCCGCTTGTCGTCAAGAAAGACGGGCGCCGCGAACCCTTTGACCGCACCAAAATTGTCAGCGGCCTGAAAAAAGCCTGCCAGAAGCGTAGCATCAGCATGCCCACCATTGAAGCCGTCGCCGACCGGATCGAAAAACGGCTGCAGGAGATGGGGGAGGCCGAAGTCTCCAGCCGGACGGTCGGGGAGGAGGTCATCGAGGCCCTCCGGGAATTGGATCAGGTGGCCTACGTACGCTTTGCCTCCGTGTACCGGGACTTCAAGGACATCGATCAGTTCATGGACGAGCTCAAGAGCCTGGCGCGCGAGCGTCGGGAGCGGTGAGCATCGATCCCTCCCTCACGATTCCGCCCTTCCCACACTAGGTTCTCACGCAGGAAATGCGGTAGAGTGAACGACCTATGCGTGCAGCAACGGTGAACCGGCCGCGGACCTCCAAGCCTCGCCGGCGGACCGCACCCAACACCACGACCACCAGGGTCGCGGTCATCGGGGCCGGCCGAGGCGGGACGGCCTTGATGGAAATCCTCGCCCCTGACCCCTTGGTGAAGATCGTCGGCATTGCCGAAATCAATCCCGAGGCCCCTGGGCTGGCGCTCGCAAAGCGCCTCCGCATCCCGATTACGCGCAATTATCGGGATCTCCTCGCGATGCAACGAGTCGATCTGATCATCGACGTCACCGGCGACAGCAAGGTGGAAAAAGCGCTGCAGCGTTTTCACCGGCAAGGCGTGACGCTCATCGGAGGCGCCAGCGCCAAATTCATGTGGGAGTTGATCGAGGCCCGGGTCCGGGCCACGGGCGAGATCGAAAAGACGCTGGCCAAGTACCAGTCCCTCTATCAGCTCTATGTAAAAGAGGCCACCACGGCCGTCAGCGAGGAGCGCACCCGGATCGCCTGCGAAATTCACGACGGCTTGGTGCAGAGCCTGGCCGGGGTGAACTTCAAGCTTGAGTTGTGCCAACAACTCGTGAAAGCGGACCCGCAGGCCTGTCAGGACACGCTCCAGGAAACCAAGACCCAGCTCAAGCTGGCCATTCAGGAGGCGCGACAGGTCATCTTCAACCTGCGTCCGCTCCATTACGACAAGATGGAGCTGATCCCGGGACTGACCAACTATCTCAAATCGTACGAGACTCAGACCCACATCAAAACAGACATTATGGTGGTCGGTGACGAGCACTTGCTCTACCCCCGCACCAAGATCTTCCTGTTTCGCATGGTGCAGGAAGCCCTGAGCAACGTCGAGAAACACGCGAGGGCCACTCAGGCCGGTGTGCGTTTGGAGATCCAGGACGAGAGCCTGAAAGTGACGATTACCGACAATGGGATTGGGTTCGACGTCGAGGCGGTATCACGCGATCCGGACAAGTGGGATCATTTCGGGCTTCGTGGTATCCTCGAGCGCGCCCGGCTCGTCGGCGGAGAAGCGACCGTGTCCTCAAAAAAGGGAGTCGGCACCCGCATCGAAATCGACGTCCCGATGGTATCGAAGGAGGCTGCGCGCAATGGAAAAAATTAAGGTGTTGATTGCAGACGACCACCGGGTCGTACGGGAGGGGCTGGCCGCCATTCTCAAGACCAAGGAGGACATCCACGTCGTCGGCGAGGCGCAGGACGGGCAGGACGCCGTTGAGAAGACGCGCACGCTCCTCCCCGACGTCATCTTGATGGACGTGAGCATGCCGCGCATGGGCGGGGTCGAGGCCACGCGGCACATCAAGCGGGAGTTTCCGCATATCGGCATCGTCGCCCTGACCATGTACGAGGAGCAACAGTATATCTTCGACCTGGTGCGGGCCGGGGCCACCGGGTATCTGCTGAAGGATTCCGAGTCGTCGCAAATTGTCGCGGCCATTCGGGCCATCTACCGCGGCGAGTCGCTCATTCATCCATCAGTGGCTAGCAAGATCCTCGCGGAGTTCTCCCTGATGTCGCAGAAGAAGGGGAAGAAACCCGGCTGGGTGGAGCACGATCTCACCGAGCGCGAGATCACCGTGCTGCGCCTCGTGGCCGACGGCAAAACGAACAAGGAGATCGCCAACGCCCTGGACCTGAGCGAAAAGACGGTGAAGAACCACGTCCGGAACATCTTCCACAAACTTCAGGTGTACGACCGAACCCAGGCGGCGATCCTGGCGATTCGAAAAGGGCTGATCGAACTCGAGCCACGACCCTAGGAATCTCACTATATAGATAGGGGACTGCGTGGGGTGGCCCGATGGTCTGAGGCGTCCTCCAGCGAATCGGTCTAAACTCCCGAAAACGTATGGATTCTACCGTGAAAACAGCACAGTTGTACCATTTGTGCAACATCGGATCTGATTGGCCTATAGATATCACAGTGCTTTAATAATCAATGTCTTACGACCGGCATTCTGAAAACTATCCAAGTGGCACACAAGTTGAATAGCTCTACCGAGCGAATCATGCGTTACCAACACACCATTGCAGCCCCGATCTCCTGCTCAGGCGTCGGACTTCACTCCGGGCAGCCCGTCACCATGACGCTGCTTCCGGCTCCGGCCGATACCGGGGTGGTCTTCGTGCGGAAGCACGCCGGGACCTCGGTGCGTTTGGGCGCCACAATTCGAAATCTCGTGGCCACGGAGTTGTGTACGGCCATTTCCAGCCAGGGAGCCCAGATCAAAACGATCGAGCATCTTTTGGCCGCCCTCGCCGGCCTAGGCGTTGACAACGCGATCGTTGAGGTCGATGCAGGGGAGATCCCGGTCCTCGACGGTAGTTCGGGCCCCTTCGTTCGCCTGATCCGTGCCGCTGGGTTGGTCACGCAGAAACGGGCGCAGCCGTTCTTGAAGATTACCCAGCCGATCGAAGTGACGGACGGCGTTCGTCGGGTCGTCATCGAGCCGTCTTCGACCCCAAAGGTGACCTACACGATTTCGTACAATCACCCCATGATCGGTCAACAGGCGTTCGATTTCGAGTATTCTTCCTCCGGGTTCGAACGCGAGATTGCGGACGCGCGCACCTTCGGCTTCCTCCGGGAAGTGGAGGCGCTCTGGGCCCGCGGCCTTGGTAAGGGCGGCTCCTTGGACAATACGGTGGTGCTGTCCGAAAACGGTGTGATGAATCAGGACGGTCTTCGCTTCCAGGACGAATTCGTGCGCCACAAGATCTTGGACCTGATCGGCGACCTCGCCCTCATGGGCATGCCCTTCATCGGCCACGTGAAGGCTGACCGGTCCGGCCACGCGCTCCATACCAAGCTCGTGGCTGAAATCCTCCGCCGTCCGGAATGCTGGGTCATGCTCAGCCTGGACGAACATGCGGCTCCCGCCGAGCTCGGCCCGGCGGCCCATACCTCGTTCCATTCATCCGCCTCCGTCGCATCCGCGGCGTAGCGCATTGCCAATCCCCCACAGGGCTCTGGCTCGAAGAGAAACCGTTGCGGTGGTGTGCGCGGTATCGGCAGAATGCCGATTCGCAGAAAAAGCACGCCGGACGAGAGGAGCCTCACGTCCGGCGTGTGGAACGAGGCGGGAGTCTTACTTCTTTTTCTTCTTCTTCGCCGCTTTCTTCGTTGCCAACGCACTCACCCCCCTTCACACAGCATTCACCAGGTTAGACACCGACCGAGGAACGGAGGACATCTCCGAATGGTTTTGCTACAGTGGCCGCCACGAAGCCCCGCACAGGCACGCGCGGACCGCTGACGCTGTTCCAACGATACCGACCCGGGAAGAATACGACCGGTTCCCACACAACGCGTGAGCGCGGGTCGCAAATATTCAAGTTGGTGAAGACGCTTCTGTGGAGTGTGAAGTGCGAGTGTGCACGTGATGGGAGGTGCTTTGAGTTCATCCACTAATCTGGTCTCACTCAAAGATCGCTCGCTTTATAGCAACACGCCGCCAGGAGATCAACAAAAAAGTACGCGCGGCGGCGCCACGATCAGCTCACGCCCCCCTCGGACGTCGGCATGATCCGTTGCACTGGACCGGATTCGTGGGCCTCACACGTGGTACTTCGAGCCGCGGCATGAACGACAACGACGCACTTTCCGACTACAGCACCTATCTCGAATCGGCCATTGATGCCGCGCGGCAGGCCGGCGTGGTACTCCACGAGCAGGCGCGCCGCGGCTTCACGATCGAGCAGAAAAGCACGGTCGTCAATTTGGTCACCGACGCCGATCGAGCAGCGGAGCGGGCGATCATCGACCGCATCAAGCGCGAGTACCCCGATCACCACATCCTGGCGGAAGAGGGCGGGCGCGACGCGCAGTCGGACTCCTCCTTCCAATGGGTCATCGATCCGCTCGACGGCACCACGAACTACGCCCACGGCTTTCCTTGCTATTCGGTCTCCATCGCCTTAGAGCATCGGGGCTTCTGCGTGTTGGGCGTGGTACTCGACCCCACCCGGGATGAGCTGTTCACCGCCATGGTCGACCGGGGCGCCACACTCAATGGACGGCCGATTGCCGTCTCCACCATTGCCACATTGGATGCTGCGCTGTTGGTCACGGGCTTTGCCTATGACATTCGGGAGACCCCGAACAATAACCTCGATCACTTTGGCCGATTCGCCTTGCGCGCTCAGGGGATTCGGCGGACCGGCTCGGCCGCGCTGGATCTTTGCTACGTCGCCATGGGTCGGCTGGACGGCTATTGGGAAGTCACGCTGAGCCCGTGGGATTCCGCGGCCGGCGCGGTCATCCTTCGGGAGGCCGGCGGCCGCATCACCCATTTCGACGGAACGCCGCACACCATCTACGGCAAAAACCTGGTCGCGAGCAACGGGCACATCCACCAGGCGATGCTCGCGGTGCTCGCGGAACGAGACCGGCCCCCGACCTCCTAGCTCAAGCAGGTATACACCGCAGCGGATGATGCGCTAAGATGCCGCCCTTCTTCAGGAGGAACTCTCCCTATGGCATCACAGACGCCAAAGCCTCAACCGCCGTCGTCTCAACAACCGGTATCCGTGAAAGAGGTCGAGCTCCTTCGCGTGCTCGTCAGCCGCAGCGGACAGGCCGTGGCCGCCGAATGGGCCGTCCATCCCCAGTTGAAACACGATCTGCTGCCGGACGAGTGGAAGGAGGTCGTCGAGTTGATGGGGAAGGTCACCAATCTGGTGGGAAACCGCTTCAAGCAGGTACTCTCCACCGTCGAACCAGATGCACCTGGTAATGCCTAATCGTAGACAATGTTCAATGAGCAATGCTCAGTGTTGAATTGGGCTTCCCCTCATCGAGCATTGAGCATTGAACCTTGAACATTTCACATTGAGGTGACCGATGGAGACCTACTACCACCCGAAGGACCTGGGCAAGTTCGCTGACATGGGGAAGGGGAACAAGGCCCTCTGGGAGAAATTCATGAGCTACTACAGCGCCGTCTTCGCCGAAGGGGCGTTGACCGAGCGCGAAAAGGCGTTGATCGCCCTAGGCGTCGCCCATGCCGTGCAGTGTCCCTACTGCATCGACGCCTATACGCAGGCTTGCCTGGAAAAGGGCTCGAACACCGAGGAGATGACCGAGGCCGTCCATGTCGCCTGTGCGATCCGCGGCGGCGCCTCGCTCGTGCACGGTGTCCAGATGCGCAACGTGGCCGAGAAACTGTCGATGTAGCAGGGTGAGGTCCGCGAGGCGAACCAGTAGCCCTCGCGCTGAGCCTGCTAATAATAGGGGTTTTCGGGGATGGCCACGGTGAAGTACCGGCCACGTTCTTCATAGAGAATGCGCTTGGCGGTGAGGTCGGCCAGGACGCCAGCCAGCCCGGACGAGTCGATCTGTTCCTCAGGGTGGCTCGCATTCCAACCTGCCACGATCTGCTCCGTTGATCGGGCCTGCTCATTACAAGCCTCGATAGCAAACGCCGCCGGCCCATCGAACCGATGGCGCATGGGTCGGCCGGCAATCCGCCCGTCGTAGACCGTCACATAGGTCGGGGCTTTCGAGAAATACAGGAACGGGCGATCTTCCGAAGCATAGCGCCGCTGCCACTCCTGGATGGTGGCGACGAGCTCCTGATAGACGTGCGGATCCACCGGCCAATCGTCCAATTCGTACTCGAAGTCGTACGCAATCTTGTTCAGATCGACCGTCTGCCCGTCATACACATAGCCGTAGGCCATCCCCGGGCCCGTGATCCGCACCCCATACTGTTCATGCCGCGTGAAATAGGGACTGAACCGCTCGAGCCAAAACTTTCCGGTGGCCTCAGGAGGCTGGAGGTGAAAGAGGGTGGGAATCAGATCGATCTGGCGCCGATAGTCCTCGTTGGTCTCTCCGGGGAATCCCAGGAGGATGTTCCAGGAGACGACGACCTTGTAGTAGTAGCACCACTTCAGGCACTGGATGTTCTGCAAGGGAGTGACCCCCTTATCCATCGCCCGCAGTTGAGCCAGGCTCAAACTCTCGAGCCCTGGCTGCATACACTTCACGCCGCCGGCCGCCAGCGTGCGGATCTGTTGCTTCTGGAGATTGCTCTTGGTTTCGATGAAAACATCGAGATCGCAATGTCCCTCGGCAAACGTGCCGAAGAGCTGGTCGATGTATTTCATGTCGATGATGTTGTCGACCAAGCGGAATCGTGTTGTGTCGTACCGGCTCGAGAGATAGCCGATCTCGTTCAAGACCTGGTCGGGCGCCTTCGCCCGAAACTTCATGCTCTGGGCGTTGAGCCCGCAGAACGTGCAGTGATGTTTCTCACCCCACCAGCAACCGCGTGAGCCTTCGTACAGGAGCACCCGGTCGAGGCCAGTCGGTGTGGAGGTCCCCAGTTCGGCCAACAAATGGTAGTAGTCGTCATAATCCGGCGGGCCGGTCTTGGCAAACTCGGTAAACAGCTCCGTATTGGGCGTGAAGCCAATGCCGTTGCGCAGCACGTCCGCCGTTCGGTAGAGCACCCCCTTGGGAAATCCGTCCGTGGCCCCCGCCAGGATGCACTCGACTAGACCCAACACGACGTGTTCACCTTCCCCGACCACGACCTGGTCGATGAACGGGAAGGCGCGGAAATACTCCATGCCCATCTCACCGTCGTAGTTCGCCCCGCCGAAGACGATCTTCACAGTGGGATGGAGATCCTTGATCAGCTTGGCCATCGTCAGGCTGGCCACGTTCTGGTCGAAGGTCGACGTGAAGCCCACCATCTTGTATTGGCCCCAATCGATCGCTGCCATCGCCCACGTCAAGAACTCTGGGGCAAGCCGCGTGGCCATGTGCTCGAAGTAGCCGATGGGGTGGCCGCTTTCCTGCGAGATCTGCTCGAAGACCGGTTTGAAGATCCGCGGATACTCCGCGCGTTTGGGGTTATCACGGAAGAGCAGGTAGGAGAAGAGCCACTCGCCGAACAACGCCCGTTTCTCACAGATGCGTTCGTAGAGCGGCGCGCCGATCTTATGGGCGAAGCGGACGTTCAGGTGGTGGCAGTCCACCGCGATGCCGTGCGATTTCAACAGGGCCGAAAGCGTGCCCAGTTGAATCGACGGATACTTCGCCGAACTGAACGGCATGTTGACCAGCGCAACCTGCGCCGGCCCGGTGGTCTCAGCCATACTGCTACGCGCCTCCGTATGGCGCCTATCCTCGGAACCCTTCAAATTCGCGATCGGCCTTCGCCGCCAGATAAAAGTCGCTCTCGGTCAGGCCGTTGATCTTATGTGTCCAGATTTCAACTGTGCACTTGCCCCAAGCCAGATACAGATCGGGGTGGTGCCCTTCGGCTTCGGCCACCGCGCCAACCTTGTTGACGAAAGCCAGCGCCTGCGCGAAATCTTTGAACGTGTAGAGCCGCTCCAGGTGGCCAGCGCTATTCATCGACCACCCACGCCCCAATTCCTTGAGCAACGCCTGAGCCTTTTCAGCCGGGACGGGCGGCACCCCACCCCGACAGGGCACACATTTATTGTCCGCTAACCCCATACGTTCCCCTCCTCGCGTAATCTACCGGCCATCGCCTTGGCCCGGCTATCGTCTCGGCTCCGATAATGCCTGAACGCCTACGTGCGTCGTGATCCGTGGGACCTTCCCCCCTCCGGAATCGGAGACCTGTAGGTTTCCAATCACCTCGACTTCTTGACCGTCGACGAACGAGAGCGGTGTGTCGGAAGCACAGGGCCCAATCCCTCGACTGTCACGGCACCCGCCTCATCGACCAGCGAAAATGTGAACGGATGCGGATAGACGACACAATCCGAAGAGGGCCCCGAGAGTTCGCCAACCTGATTTCCTGTTGACTGCCGGTAGTCGATGGGAGAGAGCGTGGTGAAGTGCTCGATGCGGCCTTTGGACCTGACGACTTGCCCATTGAACTCGGACGGGTATCGCGAAATCTGGCTCGGCGTGACCGAACGGGTGGACACGGCCCGATCTCCGACTACCTGAGCCCCCAGGGGTGGGCTGCCAATCCCATTAGCTAGCATCACTGTTGCGGCTCCCAAGAGGGACACCAGATCCCATCTCATGGTCCAATCCTTCATTTCCATCGAAAAACACCCGGCGACGGAGCTAGCGATCGCCCAGCATGACTTTCGCCGGCCCAACTGCCCCCTGGCCCTGAGATCCCGACGCAAAGAACAGGCCGCGATTGATATCGCCGAGGCTGACCATCCCCACCAAGCGTTCACGATCCACAACCGGAATCCGCCGTAGGTTTCTCAGCCCCATGTACGACGCCGCCTCGAGAATCGGACAGGTTGGGCCAACCGTCATCGGATGCGCACTCATCACATCCTCAACCTTCTTGGCCAACACCTCCGGGTAGCCTTCCTCCATCTCTACGAAGTCTCGACTATGGACATTGTCGTGGATGTAGTCCCCGTAGTTAGGGTAGAGGGGCAAGAGCACGTCTCGCAAGGTCAGAATTCCCAAGAGCCGATTGTCCTCTTCTATCACAGGGATCGCTCCGCAGTGCCGGCTGAGCATCTTGACCACCACCGACTGCACCGTATCCTGCCGCTTGGCCGTCACCACACCGGTTGACATGACATCCTGTACAAGCATGGCAGCCTCCTTCCTCCTAAGAACTCGAGCAGTCTCGTCGGTCCTCGGATCCATCCGGTGATCTCGGCTACTCACTATCGTCGGGGGCACCTCCTGATTTCGCCAGATCTTCCATCTTGATCTTCCCGACATCGAACTTGGCCGCGGCCTTGGTCATCTTGTCGAATGTCTCATCGAAGTCCGGTGGTGGCGCGTCTTTCGGACGGAAGCGAATGGGATTCACGCGCGCTACGACGAAGCTCTTGAGGTAGGGACTGGTGAGCCCCTTGGTTTTTAGGGCCTCGACGGCTTGCACCACCATATCGTCCAGCTCCATCACGGTCTTCGCGCGTCGCTGACGGTGCGTGATGGCGCGGTGCATCGATTCCTTGAAGAACGATTCCACCCGTTTGAGGACCGGATGGTAGGCTCCACCGCTGAAGCGCGGGCGTTCTTCATAGCAGAGGCCGAGCGTGATGAGGGATGGCTCTTCAAACTCTAAGGCATAGGTTTCTTCCGAAGCCTCGTCCAACCGAGCCAGCTCCTTGTACATGCGGATCACTTCAAGGGATTTCTCCCGAAGGTTGTGGGCCTTCTCGGTGTTCAGAGCCAAGATCTGATAGGCAGCCGATTCCTCCGGCACCACAATAGCCGTAATGCTCTTGGCGCCGAGCGTCTTCATGGCCGAGAGGCGGTGGTGCCCGTTCGGCGTCCAGTACTTGACGCCACCTTCGGCATGTTTCCCCGCACGGACCGCAATGATCGGATCGAGAAACCGGCCCAGCTTGCCGATCACGGCTTCCAACTTGCGGACGTGGGTCTCGGAGAGATTTCGCTGATAGGGCGTCGCGGCGACCAATTCGATGGGCAGGGCGGCCAGAATCAACCATCGCCCCCCATAGGGCTCGCGATAGACGGCCAACGCCCTGCCGCCATCCTGCTCGATCTCGCGGTGGAGGGCCGCTACCTCGCCGGGTGGTGCGGCAGCTTGCAACTCAGAGGCGGCCAACCCAATCGAAGCCCCGGCTGGTTTTCGTCGCCGACGAGCACCTCCTGCCTCGCGCGGTTTCTTCGCTTTCTTCTCAGCCATGGTTGCTATCGTACGCCCCTCTTCACTTCTGCTCCAGGGCTGTGCCGTGACGGCAAACACGCCGAAGGGGTTTTCCCGCCCGCGTCATCTCGATACGCCGATGAAGAGCGGGGGGATCCTGCTAGCTGGATATCGTAGGCCAGGGCCGCTGGAGAAAGAAAGCCCTCCCCCCGGTTCGCTTCACACGCCGACCTTGCGGCGGGCGGGCAGGCCGTCTATGCTGCCTACGACCTCGATCTGGAACTCCCCCGTCATACCAGAAGATATGGACGCTGGTCGGCCAAGCGAACTGCAGCGCGTAGGGTGGTTTACCGCCACCTGCCTCCTGATCAGTAACATCATCGGTGGCGGGGTTTTCACGACCAGCGGCTATCTTGCGCGAGACCTGGGTGATCCGATGGTCATCATCGGCCTATGGGTGCTCGGCGCGTTCATTGCTGTGGCGGGTGCCATGGTCTATGCCGAACTGGGGGCGGCCTTGCCGCGGGCCGGGGGCGATTACGTCTACGTGCGGGCCGCCTATGGACCGGCCCTCGGATTCCTCAGCGGCTGGACGTCCTTCACCATCGGGTTCGGGGCGACCATCGCCGCCTCGTCCGTGAGCTGCATCTCCTATCTCCTGCGTGTGGTTCCCTTGACCGAAGAGGGGAGCTGGGGCGCCAAGGCCCTCACGCTCACGCTCCTCTGGGGGCTCACCGCCTTTCACGCCATGGGTGTTTCGGCCGGTGGGCGGTTGCAACGGTTCATCACGTCCACGAAGATCGTGGCGATCCTCACATTTCTCCTGGGGGCCTTCACGTTCGGCACGGGAAATTGGCAGCACTTCTCGACCCCGGCTCCCCTCGGTGAGACCTCGCTGGGCTCCGCTGCGATCGGCCTGATCTTTGTGATGTACTGCTACTTGGGATGGAATGTGGTGGGGTATATCGCCGGCGAGATCGACGATCCGGGTCGAACACTCCCGCGTATCATGATCGCCGGCACGGCGTTCGTCGCCAGCCTCTATGTGCTGCTCAACGTCGTGTACGTCTATGCGTTACCCGTCACGGCGTTAGCTGCGCCGCCTGTCTTACCGGTGGCGGAAAAGGCGGCGGCAGCCCTGTGGGGACCGCAGGCCGCCCACTCTGTGGCGGCGATTCTGGCACTGTCAATCGCCGGGGCGATCAGCGCCATGATCTGGGCGGGGCCGCGAGTGTACTGGGCCATGGCCCGGGACGGTGCCTGTGCGACATGGCTGGCCGAACTGCATCCACGAACACAGGTGCCGCTCCGCGCCATGCTGCTCCAGAGCGCCTGGGCCTCGCTGCTCGTTTTGACGGGGTCGTTTGAGCAGTTGATCGTCTATAGCGGCGTGGTCCTCGCGGTGTTCACCGCGCTGAGCGTCAGCGCCGTCATCATCTTGCGTCGTCGGGCGCCGCTGCTTGAGCGGCCCTACCGCGTGCCGCTGTATCCATGGCTACCGGGCATGCTCATCGCGGGAGCTGTGGGTTTGGTGCTGTATAGTCTGGTGAATCGGCCGGCGGAAACCGCGTGGGGATTGGCCACCGTCCTCACCGGCCTGCCGCTCTATTGGTGGTGGCAGCGCGCCGATGGGACTCCCGCCTAGCTGTCGGGCTTTTTCCACATCCCGCTAGGCCGGCAGTTTCAGTTCGGTGGGGGATCATGAGGCCAGTCGATGGACACCAGCCCCCATTTTCACTGCGCTATGCCCAATGGCATCGTACAATCTGATCTTGAGGCAGGCCCACCCCGTGCGCGGCTCGACTGTCGCCGCCACGTGGGTGACCCTTTGACCCACAGCCCGTTCGATGCCTTCCATCAACGTGGCCCGGCCGACGTCGAACAAGGCTTCCTGCACACGCTGCAGTAAGGCCCGCCCTTCATCCGATTCAGCCAGCTTCTCTTCGGCCGGGATGGACGAACTTCGGGCGAGTTTCACATCAATCGAATCCCCCTGCAGGCGGACCTGCACCTGATTGTAGTGCGATTTCATGAACTCGCTCAGGAAGTTGAGCACGGCCAGCATGACCGCGTATTCCAAATCGGCCAGCGATTTCATTGAGGGCGTCACGGTCGTCGCTCCCTAGGCCTGCTCATGACCTTACGCCCTGTTCGCGGGTCTTCGAGTGTGATGCTGAAGCGGTCTCGAAGAAAGGCATCCAAATCCTTGGAATACCTTGGTTTCGCCGGTCCCCGCGTGATGAGCCTCACTTTGAGCGGCTGATCGCTTAACCCGCGCACTTCCTCAGAGACCATCGCCATGGTGCCGTCATCCTCAGCCGTCGAACGGCTCATCTTGCACCTCCTGATCACTGATTGTGCTGGTCGTGTCGCATCCGATGTGCGCTCGCTAAGCCGCACATCGGACGCCGGGGGCTCCCCGGGTCCTCCACGAACCGACCGGCTCGAGGATAGGACCCGGGCAGCGCATCAATAGGCCTTGCTGAACCCGGCCTCCCCATCGTAATTCCACAGCTTCTGCGCCGCCGACCATTCCCACTTTTTGCTCAGCTGGACGAGAAACTCGCTGACTTCGGCATCGCGCACCTCCCGCGTGGCGGTGAATCGACACCGATACCAGTTCACCATCAACAGGTCCGGGCTCACGAATCCCGGCCAGACTTTGGTCCCCCGGTTAGAGATAAATTCGCACTTGAAGGGGCCGAACTCGCCATCCTTGAATCCTGGAATGCCCTTATCCGTGATGATGTACATGTCCACGCCCACGAGCTGAATGGTCTTTTTCTTCTTCGTCGCAATGGCTTCTTGGGTGAATGTCGGCATCGTCTCCTCCGTTACCGTAAGCCCTCGTGCATTTTGTCGATAATTGCCTGCGCATATTCATCGGTCTTTGCGGTGCCGCCGACGTCATAGGTGACCCGCTTACCCTCGTCCAAGACCCGGTACATGGCTTTCTCGATGCGGTCCGCCGCATCTTTCTCATTGAGCCATCGCAGCATCATGACCCCGGAGACCAGCACCGCCGACGGGTTCACCTTTTTCATGCCCGCGTACTTCGGCGCCGAACCGTGGACGGCCTCGAAGATGGCGCAGTTGTCGCCGACGTTGGCTCCTGGAGCAAAGCCCAGCCCGCCCATGAGGCCGGCGCAGAGATCCGTCAAGATGTCACCGTAGAGATTCGGGAGGACCAGGCAGTCGAACTGGCCAGGATTACGGACCAGCTGCATCGAACAGTTGTCCACGATGATGTCACCTGTTTCGATGTCGGGATATTTCTTGGCTGCCGCGCGGAATGCCTCCAGGAACAGGCCGTCCGTCATTTTCATGATGTTGGCCTTGTGGACGCAGAACACCTTCTTGCGCCCGTTCTCGCGCGCCCACTTGAGCGCGAAATCGGCGATGCGATAGGAGCCGGGCCAGGTAATGACTTTTAAGCACTGCGCGACTTCATCCGACACCATGTGCTCGATGGCGGCATAGGAATCTTCCGTGTTCTCGCGGAAGTTGATGATGTCCAGCTTGTCCCACGGGCGCTTCAACGCGGGGATCAATCGCACGGGACGGACATTCGCATAGAGGTCGAAGACCTTACGGAGCGTGACGTTGGCGCTTTTGTGACCCGTGCCGATGGGCGTCGTGGTGGGGCCCTTCAGCGCCACTTTGTTCTTGGCGACAGACTGGATCGTCTTGTCGGGGAGGAGGGTGCCGTACTTCTCGAGGCAATCCAACCCGATGTCTTCATATTCCCACTTGATATCGACGCCGCTGGCATCGATGACCATCCGCACCGCTTCGCAAATCTCGGGGCCGGTGCCTTCCCCAGGAATCATCGTGACCACGTGCTTCGCCATTCTCAGACCTCCGTAGGCAGGCGCAGGGGGTATCGGACCATCCGCTCCCCTCTCAAGACTCCCGTGATTGCAAAATGAATTCCTGGAGGTCGCCGGTTGGACGGATGAGCCTGATCGTCGAAGTGATGAAGAATGCGGGGAAAAATGAGGCGGAGCATCCCGGAGGATGAAGACTCGTTCGTGAGGGAGCTAAGATTCGTGCGCAGAGCCACGGGTCGCACCGGCGGGCGTGCATCCACGCTCACGATGTGCCGGGTCGCACAGGTGGGCCCGCCGTTCCCAAGGACTCGGATGCCGAGGCGACCATCGATCGACACAGACCTCCGAGCTGCGTGGACCCGGTCACCACCACGACGCCATGGGGGCCGGTGGCGTGCACGGCGCGTGCGAAGGCCGCTTCAGGATCCTCGACAACCTCAGCAGGAGCCGAGCTGCCGGATCGCCACACATCTGCGAGCACAAGCGGGGCGACGGTCCCTTCCGAAGGATAACGGGTGAAGATGATGCGTTCGGCGCCGCCGTCAGCCAGGTGCCGGACCATTTTCTCGCACTCTTTCTCGCGAGAGAGCGAGACAACGAGCACCAGGCGTTGACCGTCAAACGTCGTCCGCATGATCGCGGCCAAACGAGCCATCGCGGGCGCATTGTGGGCACTGTCTAACATCACGGTCGGTGCGCCCTTCAGCACTTCGCAGCAAGCAGGGAGCTCGACGTGCGCAAGAACAGTGCGAAGCTCCACTTCTGCCAAGGCCGACACCAGTCCTCGAGACCGCAACACGTCATAGGCGGCGACGGCGTGGGCGGCGTTCGTGGCCATGAAGGAGGCCGGCGCGTTCACCGCCACGTTGGACCACCGCTGCGGGCCGACTCGCAGGGAGCATCGCCCCTGGTAGCCGTCGCGCTCGAAGTCCTCCATATCGTAGTCCCGCCCGATTTGCAGGACCGGCGCCCTGACTTCTTCCGCGCGCGAGAGGATGACCCGACGCGCTTCCTCGGACATGACACCACACACCACCGGGGTGAACGGCTTGATGATGCCCGCCTTTTCCGCGGCGATGTGCTCAAGCGTATGACCCAACACGTTCATGTGATCGTAGTCCACCGTGGTCACCACGGACACGTCCGGTGCAATGACGTTGGTGGCGTCCTGGCGGCCGCCGATGCCCACCTCGATGACCGCATAGTCGACTTTGGCCGCGCGAAAGGCGAAAAACGCAGCCGTCGTCAGAAATTCAAAGGAGGTGAGTTGCACCCCTTCCCAATCGAGAAAGGCTTTGACGTGATTGCAGGCGTCGACCAACTCTTGCTCGCTGATCGGCTGGCCATTGATCGCGATACGCTCGCGGAAATGCGAGGGATGCGGGCTCGTGTACAGCCCGACTCGCAGCCCGCTTGAGCCAATCAGCGCGGCCATCATGCGGCTGACGGTGGTCTTGCCGTTGGTGCCCGTGATGTGGACGGACCGATAGTCCAGATCCGGCCGCTTGAGCTCGTGTAGACAGCGGGCGACGGCGGCTAAGCTCACGGTGCCATCCGAGGGCCTCCCGCGAAGAATGCTGGCCGTCTCGAGCTCTCGAAGAAAGTCGGTGACATCGGCGTAGGTGGCAAAGGGCACCGCCCAGTAGGGGGGAAATGCTTTCGTATCCTTGTTGGGCATGTGCACCTCCGTCCGGAGCATCCTCACGTGTCATCCGACCTTCACATCCGAGTTGCCACGACCTCCCGGCTCACCGCGGCGGTCGATGTGGCCATCTCTACCCACCCACCCGCCTCGTTGTAACGACACCGCGACCCCGTCGCAGGATCGCACGCAATGAGCCAGACCCACTGGTTGTTGAACAACCGTTGTAACAGGGGATGGTGCGCAATAATGCCGGTGATCCGATCCGGCGGAGCTTCTACAATCGCCGTGAGCCGCATGGGCTGATGATAGGGTCTCGGACCGTCGAAGACGGTCTGTTCAGGCAATCCCATGCGCAAGTCACTCAGGTTCCCGGACATGACCCCGATCCGTCCGACGACATTGTGGTAGACCTTGCTTCCACTTCCGAAGATCTTCTGATTCACGGCTGAGAAGTAGTACTCCATATTGATCCATTGCGCGACGATGAGCGGCGCCGTCATGATGGTTTCAAGCAGCTTCCCGTCCTCATCGATGGCGTAGTCGTACGAATGCAGGAAAGAGCGTCCCCCTAGATCGGCCGAACGTGTGAGCGCCCGTCGACCAATAATGAAGGCATGATTCCCCGCCAGCCCCCACTCCGGTCGCACTTGCGCCCAGTCCAGACTGCGTCGCTCCACATCCCGGAGCGCGCTCGTGGCGGCATCGTGGGGGGCCGCGGGCTCAAGCAGTCCGAAGCGTTCGGCAGCGGCCTGAACCGCCGTGGCCTCGAGGTCTTCAACGACTTGCATGAGTTCCTTGCGGTGGGTTGCCGGCACGTCCTCCAGGTCGGCGATGGTCACACGGTCGGTCGTCGTGTCGTGCAAGGCCGCAACAAAGTGCGTGTCCGACGGGATCTTGATTCCCCGCAAGGCCAGGACCTCACGCACCTGCGGACGGTTGGCGATCATCGCAAACACACGTGCATTCGGCAGCCCATGGCTTCCGCCGCAGGCGCCGCAATCCAGTGCCGACTCGTAGGGATTGTTCTGAGAGGTGCTGCCGTGTCCGCAGAGAAATACCAGGCGCGAGAACTGCCCGGTGAGCCCCATCATCCGGAGTGAGGTTTCGATATAGTAGGCCTGCTCATTGGGTGTGAATCCCGTCCGTGTGGCCCGGTTGAGCCGTACTGTCATATCTCGTGGGCTGATACCACATTCCCGACGCAGCTCGTCCAGCAGCCCCTCTTCATGCGTCTTCGACAGCACCAACAGGTCTCCCAGCACTCCCGGAACGATGCGCGATTCCTGCCCTTCCTCCAAGGCTTGTAAACGGATCCCCTCCAGCACTTCGGGGGTGACACCGCTGGTCCCAATTTCAGGACGCCGCCGGAGCCAACCGAGAATGCGAATCCGTTGCTCCGCGGCCACCATCTCGGCCGCCTCCTGGCTGGTCAGCTTGTCGACCGTCAGGGTCGTCGCCACCGCCGGCACAAACAGTCGCTTCCACCAGGCCGACACGCGATGGTACCAGGAGGGGAACAGCGTCTTCCCGAACAGCGCCCATCCGAAAAACCACCCGATCGCCTCCACCATCACGTACGGAGTGATTATGTTGTGCTTCAGGTCATGCACCAACTCCTCCGCCGTTTTGGCCGCCTTCGTACTCGTTCTGCGCCGTTCAGCCCGATCGCGTTGATAGGTCCGCGGCACTTCTCGCACGACGTGTTTCGGCTTGAGCAACACCGGACACAGTTCTGCCTCATGCGGCTCATCCAGCGAGCGGCACGCGATCGGCAGGCCGAAAAACCCCGCGAACCCCAACGTCTCGTACGCTCCACATTGCTCGAGATGCCGGCGAAACACTTCCGACCGGACGTCGATGCAGAAGGCCAACTGTGCCAAGGGACGCACGGAGTGGACCATCGCCTTCCCCCAGGCTCCCTGTTCGAGCCGCGGTGGTTGAAGTTTAGCCAGCAGCGATTGCTGCGCAGTCCTCTCGTAAGCCCGCAGCCAGTGCACGGCCTGCAGCTGCGGCGGGAACGAGCGGATGATCTGCAGCAACGTGGTGAGATCGTTCGGCGCGAGGTCGAGCATCATCTCTGTCGAGCCGCCGAAGACCGCCGCCATCCTTCGTAGCAGGCGCGCATCGCGCTGGATCGCGCTCTCCACCCGCGACACCCGCTGCTGCTCGTACCAGTGGGTGCCGAGTTCCTCCCATGCGGCGGATTGAGCGGCCTTGCCGCGACCTCGCAAGGATCTCGTGGCTTCCACGGCTTGCGGTGGCAGACTCCCTGCGGTGAGGGCCCGTCTCAACCACATCGCGTGTGGAGCGCGTCTCGCCAGGTCTGCCGCGACTTCCACGGTGCCCTCCCTATCCAAGAGTTCCCGGCAACGTGCAGCCACCAGTTCTCGCTCATAAAAGAGCCGCACGGCTAGATACTTCACCAGATCGATGCGGAAGGCGTCTTGCCAAGGATAGGTCGTTTGTGAATCGCGCCATTTGATAAATCCACCCCAACCAGGCATGGCCACCAAATGATGTGCCAGGTAGTCTTGCCAGGCGGCCGCCGGCACTTTGAGCATCGCGAGCGACTGGAGCAGGGCGTCTTCGGGACGGTCCGGCAGGGCGCGGATCTTGTCGCCCGCCTGTGCGATCCCCAGCCACCGTGGTTCCAAATCGTATTGCGCGGCCGCTTTCCATGAGCGGAAGAAGGTGCGGTCGCGATACGGCATGGCCCACGCCGCCTCTCCCTCGTCGCAGTAGGCGCTGCACCACTTGATGAGCTGCCGATTGATCTGCTCGGTCAGGTCAGTCCCGAGCGTCCGGTCGCACCACGCCGCCATCGTCTCGCGGGTAGGCCACTCGTCCGGTTCACACGGGAGCAGGTCATCAAGCCCGTCCCACCATTCAGGATTGAGGACCGCCTTCATGTGAGACGAGAGCCGAGCGAGAGCCTCATCACCGCCGCCCACCGCGGTCCGGTCTGAAGACGAGACGCCTCCATCATCCTCTCGAAGGCCATACACCATGATAGTGCGCAGGATCTCCAGGTCAGACACACGTCTGGCGCCAAACGGCACGGACATACCCGAGGTCAGCGGGAGCAGCGCTTCGTCGAGTAGCCGGCGGTCGATGAGACCCTTCTCCCACGCCTCGCGGTACCAAGCGTTCGGCAAATACCCGCTCGCCCCGAATAGGGACTCTGCACGCCGAAGCCCCTCCTCGAATGGATAGTGCTCAAAACCCTGGAGCGGGTTACGCGAGATGAACGTGCGCATTGGCCAGAGCGGCGCCACCAGCTCACCCGCGAGCGTCACATGTGCGCGCAGCTCCATTCGTTGTGCGTCGGAAAAAGTGTCCACCATGGCCACGTGTCCTTCTTCAAGCACGTTGATTCACAAGAAACGCGGTATGACTGAGCAAAAACAGAGCCGGGCGAGAGTGCGAGTATCCAGATGTCGTGAAGATTATGAAACTGCAGGGGAAAACTCGGCATCGTGCGGGAGGAGCTCGGCTGCCGAACGCACGACGCGATGGGGAACTGTGCGGAGACCCACTGGCCGTGCGTGGATGCACGAGCGGTGTGGGGTTGGCCCATGCGACCTGCGCGAGGGGATCACCTACATGTGTCCGAGCTTACGCAACGTTTCCATGCCTCGGCCTTGGTCCTGTGCGCGTCCGGCGCGCTCGGCCACGGTCGTCGACCGGAGTTCCGTGATGATCTGGGAAACGGTCGAGGCGCAGGAATTCACCGTCCCCGTGCAAGGTACGCAGCCGAGACTGCGATAGCGGGTTCCCTGGCCTCGGTCAAAGTACAGTCGAGGGAGTGGCACCTGTTCGAATTCGAGGTATTCCCAAATATTCACCTCCGTCCAATCAAGCAGGGGATGCACCCGTATGTGGGCGCCTGGGGGAAAGGTGGTCTTATACTGATCCCAGAGTTCCGGCGGCTGGTCTCGGAAGTCCCACGCACCTTCTTTGTCGCGCGGTGAGAAATAGCGCTCTTTGGCTCGCGTCCCTTCTTCATCGGCACGAATTCCAAGAATGACCGCCGTCCATCCATGCTCCGCAATCGTGTGCCGGAGGGCATCGATTTTCATCGCGGTGCAGCAGGTCACACGGCCACGTTCCGGTCCCATGCCGGCGGCCAATGCCTCCTGGTTTTGGCCCACGACCAGATTCAGCCGCCATTCCCGGCATAGCCGGTCGCGGTACTCGATCAACTCCGGCATTTCGTACCCGGTGTCGATATGCACGAGCGGAAACGGCACATGTCCGAAGAACGCCTTCCGCGCAAGCCATAGCAGGACGGTCGAATCCTTGCCCATCGACCAGAGCATGGCCAGGTCGTCGAAATGGTGATAGGCTTCACGCAGAATAGAGATGCTGTGGTCTTCCAGTGTCCGCAGATGCTGCATGACGATCCGTTCTGGCTCCATCGGCCCGGCGGCCACAGCCGTACCGACGCCGCGTCCGGTGGATGGCGTAAGAAAGCTTGGGTAACAGGCTCATGCCGCGACCGGCAGTCGCTGACGCGCACCGGACGCCTGCGGCTGACCAGGATTCTGCCGATTGCGCAGAATCACCGGATCCACGATGTCCCCGCACATGACACAGTGCATGGCGCCAAATCGTTGGCCTTGGGTTTCCAGGAGGTCGTCGTAGATTTCACGAAACATCGGGGCCTGACAGCGTAGACAATTCATGGCCATCCTCGCTCGTTCAGCAGGGGAGGGTGTAACCGCCGAGTGCGCTTAGTCAGTGCAAGAGATGGACCGAGGCCTGCAACGACACGTTCCCGTTGCTCCTGGCGCCAATCTCCCATCAATTGCATGGGTTTTCGGGACTACACAAACGCAATCTCAACCACGGCTGGTGGAGCCGAGCCAGCGTCAGCCTCCAATTCACGTGTGGCCACGCACGACCGCACAGGTGAGGTGCGCATTCGCGCAATCTCTCCGCTCGGGTCCGCTCAGGATGGATTGTCTAGGATGAAGATTGGGAAGGGTCGCGCTCTGGCGGGACACCCGCCGGAGCACCTGGACTGATAGATAAACCCCGCGGCTTAGTAGGCGGCCGGCGCGGACATGGGGCGATTGGTGACCATGTCCACCAAATGGAGTGAATCGAAACTCACCGTGGTTTTCCCCCGAACAATAAGCCCGACCCGCTCAATCATAGGAATGACATCCTCGGGTGTGATCGCCACCTGACGTCCGTCGACATACGCGGCGAGCCGGGGCCGGCTGACATGCGCGTAGTTGACGCGCTGCAGGCGCAAGGAGTGCCACTGGTGACCTTGGAGTTTGACCGCCTCGGTCGCGATGACCTCTGACTTCCCGTCCCGGATTCGATAAAATTTCACCTGTTTGGCGACCGGATTGAGGACGACGGCATAGGCCGTCGGTCCGCCTCGTTCCCACATCACGATCCCGGCGCCGCCGTCTTCAGACTGCTCCGTCACGTTGATCTGGACCGTCGCATCCGGGAACGCAAACTCCAGCGCCTCCCCCGACAACATCGACAGGCAGGCCTCTCCCTGACAGGCCCCGGTATAATGCAACACGTTCGGCGGGCTCGCGGCAGCGTCATCCTTCTGGACGAGCCAGGGATCCGCCCCATTGGCCCCGACCGACACGTGTGTAAATCCCGCGGGAAGGCGCCCATCTTGATCGAAATCCCAGCGGCGGATGATGTCTTGTCGCGGCGGACGTGCGTGCACCTCGACGTTCAATACTTCGTCCGACCGGGTCGGCGTGGGGACCGTCACCCGTTCGCCCTCCGGCAGCAGCGCCTTCACCGAGTCGTTGCCGACCAGATACGGCCACAACCCAGTCACACGCGGGAGACGATCATGGTGTTGTTTGACGGTTTGGTATCGGGCTTCCAATGACGCAGGCGTTCGAGTAAAGCTCAACGCTTCGGCCATCAACAGCGCTTCCGACGCCGCCAACCGGTCCAGCGTGGATGTGGCCAGTTCCAACGCTTCTTTCGCCTCCGTTTGCGCTTGGGCCAACCAGGGATGATCGTAGCGGCGGTTCCAACTGACCCACTGAATGCGATCCCAGGCAATGTCGGACAGCGACCGCCCACGGGCCGTCGGTTCGTCCTTGGGTACATCGCCCAATAGTGCCTCATGCTGAACCAGCGCATTGTCCACGTCGTTGTTCCAACGATTGAGCAGCCCCAATCGCCGCCGGCGCTCCAACGTGTCCTCCCCGCCGACAATCGCGGCTTCGAGCGCTCGAAAGGCCGCGTAGAACGACTCCGCGGCGGCCGAGTGGCCCTGGGACACCTCCGTCAACTCTTGACGCCACGTTTGCGCCTGGAAATTCCAGTACAGCTCGGCCAAGCGGAGCTTGAGGTCCTCGTCCTGTGCGGTAATCCCGCCCTTCGTGAGCCCTTCACGGAGAAAGGCTTCAAACTCCAGATCGCCCAACAGGCCGTTGACGTGCGCATCCGTGGGATCCACTTGCAAGAGCCCTTGCAGCCGGCGACGCCGCTCCTTGGGATCCGACAGGTGCACGACTTGTTTGACTGCGGTGGCATACGTGTCCTTGGCGAGTTCTTTCGTCCACCACCTGGCGGAGCCCAGGACGAACTGCCCTCGCACGGAAGGTTGCAGGGACTCCTCGGTGGCCTGCATGCCATAGGACGTCGCCGCAATCTGAGGCGTTTCCGTGAGGGCCTCGTTCACCACCGCCACGTCGGAGGGGTAGCCCGCCCGCTGCAATCCCGTCACGACCACCACGCGAATCACCACGCTATGAACGGGTGGATAGCGGCGTGAGGTGCCGCTGGCCCACCAGACTTGGTCGGGCGCCAGCGCCAGGGGAGCCGTGAAGGGATCGACGTAGTGGACGCGGAGTTCCACCATGGTACCCGGAACGTTCAGCAATTTGCCGTCGCCCTGCGTGAGGGACACGGGTCGGCTCGGCGAGACAGTCTGACGGGTCACGACCGGCACGGTATCGGGCGCCGGCCGCACAACCGCCGGGGACAAGAAAATACCCGGTGGGTACGTTTTCCATTTGTCGGCGCCGCGGTGGGTCGGCGCGAGCAGACCAAAGCCGCGACCGCGGCCCCCCGGTCCTAAGACACCCGTCTCCGGCTCATCCTTCGCCATGGCGTACTGCGCCCTCATGGTGTCGTCCCAGCACTGCTGGGCGCGCCCCGGCGTGGGAAGCGTCGGCTTGTGACCAGCCGCGCGCTCTCGCGCGAGGCAGCCTAAATCCAGGCGCGCCCATTCCTCCACTCGGCTCGCTGCCAAGGCCTGGGCATGGCGCACCGCGATGGTCGCCGGATCAGCCGCCGATACCGATTTAGCCGTTTTCGCCTCTCCCGGATGTACGCCGCTCCAGACCGCGACCGTCACGGCGAGCAGCCCTCCGCCTACTTTCGTGATGCGTCTCACAACGGTGCCTTCCTTCCCCATTGAGCACGGAGCGCCCGCGCGCCCCGGCTGTTCGTGATCTTACACTTTCCGACGGCGGTCCAGCATCCATCGCGTGATACCTAAGTGTTTGGCCGCCTGCGTCTTGTTCCCATCGGATCGCTGTAAGACTTCGGCGATAATACGGTCTTCCAGGTCCGTCAGCGAGGCGTCTCCTACCCGAAAGCTGATGTGGACGGCCATCGGATCGTGCGTTCCCAGAGGCTCCGGCCGTCCATCGTGGCGTCGCCCGGCAGACATCTGACTCGCGGCCTGCACATCGGCGGGAAAACTCGAGGCCTCTAGCGTGGACCCGTGACAAAACAACACCGCGCGCTCGACCAAATTGCTCAGCTCGCGAATGTTGCCGGGAAACGCGTACTGCTCAAGCATCGCGCGGGCGCTGTCGCCCAGGGTGGTAACGGGCTTCCGCAAGGTTTGGGCCGAGCGGGCCAAGAACTGTTCCGCGAGCGGGATGACGTCTTCACGTCGTTCGCGCAGCGGCGGGACCGTCAAGGTCACGACGTTCAGGCGAAAGTAGAGATCCTCACGGAACGCTCCCTTGGCAACCGCCTCCTTAAGGTCGCGATTGGTCGCCGCCATGAACCGCACATTGATCGGGATGTTAGTAGATCCGCCGACCCGCCGCAGAGTCCGCTCTTCCAACACCCGCAGCAGCTTGGCTTGCAGCGGCAGCGGGAGGTCGCCGATTTCGTCGAACAAGACCGTGCCGCCCTCGGCCAGTTCGATCAGCCCTACTTTTCGGCCGGCGGCGCCAGTGAACGAGCCTTTTTCGTGCCCGAACAACTCGCTCTCGAAGAGTTCGCGCGGTATCGAGGGACAATCGACTTCCATACAGGGCCGCTCGGCTCGGCGGCTGTTGAAATGGATCACGCGGCCCATATACTGTTTGCCCGTTCCCGTCTCTCCCTGCAGTAACACGGTCACCCGATCATTCCGGCTCAATTCGCGGACCTGATGCAGAAAGGCCTGCGTGACGGGGCTGTGGGCCACCACGCGATCCAACGCATAGCGTGCGGCATCCTGCCCGCTATGCAGATCCACTTGTCGCCGTAGGCTCAGGAATTCAGTGGCCCGGCCGAGGGTGTGCAGGAGATCATCCATCTCGATGGACTTCGCCACAAAGTCGAAGGCGCCGAGACGCATGGCTTCCACCGCGTCCTTGACGGTGCCCCTGGCCGTGAGCACGATCACCGGCAGCGAGGGCGAGAGTTGCTTGACACGGGCGAGGACGTCGAGCCCTGACAGTTTCGGCATCACAAGGTCCAAGATGAGAATGTCGGGGTCCGCCGAACGCAGGAGGGCGAGGGCCTCATCGCCCGAACTGGCCGTCTGTACTACATAGCCATGGTCGCGGAGCCGGAGCGCGAACGCCTCGCGGATCGACTCTTCATCCTCGACAAACAACAGTTGCCACGTCATGGGAGGCGACCTCGCCCATGAAGGTCCTCGTGAACGCCCCGCTCGTCCCGCTCGCTCTCATGCGTCAACGGCAGCCACACTTCAACCAAGGCCCCGCGGCCGGCCGGGCTCGTAATCGTCAACATGCCGCCATGCCGTTCGACAATGTCGTGCGTGATGGTCAGGCCGAGTCCAACCCCTTTGGCCTTGCCATTGGTGAAGAAGGGCTCGTAGATCCGCTCGAGCACCTCCGGGGGAATGCCTTTTCCCGTGTCCGCGAAGGACACGCACAGGCCGGGAAGGTGCCGGTGCTCTCGCTTCATGCCGATCGTCAGCTCGCCTCCGTGGGGCATGGCTTCCAGGGCATTCATCATGAGATTCAGGCAGACTTGTTGGATATGCGCCCGTGAGATGTCGACCGTCGGGAGGTCCGGCGCAATGGTCCGTCGGATCACCACATGGTGCTTGACCAGATTCGGGCGCAACAAGGTGAGCGTATCGTCCACCACGGCGGGCAACTCGCAGGAGGTCATTTCAAAGGGCCGCGGACGCAATTGCCCCAAATGCGATTCCAGCAAGTCGTCGATGCGCGCCGCCTCGCGTGCGATCAGTCGGCACCGGTCGCGAGCTTCCGCCGGCAATGATTCCTGCCCAGCCAAATGTGTGGCCAAGCTCCCCAGGCCGATCAGAGGATTGCGAACCTCGTGCAGGATGCCTCCCGCGAGCTGTCCCACCAGCTTCACTTGTTCCGTATGCCGCAGGGCCTCCATCATCCGCTCGCGATCGCTCAGGTCCGTCATGATCGCCATGAAATACTGCACGGTCCCGTCCGACGCCTTGACGGGATTCACGCTTTCCCACACCAAAAACTCCAATCCGTCTTTCCGCCGATTCACAAATCGTTCAACGAACGGGTGGCCGGATCGAATGGCCTGCCAGAGTCGGTCGTAAAATTCCGGGGGGTGCTTGCCGGACTTCAGAATTGCGGGTCGCTTCCCCAACGCCTCCTCACGGCTCCAGCCGGTCATGCGCTCCATGGCCGGATTCCATTCGAGAATTACTCCATCGGTGTCCGTCAGCATGATCCCGTCCTGCGCGGACATGAAGAGCCGATGATAGAAGTCCATCTGCGTCTCGGCTCGCCGACGCCGCTCGAGGACGGTCGCGACCGTATTCGCGACGCTGCAGAGAAATTCCTGCTCTTTTTCGGTGAAGTCGCGCACCTGTTTCGCATGGGCCGTCATGACACCGTACACCCGGTCTTCCACCAGCATGGGGACGCACATACCAGCCACCCCGCCGTGCTCGGTCAACAACTTCGACGGGGTAAAGCGCGTCTCCCGCCGAAGGTCGCGGACGACCACCGGCAGCCGTTCCCGAATGGCGAACCCGGCCTGGGAATGGGTACCGCCTTCGATCGTCAGTTTGCCGATCAGATGCTCCTTGAGGCCGACCCCGGCCACGACAGACAGATGATCGTCCGATTCCTGCGGCACCAGAATCTTGCACAACTCGACCCCGAGCGCTTTCGCCGTATCACGCACGGCTTCGTTCATCAGTTCTTGAGCGGGTGCATCGCTGACGGCCAACGCCCCGATGTGGGCCAGCACGGATTGAAACCGGGCCACTTGTGAGGCTTCGTGCGCGAGCACGGTGCGCTCGGTGACATCCTGGAGCACCAGCAGCACACCCTTGTCTCCATGGTAGGGGACGACGTTGAAGCGGCACTCGTAGATCAACGTCTGTCCGAGGCGATCGTGCAACCGGTACGATTTCGTCCCGCGTGCACCGAGCGATTCCTCATTCCAGGCCGCTGCATCCGTGTAGAGGATGGTGCGCAGGGAGGGAGGAGTACCAGCTGACGAAGAGTACGTAGGGGAAGTTTCGCGTTCACCGCCGGCCGGGGCTTCGACGAGTTCGGCGAATTGGGGATTCTCGAAGATCAGGATCTCCTTCGAGACAAAACAGAGTCCACCCTGAATGCAGTCGCTCACCCAGGCGAGCACCTCGGCCGCGGCCACTTCGCCCGGCACGGCACCGGGGGCTTTCCGACGAATGCGCTGGGATGCAGCCATAGAATCACGTCCGGCTCAGTCAGTCCGATTGTTCGCCCGCCCCGGAACCGTAAGCATAC
This sequence comes from uncultured Nitrospira sp., assembly GCA_964449255.1. Taxonomy (GTDB): domain Bacteria; phylum Nitrospirota; class Nitrospiria; order Nitrospirales; family Nitrospiraceae; genus BQWY01. Next base: position 108,547 of record CAYUYE010000005.1, on the reverse strand, counting down.
GCAGGCCGCTCCTCGAGGGGCGAGCGGAGGGTCCCCAGCCGCCTTGGCCACGCGGCCACCGGCTTACTTGGCCACGAAATGGTCCCGACGACTCACCGCCACGTCGCTCACGAACATGGCGCCGGAATGCTTGTGAAAGAGCGGGCCGAGACCGACTAGAATCGGCTCGATTCGCTCCTCGGGGACCACCGTAAAGACGATGACCTGGCTGCTGGTGTCGTTAAATAGCAGGTGTCCCTCGTGAAAGCCATGGTGCCCCTTGCCGGACACGTTGTTGATGATCGTGTAGCCGGTCGCGCCAACGCGATCGAGCAAGTCCGTCACCAACTTCAGGTGCTCGCCTTGCACCACGATTCTAATTTCCTTCATAGGATGCAGCGTAAGCCCGCCCATGGACCCCTCCTTCCAACGGCATCCAGCCCGTCATCGTCTCATATCGATACAACGCCCGGTCCCCCGGATCGAGCGCGACCAGCGAAACCCACTCCTGGTCGAACAGCCGTTCCAGCAGTGGGTGTTTCAGAATGATGCTCCGAATCCTCTCCTTCGGCGCCTCGATCACGGTCAGCAGCCGCATCGGCTCATGATAGGGATCCGGCCCGTTGAGGACCGTTTGAGCTGGTAGCCCAATGCGTAAATCACTGCTCACCCCGCTCATGACCCCCACACGACCCACCACATTATGATAGACCTTGCTTGCGCTTCCGTACACCTCGTTGTCGACCGTGGAAAAATAATGTTCCATGTTGATCCACTGGGCGACCACGAGCGGGGCGGTCATGATGGTCTCCAACAATTTACCCGACTCGTCCTGGCGGTGATCGTAAGAATGGAGAAACGAGCGGCCGTGCAAGTTCACCCGGCGGGTCAATTCGCGGCGACCGACGATCAGCAGGCTGTTCTTGGACAGGCCCCATTCCGGTCGCACTTGGGCCCAGTCGAGGCTTCTCCGCTTCGCGCCGAGGCGGGCCCCTCGCACCTGATCCCTTACAGTGAACGGGTCGAGTGCCTGACCGCGCTCGAGGGCGGTGTGGGCGCCGGCCTCTTCCAGATCCGCCAAGAGGCGGGTGAGATCTTTGCGATGAGTGGCCGGGACATCCTCCATGTCCGCAAAACGGACCTCATCGCAGGTCGTGTCGTGTTCGCCCGCGATGAAGACGGTGTCTTTCGGAATGGCGATGCCTCTGGCGGCGAGCAACTCGCGGACCATCGGTTGATTGGCCATGGACGCGAACGCCCTGGCATTCGGCAGACCGTGATTGCCTCCGCAGGCGCCACAGTCGAGGGCTGACTCGTAGGGATTATTGTCGGACGTACTTCCGTGGGCGCAGAACACGACAAGGCGCGCGAAGCCGGACGTGAGGCCCATCAACCGCAGTGCCGCCTCCACACCGTAGGCTTGCTCCGCCACCGAAAACCCGTTTTGCGTAATCCGTTCGAGCCGTCGGGAAATCTCGCGCGGCGTGAGTCGAAATTCTTCGCGGAATCGCGCATAGAGCGCCTGCTCTTCCGACGCATTCAAGCGGAGACGTCCCGCCACGTCGCCCGTGGCGCCTCCTTCATCGCCTTCCAGGACGCGGAGGCGAATCGCATCGATGACCGCGGGGGTGATGTCAGCCCCGCGAACCTTGAATTCCTTCCGGAGCACTTCCCGTATCGTCGCGCGCTGTTCCGACGCGACCATCTCCTCGGCTTCCAATCTGGTGAGTTTGTCGATCGTGAGTGTGGTGGCCACAGGAGGAAGCAACAGATTCGTCAGCCCTTGTTTGACCCGCCCATACCAAAGCGGGGCCAGCGTACGCGCGAAGAAGGGCACGCCAAAAAACCATCCCAGCGCTTCGACCATCACGAACGGCGTAATGACGTTCTCCTTCAGGTCATGCAGCAGGTCATGGCCAACTTTCGTCAGTTGGTCGACGAGCCGATGCAGCTCCGCGGCTTTTCCATGGTAACTGCGGGGCACCTCTCGAATTTGGTTCTTCGGCTTAAGCAGGACCGGACAGTGGGTCACCCGGTGCTCGGCGCCGAATGCCTGGAACTCGAGCGGAACGCCGAAGAACCCGGCCAAGCCAAGGGTCTCGTACCCACCTAGATTTTCCAGGTGCCGCCGGAAGACCTCTGACCGCACGTCGATGCAGAAGACGATTTGAGCCAGCGGACGTGAGGGGGCGGGGGCGATCGAGGGCGGTTCAAGAGCGGACAAGTGCCCCGCTTCACCGGCCAGTTCGTTGACGACACGTCGGCAGTGCCCCGCTTCGAGGGCCTCGAGCCATCGCTGCCCATGCTGCGCGGGTGGGAACCCGTCCAGCCAGTCAATCAGGGTCATGACATCCGATGGCCCCGTCTCGACCACCTGCTGAGGAGGGACGCCGAGTACCATCGCCAAGTCCGTGAGGTGTCGAGCCGCCCGCTCGATCGTTTCCGTCTCGCGCGCAGCCGCCAGTTCTTCACACAGGGTGCGCGCGGTGGCCTCCCGTTCACCGATCCCATCCTGCCCCCGGACCTGTGCGACCGGGCGAAGGCGGTCCGTCATCGTGACGGAAAGTGTGGCCGCCACGAGTTCACGTCGCACCCAATGGAGATACGGCGTTCCGACCATGTACTGTCGAATGGCTTCAGCGTTTCCATCGAGATCGAGCTGCTCTCGGCACGTGGTTGCCACAAGTTCTCGTTCGTAAAACAGCCGCACGGCGAGATACTTCACGAGATCGATCGGATACTGAGCTTGCCATGGGTGGTTCGCCTCATCCGCGCGCCACTTGATGTATCCGACCCAGCCGGGGAGGGCCGCCAGGTGCAGCGCGAGATAGGCTTCCCACGCTGACTTCGGAACCTTCATGGCGTGCAAGGCCGACAACAGCGCCTCCTCCGGGCGATCCGGGAGGGCACCGATTTTACGGATCTGATCCGTGATGCCCAACAGGCGCAGGCTCGCGTCGTGCGGCGCCAGCTTTTTCCACGCCCGATAGAACGTGTGTTCCCGATAGGGCATGGCCCATGACGCCTCGCCTTCATCCAAGAAGACACTGCACCACTTGATCATCTGTTCGTTGAGCGACGCCACGATGCTGGTGCCCAGCGTGCGGTCGCACCAGAGCGACAGAGTCTCTCTCGTTGGCAGCTCTTCTGGCTCCCATCCAGTCGGGGAGCCATGGCTGCCCTTGCTGGACCGATCCCAGCAGGACCGCAACCACGAGCTGATGCGTTGCGCCTCTGCTGGCGCCATTGCGCCGGTCGAACCACGATCGGCCGTCGGCTCCGTGAAGCCATGGACCATCGACAGGCGCAAGACCTCCGTATGCGACAGGTCTCGTCCGCAGAAGGCCACGCGTTTGTCCGTCGCCACGGAGGCCAGCGCTTCATCGAGATCCTCATTCGCGATTCGTCCTTGAGCGACCATGCGGCGATAGGCGCCGTTGGGCAAATAGCCACGCCCGCCGAACAGCGCGGCGCCGCGCTTCACCGCTTGCTCGAATGGAAGCTCCTCCAAGCCGTGAAGCGGATTGTGGTGAATGAACGTGCGCATCGGCCAATAGTGGGCGATGGCCTCTGCCGCGAGCTGCACATACGAGCGCAGCTCCATCCGTTCGGCATCGGAAAAGGATCGGGGTTGATCGGTTATATTGGTCACGTCAGGTCTCGATATGCGGTTACGCGCGGCGGGCCGATCGCTTCATCGCCCTAACCGCATCTTCCACATACAGTCCGTTCAAGAACGCCACATAGGCCCTCGTGCGGAGCGTCTCCATCCACGTCGGCACGAGGAAGGCGTACCCGTGGGCCTTGCCATAGATGATCGCCCACACGGCCACGACGAAGACTGCCGCCAGTCCGACAAAGGCATCGAAGAGATACCGAGGCCATTCGGCTGCGCGGAAGTATTGGTCGGCTTCTCCCGGAGTAGGATAGAGAAAGTGCGTGAACGATTCCCCGGCCCACAGGTAGGTCAGGCCGATAAGGGTGAGGGCGCCCAGCATGGTCGCGGAGACTTTCCAGGAGGTGCCGGTGGGCACTCGGTAGAGACTGAACATCACCTGCGACGACGTCACCCATCCGAAGAACAGGAAAATGACCGCGCCTTGGGCATCCAGCAAGGGAATCCGCACGACTCCGTGCGCCGCCAGCAAGATGATCAGCGGCAGGATCAACGTGACACCCAGCCCGGTCGCCCAGGTTGTCAGAGAAAAGGATCGGGCATCAACCGCCTTGGGCGTTGGAGGCAACTTGAAGTCGGTTCTGGCCTTGTGGATGTTCGCGCCGGAGTTGAGGAACAGCGTCGCCTTGAACAGGCCGTGGGCACAGAGGTGAAACACCGCCAAGGCGAACGCCCCGAGTCCGCATTCCATCACCATGTACCCCATCTGCCCGACCGTCGAGTAGACGAGCGTCCGTTTCACGCTGGACTGCGTCAACATCGTCGCCGCCCCGATCAACGCCGTCAGGGCTCCGATGAGGAACATGAGATGCAGCGCGGTGGGGGCCAGACCGAACAACGGCGCCAGCCGATTTACCAAAAATCCCCCTGCGTTCACAATCCCGGCATGCAGCAGCGCCGAAACCGGTGTCGGGGCTTCGATCGTTCCCGGCAACCAGATGTGAAAGGGGAATTGGGCCGACTTGGTCATGATAGAGACGAGGAAACAGAGCGATGCCGCCGTCGCCGCGCTGATCTCCAACCCAACTCCACTCCCGATCATCTGAACCGGCGTGTCCTTAAGCCGATCGAAGAGTTCCCGCAGGTCGAACGTTCCGTACGCGGCGTAGAGGAACAGGACGGCCAAGAGGAAGGCGCCATCGCCGATCCCATGGATCCACAGCGTTCGGCGGCCCGCTTCTCGAGCTGCGGGGCTGGTTTTGTTGAACGCCAACAGCATGGCCAACAGCCAGGACACGAGGTGCCAAAACCCGAGCAGCAACAGCAGATGGCCGCTCGTGACGAGACCGAGGAGCACAAAGGTAAGCGTCCCCAGGAGGGTGAAGAACCGCACATATCCCGGATCACCCGTCATGTACCGAGCCGAATAGGCATGGATGACAAGGCTCACGAAACTAATCAGCACCATCAGGACGGCTGCGAGCCTGTCCACCACCACCGTCACGCCCGTGGGGCCGATCGGGATGCTCCAGAGAATGGAGTCGCCTTTCACGGTTGAAACCAACAAGGCGAGCGAGCAGGCGGCGGATGCCCACAGCGCGCCGATCCCGATCCGTGCACAGCGCTCACCCATCGCTGCCCCAAACAGGCCAATACCCCCGCTCGCCAACAGGGGAGCGATGATCGCGACAACGATGAGAATCACTTCCATACGATAGGCCTTTCCAAACTTTTCTACAGCCGGCTCGCAGTCTTTCAGCAAGATCGGGACCTATGGGCCAGATCAGGATATCGACACTTAAGTCGTTCATAAAGTAGGATAAATGAGCCTTCGTCGGGATGGCACGCTGACTGAGCCTGCTCGTGTTGAAGCCTTCGCTGTGCGCCGGCGCACAGCGTGCACATGTGCACTCCGCAAGACAAGCAAGGCGGAAGTTGCTCGCTCCGTGCGGCCGAGGGACAGGATAAGGGAAAGGCAAAGGTCCGACCGACGCTCATCTCATGAGGCCGAGCTGCTTGGCCCAGCGGCGGGGGGCTTCGAAGGAGTAGCGAACCTGGAGTGCAATGTACTTCTGAACCAAGCCCGACCGATCGAGGGGCCGGTCTTCTTCTCGATACAGCGCCACCTCGAAATCCTGGTAGCGCACCGCCACGCCGACGATCCAATCCAACTCCGTCGGATTCGCATTGTTGCTGGATTGCCGGTCCGTGAAGAGGTTGGTGTCGGCGTACAACACGACTTTGTTCTTGTACAGATCGAGATCGGCGTGCGCCACATAGCGGAACAGGGCTCGCCCGGTATTGTCTGGGCGAGCGAAGTACTGGCTGTTGTGAAACAGCCATCCGGCGCCGGCGTAAAAAGTCAGATTCTGCTGGGGAAACCGTCGCCGCCACCAGGCAGCATCTTGGATGGCCACAAATCGCGCCGTGACGAGCACGTCAGCATATTCCTGCGTCAGGGTGCGGCGATCGAGGCCGGCATCGCGCTCATATTGAAGCCGCCAACTGACACGATCGATGGAGCCGGTGAATGCATACGTGCTGTCCCACTCCGAAAGACGAATCCACCCATCTTTGCGGTCACTAAAGAAATTTTGATCGGTGTAGAACTGCAAGTAGTCTTTGTAGAGATCGGTCTCCAGGTGGATCATGTGCCGCAAACCCACGAGGCCGCTGTTATCAGGCCTGGCGGCGAATGTGGGGTTATGTAAGAACGCAGCCGAGAGGAGATAGCCGCTGAAGAGGGGCTCTTCAGCTTCTTCCTGGTGCGTTCCATCGGGGCCTTCCATCGACGGCAGCGGCCGCCCGTATTTTTCCAGGGCCGTGGCCGGGCCGGCCGCCAGTAGGCACCACAAACCTCCAACGATGAATAGGCCTACCGAGCGCTTCGTCACTCTGCCTCCACGAACCGGGCTGAGATGTATCAGAAAATGGATCGGAGTTCGATGAAGAAATGGTGACGGGGAGGGATCGACAGTAAGGAGGAATGCGACCCCTGAAAACGATGTGCTGGTGGTGTTTCTCCGCGGGCGTCAGTGAAGAAGGCAAAACCGAAAGGCAACGCATGTGGGTTTTCTCCGCCGACGTCAATGAGGAAGGCTACGCCTGAAGAGGCGGCGGATCACGCCAAGCGAGGGATAGAGGGCCGCGCCCGATGAGGTGGCGGTACTAGCGAGCTTGGTCGGAACGTACCGCTGACAAGCGTGTTCCCTCTCGGAGATGGTACGGAGCCGCGATCCCGCCTTCAACAATTAGGTTTTCTCGGGAGACCTGGGATGCTCAAAAGGCTTCCCGACGAGGCCCGACTGAACGAGCAGCCGAGGCGTATGGGTTAATACGTCGCAGGTTGCGAGCGAGGGAGAACGACGTCGGGGAGGCTTTTCAGCATCCCAAAATGGTGCGGGCCACCTTGCTATCCCGGCGGGAGGTGGCCCGTACTTGGCGCTTAGGACGCCGTGCGAATTGTTTTGGGTTGTTCCAAGCGACTCACGCGAGACGGAACGTCATCGCTTCCAGCTTGGGGGAGACCATCCGGTCAATCCCGGGCGCTTGAGTTCCCCATGCGAGAGCCGATTCTCCGGTTTTTTGTGCAGCTGCGTGCAGCTGGCTTTGGTTGTGTGCTCGTGCCGAAAGGCACAGCCAAGGGAGAATCGGTCGGCATGACCGAGCGGAAACTTATTCCTGTCTCGGCGAGCCTACCTGACCCGGTGGAGTCAGATCGCTCATCGCTTACCCCCTTTCGATCGTGGAGTCATCGAGGGGACCGTCAAACAGGCGCGCTCTGTTTCGTCCCCTGCACCGCACCTTAGGTGAAAAGATGGGACGCAGTTTCTCTCTACTCCTGATGAAAAAACATGTCAATGGGGAAAGTTGCACCAGCGCGACAGCCGCGCGAAAAGTCCATTTGTCGTCACTGGGTGCCGCCACGGTTACCAATCTGAACGCTGACCCTCCAATGCTACAAACTTCGACAGACCTGTTTCGCCTAACCCCGCGGTTTGGTGTGGGTCTGGCGTGGCAGGAGGCTTGCTCATCAGTGAAGCACGATGTGGCCATCTCGCTGGCGATGGGTATTCGTGTTCATGGTCCCAGGGGGAGTGGTCTTTCTGGCCGCCCTCGCGTGCTTCCGCCCGCAGGTCATCCCGGCCTGGGCGCAACCGCTTCTGAGCTTGCTGCCCACGATCGTGTTCGTCTTTGGCCTTGTGCTGGGATGGGTCACGGATCGGGCACGTACAGTCATGGCCATGCTGGTGCTGGTCGCCGCTGATCGCGCGCTGGGGTTCTTCCCGCCGACGGAGGCCTCGTCGTCGTCCGTGGCAACCCTTCTCTTCACCCTCGTCGCAATCCTCCTCCCGGTTAATCTGCTGCTCCTCTCGGCCATCGGCGAGCGAGGCCTGCTGTCGCGCACCACGTACATTCCCGTGGGCTTCCTGTTTGCCCAAATCGGCCTGGCTTGGTGGTTGAGCCAACCGTCTGGCCAAGAGGCGGCGCAGATCGTGCTCACGCCGGCAGCGGGCGGCGGCTGGTTGGACTGGACCCCGCTCCCCACCGCCGGTCTGTTCGCCTATGCCGGCGCGTTCGCAACGGGGGTGATTCAATTCGTGGTCTCTCCCACTGTTGTGACCGGGAGCGCCCTTTGGGCGCTGCTGGCCTCGTTCGTGGCGTTGCATGGCACCTCGCTCGGATGGGCACCCTCAAATTTTTTCGGCGCGGCGGGAATCATTCTGTGCTGGGCCAGCGTCGCCGCGCATTACCGCGCCGCGTATCGTGACGAGTTGACCGGTATCCGCGGCCACGCGGCATTAGACCGTGCGCTCGCCAATTTGGGCCGGCGCTATGCCATTGCCATTCTGGACATCGATCGACTCCGTGAGGTCAACGCGGCCTACAGCGAGGCGATCGGAGACATGGTCCTCCAACAAGTCGCCGATGTGTTGGCCACCGTCTCCGGCGGCGGCAAAGCCTTTCGCTATAGCGGCGAAGAGTTCGCCATCCTGTTCCCGGGCCGATCATCGGGAGACGCGCTCCTCCCAATGGAGCAGCTGCGCAAACAAATTGAACTGTGTCACGTGCCGGCCCCCAGGCGTCGTGGGCTGCCCCGATCAACCGGCCCGCACCGACCCCGAGACGGCTCGCCGGAGGCGATCTCGGTCACCGTGAGCATCGGAATCGCCGACTCGTTCGATCATCCCACCAACGCCTCCGACGTCATTCGCGCTGCATATCGGGCCCTCGCGCTGGCGAAACTCGACGGCGGCAACCGCGTAACCCGCAACGACCAGGACGAGTCGATCGGCAAGCCGAGAACCGCCGCGCGACGCGCCTAGACTAGAGCTAGCGCAACATGGCTTGCGTCGAGACGACCACGAGCAGTGGCTTTGTGACATCCTTCCCACTGGCGAAGGGACAAACAGTTCAGGCTAGGTCATAGGGAGGCATGCGATCGCTCGCTTCCGCGCCTCCCGCGGCCTCCCTCCCACGGCGGTCTGAAGCGGAAGCCTTCTGGAATTCCCTCCGCCGCGATCTGGCGATCGCGGTGCCTCCGTCAGTTCCAGCGTTCCTTCTTCAGCCGCCGGGCGGGCCCCAGCCGCTCCGGCGCAAGTCGCTCGTGCTCGCATCCCCCCTTGGAAGAGAGTGGGCGGTAACACACCGCTGACAAGCGTGTTCCCGCTCGGACCCAGCGTGGATCCGTGTTGGCACCAACCATTGTGAGCATCGTTCTCGTCAGATACCCCTGCACCCCGTTGAGGCCGCTTTCACATGGACGTATAGTACCCTCCTGAACGTGTGAGGGTTACCGACCCACCCGTCGCAGGGAAGCGCGATGTTGTTGCGGATTGGACATCGAGGAGCCCGCGGGCATGCCCCCGAAAACACCCTTGCCGGCATCGAGCGGGCGATCGAATGCCATGCCCATATGGTGGAGTTCGATGTCCGACGGACGCGCGACGGCCGTCTGGTCGCCCTGCATGATCCCACCGTCGATCGCACAACAAACGGGCACGGGCTGCTCACAACACTGACGCTGGAGGAACTCAAGCGGCTCGACGCGGGACGGGGACAGGCGGTGCCGACGCTCGATGAGATGCTCCGCGCCGCCTCCGGACGGATCGGCGTCATGATCGAATTGAAAGAGGAAGGCACCGCAGAGGAGGCCTACCGCACCGTGCACATCACGGCGTTCAGCGGCCCAGTGGTCTACGCGTCATTCTTGCACGACGAGCTGCTGGCCATCAGGAGGAGAGACGCACAGGCCCAGACGTTGGCGTTGCTCGAAGGGGTCCCGGTCAATCGGACTGCTTTCGCGACCGACGCCCAAGCCACTCACGCCGGGATCACGTTCGAAACACTGACCCCCTCGTTCCTGGAAGCACTCAAAGGGAAAGGTCTGCGGGTGTTCGTCTACACCGTCAACGAGTCGGAAAAGATTCGCCTCACCAAAGCGCTGGGCGTTGACGGGATCATTTCCGATTTTCCCGAGCGGCTGCTGTAGCGGGGGCGATACGCCAGAGCCAGACGCTCGCGGCGACAAGGACGAGATCTTCGAGCGGAGAATACCAGCGCAGCGGTTGCGGGAAGAACACGCCGAAGCAGCCACAGTTGGTCAGCTCGAGCCCACGCACCAGCGAGAGCGCCATCCAGAGGGCGTACCCGAGATTGACGATGCCCGCGGCCACCGCGCTATCGCGCAATCGCCATCCCGATAAGACCCACAGACCGAGCGTCGCTTCGACCACGATCACTCCGTAAGCCAAGGGGGCGAGCAGGGGATTCGGGAACGCCCGGTAGGTCTTGAGCACCTCCATGAAACCCGGCACGTCGAGCGCTTTCCCGACGGCCGAGGCCAGCAAGATGCCGCCGATGAAGAGTTGAAGTCCAACGCGAGTCACGCGGGAATCCATCGGATGCCAAGCCGTGCGTGGTGGTGAGCGCAGCGTCTAGCTGAGGCTGGGACACACACGCTCATGTGTCTAGAACCCATCTCAATATTGGTGGAGGAGCAAACGCGGCTCTCCACGATCTCCGAGCGGGGGCACACTTGAAAGCGGTGTGGCCCCGCCCACTCTCTCCCAAGGGGGGATGCGAGCACGAGCGACTTGCACCGGAGCGGCTGGGACCCGCCCGGCGTCTGAAGAAGGAACGCTGGAACTGACGGAGGCACCGCGATCGACAGATCGCGGCCGAGGGAATTCCAGAAGGGTTCCGCTTCAGACCGCCGTGGATGGGATGCCGCGGGAGGCACCGGAAGCGAGCGATCGCATGCCTCCCTATGACCCTGCTGGCGCAGCTCTCCCCATCATCAACCGTCGAAATGTCACAGAGCCCACACTCACGGCCGTCTGCAGGCAACCATCTGCCATGAAGTTCTAGAAGCGCGACGCCGTCAGCATCACATCCGCCCGCGCCCACGCCGTGCGAAAGCGCTGCTCCGCGGCGGCGGCCTCTTCCTTGCGGCCTTGGGCCGCCAAGGCTTGCGCCAGCCCGAACAGTGACCAGCCGTTGTTCGGGTGCCGCCCCAGATCCTCGCGATAGGCGCGCTCCGCCTCGCGCGCGCGGCCAAACTTTAACAGCACGGCCCCGAGCGATTGCCGCACGGCATAGTACCAAGCCGGCGGTTCATCATAGACGAGGGGGTCCTCCAGCTCGACGGCTTCTGTCAGGGCGCGAACCGCCAACTCCTCTTGGCCGCGCATCGCGGCCAATTCTCCCACCAACACCTGTTCGGCGATTTGCAGGAGCGACTTCGCCGAGTTGTACCCGACGATTTGCGAGGAGGGCATCGTCTCCACGGCGATCCCAAGCAGACGCCGCTCTTCGTCGGCATGGCCGAGTTCGCCCCGCCTGGCGAAGGCAAGGCCGCGGGCGTAATGGAAGATGCCGGTCGTATAGGCCAGGTTCCACGACGGAGCCGGTTCCTTGAGAATCGCTTCCCACTGCCCGAACCGCACCAGTCCACACAGCTTCGTCGGCGAATAGAGTTCCAGCTCGGGGACCTCCTTCACCATCTCGGGGGTGAAGGCCTTCTCCAGATCGGCTGCGGCCTGTTTAGCCTCGCGGCTTCGCCCCTCCATGAGCAGCGCGGCCCACAGAAAATGCAGATTGTGGGGATAGTAGTACGTGGCGTAGAAGCCGCGCCGCCCTTCACGCAGCAAGGCCTCATCGACGTGTGCCCCGTGGAGATTCCGTTCGACCGCTTCCGCGTAGCGGCCGACACGCATATAGATGTGGGCAGGCATGTGCACGAGGTGTCCGGCGCCCGGCATCAGTTTGGGCAAGCGGTCGGCGCAGGGGATGGCTCGCTCCGGCTGCGTGGAGGCTTCCACCGCGTGGACGTAGTAGTGGCAGGCGCCGGGGTGATTCGGGTTCTGTTTGAGCACGCGCTCCAAAATCGTCAGGACTTCCTGCGTGCCGCGCTTCGGCTGTCCTTCGTGCGTCCAATAGTCCCACGGATTGAGATTCATGAGCGCTTCGGCCGAGAGGGTGGCCGCATCCAGATCGGCCGGATACTTGTGGGCCAGCACCCGCATGGCGTCGGCATATTTCTGATCCTCCGCCTTACGGTTGGAGCGGACCACATCCGAATAGCGGTAAGAGAGGGCCGCCACGTAGTCCCGTTCGCTGGCGCTCAGCTTGGGCGCAAGTTGACGGGCCTTGCGCAACACGGCGACGGCGCGCCGCTCCGCCGCCCGGTCCATGGGGGCGTTGATGTTGGGTCCGAGTGCATGGGCGATGCCCCAATAGGCCATGCCGGCGGCAGGGTCCTGCCTCAGCGCCTCCTCGTAGGCACGGATCGCCTCGGCATGATTGAACGCGTAACTCAAGCGGATCCCTTGATCGAAGTAGGCTTGAGCCAACCGAGACTTGGTCGTAATGGGGAAGTGATGAGTCCCCAGGTCGGTTCGCAACACGACCTTGGACGAAGGTTTCGGGGCAGGCGGCGCGGGCTTGGCAGGAGGCAGAGTGGCCGCTTTGGGCGAGGACGATTTCGTCGGAGGCGACTTCGTGGCAGGGGCCTTCGCGCGAGGAGCCTGTGGGGGAGGGGTCTTCGTCGCGGCCTCACCCGGCGGCACGAGCGACAGGGCGAGGAGCAGCGGCACAACGAGGATGGCCAGCGTCGGATGGGCGATCATTCGATCTTGAGGCGCTCCCAGTCCACATCCTCTGCGGCCGGCGGGCGTTTGAGCTTCATAGCCTCGAGAGATTCGGCCACCACTTGCGCGACGACGAGGTTGCGTATCCACTTGCGATTGGCCGGCACGACGTACCACGGCGCGCGTTCGGTGCTGGTTGCCGAAATCACATCCTCGAAGGCCTGCAGGTAGTCGTCCCATAGTTTGCGCTCTTCGAGATCGCCGCTGTTGAACTTCCAGCGTTTCTCCGGGTCCTGGATCCGGGCTTCCAGCCGTTCCTTCTGCTCGTCCTTCGAGATGTGCAGGAAGAACTTCAGGATGGTCGTGCCGTTCTCACCCAGCAGCTCCTCGAACTCGCGGATCTGCTCGAAGCGCCGTTTGGCGACCTTGTTGGAGACCATCCCGTGTACGCGGGTAATCAACACGTCTTCGTAATGCGACCGATTGAAGATGCCGATCTGCCCCCGAGCGGGGGCCTCGTGATGGACCCGCCAGAGAAAATCGTGAGCCAGTTCCTTGGAGGAGGGAGCCTTGAAGCTCGCGACCTTGCACCCTTGGGGGTTGACGCCGGACATGACGCTCTTGATCGTCCCGTCCTTTCCGCTGGTGTCCATCCCTTGCAGCACGATGAGCAGCGCCCGATCCCCGTTGGCATAAAGCCGTTCTTGGAGACGACTGATGGTTTCGATGTGTTTCGTCGTCTTGGCCTTAGCCTGCTCCTTGGCCCGCTCGGTTCTCTTGTAGGGACCGGTCTCGTCAGGATCGTAGTCTCGTAGCCGCAACTTGGCGCCCGGCCGCACACGGTAGTCGTTGGTTCGCATGAGTCCTTCGGACCTACAGCAACGGAGTGCCGTCCCTCATCGTGCCGGGCTCGGCTTGCCCGTGCCGCCACGCGCGGGCATGTCTCCCAGTGGGCCCTGGCCTCGTCCCACCTCTTCGAGGTTGACGCGGTGATAGTCGGCCGGCGGCAGGAAGAGACTGTCTTCGAGAGGTTTCGCTTCGACCTTGCTCGCCTCGAACCGGGAGATTTCCTTGCCGTTCTTGTCCCGGTCGATACCGCGGAGCGGGAACGAGCCTTCCTGAACCATATCACGCACCCAGCCGGGCAGGAGCGACCCAAGCGACGAATCGCCGTTGGTCAACCCGAACACGGCGGGGTTCCCCAAGCCCTTCGCGAGGCACAGCTCGGACGTGCTGCCGTCCCGAGTATCACGCTCCAGGTAGATCTCGCAGGCATGGCCGGCCACCTTGTCACGCTTGCCGGTTTTCGTGACCACCAGCCCTTCGGCTTCCTGCTTGAGTTCTTCCGCGGACTGTTGCAGCCACGGAAAGGGAAAGTAGGCCTGCTCGTCCGGGTCGATCATGATGCCCTCGTGAGTCTTCCCGTCGATGATGACCGCTCCAGCGTCCGCATTGGGCCCGCTCTCCTCCACCCGAACCTTGTCTCCCTTGAAGTAGAGCTTCTGGGTGGTGACCTCTCCATCAGAGCGTTCCTTCATGAGGATCACCCCTTCGAAACCAGAAGCTTCGGCGGTCACCACGGCGCACAACAGCCCGGCGGCCGACACCGGCAGCAGGCTTCGAGAGGCGGCGCGCACCGCTGAACGTTCACGACGTGGTGCCTGGCTGGATCCAATCAGGCGTGGCTGGATAAACGGCGGTTTATGATCCACGAGGGCACTCCTTTGAGACGGAGACGGATGACCGGAACCGGGGAAGGATCTTCTCCGAGATCGCACGTGCGTTACCAGCGGAATCTCCCAGGCCCCTCTGCGCCCGACGCCGCTTACCCGACCTGCGCGGGCGAGTCGCGGCGAAGCGTGCCGACCAGTTCACACAGGAGCGTGACCATTTCCGCCTGCGTGCGGAGATAGAACTGCGCACGCGAGGTCTGCTTGAAGCCAACCCGAACGGTGAGCAGCCGCGCATCCGGCATGGTAAACACGTCCTCGTCGGTGTCGTCATCGCCGACATAGAGGGCCTGCGACACGCCCGACCGCTGGATCAGCGACAAGACCGCCGCGCCCTTGTGGGGCATGCCGGGCGGCACGGCATTGATGACGGCTTTGCCGAGGACGAGCCTCGGGGACGGGGTCAATCGGCCCACGAGATCGAAGAGCAGGCTCCTGGCCCTCGGCTTCCGGGCGGAAAGCCGGTAGTGAAAGGTCAACGAATACCGCTTGTCCTCGATCTGGACCCCCACCTGCTCCAATTGCGCGGTGGCCGTACCCTGCAGTTGTTGCTTCCATCCTTCGCAAATCTGCTGGGCATGCAGCCGCACCTCCGGCGGCGTCTCCAAATCCTCCATCCCGTGGTTGCCGACCAAATAGGGGATCTCACACCCGACCCGCATGCGAAGGTCTGCGAGGGAGCGCCCGGAAATGACCGCGGTCGGAACGAGGCGCCCCAACGCCGAGAGCCATTGCTGGACCTGCGGCGCCAGGCGGGCGGCCTCCCGTTCGCGCACGATGCGGGCCAGCGTGCCGTCGAAGTCGAACGCATAGAGGGCGGGCGCCGCCGTCAGCGACACCAGGCGCGCCCGTCCTTCATCGGTGAGGAGGTAATTCATCGCCAGGATTCTAAACCGCGGACCGGGTCGGCCTTACTGACCTTTTGCTGCACGCGCTGCCGCTGGCGCATGCGGGCGGCATCGATGAGCATGCGACCCGCCCAGCGATAGACATTGAATTCCTGAATAAGATTGCGCATATGCCGCATGCGCGTACGCTGCTCGGCCACCGGCATGATCAACGCCAAGTGCAGCGCCGCCGCGGATTGATCGATGTTGTACGGATTCACCACCAGCGATTCCGGCAATTCCCGCGCGGCTCCGGTAAACTGGCTGAGGATCAGAACCCCCTCCTCATCGTCGCGCGCGGCAATATACTCCTTCGCCACCAGGTTCATCCCATCGTGCAGGCTCGTGACCAAACACACGTCCGAGCCCCGGTAGTACGTGAAGATGTCGGCGGGCTCGTGATGCTCGATCTTGAGATAGATCGGTTGGTACCCTTCGCGCCCATACCGGCGATTGATGGTCTCGGCCAACGTGGTCACCTGCGTGTTGAAGTGCTGGTACTGATCGATGATCGACCGGCTGGGTGCGGCGATCTGGACAAACGAAAACTTGCCGATCCATTCCGGTTGCAACTCCAACAACCGCTCGACGGCCAGCAAACGCTCGAGGATGCCCTTGGTATAGTCCAGCCGATCCACGCCCAGACCGACCAGGCGGTCCGGAGCGATATTGTTGATGGCTCGGATATGGGCGCGGCACTCGGCGATCGGGCGGGCGGTTTTTGCCCACCGGATCGGCCACTCAATCGAAATGGGATAGGGATTGACGGCCGTCAGCTTGCCCCCGTACGAGATCGTCGAGCTGTTGCGGTCGATCTTGGCTTCGAGCACGCGATCGACGCTGTCGAGAAAATTGTTGCAATGCACCCGGGTGTGAAATCCGAGAATGCTGCTGCCCAGGAGCCCTTCGAGGATCTCCTCCTGCCAGGGGCAAATGCCGTACAGTTCGGCGTTCGGCCACGGGATGTGCCAGAACGTGATAATCGTGGCATTGGGCAAGCGATCGCGGATCATCTTCGGCAGCAGTGCAAAGTGATAGTCCTGGACGAGGATGACCGGATTGTCCGTCTTGGCCTCCTCCTGCACGACCCGCGCGAACCGTTCGTTGATGTCGACGTATTGCTTCCAATCCGACGAGCGGAAGACCGGCCGCACGTGTGCCACGTGGCAGAGCGGCCACAGCCCCTCGTTCGCGAACCCATAGTAGTAGCCCATTTCCTCTTCGGGCGACATCCAGACGCGACGGATGTCATAGGCCGGCGAGTCCGGAGGGACGCGAATGTGGTCGCGATGATCGACGACGTCGCGGTCGGCCGAGCCGTTCCCGTGCGCGATCCAGACCCCTGAGCAGGCGCGCATGACGGGTTCCAGGGCGGTGACGAGCCCGCTCGCCGGCATTTGCAATTCAACCTTGGCTCCACGCCAGTTGTGAATGTAGGGTTGCCGGTTCGACACGATGAGAATCTCGTCGCCCGCCAGCTGCTCACGGAGAATGGTGCGCAGCGCCGCCGGCGACCAGCTCACTTGGCTCTCGTCCCGCAGGCGCCGGTCCGATTCAAGGTCTTGCAAGAGTGCCCGCAGATCTTTCGCCACCGGTTGCAGTTCGGCCGCATGCCCTTGCAGGACCGGGCTGACCAGCCCTTCCCCGCGCATCAGCGCGCGCACGCCGGAAATCCACCCACGATAACTGAGATGGGCGACCAGCACCGTCACGAGCGAGATGAGTCCGCCGATCATCACGAACAGGTAGAAGATGTACCATCGTGTGTCGCTGCTGCGCCGTTCCACCCAACTCATGTCGTGCACGAGGATGAGCGAACCCATCTTGCGACCGGTGGAATCCAAGGTGACGGAGGCCACATGCACCGGCCCCTGCGTCAGTTCGACCATGATCGTCGAGTCGGGTTCGAGCGCGCCGGTCCCGGCGCATCCGAGTTGATCGGGAAAGGTCTGGGTCTTGAAGGTCAGCCGATTGCCGGCATCGCAAAACCCGAGCGCGTAGAGCCGCTCGTCCTGGATGATGCGATGGAAATACGACAGCATTTTCCCTGAGGACTCGGCCGTCAACAGCTCCGCGATGGCCGGTTCCATGGTGTTCGCGATTAGCTTCGAGCGGCTGTCGAGATCGCGAACGAACCACTTGAGAGTGAGCCGATCGACGAGCGGGATGACCGCGTAGGCCAACAGGGCGAGCACCACCGCCAACGGCAGGATAAACCGAAGGTATAGGCGCATTTCACAACATTAGTTTACTTTGGACGGCAAAATCAAATATTGTCTCCGATATGTATCCCTACGGCCTCGTTGGAAATTGTCAAACGTCCGCCCTCGTGAGCGCCCAGGGCAGCATCGAATGGATGTGCCTCCCACGCCCGGACAGCCCGCCGGTGTTCGGCCGGCTGCTGGATCCGGACGGCGGCCACTTCACGATTACAAGCCCCGCGCCGCCAGACCAGCTCCGCACGTCCCAGCGGTACGTCCCAAACACGAATATTCTGGTGACCACCGTTGCCCTGCCGAACGGCGATGCGTTTCAGATCACCGATTTCTGCCCGCGCTTCCTGCAATACGGCCGCATGTATCGGCCGGCGGCCCTGTTCCGCATCGTGGAGCCGATCTCCGGCACCCCCTCGGTGATCGTGAGTTGCCGGCCGGTCTCTGGGTGGGACAAGGAACCCGCGCGCCCCATCCGAGGCAGCAGCCACGTGCGGTATGACATTCGCGGCGACCTGTTGCGCCTGCTGACGAACATGCCGCTCACGTACCTGGCCGACGAGACCCCCGTCGCACTCACACAACCCTACTATTTCGGCCTGACGTGGAGTCTGGGCATCGAGGACGATCTCGTCAAGGTCAGCCACGAATTCTTGGAGCAAACCCTGCGCTACTGGCGCACGTGGGTCAAGAATTGCTCCGTCCCGCTGTTGTTCCAGCAAGAAGTCATTCGGTCTGCCCTGGCGCTGAAACTCTCTTGCTACGAAGACACCGGGGCGATCCTGGCGGCCCCGACCACCAGCCTCCCTGAGCAGCCGGGCGGCACGCGCAATTGGGACTACCGCTATTGCTGGCTGCGCGATTCCTATTACGCGCTCACGGCCTTCCACAACCTCGGCCACTTCGAGGAAATGGAAGCGTTTTTGAAATTCCTCCTCAACATCGCCCACGCGCACGAGCATTCGCGCGATCGCCTCCGTCCGGTGTACTCATTGAGCCAAGCGTTGCCGCTGCCGGAAATCGAGCATCGCAATTGGAAAGGGTATCTGGACAGTCAGCCGGTCCGCAGCCACAATCAGGCCGCAGAGCACATCCAGAACGACGCCTACGGCGAGATGATCCTCACCTTCGCACCCATCTTTTTCGATGAACGCTTTTTCGATCTGCGCACGAAAACCCTGGAAAGCTTGCTAGGGCACCTGGCGCAGCTGTGTGTGCGGAGCATCGGCCAGCCGGATGCGGGGCTCTGGGAAATCCGAAACGGCTGGCAGGAGCACTCGTTCACCAATTTGATGTGTTGGGCGGGGTTAGAACGCCTCGAGCGCATCAAGCGGGCCGGTTTCTTGAAGGACTTGGCCCTGGACCTCCCAGCCGCTCGCATGCGGGCCGGGGAGGCGCTCCTCCGCGCGGTCAAGGACGGCTCGGTGCGGAACGGCCCGGCGGACGATTCGTACGATGCCTCATTGGCGCAGTTGCCCGTGCTCGGCTACCCCAACGAACCCCTGTGCGAAGCGACGACCACCCATATCGTCCGTGAACTGTCGCTGCGCCAGGAGGACAAAGACACCGGTTTCTTTTACCGGTATGTGCGCGAAGACGACTTCGGCCGGCCGGATGGCGGGTTTGTGATCTGCTCCTTCTGGGTCGCACAAGCGTTAGCCCGGCTGGGGCGCGTGGCGCACTCACGATCGATCCTGGCGCATGTCATGAACGGCGCCAACAGTCTGGGGCTCTTCGCCGAACACTATGTCCCGAAAACCGGGATCCAGTCGGGCAACTTCCCTCAGGCCTACTCGCACGTGGGCATGATCAATGCCGCCTTCGCCGCCTCGCCCTCCTGGAGCGACGTGCTCTAATAGCTGGAACCACGACATGGCCCAAAATGGCTCGAGGAGTACCGCTGCTTCCCCAAGATCTCCGAGCGGGGACAGATTTTGAAGCGATCTGTCCCCGCCCACTCTCTCACAGGGGGGATGCGAGCACGAGCGACTTGCGCCGGAGCGACTGGGGCCCACCCGGCGCCTGAAGAAGGAACGCTGGAACTGACCGAGGCACCGCGATCGCCCGATCGCGGCGGAGGGAATTCCAGAAGGCTTCCGCTTCAGAGCGCCGTGGAAGGGCCGCCGCGAGAGGCGCAGGAAGCAAGAGGTCGCACTCCTCCCTATGACCTAGCCAGAGCTGCTCGTCTCTTCGTCCGCCAGCAGAATGTCACGAAACCACGGGTCACGATCAAGTTGACCCCAACCATTCTGAGATAGGTTGGCGTGCCCGGTCCCTCTGCCGCAGGCTACACCTTCCCCGCCAAATACCTACGCCGTTTCGCCCCTGGGAAATGTTCGATCGCATAGCGCAACATGGTGCGCGGCATCTTGCGCGCGTGGCGGCAGAGAAATCGTTCCAGCGTCGGCCGATCGCGTTTACCGATCTCCCTCAACATCCAGCCCACAGCTTTGTGCATGAGGTCATGCTCGTCGGTGAGCAATCGCTTGGCTAAGCGCAGCGTCTCCGCGAATCGGCCATGACGGATGAAATGAAACGTGCTCATGACCGCGATGCGCCGATCCCAGAGTCGCTGAGAGGCCACGAGTTGGTCGAGCACGCGACGGTTGCCCGTGAGCAGCATCGGCCCGAGGATGTGTTCGGCCGACGTGTCCACCAGATCCCAATTGTTGATGTGGCGACGGTTGCGCAGATAAGCCGTGAACATTTTCTGTCGAGTGCGCGCATCGCCCCGCTGAAACTGCCGAACGAGAATGACGAGCGCCAGGAGTCGTTCCTCGTGCATCAACGAATGGAGTAGCCCCAGCACATCCACCAAGGGAAGTTCACGAAACTGTCGCGCGACGGCACGCACGTGAGGGACCGTCACGCCAAGA
Source organism: uncultured Nitrospira sp. (assembly GCA_964449255.1). Taxonomy (GTDB): domain Bacteria; phylum Nitrospirota; class Nitrospiria; order Nitrospirales; family Nitrospiraceae; genus BQWY01. Next base: position 88,154 of record CAYUYE010000005.1, on the reverse strand, counting down.
AAGCGGTCGCCTTCCGCGTATTCGCCTTTGCCGGTTTTAAAGAAGCGCTGGAGGACGACGGCCTTGCGTGGATTGGCACGGCGACGAAGGGTCCGGCGCGCGTCCTGGACGGTAGCGGACAGCATCGCCGCCTAGGATAGCCGGCTTCGAGCCGCGAGAAAAGATGCGCGGGCTAGCGAGGCTTTTTCGTGAATTCTTTGAACAGCTCCCAGGCCTTGGCTGGAGTCAGTGACCCGGATGCGACGTCCGGATGGCTGAGGTCCGGTGTGACCCTTGGGGTCAGGGCGAACGTCCCGAAGAACAACGCCACCAGGCCGAACAGGGGAATGCCCAGCATGACGAGCAACATGCCCGGCCCGTCGCTGGTCCAATGCGCCTTCATGCCGACCATGAAGAGCCCAACCGCGGCTGCACCGGCAGCCAGGGCGACAAGAGCGGCGAGGCCGCGCGCGAGGTACCGAATGATTGCGCTCTGTGCGGTGAGGGCCCACAGGAAGGCCACAAAGACCAGAACCAAGATGATAGTGCTCATGGCTTAGGGGAGGTCCTTTCCAAACAATACCTCCCACCACTCTATGGGGGAAGCCCCGGAGACGAAAGGAAAATGCCAAATCGGCACAGGCCTTCAGGGCACTGTCCAACGCATAAGACAGTCCCAGGAAAATAATTCCTCTGGCCTGTTGATCACGCCGGCGCCGGCGCTATCTACGCAGAAGAAGCAGCACGACACCTCTTGCAAGGAGCGTACAGCATGCCCATCAAAGACGTGAGCGGAGACATTCTGTTGTCCAAGGCCGGAGCCATCGCCCATGGGGTCGCACCATTGGACGACTTTAAGCAGGGGTTGGCGTTGTCCTTACGCGAACAGTGGCCTGGAATGTACAAAGACTTCCGACACTACTGTCAGTCACAGTCTCCCAAGGCGGGCGAGGTGTGGGCCTGGAAGGGCCCCAATGCCCCGGTGATTTTCAATTTGCTCACGCAGGAACCGGCACCGCACGGGCAGGGCCACCCTGGGAAGGCCACGTTGCCGCACGTCAATCACGCGTTGCAGGCACTCAAGAAAGACCTGCAGACCCAGGGGGTGAAGAGTCTGGCGATTACTCGCCTCGCCACCGGCGTCGGCGGGCTGAAGTGGGAAGAGGTCCAGCCGCTGATCCGTCAAGTCCTCGGCGACTTGAAGATCCCGGTGTACCTGTATTCAACCTACAAGAAGGGGGTCCAGGCACAGGAGACTTAGCCCCGAGGCGGCGGTGGTTGCGCGCACAGGCCGGCCCACATAGAGTCTTCCCCGGACAGAGCGCAACGGGGCCTGCGATGTGGTGGGTCTATGCGCTGATGGCCGCAGTCTTTGCGGCACTGACGACGATCTTCGTCAAGATCGGAGTGACGGACGTCGCCCCGAATCTGGCCACGGCCATTCGAACGGTCGTGATCCTCGGCATCGCCTGGGCGATCGTGCTGGTCTCGGGCGAGACCGCTAGGATTGGAGCGGTGAGTGGCCGAGCGTGGCTCTTCCTCACACTCTCCGGTATCGCAACCGGCCTGTCCTGGCTCTGCCATTTTCAGGCATTGCACATCGGATTGGCGTCATCGGTCGCGGCAATCGACAAGAGTAGCCTGGCGATGACACTGCTCCTGGCGATGCTGTTTCTCGGCGAACCCTTACAGATCAAGTCCGTGATCGGCATAGTGATGATCGTCGGGGGCACCCTCGTCCTCACGATCAAGTAGGATTCACGTCAGCCGAACCAACTCGCGACCCACTTGCCGACGAGCCGGCTTGGGTCGAGCGCAAACGCGAACGCGATCGAGGCCCCGAGGTAGGACCCGATCATGTTCGCGCGATGACTGCGCACGTCGCCGCGTCGCACCGCCCGCACGCCCATCGCCACTGCGTAGATCGTGTAGGCTGACAGCCCGTGGAGCCAACTGAGTCCCCCGCTGTGCTGAATGCCGAAGGACAGAAGCGAGCTGGTGACGATCAACCCGGCCCAGATCTTTCCCATCAGGCGATGCGGCCCATCGCCTTTCTGGCGGAACAGAATGACTGGTCCGAGGAGTAACACCGGCACGATCGTCGCGAGGTGGACGTAGACGAAGGCGGTCATGGGGGAGAAATACCAGAAGAGGGGCGAGGAAGGAAGGGAAACAACCAGGGATTCTTCGGCTGTTCAGTGACGAGCGTCGTGCGCGCCTACGTCTTTGAGTACAGCACGGGTTTCAGATGCCGCTTCACCTTGCGCTGAACTTCGAGTTCCCTCAGACAACTGATCGTGTACCACCCGACCGACCCGCTAAACCGTTTCACCTTCCCATTCACCAACTCCACCAACCTTGAAAACTTGATCGGTGTCCTCGTCAAGGATGCGAGGATCGCTTTAGAGATGACCTCGTATTTCTCCCCGGAGATGGTCGACTGCTTCTTCCATCCCTTGCCTCGAATTCGTTTTCTCCGTGGCGCCGTCGACTTCATACGCTTGTCCCCTTCGTACCTGCCGAGAGTGAAGGCCAGATCACGTGCGAGGTATATCCCAGGACAACCATCAAGACAAGCGTCGTTCGGAGACGCCGATCACGGTAACCGGACAGGAGAGGGAAATCGCCGGGTTTCTCTGCGGTCGTGAATGGGGAGGGATTCGGTAGGTGAGCCGGCGGATCACACGACATGGAAAAGAACGAAACACTCGCTGGCGGTGTGTCTCCGCGGGCGCAAGGAAGAAGGCAAAACCGAAAGGCAACGCATGTGGGTTTTCTCCGCCGCCGTCAATGAGGAAGGCTACGCCTGAAGAGGCGGCGGATCACGCCAAGCGAGGGTTAGCCCGCGGTACACGCCAAGTACGATCTTGAGGAGTTTCCCCGCCGGCGCCAAGGAAGAGAGGTTTCGCCTGGTGAGCCGGCGGATCACACGAAGTGTGGTTTGGTGGAGGTGCCGGGAATTGAACCCGGGTCCGAAGGCCTTCAGCGCACCGGCTCTACATGTGTAGTCGGCGATTAGGATTCGCCACCGTGCATGCCCGCCGACGGGCTAAACACGGCCGCTAGCTCAGATTAGTCTCGTCCTCCGCCGCTGATCACCGGCGGAGCACCAGCCTGCCACATCACGCCCCCGCACCGCCGCAGGCAAGTGGTGCGGGAACGTCACAGCTTAAGCTGCGAGTGCCAGTTCTTGGTTGGCAGTTGTGTGTTTTCCTAGAGGTTTAACGAGTCCCCAGGAGCTCGACATGCGCCAGTGACCTCAGTGTCTCCGTCGATACCTGTCACCCCCTCCTTTCTGTCGGATGTTGAAAAAGGCTACTGGCGACGTTCTCGCCTCGCTCAAGCCCTCAACGTACACCGCACTCAGTACGCTTCGGGCCCTCACTCGCTGCGGCCTTGCCAGAAGGCCTTTTTGAACATCCTCAAACTCGGTCTTGCCTATCGGCCATACGCCATTAGCCATCTGCTCGTGTTAGATACTCATGATACCGCACCGGTCAAGGGGATGCCAGGACCACTGAGGAACAGGCCTGACAATCATGAAGGCACGACCAGGTTCGGCTTTCCTCGCTGTTCGGTCGGAAACCTGCGGTCGCGCCAGGCGTCGAGGCCGCCTTCCAAGGGACGAACACGGTGGATGCCCTTCCGCTTAAGCATCAAGGCGGTGCGGGCGCTTGAGACTTCGTTCGGGCAGGTGCAGTACAACACGATGTCTTGATCGCGGGGGATCTCGTGATGCCGATGCTCAATCTCCTCCAGCATGAGATGAAGGGCGCCCGGAATCACCTCCGGATCCAGTTCGAGCGCGAGCGGATGGCGGACATCGACCACGGTGAAGGAGTCGCCCGCGTCCATGCGCTGCTTGAGTTCATCGACGGAAATCTTCGCCATGCGGAGCTGCCGCAAGAATTGCTGCCGATGATAGAACCTGTAGCCGATGAATCCGGCCAAACCGAGCAGGAGAATGGTCAGCAAAAGTCCGCCCGCCTGATCGAACAGGCCCAAGAGGTACTCCAGCTGATTGCTGAACAGGGCCCCAACGCCGGCACTCATTCCGATCCAAATCAGCGCACCAAGTGTGTCGTACCAGAGAAATGTTGAGGCCCTCATCCCCACGATCCCGGCCAAGGGTGGCGCGACTGTGCTGAATCCGGGGATGAACTTGGCTAGCAAGAGAGCGCGAGGCCCGTGCTGGTGAAACATATTTTCGGTGTCGCGTACGCAGGAGTCCGGCTCGAGGGACATGCGGCAGAGGAACCCGAGCACCTTCCCGCCCTTCAGTCGCCCCAGATAGTACCAGGCCACATCCGGCGGCAAGGCCGCGATGAGCGGTACGACCAGTGCGGTCGTGAGACTCATCTTCCCGGCCCCGACCAATGCCCCCGCGGCAATCAACAGGGGAATCGCTGGGATTGGAAGGCCGACCTGCTCGAGGAAGACGACCCAGAACAAGACGGACGCGCCGTGGTCTACCAGAAACTGAAGAGAAGAAGTCATTCTTTCTAGTCAACCGGGGATGGCGCGATCTTACAGCGAATATGTTCATGATCTCTATCCCGCTGACCAAAGTGCCGAGATTTCGCTTATTGCAGCGCAGGATTGACAGATCAGGACGCTGTCGGCACGATACTGCCTCAGGCATCATCACAAAAGGGTCTGGTACATGCTCGATTGGCTTTGGGCGCGCGGGCAGCCTTCCACTCCGACGGAACGAGTTGTAGTCCTTTTCCTGTTCATAGCCGTATTGGTCATCTCGGGTGCTGTCGGCCTGTACTTTGGAATGACCGCACCACCAGGCCAAGAAGATCTCGCGTGGGAGCTGCGTCGAAATGGCGCTATTTTGCTCTTTTTCGGAATCGGAGTTTGGCTGGTCTATAGATTTGTTGGAACTCGCCAATAGTCGGACAATTGACGGACGCCGACCCTGTCCAAGCGGAAGGAGTGATTGATGAAGAAGACCGCCCTCGAGATCTACGCGCTTGCGGTGTGCTTTGTGACCGTGGTCTGTTTTGTGGCCACTCTGGGTGTCGGTCTCTACAGCATCCTTGAAATTGTCAAACCACAGATCACGCTGAACTCCTGGCAGTATGAACGATTTCAGTCCAACGACGCGTTTTGGCAACAGTGTGGGAATGCGCGCTTTTGCTCGGAGCAAGACAAGAAAAAGGAACGGCCTTCGGAAGCGGACCTCACGAAGCAGCGTGAAGAAGAATATTCCCATGCCCTTTTCCGCGAACAACGTGATGGCTTGCAGACTCTCATTAAATCCCTCATCGTCATTGTGATCGACATTGCAGTTTTTCTTGTCCACTGGTCGCTTGCCCGGAGGGCCAGGGCCACGGCGATGGTCTGAGTACGTTGAGCGACATCTTCACCATCGGGGAGTTGCGCGAGGCCCTGGGGCCGAGGCGTCCGCAGTACGCGGAGCTGTGGGCGACGCTTCCCAGCGGCCGGACAGTCTGTGCTTTGATCAACGGTGAACAGGGTTGGTTGATGGTTCCCCGCGAAGGCGCCGACCTTGTGTCTCGCAATCCGACGTACGCGGGCGATCCGCAGGCAGAGCTCGAGTACCGTCTGGACAATGGGCAAATAGATCGCTATCCCGCAGCCTGGGCCTTGCCCTTCGCCGATGTACAACGCGCCTTGGAAGAATTCCTCAGCAACGAGGAACTCCCATCCTGGGTCACGTGGCACGAGGATAGCAACGGCGTCCGCACCAGGCTCGAAACCGGTGCGTCGGACAAGCACTCCCGCGAAACTGTGATCGCCAAGATCCGTCGGATCTTTCCGCGTCGAGATCCGGACGATGTGCTCGCGCTGCTGGACGAATACGGCGTCGATCCATCCGAACCGGAACGGGATCGGGTGCACCTGGCCATCCTCAAGATCTGCCAGGAACAAGGGGGGAGCGGGCTCGAGCGCCTCATTCGGAAGGCCAAGACCGACTACCGCGACATGTTGGCCTGGGCCGAGTATCCAGGACAGATGAGCGCTGGGTGGGAGAGCACTTCACCGCCTGAGCGCACACGGATCATCAAAGAAGACCGCCGCCAATACGAAGAGTGGCTGAACAGCACAGACTAGGCCTTGGGCCGGACTCCAATCCAATACAGCATTCTCCTTACCAAGCTCTCGCGGGACCGTAACTTCTCTAGACATTGAACAATCGGGTTGTCTCTTTCATTTCCGAGAGCATCCTGTCGGCGTAGCCACGTTTCGAAGTTTCTGGGTCTGTAGGATGGGTCCCCCTTGTATCGTTCGAATACGGTCTTATCTATTGTTTGCTTTTCATACACTATGTCCCCTTGATTTTCATCCCACGCGAAAATGGGTCGGTAGAATTGCCGCCAGCTCACTAACCTGTAGAAACCAAACAGAAACCCCGCGCGAGAATTAGGTAGCTTCACGGAAATGTGAACGGGCTCACTTGGTTCCTTAATCTCCTTATCGGGATCAAAGCGTATTCCCGTGGCTCTGGCCTCCTCTTGTATCCAGTGCCCTGGAATTCTGTCGAGGGGATGTTGCTCGTATCCCCCTCCTACACTGGCATGTGCCCCAATGAACCACCGCTGTTCCACATTCTTAATTTGTTCCTTTCCCTTTGGGACAATCCAGACTCGGGGGTGATAGACTGCACGATATTCGTCGACCGCCAGGGCATGACGAGCCCGTTCTACATTCGGGGGTAGATGTCGAGTATAACGGAGGGCGAGGGTCCCGGCAGCATGCGGGTTTGTTCCAGGGGGAACCTCAGGAGGGAGACGCGGACCCCACCAATCAAATACCTCGAGACCAGCGGCACGAACGGTGTCGAACAAGCCAACGAACTTGATTCGTACCCGCTGGTAATTCTTCAGGAGGTCCTCATTGGCTTTTGAGAGACGGGCCATCTTCTCTTCAGGTAGCGCCGCCAATTCTTCTATCGAGATATTTTCCGGTAATTGGTCCTTTTCCGATTCTTGGGAGACTCGAGTGGCGTCAAAGTATTGATTGAACTCCTGCTTCGAATCCAATTGCGCCCTGTTTTTCGGCAGGCCACGCCAGGCCAAGAAACCGATAAGGCCCATAGCCGTAAATGCCCCGCGGCTAAAACCAAGAATGAAAACCTCGTCGCCGGCCGTATAACGTTCCGCGAGCCAGCGATACCCTTCCTCAATATTTTTGGACATGCCCCGACCAAAGGTGCTTCCCCCTATCACCTCACCAGGCTTCACACCCACGCCTTCCCAGTACTCACACTCTTGTTCAACTCCATCGCTACCCTTGCCGTGAACGGTCGCCTTGTATAGTCGGAGAATATTTGTATTGGTTCCTCCGTCGTTGCGAGTTCCATCAAAATAGAGTATCAGGCGCTTCTTACCGTGCAATTCCATATCTGTGAAGACCAAGAAACAGGTTCATTCACCGCAAGATTCTTGCCCGATCAGAATCATGCGGCAGACGGGAGACAATGAATGAACTTGATCACCCGTGACAAATCTGTAAATCGGGATATCTTAGGATCACATGCAAACCCGTGTTGGCGGCACTTGTGGACCTCTTCCCGCGCCCGAATACCGCAGGGCTTGGCTGGTCTGCTCTTCAGAAACTGATCTTCGTTAAGAGGCTGAGCCAGTATCCAAGTGCATATTGGGGCGGCCGGCTATGATACGCCCAGTGAACGGGGTTTATCGCGACAGACAACCTGCGATTTCGGCCGAACCGTCACGCGCTTTTGAAGCGCGTAAGCTTCGCAAACAAAATCGCGCAGAAGGGCAACACCAGCCCGAGGGCCAGTTGCGCGATCAACAAGGGCCCAAGCTGGCTGTAGTCGGCTGGGGTTTGAATCGCGCCGGTGGCGACCTCTTTGACTTCGCGGGCCACGACAAAGATGTCGTTTAAGTATTTGGTGCCCAGCTGACTGAGCGACAAGGCCAGGTTCGTGAACGAGGCCATGACGGCAAAGAACGTCGCTTTCAGATTGGCCGGCGCGGAGTTCGCAATCCAGGCCAGCATGGGGATCATGGAGATCTGGCCGAGTGGCGACTCCAGGGCCGTGTCGATCAACGCAATGAATCGCGCATCCACAATCCCACCCGTCATGCGCGCGGTCCATTCGTGCAGGCCATAAAACATGCTGACGATTGGGAGCGCGAGGATCGTTCCGATGATCGTAAGGAACCCCACGACATAGGCAATCGATCGCTCAGCCATAAATCGTCGAAACACAAACATGCCCACCAACGTCAAGCTACTGCCGATCAACGAAAGCAAAGACAGAAACTGCTGATCGAACTTCAGATGGTCGATCATCCACCAGGTGGTGCCGGGACCGGTGCTTGGAATGGCCCGGAAGAGGAACACCACGACCGCCGTGCCGACCAACGTGAACCGCTTGTCTGGCTCCAATTCTTTCACCAGCCTCGCCATGAGAAACAGCACGATCCCCATGGACCCGATGAAGACGATTTCCTCGCTGTAGTCAAAGCCGCCAAACCCCACGGTCAATGTGAACAGGACAAACGCGAGGCTCCCACCGAGAATCCACCAATTGGGTGTCGTCGGCTCCCCTGAGTCCTCCCGCGCGCTCACCATGTCTTTCGCCTGCTGCTGTGTGAAGCCCTGTTGTTCCAACTGCCGGCGATGCCGTCGCTGTAGCACCCAGGCGACCCCGACGCCCAAGACCGACACAAAGGGGATGATCAGCGCCATCAAATAGACGCGCTGATAGATGCGGACGATCTCTGTTTGGGGCAGGCCTTCAATACCGGTGAACAGATAGAGATTGACCACGGCCACGAGAATTCCGCCGCCGATGATGGCCACACGGCCGAGCGTTTGCATGGTCGTGTGCATCAGTTTACGGGTGGGCTCATCGAACGGCTGGCCCCGCGCGTCCACCTTGGGGACCGCCTCAACCGTCATGGCATCCGCCACGGCGTCTTGGACTACATAGCCGATCGGCGCGAGCAGCACGCTGAGGACGTACCACACCTCCGCAGACATGATGGCCGTCATGGCTTCGCGGTTCCCGATCAGCGCCGCCATGATGGCGAGGCTCGCCGCCAGGAGCAACGCGCCGATCCCGACGAGCCAACTTTTCCATTTCCAGAGGAGATCGACCGTGTGGCCGATGGGCATCTTCAGCGCCCAGGGGATCCCGGCCCAGAAGCCGAGCGCGGCGAGGAACGACGCGGAGAGCCCGAGGTAGTCCTTAACGAAAAAGGTCCCGACGATACCGGTGAGGCCGGAGATGCCGTAGGCCATGTAGACCATGAGCGGCGGCAGATACGACAGCCGCATCTCACGACCGAGAGAGAGGATGTTGCGATCGATCCAGGCAAACAGGCGATTCGGGGCGGAGACCGGCCCCTCCTCAAGCGTGGTCATGAATCTCCACTCTTTCCATACAAGTCGTCCTGGGACACTGGCACCGGCGGCGCTCCCGCGTTCCCCCGCAGCCCCAGTCTCGTGCGTGCGGTGAACCGAGCGCCCTTTGCCGGTATGACCGGTGCAAAGCGCATCAATCCGACCGCCTGCCGCATGTCATCGTACACCGCTTCCATCCCACCGCGCATGAAATAGGTCTCGTGCCAAAACCCCGTGCCGCCCGAATCACGCAGGAACTCTTGCCACCATTGTCGATGGGGGTCCGACCGCGCCCATCGTTCCAGCGCGTCGAAGTCGCGCCAGTACTGCCGCATGCCCATGTGCATGGGAAAGAGGGAAAAGATCAGGTTCTCATGCAGTAGCAGGCCGTCCGGTTGATCTTCAACAGACTTCGCAATCTTGGGACCGAATCCCATGAGCGTCTTGAGGCCGGTGAGGCGATTCACACGCATGCCGAGCACGATGACGACCAAATCCGGATATCCGGAGAGGTCCACCGTCTGCCGGTCGGGCGCCTGCTTCACCATGTTCAGACCCCTCGCCAGAAAGACCAGCCGGACTCATCGGGCCGGTTCAGGATCCGGCACAATCGCCTCGGCCTCCACTTCGACGAGCATCTCCGGATCGATGAGTTTCGCCACCTCCACCATCGTCGTCGCCGGTTTGATGGCACCGAACACCTCGCCATGCGCACGGCCGACTTCCTGCCAATGCTCCATCTTGGCCAGGTAAAGACGCGTTCGCACCACATGCGTCAGCGCTGCTCCCGCTTGTGTGAGTGCCGCCTCGATTGTACGCAGCGCTTGCACCGTTTGCGCATAGGGATCGCCCTTGCCCGCCAATCCACTGGGGGTCATCGCCGTGCTCCCCGACACGTGGACGAAGGGTCCGACTCGCACCGCGCGTGAATAGCCGATCTTGCTCTCCCACGGCCCACCGCTCGATATCAACGTCCGCTTCATTCCTGCCTCCTCCGAATCTCCTAGATGGCCACGCCACCGCCGGCCTGCACGTTATCCCCCGTCATCCACCCGCCCTCATGGCTCACCACAAAAGCCACCACGTCGGCGATGTCCTTGGGGGTCCCGATGCGCTTGAGGGGCGATGCCTGCTCTCCCATGGTCTTGAACGAGGGATCGCTCAACATGTCGGTGTCGGTATAGCCCGGCGAGACCGTGTTGACGGTGATCTTCCGCGGCCCCAGCTCCTTCGCGACGACTTTGGTGAACATTTCGAGGGCGCCTTTGGTGCCGCCGTACGCGCTCATCCCAGGAAAAGCCAGACGCGTGCCGCCGGTGGAAATGTTCACGATGCGGCCTCCATCGGCCATACACTTGGCCGCTTCCTGCATGGCAAAGAAGGCGCCCTTGGCGTTGATGCCGAACAGTCGGTCGAAGTCTTCTTCGGTGGTCTCTCCAAGCGATTTGTAGAGAAAAATGCCGGCGTTGTTGATCAGGATATCGAGCCGCTTGAAGAGCTTGAGGGTCTCCTTGAACAGCCGCCGTACCTCCGCCACGTTGCTGACGTCGGCCTGGATCGCGACCGCGCGCCCCCCTTTGGCCTCGATCCCCGCCACCACTTTTTTCGCGGCGTCCGCCTTGGCGGCGTAATTCACGACGACGCTGGCCCCGTCGGAGGCCAGCCGCTCGGCAATCGCCCGTCCGATGCCACGCGACGCCCCGGTGACAATGGCCACTTTCCCTTTGAGTGATCCCATGAACCCACCTCCATCTTAGGGGACTCGCGCCCACACCGACACCGTCGTGTAGTAGACCGCCCAATACGCGACATCCTGCGCACGGGACACATAGTGGTCGATGTCGCCCTCTGTCGCAAGACCTGTCTTTATATACTGGTCGCGGAGGACCACCGCCGATTCCGCCATTACCTCTGCAATCGGCGCGCCGCCCGGACAGAGATGAAGCCGGCTGTCCGTCCGGATGACGTCGAACCCCGCGTCCGCCACCTTCTGCGGCAAAGTCAGCCCATAGGCAGGGTTCAGCCCACCGTCTTGGAACATCTTGCAAATGGCGCCGTTCACGCACCGTACGATGTCGTCCTCCTGCGGCTGGAGCAACAGGGCGGACGTAAAATCCGGCTCCTCGAGCACGATCACACCGCCCGATTTGAGCCTCGACCGGATATTTCGCAACAGCGCTGCGTCGTCCGCATTGTGGATCAGGACGTAGCGGCCATGCACCAGATCCATCAGACGGTCGGGCGTCACGTCCAGGAGATTCCCTTCGTACACCTGCACCGTCGGCCCAGCAAACTGCGTCAGATAGGCCGTCTTCTTATCCACCGCGGCCACATGTCCCGTGGAGCCCACCCGCGAGGCCAGCCACCGCACGATCGACCCGGCGCCCGCGCCGACCTCAAGACAGGCCCAGCCCGTTGTCACACCCGCCTGTTCGAGCTGCGCAATCGTGTCGCCATCGACCGCGCGCTCGATCATGCGCAGGCGTGTGAGCTCTCGATCGACCTTGTTGTGCTCGAAGATATACTGGCTCATTGCATGCTGCCCGAGCCACGTCCGTTGTGCAGTGCTCAGTTGGTAGACGTCCGCTTCAGAACATACCCGGCATAGCGTACACGTTCTTCTCCGCCTTCTTGAATCACCTCAATTGTCTCGCCCAACCCAAAACCAATGCCTCGCACCGCGGCCTCCGTCTCGGAAACGGGTGCCAAGGCGTGGGACATCTCGAGTGGTTCGGGCCTCGTGACTCGACGACTCATGACCAACAACCCATCCTGCGCCGACAGCCGAATCCGTTGCAGGTACGGAAGATCCTCGCCGAGATTGACGATTTCATAGGTGCCCAAGCGTCGAAGCCATGCGGCTGGAATGGGCGTCGCGCTGATGCGCTCTCCAACCAGCATCCGGCGCGGGCGCCGGTCGCGGGCGATCAAGACTTCGCGCCCCGTGATCGTCTCCCGAGAGAGACGTATGCGGTCTAGTTCTCCAAGGTGCATCCGAAACAGCCCCAACAATCGGTACTCCAATCCCACCTCACCACCCTGGTGTGGCACGAGGCGAAAGGACTTTCCCATCACTTCCGCATCGAGGTGATGACCCGACTGTGTCACGCGCACGAGTCCGGCGATCGTGTTGTACCACCCTTTGTACTCGGCCAACTGCTGCGGGGAGAAGGGCGGCCCAGGCTCATCGGACGGCGTGGTCTCCTCCTTGGCGATTCCCGTCTTCACTTCCAACGCGAGCTTGAGCAGTTCCTTGCTGATGTCACTCACCACCTCTCGGCAGGTGGAAGTGTTGCAGAGCACGACCAGACCAAGCTTGTGCTCCGGCACCACCACGAGCTGACTCTGAAAGAGAAAGGTGGCACCTCCGTGGTGTGCCACGGTCCCGACGTTCGGGAGATCCATCTCGCCGAGGCTGCTCAGCATCCAGCCAAGCCCCAGGTGGAAATCGAGATCGAGGGCCACAGCGCCATTTTGCACCCTCAACATCTCGGCCACCGTGTCGGCGTTGAGAATCTGGCGCTCGCCGGCACGCCCCTGAGCACAGACCATCTGAATGAATCGAGCCAAATCCAGGACGCTCGCATTGAGACCTCCCGCAGGGAGATCACGAAGCTTGGCCTCTTCCTCACGTTCACCGTCCCGGTATCCTTGCGACATCAGGGGCGAGGCGGCCGCTCCCTGATCGAGTGAGGCGGAATGCATGCCCAGCGGTCTGAGGACGGTCCTGGTGACGTACGCGGCATACGGTTCGCCGTTCACCCGTTCGATGGCCGCTCCGACGACGGTCATGCCGATGTTGGAGTAGGAGAAGACCTGATCAGGGGCCGTGAGCACGTAGGCGTCTTTCAGATCCTCCAACGCGCTGGTGTACGCGGCCGGACGGGACGACCACATACCGCGGAGAATATTCGGAGGAAGACCCGAGTGGTGCGTGAGGAGATGGCGAAGTGTGATCGGGGGCGCCTCAGGAACGCGTGTCTTGACCGTCCATTCGGGCAGGTAGGTCGCCACGGGTCGATCCAAGTCGAGCCGGCCCTGTTCGGCCAACTGCATCGCCGCGGTGGCCGTGAAGAGCTTCGTGATGGATCCAACTCGATAGATTGTCTCCGCCGTCGCTGCAATATCGCGCTCGCGGTCGGCCTGGCCGAATCCCTCGGCCCAAACCACGCGCTGATCATCGACCAGCGCCAGGCTCAAACCGACCACGTCATGCTTGCGCATCTGCCGGTCGATGAGCCAGCGGATGTACTGCTTCACATACTCATAGTCGCCGACGATCCCGGCCGCTGGTTTGGCCGGTGGACCTCCGGCGCACCCGCCCATGAGCATCAGCAGGCAAGAAGCCACTACTAGCCCGGGTAATTTATGACTGCTTCTGCTGCAATCGCGGGCTTGTCGTCTGATCGACACCAACGTCCTCGATCCATAGTGGAAGGGGATATTTATGAATCGACTGTAGTGTCGGAGCGCCGGCGGATCAAGCCCTGCAACGCACACTGCATATCGACGTGCGACAGCCGAATACGATCCCCATGTCCGGCTAGGACCCATTCGAAACGATGGGCCGTCAACCGTTCGATGGACAGCAGGAGCTGTTCCTCATCCCGGACAAGCTGTTTCGGCGAGCCGAGTTGTTTCGTCGCCGGCTCCCACCAGAGATGGTCGCCAGTGAACAGAAACCGCTCATCGTAGAGCAGGGCGCAACTGCCGGCTGTATGGCCAGGCACAGGGATGAGTTGAAACTGTGGTGTGAGCTGGACCTCGTCGAGGCCGTCCACGATCCACTCGGCGTCCGGCATGGCTTCTGCGTCAGCTCGGTGGATGATCCGCCTGGCCCCAAAGTGTTGGGCGTACTTGGCGGCATCGGCCACGTCGTCTTCGTGCGTCAGAAATATGTAGCGGATGCCGCCCATCCGCTCGAAGGCCTCGATGAGATGTTTGATGTAGCGCGGCGAATCGATGAGCCAGTTGCCGTCACTGTGTTGCACGAAGAAGCTGTTCGCGCCGAAGGATTTGTCGGAGTTAAACCCGCAATAGTAGACATTGCCTTCAAGGCGTATCGGGAAGCTGTCCATGGCGCCCTTGAGGCGTCCCCTGTCGCTGTGCTCTGTGCCGATCGAGCCGACTGGGCAGGCTAGGAGCGCCTGATAGGATTGATGCAGCTCCTCGTCATTATCCGGCTGATGATGCACCGTGGAATACTCTCCGGCCTCTTGAAAATTCTTCGGGGCCAACTGGCGGCAGGTGTCGCAGTCGATACAGGTGGAATCGACGAAAAAATTCCCAGCCACGTTTGTCTCGAGCCGCTTCTTTGGATCAGCCATCGCCGGCGTCGCTAGATTGTCATACCAGGAACCGGTTTCGTACGATTGGCCCGATCGGCTGCGCGCCACAGGTACCAGGCGGCAACTGTCCGATACGGGCGCCAGCGCTCGCCATAACGTAAGACCTGCTTGGGCGTCGGCATCGAGCGCCTTCCGTACGCGATCCGGAATCCGTTGCGCACACCATAGTCGTCAACGGGCAACACATCCGGCCGTCCGAGCTGGAAGATCAGCAACATCTCGACCGTCCATCGTCCGATCCCGCGCACCTCGATCAGCCGCCGGATGATGGCGTCATCGTCCAGTTGCTTGATCGTGCGGGTGGGGGGGACGGTGCCATCGAGCGTTTTCGCGGCCAGGTCGCGAAGCGCTGCGGTTTTCGCTCGGGAAAATCCGGCGGCTCTGATGCGCCGCGCGTGGACCCCCAATAATTCAGCCGGGCGAGGAAACCGCCGGCCGGGGAACAACGACAGAAACCGCTTCAGAATGCTTTCGGCCGCGTTGGCATGCAGTTGTTGATAGGCAATGGCCCTGGCCAAGGCTTCGAACGGCGACCTCCCGTTGCGTGGCGCAAGGGGGCAGGGGCCGACGTCTCTGATCAGTTGCTTCATCACCGGGTCGGCCTGACCCAACGCGCGCATGGCCGGACCCGCGAGGAATGTGTTTTGTTTCACCGAGCGGGCCATGCCTCACTCCGCTATGGCTGCTCCGGGGCAGAGGACGCGGCTGCAAAACAGGTCTGCGCCTCCGCTGCGGACAGCGGAATGCCGACATCCCGCCTCAGGATATCCCGATACTCTTCGACCGTCTGGATGTGGTGCACGCGCGAATGGCCGTGCATCCGTACTTTCAGCCGTCGATCCTGCAGCACGATGCGTCCGTCGGTCGTCGGTTTCGTACAGATCCGTTTCTGCGTAAAGATTGAATCCGGCGAGTGGGAGTGAAAATAGTTCGCGTACGTGTAGTCCACGGGCGGATGGCGCTCCAGCGAAAAGGAGTACAGCGCTTCCCAGCTCTCGGCCACGCGGCACGCCAGTCGATAGTCGCCCTGATCCCCCCTCGTGAGCCGAAACATGTCGCTGTATTGCGACGTCTGATGATTGTCCTCGAGTGGCAGGGGCGCAATCAAGCCGTTGCCGCCGAATCCGACGTCGGCGAGCCAGCGTTGCTCGTTCACGGTGACCAGGAGCACCCGATGACTCTGCGGGCCGACGCTCGTCGCGCCCCATTCGACCCGAGCCATGAGATGGTGCACGGTGAAGCCGATCGCTTCCAGCAACCACGCAAACAAACCGTTGAGCTCGAAGCAATACCCGCCGCGGCGACCCATCACGATTTTTCGATACAACGTCTCGAGGTCGAGGGAGATCGGTCGGCCTAGATGGATATCAAGGTTTTCGAAGGGGACTCCAAAGACATGGGCTTCGTGCAGCCCGTGCAGGATGTCGGCGGAGACAGTGAGCGGCCCGCCGTATGTGATCCGTTCGGCATAGGCCGCCACGTCCATGATCACCCCTGCGGCTTGGGAACGGCGGCAGCCGTTGGTGGTTCCGTAGCGGGCTCGGGCGACCAACCGCCGCCGAGCGCCTTGTACAGTTGCACGATCGAGACCAGATGCAACCGACGCGACCCGGTCAGCGCCAACTCGGCCTCGAACAGATTGCGGCGCGCCACGAGCACGTCCAAATAGTTGGCCAGCCCTCCTTTGTACCGAAGCTCAGCAAGCCGAAGCGCCGACTGCAACGCATTGACTTGCGCCTGCTGGGCCTCACTCTGATCCCGCGCGGTGCGCACGGCGACCAGTGCATCTTCGACCTCACGAAACGCCGTGAGGACGGTCTGCTCGTACTGGGCCAGAGCCTCCCGGGCCTGCGCCTCGGCGGCGTCCTGCTGGAACCCGAGAGCCTGTCCATTCAAGAGCGGCGACGTCAGGCCGGCCCCGGCCACACCAAACGACGCGGGGTCGGTGAACAATTGGGAGAGTTGCGGGCTGGCGACACCAATGAGCCCTGTGAGGCTAATCTTGGGAAACCGCTCGGCTTTCGCGACGCCGATGCGGGCCGTGGCCGCGGCCAACTGCTGCTCCACCACCAACAGGTCCGGTCGTCTCTGCATCAGGTCGGACGGCAGGCCCGCCGGCACCGCCGGAGGAATGACCTGTTCCGTCAAGCGTCGGCCGCGGACGATGGTCTGCGGTTTCTTGCCGAGCAACACGCTCAACTGATTTTCGGTCTGGATCATGTGCCGCTCGATCTCGGCCGCCCGCGCGGCGGCGTTGGCCCGTTCCGCTTCGAATTGGTCGGCGTCGAGCTTCGAGGTCATGCCTTGGCGAAGGCGTGCCTGCGCGATTTTGACCGATTCGTCCCAGGATTGGAGCGTGCGCTTAGCGATATCGTACTGCATGTCGAATTGCAGGAGATCGAAATAGGCTTCGGCCACGCCGCTTACGAGCTGCAAGACCACGGCACGGCGGTTCTCTTCTTTGCTCAGCAGATCGGCTCGCGCCGCTTCGTTCGAGCGACGCACCCGCCCCCAAATGTCGATCTCCCAGCTGAGATTGCCCTGGATATAGTAGTTGAAGGGGTTCGCAAAGCCGGGAAACAGGAAGATTGTCTTCCGGCCGAACGAGGGCGCGTTTGCGGAGATCGACGCGCCGGGCAGATAATCCGTTTTCGCAATGAAGGCGCGCGCCTGATACTCATCGACGATGGCGACGGCGCGCTGCAGGTCTTTGTTCTCCTTGAGGGCCAAACGCACCAACTGTTGCAGCTGTTCGTCGCGCAAGAGTTCCCACCAGGGCAGATTCGCGAGCGACGGCGCATCAAGAGCATCCTGCGCCATGCGGAAACGCTCCGACTCCCCCGTGCTCGGCCGCTCATAGTTCGGCCCCAACGAGCACGCGCCCACGAACAACCCCGCCAGAATCGCGATGACCCACGGCATCCTAGCGCTCTCCTTCGGACGTCGCGGCGGGTACCGGCGCCATCGTGGCGCCCGATCCGGCTTCTTCCTGTCGATGAGACCGTCCGGTTAGTTTCCGAATCAACACATAGAACAGCGGGACGAAAAAGATGGCGAGGAACGTCGCCGCCAGCATGCCGCCCAACACACCCGTGCCAATCGATTGGCGGCTGGCCGCGCCGGCGCCGGCGGCCAACACGAGGGGGAACATGCCGAAGATAAAGGCCATTGACGTCATAATGATCGGGCGGAATCGGAGACGCGCGGCTTCCACGGCGGCTTCGAGCAACGGACGCCCGGCTTCATAGCGTGTGTTCGCAAATTCGACGATCAGAATGGCGTTCTTCGCCGACAGGCCGATCAAGGTCACCAGACCGATCTGGAAGTAGATGTCGTTCGTGAAGCCGCGGACCCACACGGCGCTGAGCGCCCCGAAAATCGCAAAGGGCACCGCCAGGATGACGGCGAAGGGAACAGCCCAACTCTCGAACTGCGCCGCCAGCACCAGAAACACCATGAGCAAGCCGATGATAAACACCTGGTTCGACTGCCCTCCGACGCGGCGCTCCTGGAAGGAGATGTTGCTCCAATCGATCGCATAGCCCTGCGGCTTGAGCACCTCCTCGGCCACGCGTTCCAGCGCCTCCAGCGCTTGCCCCGAGCTGTAGCCCGGCGCCGCGGCCCCTAACACGAGCGCGGTGTTCAAGCCGTTGAAGTGATTCACGGGGTCGGGCCCGCTCGTATACTCAGGCGTCACGACCGTATCGAGCGGGATCATGTTCATACCCTGTGGCCCCATCGCGCGCACGTAGATCTTCGAGATGTCCTGCGGCGTGGCGCGGTATTGGGCCTCGGCCTCGGTTTGGACGTGGTAGACGCGCCCGAACTTGAGGAAGTCATTGATGTAGAAGTTGCCGAAGTACGCTTGCAAGGTGTCGAAGATGTCCGAAATCGGCACCCCGAGAGATTTGGCTCGCTCGCGGTTCACGTGGGCATAGAGACGCGGGGCCGAGACGCGGAAATTGGTACCCACTTGTCCGATCGCCGGTTCTTTTTTGGCCCGTTCGACAAACTGCTGGGCCACCATCGAGAACTGTTTGAAGTCGCCTCCGCTCGGGTCTTGCAATTGCGCGGAGAACCCTCCCACGGTTCCCACACCGCGCAAGGCGGGCGCGTTGAACGCCAACAGCAGCGCCTCCGGGATCTTCGCAAACTCGGCGTAAGCCATCCCGATCAACGCCTTTACATGTTGATGCGGTGCGGTGCGTTCGTCCCAGAGCCTCAACGGCACAAACATCGTCGCGGCATTCGGCCCGCGCGTCCCGAAGACGAAGTTTTGGCCTGACAGGGCATCGGTCGAATGGACCGCGGGATTGCCCTGGAAGAATCGCTCGACGCGCTCGAGCACGGCGTCGGTCCGCTGTTTGGAGGCGCCGTCCGGCAGCTGGGCCACGACGATAAAGTAGCCTTGGTCTTCTTCGGGTAGGAAACTCTTCGGCAGCGATGCGAGCATGCCCCACGATAGGAGGAGCACCAGGCCAAACACCAGCATGACACGGATCGGCCGCGTGACAAGCGCCGCCACCACGCTGGTGTAGCCGTGCTGGGTCTTGCCGAACACACGATCGAACCAGGTCCAAAACCCGCTTCGTCGACCATGCTGCGACTTCAACACCATCGCGCAGAGGGCGGGACTCAACGTTAACGCGACGAACCCGGACACCGTCACGGAGATCGCGATGGTGGCTGCGAATTGTTTATAGAGCGCGCCCGTAATGCCGCCGATGAAGCCGACCGGGACGAAGACCGACACCAACACGAGCACAATCGCGATGACGGGGGCCGTGACCTCCGACATGGCGCGCTTCGCCGCCTCCTTGGCCGAGACGCGATCCTCCCGCATGTGACGCTCCACGTTTTCGACGACCACGATGGCGTCGTCGACGACGATCCCGATCGCCAGCACCATGCCGAACAACGTGATTGTGTTGATCGAGAACCCCAGCACGTAGAGGCCGACGAAGGTCCCGATGAGCGACACCGGGACGGCCACCGTCGGAATGATCGTGGCGCGCCAGCTTTGCAGAAACAGGTACACCACGAGGACCACGAGGATCATGGCCTCCGCCAGTGTTTTCACGACCTCCTTGATCGAGACTTCGATGAACTTCGTCGTGTCGTACGGAATGTCGTAGAACACCCCGGGCGGGAAGGATTTCGCGAGTTCGTCCATCTCGGCGCGCGTCCGCCGCACCGTGTCGAGCGCGTTGGCGCCCGGCGCGAGGAAGGTCAAGATGAACGTCGTGGGCTTGCTGTTCCATCGGCCTTCGAGCGCGTAGGATTGCGCGCCCAACTCGATGCGCGCCACGTCCTTCAGGCGCACCAGTGAGCCATCCGGCAGGGCGCGGACGATCAGCTCCTCGAATTCCTTCACCTCGGTCAATCGCCCCTTCGTAATGACCGGGATCGTCAGCTCCGTGCCTTTCGGTGCCGGCTCACGCCCAACCGTGCCGGCCGGAAAATCCCGATTCTGTTCCCGAATGATCCCCGCGATATCAATCGGCGTGAGACCCAGCTTGGCCATCTGGAGCGGATTGAGGATGATCCGCATGCTGTAATTCTGCTGCCCGAACACCATGGCGTCGCCTACACCTTTGACGCGGCGCAGGTTGTCGGCCAGACGCAGGATGGCGTAGTTAGAGAGAAACACGGCGTCATGCCGTGGATCGGTGGAATTGATCGTAATGACTGCTACCAGATCCGGCGACATCTTACGGACGCTGACGCCTTGCCGAATCACTTCCGGCGGCAGTTGCGGCTCGGCGAGCTTCTCACGATTCTGCGTCTGCACCTGCGCGATGTCCGGATCCGTCCCGATCTCGAACGTCAGTTTGATGGTGACGTGCCCGTCGTTGCTGCTCGTGGAATCGAAATAGACGAGATTGTCGATACCGGGAAGCTGGACTTCAATCGGACGCGCGACCGAATCGGCCACGACTTCGGCGCTGGCACCGGGATAATCCGCGTCGATCTGGACGACGGGCGGGGAGATCTCGGGGAATTGAGCGATTGGCAGAAATTGAACCGAGAGCAGCCCCATCACCACAATGACGATGGAGACCACCGACGCCAGAATCGGCCGGTCGATGAAGACGTGCGAGGTCACGCGTCAGCCTTGCTTGGGTGTCGGTGGGGGAGGTGTGGACTCGGCGGCGGGCGCCGCGCCAAAGGGGACCGCTTTGACCGGCGCTCCGGGCCCGATCTTCATCAGGCCAGTGACCACGACCCGGTCGCCGGACTTCAAGCCTTCGTCGATGAGCCACTGGTCGCCTTGCCAATTCGCCGCAACGACGTCGCGAATTTCGATCTTCTCGTCCGGATTCACGACGAAGACGAACGGCCCCTTCGGTCCCTGCAGGACCGCGCGCTGCGGCACCAGGATGGCATCGTGTTTCACGTCGCCCTTGATGCGGAGTTTGAGGAATTGTCCCGGCAGCAACGTTCGTTTCGGATTCGGGAAGCTCATGCGGACTTGCCGTGAGCCGGTTTCTGCGCGCAGCCCCACCTCCAGCAGGTCCAAGGTGCCTTCCTGCGAGTAGGGCGTGCCATCCATGAACGAGACCACGCCGCGTACCTTATAACTCTCGGGATGCTCGATCCTTTTTGCCTCGATGTCGCGCTGCCGCTTCAGCAAGAAGGTTTCAGGCACGCTCGCCACGACATACATCGGATCGACGCGATGGATCACGGTGAGCAGATCCGTCTGAGCAGACACCAACCGCCCCTCATAGAATCGGCTGCGCTCGATGAGGCCGTCGATCGGCGCCGTAATGATCGTGTTGTCATAGTCAAACTTCACCTTGATCTGATCCGCCATGGCTGCTGCCAGTGCGGCCGTCGCCGCCAACTGCTCGGCCATGGCGTCGTCCAGGTCTTTCTGACTCACGGCTTGCTCGGCGATGAGCGGTTTCACCCGCGCCAGTTGCTGATTGGCCTGGACCAAGCGCGCCTCTGCCTCAGCCACTTTCGCTTTGGCACTCGCCGCCACCGCTTGGAAGGGAATCGGATCGATCTGATAGAGCTTGGCGCCTTTCTTGACGTCGCGGCCCTCGGGCACGTAGACGTGCTTGAGGAGGCCGGTGACTTGCGACCGAATCTCCACCGGCCGGGAGGCTTCCGCCTGGGCGATAAACTCCGGCTCGTCGGGAATCGATTGAGCCGTGACGGTCACCACCTCCACCTGGGGCACCATCATAGGCGGGGCCGACCCACCGGCGTCCGGACGGCAGCCGGAAGCGGCCACGGTCAGCAGCACGAGCAGCCCCGAGAACCTTTGAAATGCCTGGCCTTGCATGGTCGGGAGCATCCTTGGTTGGGTCATCTTAGCTGAGACAGAGGATGCGGTGCTAGCGTCATCCGTACGACATTCCACCGGCGTTCGACTTACATCAAAGATGGAGAGGCTTGATAGGTGACACCGCCGCCGCCGGATCATTCTTCCACAGGGTTTCGTCCGCATCCACATAGACTTCGACTTCGTTGCCATCCGGATCATGCAGGTAGAGGCTTTGGCTGACGGTGTGGTCGCTCATGCCGGCGATGCGAACACCAGCCTGCTCCAGTTCCTGTTTGGCCGCCCTCAGCTCGTCGAGACTGTCGCCCACTTTGATGCCGATGTGGTAGAGGCCTCGCCGCCATCCTGTCGGAGGGGCCGGGGCCTCGCCCACCTCGATCAGCAGCAATTCGTGGTGAGTGCGCCCGGACGTGAGCGCCGCGGCCTTGCCTTGAAAGATCCGCCCCACTTCACGAAATCCCAAGAGGTCGCGGTAGAAGGCCAGCGAGCGCTCCAGCTCCTTCACATAGAACACGACGTGGCCGAGGTAGTGGGCTTTCATGTCGCATCCCCTCCCATGACACCCTGACACCACGCTACCGCAGCAGGTCCCTCACGACGGCGTGGGCCAGGACGACATCGGGATCCCGTTGCAACGCGTCATAGTATTGCCGGCCGAACCCTTCGCCTGCCTCGGACGGCGTGAGGAGGACTCGTAGCGCGGCAATCTCCTCTCCGATCGCGTCCGGGGCGGACGGTTCCTTCGATTCCGCGAGTTCGTCCAACCTGGCCATCGACTGCGAGAGCCGCCGCAACCACGCGAACCAGGCATGGCCCACCAGCAACTGGAAGAACTGTCCATTGGACGCGATCCTCCCATGCACACGCTCGTAGGCGACCCGTTCACCGTCCAGTAGCGTCTTGTGCAGGCGGAGCAGCGCACGCGACAGTTGATTCACGTGCGCCGCGGTATAGTGACGCGTGCCCATCTGTGGCCGCCTCGCGGATTACTTGGTGCCGCCCGTATCGTAGTAGTAGCGTTCGTGGACGATCTTGTTATCCTTCCACTTCGCCACGACGACTTGTTCCATGTGTACCGGATGCCCGCTTGTCGCGATGAAATCAAGGCTGCACTCATAGAACGTCGTGTCTCCGCCGACGCCGCTGGCGGTCACAGTGAACCCTTTCCATTCCTTCACCTGACTCATGAACTGTTTTTCCCGTTCGATGTTTGCGGCCAATCCGGCGGTCGGCGGATTTCGATTCTCCTGCATCTTCGCATCCTTGTCGTAGAACTCGTTCATCGCCTCGATGATCTTACCCTGGCGGATGTGATTCAACAGACTGTCCAGTCGCTCGCGGAGATTCGCACTCATTGTCTTCGCTCCTTTCTCGATGGAGAAGTCAACGTCACTCCGGCCTTTTGCACTTCTTGATAGGGGAGGAGCCACACGAGAGACTCGTCCGATAGATCCCCCACCTGGATGCGATTGCCCCAGGGGTCGCGAAAATCGCAACGGAATCCCGGCTGCAGCTTCAGCTTGTACTTGTTGATCAGTTTCTTGCGTACTGCCTTGATTTGCCGGGCATCTCGGACCATGAGGCCGAAATGTTTCACCCGATCAGGCTGGAGCGTAGCCACTTCAAAGATCGCCATGAACTGATGCTCCCCAAGCTTGCACCAGGCGGCGCCTTCGCCGCCGCGCAACATCGTCAAGCCGAAGACGTCTTCATAAAAGCGCACCGCCTTCTTGGCGTCGGTTACCTCGATCACCACGTGGTTGCACCCATAGACCTGCACGGCCATACGTCACCTCAGGGTTGTACCGGTTTCGGCTTTCGTGGAGTGCCCGAGAGCGTGCTGACACGCTCTGAGAAACACGTCGGGCGGCTGGGCGCCCGAGATCCCATATTCGCCGTTCACCACAAAGTAGGGCACGCCCCTGATGCCCAGCCGGTGCCCCGCTGATTCCTCCGCTTTGACTTCCGACGTGCCTTCGTCGCTGCGAAGAAACGACTCGACGCCTTCCGGTTCGAGTCCGCCTCGAGCGGCCAATCGCGCAAGCTCCGACCGATCCCCGATGTTCGCTCCCTCTTCGAAATAGCCATGGAACAGGGACTCCACCACCGCATCTTGGCAACCCGCAAGCTTTGCATGCCAAATCAGTCGGTGGGCTTGAAATGTGTTCGCCGTCCTGGCGATTTTATCGAACGCGAACCGAATCCCCTCACTGGTTCCGGCCTGCACCACCTGCTCTTCCATCTGGCGGAACCGCTCCAGACTCCCGAACTTGGCTTCGAGATAGGTCGTCCGATCCATTCCTTCCACTGGCATCGTCGGATTGAGCTGGAACGGTCGCCAGGTGATCTCCAGCCCGCCCACCGGGCTCAGGGCTCCGAGCGCCTGTTGCAGCCGACGCTTCCCGACGTAGCACCACGGGCAGACGACGTCCGAATAGATGTCGATCGTGAGACGTGGCTCGCTCATGAGAGATGCCCCATTTTACCCGCCTGATAATCCTGTACGGCCTGAATCAATTCCGCTTTGGTGTTCATGACGAACGGGCCATACCGCGCAATCGGTTCATCGATCGGTTGGCCGCTCATGATCAATAGACGGCTGTCCTCCCGTGCTTCGATTGTGATCTGCGATCCGGTTCGTGAGCAGACGACCAGTTCGGCCTCTCCCGCTTCCCGTGAATCGTTCAGCGATGCGCGCCCCCGCAAGACGAACACCGACGTCGTGTGGCCCTCGGGAAACACCAGCGACGTGCGCCCTGCGGCGCGCAGCTGAAGATCGTACAGTTGGATCGGCGTGAACGTCCGCGCCGGGCCCTTGCGTCCGCAATAGTCACCCGCGATGACTCGCAAGCGTCCTGCCCCATGCTCCAGCTCAATCGAGGGGATATCGACCGTGAGCAATGTTTGATAGCCGGGTGGCGACATTTTCACGGCTTGCGGGAGGTTCACCCACAACTGAATCGCATGGAGCACGCCGCCCTTCTTGGCAAACCCCTTTTCGTGAAATTCTTCATGCACAATCCCGGAAGCCGCCGTCATCCACTGTACATCGCCCGGACCTATGATGCCGGCGTTGCCTGCAGAATCGCGGTGAGCCACCACGCCCTCGTACACAATCGTGACGGTCTCGAAGCCGCGGTGCGGATGTTCGCCTACGCCACGCGGATGGTCCGCTGGCGCAAAATATTGTGGGCCCGCGTAGTCCAGTAAGAGAAACGGGCTGACCTCCCGCTCGATTTCATTGCTGGGGAACAGATTGCGTACAGGGAAGCCATCCCCAACCATGTGGGCTGATCCCGGCTGATAGACTCCCACCACCTGTTTGGCAACGGTCGTTTCGGTGGTCATAGCTGCCTCCTCTCACACCAATTCGACTATCACACCATCCCGCGCAAGGCATCTGAGAGGGTGATCGTGCCGCGAACCAATTTCGCGGGTTGCTCGTAGCCAATCGCATTCTTGCTGAACCCCGTGTACATCTCCTCGAATAATTTCGCGGCATCATCGGAGAATCCGAACGACTTAAACGTTGGGACCACGGCCGTGAGCGGCGCCTCCTGGGTGCCGACGGTGCGTCCAAGGAGGCGGGTTAGCGCTGCCGCGACGTCGTTGGGGCTGTACATCTCCGGTCCAGTGATCTCGACAATCTGTCGCCCATTGCCACCCGCCATCAAGCGTTCGGCCGCAATGCGCCCGATATCACGCGTGGCAATCATGGGAATCTTGGCCGCCGCTGCGATGAAGGTCGGTAGCACTCCCTGTCCCTTCGCGGCCCCGAGCACCGGCGCCCAGTTTTCGATGAAATAGGGCGGGCGCAGGATCGTTAGGTTCTTCGCGACAGTCCCGAGCTTCTGCTCCCCATAGCGAGCGGCGCGAATCGGGCCAGTGCCTTCGGCGATCTGTCCGCCAATAGACGAGAGAAACACGACGTGGGGCACACCGCTAGCCCTGACCGCTTCGGCGGCTCGATCAATGGCCTGCTTTTGGGATTCGAGCCAGGGTTGGGCCCCATAGTTCGGGGGGACCAGAAGGTAGACACCTTTCGCACCCTGAAGCGCCTTGGTGAGGGCTGGCACATCGTCGTAGGAAGCTATGGCGACATCCGCTCCCCGGCCCTTCCAGTCGGCGCCCTTGTCGGTCGATCGAACGACCACGCGGACGGGTTGCTTCTTGTCGAACAGCGCCTCTGCCACGGCTGATCCAGTATGTCCCGTTGCACCCAGTACGACAAACATAATGTCTCCTCCTTTCTTCGCGTGAAGCAGCAGTCTCACTAAGAATCAGTGGGCCATTTTCCCACTCAGCAGTCTATCTGCCGACCATTTGCCGGCGCCAGTGATCAAGAGCGCGAGCGCGATGCCGATCATCAGAAGGTGATACTCGTAGCCTTCGCCCTGCTGCTTGCCGAACCAGTTCATGAAGAACCCGTGGGGCAGGTGCGAGGTGATGATTGCGCCGAGCACGATGACAACAAAACTCGCGGCAGTAAATCGCGTGAGGAGCCCCGCCAGGAGTCCTAGGCTTCCGAAGAACTCACCGATGATGACCAAGAATCCGATGATCCAGGGGAGGTGCATCACCTCGGTGAAGAATCCCATCGTCCCGCCGAATCCGAACCCGCCGTACCAACCTAACAGTTTCTGAGCGCCGTGGGGAAACATCACCAAGCCGAGTGTTGCCCGCAGAACGAGCCCTGCCCATCCATCATCCGTCTGAACGAGTGCTTTCATTGCTGGCCTCCTACAAGTGGAGTTGGCCTTCGGGTGGGAGGTCCCCACGTAATCCCCAGCCCTAGTATATTAGTTCTGACTAGAACAAAGTCAAGGGGCAGGAGACGATCGCGCGGATTTCGACCCGGAACATGCTGCGGAGCAGGGTCGGCGGCCCGGTTCCTTCGCTTTCCCCCCAAACGATTCGTGACTTCATCATTTCCTTCACAGCCGAATCGAGTGTGCTATTCTGTCGTCGCTGACTTGAGGGATCTCGCAAGGCCGAGTGGCCTCTGGCCTTCACCATGCAACTGAGCCGCATTATGTCCGCCGTCGACGCAAACAACGCCATCCTGCAACGTTATTTCTTGGAGGGATGGAACCAAGGGCGTCTCGAGGTCTTCGACGAGATCATCCACCCGAGCTTCCAGAATCACAACCCCTATACGCCGAACCTTCTCCCGGGGGCGCAGGGAGTGAAAGCGACCGTGGCGCTCCTGCGGGTGGCCTTTCCCGATCTCAAGTTCGTCATTGAAGATCAGGTCATCACCGACCTGAAGGCCGCGACCCGCTGCACGATGTACGGAACCCACCAGGGCACTCTGTTCGGCATTGCCCCCACCGGAAAACGCGTCGCGGTGAAGCAATTCCAGATCGACCGGTTCGTCGACGGCAAGATCATTGAACATTGGCGCGTGTCCGACGCGCTCGGTATGCTCCGCCAGCTCGGCCAGACGGTCTAGCCGTTCCGCCCGTCGTCATTGACAGTCAGCCAACGTCCGGCCTATCGTCTGCGCACATCCGCATGCCTCATTCCGCCTACGACCACTTCATCCTGAGCCTCGGCCGTGTAACGGCGCCCGTCTTGCTTGTCGGATCTCTTGTAGGCTGTTCCTCCATGGCCCAGGTGACCAATCTCCGCGACCAGGCCTGCCAACAGACCTTTGCGACGGCGTTGTCCGAGATCCTGGTCGAGGAGGGGGAACAGCCTGAACGTGCGCGGAAGGTCATTGAGCGCTCCGGCGAACTGGCTGGCACGTTCGAGTTCGGACCACGCCCGTTCATGGTTAGTTCACAGTCGGGAACGGACTATTCCTTCTTCGTGGAGAAGAAAGGGGAGCGGTGTCTCTTGCGGCTCTACGGACGGCAGAAGGGATTTACCCGGTACACCAACAATCTGACCTCTATCAGCACCCGCGATTTGCCTGGCTGCCAGTGCAGCGAGTGAGTATGGTGGGGTGGCGAAGAACCGGCGCTATTCCTTCTCTCGCCCCCGGAGTGCCCGCTGCATCTCCCGTCCAGCCTCCCGCTCCTTGATCGATTCGCGGCGGTCGTGATGCTTCTTGCCCTTGGCCAAGGCGATTTCGACCTTGGCGTGGCCTCGTTTGCTGAAATAGATCCGGAGCGGCACGATCGTGAGCCCCTTTTGCTGCGTCCACCCGATCAGCTTGTTGATCTCCTTGCGGTGGAGCAGGAGTTTGCGCGTCCGCGTCGGGTCGTGATTGAGGATATTGCCGTGGCTGTAGGGGCTGATATGGCAGTGATGGAGGTAGACCTCGTTGTCTTTGATCGAGGCATAGCTGTCCTGGAGGTTTACCCGGCCCTCGCGGATGGATTTGACTTCTGTGCCCCGCAGCACAATACCGGCCTCGAACTTCTCCTCGATAAAGTAATCGTGGAACGCTTTACGATTCGTCGCCGCAATCTTATAGCGTTCTTCGTCCTTTTCCTTGTTGTCCTTGGTCATGGGCCCAGCACTCTAGCACGCCGATAAAAAGGTCGATAGATCTCAAAAACCAGATTGACGTCGATGCCGAGGTGCACTAAGATGCCGCGAACATGCCCTCGACGACTGGCTTCGATTCGTTCTCCTCCATCCTCACCGCCGTCGCCCAACGCCTTGGATTGTCCCCCAGACTGGTTGAACAGCGCATCGCCCGCGACTGGGTGGAGATCGTCGGCGACCAAGTCGCGGAGCATACACGTCCGGAGCAGATTCGCAGCCGGCGCCTGTCCGTGTTGGTCGACCACTCGGTCTGGATGCAACAGCTCTCGTTCTTGAAACCCGATTTGCTCCGGCGGATTCGTGTGCACCTCGGAGGGGAGGATGTGCAGGATCTAGTCTTCCGCATCGGCGATTTGTCGCGCGTGCCGTTAGCGCCACCCCGGACCGAGCCCGGCATCGCGCCGGTTGGACCTCAGCCCAGTCCCGCCCTGATGCGTGAAGCCGCCGCCCACACCACGGCGATCACCGACCCTGCGCTGCGCGACCAGTTCACAAAGGTGATAGCGAAGGCGCTGGTGTCGGCCCACTCGGTGCCGGCAGGGGATCGGTAACTTTTCCCGCAAAGAGTTCCCGCGCAAACTCAGCCCCCACCACCTTCTCCTGACTCGTGATCAGCGGGCCGAGGCGCCCCTCTTCGAGATCCCCCTGCAATCGGTAGTACCCTCGCATCGCATTCTCGAACGACTTCCGAAAGGCCACCTCGTCCGGCGCTGCCGAGCCAGCCGCCGCAACATAGCGGTGCAGCATCTGTGGTTCGGCCCAGGCATCATGGGTAAACAGATAAATCGTCAGCGCATCGTACCGGCTCCCTGGGTGGCCCGGGGTCGTCGGCTGAATTTTCATGAGGCCGAAGTTGCGGTGGCTGTGGGCAACGATGCGAAACCGCTGCAGCAGCGCCGCAATCTGATCTTCCGTCGTCCACGGCGGGACATGGACGGCGACCGCCGCGCCCTCCTGCGAGCCGATGCTATAGGGGGGGATGGTTCGATCCGGGCGACTGAGATACATCCCGCCCCAGATCAAGAGAAAGGAGCCGACGAACACGCCGAGGGCGAGCTTGACGATGGTATCGAGTCGGGTCCACCACCCGAACGGCCACGTGGAACGGCGGCTGGCATCCGGGGAGGTCATGGACGATCCATGCGTGGCGCTGAGCGTAATCGGCGAACCTGGGGCGTCAGACTCATGACACCGCACGCACTTAGGCGGTGCCGCCCTCGTCGCCCTCTTCCTCGCGCTCGGCGCTATCGGCCAGGCGCGTGACGCTGACCACCCGATCGTCGCTGCCTTCGAGTTCCAGCAGCCGGACACCCTGTGTGTTGCGGCCGATTTCGCGAATGTCGTCCACTCGGCAGCGGAGCACCTTGCCGTGCGCCGCCATGACCATGACCTGGTCGCCGTCGCGTACCTGCAGAAAGCCTACGGCGAGGCCGTTGCGTTCGGTGGTTTTGACGCTGATGATCCCTTTGCCGCCACGGCCCTGGATGCGGTACTCCGTGACCGGCGTGCGCTTGCCGTACCCGGCTTCCGTGACGGTCAGAATGGCGGTCGTTGAATCGGGGGTGATCGTCTCCATGCCGATGACGAAGTCGCCTTCTTCCAACGTGATGCCTTTCACGCCATACGCCGTGCGGCCCATGGGACGGACTTCTTCTTCCTTAAACCGGATCGTAATGCCGCGGCGCGTGCCGATCAGGATCTCTCGTTGCCCATCCGTGATATGCACGGAGATCAGTTTGTCGTTCTCTTCCAAGCCCAGGGCGATGATGCCGCCCGCCCGGGGGTTGCTGAAAGCCGAGAGTTCCGTTTTCTTGACTAGGCCCTGCTTCGTGGCCATGACCACGAAGCGATCGTCTCGGAATTCCTTGACGGCGACCGTCGCCGTCACCTTTTCGTTCGCGGCCAAGGCCAGCATGTTGACCATGGCCTTGCCCTTGGCGGCGCGGCCAGCCTCGGGGATCTCGTGCACTTTGAGCCAGTAGACCTTACCCGCGTCCGTGAAGAACAAAAGCGAATCGTGGGTCGACGCGGTAAACATGGTTTCGACGAAGTCCTCTTCCTTCACCCCCATGCCGATCTTCCCTTTCCCCCCACGGCGCTGCGCGCGGTAGAGCGAGACGGCGTTGCGCTTGATGTACCCGGCGTGGGTAATCGTGACCGCCACTTCTTCTTCCGCAATCAGGTCTTCGACGTTGATCTCCGCGGCCTCCGCCACGATCTGGGTGCGACGAGGGTCGTTGTATTCCTCTTTGAGCTCGATCAGCTCATCCTTGATGATCTTGCGAACCAACGCCTCGCTGGCCAACACGGACTTGAGATGCTCGATTCGCTTGAGTATTTCCGTGTACTCCTCGATCAGTTTGTCGCGTTCGAGCTGCGTCAGCCGCTGCAGGCGCATGTCGAGGATCGCGGTCGCCTGAATCGGCGACAGGCTGAACTGCCGCATCAAGCCGGTGCGCGCCTCATCCGGGGATGGCGAACGCCGGATCAGCGCGATGACCGCGTCCAGATGGTCGAGCGCGATCTTCAATCCTTCGAGGACGTGCGCGCGCTCCTCGGCCTTGCGCAATTCGAACGCGGTCCGCCGGACGACGACCTCGCGGCGATGCTCGACGAAATGCTCCAGGATTTGTTTGAGATTCAGCACCTCGGGCCGGTTGCGGACCAGCGCCAACATGATCACGCCGAAGGTCGTCTGCATCTGCGTGTGTTTATACAAATTATTCAGCACGACCAGCGGGATCTCATTGCGCTTCAACTCAATGACCACACGGTAGCCGTCTCGATCCGATTCGTCACGCAGATCGGCGATGCCCTCGATCTTCTTCTCCTGGATCAACTCGGCGATCTTTTCGACCAGCTTCTGCTTGTTCACTTGGTAGGGGATTTCCGTCACGACGATCCGCTCACGATCCGTACGTTCGTCGGTCTCGATCACCGCCTTGGCACGCAACGTCAGTAGCCCGCGTCCGGTGTGATAGGCGTCCTTGATGCCCTGGCGCCCGTAGATGAACCCGGCCGTCGGGAAGTCCGGCCCCGGGAGCTTTTTCATGAGCTGCTCGATCGTGACGGTCGGGTCCTCCAACAGGTGGAGCAACGCCTCGGTGACTTCGGCCAGGTTGTGCGTGGGCACGTTGGTGGCGTAACCGACGGCAATTCCGCCGGCGCCATTCACCAGGAGATTCGGCACTTTCGCGGGCAGCACCAGGGGCTCGACGCGCGATTCGTCATAGTTCGGGCCGAAATCGACCGTCTCTTTGTCGATGTCGACCAGCATCTGCTCGGCCAGTTTCGTGAGCCGCGCTTCGGTGTAACGCATGGCCGCCGGCGAGTCGCCGTCGATGGAGCCGAAGTTGCCCTGGCCGTCGACCAGGGTGTAGCGCATGTTGAAATCCTGCGCCATGCGGACGAGCGTGTCGTAAATCGCACTGTCGCCGTGCGGATGGTAATTGCCCATGATCTCGCCGACGATCTTAGCGGACTTGCGGTAGGGCCGGTTGTGGGCCAGCCCCATCTCGTTCATGCCGAAGAGAATGCGCCGGTGGACGGGCTTGAGCCCGTCGCGCACATCGGGCAGCGCGCGCCCCACGATCACGCTCATCGCGTAATCGAGATAGGAGGAGCGCATCTCCTCTTCGATATTGATCTGGCCTAATCGTTCATCGTTCGGCACGTCGACCTCTTAGAAGAACTGATGGCGTAGGGCATAGAGTCGATGGCAGGAACAGGACGAAGCGATCCTGTCTTTTCGGCCATGTGCCCTACGCGACTCGCTACCAGCTCATGTGTTCGCTACACGTCCAAATTGCGCACTTCGAGCGCATGCTGTTGAATGAAATTCCGCCGCGGCTCGACTTCGTCGCCCATCAGAATCGTGAAGATCTCGTCGACCCCCGTGACGTCCTCGAGCTTCACCTGTAACAACGTGCGCGATTCAGGGTTCATCGTGGTTTCCCACAGCTGCACCGGATTCATTTCGCCCAACCCTTTATACCGTTGCAAATTCAGACCTTCTTTGCCCTGTTCCAGGATCGCGGCGAGCAGTTCGGCGGTGCCGGGATACTGCGTCTCGACGCCCTTGAGCTTCATCTTGTAGGGGGGCCGGCCGAGGCCGATCGCCGACGGCGCGAGTTTTTGCAGCTCGCGGAAGTCGGCCGAGCCCAACAGGTCATGGGTCACGTCCAAGCTCCGCGTCACGCCGCTCGCCTGCAAGCGGCAGAGCACCTTGTTCGATTGGTGCTCGTCATCGGGCACAATCTCCAAGCTCGGGTTCACTTGCGGATAGAAGACGTCAAGGGTCCGCTTCACACTCTGGACCGTCTCGGTAAGCGTCGCGCGGTTCTTGAGCAGATCCCGATCGAGTCCCGGCTCATCCACGAACGCCCGTACCAAGCCCGGGTCCTGGCGCTTCCGATGAAAGCGGTTGGCCAGCCCTTCAAACGCAATGAGTTTTTTGAGAATCGGCTGGAGGCGTCGGCCGGTGACGAAATCCTGTCCGCTTTCGATGTAGACCTCGACGCCTTCAACGGCCAGGTCCGATAAGTAATCGTTCAGGGTATTCTCGTCCTTGAGATACCGCTCTGTCTTTCCCTTCTTCACTTTGAACAAGGGCGGCTGCGCAATGTAGATATACCCGCGTTCGATTAGTTCCGGCATCTGCCGGAAGAAGAACGTTAGTAACAACGTCCGGATATGGCTCCCATCGACGTCGGCGTCCGTCATCAGGATGATCTTGTGATAGCGCGACTTGGCGATGTCGAACGCTTCCTTGTCGTCCTTGCCCTTTTCCGAATCCTCGCGTTTTTGCCCGATGCCGGTCCCGAGTGCCAAGATCAGGGTCCGGATTTCCTCGCTCGCGAGCATCTTGTCAAAGCGCGCCTTCTCCACATTTAGAATTTTCCCTTTGAGCGGCAAAATGGCCTGGAACTTCCGGTCCCGGCCCTGCTTGGCCGAGCCGCCGGCCGAATCGCCCTCCACGATGAAGAGCTCGCTATGCGCCGGGTCTTTTTCCGAACAGTCGGCCAGCTTGCCGGGTAGGGACCCGCCATCGAGGGCGCTCTTCCTTCGGATGAGGTCTTTGGCCTTGCGCGCCGCTTCACGGGCACGCGCCGCCTCCACCGCCTTGTTGACGATCTTACGGGCGACCGGCGGATTCTCTTCGAAGTAGCGGCCGAGCGCCTCATTGGTCGCCGTCTCGACGATCCCCTTCATCTCGCTGTTTCCGAGCTTCGCCTTGGTCTGGCCCTCGTACTGCGGATTGCGCAGCTTGACGCTGACCACGCCGGTCAGTCCCTCGCGCACGTCGTCACCCGTCAGCGATTCCACTTCCTTCTTCAGGAGGTCCTTGGCATTCGCGTAACTGTTGATCGTGCGGGTCAAGGCCGCCTTGAAGCCGACCAAATGCGTGCCGCCCTCCCGCGTGTTGATATTGTTCGCGAAGGAAAACAGGTTCTCGGCGTAGCCCTCGTTGTATTGCACGGCGAGTTCGAGCACGTGGTCGGGCTTCTGGACCGAGATGTAGATGGGTTTATGCAGCGGGACCTTGGCTTCGTTGAGGTGCTCTACGAACGACACGATGCCGCCCTTGTAATGGAACGTCTGGTCCTTGCCCTTTCGCTCGTCCCTCAGCGTGATGGCCAGGCCCTTGTTGAGGAAGGCCAGTTCGCGGAGGCGTTCCGCCAAGACGTCGAAGCTGAACTCAAGCGTCTCGAAAATCTGCCCATCGGGCTTGAAGGTCACCTTGGTGCCGCGCTTTTTGGTCTTGCCCGTGACCTGAAGCGGGGCCAACGGCTTGCCGCGCTCATACCGCTGCTCATAGACCTGTTCTTCGCGCCAAATTTCGAGCTCCAGCCACTCCGAGAGCGCGTTCACCACCGAAATGCCGACGCCGTGCAGTCCACCCGACACGCTGTAGGCTCCCTGCTCGAACTTGCCTCCCGCGTGGAGCACCGTGAGGGCCACCTCCGCCGCCGACTTCTTCTGCGTGGGATGCATGTCGGTGGGGATGCCACGTCCGTTGTCGACGACCGTGACGCTGCCGTCAATCTGGATGGTGACCTCGATGGTCTCGCCGAATCCCGCCATGTGTTCGTCGACGCTGTTGTCGACGACTTCGTACACGAGGTGATGCAAGCCATCCACGCTCGTGCTCCCGATATACATCGCGGGGCGCTTCCGGACCGCATCCAGTCCTTCCAAGACCTTAATGGATTCTGCGCCGTAGGTCTCGCTCTTGGACTTCGGCTTCTGGTCGTTGTCGCTCGCCATTCGTCTCCTACTGGGGGAAGCGTCGCGTACCACCCACGGGATGCGGGGGCGTGCTGCGGATGTGAGACCGATCGACCGACTGATCGCAGGTGACGGTATCCGTCATATCTTGATCGGCATGACCACACACTTGAACCCAGGACTCTCGCGCTCCTGGATCAGACACGGACTCAGCGGGTTGTCCATCTGCAACGACACCTGTTGCCCGTCCATGACCCCGAAGGCATCCAGGAGATAGCGGGCGTTGAATCCCGTCGTGAGGGTGTCCCCTTTGAACTCGGCGGCAATCTCCTCGGTGGCCTCCCCGAAATCGGGATTGTTCGCATACAGCGTGAGTTTGCCTTTGGAGAAGGTGACTTTCACCGCGTTGGCCTTGTCCCGAGAGAGCACGGCCACGCGGCGGCACGCGCCCTCCAGCTCGAGGCGGTTCACGAGGATGCGTTTGTCGCTTTCTTTCGGCAGCACTCCCTGATAATTCGGATAATTGCCCTCCATGAGGCTCGACGTGAGCAGGAGGCCACTCTTCCTGAAAATCATCAGCTTTTTCGTGAATCCGATCAGGGGCTCGCCGTCTCCGCCCTCGTCCAACAAGCGGCGGATTTCTTGGGCGGCCTTTTTCGGAATGATGGCCTTGATTTCTTTCGGGGCGTCCTTCGGGCCGGCCGCCCCAACGTCCTGCTCGGCCACGGCCAGACGGTGTCCATCGGTGCCCACCAGGCGCAGAAGGGTCTTTTTGTCGCCCGTGACCAGCGTGACCAACAGCCCGTTGAGGATATAGCGGGCATCGTTGTCGCCCGCAGCGAACAGCGTCTTCCGAATGAGTTCGAGCAGCCCGGCGCTGGCCAGCGGCGTCAACCCTTCCTTGTCGATGGCCGGCAGGGCTGGGTAGTCGCCCGCGGGCAGACTGACGATCTTGAACGTGCTCTTCCCCGCATGAATGTTCAGCCAGTTGTTCTCTCCGGTCGCGAGCTCGATTTCTCCGTCGCGCAATTCCTTGATGATCTCGAACAGCTTGCGCGCCGACACCGTCAGGGTGCCGGGGTCCAGCACGGTCGCCTTGTAGAGCGCGCGCATGCCGATTTCCAAATCGGTGGCGCTGACTTCGATGCCGTCCTGCTTGGCCTCCAACAGAATATTCGAGAGAATCGGCATGGTGTTGCGCTTCTCCACCACCCCCTGGACGCGCTGCAACGCGACCAGCAATTCATCTCGAGAGATTCGGACTTTCATACCGTCACTCCTTACGAACGGCCGGTGAACGGCCGGCTCATCCGCGGATGATCTGCTCCTTCAGGCCCTCGAGCGTCGCACGAAGGGACGTATCTGACTCCAGCGCCTTCGTCACCTGTTTGCAAGCGTGCATGATCGTGGTGTGATCTTTCCCGCCGAATTGCCGTCCAATCTCTGGAAACGAGGCATCGGTCAACTCGCGGCAGAGGAACATCGCGATTTGCCGCGGTTGCACCAAGGTCTTGCTGCGCCGGCGCGACTTGAGATCCGACACTTTGACGTGGAAGCGGATGCTCACGGTTTCTTGAATGTCGTCCATCGCCACGATCTTCTTCTTGTCGCCGATGACGTCCCGCAACACCATCTTGGCCATGTCGAGCGTGGTCGGCTGCCCGGTGAGAGAGGAATAGGCGCCCAGCCGCACGAGCGAACCCTCCAGCTCCCGAATATTGCTCTTCATATTGGCGGCCAAGAACTGCACCACCTCCTCGGGAAGCCGTACGCCCTCGTCCTCGGACTTCTTGCGGAGAATGGCGATGCGGGTTTCCACGTCGGGCGGCTGCAGGTCGGCGATCAACCCCCATTCGAACCGGGAGCGGAGACGCTCGTCGATGTCCGGCATTTCCTTCGGAAAGCGGTCGCTCGACACGACGATTTGTTTGTGCGCCTCGTACAGGGCGTTGAAGGTGTGAAAGAACTCTTCCTGGGTCCGTTCCTTCCCGGCGAGGAACTGAATGTCATCGATCATCAACATGTCGACGTTCCGGTACCGCCGCCGCAGATCGATCATCTTGTCGTATCGGATGGAATTGATGACCTCATTCGTGAATTGCTCGGTCGTGACGTAGGCGATGCGCAATTCCGTGCGCTCGGCGACATGGTTCCCGATCGCGTTGAGCAGGTGCGTCTTCCCGAGTCCGACGCCGCCGTAGATGAACAGCGGGTTGTACGCGCGTGCCGGTTGTTCGGCTACCGCCATACTGGCGGCATGGGCAAATTGGTTGCTGCCTCCCACCACAAAGGTCGCAAACGTGTATTTGGGATTCAGATTGAGATTCCGCCGCACTTTTGACGCCGGCCCAGTACGAGCGGAGGGAGCGGTGTCCAGGGGCGTTCGGACCTGGCTCTTACTCCGATCGCCGACCACAAAGCTCACATCGACACGCCCGCTGCCCTTCACCGCCGCCAAGGCTTCACTGAGCAACTCACCGTAGTGCTCACTCAGCCAGTCCCCAAAGAACTTGTTGGGCACGATGATTTTTGCCGCCCCGTCCTCCACACGATCTAACTGCGCGGGAGTAAACCAGGTTTCAAACACTTGGCGCGGCACCCGCTCTTTCAAATAAGCGAGGGTGTCGGTCCAGAGACTATCGGTAGTCGTAAGCATGTGGATTCTCAGCTATACACAGCGTTATACACAGCTGTGGATATTCTCTACCGGCCTCATGATTGTGAATAAAGTGTGCATAGGTTTCACTCGCTTGGGAACTGACTGACCTGATCGCGTCTCATCCGTCTTGGCGTCTACACTCATCCCCAACTTATCCCAATACGCTCCCATACCTTACAACCCTGTTGCCCAGACTCTCCTCCACAACATGAGTTGCCGCCAAAGTGTTCTAATCACTGAACTCTTTTCCTATCAACACAATCCCCAAGCACTATTCCTACGGCTACTACTACGACGATTCTTCTCTTCTACTCCATTTACATAAGAGAAGAGCGTCGGGATCAGAGTCGAATGACACGATCAGCCGCGAAGATCTTCTCCAACAATTCCCGATATCCAATATTCGAGAAGGGAGAACTCGCTCCCTTGAGGTGAAGATCATCCGCGAGAACGGACACAGTAGAAGCCGGCACGTCCGTCAAGGTGACGGCTTCCTGTAACAAGACGACTTCCAGTTGTGTATCGGGCACCTTTCCCGAACCGAACAGGGAATCACGTTCCAGAGATCGGGGAGACGTGACCAAATAGAGCACCTTCATGACCTAAAACACCACCACGCGGTCAGAAGTGAGCATACGCCGCCGAAGCTCATCCAGCGCCACTTCGCGGACAGCGAAGCCGTCTTCTAACTCAAACTGATCACAGGTCCCGGTCGGAACGAGGAATTCAGTCTCGAGCTGTTTTAACGACGGCAAGTACTTCTCGAGAATATCGCCGTCGACAACCTCGTCACGGTCCTCAGCCAGAAGCAGCGGGGCTCGATCGAGGAGGGCGACCGCCACCTGATGATCGCCAGCGACGAGCCCAAGGGCGATCCGTAACGCCTCAACCGCTCGTCCTGATCGAGCCGGATCCTCCTGGATCACAACCGTGATTACCTGGGACACGGGAGCTTATACGTCAATTGAAGGCGACGAATCTGTCGCAGCCTTCGACAATATTCGAGAGCACGACGAGCCCACAGAGTGTCACGCGTGGGTCGAGGTGGTCCGTTTTCACGCCATGTTGTTGGCAGCCGTACGCGCACACGAAAAACTTGGCGCCGTCCCCGGCGGCGCCCAACAGCGCCGAGTCATGGAGGTTCTTCACGCCTTCGTCAATCAGGTACAAATAGACATCGATCCCCGTGCGTAGTGCCTCTCGCGAGAGCTGTGTCACAGTGGAAACACTAGGGTGCCCAGGGGGTGTGGATAACAACAGACCAAGCTTTCGTCGATCCATGCGGAGAAAAAGGCCGGAAACTATTAATAATCAAACAGTTATGTGTATGAAATTTCGTGCAGAGTATGCCCTTTTTCAAGAGATGTCAATACGAAGTTTTGGAGGCTAATTGCGGGCTATCCGAGGCGTGCTGAGAGGACCGAGATCACCGTGGAAAGAGGGACTTCCTCTTGCTGTTTTGACTGCATATCGCGAAGGATCGCGAGGTCTTTTGCCACCTCATCGTCCCCTACGATCAGGGTCAGGGCACTGCCAAGACGATCCGCCTGCCGCAAGTGGGCCTTCAGGCTCGTGGCGCGGAAATCGACATCGGCCGGTAGGCCCGCCCTGCGCAACTGATCCAGCAGGCGCAGTCCGGCGGGACCACCGGTGTCCCCAAACCCCGCCACGTAGACGCGGCGCGGCTGGGCTGTGGTGACTGACTCCGGCACGAGTAGGGCGACCCGTTCGAGTCCAACGGCAAACCCAATGGCCGGCGTTGCTGACCCACCCAGGACTTCCACCAAACCGTCATACCGACCACCGGCCCCCACGGCGTTCTGTGCGCCCAAGTGCGTGCACGTGACCTCAAAGGTCGTCATCGTGTAGTAATCGAGTCCGCGGACCAGGCGCGGATTCAACGAGAACGGGATCCCGATCGCCGTCAACCCGGCCTTCACAGCCGTAAAGTGTGCCCGAGCCTGGTCGGAGATGTACTCCACGATCTGCGGTGCGTCTGCCGTGGCCTCGCGACAGTCCGGGACCTTACAGTCGAGGACACGCAGCGGGTTCGATTCGATCCGGCGCAGGCAGTTCGCACAAAGATGCGCCGCCTTGGTCAGCAAGAACTCGCGCAACACACCCTTGTAGCGCGGCCGGTCTTCAAGATCGCCAAGCGTATTGAGCTCCAGGGTTAATCCCGGGAGCTGCAGCGACGTGAAAAACCGCCACAGGAGCGCCATCACTTCGACATCGGCTTCCGGGGAGGAGACCCCGAACGATTCGACGCCGAACTGATGAAATTGCCGCAAGCGGCCGGCTTGAGGCCGTTCATGGCGGAACATCGGTCCCAGGTAGAAGACTTTCTGTGGCAGCGGCGAGGCGCCCAGGTTGTGCTCGATATAGGCGCGGACGGCCCCGGCCGTGCCTTCGGGGCGGAGCGTCAGCGAGCTGCCGTCCCGATCGGCGAAGGTATACATTTCTTTTTCCACGATGTCCGTTGTGGCGCCGATCGACCGGGCGAACAGCTCGGTGGATTCGAAGATCGGAAGGCGAATTTCCCCATAGCCGTACAGCATCGCCCAACGGCGGGCGGTGGCCTCGATCAAGCCCCAGCGAGGGGAGTCCGCCGGCAGGAGGTCCTTGACGCCTTTGATGCCTTTGATCACGACTGGTGCCCTAACAGTACTGAGGACTGAAGACAGTCCTCATTGGTCAACCCTCAGTTTAGGAGAAGAGGGCGACTATAGCGGCGGGTTTGCAAGCAAGTCAACGCACTGAGGCTGGTCAGAAGCGGCGAGTCACTCAGGTTAGCTTGTAGCGAGGAATGCGACCGCTCGCTTCCGGCGCCTCCCGCGGCACCCCTTTTGGAAGCGCTGTAACAATTCTTGCGCCGGCCGTGAGGCGGGCGGTATAGTGCGCCGCACCCCTCGGACAACACACCATGAACATCGACGGTCCATCCAGACGCGTGCTGGCGGTGGCTCCCATGCCCCCCGAAAAGGCCGCCTACGCGCTGGCGCGCTACAGCCGCTCGCCCGACTCGATCGAGGACAGCATCAAATGGGTCTTCGGTCATTCCTCCGAAAAATTCTGGGAACAGTTTTACTTCGCCTACGGCCATGCCTCCATCGCCGATCTCGGCCATGTGATCATCTGTTTTGAGCACATTTCGGAATTGGCCGCGATTCGCATCGAAGACGAGCCGGTCTGGGATGGCCAGGCTAAGTCGAGCCGCTACCAGAATTTCGGCCCCGGTGGCTGTCACACCCCGAACGACATTCGCGGTACGGAAACCGAGGCCGTCTACCAAGGCATCCTCGGGAGCCTCTCGACGGCCTATCGGCTTCTGCATGATCCGATCAAGGCCTCTCTCTCCGAGAAAGCCCCCTGTCCGGCCGACATGAAGCCCGCCGACTACGATCGCACGATGGCGGCGCGGGCCTTCGATGTGACACGCTACCTGCTGCCGCTTGCCGCGCGAACGAACGTCGGCCAGGTCGTGAACATCCGGACGCTCGAAAAACAGATCACCCGGTTCCTCTCGTCCGCTCTGCCGGAGCTGCAGATGATCGGTGAGGATCTGAAAACAGCCTGTGCCCGGCCTCCCGTCAATGTCTGGGGAGAGTTGTCGGGCCAGACGGCCGGCCTCTCCGAGCCGCTCGCTCCGACGCTGGCTCGGCACGCTAAGCCCAGCGACTATCAGCGCCGCGTGTATCAGGACGTGGCGCGGTACGCCCGCGACATTGTGCGGGACAGCGGGCTCGAGCAACCGTTTACCTGGGGCGACCGCGTGGACCAGCCCTCCAGCGTGGATTTGATCGACGCGCACGATCCCATGGACGAGTTGGTCGCCACGTGGCTCTATCGCGTCGCCCATGCGCCTTATCGAAAGATTCTGGAGCTGGTCCGCGGTTGGTCCGAGAAGCAGAAGCATGAACTCATCGAGCTGGCGCTACAGAATCGCGGGCCGTACGACGAATTGCCGCGCGAATTTCGCAGCGGCTATGGCTTGATCTTTGACGTGTTGATGGACA
Organism: uncultured Nitrospira sp.; assembly: GCA_964449255.1. GTDB lineage: Bacteria > Nitrospirota > Nitrospiria > Nitrospirales > Nitrospiraceae > BQWY01. The sequence continues at coordinate 46,787 of CAYUYE010000005.1, read as the reverse complement.
TCGGCGCTTGGCGCGATATGCATCGCCATCGGCGGTGCCAGCAGATCCAGCAGAACTTCACGACCCTGCACGGGTACGCGACACCCCCCGCGCTGGTTGAGGCCGGGCTCGACGGCGACTACCGGCATGCCATGAACGCCGTGAAGCAGGACATTGAGTCGTTGCGCAAGACCAGTCAGGAAGCCGCCCTCTATGCGATCCCATTCGGGTTCAAAGTCCGTTGTCTCTTCAAAATGGACTATGCCGAAGTTGAGTACATCTCGAAGCTCCGGTCCGGCGTGAAGGGCCACTGGTCCTACCGCACCGTGGCCTGGCAATTGAAGCAGGCGCTGGCGGCCCGTTACCCCTTCCTTGCCGATCACATACACGCCACGCCCCCCGACGTGGAAGACAGCCTCACTCGGTAACATCCATGCACGATGCCGCGACGCAGATCGAAGCTGCCTGGGCCGGCGGCGATTGGGGGACTTCTCTCGCTGTGGCGGAGACCTGGCTCCGAGAGGTCAGTGCCGGGGGCGGGCATGATCCGCGGCCGGCCTTTGCGCTCAACGTCGGCTATCTCATTCAGGGGGAGATGGCGAAAGCCTGGACCTACCACGGCCAGGCCTTGCAGGAAGCGGAGGATATCGACACGGTCACCAATTGGCTCAAGGAGATGCGTGAGCGACATGCGAGCAACGGCTATCTCCAACTCGTCATGGGGCTCTGTTTGTCGCAGGGCGGCCAATCGGAACAATCGATCGAGTCGTTCAAGCAGGCCATTGCCGCGTTGCCGGCGCTGCCGCACTCCCATTTTTTCCTCGGGCAGGTCTATGAGCGCGCGACGCGCACCGACCTCGCGATCAAAGAATATCGAGAGGCGGTACGTCTGGAGGCTTCGTTTACCCCGGCGCGGGCCGGATTGGGCTTGCTCTATCAGGCGCAAGGGCAGCTGGAGATGGCGCTTCCGCAGTTTCGTGAGATCGTCCGGCTGCGTCCGGACGATTCCGTCGCCCACGGCATGTTGGCGTCGGCGCTGGCTACGCAGGGCAAGTTCGAGCCGGCACTGAAAGAATACAAGGAGGCCGTCCGGTTAGATCCACGCAACAGCGAGCTACGCTTTGCGCTCGGCAAGTTCTACCACGACCGGGGGCGCACCGAGTTGGCGTTGAACGAATATCGCGAAGCGGTCACTGTAGATCCCGACTGCGCGCCGGCCCATGCCGAGATCGGTTGGATGTTGCTCGAGAAGGGCAACGTCATCGACTCGATGGAATCGTTCAATCGGGCGCTGCGCGCCGACGAAAACAACGCCCGCGCGTATCTCGGGGTCGCCAAGCTGTATGTCGCACGCGGCAAACGCGAAGCCGCCTGGCAGAACTATCAAAAAGCCCTCAAGCTCGAAAGAGACCCGCAGGTGAAGAACAACATCTTGAATGAGCTGTTCATTGAAGGCGGCAGTTGGGATGTGTAGCGGAGCCGCCGGGTAGCCGTGGCGCTTCCGGCGCCTGAAGAGTCGTCGCTCTCGATGGCAGGCGCGGAAACCTTCGGAAGTTCCCTCGAAGACTCAGTCAGTTTCCGCCCTCCTTCGCCCACCATCGAGAGCCTCCACTCGTTCGCGATATTTATCCACTGGACGGTCGGTCATCTGGTGGACTGCTCCAGTATAGTTCGCGTATTCGACCGAACAGCCTGCGTAGTTGCCAAGGCGATCGATTCGTTCATTGAGTCCATGTAGGTCTCAATCAGGGATTCCACAAAGCTCCTGGAGTCCCGCCGGCAAGGGGCACGAAGGGTCCTCGGGAAGCTAGTAGCCGAAGGCATGGAACGCTGAGCTAGTCAGTGTCTGCGCAGAGGGTGCCCTGACAAGGCCGCAGGGAGTCCGGGCACCGAAGCGTACTTTCGGAGCCGTACGATGAGGTGAGCGGAAGACGGAGAACGCAGCCAGAGGAAGCTTTCAGCAGGCTCTAGAGTTCGCGGAGGGCGCCTTGGAGAACGGTGATCTGCGTGATCGGATCGCCGGCGGTTTTGAGTTCGCCCTGGATGAGGTCGCGGAGGTAGCTGGAGTAGCCCACTTTGTCGAGCAGGACGTTCAGGAAGCGTTCCGGGGGCAGCAGGCTCTGGGCCTTGAGGTCCTCGACGGTCTCGTCGCTGACGGGCACGTAGGCGCTCCCAATGTGGAACACCACGTTGTAGTGCTGGTCCTTGCGGATGCGCTCGAAGCGTAGTCCCTTCACCGCAAACCCCTCCCTTCGGCCGGAAGGGGCAATTTTAGACAAAACGACCGCGGGAACACAAGATACCGGCGGGGCTGCCACCGAGGAACTCGCGGCGCCGACCCACACTCAGGATTTGGCCGCTTTCTTCCCGAAATACTCGCGACGGCTGACCGATACGTCGGTGACGAACATCACCCCGGAATGCCGGTCGAAGAGGGGCCGGAGCCCCGCCAAAATGGGCTCGACGGTTTCTTCGGGCACCACCGTCATGATCATCACCAGGCTCTCCTGTTCGCTAAACATGAAATGGGCTTCGCGCACCCCATGGTGGCCCTTGCCCGAGATATTCCCGATGATGGTGTAGCCGCTGGCATGGACCTTATCCAAGAGATCGGTCACAAACGGCCGGTGTTCACCCGAGACGACCACGCGGATCTCCTTCATCGGGTGTAGCGTCAAGGCGCCCATGTCTTAACTCCTTTCGGCCCTGCCGGACAGGACGGCCGGGTGGGCCGGTTCAATCGCGTGCCACTCCTGAGTCGGCACATAGCGATACAGCGTCCCATCGGTCGGGTCAAGCGCGACGAGATGGACCCACTCGTTGTGATAGAAATGTTGCAAGACCTCGTGTCGAGCGATCAATTTATCGAGCCGCGCGCGGGGCGCTTCCACCACGGTGAGCAGGCGCATCGGTTCGTGATACGGCATGGCGCCGTTCAGCACGGTCTGCTTGGCCAAACCCAGGCGCAAGTCGGACCAGGGTCCGGACATGATGCCGAAGCGCCCGACGACGTTGTGATAGATCTTGTTCCCGCCCCCGTACACCTCGTTGTCCACCGCCGAGAAATAATGCTCCATGTTGATCCACTGGGCCACCACCTGCGGGGCGGTCAGCAGCACTTCCAGCAAGCGATCGGTCGGGTCCTCCCGGTAATCGTAGGAATGCAGGAAGACGCGTCCGGCGAGATTCAGCCCTTTGGTGATATCCCGCCGGCCGATGATGAAGGCCGTGTTGCTCGAGAGGCCCCATTCCGGCCGTACCTGGCTCCAATCGGCGCTGCGCTCGGCCACCTCGGCCGACGCCTGTTGGGGCGGCAGCGTGGCCGCCACGTCCGGTAACCGGCCGCAGCGTTCCTGACTGGTCAATTGCGCGGCCTCGCGCAGGTCGTCCAAGAGCCGGGCCACGTCCTTGCGGTGCGTCGGCGGCACATCCTCCAGGTCGAACAATTCGACATGGTCGGACGTCGTATCCATCTGCCCGGCCAGGAAATGGGTGTCGGGGGGAATCTCAATGCCACGCTTGGCGAGCCGCTCCCGAACCGGGGGCTTGTTCGCCATGGCGGCCAAGACGCGCGCGTTGGCCTTCCCCTCGTTGCCACCGCAGGCGCCGCAGTCCAGCGCCGATTCGAAGGGATTGTTCTCGGATGTGCTCCCGTGTGCGCAGAATAACACGAGGCGCGCAAACGTTCTGGTTAGCCCCATCATGCGGAGCGCTGTTTCGACCGTCAGGACCTGTTCCTCGAGGGTAAACCCCGTGCGGGTGATCCGCTCGCGCTGACGGGACGCGGCACGCTGCGAAATTCGATAGTGCCGACGCAGGTCCTCGATGAAGCCCGCCAACTGTTCTACCGAGAGCGACACTTTACGGGCGGTGGTGCTTAAGTAGGGCTCGACCGGGGCATCCGGATCCAGCGCCCGGCGCCGCAGGGCTTCGATGAATTCCTGCTCGACCTGCGCACCGTGCAGGCTGAACCGGTCGCGCAACGCCTTCCAGATGATGGCCCGCTGCTCCGACACCAGCATCTCCTCCATCTCGGCCGGCGCCAGCTTGTCGACCGTGAGGGTTGTGGCGATCGGCGGCACGAGGAGTTTCTTCGCCCACGTGGTCAGACGTTTCCAAGCGGCGGGAAGAACCGTTTTGCCGACAATCGGGAACCCATAGAACCAGCCGATTGACTCAACCATCACATAGGGCGTGATCACGTTTTCTTTGAGGTCGTGCAACAGCGTGTGCCCTGCATGGAACAGCTTGGCGCGCGATTCGTGTTTAGAGACGAAATGATCGAGGTAGCTGCGCGGGATCTCCCGCACCTCGTTCCGGGCGCGCATGATGACCGGATACTGCTCTGTGACATGCTCTTTGCCCCAGGCGCGGTATTTGATGAAGACCGCGAAAAACCCGGCAAAGCCGTAGGTTTCGTTCGCCCCCGTCGATTCCAAGTGGCGCCGGAAGGGCTCCGAGCGCACATCGATACAATAGACGGATTGGGATTGCGGCCGGACCGTCGGCGGTCCGGCCTGCGAACCAATCTGATTGGACCGTGTGGGCCGCCCGCCGGCGCGTTTCAACATGCCGAGGAGCTGCTCCTGATAGCCGGCCTCGAACGCGCGCAACCAGATCGGCCCGTGCATGGATTCTGGAAAGGCCTCCATCCACTCCACCACGTGCCGAAGATCGGCCGGCACGCTCTCCAGAAACACGCTCGGGACGATTTCCAACGCCTGCGCGAGGGTGACCAAGCGGCGTGCCATGGATCGCCGCAGCGCACGGTCTTGCAGGGGGCCATACTCGGCTTGATAGCGGAGCACCACATCTTGCCACGCCTGATCCGGTTCGCGCTGCTGAATCAGGCGGTCGATCTCCTCCGCATAGACAGGCGGGAGTTGCCCCGCCTGCCGCTCCCTGCGCAATACATAGGCTTCCGCATGCTGCTGCATGTAGGCCGAGATCGACTCGTAGTTCCCCTCGATGCCCAGGCGCTCGTGGCAGACTTGCTGGACTAATTCACGCACGTACCAGAGTCGGATCGCCAGGAGCTTCACGAGACCCGCCGGATAGGCCTGTTGCCACGGGTAGCTCGAAGCCTCCGCCCGCCACTTGATGAACCCGGACCAGCCGGGGAGGCTGGCCAACTGCAAGGCCAGATAGTCTTGCCGAAGCGGCTCGGGAATCTTCAGCAGTTCCAAACTTTCGATCACCGCATCTTCTGGATGATCGGGGAGGGTGGCGACTTTTCGTCGCCCATCCATCACGCCGCCGAACGACCATTCCTTGGCCGCCAACGTTTTCCAGGCCGTGTACATCCCGAGTTCGCGTTCCGGCATGGGCCAGGTGGCATGGCCCTCGTCCAGGAAGGCTTCGGACCACTTGATGAGTTGGGCATCGATCTTAGCCACCGTCTGCGAGCCACACGTGTGATCGCACCAACTCGACAGGGTCAGGTAGCGCCCCAAGGCGGCCTGATCCGCCTGAATGGTCGTTTTCACATGTTCGTGGAACGTGGGAGACGTCAGCTGCGAAAGATGCTCCGCGACGCTTTCGACCTGTTCTTCGCCGGGACCCAGGTCGAGCAGCACGTCCAGCGGTTCGTACCGCGGCGAGGACAAGGCGTGAGTCATGCAGGCCCGGAGCACTTCCAAGTGAGAAATGCGGCAGGGGCCGAGCGTCAGGTACTGATTGAGGGCCAATGGCTCCAACGCCGCGTCGAGATGACGGGATTGGATGCGCCCGGACTTGAGATATCCCCGGTAGGTGTCGCCGGGCAGGTAGCCCTCGCCGCCCAGATACTGGCGGCCACGCCGGATCGCCTCATGGAACGGCAAGTACTCCAGACTGTGCAGGGGATTATGGTGCACGAAGGTCCGCATCGGCCAGTACTGCGCAATGACCTCGCTGGCCAACTGAATCGTCGCCCGGAGTTCCATCCGGCGGACGTCGATGTTGGGAGACGTCGCTACCGATTCCATACGGTGGACTCCGGGGCCGGGGGTGGTGAGGCAGAGATCGTGCCCACATCGAAAAGACGCGAGGGCGCAAGGCCCAGGAGGAGCAAGAGCCCCAGCATGAGCGCCAGCGAGGCGAACTCGGTGTCCCTGAGGTCTTCAAACCGCAGATCCGCGCGTGGCTTGCCGAAGAGCAGGCGGCGCATCAAATCCGTGAAGTACCACGAAGCGGCGAGCCAGACGAGGAGGACGAGCGTCGCTCCCGTCGCCAGTGAGCCGGCCGGGCGCAAGACCATGCCCATGAATCCCGAAAACACACCGAACGGCGGCAGACCCAGCGCCGCGAGCGCGAGCAGCGAAAAGAGGACCGCAAAGCGCGGCATCGGCTGCACCAGGCCACCCAACGCGCGCAGATCGAGATCCCCGTAGCGGGCCCGGATGGCGTACCACCCAAGATAGAGGCCAGCGATGGTGAGGCTCACGGCGATCAGGAACACCCCCACGGGGGCAAAGACCACCCCGGTCCCGGCCACATACCACCACAGAATCGAGCACAACGCCAGACTCGCATGTGCGAGCAGTGGGAGCGGACGGGACTGAGACAGCGCACGAACGGATGCGTAGACCATGCTGAGCAGCGCGGCCCCGGTGATGGTGGTGCGGAACCATTCGGGGACGGCCGGCAGCACGGTCACAAGGATGGACAGTCCGACGGTCGGCAGTAGCACGACGAGGAAGGCCGGCAGGTTCGCGGGCAACCTCGTCAAACAGGCGCCGTGGCCCGCGTGCAAGGGGAACAGAGGGATGAGGACCAACGCCAGCAGGATTCCGGCAACCGTCCGGATCGGTTCTGGTGCGAAGGCGGCCACCAACGCCGCGAGAACGCCCAATCCATAGGTCCCGACACCCCAGGCGGGATAGGCGGTAGCGGCGGTGCGTGCGCGCGATAACAGCCCCATCACCACAAGGAGCAACGCGCTGCAGAACAGCCACCGAATCGGCTCGGCGGCTGTCATGGCGGCGAGTCCAAGCCCTAGCAACGGCAAGGTGCTTAGCCAGGCCAGGCGTAGTTCGCGATGGAGGGGTTGGCCCAGCAGCGACCCGAAGGCGGCGATCGGAAGTACACAGAGCAACGGCATGAACGGAGGAAAGGCACCGATAGCGGCCGTCGCGACGGCGAGGCTCACGAAGCTGGCCCCGGTCGCCAACAAGAGCACCGACTTCAATTGAGACAGAGTCGACCAGGCGAACCAGGCCAGCAGGGCCCCAACGCAGGGAACCCCCAACAACAGCCATGGGATTGTCCAGGTCTCCATCAGGTTCGCCACGAAGCCGCAAGCCGTTCGAGGCGAGCGGCCCCGCTCATGAACACCCGGCCAAGCCTCGCGTAGGCCTCATCGATATAGAGTCGATTCATAAACAACACGTAGAGCCGCGCCGAGACATCTTCCACCCACGCCGGCGTCCCCATCGTTCGCCCGTGCGCCCTTGCATAGAGATAGACCCATCCGAGAATCGTGCAGAGCGTCATCCCGGCCAACATCACATCGAACAAGCGGCCGGGCAGTGCCGCCGCCTTGAAGTAGCCCGCGACTTCCTCCGCATCCGGATAGAGAAAATGCGTGAAGGTTTCGGCCGCGAACAAGTACGTGAAGATGACGAACACGAGCGTCATCAACATCGCAAGCGACACCTTCCAGGATGCGACTTCGCGAATACGGGTCAAAGACAAGATGGCCTGCGACGACGTGACCCAAATAAAGAACAGAAAGATGACCGTCCCCTGCGAATCGAGCAGCGGGATTCTGAGGATGCCGTGGGTGCCCAGCAGAATCACGAGCGGAAGGAAGAGCGTGGTCAAGAACCCGGTCGACCAGGTCAGGTTCGAGAACTCGCGCTCTTCTTCGTCATCGTCCACATGGGGGAGCGAGGGCTCTTGCCGGGCTTTGTGAATCACGTTGCCGCAGTACAGAAACACCGTGGCCTTGAACAGACCGTGCGCGATCAGATGGAACACGGCGAGCGAAAACGCGCCCAATCCGCATTCCATGATCATGTACCCCATTTGGCCGATCGTCGAATGCCCAAGGGTTTTCTTGATGTCGTTCTGCGTGAGCATCATGGTGGCGCCGAGGATCGCGGTGAGCGTCCCGACCAGGAACGCCACGTGCAAGGTCGTGGGGCTCAGGCCGAACAGGGGCGCCAGGCGATTCATGAGGAAGCCGCCCGCGTTGATGATCCCGGCATGCAGCAACGCATGAACCGGGGTGGGGGCGTAGAGCGAACTGGGTAGCCAGATGTGCATGGGAAACTGGGCGGACTTACTCATGCCGCCGAAAAAAATCAGCAGCGTGACGGCGGTGGCCCCGCTCATGTCGAATCCCGGCCAGATCGTCAGCGTGGCCGGCTGATCGGCGGCGCGGGCAAACAACTCTTGAAATTCGATCGTGCCATACAATGAATAGGCCAGGGCGATGCCGGCGAGGAAGGCGACATCTCCCACGCGGAGCAGGGTGAAGGTCTTACAGGCGCCGTCGAGCGTCGCCTGGTGCGAATGATTGTGGGCCAGCAGAAACAGCAGCCAGGAGAGGATTTGCCAGAAAACAAAGAGCATCAGGAGATTGGCACTGGACACCATGCAGAGCAGGACGAAGGTCGTGAAGGCGATCAGGCCGAGATACCGCCGATAGTGCGGATCTTGGTACAGGTAGGAAATCGAATAGACGTAGATGATGGTGCCTACGAGCGTGATGAGCGTCATCATCACGGCGCTGAGCCGGTCGATGTAGAACCCGAGGGGCAAGGCGAAGCCGCCGTCTAGGGACGGATCGTACAGCCGAACCATTATCGGCCCCTCCGAGGACACGGCGAGCAGCGTCGCCACCGCTCCGATCAAGGCGCCGATGATGGGAATCGTGCCGAGGCGGACGTTTTGGGCGAGCTGCCCCCGATCGCTGAGGGCAATCACCAACGCCGTGACCATCGGCAGCAGCGGGACGATGAGGAGCACAGACATCATGGGGTTGGGTCGTACGCGCAAAAACACGACAAGCCAGCCGCCGGTCCCCTATGAGCGGGACGGGTCGAGCTGGCTTGTACTGCCCCCGGCCTCTCATCGAACAGAGAGCCGGTTGCCCTACAACCGCACGTCTATCGGACCGGTTTGGCGGCTCCTTCTGCCTCGTCCAACCTGAACTGGAGGGAAGGGGGAGATGGCACCGCTGACCGAATCGGTCGGAATGAGCCTTCCCTTATATGGGCTGGCCCCCAGAAGGTCAAGTCTGCGGCTACGCTCATGTGAACCAGCGGACTAGGCCGTCCGGCCAGGTGCGGTGACAGGGTTCCCGCACAGGCGCCAACGAGCCCGGCCCATTGTGCTCCGGAGACGCGCTCTGCATAATGCCTACCGCCATATCGAGGGGTAGGGGCGTCGCTCATGACCAATCACAACAGTAAGAGCTCGAAGGGTGAGATCGAGGCCGCGATTCGGAACGCGATCATCAAGTTCGAGCAGGAGTTTTTGGGGAGGGGGCCGGACGATGTGAGGGCCTTTCTCATCCGTGACCAGGTGCTGGTCCGGCTCAAGGGCGTGCTGACCCCCGCGGAGCGTCAACTGGCCAAGACGCCGGATGGCGTGGAGATGGTCAAACGACTCCGACAAAACCTCATTGCACAGGGACGGGACAAGTTGATGGAACAAGTGACGGACATCACCGGGACCAAGACCGTGGGCCTCTTTACGGACATCGACGCACAGCTCGGGGAGCGGGTGTTTGTGTTCACGCTCGAAAGCGATCTGGACGGCCTGCGATAGCGACCGAGCAGGAGCGACGAAATGGACGCAGAAGTGTTATGAAGCGATTGGTCGAAGGGTTCAAAAAATTCCACCGCGAGGTCTTTCGCGAAAAGCGCGACCTGTTTGCCAATCTCGCCAAGGGACAAACGCCACGTGCGCTGTTCGTGACCTGCTCGGATTCCAGGATCGACCCCTGTCTGTTGACCCAAACCGAGCCGGGGGAGCTCTTCATTCTGCGAAACGCAGGCAATCTGGTGCCGTCGTACGGCACCAGTGTGGGCAGCACCACCGCGACGATCGAATACGCGGTCGGCGTGCTCGGTGTGAAAAACGTCATCCTCTGCGGCCACACCGATTGCGGCGTCATGAAGGCGTTGCTGCATCCGGAGCAGGTCGGCGATCTGCCGGCTGTCAAGGCGTGGCTCTCGCAAGCCGAGGCGACTCGCCGGGTAGTCAAGGAGAACTACGGGCATCTCGAGGGCGAGCCGTTGCTCGTCACGACCACCCAAGAGAACGTGCGAATTCAAATCGAACACTTGCAAACCCATCCGACGGTCGCGGCGAAACTCCGGAAGGGCACGCTCGCCATCCATGGGTGGGTCTACTCGATTGAGTCCGGCAAGATTTGGACGTACGATCGAGACACAGGCAAATTCATGTCACTGCTCCACTCCGATGCCGGTCGACCGCGCCGCAAGAAATAGGCGATGCCCCGAGCTACACGATGGCCCTGCTGAAATCCCTGGAACAGCTCGAGTTCGATAACTCGTTCGCGCGGTTGCCCGATTGGTTCGCCGCGAAACTGAACCCGACACCATTTTCGAGCCCCCCCTACGTGGTCTGCTTCAATCCGGCGGCCGCGGCATTGATCGACTTGGACCCGCAGCAAGCCGCGCGAGCTGAATTTGCCGGCGTCTTTGGGGGGAGTCTGCTCGTCCCGGGCATGGAACCGCTGGCCACGCTGTATTCCGGCCATCAGTTTGGCGTCTATGTCCCGCAACTCGGCGACGGTCGGGCGATTCTGCTGGGAGAAGTGCGGAACGGGCGGGGCGAGCGATGGGATCTGCAACTGAAGGGAGCCGGGCTCACGCCGTTTTCGCGAGATGGCGACGGGCGGGCGGTGCTCCGCTCGACCATTCGGGAATACCTGTGCGGCGAAGCCATGCACGGACTCGGGATCCCCACCACGAGGGCGCTCTGCATTGTGGGGAGCGACGACAAGGTCTACCGCGAGCAGATCGAGACCGGGGCCGTGCTCTTGCGCATGGCCCCGTCACACGTTCGCTTCGGATCCTTCGAGGTGTTCTACTACCGGAACCAACACGAGCGGCTGGCGATGTTGGCGGACTATGTCATTCGGCATCACTATCCCCACCTTGCCGACGCGTCCGATCGGTATGTCCGGTTCTTCGCTGAAGTCGTGGGCCGCACAGCCACGCTGATTGCGCAATGGCAGGCCGTCGGGTGGTCGCACGGTGTCATGAATACCGACAACATGTCGATCCTCGGCCTCACGCTGGACTATGGCCCCTTCGGCTTCATGGACGACTACGACGCAGGCTTCATCTGCAATCACTCGGATCACAACGGCCGCTATGCGTTTAATCAGCAACCCTACATCGGCCTGTGGAACCTGAGCTGTCTGGCGCAGGCCCTGTTGCCCCTGGCGGCGAAAGAGGAGCTGAAAGCCGCGCTCGACTCTTACATGCCGACGTTTGAGCAACGGTACGCTGCATTGATGCGGGCCAAGCTCGGCCTGGAAACTGCAGAAGGTGACGATGCATCGCTCATTGCCGACTTTCTTGGCCTTCTTCAGGGCAGCCACGCCGACTACACGATCGTCTTCCGTGAGTTAGGAACGTTCGATACCCGTCTCGACGCCATGAACGAACGTATGAGAGACCACTTTCTCAATCGCGAGCGATTCGATGAATGGGCCGGGCGCTACGGTGGGCGCCTGCGCCGCGAACAGAGCCAGGACGAGGAGCGCCGCTTGCGCATGAACCGGGTCAATCCCAAGTATGTCTTGAGGAACTATCTGGCCCAAGTCGCCATCGAAAAAGCTCAACAGAAGGACTACTCCGAAATCGATCGGCTCCTCACCCTCTTGCACGACCCCTTTGCCGACCATCCCGGCATGGAACAGTACGCCGCCCCACCTCCCAACTGGGGCAAACACCTGAGCGTGAGTTGTTCCTCCTAGTGGGCAAAGGGGAGGGCCACCTCCGCTTCTATCAGGACAGGGATTCCACGCCGCACGAGGTGTTCAGCGGGTCGCCCGGCATGGTGCTCTACAACGGCCTACCGACCCCGACTCTGGGGGATCTGGGGCAGGAACATCGTCGGTGCGATGACGCAGGCCATGGTGGTCGTCGAGAGGTACCGTCTCGCCAGTGGAGGAGTTTGCTCCCTAGCCTGGTGCACGCCAGCCGGCCTACAGAGTGGGCAGGCAGAGCGGAATGACGAATCCGGCCGCGGGAATCCGAGAGAGAGACCGCGATGAAGCACGCACGGAGGGGTTCCCTGTGAATCGTCAATGGGCAAATCCGACCCCTCATCCTCGGGGGCGCAGGATTCCAGCGTCTTGCGGATAATGTCGCAGGGTGTGACTGCGGACAGCCTGGCCTCGTCGCGGCGATGCATGGCTACAACGTGCCGGGTCAGGACGGCTACATCGACGTCAGTAACGCGGGAAGCATTTTTCGCGTCCTCGCCTGGCCTTCCTGAGTGCCCCATCTTCTGTAGGTGTCAGCAGCCAGTCACTACGCGCGAATGCGTCAGGGTGCCCCTACACAGACTGTACGGTTTCAGGCCAAGACCGTGTTCTGTGGATCGCGGCGCAGCACGGCTTCATCGCACTGAGGGCACGATTTCAAATACTTATCCATTCCCTCCGTTGGGACGAGTGAACCACCACCCTGCGCGCTGGTGGGTAAGTCCCTTTCTTGCTTGGCTCTATCACCAATGTGTGTCGGACACCGTCATCTGCGAAGAAATCTGTTGCTCCTAACTAGGATCGCAAAGTAGGCTCGAGAACTTAGTCTGGGAGCCTATTCGCGGCGAGTAAGGTCCCGCCGCGGCACGGGAAATTGCCGCCGGGGAAGCGGGTCTGTCGCCGTCAACATCCGAGACCCAACTGCGTTTGAGTCATAATCATCACGAGGAAGAAGTTACATGAAACATCCGATGCTCCGTGCCGTTCATCTTTTCGTTGGCTCTGTATTGTGTCTCGCCCTGTTCGCGTGCAGCGGAGGGGATTCCGGTGGTGCGGCGGCGGGACCCGGTGGAGGGGGCGGTGGCGCAACGGAAAAACAGGGAACGATCACACTCACGAGTCCCAATGCCAATGCGTCGGTCGCCGCCGGGGCACCGGTGACCGTGAACTTCACCACACAGAATGTTTCCATCGGGGGTGTGAATCAGCCACATCTGTGGGTCTATCTCGACGACGATCCTGTCCACTACACATTCGTGAATGGAACGAGCAATACGGTTCTGTACAATGGCGCGCCCACTGCCGATGTTCAATGGGTGAGTCCGACGTCCTTTAGACTATCGAATTTGTCGAACGGATTGCACAAAGTGCGGTTGAACCTTGTGAATGCCGCTGGGAAAGAGTCCACCAACAGCGGCGCGGCCACGGCCACAGCGTTTGCGGTCGGTGTGCCGTTTCCATCCGTCCCAAGCATTATCCCAGCCGGTCCTGCACCGGGTGCGGAGATCCCCGGACCCACCTTGGTGTCCTTCGTCGTGGCCAACCATCCGATCGGTCTCAACGGGCAGCCTCATATGCACGTCCACATCGACGAATCCGATCAGCGGCATGAGTATTTCACTGGGCCAGGGATCGATGAAGAAAACGGCGTGCAGCTCAACGGGGCGCACACCCATTTTGTCCACTGGAAAAGTCCGACAGGCTTGATGTTGTTCGGAATAGGGGCCGGCCAGCACTCAGTGCGCTTGGTGTTGGCGGATGCGGCGCACAATGAATTGCCCAATCCAGAAGCGACTGCCACCCTCGTCTTCTCCATCAGCGCGGCCTCGGTCTCTGGGGAGTTTAAATTGGAGTCGGTGTTGGCCAACGTCAATGCCCGTCAGATGACCTTCGACCCGAATGGGCGGGTCTTCTATACGGATGGTTACGGCGGCAATGTGTGGATCGCGAATACGGCGGGAGGGACATGGCAGGTTAACCCCACGCCGTTCTATCACACGAACGTCGGCACCCTGGGTGAACAGGGCATGAGCGGGGTCGTCCTTGATCCGAATTATGCGACGAATGGCTTCGTCTACGTCTATTTCACCGGCCCGGACGAGGCGTCCAACCGCGTGGTCCGTCTGAAAGATGTAAACGGGCAAGCCACTCAGGAGACCGTCATAGTCGGGGATCTGCTCGCCGCCGATCAACACAACGGCGGGGTGATGTTGTTTGGGCCGGATGGCAAGCTGTATGTCACCGTGGGTGAAGTGACCCAGGATTTGCTGGCTCAGGATCTGAACTCTCCGCATGGCAAGATTTTGCGCATCAATCCGGACGGGACCGTTCCTCCCGACAATCCAATCCCTGGTTCGCGCGTGTGGGCGCTCGGGCTGCGCAACAGCTTCGGTTTGGCGTTCCATCCGGCGACCGGCGATCTCTGGGCCACCGACAATGGGCCGACGGTGGATGACGAGGTCAATCTCATCGTCAAGGGTGGGAACTACGGGTGGCCGGAGGCCACCGGCACCAATGGGGTCCCGCCTTTCCTGAATGCCCTGTTCGTCCTGCCGGAGCCGGTCGGCATTACGAACATCGTGGCGCTGGCACCGACTCCGGTGTATCCCGCGAAGTACCACAACAACCTGTTCTTCACGGATTTTGTGGGTGGAAAGATTCGTCGGCTCGTTCTAGGGCCAGGATTCAAGACGTTGGCCTCAGACTCCGTGGTGTTCGACGGCGGAGCCGGCGGACTCGTCGCGTTCAAGCAAGCGCCGGACGGGTATATGTACGTGTCGGGCTCGGATGGCATTTCCCGTGTCGTCCCCAACGAAAGCGCACCGCAGTAAGCGAGTTGGGGCGGTGTCGACCTGTGAAAGGTCGGCACCGCGACCCCAGTTCCTCCACCAACCTCCTTCGGTTTCACTTGCTCCACCCTCAGCTAGACCGGGATCTTCCGCCAGTGCTAGGCTGCGCGCCGATGCGGCGTGAACAGATCGGCGGCCTGACCACACATCTCGCCGGCGGCACGGACGGCCAGGGCGGAGGCAAGGGGCCGCTCGTGATCTTGTTGCATGGGTTCGGCGCGCCGGGCGACGATCTGGTCCCGTTGGCTCCCCTGTTCGAGACCCCCGCCGGGACACGTTTCGTTTTTCCTGAAGGTCCGCTTTCGATCAACCAAGGCTACGGTGACGCGCGGGCCTGGTGGATCATCGACATGAACCGCCTGATGCAGGATCGCGCGGCGGGACGGCTACGTGATCTGTCCGCGGAAGTGCCACGCGGTCTTCCGGCGGCGCGTGAATCCATCGAACGGTTTCTTGGCGCATTGCCTCGTGTCATCCCCGTCTCGCCGAAGACGACCATCCTCGGTGGCTTCTCACAGGGGGCCATGCTGACCTGCGACCTGGTCATGCGGACAGATTTTCCATGCGCAGCGCTCGCGCAACTGTCGGGTACCTTGCTGGCGAGACAGGAGTGGAAACCGGCGGTGGCCAAGAGAAATGGATTGCCGGTGTTCCAGAGCCACGGCACACATGATGAACTCTTGCCCTTTCAAATGGCCGAGCGACTGCGCGACGAACTCACGGGCGTGGGCGCGGTGGTCGAGTGGCATCGCTTTCGGGGCGGGCATGAGATTCCGGAGTCGGTGCTGGCGCGTGTGGGCGATTTCCTCACCAGAGTGATTATGAAGGCATGATCACGCCGACGCGAGTCTGAAGAGAGGGACGTGCGGGCCCCCGTCGGAGTCCGGTATCATGCGTTCATTTACCGGCTCACGCCGATTCTAAGCTAAGGTTTCGTTGTGATCAGGAAGCCATGACAGAGATACAGCCCTTCGAACTGAAAGGAGCCGATGGCAAGCTGATTCGCGGCGATCGCACACTCGGGAAGGATCGGCAGATCCTCTTTATCACGGGTTTTCTTTCGAAGCGCTGGGGGAACAAGAGCAAAGCCTTGGCGCAGTGGAGTCAAGAGAACGGGTGGGGATTCTGTTGTTACGATGTGCGGGGGTTCGGTGATTCGGACGGCCAGTTCGCGGACTACACTCTCTCCGATTGGATCGCCGATGCACGCACGGTGCTGAAGAGCTTGGAGCCGGAACCGCCGGTGACGGTTGTCGGCAACTCACTCGGTAGCTGGATGGCATGGTTAATCGCTCAGGAATGCCCCATCGTGGAAGAACTCATCCTGATTGCACCAGCGTTCAACATGATGGGTGAGCGAGCCAAGACCATCTCCAAGGAACGGCTACATGACTGGCATACGGCTGGATGGATGCCCTGGGATGATGACCCGCTACACAGCGACTGGCCCTTGTCCTGGAAGTGGGTGGAAGAAAGCGAAGCCTATTGGACCAAGACGTTCGACAATCTGCGTCCAGTGAAGACGACGATTCTCCACGGGCAGCAAGATATTGTCATCTCACCGGAAGGCAGCCGGCAATTTGCCGATGAGCTCTTACGCCGTGCTCCAGTCTTTCCACTCGACCTTCAGCTCATTCAGGGCGACCATCGGCTCAGCAGCCCGGAACACTTGGAGCTGTTTCGCAAACTGGTGATGAGGGAAGCCTGATGTTGGTGTTAATTCATAAAGAATGCGGCGGCCCGGCGCTGGAAGAGTCGCCGGTGGGCGAGGTCTGTGCAATCCCCGTAGACCGGTTCCCCTTTCCCTGCTTCACTTGTCTGGAGGAAATCGTTGACGAATCCGAGCTGCGGCTTTCAGAAGAGCTTGGAATATAGGCCTTCTTCGTCTTGGCTCAGTTGTGCTCTCAGGGTAGCTTTTGTTATCGTGGCGGTCTTCGTCCATTCCCGTTCATTCCCACACCGAGGCATCGATGGCGACAAACGATAAGCAGGTCATTTTTTCACTGGTCAATGTCGGCAAGGTCTATCCGCCGAAGAAGCAAGTGCTCCGCGAGATTTATCTGGGCTTCTACTACGGGGCCAAGATCGGTGTGCTTGGCTTGAACGGCTCGGGCAAAAGCTCACTGTTGAAGATCATTGCGGGCGTGGATCCCAACTACACGGGCGAGATCACCCGATCCAAGGGCTACAGCGTCGGGCTCTTGGAACAGGAACCGCAGCTGGATCCCAACAAGACGGTCAAGGAGGTCGTGGAAGAGGGGCGAGCCGAGCTGGTCGCCATGCTGCACGAGTACGAATCGGTCAGTAACAAGATGGGCGAGGCCGACCCGGATGAAATGGAAAAGCTCATCGAGCGGCAGGCGCAACTTCAGGAGAAAATCGAAGCGGCAAACGGCTGGGAGCTGGAGAACGAACTCGAGATCGCGATGGACGCGCTACGCTGCCCATCGTCTGATCAGAAAGTGGGGACACTTTCGGGCGGCGAAAAGCGGCGGGTGGCCCTGTGCCGACTCTTGATTCAGGAGCCGGACATTCTCCTACTCGACGAGCCGACGAACCACCTCGATGCCGAGTCGGTCCAGTGGCTTGAACAGCATCTCCAACAGTACAAAGGCACGGTGATCGCGGTCACGCACGATCGGTACTTTCTCGACAACGTGGCCGGATGGATCCTGGAACTCGACCGGGGGCACGGTATTCCTTTCCAGGGCAACTATTCGTCCTGGTTGGAGCAGAAGCAGGCGCGGTTGGAGAAGGAAGAACGGGCGGAGACGAAGCTGAAGAAGACCTTGGAGCACGAACTCGAGTGGATTCGCATGTCGCCGAAAGCACGGCAATCGAAAGGGAGGGCCCGTCTCAACCGGTATGAAGAATTGGTCAATCAAAAGCAGGAGGGGCGCGCGGAGGAGTTGGAAATCTTCATTCCCCCGGGTCCTCGGCTCGGCGACGTGGTCGTAGAGGCGCAGGGCCTCGGCAAGGCCTTCGGCGACCGCGTCTTGTACGAGAACCTCAGCTTTGCCCTGCCGAAAGGCGGCATCGTCGGGGTGATTGGGCCCAACGGGGCCGGGAAAACGACGCTCTTCAAGCTGATCATCGGCAAAGAGAAGCCGGATAGTGGGACGATCAAAATCGGCGAGACCGTGAAGCTGGGCTATGTCGACCAAGACCGCAGTCTCGACGGTGCCAAGACTGTGTACGAAGTCATTTCCGAGGGGCAGGACACCGTGAAGCTGGGGAAGTCCGAGGTCAATGCGCGGGGCTACTGCGCCCGATTCAACTTCGCGGGCACCGATCAACAGAAAAAGGTGAAGGACCTCTCCGGCGGTGAACGCAATCGCGTGCATCTCGCCCGTATGCTTAAAGAAGGCGCCAACTTGATCATGTTGGACGAGCCGACCAACGACCTGGACGTGAACACATTGCGCGCGCTCGAAGAAGGTCTCGAAAACTTCGCCGGCTGTGCGGTCATCAGCAGCCACGACCGGTGGTTCTTGGACCGCCTGGCCACACATATTCTGGCCTTTGAAGGGGACAGCAAGGTGGTGTGGTTCGAGGGGAACTACACGGAGTACGAAGCGGACCGCAAGAAGCGCCTCGGCAAGGAAGCCGAGCGGCCGCACCGGATACGGTACCGCAAACTCACCCGAACATGACCCTGAAGATTCGGATGCGACCGCCCATAGTCCGCGATAGAGGCTGGGCCCTGCGTACTTGCTGGCTGCTCCCATTCCGGCGTCCGCGTTGTTCTTGTTCGGGGTTTCCATCGAATCCTCGCGTCAATAGGCCTGAACGCGGGAAGCGGCAGGGCGAAACGATCATCGTCGTTCACCTCGTTCACGCAGACACCAAGGAAGCACGGCCATAATGCAGACGCTCGTACGCCTCTTCCAGGAATCGCCCTTCCGTTTTCTCGCGCGAATGCTCCTCCAAAAACTATCGGTATCCGTGGGCACGAGGGAGAAGTGGGGACTCTCGCGCCGCCCGGCGTACCTCACGGGACTCGTGCATGCGGCCGGCGTGGCACGATATGAGGGAGTCTCCACGATTACTGCAATCGAATTCGGGGTGGCTGGAGGCGAAGGGCTGCTGGCGCTACAGGAGGAGGCTCTTGCAGTCGAGCAGGAGACGGGTGTGCAGATACAGGTTGTGGGCTTCGACAGCGGTCGTGGGCTGCCGACGCTCACCGGAGACTACCGAGATCACCCTGACTATTGGAAGGCAGGAGACTTTCCGCTCGATGAAACTGCCCTCCGCCAGAAGTTGGCACCGACAACCCGCTTGGTGCTCGGAGATGTGAAGGATACCGTCGCCAACTTCGTCGACACGATCCAGGCCGCCCCAATTGGTTTTGTGTCGTTCGATTTGGACCTATACTCTTCGACCATGCACGCACTGCAAGTCTTCACCCATCCGAAGAAATCGATGCTCATGAGGGTGCCGCTGTATTTCGATGACGTTCTGGAACCCCTCGTCAGCCATCGGTTCGCTGGCGAGTTGTTGGCAATTGAGGAGTTCAACGACCAGAATTCCGGCGTGAAGATAGATCAGTGGCGGGGCATCAAAGTCGGGCGCCCGTTTCCGGAATATCCGTATTTGGACTGCATGTACTTGGCCTTTCATCTCGATGCGATCAGCGGGTCTAACCTCAGTCGTGAAGCCCGGCGCATTCCTCTACAACGAAACGCCTAACCTCCTGTGCCCTTCCTCCTGATACGCGGCGTGATTGCGAGGCAATCTGCTGTCTCTGATGTCGGCTTGCCTAGAGGTCCTCAAGGGTCAAGATCATCCGTTTCCCGCCGGGTCCCCGCTGCACGCGTAGGCGAAGAACCGTGTCTTTCGGCAGGCGCTTGAGTGTGGCCAGCATGGCGGCGTCACGGGGGTAGAGAATGAATTGCCGCTGATCCGCCACCCGTCGCCATCCATTCTTCTCCAGAACCTGCAGCCACTCCACCCAAAGCGCCTCATCGTACGTGTCAAGGTACAACACACGGGCCTCGATGCTCGTGGGCTGCTCGAACGTCATCTCCTCGATGGGGATACGGAACTCGTCGGGCACATCGGCGGGTGGCAACCCTTGCGTCGGGCCAAGGCTCGGCCAGAGCATCAGCCCCGCGATCACCAACAGGTCTCGTACGTGGCGGCGCATGGCGGGATTGTACCATCAAGAGTGTCGTGGGGCACCGGTCAGTTGCTCGCTGGTGCGGCATCGATCGAGAGATCCATTCCGGTGGCCTCCACGTAGAACAGGCATGCGATGGAACACGAGCCAACGTCTGTCAGGACCGCGCGCCTGGCTGGGCGGCCTGTGTCTGACACTGACCTTGACGGCATGCGTCGGCGCACCGCCGGCCACGGTGGTGGTGCACCCGCGCGATGCGCAACAACCTCATCAGGCGAGCGTTGCACTGTCGGCAGGAGCGGATCCGAGGGAGGACGGACGATTTGTGGGCTTGGCGATCTCCGGAGGCGGAAGCCGTGCGGCTGTGTTCGGCGGCGCCGTCATGCGGGAGTTGCAACAGGTCGGACTCCTGGGTTGGGTCGATGTCATCTCCGCGGTCTCTGGCGGCGCGTTGCCGGCCACACTCTTTGCGCTGGATGGGCGGAACGGGGTGACCTGGGATGATCAGGTGGTCGAACGCCTTGCGGGTGATTTCCAGGGCGCCTTGCTCGGTCGGCTGCTCACGCCGTCCAATTGGCCTCGCTTGTGGTTGACCGGCTACTCGCGATGGGATGCGTTTCTCGAACTGTTGGATGAGCGCCTGTTCCATGGCGCCACGTTCGACAATCTCAACCCGCAGCGGCCGCGGCTGCTTCTCAACGCCACCAACGCAGTCACGGGGGCCCCCGTGGTCTTGTCACGCGAGGGGGGCCCCGAATGGGGACTCTCCCTCGACCGGATGTCGCTATCGCAGGCCGTCTATGCATCGGCGGCCTATCCCGGCACGCTCCCGCCGCTCACGCTGGCTGTCAACCAAGGAGTCGGTGGTGAGCGAGTGACGACTGCCGTGACTCTGTACGATGGCGGAGTGGCCGACAATCTGGGGATCTCTACCCTCCTGGGACTGCTCGGTGAAACCACACGGACCCGTACGGTCGTCGAGGGTTTTCCGCAAGGCTGCCTGGTGATTGCCGTCGATGCCACGCCTCGCAGAATGTCGGACCTTCAGGAACCGATGTCGGCCGCGTCCGGCCTGCTAAGCAACAATCGCCGCCACGTCCTGGAACGTGTCGGGCTGCCAGCCAATCGACAGGATCGCACGGCCATTGCCACGTTCGCGATCAACGCCCGCGGGGACCGCTGTATGTTTTGGCACATCGCCCTTCGGCAGTTGCCAGCACACGAGGCTCTTGGGCGTCGCGTGACCTCCATGGCTACGAACCTTCGCATGGACCTCGAAGACCGTCGGGCACTCGAACAAGCAGCCACGTGGCTCGTCAGGTCCGGGTGGCAAGACCTTTCGGCGGAATGGCCGGCGATGCGTCCTACCTTGATCCGAACTCCGTAAAAGGCACAGCCCAAGCGACAAACCCACGCCACGGAATTCCTCGGTTTCATTGAAACTTCCTTGGAATCACGGTAAGTAACAGTCGCGGAGCGCCCGGGGGTGTCGTCCAATGCTGTCATGAAACCTATTCTCGCACAGAGGTTCTCGCCGTTTCGTCAGGAGGATGGACACCAGGGTCATGCCCTGCTGCGCGGACTCCTCGGCATCGTCCACATCGGTGCGGCACTCGTCGTGCTCGGATGCTCAGTTCTGCAGCCTGATGTGGGCGGGGCTCCGTCTCGGGCCGTTGCGCCGGCCCCTCAGTTCGCGGCCTTAGCGGGCGCCTGGGAGTATGAAGAGGGCGCTGTGGTGATCGGGCTGACGCTTGATGGGCAGGGGACGGGCAACTATCCGTTCAAGGGCGGTCGGTTCCTGACCACGAGCCTCGTCGGTCACGAATGGCGCGGTCGTTGGATTCAAGCCGAGAACGATCGCGAGGGCGAGTTCCTTGTGCAACTGACACCGGACTTATCGGAAGGCGAAGGTCGGTGGTGGTATACCCGAATTGGGTCGAACCGGTCGCCTTCGGAGAAAGGCGGGCGGTTTCATCTCTCGCGCAGTGAGCCAGAATCGCTCCAGGCTGACACCTCCTTACCGCGGTAATACCTCTCCTCGTGTTGGTCGACCTACCCAGCCAAAATCTCCCTTTGCGGACTCACCCGCTTCCGGTATGATCGCGAGCCGATTCGCGCCCTGGCACCGATCGGTGATGCCTTGGGCGAACGGAATCCATCATGGCTCGGGTCTTCGTGACAGGTGGCAGTGGGTACCTGGGGTCTCGGCTGATCCCGGCCTTGCTCGCCCGCGGCCATGAGGTGTCCGGCTTGGCTCGCGCGCAGTCGATTCCAAAGCTACCCGCCGGATGCCGTCCGGTGGTCGGCGATCCGCTGCTGATTCACTCCTTCTCGGACTACGTCCGTGGGCACGACACCTTCGTGCATTTGGTAGGGGTGGGGCGCCCGGCTCCCTGGAAAGCAAAGGCCTTTCGCGAGATCGATCTGGGATCTCTGAAAGCGAGCCTTTATGCGGCCCAGCGCGCGGGCGTGGGCCATTTCGTCTACATCAGTATCGCGCAGCCTGCGCCGATTATGCGGGCCTATGTGGCCATCCGCCACGAGGCGGAAGCCCGGCTCCGGGTCGGCAAGATCCCGGCCACGGTCCTCCGCCCCTGGTATGTTCTGGGCCCAGGACGCCGTTGGCCCATTGTGCTTCTGCCTGCCTACCGGCTCCTCGAGCGGATTCCATTCACGCGGGAGTTTGCGTGCCGTCTCGGCCTGTGTACGATCGAGCAAATGGTAGAGGCCATGGCCTGGGCGGTGGATCATCCGGCGCCGGACTGGCGCGTCATCGACGTCCCGAAGATCCGCGACGGCCGATATGACGGAGAGGTCGGAGGTGGGTGAGCCCAAACCGATTGTCTGGGTGACGGGAGCCGGAGGGCTGATCGGCAGTTATGTTGTAGCCGTTGCGCCACTGGTGGCCATGGCCTGGCACGTCGAGGGCATCACCAGGGCCCGGCTGGATCTCACCGATCACGCGGCGGTCGCACAGGCCTGGCGCCAAATTCCTCCGTCGGTCGTCATCCATTGCGCCGCCATGAGCAAGGCGACGGCCTGCGAAGCTGATCCTGCCGGGGCGCGAGCAGTCAATGTGGAGGCGACGGCGCATTTGGCCGAGCTAGCAAGAGACATCCCCTTCATCTTTCTGTCAACCGATCACGTTTTTGATGGGCGTCAGGGGGCCTATGTCGAAAGTGACCCAGTCAATCCCCTCACCGTGTATGGGCGGACAAAAGCGGATGCGGAGCAGATGGTCGGTGCGAATCCACGCCACACGATTGTCCGGACGTCGCTGAATGCGGGTCTGTCACCGACCGGTGATCGCAGTTTTCTCGAAGAGACCGTGTCACTGTGGAAAAGCGGGAAGCCGGCCAGACTGTTTGTTGACGAGTTCCGCTCACCGATCCCCGCCTCGGTCACGGCGCGCGCGCTGTGGGAGTTGGCGCGGCGCAATGAGCCGGGCCTGTACCATCTGGCCGGCCGGGACCGACTATCTCGCTGGGAAATTGGACGACTGCTGGCGGCCCAGTACCCGGAGTTGGAGCCCACCTGTGTCGCGGGGTCGCTGCGAGATTACGAGGGACCGCCGCGCGCACCGGATCTTACCATGGACTGCAGGAAACTCCAGGCACGCCTCTCATTTCGATTGCCCAGGTTTCAAGATTGGCTGGCAGCCCATCCGCGGAACGGGCGCGATGCCGTGTGGTTGGATCCGAGCGACGAGAGGTGAGCCGTGGACCCGCTCACGTTGTTGATCCAGGGCGCCTTCGCATCCGTGGTCATCATGCTTGGGCTATGGGCGTGGTACCGGTGGTGCCTGCGTAATGCGTCCTTGGCGGATGTTGGGTGGTGCTTCACCCTCGTCGGCGTCGTGTGGTGGTACGCAGCCTCCGGCCCCGGCGTGCCGGAACGTCGCGCCTTGTTGGCCCTGATGGCCACGCTGTACGCAGGACGCCTCGGGGTCCATGTGCTCATCCATCGGGTTCTGGGACAGCCGGAGGATCCACGGTATCAAACCTTGCGCCGGCACTGGGGCCCAGAGGCCGAGCAGCGCTTCTTTTGGTATTTTCTCCTGCAAGCCGGGGCAGTGACGCTTTTTTCGCTGCCGTTTCTCGTTGTGATGCAACATCCACGACCGACACTGAGTTTGTGGGAGTATGCCGGCGTGTTGGTGTGGGGAGTGGCTCTCGTGGGAGAGACGATGGCGGATTTGCAGTTGGCGGACTTCAAGCGGAAACCGTGGAACCGCGACCGGGTTTGTCGGGAAGGGCTGTGGTATTTCTCGCGTCATCCCAACTATTTTTTTGAATGGCTGCATTGGTGGGCCTACGTCCTCATGGCGATCGGGTTGCCCAATGCATGGCTGACGTGGGTTGGCCCGGCGGTCATGGGCTGGACCTTGCTGCGTGTGACCGGCATTCCCCTTGCCGAGGCCCAGGCCCTGCGTTCGCGCGGCGAGGCCTATCGCCAGTATCAGCGCACGACCAGCACCTTCGTTCCTTGGATTCCAAGTCGGGCACTGCCAGATGACCGATCACGATTTTCAGGATGAAAGGGAAGGATCGCGATGATTCCGGCTCAATGGGATGAATTCGCCCAGCAGGCGCTCGCACGGATTCAAGGCGCTGGTGCGGAGTACGGTGACATCCGTATCCTCGACAGCACCGTGCAGTCGATTCAGGGAGAAGACGGCCGGATCGCCCACGTGCGAGACAGCCAGGACCGAGGCTTCGGTGTGCGGGTGCTCTATCACGGGGCCTGGGGCTTCGCGGCAAGCGCCATTTTATCGGGGGAAGAAGTGCCGCGCGTGACGGCCCGTGCCATTGAGATGGCCAAAGGTTCGGCGTCCCTGGCGCAGGAGCGGGTGCGTTTAGCCGAAGAGCCTGTGCACCACGACACCATTGTCACGCCACGGCGCATCGATCCCTTCAGCGTGCCGCTTGACCGCAAGGCTACGCTGCTCTTGGACACGATGGCGATGGCGCAGCAGCAGCCCGGCATCGTGCGGAGCCGCGCCAGTTTGTGGGTGCAGCGGGACCTGAAGCTGTTCGTCTCCACGGAGGGATCCCGCTTGGTGTTTGACC
This sequence comes from uncultured Nitrospira sp., assembly GCA_964449255.1. Lineage (GTDB taxonomy): Bacteria > Nitrospirota > Nitrospiria > Nitrospirales > Nitrospiraceae > BQWY01. Next base: position 21,818 of record CAYUYE010000005.1, on the reverse strand, counting down.
TGTTGGCCGTGAACGGCGAATGCGAAGCGACGGCCGGAGCCGAAGGGCGGTTTGCATCCCGATCGTTCAACACACCGCCTTTGCGCACGGGATATGAGCTGATTCAGGCCACCGATTTTGTGTCGGTAGCCCCGCGACTCGCGGCAGAAGCGCTCGAAAAGGTACGGGCCCCGGCGGTCGAGCCGGGCCAGTATGATCTGGTCCTGGACGCCGAGCACCTCTCGTTGACGATCCACGAGTCCTGCGGTCATCCGAGCGAACTCGATCGGGCGCTGGGCTACGAAGCGAACTATGCGGGCACGAGTTTTCTCACCCCCGACAAGCTGGGTACGTTCCAGTACGGCTCGCCCCACGTCACGCTCCGGGCAGACAACACCGAGCGCGAGGCGTTGGCGTCCACAGGGTACGACGACGATGGCGTGGTGTGTCAGCAGTGGGACATCGTGCGCGAAGGCGTGTTCGTGGGCTACTGCACGAACCGGGAAGTCGCCGCCGCAATCGGCGAAGTGCGCTCGCGCGGTTCTAACCGTGCCGATGGATGGGGCTCTGTTCCGATGGTCCGCATTGCGAATATCGGATTGGCCCCGGGGAGGGGGTCGCCCGAGGATCTTCTGGCGGACGTCACACGCGGCATCTACATCGAGGGACACGGGTCGTACAGCATCGACCAGCGCCGCTACAATTTCCAGTTCGGCGGGGACGCCTTTTGGTTGATTGAAAACGGCCGGCGGACGCATATGCTGCGCGACGTGATCTACCACGGCATTACACCGGATTTCTGGGGGAGCTGCGACGGGGTGGCGGATGCCCGATTTCGAGGCCGCTACGGATTCACTACGTGCGGCAAGGGTCAGCCGGGTCAGTCCGGTTGGATGACACATGCGGCCTCGCCGGCTCGCTTCCGCCGGGTGCAGGTGATCCGGGGCTAGGCACCGATGATGACACACGCATTGACCAGTCGTGAAGAATTCGACTTTCTTGCGGATCTCGTCCTGCGGCACTCTGCGGGCGATCACACCGTGATGTCCTTGACGGATACGCGAAGTGGCACGACGCGGTTTGCCAACAATCACCTCATTCAGAATGTCGATGCGCGGCGGGTCGTCTTGTCGGTGACGGTTGCCCAAGGAGGCCGTCGAGGGACCGCGAGCACGACGGACCTGACCGCGGGAGCCGTGCAGGAGACGGTTGTGCGAGCCGAGCGGATTGCGCGTGTGTCGCCGGTCGATCCGGAATTCATGCCGCCGCTCGGTCCGCAGGTCCATGCGCCGGGATCGCCCTGGCGGGAGGACACGAGTGCGGCTGGGCCGGCCGGTCGATTGGCAGCCGTGGCGCCTGTGCTGGCGCTGTGCCGTGGTGACGATGTCTCCGGGGCGGGTATCGTCACTTCAGGCGAGTCAGTGGTGGGATTGGCGACGAGCGCGGGGCTTCGGGTCTACGAGCCGCGAACCGAGGCGCGCTTCAGTCTGACCGTTACGGACGGGGATTCGACAGGATGGGCGGCCAACGCGCATCGGTCGATCGATCGCCTTGGCATTGCGGAACGGAGCCAGATTGCGATCGGCAAGGCGCGTACGGGCCTACCGTTCCAGGAGCTGCCGCCCGGGCGCTATACCGTCATCTTGGAACCGGCGGCCGTGGCCGGGCTGCTCACGTGGATGATCTGGCAGTTGGATGCAAAAGCCTATCACAAGGCCACGAGTCCCTACGCCGGTCGATTGCGGCAGCGCATCATAGATGCCCGGCTGAACTTGCACAACCTTCCCTCGCATCCAGATTTACTTGGACGAGCCTTCAACACCGAGGGTCTGCCATGCCCGGAGGCCTTGTGGATCGAGGACGGTGTGCTGACGCAGTTGGCCTATGATCGATTTACGGCGTTGGCGCATGGCGTGGCGCCGATGCCCCTCCTGGATGCGCCCTGCTTGACCGGGGATGGAGCCGTGGAGGATCTGATTTCCACCACGGCGCGGGGCATCTTGGTGACGAACTTTTGGTATCTCCGGGTGGTGAATCCGACGGATCTGACGCTGACGGGGATGACGCGGGACGGAACGTTCCTGATCGAAGACGGGACCGTGCGATCGGCGCTCAGAAACTTTCGGTTTCATGAGAGCCCGCTCCGCGCCTTTTCCAATCTCGAAGACTGCACCCATCCGGCGGAGGCTGCCACTGCCGAGACGGGCAAGCTGCTGGTTCCCTCGATGCGGATCCGCGACTTTCCCTTCTCGAGCGTCACGAGATTCTAGTGGGGCAGGGGAAAGAGAAGGCTCCTCCACGGCCTGGCGAGTTGGAGGAATCGGTAGACGGGGGCCGTGAGGGCCCCCGCCCGGCGTACGGGAAGACGAACGTCAGCCCTTGTGTTTGCTGGAAAGCGCGGTGAGTTCGCGGCTGATCGACTCGCCCGCTTCGTACAGGGCTTCTTGAAGCGCAGTGCCCGTCAGACGATGGTATTCTCGTCCGGCGTCGGACTCGAGAAATTCGGCATAACGTTCCATGTCGGCGTCGGATAGCTGCTGATAGGTGGCGAGATAGGTAGAAAGGATGAACGCCTGGGCCCGTGCGCGAGTTTTCTGGCGGTCCTGATCGATCTGGACGTGGATGCGATCTTCTCCAATTCGCTCGTCCATCGGACGGCTCGAATCGAGCGCCATCGCGGCGGCAAATGCGGCCAGCTCCGAGGATTCCACGAGCGTCTCGCTCGAGCCCATCGCCAAATCCAGTCGTCGCACAAGTTGGAGTTTCGCAGGAGAGGCTGTCTGCAGGGTTTTGTCCGCCGTGGACTCGAACTGTTGCGCGGCCTGCGGCGCCAGGGCTCGGTCTTCCAGCTTGGCGACAGCCTTCCCCAAGTCGGAGCGGAGCCATTCTAATACCTTGAGGGAATGTTCCTTGGGCAGCTCCTTAGTGACACGGGCGGTCACCCGGCGCTCAATCTGATTCGCGTCGAACGATTGCGTGATGACACGTCGCACCACGGCCTGTCGCGAGGGTGGCGCTTGTTTACTTTCTTTATCGAATCCGGTCATGACCGCACGGGAGAGGTGGCGAATCTGGTGCTGAACGCCGGACAATGCCATCAGTTCAGGCTGAGCCACCACTTTCCTGGCGGGACGAGGGGGATCCCCGGCGATGGCTGGCGCTGCCAATGCGAGTAGCAGGGCGGTTCCTAGGAGACGTGTTCCACGGATCATCTTGTACCTCAAGATCGGTTAGAGTTTCTCGAAGCCGGGTGCCTGCTCTGAGTTGCGTCAGTAGGGCCCTCGACCTGGTTTCAAGTATAGCCAAGGTTCATGTATCGGCAAGGACGCCCGCTGTATCAATGGGTTGAGGGTGGCGCGAACTCACTGTCAGGACGGGCGAGCTGGAGCGATCGCCGTTGTGATACCGACCAGTCGTCCTGCTGAGGTGGTCAAATCCCAGGATTTTGCTATGCTTTTCCAAGGCTCACGCAACCCCGAGCCCCCAACCCAAGGACATACGATGCAAACGCTCAGAGATTTCCTGCTGTGTCTTTCATTGGTCAACCTCATCGCCTGCGGGGCGACGGGTCTGACACCCACCAGACAGGAAGATTTAGGGAGAGGCATCGTCTGGGGAACGTTGGGTGCGATGGACCAGCATGGAACCTCCGGAGTGAGTGCGGCTCCGGTCATCAGTGGACAAGTGACGAGTCTGGAAGGGGCGGCCTATGTGGTGCGCCAGTCCGATGGACGGGAATCACGAGTCCCGCATGACGAAAACACACGGGCGGACCGGCCCGCTCATTTAGGTGACCGGATCGAAGCCGTCCTCGACGCCGGCGGACGGGCCACTCGCATTCGCAACATCGACGGGCGAATGCCCTAGTGGTGCAGACCGAGGCAGGTTCATTTCGCAAGGTTGCGATGGCACTAGGGAGGATTCATGGCACGACAGGCTGCAGCACGTGTCCAGGTAGTCTCTGAGGTCGCGAATACGAATGAGCAGCGACGACACACACGCTACGTCGTGAGCTATGGTCTACGGTATCGACTTAAGGTTGGCGGCAAGACCGTCAGTGGTGCGGGAATGCTGGTCGATATCTCCGTGGAGGGATGTGGGATTCAGGGAAGCTGTCCAGTCAAACAAGGTGATCTCATCACGATCGACATTCAGCTGCCGAACAACAAAATGGCCCTACGGCTCAAGGACGTTCCGGTGATGTGGGCCAGTGGAAGCCGGTTCGGCGTGAAATCAGAAGAGTGCAGCAAGGTCGTTTCTCACCTCGGTCTGGTCCAGTCCGCGCCAAGAGACTAGTCAGGCAACACGAGTCTCCTGAAAGCAATCCGGGGGTGCCGCTCATCTGAGCAGCACCCCCGGTTATGCTTCAACCCCTGCTAACTATATCTTCAGATCGACGATCTGCCCTCACGTCGGCGGCTCAAGATCGCCCAAGCCACAAGCCCAGTCCCGAACAGGACTGCGGAGGCCGGAATGGGGACAACGCCCGCCACGGACTGGACATTCACCTGGCCACGGATTTCCCCTCCAGGGAAGGTCGAGGTGTGAATGTTCGCGTAGAGTGCTCCAATCAGTAACAGATCCTCAACGGGGTCAGAAAGGACAGTCGACCCTGTGAAGGGACTGCTGGTCAACGCGGTACTAAAGGGGGCCAGATCCAGACGGATGTTTCCGGGAGGAGCCGAGCCAGGGAATCCCTCATGCAAGTGGGCAACAGTCACCGGGGCCGTCAGCCCGAGATAATTGAACGTCCACGAAAGCACATTGGTCACAGTATTGAGCTGTAACTGGCCAACTCCCACTCCCGGGGAAGCAGCAGCAGGCACTTCTTGAGCCCCGCTCATGAGAGCTAGGAAGTTCACAATCGCAGCATCCGCCCCTTGTGGGGCAACGAAGACGCTTAGTGACAACACCGAGCCCAGCATGAGTCCTAGGAGTGTGCGGGACATCGTCTGAAGAAACATGAAACACCTCCTTATCGACAACTTAACCACCAGAAAGAAACCTTGTATCGGGAGAATTATGAGCAAGAAGACAGCGTGCTGCGGACGATAGTCAGTACCGCAATCAGAAAACGAAGTCAAGGAATAAACCAAGAAAGTTCGTTAGGTTCGACTTACGCCTGTGGATAAGTTAACTCGCCAAGACATAGACCGAAAAACTACTGAGAAGGGCAATCTACGTATGCGGATTCATACAGTGAACGCCAAATGAATAAACGCAAGATCAGTACCCGCAAGAGAAAATGACCAGGCCTGTGGATAACTATTATGGTTCTCTACCATTACCGATACTTATGGGTTGCATTGAGCAACCGGATCGGCATTCGTTTTTAGGGCTTGTGTAGAAATGTCACAGTGATGGAGAGAAAAACCTACACACCTGTGGCTTTCAGCGAGCCCATCTGGCTGCATGATTTCCTTGTCCCGTCTCCATTTGCCTCTCCAGCTCTATTGGGGGATCGAAGAGTCCCCCCAAAGGGTCATGGCAAAGCACCTTCCGTCCCCTAAGCTTGACTAGAGAAGGTTGATAGACGAGCACTACAGGGAGGGAGGGCGCCATGAAGAAACAACTCGTGGAGGTAGGGCAGGAGGTTCAGCTTGTGCAGCCCCTTATGGGCGTCGAGCAGCGTCGCGCCGATCGTATCCAAGAGCCGTGCTACCTCACCTATTCAGGAATCTCGGGGGAGGTTGTCGTGGTGGGGGAGGGAACCGCTCTCGACTACTCGGCCGAGGGCTTCGGAATTGATGGCAGCCGCGCCGTCCTTCCGGGAGCGCTCCTGACGCTGTGCGTCTGTATCCCAGACGGCCAGGAGCCGCTATTGATCGAGGAGGTGCGGGTGGCCTGGGTGCAAGGCAAGCGATTTGGGGTGTCCTCTGTGGAGGTTGGCCACGCAGAGCGGCGTCGTTTGAGTCGCTACGTGGCGCGTCATCACACGAGGGGAAGGAAAAAGTCTGCAGCCCCGTTGTCCTTTACCCTTCCTTTGGAGCAAGTGGCCGTCTAAGTAGCCTACCCGTTCTCCGCACGAGCGGCGCGACCCCGTGGAATCTGAGAGGGGGTCCCGCCGCTCCCCCATGCCCTATAGGCTTCCCCCTCCCGCCCGTCGGCACATTGCAGGGAATCGTCGACTGTACTAATCTCCCGATCATTCCGACGCCTCTGATCGATGGGGATCCGTTCACTGCCGGAACCGATCTCCCTATCGAAGCCGGATGAAGGAACTTCAGCGGCGGGAGGCAGTCTGCTCATGCTAAGGTGGGGCGGCGAGTACTATGCCCGGAAAGGGTGGACTGTGTGAGGCGAAGTACACGGAAACCGGTCATTGGGGTCATGGGGCCGGCCAAGGCAGGTCCTCGCGAGTTGGCGGATGCCCGTGAACTGGGCGAACTCATCGCGCGCCAAGGGTGGGCGCTCCTGACCGGTGGAAAAGCCAGCGGCGTAATGGATGCCGCGAGCCAGGGAGCCAAGACTGTTCCGAACAGCGTGACCATTGGCATCCTGCCCGACGAAAAAACAAAGGTCTCGAAGTTTGTCGACATCGCGATCGTGACGGACCTGGGCAACGCTCGCAACAATGTCAATGTCATGTCGAGTGACGTCATCGTGGCATGTGGCCTTGGGGGAGCCGGCACCGTGTCCGAGGTCGCCTTGGCGCTCAAGGCCAAGAAGGGCGTGATATTGCTGGATGCCGGAAAAGCCGGAATCGGCCTGTTCAAGGACCTCGCCCCTGGCCTTGTGCATGCGGCCTCGTCACCCGAAGAAGCCGTTCAACTCATCATGGACCTCCTCTAGACGTTCCTGCCGTCGTGCGGGCGAGCTCCCTGAACACCTCACCGTTGGCTCGCCACTTGGCCGTCCGATTTGGATTCCCTTGTCACGATTGACGTGCCCTGATCCCTCGTAAGCGAAGGCGTGGTATTCCTCACGTCGAACAAATGGCGCGCCCCGTGGCAGTTGAAACGTGCACGAGCCCCGATGGGAGGAAGGTCCCAACCCTGCCCGTTGCTGTGTGGAAAACACCACGAATGCCCACAAATCGCGCGCAGCTCTGTGCCGGATAAGTGGCTCTGAGAGCCACCTCTTTGGATTCTCGTCTAGATACGGCATGTTAGCGACTCGCGATGATGGCACAGAACTTGGGTATTGTGCGCCCTGGATGAGGGACACACAGCGCGCGATAGGATTAGGAACGCCCATGGCTCCAAACCGCATCCAGGTCATGCATCGAGGAACCTGCCTGCTTCGCTACGCGGCCGTGCCCTGGCTCGGGGGGCTCCTGGTGATTGTGCCAACAACGGTGACCCCCGATCATGAGGTGGGCGGTCCGCGCTATTCACCGCAGGAGGTGCTCAGGGCCATCCACTGGTACGCCGAACGGTATCATGTCGACCCCCTGCTCCTGCGCGCGGTCATCAAGGCCGAATCGGGGTTTCGGCAGGACGCCCGCTCTCGCAAGGGCGCGATGGGGTTGATGCAGCTCATGCCTGCCACGGCCAATACCTACCGGGTTGCCGACCCGTACGATGCAGTGCAAAACATTCGCGCCGGCGCGCGGCAACTCCGACACCTACTCCGGCTATACGATGGCGATGTGGCGCTGGCACTGGCTGCCTACAATGCCGGAGTGCATCGCGTCAAAGAACACCAGGTCCCGCGCATTCGCGAAACTCGCCGGTATGTCCGAACGGTGCTGCGGTACTACCATGAATTGCAACGCCAGCAAGGCGTTCGCCATGCCGGTGGTCGAGCCGAGGATGGCCGGGGAACGTGGCGCTCAATGAAAGCAACGCCATCCTCGGGCGCACGTCGTTCGCCGGAAGGGTATGTGTTCGCAACCGGACGCCATCAACAGAGCCATCATCGCGGCTCGTCAGTCCTCGAAGAGGTGCATCATGCCACGTCTGACCACACTCTCTAGAGTTGTCGCTATTCTGGGAATCTCGGCCCTGCTGGGGGTGGATTTCGCAGCGCGCGCAGCCGATATCCCAGGGCCAACGGAGGCGATCAGGGGCACAATGAGTCACTTGATCCGCATTCTTGAAGACCAGGCGCTCAAGGGGGCTGATCGGATGGATGAACGCCGTCTGGCGCTCGAAGCGGTGGTGAAGTCGCGCGTGAGTTATGAGGAAATGGCGAAACGCGCGCTGGGGTCACAGTGGACGAGTCTGACCGGCCGCGAACGCCAGGAATTCATCGAGCTTTTCATCGCCCTGCTGCGCGATTCCTTTGCCAATCACGTCACGGCGCTGGTTGATGAACAAGTGCAGTATCTGGGCGAACAACAGTATGACGCCGCGTTTGCGGAGGTCCATACGAGGCTGACCGGGGTCAAGGTCGACACCAGCGTGGATTTCAGAATCATCAACAAGGGCGGCGAATGGCTGGTCTACGATGTCGTGGTGGATGGAGCGAGCATCGTCTACAACTACCGCTCACAGTTCATGCGAGTGATGAAGGATGCGGCATACCCTGGGTTGGTCAAACAATTGAAGGACCGTACCGTGGCGACGAAGCGGTTCGAGATGAGTCCGGACCAATAGCACCTCTCTCTTCATCGGGCGACGACGCCGGTGACACCGCAGCGGGCTGGTCGGCGAGTCCTATCCGTGGACCCTGCTCCCCTGAGAGCATTGACAGCCGTCGCTTCCACCCGCATCCTTCAGCGGAACGCCCAATCCGATTGAAGGAGCTTCCCGATGAAAGCCGTTGGCCTCTATCGCTATCTGCCCGCGCACGACCCCTCTAGTCTTGTTGATCTGGATGTTGCCAAACCGCAAGCCAAGGGACGTGACCTGTTGGTACGCGTCGAGGCAGTCTCCGTCAATCCGGTCGATACGAAGGTACGTGCGCCGAAGGACGCCATTGAATCCGCGCCGCGAATCCTTGGTTGGGACGCGGCGGGCGTCGTCGAAGCGGTTGGCGACCAAGTCAGCTTCTTCAAGCCCGGGGACGCCGTCTTCTATGCGGGGGACATCTCGCGCCCCGGAAGCAACAGCCAATATCACCTGGTCGACGAACGGATTGCGGGGCGCAAGCCGTCCACACAGGACTGGGCCCAAGCAGCCGCTCTGCCGCTGGTCTCAATTACGGCGTACGAAGCCCTCTTTGACCGGCTCGGGTTCGATCCGGAGGGCACTCACCGTGGTGAAACCCTCCTCATTCTGGGCGGAGCGGGAGGGGTCGGGTCCATGGGAATTCAGTTGGCGAAGTTGGCCGGGCTTCGCGTCTTGGCCACGGCCTCCCGCGGCGAGTCACAGGAGTGGGTGCTGCGGCTGGGGGCGGATCATGTGCTGGATCATCGGCACCCTCTCCGCCCGCAGGTCGAGGCGCTAGGGCTTCCGTTCGTTGATGCGATCGCAAACTTTGTCGATACGGATGCCTACTGGGAGGCAATGGCCGACCTCATCAAGCCGCAAGGGAAGATTTGTACGATCGTGGATCATAAGGGCCCGCTCGATCACCGACCGCTCAAGGCGAAAAGCGTCACCCACGCCTGGGAGTTCATGTTCACCAGGCCGAAGTTTCAGACACCCGATATGGTTGAACAGCATCGGTTGTTGACTCGTCTGGCCGGCTGGATCGATGAGGGCCGTCTGAAGGACATTCTTCGCGACAGGCGCTCGCCGATCTGCGCCGCGACGCTGCGAGCGGCCCATCAACAACTTGAATCGGGCACGATGATCGGAAAGTTGGTCGTTGAACGGTGGGGCTAGGCGTGCGAACTCAAAAGGAACGCCCGGGGTTGCCGTTTGCCTACCTCCGGGCGTTCAAGAATCGTCCTCGGCTACTCCCGCAGGGCGGGGGGGGGCCAGAGGCGTGTCGTTTACATGCAGCCGATGGGCACGAACCCGGCGCCGAAAATTCGTGAAAGGGTCATATAGCGTCGGTTGTCCCACATCGAATCACCCCGGATGTCATAATTCCGGCCAGAGGGGTCGCTGCCATACGATGACGAACTGCCAAACCAGAACCCTCCCTGTGTTCTCTGGACGAGTTGCAACCATTCAGAATAAAGGGAACAGACATCGGTTTGCACGGAGGCGTCCGTCGTATTTGACGCATACCATCCCTTCGCCCAGTCTGGGATATTTCGGCTGTGGGTTGGAGCAAGGGGCAGGACGACCGCAGGCCGTTCAATCCCCGGCACGATGAGCGTCGGCTGTTGCCGGGGTGCAGGAAAATCAGGAAGGGGGGGCACGATGGAGAGCGGCTTCAATTCCATCTTGCGGCAACCTGCGCGCTCACGATTCGTGTAGAGGGGGACATCGCCGGCTTGCGGACATTCCCACATCCCCATGGGATCAGCCGGCTGCGGTTCATCAGCAAAGGCTGGAACCGCGGTAGTTCCAAGGAGTGCCAGCACGCTGCAAGTCATTAGAGCGGAGCGCATACGAAACCTCCGGGTCATGGTGTTACGATGGGGCCACGCGTACACACGAGAGTCTTGATGATTCTGAATCGGGACGAACGTCATATCGAACACGTGGCTCACCTTATCCGTCGCGCTAGAAGCGAGGCTATCCCACCTTCGCAGGGTGGCCATCCGTGCCAGATGAACCCGAGCCGGATCCCAGTTGGCTAAGAACTGTCGCTTATGTTGACCCGTCGAGTGGGCGTTCCGAGCCGGCATGCAGAGGGGGTCACGCAAGCCATGGGAATCCTAACCGGTTACATTCACGGGGGTTTTGCACGAGTTTCCCCTTGGAAGATCCTCCGCTGCAAGCCCGGGAGTTCCTGCGCCTGAGGCTGGTCTCAACATCGCAGCCAGCGTTCGGTCTTGTGGTCCAGATCCCGTGATGCGCCAAATTGAACAGTACTTAGCCCATGGTATCTGGACGGCATCCGTCGAGGCCGGCCCAGTGTGGAAGCGGATCTGGCTGCGTTCGGTTCGGCTGTTGGTCTCCGTCTGGTGGGAGTTTCGACATCGCCTGCTCGACGCACGGGCGACGGCGCTGGTCTATACCACGTTGTTGTCCCTCGTGCCATTTCTCGCCCTCATCGTGTCGATCCTCAAGATATTCGGCGTCCACGACTACGTGGAACAAATCCTCAAGCAGGCATTGCAGCCCTTGGGGCCGAGCGCACAGGAGGTCAGCTCTTTTGTGACCCAGTTTGTGAATCAGGTGGATGTCCGAGTCCTGGGTCTTGCGGGAACGGTGGGCCTGCTCTACACCACCTATTCGCTGCTCGAGCAAATCGAAGATACGCTCAACGCGATCTGGCGTGTGCGCCGCGGAAGATCGTGGGTTCGGAAGTTGATTGAGTATGTGGGTGCCGTGGTCGTCGGGCCGGTTTTCGTCATGACGGCGCTGGGATTGCTCGCATCTCTCCAAAGTCACGCGGTCGTACAGCGTCTGCTCGACACGCAGCTGTTCGGCCCCCTGGTCATTTGGGGCGCGCAGTATCTTCCCTTCCTGCTTCTGTGTGTGGTCTTCACGGCGATGTACAAGTTCGTGCCGCATGCCGAGGTGCAGACTGGGGCGGCGGTGACGGGTGGGTTAGCCGCCGCACTCCTGTGGGGGATTGCTGGGCAAGCATTCGCTGCGTTTGTGGCTGGGTCCGGTCGGTACAGCGCGATCTACTCAGGTTTGGCCATTCTCGCGTTGTTCCTCTTATGGTTGTACGTCAGCTGGTTGGTGTTCCTCATTGGGGCCCAGGTGGCCTTCTTCTATCAGCATCCCGATGCATATCGCCCCGAATACCGCTGGGTGCACGGCGCCCCCGCGCTGCGTGAACAAGCCTCTCTCAGGATCTTGCTGCAACTTGCCCGGCGCTGGATTCGTGGGGAGGGTGTCCTGACCCTCTCCGAGTTGGCTGCCGAGACGGACATGCCGGTGCCGATCGTCGAAGAAGTGGTGGACCGGCTGGTCGCCGGGAGGATCCTCTGCTCCTCAGGAAAACCGCCGCGGATTGCTCTCAACAAGTCGCCCGCGACTCTGGACATGTCGGTCCTGTTGAAGCAGATGCGGGACGAAGGGGCAGACCCCTCGCAGGTTGACACGAGAAGAGATGGTGCCGCAGAGACCATCGTGGCGCGACGAGACCATGCGGTGGCTCAGGCCTTTTCCGGAACGACGCTCGAGACCTTTGCGTTGATCGATATGGACGGGGGCGGGAGGGGCGAAGGGAGTCCTCCCGCTAAGCAGTCAGGCGGATAAGGCGTTTCTGTTTCATTAAGGCACAACGGAGCCGTTCCTGCACGCTCGGCCGAATGGCGAGGAACTTGACTCCGAACTCTTGGCCCTTGATCCAGCACACGACGGCCTTGTCGATCTGAAGGGGCCAGGGGTGATCGTTCAAGAGGAGGCTGATTCGGAGTTCCTGGCCTAGTCGAACCGCCACGCTCGACGTCAGACGACATCCGGTTGTGCTCGTATCCAACAAATGGGCCTCGCCGGTAAGTCCCTGGTCAGCAGCGAGGAAGACTTGGCACCTCAGGGCAATGCGGCGTGCTCGGCGTTCTCCAAACTCTTCCTCATCCACCACATCCCACCTCATCACGTCCCTAATCTTGCGGAATAGACCTGTCTCGAGCTGTGCCTGTTTTGTGACTACCAATAAGGATAGCTCCCGAGTTGGCAGAAGGCATTATTCAGAAGCACTGTGGCGACCCCCCCCTAGTGCGGGAGGACCACAGTTTGTTGGCCGAGGGGACGAAACGTGTCGACCCCATACCAGGCTTCCCACCAAAAGATGGGCCGCCTCCTGCCTTGTAAGTCATGGGAAAAGCGTGGTTTGTAAGCTACGCTCATCACCAGACGCCGGGTATAGTTCCTGATCTGTACCATGGCGTCGCGTGAAGAGGAGAGGGGGCTTGCCGGACAGAAAAGACCAGACCATGTATGGGAGGAGTTATGAGCCACACGATGATTCCCTCCAGCACGGGCTTCGGTTCCTGTCAGCGTCGCGTGAGGAGGCTCTGCCTCGCACTAGTGCTCGGCGCCGTCGTATTCACATCACGCACCGCGGGAAGCGCAATCTATCAATATATTGAGCCAAACGGGACCATCGCAGCCACGAACGTGCCGACCGACGGACGGTTTCAGCCAACCGCCTCGTTCGGACGTCGGGCTTCACCTGGAATTCCCCCCCGCGAATTGGATCAGGCTATCCGGTGGTTCGCTCGCCAACAGAAACTGTCCCCTGCATTGCTCCGAGCCGTCATCAAAGCGGAGTCGGATTTCAATCCAGGAGCAGTCTCGCCCACCGGGGCTATCGGGTTGATGCAACTGATGCCTCGAACTGCGGCGTCACTCAAAGTCCGTGATCCATTCAACCCGGTCGAGAACATTCGCGGTGGAGCCAGGCACCTCCGCTACTTGTTGGACCGATTTGACGGCGATCTTCCCCTCGCGATCGCCGCGTACAACGCGGGCGAATACCGCGTCAAGAGAAACAACTATCAGATTCCCCAGATTGAAGAGACCCAGCTCTACGTCGAAAAAGTGCTTTTCTACTATGAGACGTTTCGTGCGACCAAGCGAGCGGTATCGGCCAAGAAGGCGATGTTCTAGGGGCGGGGGAGTGGACGCTCGTACCTTAGGCCGCAGCTGCGCGAGACGCACGCATAGGGGAGATAGGGTGCTGGGCTCGATCCTTCAGTTGATCCAAGTCGATATGGACGATTCCACCGGTTGATTCATGCTGGGGCTTCCAGGATTCCAACAACGTCAGGCAGGCATGGTCGATGTGATACAGCGCGGCACAATCAATCCGCACCTCGGCTCGCGGAGGAACCTTTTCCAAGGTAGTAGCCAGTCGCGGAAGACTGACAAATGTGGCCAGGCCCTCGAGATGCAAGGTGAATAGCCCCGTCTGTGTATCGTGGGCGAACAAGGTGCGAAGGTTCTGCGTGGTGTAGAGTAACTTCGCGACTGCCAAGCCGACTCCGACCAGAACACCCGTCAGCAGATTCGTCGCAACGATCGTCACAACTGTCGCGACATAAATCAGGAGCTCCGTAGGACCGTGTTTCTGAAGATCGCGGGCGGCCCGGATGTTGATCAACTTCAATCCCGTGAAGACTAAGACCGCGCCAAGGCTCGATGTGGGGATCTGCCGCAGCACGAAAGGTAACGAGGCTACGAACAACAATAGCCACGCCCCATGCAAGATAGCCGATCCGCGCGAGCGGGCTCCTGCCTGCACGTTAGCGGCACTGCGCACGATCACGCCGGTCATCGGTAGGGCATTCATCAGGCCGCACAGGCAGTTGCCTACACCCTGGGCAAACAGTTCTCTGTTGTACCGTGTGCGGGCCCCTCGATGGAGCTGGTCGACAGCCGTCGCGCTCAGCAGAGTTTCGATGCTGGCGATGAGGGCCAGGGCAAGGGCCTCGGCGAACACCGAAGGATCGACAATATGGCGGAGGCTGTCACCTGAGGGCAATGCAATCACCGACAGGAGATTGTCCCGGACCGCCACATGGTTCACGGGAAGATCCCAGAGCAAAGCCACCCCGGTCGCCAATACTACGCCGAGCAACACGCCCGGCAAGACTTTCAAATATCCCCTGGCGAACTGGGTCCAAAGCGCCATCACCGCAATCGTCATTACGCCGATACGGGCGGCCACATGATGGTTCGTCGATACATCGTCATCGGGCAGTAACCCCTTCCAGGCGGCTGCGGGCAGCGTTAGTAGATTTTCAAGGCCGCTGCCTTTGGGAGCGTCGTCGATCATGATGTGGAACTGGCTGGCCACGATGAGAATGCCGATGCCCGCCAGCATGCCGTGCACGACGGCTGGTGACACGGCGCGGAACCATTGTCCCAATTGGAGCCAGGCCCATTTAATTTGAATGATGCCCGCCAGCAGGATGATCACGCCAACGCGTTCCATTCCCTGCTCGTGAATGAGTTCCCACATGATGACCGTGAGTCCAGCCGCTGGCCCGCTCACCTGTAACGGGGACCCCGCGAGGCTCCCGACCACTAGCCCACCGATAATCCCCGTGACGATCCCGGCAGCGGGTGGGGCTCCGGAGGCCACGGCTATGCCCATGCAAAGCGGGAGCGCTACCAAGAACACGACGACCGATGCGAAGAGATCGCTCTTGAGGTTGGCCAACGTGGAGGCTGAAATGGACAGACGTTGAGACATCGTATCGATTCCTAGCCTGACAATAGGGGAGGTGGTGAGTCCGACAAAGGAAAATCGAAATTGTTGGAGCCAGCCAAGGAGGGGCCGCTCCACGAATCGGTTACCGAGGGGCGTTTCCGGTCAGCGACTTGATCGTGAAGCGGGGAGGGACGACGGCCTCGCTTCGACAACGGGGACACCGACTGGGACAGGTCAATTTCGTCCGTCCGGGGAAGCGATATCCGCAGGCGCCACATTCCGGGCGTTCGAGGAAAAATCTTCGGGTGCGATCGCGCGACAGCGTCCTGACGACATGGTCAAGGTGTTCCTCAATCTGTCGCTCCGGGAGCGCGAGTCGTGCCGCCAACTGGCGCGCGCTCAAACATGTGTCCGTAAGCGCCTCGATTAATCGCTGCCGAGTCGTGCCGGTCGGGGAGGTCACGATGGCGACGGGGTGGAATGGACGGAGCCCGGTGGGAGCATGCGTTCGAGCCGTCGTACGATCTCTTCAGCAACTACGCGGTACCCCTCTGGCGTATAGTGGGCGGGCTGGCGGAAGGGAAACAAGGTCAGGGGGTCGCCGTGGGACTGGAAGGCCTGGTGAATGTCGACCAGGGGTAGATGCAGTGAGCGAACAAGTTCCAGAATAGGCTCTCGATTAAGATCCGCAAAATCCTGCCTGCCGTAACGTTCGTATTGGGGCAAATAGACGAAAAGGACCTGCCCGCCCCACGGAGACACAATGGCCTGAGTCTCCCGGAGGATGACCTGAAAGAGTTCCAACTCCTGGCGAGTGGCTGCCTGGTGGGGAATCCAGCGCTCCAGTGACGGCGAATGTATGACGGGATTCGGGTGCAGCGAACGAACCCAGACTGCTGTGGCCTCCCACAGGTAGGACAGTTTCAGAAGCCGTTCGAGGTTGGCGCCGGACGACCACAATCGCCGTGCGCCCAGGACCATCGCCGTGAATGTCGCGTGTGGGCTTCCCGCCTGGAGCACCGACTCAACGTACTCACGCAACGCACGATCGATCTGCTCCTGCCTACCGAGAAGACGTTGGCTGAAGCCTGGCTGCAGGTACCTCTTCAGCACACTCGCGTGCTCCGTCCTCAGGTCGGGCAGGTCATTGGACTCAAAGTAAGCCCACACGACAACCTTCGGGCGAAGGTGAGGCAGATACTCTTTCGCCATGGCCAATTCGATGAGGGGGCCGATTGCGTCGTTCCCGAGATTCAGGGTCGACGGGATCCGCTCTCTGATGCGCGCGGGAAAGGTCTCCGGCGGTCGCACGCAGGCACCATGAGCAAAGGAGTCACCTACGACCACCACGTCGACCGTGCCCTTCTCCCACATTCCTCGAGGATTGGAGAATCCGTGTTCATCGTTGTCGATCAACGCGTATTGGCCGCCTTCGTTACAATGCACGGCCGTCACATTGGCAATGCCTGCTAACGGCAGGAAGGGCGCGCCGTCGACGGTGAGGAGGGGTTCGGTCATGGCCCGAGGATAGTCGGCAAAGAGCAGAGGGCTGGACATGGAGGGCCAGGCATCGATGCCGTTTCGGCGCAGGTCCAGCATGACCTCCAGTCGGGTTCGACGATCAAACGGCTGGTGCAACTGCTGGGCGGCCTGTTGCAGCGCGGGAAGATGTTTGTTGCCGGCTTTTCCTTCGAGCCAATGGGATCGAGGAAAGGTCTGATCCATCTCCTGCTTGACCCCCAGGACCAGGTTTGCGAAAAATAGGACGATGCCGGTCGAAAGCAGGAAGAGGGTCACGCTGACACGACCGGCGCCTGGCAAGCGGCGCGCCAACCAGAGCAGGCCCGCCCCCGCGACGAGCCCCAGATACTTGAGATCCCACCCGTGGAGGATTGTGACCAAAGCAAACAGAGCAAGGCAGCCTCCAGCCAAGATCCCGAGGGCCGTCCCCGCTACGTGCGACAAGCGTTCGATTGTGTTCATGCTCAGTGGTCTCAGGCGGCGCAGAAAGGAAGTCCAGCGGTGCCTCGACGAACTGGTAATTTACCGGCCAAGAATTTATAATTTCCACATGATTCGACCTCGCACCCTATTCATCTGCGCTCTGCTGACCTTGACATCGGGACAGTGGCTATCCGGATGCGCGAAAGACGTCTACCAGCAACGTGCCGATCTGGTCATGGACCACAGCAAAGCCTTCTACAAAAACCTTGAGCGCGGGCAGATTGCCGGCGCGGTGGCCGAAAATGAGCAGATCGAAGGCCTCGCGCGTGACATGGAGCGAGGGTTGATCCGTCGTTCCACGTCGATGGACACGAATCAGAAGGCCCGCGAGTGGTCTCTGATCAAGACGACCAACCAAACGGCCATCGACAATTGGCTGAATCTGGGGCGCTATCTTTCCCAAACCAAACGATACGACCAGGCCCGTGGCACCTACCAGCGAGTCGTCGATACCTACCAAGACAAAGGCGCCGAATACTCTCCCGCCGTGGATCGGGCGAGGCTCAGCCTGAAGGACGTCGAGTCCATGCTGGCGCCCACAAAGTCCCCAACGCCATAGCGCTCCTGTCTAACATTCTCGTCTCAGAGGAGCCCGACCTATTTCGAGAGCAGCTGTTTGAGGCCGTCAACGGCCCGATCCAAGGTTTTGCCAGCCTCCCGTGCGCCGGACATCAGGGAATCGGCCCCTTGTCCCACGAGCCCCCCGGTAGTTTTCCCCAATACGGCGACAGCCTCCTGGGTGAGGGCCGCGAAGATTTTGGTGGAGACCTCCGCCGTCGAGAGGGGATGCTCGGGATCACCCAGGTTCTCCAGGGTGATGTCTTTGAGGCGGACACCATGCGCTTTGGTTTCCAGCGTGCTGGTGCGTATCCAGACGTTCACTTTGGCTCCCGTGATGCGTAAGCGCCGAATGATGACGGTTCTCCCTTGCGGGGCACGGTTGCCTTCGGTGGGAGCGTCGCTCCGAGTGTGAGCCTGCAGGTTGGCGCGAAGCGTGTCGAGATTGTTGGACGACAGGGACCCTTCGAACGTGACGTCGGGCTCTTCAATCGCCAGTTCCGGAATCACCAAGGTGTCACGGACGAGCGTGCTCCAATCCAGTTCCGCGGTCACCCGGCGGGCCGAGAGGGCGGTCGGGGATTGATACGGGGAGGGATTGGCGATCATCAACCCCTCCAAGACCGCGCGCCCGGCCACCAGTGACAAGGAAACTCCTTGGAGGGAGACCGTGGTCTTGGTCAGGTGAGACCCGATACGCTCCACGCCGATCCGCGCGAGTCGCTCGAGCGACACGACGAGAATGGTGACGATCAGAAACAAACCAGCAATCGCCATCAGTCCGAGTCTTGTGGGTCGGCTCATGAGGAATGGGATCAGATAGTCGAACGAAGTCGCGCCAAGATAAGATCCACGGCCGGGCGGGCGTCGGGCGACAGGGCGATGGTGCCACGATACGAGGGCTGGGGCTGATTGAACCGCAGCGGCTGTCCCAGGCCGTCCGTCACGGTTGCCCCGGCCTCACGGAGCAGAATGGCCGCGGCAGCCACATCCCATTCGTGCTCTTTCTCAAAGGTGATCATAGCGGGGGCCATTCCAGCGGCCACCAGAGCCAAGCTGTAGGCGATGGACCCAAGCGTGCGGCAATCGGCCACGTCCCCGATGGCTCGGAACTTCCCGCTCTCCAGCTCCGTTGAATTGACCAGAAGGCCCAGCTTTGCCCCGGGTTTGGCATTGGCACGGACGGCGCCTCCGTTCAGCGTCGCGCCCCGGCCCTGGCTTGCAGTAAACAGTTCACCCGTCGACGGATTATAGATGGCCCCCACCACGGGAACTCCATCCTGCACGAGCGCAGCGGAGATCACAAAGTGCGGCTTGCGCGCAATGAATGCGGAAGTGCCGTCGATCGGGTCGATGACCCACACACGCGATTTGGTCAGACGGTCCGGGGAGTCCGGAGCCTCCTCCGACAGCCATCCGTCACCGGGGAAGGCCCCTAGGAGGGCGGATTCCAGCAGGCGGTTCACTTCGAGATCGGCGGTCGTGACGGGGGAACGATCGGGTTTCGTCATGATCTGAAACCCCTTACTCGCGATGACGAGTGCGCGTTGACCCGCCTCGACGATCGCCTCGCAGAGCACGGCTTGCGCTCGTTCCATTGCGATCCTTTCAGGTTGCGACGGACCCGCAGCGCGCGCTGCCCACCCCCTGTTGGGGATTGCGGGTTGTCGTAGGGCGAAGACAGCCGGTCGGGCTAGGGCTGAGGCTCCTCAACCGATTTGATGCCATCCACGTAGTAGTCGGTCTCGCCGAAACAATTCGTGGGGATGCCGCGATATTCACGATAGTGCAGGACGACGCGCTTGCCCAGGAGGGAATTGATCTCCCGCGCCACGGCCTCATCCCAGACGCTGAAGGTCCACACAGTGGGGGCCACTCCAGGGACGGTGGTCATGGCCAATTCACCCTCGTACGTGCGGCAGACCCAGCCCTTGCGAGAAAACTTTTGCAGGTATCCCGTACGATCACCATCCGAGTAACTGAAGTTGAGCACCACCGCGAGGTAGAGACCAACGAGGATCAGCGGCACGAAAATCAGGAGGAAGAAGAACAGCAGGACTTTGCCGCGCCAGGAGGACTTTTTCTTGCCCGTGGGCGGCGCGGAGGCAGGCGTTGAGGAAGGCGCCGGAGCGGCAGATGGGGCTCTCGACAGGGGAGACTCGCCTGGAGTGGGATCCGGCATGCTACGCTCAGGTCCTCAGGTCGGGAAACAGCCAGGGCGCCTCGGCTCGACGACGGGATTCATAGGCGGTGATGGCCGGTTCGTGTTGAAGACTCAACCCGATGGCGTCGAGCCCGTTTAACAGGCAGTTCTTCCGAAATGCATCGATCTGGAACTGATAGCGGCCCCCCCGCGGGGACACCACGGTTTGTGCGGCCAAGTCCACGGTGAGTTGATACCCGGCCGCCGCCGCCTCGTGAAACAGAGTATCGACCTCGGCCTCCTTCAACACCACGGGCAGGATGCCGTTCTGGAAGCAGTTGTTAAAAAAAATGTCGGCGAAACTCGGCGCGATCAGGCAGCGAAATCCTTGGTCCAGCAGGGCCCACGGTGCATGTTCGCGGGAAGAGCCGCAGCCGAAATTATCCCGGGTCAAGAGAATGCTGGCGTCCCGATATTGCGGTTGGTTGAGGAAAAACGACGGATCCTGCGAGCCATCGGCCTTCCGGCGCCAATCGTAAAAGAGCCCTTCCCGCAGTCCCGTGCGTTTGATGGTCTTGAGAAATTGTTTCGGAATGATCTGGTCGGTATCCACGTTGACTCGATCGAGCGGGGCGACCAGACCAGTCAGGGTCGTGAACGGTTGCATCGACGTATCCTTTTCGGGCTACGACCAAGAACGAATATCGACGAAATGGCCTTCGACGGCTGCGGCGACGGCCATGGCCGGAGAAACAAGATGAGTGCGTCCGCCGGCCCCTTGGCGCCCTTCAAAATTGCGGTTGCTGGTGGAGGCGCACCGCTCCCCCGGTTCGAGTACGTCGGCATTCATCGCCAAACACATGCTGCAGCCGGGCTCGCGCCATTCGAAGCCTGCTTCCCGGAAGATCCGATCCAGGCCCTCTTGCTCCGCTTGCTGCTTCACCAAGCCGGATCCGGGGACGACCATGGCATGCACGGTCCGCGCGACCCTCTTGCCCTTCGCGTACTGCGCGGCCAGTCGCAGATCTTCGATACGGGAATTCGTGCAGGATCCGATGAAGACACGGTCAATCCGGATCTCCGACATGGGCGTGCCCGCCTTGAGGCCCATGTATTCGAGCGCCCGTGCCGTGGACCGGCGTGCATTTTCATCCGCGGCGTCGCCCGGATCGGGGACCTTCCCGTCAACGCCCGTCACCATCCCAGGACTGGTGCCCCACGTAATTTGGGGAGCGATGTGGTCGGCCCGCAGCTCCACCCGCTGGTCGAACCGGGCGTCGGCATCGGTCACCAGCTCCTTCCAGATGCGGACCGCGCGGTCGAACTGCTCGCCTGTAGGCGCTAGGGGGCGATCCTTCAGATAGAGGAAGGTCCGGTTGTCGGGCGCGACCAATCCCGCGCGGGCCCCGCCCTCAATCGACATATTGCAGAGGGTCATGCGCCCTTCCATCGACAGCGCCCGGATGGCCGAGCCCGTGTATTCGATCACGTACCCGGTTCCTCCTGCCGTGCCGATCTTGCCGATAATCGCGAGGATAATGTCTTTAGCTGAGCAATGGCGAGACAACGCCCCCTCGACCCGAACTTCCATCGTCTTGGGTTTCTTCTGGAGCAGGCATTGCGTCGCGAGGACATGCTCGACTTCGCTGGTCCCAATGCCGAAGGCCAGGGCGCCGAATGCGCCATGGGTCGAGGTGTGAGAGTCTCCGCAGACGATCGTCATACCGGGGAGAGTAAAGCCCTGTTCGGGACCAATCACGTGCACGATCCCCTGCCGTGGATCGTTCATCTTGAAAATGGTAATGCCGAAGTCCCGACAATTGTCCTCCAAGGTAGCAATCTGCTTGGCGCTGACCGGGTCCGCGATCCCCAGACGGCGATCGGTGGTGGGCACGTTATGGTCGGGCACCGCCAAGGTGGCGCCTGGCCGTCTCGGGCGACGGTGGGCCAACTTGAGGCCCTCAAACGCTTGAGGGGACGTCACCTCGTGAACAAGGTGGCGGTCGATATAGAGTAAGGTGGTGCCGTCGGGTTCTTCCCGTACGACATGGGCATCCCAGATTTTCTCGAAGAG